>NZ_CABVLY010000001.1 GCF_902498995.1 Burkholderia anthina
TCGCCGCACGTGCTGCCGGGCTCGCGCGACGGGTTCCGGATGGGTGACGCGAAGCTGGTCGACACGATGATCGTCGACGGCCTGTGGGACGTGTACAACCAGTACCACATGGGCATCACGGCGGAGAACGTCGCGAAGGAATACGGGATCACGCGCGAAGAGCAGGACGCATTCGCGGCGCTGTCGCAGAACAAGGCGGAAGCCGCGCAGAAGGCCGGTCGTTTCAACGACGAGATCGTGCCGGTGTCGATACCGCAGCGCAAGGGCGAGCCGCTGCAGTTCGCGACGGACGAATTCGTGCGTCACGGCGTGACGGCGGAATCGCTGTCGGGCCTGAAGCCGGCGTTCTCGAAGGACGGCTCGGTGACGGCGGCGAACGCGTCGGGTCTGAACGACGGCGCGGCGGCGGTGCTGGTGATGTCGGCGCAGAAGGCGGCGGCCCTGGGGCTGACGCCGCTTGCGCGGATCAAGGCGTACGCGAACGCGGGGGTGGATCCGAGCGTGATGGGGATGGGTCCGGTGCCGGCCTCGCGCCGTTGCCTGGAGCGTGCGGGGTGGACGCCGGGCGACCTGGACCTGATGGAAATCAACGAGGCATTCGCGGCGCAGGCGCTGGCGGTGCACAAGCAGATGGGCTGGGACACGTCGAAGGTGAACGTGAACGGCGGCGCGATCGCGATCGGCCACCCGATCGGCGCATCGGGCTGCCGGATCCTGGTGACGCTGCTGCACGAGATGGTCAAGCGCGACGCGAAGCGCGGGCTGGCGTCGCTGTGCATCGGCGGCGGGATGGGCGTCGCACTCGCGGTCGAACGTGGCTGAGCAGGGCGTCGCGCAGAGGTCTGACGACGATATCGCGCGGAGCAGGCAACCAACAACAAGCGTGATGTTCCGGTGCGCGCCCGCCCGTAAAGGGTGGCCGCGCATCGCAGCGGTGGGGCGGCAGCATGTGCCATGCCGTCGCTCCGCATCATTGACTACTTTTTTTGTCGGTAACTTATAGGATGACTAAGCGAATTGCGGTTGTGACAGGTGGAATGGGCGGTCTTGGTGAAGCGGTCAGCATCCGGCTGCACGATGCGGGTCACCAGGTCGTCGTCACGTATTCGCCGAACAATGCCGGCGCCGATCGCTGGCTGACCGAGATGCACGCGGCCGGCCGCGCATTCCACGCATATCCGGTCGACGTGGCCGATCACGACTCGTGCCGGCAGTGCATCGAGAAGATCGCCGAGGACGTCGGCGCGGTCGACATCCTGGTGAACAACGCGGGCATCACGCGCGACATGACGCTGCGCAAGCTCGACAAGGTCAACTGGGATGCGGTGATCCGCACCAACCTCGATTCCGTGTTCAACATGACCAAGCCGGTCTGCGACAGCATGGTCGAGCGCGGTTGGGGGCGCATCGTCAACATCTCGTCGGTCAACGGCTCGAAGGGCTCGGTCGGTCAGACCAACTACGCGGCCGCGAAGGCGGGCATGCACGGCTTCACGAAATCGCTCGCGCTCGAGATCGCGCGCAAGGGCGTGACGGTGAACACGGTGTCGCCGGGCTACCTCGCGACGAAGATGGTGACGGCGATCCCGCAGGACATCCTCGATACGAAGATCCTTCCGCAGATTCCGGCGGGACGGCTCGGTCAGCCGGAGGAAGTCGCGGCGCTGGTCGCGTATCTCTGCTCCGAGGAAGCGGGCTTCGTGACGGGCTCCAACATCGCGATCAACGGCGGCCAGCACATGCACTGACGCGCGGCGGCCCGGCGGCGTTCGCGCGCGTGTCCGGGCCGCGCTCCCGCTGTATCCAGCGCCGGGGCGGCGCGCACGCGCGCGGCACCGGCCTCGCATTCCGGAGGACGCATGGGCGACACCTGGATGGGACTCGCGATCGGCGGCTCGGCACTGGCCGTCGCGCTGACGATGGCGATCGCGCTTCACTGGCTGGAGCGGCGCCGCGCGCGGCTGCTGCGCAACTTCGATCATCGCGATTGCTGGCTCGTCGCGTACGGCAAGCGCCTCGCGCGCGGGCCGGCGCGCCGCACCCGCGGCGGCGCGCGATAAAGGCGGCGCGGCGGCGCGATTCGCGCGTCTGCCGCATCTCGCCGCTCGCGCATCCGATCGGCGATGCGCGCGCCGCCCGCGTTCAATCGCTCTTCTTCTGCGCGCCTTCGCCCGAATCGCTCTTGTGGAAGATCCGCTTCGTCGTGCGCTTGGTGGCATCCCAGCCTTCGCGCGACGCATGCGCGATGCCGTGACCGACCGTCTTCGCGGCGCTCGCGGTCGCATGACCGAAGCCGCGTGCGGCCTCGCCGGTCTTGTGGGCGGCTTCCTTCGAATCCCGTTTGATGTCCTGCTTCACTTCGGACATGTCTGCGTGCGCGATCGGGCTGATCAGCGCGAGAACGAGCGCGGTGCGAATGAACTGACGTGCTTTCACGACCTGATTTCCTTGGGCAAATTCATCGGGGATCGGCGTCGCCGGCCGGCGACGGACGAAATGCGCCGGCCGCCGATGCATCGAGCATCACGGCGGCACGGCCGCTGAGCAGCACGCGCTCGCCGCAGCGCAGCGCGAAGCCGTACAGCACGGAGCGGTTATCGCCGCCGATGCGCTCGGCCTCGATGGTCAGCGGCAACGCGAACGTGTCGAGCCGGTCGACGAACGCGTCGACGTTGCGCACGCTGGCGAGATAGCCGACGCGCGGGCGCGTTTGTTCCGCTTGTTCCGGTCGCTCCGCCTGCTGCGTGCCGAGCAGCGCGCCGTGCACGGCCATCGCCTGCGCGGCATATTCGATTCCGCAGACCGACGCGAGCCGGCCTTGCGAACGCAGCGGATTGTGCGGATCGCGATGGCTCGTCGCGCTGCAGCGGATGCGTGCGGCATCCCATGCATCGACGCGATCGAGCAGGCACATCGCGCCGTCGTGCGGGATATGCGCGGCGATCCACGCTTGATCGAGCGCGGGTATTCGTGACGATGCGGGCGTGGTCATTGCGCGTGCTCCGCTGCGCCATCCGGCATCGCGACATCGACCTGCACGCGCGTATCGGGCAGATAGTCGAGCACGACCCGCGCCGGGCGCCGCGCGGCGAGCGCGTCGAGCAGCGGCAGCGCGCGTGCGGCCGGATTGCCGGTGCGCAGCGCTTCGAACCCGGCGTTCGCGAGCGTGGTTGCCGGTGCGTCGGTCAGTTGCACGTCGATGCGCGCGAGCGCGCGCCCGGTCGAGTCGGGTGCGAGCACGAGCGCGACGCCGAATGCGTCGACGATCGGCCGCACCGCGTGCAGCGGCTCCGGATAGTCGGTGTCGTACGCGATCAGCAGGCTCGGAACGCGGTCGACCGCGACCTGGCACAGGCTTTCGAGCAGGCCCGCGCAAAAGCTGCCGTCGTGCGCGCACAGCACGTTCGACGTCGCCATCGCACGCGCCGCGATGCTCCAGTAGCCGGCCGGCGCGTTGTGCACGGAGTTGTGGAACCGCGTGGGCGACAGCTGGCGATCGTCGCCGGCGAGCGTTTCGCAGATCGCGTGGCAATTCTGGCCGTCGCCGCCGGATGCGCTGAACACGGTCGCGAGCGCGGCGGCGTCGCGCCCGCTCGCGGCCGCCGCTTCGTGACCGACCGCGAGCGCGACGCGCACGACGGGGCCGGTGCGGCGGCGTTCCGCCGGCGGCAGGCCGGCCGGCGGCGGCAGCACGGTGCGCGCGTTCGCATAGGCTGCGCGGCCCGCGAGCACGTCGGCCGCGTGCGGCCAGTCGTTCAGTCCCGGCCCGATCAGGCCGACGCTTTCGATGAAGGCGGTCAGCATCATGTCGGCTCCCGGCGGCTGGCAGGCTCGGCGCGGCCGAGGATCAGGCTGCAGTTCGTGCCGCCGAAGCCGAACGAATTGGACAGGACGGCGCGAATGCGCGCGTCGCGGCTGGCGAGCACGTAATCGGCGGCCAGCGCCGGGTCGGGTTGCGTCGTGTTGACGCCGGCCGGCACGAACTGCTCGCGCAACGCGAGCGCGGCGACGACGGCTTCGAGCGCGCCGGCGGCGCCGAGCGTATGGCCGGTCGCGCCCTTGGTCGAGCTGCACGGCGTGCGCGCGAGCAGCGCGCCGACGGCGTGGCTTTCGGCGGCGTCGTTGCTGGGCGTCGCGGTGCCATGCAGGTTCACGTAGTCGATCCCGCTCGCGTCGAGGCCGGCCGATGCGAGCGCCTGTTCGATCGCGATGCGCGCGCCGAGTCCTTCAGGGTGTGGCGACGACATGTGATGCGCGTCGCTCGATTCGCCGATGCCGAGCAGCAGGATCGCGTCGTCGTCGTCGAGCGCGGCGGGCGAATCGGGCACGCGTTCGAGCAGCGCGAACGCGGCGGCCTCGCCGATCGAGATGCCGTCGCGCGCGACGTCGAACGGCCGGCACGGCCGGCGCGACAGCAGTTCGAGCGAATTGAAGCCGTACAGCGTCGTGAGGCACAACGAATCGACGCCGCCGACGACGGCCGCGTCGATCAGCCCCGCGTCGATCATCCGGCGTGCGGAGCCGAACACCTTGGCGCCCGACGAGCACGCGGACGAGATCGCCGTCGCGGGCCCGCGCAGCGCGAAATACGCGCGCACGAACGCGGCGACCGAATACGGGTTGTGCGTGTGCGCATAGCGGAACCCGGCCGGCAGCGCGCCGCTTGCCGGATCGCGGTGCGCGTACGCGCGCTCGGTTTCGAGGATGCCGGACGTGCTCGTGCCGATGAACACGCCGACGCGCGCCGCGCCGTAGCGCGATACGGCCGCCGCGACGTGCGCGTCGAAGCCGTCCTGGACGAGGCCGAGTTGCGCGAGGCGGTTGTTGCGGCAGTCGAAGTCGGCGAGATCCGCGCGCACGGGCTGCGCATCGACGCCGTCCACGGCGCCGATCCACGTGTCGAGATCGGCGCGTTCGAAGTGGCACGGCACGAGGCCGCCGCGCGCGTTGCGCAGTGCGTCGAGCGTCGCGTCGAGGCCGCGGCCGATGCAGCTGGTGGCGGTGAAGTGCGAGAGCAGGAGAGGTTTCACGAAGGTCGCATCCGGTGGCCGGAACGGGCGCCGCGGCGAGGCTGGCGGGCGCGCCGGGCGTGGTCAGATTTTATCAAGCGGGGGTGTCGCAATGCCCGTCTGGCGGGGCGGCTCGGGCCCGAGCGCGGCGCGCAGCGTGATCCAGTGCAACTGCGCGTCGGCGGCCGCGCGCAGCACCGCCGGCAGCACGTCGAGCACGACCGGCTCGCCACGCGTATCGCGGGCCGCATGGCCGTCGTGCACGAGCAGGATGTCACGCGGTGCGAGGTCTTTCAGCAGGCGGCGCGCGACGGTGCCCGCGTCGTGTGCCCGCGTGTCGAAGCCGCGCCGCGTCCAGCTCGCGAGCTGCAGGCCGAGCTCGCACAGCACCGGTTCGAGAAACGGATTGCGCAGGCCGGCCGGCGCGCGGAAGAACCGCGGGCGCGTGCCGGCGATGTCGGTCAGCGTCTGCTGCGCGGCCGCGATCTCGCGCCGCAGTGCGGCGGGCCCCGACAGCGAGAACGTATGCCGGTGCCGCTGGCTGTGATTCTCGATCGCATGGCCGCGCGCGACGATCGCTTCGATCCACTGCGGATGGCGGCGCGCGAGATCGCCGATGCAGAAGAAGGTTGCGCGCGCATCGTAGCGGTCGAGCAGGTCGAGCACGCGCGGCGTGACGTCCGGGTCCGGGCCGTCGTCGATTGTCAGTGCGATCCGGCGGCCGGCGCCGGCGGGCAGGCGCGTCCAGTTCGGGCCGAGCAGCGTGCTGCGCGGCCACAGGCCCGCGGCGGTCAATGCGAGATGCGACGCGACCACGCCGCCGGCGGCCCACGTCCACGTGGCCGGCTGTGCGACCACGGCCGCGAGCGCGCCGACGTGCAGCGCGGCCGTGCCCGTAATCAGCGGCGTCGGCTTCCAGCGGCGTGCATCGTCAACGGACGAAACGGATGCGCGCGCGTTCATGCATGCCCTCCTGTCGGACGCGGTCGCGGGCTATCGGTGCGCGGCGTGTGCGGCGCGAGAATCGCCGCGAACGCGAGCGCCAGCATCGCGCCGGGGCCGACGGTCAGCCCGAAGGTTTCGAGCAGCGGCACGCTCGACAGCGCGAGCAGTCCGAAGCCGGCGACGGTTGCGAGGTTCGCGATCAGCAGCGACACGAGCGTGTACGGCGTGATCGGCTGCGCATCGTCGCGCTTGCAGAAGAACAGCGCGTAGTTCGAGCCGACCGCGACGATCAGCAGCATCCCGACGAGGTGCAGGATCGTCAGTTGCACGCCGGCGAGCGCGAAGCCGGCGGCCACGACGAGCACGGCCGCGACGAGCGGTGCGAGCGCGCGCGCGACGCGTCGCGGCGAGCGCAGCGCGATCAGCAGCAGCACGGCGATCGCCGCGAAGCCCGCGAGCGACAGCCGGATGTCCTCGTGCACGTAATCCACGTACAGGCGATCGGCCTCGGCCTTCATGTCGATGAACAGCGCATCGGGCACGCCGGCGCGCGCGACGGCCGCGCGGATCGGCGCGGCATCCAGACCGGGCGACGGCTGCGTGGCGGTGCGCGCGACGTCCGGTGCGCGCAGCGGCAGCATCGCGCTCCAGCGGCCGGCGCGCTCGGTCAGCAACGCGTCGACGGCGAGCGCCATCGACGTGCCGCGCAGATCCGCGCGCGTGAGCAGCGGCGCGTGACGCGCGGCGTCGACATCGGCGATGAACGGGGCGAACAGCCCGGGCTTGACCGCGATCGGCTGGTTCTCGACCGCGTCACGCATCCTTGCGGCAAGCACGTCGGGCGCCGGCAGGCTCGCCTGGCGCGCGCGCTGCGCAGCGTCGCTCGGCAGGTAGCGCGCGGGACTTTCGAAACCCGCGAGCGCACCGCGATCGACGAGCGGCTGCAATTGCGCGGCGACGCGTTCCGCGCGTTCGAGCGCAGCCTGTTCGGTCGGCGCGGAAATCACGACGAGGTAGCGCACGTCCGGTGCGCCGACGTCGGCACGCAGGCGCGCGTCGAGCGCCTGCGCGCGGGCGGGAACGGGGCTCAGCGCGGCGAGCTCGCGGCTCCACAGGCCGCCTCGATGCAGCACGAGCGTCGCGCACGCGGCGAGCACGAGCACGGCGAGCGGCCAGCGCAGCCGCGGCGCCGCATCGGCCGCGCGTGCGAGCACGGCGCCCGCGCGCGACACGTCGCGAATCGCAACGTGCTCGCCGCGCAGGTGCGGCAGCACGAAGCGCGTGACGAGCGCGGCGGACGTCAGCCCGGCGATCGAATACAGCCCGAGCTGCACGAGGCCGGGGAAGCCCGAGAACAGCATCGACGCGAAGCCGCACACGGACGTCAGCACGCCGAGCCGGATCGTCGGCCAGTATGCGGCGATCCAGGCGCGCGTCGCGTCGGCGGGCCGTTCGGCGCCGCGCGCCGCACCCGGTGCCGATTGCACGAACAGGTAGATCGAATAGTCGACGGCTTCGCCGATCAGCGTCGTGCCGAAGCCGAGCGTCAGCCCGTGGACCGTGCCGAACGCGACGCTGACCGCGGCGATGCCGGTCGCGACGCCCGTGAGCACCGGCAGCAGCCCGAGCGCGAGCGTGCGCGGCGAGCGATACAGCGTCAGCAGCAGCGCGACGATCAGCACGACGCTCGCCGTCGACAGCCGCTCGACGTCGTGCCGGATCGTGTCGCGCGTCTCGACCGAGAACACGCCGGGCCCCGTCATCGCGAGCGTGTACGCGCCCGGGTTCGGCAGCGCCTGCGTCGCGGCGGAGAACGCGCGGCGCACGGCGTCGAGCGCGCGTGCCTGCGCATCGGTGTCGGAGCCGGCGGCGGCCGTCTGTGCGACGAGCACGGCGCGCGCGCCGTCGCGCGACGCCCACACGCCGTCGCGCAGGGCCGGCTGCGCGCCGCTGTCGAGCTGGTCGACGAGCGCACTGACTTCGCCGGTCGGATCGCGCGGCAGCATCGCCTTCGCGACGAGGCCTGCCGACGAGCTCAGCAAATCGAGGCTGTTGCCGAGTGCCTGATGCAGCCCGTCGGCGCTGAAGCGCTGCGGCGTGACCGTCGGGCTCAGCAGGTAGCGATGGTCGAACACGAACTGCCGGTCGCGCGCGTCGTTCACGGCCTCGCCGTTGTTGACCGCCGAGAATTGCCGGTCCGCGCGCAGCGTGCCCGCCACGCGGCGCGACAGCGCGGCACGCGTGGTCGCGTCGCCGCCGTCGATCGCGACGAGGATCAGCCGCGACACGATGCCGTCGCGCAACTGGTCGACGAGCACGCGCTGCCCGGCGCTCGGCGCGCGCGGCAGGAACGCGGACAGGTCGGCCGTGAAGTTCGCGCGGGCGATCGCAATCCCGCATGCGACGAGCGCGAACAGCCACACGAGCACGGCGCGCCGCTGCCACACGGGCACGCGGCGAGCGACGGGGGCGGGCGGCCGGGCGCGTTCGTTCATCTCGTCCATCAGTTCGCGGCGACGGGTTGCAGGCGCATCAGCGAATGGTCGCCGTCGGCCTGCCGGATCGCGACGCTGCGCAGCGCGTCGCGCGTGCCTTCGAGCGTGATCGTGCTGACCACCTTCAGCATCCGCGAATCGAGCGGCGTGAGCGTCAGCGTCCAGTCGTCGCCGCGTCCGGCGAGCGCGACCTTGTAGACCTGCTCGAGCGCGAAGCGGTTGCCGGAGAGCGTCGCGCGGATGCTGTCGATGAACGCGCCGAGTTCCGGGTAGCGAGACAGCGCGAGCGTGTACTTGTGGTTGTTGCGCTCGACGGTGAGCATGTCGCCGTCGACGACGAGATGTTCGGGCTTCGGGCTCAGCGTGTGCTTCTCGAGATGGTCGGGCGCGACGAACACGAGTTCGCCCGACGATTCGATCGGTTGCGCGGCGATCGACAGGGTCTTCGTCTCGGTGAACGTCGCGCGGCCGGACTTGTGCTGCGCGAGCGTCGACATCAGCCGGTCGAGCGTCCACGCCGAGCCGGTGTCGGCGGCATGCGCGGGCGTCGCCAGCGCGACGGCGGCCGTGACGGCGAACGTGCGCACCGCGCGGCGCAGCGCGAGCGGAAGCCAGGAGCGGTGAACGGCGGTCATGCGTCGGAATCCCTCGTGGCGGTCAGATCGGTATGCGCGCGCGCATCGTCGCGGCGCGCGGCGATCTCGTCGCTCCGCCAGAAATCGAAATAGTTGAACCAGTTGTACGGCGCCGCGCGGCAGTACCGGTCGAGCAGCGCGACGTAGCGCGCGAGCGCCGCGTCGACGGCCGCCGCGCGCGCATCGCGGCGCACGTCGGAGAAGTCGGCGAGCGTCTCGAAGTGCACATCGTAGCGGTTGCCGTCGCGGTAAAGGCCCGTCATGAAGAGCACCGGACGCCGCAGCATCGCGGCCATGTACAGCGGCCCGAGCGGAAACGCGGCAGGCGCGCCGAGCAGCGGCAGCCGCCGCAGCGACGCGGCCGCATCGTCGAGCAGCGTGCGGTCGGCCAGCATGCCGACCATGCAGTTCGCGTCGAGCCGCTCGCGCACTTTCAGCATCGAGTCGACCTGTCCGAGCGGAATCACTTCGGGCTTCGCGGCCGGGTTCACGGCGGCGAGCGTCGCGTTGATCTTGCGCGCGTTTTCTTCATACATCGTGACGACGACGCGCAGGTCCGGACGCGTGCGGCCGATTGCGCGCACGACTTCGAAGCTGCCGAGGTGTGCGCCCAGCATGAACGCGCCGCGCCCGCCGGCGAGCGCGTCGTCGACGAGCGTTGCGCCGTGCAGCCGGATGTCGAACAGGTCGAAGCGGCCGTTCATCAGGTAGATGCGATCGTGGATCGTCGCCGCGAACGTGAACACGTGGCGGTACACGTCGCGCCAGCGCGCGGGACGGCCGAGCGCGCGGCGCAGATAGTCGCGCGACGCCGCGCAGGCGGCCGGCGAGAACAGCACGAAATACGCGGCGATGACGTGCAGCACGACGCGCGACGGCCGTCGACCGAAGTACAGCGAGATCCACGTCATCGCGCGCAGCAGCGCGGCGTTGCTGCGCTCCTGGCGCTCGGCCCACGCGGTGCGTTTCATGGCCGCGCGCCGTCCTGCGGGCCCGGCGGGGCGGACAGCATGCCGGTCGCGACGTCGCGCGGGCCGACCCGCAGCGTGAAGCGGATCGCGCCGCCGGCCGCCGCCTCGAACGCGAGGTCGACCGGTTCGCCGGGCGCGACCGGGCTCAGGAATTTCGCGGAAGCGAGCCGCCACGTGTGCAGCGGGCGGTTCAGCGACGCGCCGAGTGCTGCGATCGCGTGATCGAGCAGCACGACGCCCGGCACGATCGGATGACCGGGGAAATGACCGGGCAGCGCCGGATGATCGGCGGGAATCGTGAACGCGAGCGGCCGCGCGTCGGCCGTGGCGGTGCGCGCGTGCCGGGCGACGAGCGCGGCGAGCACGTCGCGCGGCAGCTTGCCGGTTTCGTTGCGCGGCAATGCCTCGACGAACACGAGCGGGCGCGGCATGAATGCGGAATCGATCCGTTCGCGCAGCGCGCGCTGCAGTTCGGCTGCGGCAAGCGTCGGCGCGACCACGAGCGCAACCAGACGCGTGACGGATTCGCGGTCGGCCTCGCCGTTGGCCGGCGCGGTGTCGTCCGGCATGAAGAACACGCCGTCGACCACACCGGCAATCGCGTTCAACTGATGATTCAGGTACGCGAGCGACGTGCGCTTGCCGGCGATGTTGACGAGGTCGGCCTTGCGGCCGTGCAGCAGGAACCGGCCGTCGTCGAGCAGTTCGAGCGCGTCGCCCATCGGCACGGGCGTCTCGACGTGCCCGCCCGACACCCACACGGTCGGCCCGCCGTCGTCGCTCGCATGGCCGTGATCCGTTGTGTCATGCGTGTCGCGCGCGTCGAGCCGGATCTCCGGGAACAACGACCAGGCCGCGCCCTGCGACGTGCGGCGCGTGGCGATCTGGCCGGTCTCGGTGCTGCCGTAGATTTCGACGAGCGGCGCGTGGAGCGCGGCTTCGGCTTCGCACGCGAGTTTTTCCGACAGCGGCGCGGTGGCCGACAGCACGAGCGCGGCCGGCGGCAGCGCATGGCCGGCCGACAGCAGTGCGCGCAGGTGGGTCGGCGACGTGACGAGCACGCGCGGCTGCGGGATGGCCTGCAACGCCTCGCGAATGTCGACCGGGTAGAACGGCTGGCGGTTGCTGAACGCGAGGCCGCCGATCAGCGCGAGCAGCACCGTCGATTCGAAGCCGTACATGTGCTGCGCGGGCACGGTGCCGATCAGCGTGGCCGCGTCGCCGTCGAGCAGGCCGAGGCGGTCGGCCGCGGCGCGCACGCAGCCGACGAGGAAGCCCCAGGTCTTGCGGTGCGGCACCGGCGCGCCGGTCGAGCCGGACGTGAACACGTACGCCATGATCCGCGCCGCGTCGATCCGCGGCACCACGAAGTGCGCGTCGCCGGCAAGCGCGGCGGGGGCGGCGTCCGGATACGCGAAGCGCGGCAGGTCGATCGTGCAGTCCGGCGCGTCGTGCAGGCAGAACGCATCCGGCGCGAACGACGCGAGCTGGCGAACCGTTTCCGGCGTGTGCGTCGACGGCAGCAGGCTGATCCTGCCGGCGACGAGCGCCGCGCACAGGCTGACGGCGAAGCGGTAGCGGTCGCGGCACACGTTGAACACGTGGCCGCCGGCGGGCAGCGCGGCGGCCACGCGCATGACGTCGGCGACGAACGCACGCACGGTGACGGGCGAGCCGTCGCGCCAGGCGATCGTCTGGTCCGGCGAGGAATGGAATACCAGCGGGTGAGTCGGCATAAATCAACGGAAACGGAAGGCGGTGACCGGCGCGGCCGCGAAGCGGCGCCACGCCGGTCGTGAATTCATCGTGACGGCTGCGTCGACGCGCGGTACGCACGCACCGCGTCGATCATCCGCGGCCGCGCGTCGTCGGGCAGCGCGAAGCGCCGGCACGCATGCTCGGCGGCGAACATCACGGCGACGAGCGGCAGCGACAGGTAGTTGGCGAAGGTCGACCACGCGACGATCGGCGCGGCCGCGAACATCAGCGTCGACACCGCGGCGATCGCGACGAAGAACAGCGTCCACGCGAGCGTGATGCGCCGCGTATAGCGCGCGACGGGCGGCGTGATCGTGCCGTGGATCATCGTCGCGAAGCGCGTGCAGAGCGGCATCTGGCCGGCCGCGAGCGTGCGGCCGAACAGCAGCGCCATCGCGAGGTTGAAGCTTGCGTGCTCCAGATACAAACCCCATTCGAAATGCCGCGCGAGCGGCATGCGTGCGGCCCACAGCACGGCGGCGACCAGCAGCCACGCCGGCACCAGCCATGCGCGTCGCGGCGAGCGCCACGCGGCACCGAGCGCGATCAGCAGCGGCGGCACGAGCGCCATCGCGAGGCCGAAGCCGTGCGCGCCGGGCGTCGCGGCCGCATGGTGCGCGCCGATCTGCCAGGCCGCCACCGCACCGACCGCGCCGACGCCGCGCGCGACGTTCAGCAGCGTGCTCATGGCCGCGCTCCATGCGTGCCGGGCAGGCGCGCGTTGCCGGCGGTCGCGGCATGGCGGCCACGCGGCAGGCAAAGCGGCGAGCGAGGCTGAGCGGAACGGTCGAACGGGCGCGGCATGGCGGCTGGAAACATCGGACGGATCGAGGCCCGGACGCAAGCGTCGGGCCGTTAAACATCATATGAAAGGCAGCCGGGGCAGGTGCATCGTCCGGCTGTCGTGCACGCACATTTTAGGGCCCCGGCACCGCGGTTCGGAGCAGGCGCGGCCGGGTTTTGTAACCGAATGTATGGCAGCGCGCTGAACGTTTCCCGATGACGATTCGTTTACATCCGAAGCGGCTCAAGCGTCTCGTGCGATCCGGTCCCGACAGGGGCCTCGGCGGGGCCCTTCAGTCTGTAACCATTCGCGGTATACGCGTCGATACCCATCGTCTAGAATCCGCGTAACTTTTACAAACGATCCCCAGATTACGCAGGCGGGGAAGCCGGCAGACACCGGAGGGACGGAGATTTGCACGCGCCGGGCGTGCACGACAGTTGCCGTTTCCGGGCGCCTTCCGCTGCCATGGGCCGCCTGCCCGCAAGCATGATGAACGCACTGGAACAAGAGCTCGCCACGCTGATCATCGGCGAACTGAATCTCGAAGACGTCCCGCTTGATACGGTGACGGCCGGGACCCCGCTGTACGGCGAGGGCTTCGGGCTCGACTCCATCGACATCCTGGAAATCGCGCTGCTGATCTCGAAGAAATACGGCTTCGAGCTGCGCTCGGACAATCCGGACAACAAGCAGATCTTCGCGACGCTCGGCGCGCTTGCCGGGTACGTCGCCGCCCATCGCACGAAGTGACGGCGGCGCGCGCGGTCGCGACGCGATACGCGGAGGATGACGGCATGCGGCGATGGTCGCTGGGCGGCACGCCGCCGCGTCGATCGAGGTGGAACGCGATGAACGGAGCAATTCGATGCGGGCGCTCGTAACGGGCGGCAGCGGCGCACTCGGGCAGGCGATCTGCACGGCGCTCGCGCAGGCCGGCCATGAAGTGTGGGTGCATGCGAACCGCAATCCCGAGCACGCGGAGGCGGTCGCGCAGCGGATCGTCGCGGCCGGCGGCGCCGCGCACGCAATCGCGTTCGACGTGACCGACGCCGATGCGACGCTCGCCGCGCTCGCGCCGTTCATCGACGATGCGCCGGTGCAGATCCTCGTCAACAACGCGGGCATTCACGACGACGCGCCGCTGGCCGGGATGTCGCGCGAGCAGTGGCGCAGCGTGATCGACGTGACGCTCAACGGTTTTTTCAACGTCACGCAGCCGCTGTTGCTGCCGATGATCCGCACGCGGCGCGGCCGGATCGTCAATATCGCGTCGGTCGCCGGCGTGACCGGCAACCGCGGGCAGGCGAATTACGCCGCCGCGAAGGCGGGGCTGATCGGCGCGACGAAGTCGCTGTCGCTGGAGCTTGCGTCGCGCGGCATCACCGTGAACGCGGTCGCACCCGGCATCATCGAATCGCCGATGGCCGAGCACGCGTTTCCCGCCGACCGGATCAAGCAGCTCGTGCCGGCGCAACGCGCGGGCCGGCCCGACGAAGTCGCGGCGATGGTCGCGTATCTGGTATCCGATGCGGCCGCCTATGTGACCGGGCAGGTGTTGTCCGTCAACGGCGGGCTCGCATGACGACGACGCACGCAGCGTCGGATTGACGCGGCGCAACGCGCGCAACGCGGCGTGTAGCAACCGTGGTGCCGCGAGCCTGCGCCGCTTAGTGAGGAAATCGAAGTGTCAGTGCATCCAGTCGACGCCGAACGGCGAGCGTGTTCCCTGTCGTCCGCCACGGCGGCGGTCGCGCGCGGCCGCATGGCAGCCGGGCTCGCCGCGGACGGCGGCAATCGTGCGCTGCGACTCGTCCGGATCGATCACGCGCGGCTGGCGGTGCGCCTGCACGATGCGCAACGGCGCGGCGACACGTTCGACCAGGTGTTTCCCGGCGCGCTGGGCGCGGTGTGTATCGGCGCGGCCGGCGTGTCGACCGACGCGATGGCGCGCCTGCTGACCGATGCCGCGCCCGACCTGCCGCTCGCGCCCGTACCGATGGCGCTGCTCGACGCCGGCGGTCACGCACGCGCCGGCGCCGTCTGCGAAATCTGGCAGTGCGACGCGCCCGACCTGCGCAGCGAACGGCGCGGCGCGCTGCAATACCGCTACAGCGAAACGGCGGGGCTCGTGTTCGGCAGCATCGTCGTGCAGGAAGCGACCGGTGTGACGGGTGCGGATCGCGACGGCGGCATGCCGCTCGAACGGGCGACCCATGATGCGTACCGCGCGCTGTTCGACGTGCTCGATACGCTCGGCATCGTGCATCCGCTGCGGATCTGGAACACCGTGCCGGCGATCAATGCGCAGCAGTTCGGAATCGAGCGCTATCGTCAGTTCAATATCGGCCGTCAGCGCGCATTCGACGCGTGCCGCCGCGCGCTGACGGGCGGCGTGCCGGCCGCGTGCGCGCTCGGTTCGATCGTGCCGGTCGCGGGCGACATGCCGCCGGCCGCGCCGCTCGCGATCCATTTCATCGCGAGCCGCACGCCGGCCGATCCGGTCGAGAACCCGCGCCAGGTCAGCGCGTATCACTACCCGGCGGAATACGGCCCGCGTGCGCCGACGTTTGCGCGCGCGGCCGCATGGAGCGACGGCGATGCGCCGCCGCTGCTGTTCGTGTCGGGCACCGCCAGCATCGTCGGACATCGCACCGCGCATCGCGGCGACGTCGTCGCGCAAACGCGCGAGACGATCGCGAACCTGGCCGCCGTGCTCGAGCAGGCCGCGCGGCAGGGGCATGGCCCGTTCGCACTGGCCGACCTGAGCTATCGCGTCTACGTGCGCGACGCCGCCGATGCCGCGGCGCTCGCCGCGATCGAACGCGCGTTGCGCGATGCGGCCGGCCCCGACGTGCGGCCGCTGTTCGTCCACGCGGACGTGTGCCGCGACGATCTGCTGGTCGAGATCGAGGCGAGCGCCGGGCATCCGCTGGAGCCGTTGTCGTGAAGCGCGCGGGCCTGTCGCTGCGCGAACCGTCGACGCGCGCGGGCGGCGTCGACGCAGCCTGTCCGCTGTCGCCCGCAGGTCATACACTTTTGTCAGGATCACCGTCTTCGCAATCGGCCGTTCCCATGTCCAAGCTGCACGCCTCGTCCACTCATCTCGTTCTGATTCCGAGCTACAACCCGGGCGCCAAGGTCGACACGACCGTGCGCAACGCCCGCGCGCAGTGGAATCCGGTGTGGGTCGTCGTCGACGGCAGCACGGACGGCAGTGCCGAGCGGCTGCAGGCGATGGCCGAGCGCGATCCGGGGCTGCGCGTGATCGTGCTGCCGGAGAACCGCGGCAAGGGCGCAGCGGTGCTCGCCGGGCTCGACGCGGCCGCCGCGAGCGGCTTCACGCACGTGCTGACGATGGATTCGGACGGCCAGCATCCGGCCCAGCTGATTCCCGACTTCATGGCCGCGTCGCAGGCGGCGCCCGACGCGATGGTGCTCGGCCTGCCGAAGTTCGATGCGAGCGCGCCGCAACTGCGCGTGCAGGGCCGCCGGCTGTCGAACGCGTGGGCCGACCTCGAGACGCTGTGGGCCGGGATCGGCGATTCGCTGTACGGCTTTCGCGTGTACCCGGTCGCGCCGCTCGCCGCGATCATGCACCGGCAGCCGTGGATGCGCGGCTTCGACTTCGATCCCGAAGCGGCGGTGCGACTGTGCTGGGCCGGCGTGCCGCCGATCCGCATCGAAGCGCCGGTGCGCTACTTCGGCGAGCACGAGGGCGGCGTGTCGCATTTCCACTATGGCCGCGACAACGCGCTGCTCGCATGGATGCATCTGCGGCTCTTCGCCGGTTTCGTCGCGCGGCTGCCGATGCTCGTCGCGCGACGGCTGACGCGCCGGTCGCGCTCGCCGTTCAGCCGGTCGCCGGGTCGCAGCGATTGATTGCGTTTTCGGCATCAATTCGCTGGATGATCGGGCATTGCGTGTCGAATCGGCAAGTAATCAAGTTGTCATGCGTTGTAAACAACTGGTAATTTTCTGCCGGATTATGCAAAATCGCCGCTCCTAAATACAACTATCGAGGGATCCGGGATGCATATCAAGAAAGCGGCGGCAGCATGTGGCGTGGCGTTCCTGTTGAGCGCATGCGGCGGGATGCAGAGTCTCGACGCGAACAGCCTGACGTCGGCGGGGACCAACCTGTTCAAGGCGGCAACGCTGTCGGACACGGACATCGCAGCCCTGTCGAACGATTCGTGCAAGGCGAGCGACGCGGAATCGAAGATCGCGGCACCGAACAGCGCGTACTCGAAGCGTCTGACGAAGGTGATGAAGGGCTTCGGCGACATGACGCTGAACGGCCAGAAGGTCAACTACAAGGTCTACGTGACCAAGGACGTCAACGCGTGGGCGATGGGCAACGGCTGCGTGCGCGTGTACAGCGGCCTGATGGACATGATGAACGACGACGAACTGCGCGGCGTGATCGGTCATGAAATGGGCCACGTCGCACTGGGTCACTCGAAGAAGGCGATGCAGACGGCCTACGCGGTCAGCGCGGCGCGCAGCGCGGCCGGCGCGGCGTCGCCCGGCGTGGCGGCACTGACGAGCTCGCAGCTCGGCGACATCACCGAGAAGTTCATCAACGCGCAGTTCTCGCAGACGCAGGAAAGCGCGGCCGACGATTACTCGTTCGACCTGATGAAGCAGAAGGGCATGAACCAGAAGGGCCTCGTCACCGCGTTCCAGAAGCTCGCGCAGCTCGACGGCGGCCAGAGCTCGATGATGAGCTCGCACCCGTCGTCGGCGAGCCGTGCCCAACACATCCAGGATCGCATCGCGAAAGGCAGCTGACCGCCTCGTGCGGCGCCGGTGCGGCACGCCCCGGCGTCCGGCGCGATGAAGAAAAACCCCACGCTCGTCCGGGCGTGGGGTTTTTGTTTTTCGGGGGTGCGTGGCGCAGCGGTGCGGCTTACGGCACCATCCCCGGCAGCACGTAGGCCTGCACGAGCGTGATCAGGCCGACGATTACGACGAACAGCAGGCTGTGGCGCACGGTGAAGCGGAACAGCTCGGACTCCTTGCCGACGAGGCCGGTCGCCGCGCAGGCCACTGCAATCGACTGCGGCGAGATCATCTTCGCCGTGACGCCGCCCGTCGTGTTCGCGGCGACCGCGAGCGTTTCCGGCACGCCGAGCTGGTGCGCGGTCGTCTGCTGCAGCGAGCAGAACAGCGCATTCGACGACGTGTCCGAGCCCGTCAGGAACACGCCGAGCCAGCCGAGGAACGGCGAGAAGAACGGGAACGCGGCGCCGGTCGCGGCCAGCATCAGCGCGAGCGTCGACGACATCCCCGAGTAGTTCGCGACGAACGCGAACGCGAGCACCAAGCCGATCGACAGGATCGGGCGCGTGAGTTCCGACAGCGTTTCGCCGAACGTGACGAGCGCATCGCGCGGCTTCATCCGCAACAGCACCATCGAGATCAGCGCGGTCACGAGGATCGCGCTGCCGACCGCCGACACGAGATCGATCTTCAGCACGGCCTCGAGCGCCTTCGGCGTCGCGGCGATCGGCGCGGTTTTCACGACCAGCTGGTCGAGCCCCGCCACATGGAACTTCAACACGGTCGACGCGAGCGCGCCGTGCGCGGCGAACAGCGCCTTGAACGGCGCGATGCTCCACACGGTGACGACGGCGGTCAGGATCAGGAACGGCGACCATGCGCGCACGGTCTGCGCGAGCGTGTACGGCGACGCCTGACGGCTCGTGCGCGCTCCCGCAACGTTGCTGCCCGCGCCGAACCCGCCAAGCGCCGCGCCGCCGCCCGAAGCGACGATGCCGCCGGCCGTCTGTTTCGCGCTGCTCGGCTGCCACACCTTCAGGAAGGCGGCGAGCGCGACGAGGCTGACGAGCGACGACGTGATGTCCGGCAGCTCGGGCCCGATGTGGTTCGACGTGAAGTACTGCGTGATCGCGAAGCTGCCGCCCGCGACGAGCGCGGCCGGCCACGTCTGCCGCACGCCGCGCAGCCCGTCCATCATGAACACGAGCCAGAACGGCACCGCGAGCGACAGCAGCGGCAACTGGCGGCCGGCCATCGCGCCGATGTGCATCGGGTCGATGCCCGTCACCTGTCCGGCGACGATGATCGGAATGCCCATCGCGCCGAACGCGACCGGCGCGGTGTTTGCAATCAGACACAGTCCTGCCGCGTGCAGCGGCTTGAAGCCGAGGCCGACCAGCAGCGCGGCCGTGATCGCGACGGGCGCGCCGAAGCCGGCGGCACCTTCGAGGAACGCGCCGAACGAGAAGCCGATCAGCAGCATCTGCAGCCGCTGGTCGTCGGTGATCGACAGCACCGACGCGCGGATGACGTCGAACTGGCCGGTTTTCACGACGATCTTGTACAGGAACACGGCCGCGACGATGATCCACGCGATCGGCCACAGGCCGTACGCGAAGCCGAAGCCGGCCGCCGCGAGCGCCTGCGGCACGGGCATCCCGTACGCGAGGATCGCGACGCCGAGCGACAGCAGCAGCGTGATCGCGGCGGCGACGTGCCCCTTCATCCGCAGCGCGGCGAGCGCGACGAAAAAGAAGATGATCGGAATTGCGGCGACGAACGCCGACAGCCCGAGGCTGCCGAGCGGGGTGTAGATCTGATGCCAAACCTGCATGGGTGTCTCCTCCATGGATTTCTATTGGTACGGGTTTGAAAACGGATGGGTTATTCGGGCTGGCCGCGAGCGCGCAGCAGGTCGGACAGGCTGCGCGGCGCGGGCTCGAGCGGCGTGCGGTGCTGGGTCCAGCCCATCTGCTTGGCGGGCGTCAGCGCGCGCAGCCGCGTCGCGGTCCAGCGGAATGCGCGATACGCGCGCGGATGCGCGAACGCACCCGACCAGAAGCGCCACACGAGGTCTTCCGCGCGGTTGTAGTTCGCGCCCTGGCCGCGCAGCGGGTGTGCGACGGGTTCGTCGGGCTTGCGGTTCGCCTCGGTGCGCAGCCGCACGAGCAATTGCGGGATCGGAATCCGGACCGGGCACACCTCGCCGCATGCGCCGCACAGCGTCGACGCGGTTGGCAGGTCGGCCGTCGCGTCGAGGCCAAGCAGGTGCGGCGAGATGATCTTGCCGATCGGGCCCGGGTAGGTGGTGCCGTATGCGTGGCCGCCGATGCGCGTATAGACGGGGCAGTGGTTCATGCACGCGCCGCAGCGGATGCACTGCAGCGTCGCGCGCAGTTGTTCGTCCGCATACGCCTGCGTGCGGCCGTTGTCGAGCAGCACGAGATGCAGCTCGCGCGGGCCGTCGCGTTCGCCGTCGCGGCGCGGGCCGGAAATCAGGTTGAAGTAGGTCGTGATTGCCTGGCCGGTGGCCGAACGCGTAAGCAGGCTCGACAGCGGCACGATGTGCTCGAGTTTCTCGACGACCTTCTCGATCCCCATG
The DNA here is from genome assembly GCF_902498995.1 of Burkholderia anthina. Classification (GTDB taxonomy): domain Bacteria; phylum Pseudomonadota; class Gammaproteobacteria; order Burkholderiales; family Burkholderiaceae; genus Burkholderia; species Burkholderia anthina. The sequence goes on from NZ_CABVLY010000001.1 coordinate 19,985, forward strand.
ATCGCGACGTGCGTGTCGGGCACCGTCGTCGACAGCCGGCCGTTGCCTTCGTTCTCGACGAGCCACAGCGTGCCCGTGTCGGCCGCCGCGAAATTCACGCCGGACAGGCCGATGTCGGCCTCGGCGAACGCGCGGCGCAGCGCCCGCCGGCCGGTCTGGATCAGCTCGTCGACATCTTCCGTGTAGCGCGTGCCGGGGATGTGCTGCTCGAACAGCCCGGCGATGTCGCCGCGCGTCTTGTGGATCGCCGGCATCACGATATGCGACGGCTTCTCGCCCGCGAGCTGCACGATGAACTCGCCCATGTCGGACTCGATGCAGTCGACGCCATGATCCGCGAGGTAATGGTTCAGCTCGATTTCCTCGCTCGCCATCGACTTGCCCTTGATCACGCGGCGCGCCTTGTTCGCCTGCGCGATGCCGAGCACGATCGCGTTCGCGTCGGCGGCCGTCTCGGCCCAGTGCACGTGGACGCCGGCTTCGGTCAGCTTCGCTTCCAGCCGCTCGAGCAGCGACGGCAGTTGCGCGAGCGCATGCTGCCGCACGGCTTCGCCGAGATCGCGCAATTGCTGCAGCTCGGTGTCGTCGGGGAACTGGGTCGCGCGCTTGCCTTGCAGGAAGTCCATCGCGCCGCGAAAGCTGCTGCGCAGCGCCGGATCGTCGAGCGCGGCGCGCGCGCGGGCCTTGAAGTCGCCGGGGGCGACGAATTGCAGCGGTTGGTCGCTCATCGCGGCAGGTCCTGGCGGGCGGTTGCGGCCGGCGCGGCGGCCGGTTCGGTGACGATCACGACCCAGAGGTTGCGCGGGCCGTGTGCGCCGTACGCAAGGGTCTGCTGGATATCGGAAGTTTTCGACGGGCCCGACACCAGCACGACGTTGGTCGGCATGCCGGCGTGCCAGCGTTCCGCATGCACGGCTGCATGAAGATCCGCGTGCAGCGTGTTCGCATGCACGAGCGCGACATGCAGCGGCGGCACCAGCGACACCGTGCGCGGCGAGCCGGGATCGGGTGCGAGCACGACGGTGCCGGTTGCCGCGATGCCCGAGCGCGCGACGGTGAAGCCCGCATCGATCGTGTCGAACAGCTCGGCCTTCCACGCGTCGATCGGGCGGTCGAACGGCACCGGCGCAACCGCGTCGGGCAGCACGCGCGCGAGTGCCGCGGATTCGGCGCGGGCCGGATCGAGCAGCAAGCGGCGCACGCCGGCTTCGGCGAGACGCGCGGCAAGCTGCGCGGGCCACGCATCGGCGCTGGCGCACCAGACGTCCGCGTGCGACGCGGCGAGCGCGGCCTGCATCGTCTGCGCGAGCGCGTGAGGATCGGGGGCGACGGGCGCACGCCGCGCCGCGTAATGCGTGTCGATGCGCGCATCGAGCGCGCTCGCGGCGTGCGCCGCGACGCCGGGCGCCGCGCTGCGCAGGCGCGCGAGGATGGCGTCGCGCGCGCTCATTGCGAATCTCCGCGCAGCGACGCGGCGCCGGCCGTGCGGCGCCACAGGAAGCTCGCGAGATGCTCGACGGGCAGCGCCGCACCGGCCTTGGTCGCCGCGTGGCCGATGTTCAGCAGGCAGCCGCAGTCCGCCGACACGAGCCGGTCGCAGCCCGTCGCGCAGGCCGACGCGACCTTGTCGTGCACCATCGCGCCGGAGATGTCGGGATGCTTCAGCGAGAACGTGCCGCCGAAGCCGCAGCATTCGGATTCGCGTTCATGTTCGATGCGCGTGACGCCGGGCAGCGCATCGACGAGCGCGACGCCATGCACGCGCGTCCCCATCTCGCGGCGGGCCGCGCACGACGTGTGCAGCACCACGCGTTCTGCCGGGCCGGCGTTCGCGGGGAGGGCGTCCAGCCGCACGTCGAGCACATGGACGAGGAATTCCGCGAGTTCGTAGGTGCGTTCCGCGATCGCGCGGGCCTTCGGGCCGTGCACGGGGTCGTCGGCGAAGAGGGCCGGCCAATGGTGCCGGATCATGCCCGCGCACGAGCCGGACGGCACGATCACGGGCCACGGCTCGCCGAACAGGTCGAGCTGCGCGGCCGCGACGCGGCGCGCCTCGTCGGGATTGCCGCTGCTGTAGGCCGGCTGCCCGCAGCAGCTCTGGCCGCGCGGATAGTGGACGGTCAGGCCTTCGCGTTCCAGCAGGCGAACCGCATCGAGCCCGGCTTCGGGGACGAACAGGTCGACCAGGCAGGTCGCGAACAGATAGACGTGCGTGGGGGCGGTGGCGGGGTAGTGCCTTTCGTTCATGTCTCGCTCCAGGGGCGACCGCCCGGCATTCGAATGCGGGGCGACGATTTCGCTGCATAATTCCCGCGACGGCGCCGCAGCTCAAATTGGTTGGGCCAATCGGCGCGACGGACATTCCGGATGGAGAGGTGGCGATGGCGGCGATGACGGCACGGGGCCGGACCGAAGTGGTGATGCGCAAGATCGAAACGGCGCTGCTCGACGGCACGTGGCCGGCCGGCGCGCGGCTGCCGGCCGAGCGCGTGCTCGCGCAGCAGTACGGCGTGGCACGCAATACGGTGCGCGAGGCGACCCAGCGGCTCGTCGCGCGCGGACTGTTGCAGAGCCGGCGCGGCGCGGGCGTCTATGTGACGGATCAGCTGCGCGCGGGCATCGCGTCGCCGTGGGGCCAGCTGGTCGCCGATCATCCGGCGCTGCGCGACGACATTCTCGAATTCCGCCGCGTGCTCGAGGGCGCGACCGCGTATTTCGCCGCGCTGCGCGCCGACGCGAACGACCGGCGCCGGATCCGCACGCTGCTGCGAGAGCTCGAAACCGCGCATGCGAACGACGATGCGGCCGTCGAGGCGTCGACCGACGCGAAGCTGCACGAGGCGATCGCGCTCGCGTCGCACAACACGATGTTCCTGCACCTGCACACGAGCGTGATCGGGATGCTGCGCGAGCACATCTCGATCAACGTCGCGGGGATGACGACGCACGACGAGCAGGCGTCCGAGCTGCTGTTGCTGCAGCATCGCGTGGTGTGCGACGCGATCTGCGCGCACCGGCCCGAGGAGGCGCGCACCGCGATGCAGACCCATATCGACTACGTGCGCAGCCACTTCGAGCGAAGCGGCGATGCGCCGTGAGATTGGTTGGACCGCGGCCACGGCAGGCCCGCCCGACGGGCGCTCGCGCGCCGCGTTCTCTGTTCCGGCGGGCCGCCGTGCGTAGTGCGAGCCGCGGCCTGGCGCCGCCGCGCGCGCCGGCCGCGCGATTGACCGGTTCGTCGGGCGCCTACTAGAATCGGCCGGAACCGCCCGTCAGCCGCGCGCCGCGGCGATTGCGGACCCATTGATCCGCCTGTCGAGGAAGCTCTCGTGCTCACGTCTTTGATCCGGCGCGCGCCGGCCGCGCTCACGTGGCGCGCCGCGTGCCGCCCGGCCCGCGCGCTGGCCGTCTGCGTGCTGCTGTCGCTGGTCGCCGCCTGCGCGACCCATCCGCCCGCCACGTCCCTCGATCGTCCCGTCTCCCACGCGTTGCCGCCCGATGCCGCGACGCCGCTGCGCGACGCGCTGGTCGCGCCGGAAGCCGCGCACCCGGGCCAGTCGGGCTTCCGGCTGCTGCCCGATGGCGCCACCGCGCTGCAGATGCGCATCGCGCTCGCGCGCGCGGCGACCAGGACGCTCGACATGCAGTACTACATCGCGACCGAGGACACGACGGGCAAGCTGCTGCTCGGCGCCGCGCTGTACGCGGCCGATCGCGGCGTGCGCGTGCGGATGCTGGTCGACGACCTGAACTTCCGCGACATCGACCGCGTCATGGCCGCGCTCAATACGCATCCGAACATCGAGATCCGCGTGTTCAACCCGTTCGGCGCGTCGCGGCACGGGATGGTGGAGCGCACGGCCAATTTCTTCACGCGCATCGACAACTTCACGCGCCGGATGCACAACAAGGCGATGATCGCGGACAACCAGATCGCGATCGTCGGCGGGCGCAACCTCGGCGACGAATACTTCAGCGCGAGCCCGACGCTGCAGTTCCGCGATCTCGACGTGCTGGCAGCCGGGCCCGTGACGAACGACGTCTCGACGAGTTTCGACGACTACTGGGCGAGCGCGAGCAGCTATCCGCTGCGCGTGCTGAATCATCAGTCGTTCGACCCGAAGGATCTCGACGCGATGCGCGACGAGTTGCGCGACCACTGGCGCAAGTACGCGGACCCGTACAACGCGAAGCCGCTGAACGCGACGCCGCTCGCGCAGCAGATCGCGCGCGACGAGCTCGAGCTCGTGTGGGCGCCGGCCGAATTCGAGGTCGACGCGCCGTCCAAGGTCGCGCGGCCGACCGATACCTACGTGAGCCCGCCGATGCGGCGCCTGGTCGACCTGACGCACACCGCGCAAAAGGAGTTCCTCGCGTTTTCGCCGTACTTCGTGCCGCACGACGCGGGCGTGACGATTCTCGGCGACATGACCGCGCGCGGCGTGCGCGTCGCGATCCTCACCAACTCGCTCGCCGCGACCGACGCGGTTGCCGTGCAGGCCGGCTACGCGCCGTATCGCGTGCCGCTGCTGCAGCACGGCGTCGAGCTGTACGAATTCAAGGCGCAGCCGGGCTCGCCGCGCGCGCGCCTGTTCGGCTCGCGTTCGCGGGCGAGCCTGCATGCGAAGGCGTACGTGATCGACCGGCAGATCCTCGTGATCGGCTCGATGAATCTCGATCCGCGTTCCGCGCACCTGAATACGGAACTGGCGCTCGTGATCCACAGCCCGGCGATCGCGCAGCAGGCCGCGGAGATCTTCGCGCGCGCGACGCAGCCCGACGAAAGCTACCGCCTGAGCCTCGTGGCGCCGACGGGGTGGGGTACGCCCGAACTCGAGTGGACCGGGATGGACAACGGCACGTTGACCACCTATCACGTCGATCCGCATGCGGGGCTGATGCGCAACCTGATGACCGGCCTCTTCATGCTGCTGCCGGTCGACGACCAGTTGTAAGGGCCGGAACGGCTCGGGCCAAACCCGCGATACCGGTGCGCGGGGAAAGGTGATATGGTTGTGCACGCAACTATATGCGTATCGTGAAGGCGCCGTCGAACGGCTCGTGCAACGCGGGCCGGAACGGTGCGCAACGACACGCCGCATGCGCCGCGCGACCCGCGTGCGACGCCAGGAGACGAGGGACGATGTGCGCAGCCGCCCGCGCGGTTGCGCCCGCCCGCAACCGGAGTGCCCCATGCAACGTGTACCGAACCAGCCGTTCACGCGTCCCGCCCGTTTCTCCGAAGCCGAATGGCAGGCGCGCGTGCAGCTCGCCGCCGCCTACCGGATCTTCGACCATCTCGGCTGGACCGAACTCATCTACAACCATATCTCGCTGCGCGTGCCGGGCGAGGACGGCCATTTCCTGATCAACCCGTTCGGGCTCCATTACCGCGAGGTATGCGCGTCGAACCTCGTGAAGATCGACATCGACGGCAACGTGATCGGTCATTCCGACTGGCCGATCAACCCGGCCGGCTTCACGTTCCACAGCGCGATTCATGCGGCGCTGCCGGACGCGCATTGCGTGATGCACGTGCATACGACGCCGACGATGGCCGTGTGCTGCTCGCGCGACGGGCTGTCGTTCACGAATTTCTATTCGGCGCAGCTTTACGGGAAGGTCGCGTATCACGATTTCGAGGGCATCACCGTGCATCTCGAAGAAGGGCGGCGCATCGTCGGGAGCGCGGGCGGGCGGCCCGTGCTGCTGCTGCGCAACCACGGGCCGGTGACGATCGGCGCGACGCTCGCGCAGACGTTCTCGCTGATGTGGCTGCTCAATCGCGCGTGCGAGGTGCAGGTCGCGACCCGCGCGATCGGCGATGCGTTGCCGATCGCGCCGGCGGTGCTCGACGCATGCGTGCGCGATTCGCTGAATTTCGATCCGAAGCATGGCGCGGGGCAGGACGCATTCGACGCGCTGCAGCGCATCGTCGACCGGATCGATCCCGGCTATCGCGCGTAGGGGCGCGGTGTCGGCACGATGCCGGATTCGATCGGCGCGGCGAAAGTTGATTCGCGATGCTTGACGGCCGGCGAAACCGGATGTGCCCGGCGCTGCGCGCATGCCGTGCGCGACGGGCAAAAAAAAACGCGGCCGGATGGCCGCGTAAATACTCGCAGACTCCTTCGGACGAAGGAAACAAGCAACTGTGAGACGAAGTGTAGCGAAAGGCCGCGAGCGGATTCAGGGCCCGGGCTGCAAAGGTCTCTTCCAGGTTGCGGCAGTCTGCCGGATCCGCGGCGATCGACTACCATCATGGAGCGTCGCCGGCCGGGTGGCGTACTACGTCGTACAAGGAGGATTCATGCCGAAGCTGCGTTTGCTCCAGGTGGCGTTACTCGCGGGCGTGCTGGCCGCCGGCAGCGCCGCCGCCGAAACGGTGCGCCTGTCCGCCAACCTGCAACCGTCGAGCGAAGTGCCGCCGACCGCGACGAAAGGCGCCGGCGCGCTCGACGCGACTTACGACACGGCCAGCCACATGCTGCAGTGGAGCGTGACTTACGAACACCTCACGGGGCCGGCGACCGCCGCGCACTTCCATGGGCCGGCGCCGGTCGGCCAGAACGCCGGTGTGCAGGTGCCGATTCCGAAGGACGAGCTCGCGAGCCCGATCAAGGGTTCGAAGGCGCTCACCGACGCGCAGGTCACCGACCTGATGGGCGGCAAGTGGTACTTCAACATCCACACGAAGGCGCATCCGTCCGGCGAGATCCGCGGCCAGGTGATGCCGGCGAACTGACCCCGGCGAAGCGGCGCGCGAACCGGGCGGCGCGTTTGATGTAGAGCCTCCCGTCGAGCGGCGCCGGCGCGATCGCACGTACCATCGTCACACTGTGATGACGGAGTGCGTTCGATGAGTTGGCAAAGCAGGTTCGCGTGCTGGCTGCTGCGCTGGCAGTTTCGTCCCGAGACCACGCGTCCGGTGCTCGATCCCGCCCGTGCGCGGCGCTTCACGGATCTCAGGATGATCGTGCCGCGCCGCGCGCCGTCGGGCTACCGGCTGCGCGAATGCTACGGTCCCGGCGACGCGCCGCTGCGCGGCGAGTGGCTCGAGCGCACCGACGCGGCGCCCGCGCGCGGGCCGGGCCGCACGCTGCTGTACTTCCACGGCGGCGGCTACTACTTCTGTTCGACGAAAACCCACCGGCCGCTGGTATTCGGCCTGACGAAGCGCGCGGGCGTGCGCGCGTTCTCGCTCGATTACCGGCTTGCGCCCGAGCACCGCTTCCCGGCCGCGCTCGACGACGCGCTCGCCGCGTACCGGCAATTGCTCGCGCTCGGAACGCCGCCCGAATCGATCGTGTTCGGCGGCGACTCGGCGGGCGGCGGCCTTGCGCTTGCGACGCTCGTCGCGCTGCGCGATCGCGGCGAACCGCTGCCGGCCGGCGCGATCCTGTTTTCGCCGTGGACGGACCTGGCCGGCACGGGCGGCACGATGCGCACCAACGACGGCCCCGACCCGATGTTCGCGGGCGCGGCGCTGCCGAAGGCGGCGAAGCTGTACCTCGGGGACGAGGCGCCGACGCATCCGTACGCGTCGCCGTTCTATGCGGATTTCACCGGGCTGCCGCCGCTGTATATCCAGGTCGGCAGCACCGAAGTGCTGCTCGACGATTCGCGCCGCGTCGCCGACAAGGCGAAGGCGGCCGGCGTGCCGGTGGACATCGAGATCTGGCCGGACATGCCGCACGTGTGGCAGCTCTATACGCCGATGGTGCCGGAGTCGCGCGATGCGCTCGACCGGGCGGCCGCGTTCCTGCGCCGCGTCGCGGTCGAACGGGCGGTTCAGCGCGTCGGCGAGGCGTCGATCGCCTGATACGCGGCCTTCACGGCCACCGCGCCGTACTTGCGCTCGAGCCGGCGCACGGTGAAGTGGCCGTGCGCCATCTGCTGGAAGTGGTCGATGAACAGCGTGTTGACGGTCGCGCCGAGCACCGCGCCGATCGCCGGGATCGACTTCGCGGCCATCTGCTCGGTCACCTGCACCGAAAAGCGTGACGCCACCGTCTGCACGAGCTTGAATACCGCCGCCGAGCTGTGCGCGGCGATCCCTTTCGTCGTGATGTCCGACGAGGCCTTCGAGATCGCCTGCGCGAGCGCGCCGCGCAGCACGAAATAGCCGAGATCGGCTTCGTCGTCGTGCCTGTCCGGGTTGCCGCCCATGCCGAGCACGGCCAGGCACTGCAACTGCGTATCCACCGAGCCCAGGTCCTCGCCCTCGCTGCGCGCGATGTCGCAGACCGAGCGGAAGATCAGCGTGGTCGTTACCGGCAGCTCGACCGGCAGCGCGAGGAAGCCGAACGCGCCGCCTGCCGCGCCCGTCGTGGCGACCGCCAGCTTGTGCAGCAGGTTGCTCGGTTTGTCCGGTTCGGCATCCGGCCCCGGCGGCTTGCCGAGTGTGCGCAGCGCGATGTTCAGGCACTTGCGCAGCGCGAGCTGCGTTGCGTCGTTGATCTTGCCGGTCGCGAAGTCGGGCAGCCGCGCGATCATCTTCTCGACCGGCGCGCCCAGCACGCCCGTCAGCTTCATCGTCAGCGACGGGCTTTCCAGCACCTGTTTCGCGCGCCGCAGCGCGTCCCGGTCGTCGGGCGACAGCGTCGTCGCGGGCGTGATTGAAATCGGTTCCATCTTTCTCCTTCGGGGCCAGAAGCCCTAAACCGTCGCCAGCCTAGATTACTCCGCCATGCTAAAATTTTGAGATTGTTTGACTCGTCAAAAGTTGCATCAACAAAAAATGGCCGTCCATACTGCCGCCCACCATTCGAGCGGGCAAGTCCTGCCGTTCCGCGAATCGCTGCTGGCGATGATCGGGATCTCGTTCGTCACCATGCTCGTCGCGCTCGACCAGACGGTCGTCGGCACCGCGCTGCCGACCATCGTCGCCGAGTTGAGGGGCTTCGACCTGTACGCATGGGTCGCGACGTCGTACCTGCTCAGTTCCGTGATTACCGTGCCGATCTTCGGCCGGCTCGGCGACTATTACGGCCGCAAGCCGTTCGTGATCGCGTCGATCGTCGTGTTCACCGGCGCGTCGGTGCTGTGCGGGATGGCCAACGACATGCTGTACCTGGTGCTCGCACGCGGCCTGCAGGGCATCGGCGGCGGGATGCTGGTCGGCACCGCGTTCGCGTGCATTCCCGACTTGTTCCCCGATTCCGTCGTGCGGTTGCGCTGGCAGGTGCTGATGAGCTCCGCGTTCGGCATCGCCAACGCGGTCGGGCCGTCGCTGGGCGGGATCCTGACCCAGTCGTTCGGCTGGCGCTCGGTGTTCTACGTGAACCTGCCGGTCGGCCTGCTGTCGCTGTTCTTCGTGTGGCGCTACCTGCCGCACCTGCGGCACGTCGCGCACGACCGCAAGATGCGGCTCGACTGGCCCGGCGCGCTGCTGATCGCGCTGTCGCTCGGCGCGCTGCAGCTGTTCGTCGAATGGCTGCCGAAGTACGGCGTGATGAGCTGGGCGTCGCTGCTGCTGGTCGTCGCGGTCGGCGCCGGCGTCGGCTTGTGGCATTGGGAAAAGCGCTGCGCGCAGCCGATCCTGCCGTTCGACATGTTCGGCAACCGCGCGCTGTCCGCGCTGTTCGTGCTCGCGATCCTCGCGGGCTTCTCGATGTTCTCGCTGCTGTTCTATGCGCCGCTGCTGTTCCAGGGCGGCTTCGGGATGTCGCCGAAGGAGGCGGGGCTCGTGATCACGCCGCTCGTCGTGTTCATCACGATCGGCAGCATCATGAACGGACGGGTCGTCACGCGCATCCGCAATCCGAACGCGATGCTGCACGTCGGTTTCGTGCTGTTCGCGATCGCGTGCGCGGGCATCGTCGTGTCGACGCATACGACGTCGACCTGGGTGCTGATGGCGCTGATGGTCTCGGGCGGCATCGGCCTGGGCTTCGTGCTGCCGAACCTCACCGTGTTCGCGCAGCAGACGGCCGGGCGCGAGCACCTCGGCATCGCGACCGCGCTGCTGCAGTCGCTGCGGATGGTCGGCGGGATGATCGGCACCGCGCTGACGGGCACGCTCGTCAATCAGCTGTATTCGAGCGGCGTGCGCGATGCGCTGTCGGGCGACCACGCAATGCAGTGGCATGCGCAGCTCGCCGATCCGCAGATCCTGATCGATCGCGCGGCGCAGGGCGGTCTCGTCGCGGCGCTCACGCGCGCCGGGCATAATGGCGCGCTGCTGCTGGAAGCGGCCCGCGAATCGCTGGTCGGCGCGATTCACCTGGGCGTCGCGATGGCGGCCGTCGTCGCCGTCGTGTCGGTGTGGCAGTGCCGCCGCGTGCCGCCGATCGCGCTGCGGCACAAGATCGAGCCGCATGTCGCGGCCGATTGATCGATTGAATGAATAGAACTCAGCGCATGGAAGAACAGGACCGCGTCGCGATCTTGCAGCAATTCGGACGCACGTATCGCGCGTTCATGACCGCGTTCGAAACGCACGTCGGACAGCCGATGCCGCGCTGGCGGATCATGGTCGCGCTGCACACGCTGGGCGGGCATGCGTCGCAGAAGAAGCTCGTCGAGGTGCTGCGCATCGATCCGGGCGCGCTCACGCGCCAGCTGAAGTCGCTCGACGCGCTCGGCTGGATCGAGCGCGCGTCCGACGCACGCGACAACCGCGTGACCAACGTGACGCTCACCGCCGACGGCCGCGCCGCATTCGACGCGTGCTTGCCGCGCCGCAAGGCATTCCTCGATCAGACGATGGCGCAACTGCCGGACGACGTGCTCAGTGCGCTGTCGGGCGCGCTGGCGATGCTGGAATCGCGGATCGCGGACGTCGCGTCCACGCCGGCGTCGCCCTGAACGGCGCGGCGGAAACGGGCAGGAAGAAGGGGCGGGCTGGAGAAGACGCGGCACGGAACAGCACGCCCCGGCCGTGCGCGACCGGAGCACGGGTTGCACGAACCCGCCGCCGGCCGGCCTTTCATCTCATCTCATTTCACTTCGTTCACAGCTCGATGCGCGTGCCCAGCAGCGCGAGGAACTGCGCGATCCATGCCGGATGCGCGGGCCACGCGGGTGCGGTGACGAACGGCGCATCGGTCACGGCGGCATCGACCGGAATGTCCGCGTATTCGCCGCCTGCGAGCTTCACTTCGGGCGCGCAGGCCGGGTAGGCCGAGATGCGCTTGCCGCGGATCACGTCGGCGGCCGCGAGCAGTTGCGCCGCATGGCAGATCGCGGCGATCGGCTTGCCGGCTTCCGCGAACGCGCGCACCAGCGCGATCACCTTCGCATCGAGCCGCAGGTATTCGGGCGCACGGCCGCCCGCGATCGCGAGCGCGTCGTAGCCGGACGCATCGACGTCGTCGAACGTCGCATTCAGCGTGAACTGGTGGCCGGGTTTTTCGGTGTAGGTCTGGTCGCCTTCGAAATCGTGGATCGCGGTCTTGACCTTGTCGCCCGCGCGCTTGCCCGGGCAGACTGCATCGACGTGATGGCCGACGGCCTGCAGCGCCTGGAACGGCACCATCGTTTCGTAGTCTTCGGCGAAATCACCGGTCAGGAACAGGATCTTCTTCGCGGCCATGGCTTTCTCCATTGAACAGCGTTGAGGGCCCGTTCGCGTCGTGTGCGGCAGACGGTGCAACGGCGGCGAAGCGGCCCCGAGGACGAAAGCGCAGTGTACTCCGGCCGATTGAAGCGCGCGTGACGGCCGCCCCGCGCGGCGGCGGGGCGGTGGGGTGGCGCGTGCGGTGCGTCAGAAGAAGGTTTCGACGACTTCCGTCACGCGGAACTGCGGATCGAGGACGAGCAGCTGGCGCCACTTGTCGAACGTCAGGCACGGGTGCGAGATGTCGAACGCGACCATGTCGCCGACCTTCACGTCCGCGCCCGGCGGGATCTGCAGGTACGCGTGCTGGTCCATCATCCCGGTGACCGCCCAGCCTTCGCTCGCGGCGACGTCACGCGGTGCGCTGTCGCGGCCCGGACGGAAGTGCCGCGCCGGCTCGGGCAGGCCCGCGTCGAACGCGGCGTCGCGCTTGCCGAGCGCGATGATCGCGCGATCCTGCTCCGGCACCGACTGCACGTACGCCCACAGCTGCAGCGCCGGCAGCAGCCCTTCGCCCATCTTGCGTGCGATCGGGTTGCGCGCGAACACGTCGGTCTGCGCCTTCTTGTAGATGCCGACGTCGTGCGTCAGGTAGCAGCCCGGACGCAGCACGACTTCCGCGAAACCCGCGTCGGAGGCCTTCGCGAATTCCTCCGCGACCACGTCGTACCAGGCCGAGCCCGCGCCCGACAGGATCGCCGGCGTGCGCGCGAAGCGGCCGGCTTCGGCCAGCTCGCGCGTGAGCGCGACCGCGCCCTGCAGGAACGCGCGGATCTCGCCTTCCTCCTTCAGCACGCCTTCGTAGAGTTCGATGCCGGCCAGCTTCAGCGTGTCCGGATAGCGCGCGATCGCGTCGAGCACCGCCTGGCGCTGCGCGGCATCGCGCACGCCCGCGCGGCCGCCCGGCACGCCGAGTTCGATCAGCACGTTCAGCGATTTCTTCGCGTCGCCGAAGAAGCGGCCGAGCTGGTCGACGCTGTCGGCCGAATCGACGAGGCAGAAAAACTCGAAATCGGGATCGGACAAGAGCCCCGCGATGATCGTCATGTTCTGGCGGCCGACCAGCTGGTTCGCGAGCAGCACGCGCCGCACGCCGCCGTGATACGCGGCCTGCGTCTGATGCGCGGTCGCGAGCGTGATGCCCCACGCGCCGGCGTCGAGCTGGCGGCGGAACAGTTGCGGCGCCATCGTCGTCTTGCCGTGCGGCGCGAACTGGACGCCGTACTGCTGGACAAACGCCTGCATCCAGTTCAGGTTGTGTTCGATGCGATCCGCGTACAGCACCGCGGCCGGCAGGCTGACGTCTTCCGCGAGCAGGTTCCACTCGAGACGGCTCGCGTCGTCGAGCGGCACGCTCGCGCTCGGGACGTTGCCGAGACCCTTGCCCAACGGATCGATCGTCGGTTCCTGATAGTTTGTAACTTTCATGTCATCCCGCTCCATCATCACTATGCATTGCATTGAAGTTGACATGCAGATGGTACAGAAAGTAGCATCGGCGCGGTGATGTTATTTAGTAACATCAAGCTCCGCACCCTTTTCAGCAGATGAATACGCCCGCCATCCCGTCCGCTTCGTCCGCCGCCGAGCCGCCGGCTCCGGTTGCCCCGCCGGTCCTCGACATCGTCGCGCGGATCGCCGAATGCGCGCCCGAGTTGCGCGAAGCCGAGCGCAAGGTCGCCGCGTTCATCCTCGCCGATCTCGCGCGCGCCGCGCATGCGAGCATCGGCGCGCTGGCACGCGACGCCGAAGTCAGCGTCGCGACGGTCACGCGTTTCGCGAAGGCCGTCGGCTGCCGCGACGTGCGTGAACTGAAGGTGCTCGTCGCGCAGGCGGCGGCCGTCGGCCAGCGCTTTCTGGTGCCGTCCGACGACGGTCCCGCCGAAGACGCGAGCCCCGCGTCGGTCGTCTACGACGAAATCCGCGTGGCGCTCGCGCACAACCATCAATTGCTGCGCAATACGTCGTTCGACGCGGCCGCCGACCTGCTCGCCGGCGCGAAGATGATCTATGTGTACGGGCAGGGCGGCGGTTCGACCGCGCTCGCCGACGAGCTGCGTTTCAGGCTCGTGCGTTTCGGCCGGCCGGTCGCGAGCTACCAGGACAGCCTGCTGCAGCGGATGGTGTCCGCGACGCTGTCGCGCGACGCCGTGGTCGTCGCGCTGTCGGTCAGCGGGCGCGTGCCCGAGTTGCTCGAGAGCTGCCGGCTTGCGAAGCGCTACGGCGCGAAGCTGATCGCGATTACCGCGCCGGCGTCGCCGCTCGCGAAGCTCGCCGACCACCTGATTCCGGTCGTCGCATTCGAAACCGATTTCATTTACAAGCCTTCGACATCGCGCTACGCGATGATGATGGCGATCGACGTGCTCGTCACCGGAGTCGCGCTGCGGCTCGGCGATGCGGGCCGAGAATCGCTGCGCCGCATCAAGCATGCGCTCGATGCGCATCGCGGCGGCGGAGACCGTCAACCGGTAGGAGACTGACCATGCATTCGCACCCCGAAGCCGCCGATACGCTGATCGTCGGCGCGCAGCTGTACGACGGCACCGGCGCCCCGCCCGTCACGCGCGACGTCGCGATCCGCAACGGCGCGATCGCGGCGATCGGCAACCTGTCGAACTGGCTCGCCGAGACCGTCGTCGATGCGAACGGCCGCGCGCTCGCGCCGGGCTTCGTCGACGTGCACACGCACGACGACACGCACGTGATCCGCGCCCCGGAGATGCTGCCGAAGATCTCGCAGGGCGTGACGACCGTGATCGTCGGCAACTGCGGGATCAGCGCGTCGCCCGTGACGCTCGCGGGCGATCCGCCCGACCCGATGAACCTGCTCGGCGAGCGCGATGCATTCCGCTATCCGACCTTCGCCGACTACGTCGCGGCCGTGAACGATGCGCGTCCGGCCGTCAATGTCGCGGCGCTCGTCGGGCACACCGCGCTGCGCAACAACCAGATGGACCGCCTCGACCGCGCGGCGACCGACGGCGAAATCGCCGGGATGCGCGCGCAGCTCGAAGAGGCGCTCGCGAACGGCGCGCTCGGATTGTCGTCGGGCCTCGCGTACGGCTCCGCGTTTGCGGCGCCGGCCGAAGAAGTGATGGCGCTGGCCGAGCCGCTCGCGAATGCGGGCGCGCTGTACACGACTCACATGCGCACCGAGTTCGACGCGATCCTCGACGCGATGGACGAGGCTTACCGCGTCGGCCGTCACGCGCAGGTGCCGGTCGTGATCTCGCACCTGAAGTGCGCGGGTCCGTCGAACTGGGGGCGCAGCACCGAGGTGCTCGCGTCGCTCGAAGGCGCGCGTCGCTACCAGCCGGTCGGCTGCGACTGCTATCCGTACAGCCGCAGTTCGTCGACGCTCGACCTGAAGCAGGTGACGGGCGACATCGACATCACGATCACGTGGTCGGAGCCGCATCCGGAAGTCGCCGGCAAGCTGCTGAAGGCGATCGCGGCCGACTGGGGCGTGACCGAGCAGGAAGCCGCGCAGCGGATCCGCCCGGCCGGCGCCGTGTACCACAACATGTCCGAGGACGACGTGCGCCGGATCCTGTCGCACCCGGCGACGATGGTCGGCTCGGACGGCCTGCCGAACGATCCGCTGCCGCATCCGCGGCTGTGGGGCGCGTTTCCGCGCGTGCTCGGCCATTACGTGCGCGACACGAACCTGCTGCCGCTCGAGGAAGCGATCCGCAAGATGACGTCGCTGTCCGCGCGCCGCTACGGGATCGCGCGGCGCGGCGAAGTGCATGTCGGCTATCACGCGGATCTCGTGCTGTTCGATCCGGCGCGCGTGATCGACGCCGCGACGTTCGAGAAGCCGCAGCAACCCGCGCACGGGATCGATGCGGTGTGGGTGAACGGCGTGCTGACTTACGAGAACGGCCAGCCGACCGGCGAGCGCGCCGGCGGTTTCGTCGCGCGCGGCGAGCGCGTGCCGGCGAGTGCCGACGCCGCGTTCTGAGCGCGGTTCCGATTCGATCTGCCGCGCGTGCCAGGGTCGGCGCGCGCATCCGCAACCGTGCGTTGCATGGGGCGGGAGCAGGCGCTGAAGCGTCGGCTCCCGCCGACAAACAAGGAGTGAAACGATGAAGCGATATGGCGTAGGCGAAGCGAAGGGGACCGGCGGCCAGGTGATGCCGTTTGCGCGTGCGGTCGAGGCCGACGGCTGGCTGTACGTGTCGGGCCAGACGCCGATGGTGAACGGCGAGGTCGTCGAAGGCGGGATCGTCACGCAGTCGAAGCAGACGATCGAGAACGTGATCGCGATCCTGAAGGAAGCCGGTTACGGCCTCGAGCACGTCGTGCGCTGCGGCGTGTGGCTCGACGACGCACGCGATTTCGCGTCGTTCAACAAGGTGTTCGTGTCGTACTTCGGCGAGCACCCGCCGGCACGCGCGTGCGTGCAGTCGAGCATGGTCATCGACTGCAAGGTCGAGGTCGACTGCATCGCTTACAAGGCGCCGGCGAAGTAACGCGCGAGGGCGAATGGTTGGGTGACGGGGCCGGCGCATTGATGTGCGCCGGCCCCGTTGCGTTTGGGCGGAGCCGATGCGTGGACGAGGGCGATCGGATGGGCGGCGGCGTTCGAATGCAGCGCGGTTGACGCGGGGTACGAGAGGCACTGGAATTTTGCATTGCGTGACGAAATTTTTTCGACGAGGCCCGACGTGACATGCCTGTCTGGCGAGCTGCGGCGGGGATCGGCACGGGTGCGCGGCGCGATCGCCAAATACAACCGCCTTGTCGAACCGGACGGCAAGGTGTTTTGATGGAAAGCATGCGTTGGGACGAGATCGAGGTATTTGTCAGATCGGAGGTCGGGCTCGGTAAATCGATGCCGCTGTCCGCCGCCACGAGGCTTTGGGAGGATCTTGGCCAGACCGGCGACGAGGCCGACGATTTCATGGGCCATTTTTTTGAGCGCTTTTCCATCGATACCGGCGACTTCGATTTTCACCGCTATTTCCTGATGGAAGGCGAGGGGCCGCTCTATTCGCTGTTCCGGAGATGGGTACTTCGGAAACCGCACGATCTCAAACGGGAATCGATCACGCTGGCGATGCTTTACCGCGCGGCGGTTGACCGGAAATGGGACACCAGACGACTGGCCGAGCTGCCGTGAAAGGCCGGATGAATGGTGTGCGTGACGGGAGAGGGCCTGAACGCAAGCGATGGGGTGGAAAGATTGCGGCGATATGACGTGGGCCGAATCAAGGCGTGCTGCGTTGCCGAATTGCGTTGCACGCCAGTCGAACTGCAGCAGCTTCGCCGTTTTGACCCGCGCGGCGAAAACCGGCGGGAGATGCGCAAGGTGGTCCCGGACCGTTACCCTTCCAATGCAGACAGCATTGGCGTGGAATGGGTCGGGGAGGCGCTACCGCTCAATGAACCCAACCCTGATCGACAGACCTACCTCGCGGCGCCGGACGCTCAGAATGACTCGCTTCGATGGCTCATCCATGAAATTTCGATAACGATGAATGTTCCGATGGCAGAGGTTTTTCGCCACCCGACAGTATCGAGGAAGAACCGGACGGAGGCGGCGAGGGCGCAATGGTGATTCGGATCGCGGTTTTGATGTTGGCGTTCTTGCTCAACCTCAGTGCGGTTGCGGGCACGCTGTCCGGCGGGGAGGTTCCCGCTGTCGGACCGAAGTCAGTCGAAATCGTGAGGAACGGCGCGTGGTCGGCAGATATCAGCGGAGACGAAACGCCGGATATGTGTCGCGCATTCGTTCTTCGGCAGGCGGATGTCAGCGCGTTTTTCAAGCGTGCGAGCCGTGTAACGGCACGGGCGTACAGCCATGATCTGGACGCCGCGAATTGCTATGCGGAAGGCAACGCGCGTCTCGCGGGCGGTGGCGCGGCGAAGTGGCGGATAGACCAGGCAAGGCGCGGCTTCATTTCGATGCCCGATGGTCGAACACTCTACCTGTATTGCCCGAAGTGCCGAGCAGGCGTGTTCGCACCGAATTAGCGCGACGCTTCTTCCGCAAGCGGTCGGTGTTGGCGGCCCCGCAAAGTGCCCGCCAACACCACGTCATTTACTGCCGCGCCGTCCGCGCGTTATCCGGCATCGGCTGGTTGTAGTTCGTGCGGAACGGGTTGATGTCGAGCCCGCCGCGGCGCGTATAGCGCGCATACACCGCGAGCTTCACCGGTTTGCACGCGTGCATGATGTCGAGGAAGATCCGCTCGACGCACTGCTCGTGAAAGCCCGTGTGATTGCGGAACGAGATGATGTAGCGCAGCAGCCCCGCATGATCGATCTGCGGGCCGACGTAGTGGATCTGCACGCTGCCCCAGTCGGGCTGGCCGGTGACCGGGCAGTTCGAGCGCAGCAGGTCGGACACGAGCGTTTCCTCCACCGGCGCTTCGTCCTCGGCGTCGGCCGCCGACAGCAGCGACGGATCGGGTTCGTACACGTCGGTGTCGAGGTCGAGCCGGTCGAGCGACAGCCCGTCGAGTTCTTCCATCTCGAGCTTTGCGAAATCGTGCGGCGACACGAGCTGCACCGACACGCTCACGCCGCACGCGGCCGACACGTCGCGCTTGAGCGCGTCGCGCACCGCGTCGACCGAGTCGAACTTCGATTGCGCGAACGAGCCGAGATACAGCTTGAACGACTTCGATTCGACGATGCTCGGCGATTCGGCCGGCACGTAGAACGTCGCGACCGCGACCTGCGGCTTGCCGCGCGCATTGAGCCACGACAGCTCGTACGCGTTCCAGATGTCGGTGCCGAAGAACGGCAGCGCCGACGTGATGCCGAGTTGCTCGCGCGCGCCGGCGCGCGGGATCGGGAACAGCAGCGACGCGTCGTACTGCGTCGCGTAGACGGTGGCCTTGCCGAGCGGGGAGTGTTCGGGATTCATTGCGTGACGCCTTTACGACAGGAAGAGGCGGTAAGCCGGATTGGCGCTCTCTTCGACATACGGATAGCCGAGTGCCGCGAGGAAGCGCTCGAACTCGGTGCGATCGGCCTGCGGCACCTGCAGCCCGACGAGGATCGAGCTGTAGTCCGCGCCCTGGTTGCGGTAGTGGAACAGGCTGATGTTCCAGTCCGGCGCCATCGACGACAGGAACTTCATCAGCGCGCCGGGCCGCTCCGGGAATTCGAAGCGGAACAGGCGTTCGTCCAGCGCGAGCGGCGAGCGGCCGCCCACCATGTAGCGGATATGTTCCTTCGACAGTTCGTCATGCGTCAGGTCGACGCTCTTGAAGCCGTGCGACTCGAAATTCTCGGCGATCTCGGCCGATTCGTCGCGGCGCTTGATCTGCACGCCGACGAAGATGTGCGCGGACTGCGCATCGGCGATCCGGTAGTTGAACTCGGTGACGTTGCGGTCGCCGACGAGCGAGCAGAAGCGCTTGAAACTGCCGCGTTCCTCGGGAATGGTGACCGCGAACACGGCTTCGCGTGCTTCACCGACTTCCGCGCGTTCGGCGACGAAGCGCATCCGGTCGAAGTTCATGTTCGCGCCCGACGTGACCGCGACGAGCGTCTGGTTCTCGATGCCTTCGCGTTCCGCGTAGCGCTTGGCGCCCGCGACCGCGAGCGCGCCCGACGGCTCGAGCACGCTGCGCGTATCCTGGAAAACGTCCTTGATCGCCGCGCACAGTGCGTCGGTGTCGACCGTCACGACGCCGTCGAGGAATTCGCGGCACAGCCGGAAGGTTTCCTCGCCGACGAGCTTCACCGCGGTGCCGTCCGCGAACAGGCCGACCTCGCTCAGCTCGACGCGCTCGCCCTTCTGCAGCGATTGCGCCATCGCGCAGGAATCCTCGGCCTGCACGCCGAACACCTTGATCTCCGGACGCACCGCCTTCACGTACGCGGCCACGCCGGACGCGAGCCCGCCGCCGCCGATCGGCACGAAGATCGCGTGGATCGGGCCCTGGTGCTGGCGCAGGATCTCCATCGCGATCGTGCCCTGGCCGGCGATCACGTACGGATCGTCGAACGGGTGGACGAACGTGAGGTCGCGCTCGGCCTGCACCTTGACCGCGTGCGCATACGCATCGCTGTACGATTCGCCCGCCTGGATCACCTCGACGCTCGGGCCGCCGTGCGCACGCACCGCATCGACCTTCACCTGCGGCGTCGTGACCGGCACGACGATCACGGCCTTGACGCCCATCCGGGCCGCCGAGAACGCGACGCCCTGCGCGTGGTTGCCTGCCGAGGCCGTAATCACGCCGCGCGCGAGCGCGTCGGCCGGAATGTGCGCCATCTTGTTGTACGCGCCGCGCAGCTTGAACGAGAACACCGGCTGGTTGTCCTCGCGCTTCAGGTAAACGGGGTTGCGCAGCCGTGCCGACAGATTGCGGGCGGGTTCGAGTTCCGTCTCGAGCGCGACGTCGTAGACGCGCGCGGTGAGGATTTTCTTCAGGTAATCGTGGGATGCCATGGACGCTCGCGTGCAGTGCGGAAAGCAGACGGTAAAGGATCAATGATAGCGCCAAGGGTCCGTGCGCACGCAAGCGGCATGCCGGGCGCACCGCCGCGGCGTGGCCCCGCGCGCGTATTTGACGGATGCGACGCCCGTTTTTTACCGGTTTAACTGCACGTTAACTGCGCGGTTACCGACCGGACGGATGGCGAATGCCGCAGCAAAACCGCGCAGGCCCAGGCGTGGCGCGGGTTGCGGGGATAGCCCCACGACCTGTCCGGCGTGTCACGGACGACCCGATCATGGGTTAGAATTCCGTTTTGAATCAAGGATCGGAAGATGCAGAGGCACCCTCGGATCGCCCCATTGAAGCCGACGCCGCGTGCAGCCAGCCCCGCGGCGGAGCGGCATGCGCGCCGCGCGCGATCGTGCTGATGGCTCCGAGTGCCGCCAGGCCCTGCCGGCCCGGAACGGTGAGTCCAGACCCGCTCCGGCCCCATGCGAGATAGTCGCGCGCCTGGCACCAGAACAGATTTCCCCAAGATTGCGCGTACGCGCTTGCCGACGCCCGTTCACGGTGTATCGGCCCTCCGAGTCGTCCGAACATGAACGCACCACAAGTTTTCGATCCGCATGGCGCGGCCGCCGCCGTCGCTGCCGACCCCGCGCCCCGACTGCGCGAGATTCCCTATAACTACACGTCCTTCTCCGACCGCGAGATCGTGATCCGCCTGCTCGGCGAGGAGGCGTGGTCGGTGCTCGACGAGCTGCGCGCCGAGCGCCGCACGGGTCGCTCGGCACGGATGCTGTACGAGGTGCTCGGCGACATCTGGGTCGTGCGCCGCAACCCGTACCTGCAGGACGACCTGCTCGACAACCCGAAGCGCCGCGCGCTCCTGATCGAGGCGCTGAACCACCGCCTGACCGAGATCGGCAAGCGCCGCCGCGCCGACCTGACCGAGCACCACGACGACGCGGGCCGCGAGCGCGCATCGCGTGTCGAGATGCTCGAGACGGCCGCGCAGCGCGCGGTCGACGAGTTCGCCGACGAATTCGAGAAAATGGCCGACCTGCGCCGTCGCGCGACCAAGGCGCTCGGCCGCTGCACGCAGAAGGACAACATCCGCTTCGACGGGCTGTCGCGCGTGTCGCATGTGACCGACGCGACCGACTGGCGTGTCGAATACCCGTTCGTCGTGCTGACCCCCGATACCGAAGCCGAGATCGCGGCGCTGATCAAGGCCTGCTTCGAACTCGGCCTGACCGTGATTCCGCGCGGCGGCGGCACCGGTTACACGGGCGGCGCGGTGCCGCTCACGCCGTTCTCCGCGGTGGTCAACACCGAGAAGCTCGAACAGCTCGGCGCGGTCGAACTCACCGAGCTGCCGGGCGTCGCGCACAAGGTGCCGACGATCTTCTCCGGCGCGGGCGTCGTCACGCGCCGCGTGACCGAAGCGGCCGAGGCGGCCGGCTACGTGTTCGCGGTCGATCCGACCTCGCTCGACGCATCGTGCATCGGCGGCAACGTCGCGATGAACGCGGGCGGCAAGAAGGCCGTGCTGTGGGGCACCGCGCTCGACAACCTGGCCTGGTGGCGGATGGTCGACCCGGACGGCAACTGGCTCGAAGTCACGCGCCACGAGCACAACCAGGGCAAGATCCACGACATCGCGGTCGCGCGTTTCGAGCTGAAGTGGTTCGACGGCGCGTACGCGCCGGGCGAGAAGCTGCTGCGCACCGAGATGCTCGAGATCGAAGGCCGGCGCTTCCGCAAGGAAGGCCTCGGCAAGGACGTGACCGACAAGTTCCTCGCCGGCCTGCCGGGCGTGCAGAAGGAAGGTTGCGACGGGCTCATCACGTCCGCGCGCTGGGTGCTGCACAAGATGCCCGCGCACACGCGCACCGTGTGCCTCGAGTTCTTCGGCCAGGCGCGCGAGGCGATCCCGAGCATCGTCGAGATCAAGGACTACCTGTTCGAAACGTCGAAGCAGGGCGGCGCGATCCTCGCGGGCCTCGAGCACCTCGACGAGCGCTACCTGCGTGCGGTCGGCTACGCGACCAAGAGCAAGCGCAACGCATTCCCCAAGATGGTGCTGATCGGCGACATCGTCGGCGACGACGCCGATGCGGTCGCGCACGCGACGTCCGAAGTGATCCGGATGGCGAACGGCAAGAGCGGCGAAGGCTTCGTCGCGGTCAGCGCGGAGGCGCGCAAGCGCTTCTGGCTCGACCGCAGCCGCACGGCCGCGATCGCGAAGCACACCAACGCGTTCAAGATCAACGAAGACGTCGTCATCCCGCTGAACCGGATGGGCGAGTACACCGACGGCATCGAGCGGATCAACATCGAGCTGTCGCTGAAGAACAAGCTGCAGCTGGTGGACGCGCTCGAAGCGTTCTTCAGGGCCGGCAACCTGCCGCTCGGCAAGACCGACGACGCGAACGAAATCCCGAGCGCCGAGCTGCTGGAAGACCGCGTGCAGCAGGCGCTGGAGTTGCTCAAGCGCGTGCGCGCGCGTTGGGAGTTCGTGCGCGACCGGCTCGACCAGCCGCTGCGCGAGGCGCAGCATTACCTCGTGCAGCTCGGTTACGAGGCGCTCGCCGAGAAGTTCGCGGATCGCGCGGACGACCAGCCGGGCGCGACCGTGTTCCATGTCACGCAGGACCGCACGGTCCGCATTTCGTGGAAGCAGGAGATCCGCGCGGAGCTGCGCACGATCTTCAACGGCGGCGCGTTCAAGCAGATCCTCGACGAAGCGCAGGCGATCCACAAGCGCGTGCTGCGCGGCCGCGTGTTCGTCGCGCTGCACATGCACGCGGGCGACGGCAACGTCCACACGAACCTGCCGGTCAACTCCGACAACTACGAGATGCTGCAGGATGCGCACGCGGCGGTTGCGCGCATCATGACGCTCGCGCGTTCGCTCGACGGCGTGATCTCCGGCGAACACGGGATCGGCATCACGAAGCTCGAGTTCCTGACCGACGACGAGATCGCCGAATTCCGCGCGTACAAGCAGCGCGTCGACCCGAACGGCCGCTTCAACAAGGGCAAGCTGCTCGACGGCGCCGACCTGCGCAACGCGTACACGCCCAGCTTCGGGCTGATGGGTTACGAGTCGCTGATCATGAAGCAGTCCGACATCGGCGCGATCGCCGATTCGGTGAAGGACTGCCTGCGCTGCGGCAAGTGCAAGCCGGTGTGCGCGACCCACGTGCCGCGCGCGAACCTGCTGTACAGCCCGCGCAACAAGATCCTCGCGACGTCGTTGCTGGTCGAGGCGTTCCTGTACGAAGAACAGACGCGCCGCGGCGTGTCGATCAAGCACTGGGACGAGTTCAACGACGTGGCCGACCACTGCACGGTGTGCCACAAGTGCGTGACACCGTGCCCGGTGAAGATCGACTTCGGCGACGTCACGATGAACATGCGCAACCTGTTGCGCAAGATGGGCAAGAAGAAGTTCAATGCCGGCAATGCGGCGGGCATGTTCTTCCTGAACGCGACCAATCCGCAGACGATCAACGCCGCGCGCAGCGTGATGATGGGCGTGGGCTACAAGGCGCAGCGCTTCGCGAACGACATGCTGAAGAAGGTCGTGACGAAGCAGACGCAGCACCCGCCCGCGACGACCGGCAAGCCGCCCGTCGTCGAGCAGGTGATCCACTTCGTCAACAAGAAGATGCCGGGCAACCTGCCGAAGAAGACGGCGCGCGCGCTGCTCGACATCGAGGACAACAAGATCGTGCCGATCATCCGCAACCCGAAGTCGACGACCGTCGATTCGGAAGCGGTGTTCTACTTCCCGGGCTGCGGTTCCGAGCGCCTGTTCTCGCAGGTCGGCCTCGCGACGCAGGCGATGCTGTGGGAAGCGGGCGTGCAGACCGTGCTGCCGCCGGGCTACCTGTGCTGCGGTTATCCGCAGCGCGGCTCGGGCCAGTACGACAAGGCCGAGAAGATCGTCACCGACAACCGCGTGCTGTTCCACCGGGTCGCGAACACGCTCAACTACCTCGACATCAAGACGGTGGTCGTGTCGTGCGGCACCTGCTACGACCAGCTCGCGGGCTACGAATTCGACAAGATCTTCCCGGGCTGCCGGATCATCGACATCCACGAGTTCCTGCTCGAGAAGGGGATGAAGCTCGACGGCGTCACGGGCACGCGCTACATGTATCACGACCCGTGCCACACGCCGATCAAGACGATGGATCCGGTGAAGCTCGTCAACGAGCTCATGGGCACGGAGAAGGACGGCTACAAGATCGAGAAGAACGAGCGCTGCTGCGGCGAATCGGGCACGCTCGCGGTCACGCGTCCGGACATCTCCACGCAGGTCCGCTTCCGCAAGGAAGAGGAAATCCGCAAGGGCGCGGCCAAGCTGCGCAGCATCCCGGTCGTGGCCGGCGATGCACCGGCGCCGGCCGCCGCGGCCGAGAACGGCCCGGACGTGAAGATCCTGACGAGCTGCCCGTCGTGCCTGCAGGGCCTGTCGCGCTACAGCGAGGACGCGAACCTCGAGGCCGACTACATCGTGGTCGAAATCGCGCGTCAGACGCTCGGCGAGAACTGGATGGCCGACTATGTCGCACACGCGAACAATGGCGGGATCGAGCGCGTGCTGGTCTAATGCGGGCATGACGACTGCCCGGCGGGGCTTGGGATGAGAGCGGGCGCCGGCGCTGAAATGCCGGCGCCCGTCCACATGGGAGCGACGATGGAATGCGTGTTTTGCCGTGAAGACGGTGGCGAGGTGCTCTGGCAGGACGACGTGCTGCGCGTCGTCCTTGCGACGGGCGAGCACGAGTACCCGGGCTTCTGCCGGGTGATCTGGGGCGCGCACGTGGCCGAGTTCTCCGATCTCGGTGAACCCGAGCGGGCACATCTGATGCGCGTGGTGTACGCGGTGGAGCGGGCCGTGCGCCGCGTGATGCAGCCGAACAAGGTGAATCTCGCGAGCCTCGGCAACATGGTGCCGCACGTGCACTGGCACGTGATCCCGCGCTTCTCGAACGACGCCCATTTCCCGCAGCCCGTGTGGGCGCCGCGCCAGCGCAGCGTGTCCGGGGCGCTGCTGCGCACGCGCGCGGCGCAGGCCTCGCTGCTGCACAATGCGGTGCGCGAGGAAATTCAACGAACGACCGATCCGAGGCAGCCATGAGCGGTTTGACTTCCACGACGCCGATTCCGTCCGGCGTCGTCGTGCACGCGGTGTCGCGCGTGCTCGAATTGCAGTACCCGAACGGCGACAGTTTCCGGATCCCGTTCGAGCTGATGCGCGTCTATTCGCCGTCGGCCGAGGTGCGCGGCCACGGGCCCGGCCAGGAAACCCTGCAGACGGGCAAGCGCGAAGTGACGATCACCGCGCTCGAGGGCGTGGGCAACTACGCGCTGCAGCCGACGTTCTCCGACGGCCATTCCACCGGCATCTACTCGTGGGATCTGCTGTACGAGCTGGCGACGCAGCAGGACGCGCTGTGGCGCGACTATTTCGACAAACTGAAGGCGGCGGGCGTCGAGCGCGATGCGCCGATGCAGGCGGCCCCCGCGCCGCACGGCCACTGCCACTGAAATCGACGGCGCCCGCTCGGCGCCGTCTTGCCATTTACTGAGGATCAACGCGATGAGCAAAACCCACTTCGGCTTCGAAAGCGTCGAGGAAAACGAAAAAGCGAAGAAAGTGGCGGGCGTGTTCCATTCGGTCGCGAGCAACTACGATCTGATGAACGACCTGATGTCGGCCGGCATGCACCGCGCATGGAAGGCGTTCACGATCGCGCAGGCGAACGTGCGCCCGGGCTTCAAGGTGCTCGACATCGCCGCCGGCACCGGCGACCTGACCAAGGCGTTCGCGAAGGCGGCGGGCCCGACCGGCGAAGTCTGGCATACCGACATCAACGAATCGATGCTGCGCGTTGGCCGCGACCGGCTGCTCGACAAGGGCATCGTGACGCCGTCGCTGCTGTGCGACGCGGAGAAAACGCCGTTTCCGGACAATTACTTCGACGTGGTCACGGTCGCGTTCGGGCTGCGCAACATGACGCACAAGGACGCCGCGCTCGCCGAGATGCGCCGCGTGACGAAGCCCGGCGGCCGCGTGATGGTGCTGGAATTCTCGAAAGTCTGGGATCCGCTGAAAAAAGCCTACGATTTGTATTCTTTCAAAGTATTACCGTGGCTTGGCGACAAGTTCGCGAAAGATGCTGAAAGTTACCGGTATCTTGCTGAATCTATCCGGATGCACCCCGATCAGGACACCCTGAAGACGATGATGGAACAAGCAGGCCTCGACGCCGTCAAATATTACAATTTGTCAGGTGGCGTGGTAGCTTTACACCTAGGAACCAAGTACTAAGGGGTTCTTTCCATACATTCGCCTTACATCTGGAGAAACTGATGGCCGAATCGCGTTCGTTGTTCAACCGTAGCAAGCCGTCGAAGCCGTGGGCTCGACGGGTCGGCACGCTGCTGATGGTCGGCCTGCTCACGGCCGGCACGTTCGCATCGCTCGACGCTGAAGCCAAGCGCATGGGCGGCGGGCGCAGCATCGGCCGCCAGAGCTCAACCGTCACGCAGCGCCAGGCCACGCCGCCGGCGCAGCCGATGCAGCAGGCCGCGCCGTCGCAGGCGCAGCGCGCGAACCCGGCCGCTCCCGCAGCGGCCGCGCAGCCGAACCGCTCGCGCTGGCTCGGGCCGATCGCCGGTCTCGCGGCCGGCCTCGGCATCGCGGCGCTGCTGTCGCACTTCGGCCTCGGCGAAGCGTTCGCCGGCATGATGTCGAACGTCATCGTGATCGCGCTGCTCGCGATGATCGGCATCTGGCTGGTCCGCAAGTTCATGAACCGTCGCCGTCCGCAGGAGCCGGCGTACTCGGTGGGCGGCTCGGCATCGTCGTCGGGCAGCTACTCGCAAGGCCCGTCGTTCCAGCAGGGCAACACCGGCAGCAACTATGCGGGCAGCGGCAGCAGCTACGCGAACGAAGCGCAGGGCGTGTTCGGCGGCGGCGCGCCGGCCGCCGCAGCGGCGGGCGCAATGGCGGCCGCGCCGCTGCAGGTGCCGGCCGGCTTCGACACGGAAGCGTTCCTGCGCAGCGCGAAGGTCTATTTCGTGCGCCTGCAGGCGGCATGGGACCAGGGCAACCTGGCCGACATCCGCGAGTTCACGACACCCGAAATGTTCGCCGAGATCAAGATCGACCTCGATTCGCGCGGCAACGAGTCGAACCAGACCGACGTCGTGCAACTCGACGCGGAACTGGTCGGGATCGAGGATCGCGGCATCGAGCAGTCGGCGAGCGTGCGCTTCCACGGCCTGATCCGCGAATCGGCGAATGCGTCGGCCGCGCCGTTCGACGAGGTGTGGAACCTGTCGAAGTCGGGCAGTCAGGGCTGGTTGCTCGCGGGTATCCAGCAGATCAACACGCACTGAACGTGGCTGGCGGCCCCGCCCGCCGGCTTTCCGGGCGATGGCCGCCGCGCTGCGACCGGTTGCCGCCCGGATGTGCGGTCGGCCGCGGTCTGCCGACGATCCGACGTTACAATAGAAACCCGCGCGGGCGCCCGGCCCGCGCGGGTTTTTTCTTTCCCAGCCCGATGACCTTTGCCGCCAAGCCTTTTGCTGCTGCTGTCAATCACCTGCTCGCGCGCGAATCGTGGGCGCGCGACCGCCTGATCCCCTACGCGGGCAAGACTGCCCGGCTCGACGTGCCGCCCGTCACGCTCACGCTGCTCGTGCAGCCCGACGGTTACCTGTCCGCGGTCGAAGCGCACGATGCGCAACACGTCGACGTGTCGATCGCGCTCGCGGGCGACACGGTCGCCGCATTCCTGCAGGGCGGCCAGGCGGCCGTGATGAAGCACGTGAAGATCGAGGGCGACGCGGAGTTCGCGACGCAGATCGCGAAACTGGCCGAGCATCTGCGCTGGGAACCCGAAGAAGATCTCGCGAAGCTGGTCGGCGACGCGGCGGCGTACCGGATTGCGACGGTCGTGCGCGACGCCGGCGCGCGTGCGCGCCGCACCGGCCGCAACGTGCTCGATTCCGTCGCTGAATACTGGCTCGACGAAAACCCGCAGGTCGTCCGGCGCACGGCGCTCGGCGGCTTCGATGCCGAGCTCGCGCGCGCGCGCGATGCGCTCGCGCGGGTCGAAAAGCGGGTCGAGCGACTCGAACAGAAAATCGGCGCGCGCACGGGTTCCGGCCCGCGCGGCGCGCACTGAGGGCAGCAGGGCATGCGCATTTTCCGTTTCATCAAGATTGTCTACACCGTCATCCGCTTCGGCCTCGACGAGGTGATGCTGTCCCGGATCGACGACCGGCGCGTGAAGTTGCTGCTGCGTGTCACGACGATCGGCCGCCGTTATTCGTCGCCGCCCGCGGTGCGGCTGCGGCACGCGCTCGAAAGCCTCGGCCCGATCTTCGTGAAGTTCGGCCAGGTGTTGTCGACGCGCCGCGATCTGCTGTCCGTCGATTTCGCGAACGAACTCGCGAAGCTGCAGGACCAGGTGCCGCCGTTCGATTCGGCGGTCGCGATCGCGATCATCGAGAAGTCGCTCGGCGCGCCGGTCGACGAGCTGTTCGACGAATTCGAGCGCGAGCCGGTCGCGAGCGCGTCGATCGCGCAGGTGCATTTCGCGAAACTCAAGCAGGGCCCGCACGCGGGCAAGGCCGTCGCGGTCAAGGTGCTGCGCCCGAACATGTTGCCGGTGATCGATTCCGACCTCGCGCTGATGCGCGACATCGCGACGTGGACCGAGCGGATGTGGGCCGACGGCCGGCGCCTGAAGCCGCGCGAAGTCGTCGCCGAATTCGACAAGTATCTGCACGACGAGCTCGACCTGATGCGCGAGGCCGCGAACGGCAGCCAGTTGCGCCGCAACTTCGCGGGCCTCGACCTGCTGCTCGTGCCGGAGATGTTCTGGGATTTCTCGACGTCGCAGGTGCTCGTGATGGAGCGCATGACGGGCGTGCCGATCAGCCAGGTCGAGACGCTGCGCACGGCGGGCGTCGACATCAAGAAGCTGGCGCGCGAAGGCGTCGAGATCTTCTTCACGCAGGTGTTCCGCGACGGCTTCTTCCATGCGGACATGCACCCGGGCAACATCCAGGTGAGCCTCGATCCGAAGACCTTCGGCCGCTACATCGCGCTCGATTTCGGGATCGTCGGCGCGCTGTCCGACTTCGACAAGAATTACCTCGCGCAGAACTTCCTCGCGTTCTTCAAGCGCGATTACCACCGCGTCGCGACGCTGCACCTCGAATCGGGCTGGGTGCCGCCCGAGACGCGCGTCGAGGAGCTCGAAAGCGCGATCCGCGCGGTGTGCGAGCCGTATTTCGACCGCGCGCTGAAGGACATTTCGCTCGGCCAGGTGCTGATGCGCTTGTTCTCAACGTCGCGCCGCTTCAACGTCGAGATCCAGCCGCAACTGGTGCTGCTGCAGAAGACGATGCTGAACGTCGAAGGGCTCGGCCGCTCGCTCGACCCCGAACTCGACCTGTGGAAGACCGCGAAACCGTATCTCGAGCGCTGGATGACCGAGCAGATCGGCCTGCGCGGCTGGTATGAGCGTTTCAAGGTCGAAGCGCCGCAATGGAGCAAGACGCTGCCGCAACTGCCGCGCCTGCTCCATCACGCGATGGCGGCGCGCCACGACGCGCCGCGCGCGGCGAGCGAGGACCTGATGCGTCAGATCCTCATCGAGCAGAAACGGACGAACCGGCTGATGCAGGCGCTGCTGATCTTCGGCCTGGCCGTCGGCGTCGGCGCGCTGGTCGCGCGCGTGCTGCTCGCGCTCGCGTACGGCGCATGACCGAAAGGAGCAGTGCGATGCCGGAACCGAAACACCCTTTAGCGCCGGGCGCGGCCGAATTCGCGACGCGCGACCCCGGCAACGCATCGTTCTGGGACGAGCGTTTCGCGCGCGGCGTGACGCCGTGGGAATTCGGCGGCGTGCCGGACGGATTTCGCGCGTTCGCGCAGCGGCGCGAGCCGTGCGCGGTGCTGATTCCGGGCTGCGGCAGCGCGCAGGAGGCCGGCTGGCTCGCGCAGGCCGGCTGGCCCGTGCGCGCGATCGATTTCGCCGCGCGGGCGGTGTCGGCCGCGAAGGTGCAACTCGGTGCGCATGCGGACGTCGTCGAGCAGGCCGATTTCTTCGCGTACCAGCCGCCGTTCGACGTGCAGTGGGTGTACGAGCGCGCGTTCCTGTGCGCGCTGCCGCCGAGCCTGCGCGCGGACTATGCGGCGCGGATGGCCGAACTGCTGCCCGCCGGCGGATTGCTGGCCGGCTATTTCTTCGTGATGGCGAAACCGAAGGGGCCGCCGTTCGGAATCGAGCGTGCCGAACTCGATGCGCTGCTCGCGCCGTACTTCGAACCGATCGAGGATCTGCCCGTGACCGATTCGCTGGCCGTGTTCGAAGGGCACGAGCGCTGGCTCACGTGGCGCCGTCGCTGATCCCCGTGCGTTGTGCTCCGTTGCCGGAGCGCGCCGGGGGTTTCGGCTATAATTCAAGGTTTTGCAAGCCGTTTCCAGTTTCTGCGGGATAAATATCATGCCGATCTACGCCTATCGATGCGAAGCGTGCGGTTTCGCGAAGGATGTGCTTCAGAAGATGAGCGACGCGCCGCTGTCGCAGTGTCCGGAATGCGGGAAGGATGCTTTTCGCAAGCAGGTCACCGCCGCCGGCTTCCAGCTGAAGGGTTCCGGCTGGTATGTCACCGATTTCCGCGGCGGCTCGGGCGGCACCAGCGCGCCGGCCACGGCGTCGGGCGACGGTGCTGCAGCGCCGGCCGACGCAGCGCCCGCGGCAGCCGCGCCGGCCGCCGCGAGTTCCGAAAGTACGACGACGAGCGCTGCGCCGGCCCCGGCCGCGGCGCCCGCCGCCGGCAGTTGACAGTCGCGGCCCGGTCGGGCCGCGCCCACACCGCGCCGCCGGCGCGGTTCATTGACGGCAGATGATGAAAAAGACGACCCTGAAATCGGTGTTTCTGACCGGCCTGCTGGTTCTCGTCCCGCTCGCGATCACGCTGTGGGTGCTCGGCCTCATCATCGGCACGATGGACCAGACGCTGCTCCTGCTGCCCGAATCGTGGCAGCCCGAGCGCGTGCTCGGTTTCCGCCTGCCGGGGATCGGCGCGGTGCTGACGCTCGCGTTCATCTTCGTGGTCGGGCTGGCCACGCAGAACTTCATCGGCCAGAAGCTCGTCACGTGGTGGAACGCGGTCGTGCGTCACATCCCGGTCGTCGGGCCGATCTACACGAGCGTCAAGCAGGTGTCGGACACGCTGCTGTCGAGCAGCGGCAACGCGTTCCGCAAGGCGCTGCTGATCGAATACCCGCGTCGCGGCTCGTATACGATCGCGTTTCTGACCGGTGCGCCCGGCGGCGACGTGGTCAACCATCTGACGGAAGAGTACGTGAGCGTGTACGTGCCCACGACGCCGAACCCGACGTCGGGCTTCTTCCTGATGCTGCCCAAGAGCGAAGTCATCGAACTCGACATGTCGGTCGATGCCGCGCTCAAGTACATCGTCTCGATGGGCGTCGTGGCGCCTCCGGCGCCGGCTCCGGCGCCCGCCCGCCGTCCCGTCGAGCCGCCGCTGTAAGTAAAGAATCATCGCCCGGGCCGCGCGTTGCGGCGCCCGTTGATCAAACCGAACGAAAGCAAACATCATGTCGATGCGTACTGAATACTGCGGTCTCGTGACCGAACACCTGCTGGGCCAAACCGTGTCGCTGTGCGGCTGGGTGCAGCGCCGCCGCGATCACGGTGGTGTGATCTTCATCGACCTGCGCGATCGTGAAGGCCTCGTGCAGGTGGTGTGCGATCCGGATCGCGCGGAAATGTTCGCGACCGCCGAAGGCGTGCGCAACGAGTTCTGCGTGCAGATCAAGGGCCTCGTGCGCAACCGTCCGGAAGGCACGGTCAACGCCGGCCTGAAGAGCGGCAAGATCGAAGTGCTGTGCCACGAACTGAACGTGCTGAACGCGTCGGTCACGCCGCCGTTCCAGCTCGACGACGACAACCTGTCGGAAACGACGCGCCTCACGCACCGCGTGCTCGACCTGCGCCGTCCGCAGATGCAGCACAATCTGCGCCTGCGCTACCGCGTCGCGATCGAGGCACGCAAGTACCTCGACGAGCAGGGCTTCATCGACATCGAAACGCCGATGCTGACGAAGAGCACGCCGGAAGGCGCGCGCGACTACCTCGTGCCGTCGCGCGTGAACGCGGGCCAGTTCTTCGCGCTGCCGCAGTCGCCGCAGCTGTTCAAGCAGCTGCTGATGGTCGCGAACTTCGACCGTTACTACCAGATCACCAAGTGCTTCCGCGACGAAGACCTGCGCGCCGACCGTCAGCCGGAATTCACGCAGATCGACTGCGAAACGTCGTTCCTCGGCGAGCAGGAAATCCGCGACCTGTTCGAAGACATGATCCGTCACATCTTCAAGACGACGATCGACGTCGAGCTCGACGCGACGTTCCCGGTGATGCCGTACTCGGAAGCGATGGCGCGTTTCGGTTCGGACAAGCCGGACCTGCGCGTGCAGCTCGAATTCACCGAGCTGACCGACGCGATGAAGGACGTCGACTTCAAGGTGTTCAGCACGCCGGCCAACGCGAAGGACGGCCGTGTCGCGGCGCTGCGCGTGCCGAAGGGCAGCGAGCTGTCGCGCGGCGACATCGACGGCTACACGGAATTCGTGCGCATCTATGGCGCGAAGGGCCTCGCATGGATCAAGGTCAACGAGAAGGCGAAGGGCCGCGACGGCCTGCAAAGCCCGATCGTCAAGAACCTGCACGACGCATCGATCGCGGCGATCCTCGAGCGCACCGGCGCTGAAGACGGCGACATCATCTTCTTCGCGGCCGACCGCGCGAAGGTCGTCAACGACAGCCTCGGCGCACTGCGCCTGAAGATCGGCCATTCGGAATTCGGCAAGGCGAACGGCCTCGTCCAGGCCGGCTGGAAGCCGCTGTGGGTCGTCGACTTCCCGATGTTCGAATACGACGACGAAGATGCGCGCTACGTCGCGGCGCACCACCCGTTCACGAGCCCGAAGGACGAGCACCTCGAATACCTCGAGACCGATCCGGGCCGTTGCCTCGCGAAGGCCTACGACATGGTGCTGAACGGCTGGGAAATCGGCGGCGGCTCGGTGCGTATCCACCGCGAGGAAGTGCAGAGCAAGGTGTTCCGCGCGCTGAAGATCGGTGCGGAAGAAGCGCAGCTGAAGTTCGGCTTCCTGCTGGACGCACTGCAGTACGGCGCGCCGCCGCACGGCGGTATCGCATTCGGTCTCGACCGCATCGTCACGATGATGGCCGGCGCCGACTCGATCCGCGACGTGATCGCGTTCCCGAAGACGCAGCGTGCGCAGGATCTGCTCACGCAGGCGCCGAGCCCGGTGGACGAGCGTCAACTGCGCGAACTGCACATCCGTCTGCGTCAGCCGGAACAGCCGAAGGCGTAACGCGCGTCGCAACGCGTGCGCGCGGCGACGCGCGCACGACACCCAACGAAAAAGGCGCCGTGGTGCGCCTTTTTCGTTTTTTGCGGTACAGTCGCAGCACTTGCCGCACGTTCGGGCACGGGCCCGCCGCACGGCCCAGTGCCGCATGAAACCAAGATGACGAAGCCGCCGAAAATCCCCGAATCCGTTCTCGTCGTGATCTACACGCCCGAACTCGACGTGCTGGTGATCAAGCGTGCCGACCAGCCCGATTTCTGGCAATCGGTGACCGGATCGAAGGACGCGCTCGACGAGCCGCTCGCGCTCACCGCCGCGCGCGAAGTGGCCGAGGAAACCGGCATCTCGGTCGGCACGCACGATGTGCCGGCCGCCGCGCTGGTCGACTGGCGCCACCGGATCGAATACGCCATCTATCCGCAATACCTGCATCGCTACGCGCCGGGCGTCACGCGCAACGTCGAGCACTGGTTCGGCCTGTGCGTGCCGGGCCGCGTCGACGTGATGCTGTCGCCGCGCGAGCACGTCGACCATGCGTGGCTGCCGTTCCGCGAAGCGGCCGCGCGCTGTTTCTCGCCGTCGAACGCCGAAGCGATCCTGCAATTGCCCGTGCGCGTGGCGCTCGCCCGCGCGCCACACGGCTCGTCCGCATGAATGCGGAAACCCGCAAGCGCTTCGCGCAATTGCGGCAGATGTTCCTGCAGGAGCGCGGCTCCGCGTCGCGGCTCGCATTCACGGCCGGCAACACGGTGCGGCTGTGCGAGACCGGCAGCGCATTCTTCAGCGCGCTGATCGAGCGGATCGATGCGGCGCGCGAGCAGGTGATGCTCGAAACCTACATCTTCTGCGACGATGCGGCCGGCCGCCCGGTGTCGGATGCGCTGATTCGCGCGGCGCAGCGCGGCGTGCGCGTGCGCGTGATCACCGACGGCGTCGGCACCGCGCGCCTGCCGCTGTTCGACACGTGGGCTGCGGCCGGCGTCGAGCATTGCATCTACAACCGTTACCTGTTCGGCCGCTTCGGCTTCTCGCGCACGCACCGCAAGCTCGCGGTGATCGACCAGACGGCCGCGTTCTGCGGCGGTATCAACATCGTCGACGACTTCACGCAGGGCAGCGCGACGCTGCCGTTTCCGCGCTGGGATTTCGCGGTCGAGATGGCGGGGCCGGCGGTGGCGGACGTGCGTGCCGCGTTCGAACTGCAGTGGCACCGGATCCGGTTCGGCCACAAGCCGTATGCGCAGTATGCGGCGGGGCTGCACGGCGGCGAAGCGTTTCCCGACATGTTCCGGCGCTGGATGCGCAGCCACCGGTGGGTCAAGGCCGGCGCGCTGCGGATCGTGACGGAGCCGAGCGTCGCGTTCGTCGCGCGCGACAACGTCGTGAACCGCCGTGCGATCGAGAAGGCCTATCTCGCGGCGATCGGCCAGGCGCGCCACCGGATCCTGCTCGCGAACCCGTACTTCATGCCGGGTCGCAAGCTGCGCCGCGCGCTGACGGGCGCGGCACGCCGCGGCGTCGACGTGCGCATCCTGATCGGACGCAACGAATTCACGGCGCTCGATACGGCCGTGCCGTTCCTGTATCACTCGCTGTTGCGCGCCGGCGTGCGCGTGGCGGAATATGACAAGACGATCCTGCACGGCAAGGTGGCCGTGATCGACGACAATTGGGCGACGGTCGGCTCGTCGAATCTGGACGCGCTGAGCCTGATGCTGAACAATGAGGCCAATGTCGTGCTGGTGCGCTACGACACGGTCACGAACGAGCTGCGCGACGCGATCGCGGCCGCTTTCTCCGAAGGCCGCGAAATCGACGCCGCGCGGTATGCCGCACGGCCGCGCATCGAGCGTATCCTGAACTGGCTTGCGTACAACACGTACCGCATCGTGATGAAGGCGCTGACGGTCGGCGGTTACGACTGAAGCGGACTCAGCACTCGCTTCAAAATATCTGTCCGCACGTTCGTGCGGAAAAGCCGCTCCGGTCCCGCCGGAATCGCGCAAAATAGCGGCTCGGTTAGACACCGGTTTCTAATAATTTCCTTGTTTCGCGAGCGGCCGCACTCAATAATAGTACGGCCGTTCGATTTTATTCGAACCCCCGAACGGTTACAGAAAAAGCTATGCGAAAAGGCGAACAGACGCGTGCCGCGATACTCGAAGCTGCTTTGGACCTCGCCAGCCGTGACGGGCTGGAGGGGCTGACGATCGGCCTGCTGGCCGAGCGCATGCAGATGAGCAAGAGCGGCGTGTTCGCGCACTTCGGATCGCGCGAAGACCTGCAGGTCGAGGTCGTCCGCGAGTACCACCATCGTTTCGAAAACGAGGTGTTCTTTCCGAGCCTGCGCGAGTCGCGCGGTCTGCCGCGCCTGCGGGCGATGCTGGCGCGATGGATCGAGAAGCGCATCCAGGAGGTGACGACTGGCTGCATCTACATCAGCGGCGCCGTCGAGTACGACGACCGGCCCGACAGCCCCGTGCGCGAGCAGTTGATCGCGAGCGTGACCGCCTGGCGTGCCGCGTTGCTGCGCGCCATTTCGCAGGCGAAGGAAGAAGGCCATCTGCGTGCGGATTCCGATCCGGACCTGATGCTCTTCGAGCTGTACAGCTTCACGCTCGGCCTGCATCACGACGCCCGCTTCCTGCATTCGCCGGATGCCGTGCGCCTCACGTGGGCCGCGCTGGAAAAGACGATCGTTTCGTATCAGAGCGAGAGCCGTTAGCGGCGCGGAACCGCCCGCCGGGAGCTCGAGCCGTTTTGCCCACCTTTGGAGAGAGTCATGGGACAGTACGCCGCGCCGCTGCGCGACATGCAATTCGTGTTGCACGAGCTTCTGAACGTCGAAGCCGAGGTCAAGCAAATGCCGCGGCATGCGGACCTCGACGCCGACACGATCAACCAGGTCCTCGAGGAAGCGGGCAAGTTCTGCTCCGAGGTGCTGTTCCCGCTGAACCAGGTCGGCGACCGCGAAGGCTGCACGTATGAAGGCGACGGCGTCGTGAAGACCCCGACCGGCTTCAAGGAAGCGTACCAGCAGTACGTCGAGGCCGGCTGGCCGGCGCTCGGCTGCGATCCGGACTACGGCGGCCAGGGCCTGCCCGCGTTCGTGAACAACGCGCTCTTCGAAATGCTGAACTCGGCGAACCAGGCATGGACGATGTATCCGGGCCTGTCGCACGGCGCCTACGAGTGCCTGCACGCGCACGGCACGCCGGAACTGCAGCAGCAATATCTGCCGAAGCTCGTGTCGGGCGAATGGACGGGCACGATGTGCCTGACCGAGCCGCACTGCGGCACCGACCTCGGCATCCTGCGCACCAAGGCCGAACCGAACGTCGACGGTTCGTACTCGATCAGCGGCACGAAGATCTTCATTTCGAGCGGCGAGCACGACATGTCGAAGAACATCATCCACCTCGTGCTCGCGCGCCTGCCGGACGCGCCGCAAGGCACGAAGGGGATCTCGCTGTTCATCGTGCCGAAATTCATTCCGGACGCCGCGGGCGAGCCGGGCGAGCGCAACGGCATCAAGTGCGGCTCGATCGAACACAAGATGGGCATCCACGGTAACTCGACGTGCGTGATGAACCTCGACGGCGCGAAGGGCTGGATGGTCGGCGAGCCGAACAAGGGTTTGAACGCGATGTTCGTGATGATGAACGCCGCGCGCCTGGGCGTCGGGATGCAGGGCCTGGGCCTCACGGAAGTCGCCTACCAGAACTCGCTGACGTACGCGAAGGAACGTCTGCAGATGCGCTCGCTGACGGGCCCGAAGGCACCGGACAAGCCGGCCGACCCGATCATCGTGCACCCGGACGTGCGTCGCATGCTGCTTACGCAGAAGGCCTACGCGGAAGGCGCGCGCGCGTTCACGTACTGGTCCGCGCTGCAGATCGACAAGGAGCTGTCGCACGGCGACGAAGCGGTGCGCAAGGAAGCGGCCGATCTCGTCGCGCTGCTCACGCCGATCATCAAGGCGTTCCTGACCGACAACGCGTTCGAGTCGACCAACCACGCGATGCAGATCTACGGCGGCCACGGCTTCATCTCCGAGTGGGGCATGGAGCAGTACGTGCGCGACGCGCGGATCAACATGATCTACGAGGGCACGAACTCGATCCAGTCGCTCGACCTGCTGGGCCGCAAGGTGCTCGGCGACATGGGCGCGAAGCTGAAGAAGTTCGGCAAGCTCGTCACGGAATTCGCGGAAGCCGAAGGCGTGAAGCCGGAGATGGCCGAGTTCATCAACCCGCTCGCCGACATCGGCGAGAAGGTGCAGAAGCTGACGATGGAAATCGGCATGAAGGCGATGCAGAACCCGGACGAAGTCGGCGCTGCCGCCGTGCCGTACCTGCGCACCGTCGGCCACCTGGTGTTCTCGTACTTCTGGGCGCGCATGGCACGCCTCGCCCTCGACAACGAAGCGTCGGGCGATCCGTTCTACAAGTCGAAGCTCGCCACCGCGCGCTTCTACTTCGCGCGCCTCCTGCCCGAGACGGCGTCGACGATCCGCGCCGCGCGCGCCGGTTCGAAGACGATGATGGAAGTCGACGAATCGCTGTTCTGACGCGAGTCCGGGCGGTGCGCGCCGCGCGCCGCCCGAACGCAACGGTTCCTGGTACTCACTTCGCCGTGCAGCCTTCACAACCCGCGCTGCACGACACTATCCGGAGACATCCCGTGAGCAATTTCCTGATTCGCAAGGTCGCCGTGCTGGGCGCCGGCGTGATGGGCGCGCAGATCGCCGCGCACCTCGTCAACGCGCGCGTGCCGGTGCTGCTGTTCGACCTGCCGGCCAAGGAAGGCCCGAAAAACGCGATCGCGCTGAAGGCGATCGAGAACCTGAAGAAGCTGTCGCCCGCGCCGTTCGGCGTGAAGGACGACGCGAAATACCTCGAAGCCGCGAACTACGAAGACGACATCGCGAAGCTCGCCGAGTGCGACGTCGTGATCGAAGCGATCGCCGAGCGGATGGACTGGAAGCACGACCTGTACAAGAAGGTCGCGCCGCACATCGCACCGAACGCGATCTTCGCGACCAACACGTCGGGCCTGTCGATCACGACGCTGTCCGAAGGTTTCTCGGACGAGCTGAAGTCGCGCTTCTGCGGCGTGCACTTCTTCAACCCGCCGCGCTACATGCACCTCGTCGAGCTGATCCCGACCGCGCATACGCGCCCGGAGATCCTCGACCAGCTCGAAACCTTCCTGACGAGCATCGTCGGCAAGGGCGTCGTGCGTGCGAAGGACACGCCGAACTTCATCGCGAACCGCGTCGGCATCTTCTCGATCCTCGCGGTGATCACCGAGGCCGCGAAGTTCGGCCTGCGCTTCGACGAAGTCGACGACCTGACGGGCAGCCGCCTCGGCCGCGCGAAGTCGGCGACGTTCCGCACCGCGGACGTGGTCGGCCTCGACACGATGGCGCACGTGATCAAGACGATGCAGGACAACCTCGCCGACGATCCGTTCTTCCCGGTCTACCAGACGCCTGCCGTGCTCGCCGAGCTGGTGAAGCAGGGTGCGCTCGGCCAGAAGACGGGCGGCGGGTTCTACAAGAAGGAAGGCAAGGCGATCAAGGTGCTCGACGCGAAGACGGGCAGCTACGTCGACGCGGGCGCGAAGGCCGACGAGACCGTCGGCCGCATCCTGAAGCGCCCGCCGGCGGAACGCCTGAAGCTGCTGCGCGAGACGGACCATCCGCATGCGCAGTTCCTGTGGTCGATCTTCCGCGACGTGTTCCACTACATCGGCGTGCATCTCGAATCGATCGCCGACAACGCGCGCGACGTCGACCTCGCGATCCGCTGGGGCTTCGGCTGGAACGAAGGCCCGTTCGAAGGCTGGCAGGCCGCCGGCTGGAAGCAGGTCGCCGAGTGGGTGCAGGAAGACATCGCGGCCGGCAAGGCGCTCGCGAACGTGCCGCTGCCGTCGTGGGTGCTCGAAGGCCCGGTCGCCGAGAAGGGCGGCGTGCACACCGCCGAAGGCTCGTGGGCGCCGGCATCGAAGCGCTTCGTGCCGCGTTCGGACCTCGCCGTCTACGACAAGCAGGTATTCCGCGCGCCGCTCATCGGTGAAACGGGCGCCGATCCGAAGACGTACGGCAAGACGCTGTTCGAAACCGACGCGGTGCGCGCGTGGGTCGACGATCGTGCCGGTGAAGACGACGTCGTGATCGTGTCGTTCAAGTCGAAGATGAACACGATCGGACCGAGCGTGATCGACGGCCTCGTGCAGGCGATCGAACTCGCGGAGAAGGATTACAGGGGCGTGGTGATCTGGCAGCCGACGTCGCTGAAGCTCGGCACGCCGGGCGGCCCGTTCTCGGCCGGCGCGAACCTCGAAGAGGCGATGCCCGCGTTCATGATGGGCGGCGCGAAGGGCATCGAGCCGTTCGTGAAGAAGTTCCAGGAAGGCATGCTGCGCGTGAAGTACGCGAACGTGCCGGTCGTCGCGGCCGTGTCGGGCATCGCGCTCGGCGGCGGGTGCGAGCTGATGCTGCACAGCGCGAAGCGCGTCGTGCACGTCGAGAGCTACGTCGGTCTCGTCGAAGTGGGGGTCGGCCTCGTGCCGGCGGGCGGCGGCCTGAAGGAAGCGGCGCTGCGCGCGGCGGATGCCGCAACGGCCGCGAATGCGACCACCGACATTCTGAAGTTCGTCACGAAGTCGTTCGAGAACGCGGCGATGGCGAAGGTGTCGTCGTCGGCGCACGATGCGCGTGCGATGGGCTACCTGAAGCCGTCCGACACGATCGTCTTCAACGTGTTCGAACTGCTCGACACCGCGAAGAAGGAAGCCCGCGCGCTGGCCGCCGTCGGCTATCGTGCGCCGCTGCGTGCGAAGGACGTGCCGGTGGCAGGCCGTTCGGCGATCGCGACGATCAAGGCATCGCTCGTCAACATGCGTGACGGCCGCTTCATCAGCGACCACGACTACCTGATCGCGAGCCGCATCGCCGAAGCCGTGTGCGGCGGCGACGTCGAAGCCGGCAGCCTCGTCGACGAGCAGTGGCTGCTCGCGCTCGAGCGCCGCGCGTTCGTCGAGCTGCTCGGCACGCAGAAGACGCAGGAACGGATCATGGGCATGTTGCAGACCGGCAAGCCGGTGCGTAACTGAGCGAGCAGACAAGGAGTCTGAAATGAGCAAACAACTGCAAGACGCATACATCGTCGCCGCCAGCCGCACCCCGATCGGCAAGGCCCCGCGCGGTGTCTTCAAGAACACGCGCCCCGACGAGCTGCTGGTTCACGCGATCAGGTCGGCGGTCGCGCAGGTGCCGGGCTTCGACACGAAGCTGATCGAGGATGCGATCATCGGCTGCGCGATTCCGGAGGCCGAGCAGGGCCTGAACGTCGCCCGGATGGGCGCGCTGCTCGCCGGCCTGCCGCAGACGGTCGGCGGCGTGACGGTCAACCGCTTCTGCGCGTCGGGCATCACCGCGCTGGCGATGGCGGCCGATCGCATCCGCGTCGGCGAATCGGACGCGATCTTCGCGGGCGGCTGCGAATCGATGAGCATGGTGCCGATGATGGGCAACAAGCCGTCGATGTCGCCGCACATCTTCGATCGCAGCGAAGACTTCGGCATTGCATACGGGATGGGGCTGACCGCCGAGCGCGTCGCCGAGCAGTGGAAGGTGAGCCGCGAAGACCAGGACGCGTTCTCGGTCGAATCGCACCGCAAGGCGCTCGCCGCGCAGCAGGCCGGCGAGTTCGGCGACGAAATCGCTGCCTACACGCTCACCGAGCGTTTCCCGAACCTCGCGACAGGCGAAGTCGACGTGAAGACGCGCGAGATCGCGCTCGACGAAGGTCCGCGCGCGGATACGTCGATCGAAGGCCTCGCGAAGCTGCGCACGGTGTTCGCGAACAAGGGCTCGGTCACGGCCGGCAACAGCTCGCAGACGTCGGACGGCGCGGGCGCGCTGCTCGTCGTGTCGGAGAAGGTGCTCAAGGAATTCAACCTGACGCCGCTCGCGCGCTTCGTGAGCTTCGCGGTGCGCGGCGTGCCGCCGGAAATCATGGGCATCGGTCCGAAGGAAGCGATTCCGGCCGCGCTGAAGGCCGCGGGCCTGAAGCAGGACGACCTCGACTGGATCGAACTGAACGAGGCATTCGCCGCGCAGTCGCTGGCGGTGATCCGCGATCTCGGCCTCGATCCGTCGAAGGTCAACCCGGTCGGCGGCGCGATCGCGCTCGGCCACCCGCTCGGCGCGACCGGCGCGATCCGCGCGGCGACCGTCGTGCACGGCCTGCGTCGCCGCAACCTGAAGTACGGGATGGTCACGATGTGCGTCGGCACCGGCATGGGTGCGGCGGGCATCATCGAACGCCTGTAAGCGGAGCGGGACTGTAGCGATCACGGTGCGCGAGCCACGAGCTTGCGCACCGTTTTTCATTCCGGAAGAGGACAGACCAAGGAGACGGTTGTGGCCGAAATTCAAGTGGAACGCGCCAACGGCGTGATGACGATCACGATCGCGCGTGCGGCGAAGAAGAACGCGCTGACGGCGGCGATGTATCAGACGATGGCCGATGCGTTCGCCGACGCGCAGGAAGACAAGGCAATCCGCGCGATCCTGCTGCGCGGCAGCGACGGCAACTTCAGCGCGGGGAACGATCTCGAGGATTTCCTGAAAACGCCGCCGAAGGACGAAAACGCGTCGGTGTTCCAGTTTCTCGCGCGCATCAGCAGCGCCAGCAAGCCGGTCGTCGCCGCGGTGCCGGGCATCGCGATCGGCGTCGGCGTGACGATGCTGCTGCACTGCGATCTCGTCTACGCGGCCGACACCGCGACGTTCTCGCTGCCGTTCGCGCAGCTCGGGCTGTGCCCGGAAGCGGCGTCGAGCGTGTTGCTGCCGCGTCTGGCCGGCCACCAGGTCGCCGCTGAAAAGCTGCTGCTCGGCGAAGCGTTCGATGCGCTGGAAGCGCACCGGATCGGCATCGTCAATCGCGTGCTGCCGGCGGCCGAACTCGACGCATTCGCGGCGAAGCAGGCTGCGAAGCTCGCGGCGCTGCCGGCGTCGTCGCTGCGCGTGACGAAGGCGCTGCTGAAGGATACGGGCGGCGTGGCGGTTGCCGCGCGGATGGCAGAGGAAGCCGGCCACTTCGCCGCGATGCTTCGTGCGCCGGAAGCGCGCGAGGCGATGACGGCGTTCTTCGAAAAGCGCAAGCCGGATTTCCGTCAGTTCGACTGATATAGCGGGCCGCGCCGGCGATGCGTGGCCGGCGCGCGCGGCCGGCCGGGGTCAGGCCGTCCCGTAATCGACGTGGCCGGTTTCCCGGCAGAAGCTGACCAGCCGCAACCCGGCCGCCTTCGCGATGCCGATCGCGAGCGACGACGGCGCGGAGATCGTCGCGACCATCGGGATGCCGACCCGCGCCGACTTGCGCACGAGCTCGTAGCTCGCGCGGCTCGACAGGAACACGAAGCCGTCGGTCGCGTCGGCGCGCGACAGCACGAGCGCGCCGATCAGCTTGTCCAGCGCGTTGTGGCGGCCGACATCCTCGAACGCCATCCGGATCGCGCCTGTTGCGTCGCACCACGCAGCCGCGTGCAGGCCGCCGGTGAGTCGCGTGAGCGCCTGGTGCGCGGGCAGCCCGTGGGCCGCGCGGGCGAGCGCGTCGGGCGCGAGGCGGGCGAGAAAGCCGGTATCGGGCACGCGTTCGGGCGCGAGGTCGAGCAGGTCGATGCTCTCGATGCCGCACACGCCGCAGCCGGTGCGCCCCGCGAGCGCGCGACGCCGGTCCTTCAGCGCGGCGAACGCCTGCTGGACGACCTCCAGATGCACCTCCGCGTGCGGCAGCGGCGCGTCGGCGTGCAGGATCACCTCGATGTCCTTGATGTCGCTGCCGCGCGCGACGATCCCTTCCGATATCGCGAAGCCGACCGCGAATGCTTCGAGGTCGAGCGGCGTGCACATCATCACCGCATGCGAGATGCCGTTGAAGACGAGCGCGACCGGCCATTCCTGGCCGACATAGTCGTGCGCGGTCTCGACCGCGCTGCCGCGCGTGCGGCGCACGGACAGCTCGATCGCGCCGCTCGGCTCGTCTCGCGGTGCATCTTGCGGTTCGTCGCGCAGTGGGGCGCGCAGTGGGTCGGATTGGGTCGGATTCACGAGCACTCCCGTTGATTCGAAGCAGTGCGGCGGCGATCGCATTCGCCGCTCGCGCGCAGAGGTTCTAAAATACCTCAGGCAGGCCGGCCGCGCCGGCATCCGCCACTCAGGTAACGACCATGGGACTCAGCGACGCTCCGCTGCTATTCAATTTCGAACACGATTCGTCGGAAAACCTGACGTACATCCCGATGATCGTGCGTTTCAATCTCGACCGTTTCGGTCTGCGGATTTCACTGGAGCAGTGGCAACTGCTGCCGCTCGAGGATCGCAAGCTGCTCGCGCGCTTTCCGGCCGACGACGACACCGCGATCGAGCCGAACTTCGATCACGCGTTGTTCGAGATGCTGCGCACGCATGCCGACCTCGAGCCGTCGTGGTTCCAGCCGGACGATCAGCCGGCCTGGCGCGGAACCGACACGGTGCCGGATGCGCTGGTGCAGCAGAGCGCGCTGGCCGGGCTGCCGGCGCCGGCCCTTGCGCAGTGGCAGCGGCTCGCGCCGTTCCAGCGCTACGTGCTGATGAAGCTGTCGCGCAAGCCGAAGCTCAATCACGACTTCCTGCCCGCGATGCGGGAGTTCGGGCTGACGGCCACGCACTGACGGGCCGCGGTGCCGCGCCGCAGCGCGGCGCGCGCATTACAGCGGCGGCAGCGACCGCGGCTTGCGGTCGGCGCCGGTCGCGACGTAGGTGAGCGTCGCTTCGGTGACCTTCACGATTTCGCCCATCAGGCGCATGCGTTGTGCGTACACCTCGACGTCGACCGTCACCGACGTGTTGCCGGTGCGCGTGATGGTGGCGTAGAAGCTCAGCAGGTCGCCGACGAACACCGGCTGCTTGAACACGAACGAATTGACCGCGACCGTCGCGACGCGGCCGTTCGCGCGCTGGCTGGCGGGGATCGAGCCGGCGATGTCGACCTGCGACATGATCCAGCCGCCGAACACGTCGCCGTGGACGTTTGCGTCGTGCGGTTGCGGGACGACGCGCAGCGCGGGCTGCTTGTGCGGGAGCTCGAGGGTCGAATCGGTCATGGCGGGTGCTTTCATCCT
Organism: Burkholderia anthina; assembly: GCF_902498995.1. GTDB lineage: Bacteria > Pseudomonadota > Gammaproteobacteria > Burkholderiales > Burkholderiaceae > Burkholderia > Burkholderia anthina. Next base: position 64,590 of record NZ_CABVLY010000001.1, read on the forward strand.
GTAATAAATGCGCCGCCACGCGCACGACAGCCGGCGAGGCCGCCGGCAGCGGCGCGAAGCGGCTTCTGCGACAATACAACGTTCGCAAATTGTACGAGAAAGCGCGCCAGTCGGTCGCCGCCGCACGCGCCCGACACACCGCCGATCCTTCCCCCATGCGCCGATTTCCTGCTTCCGGCGAGCCCGCGCCGGCTTCGACCGGGCCTCGCAACGACTGGCAGACCATCCGGTCGTTGCTGCCGTATCTCGCTACCTACAAATGGCGCGTCGCGCTCGCGCTCGGCTGCCTGATCGGCGCGAAGGTCGCGAACCTCGGCATGCCCGTCGTGATGAAGCGCATCGTCGATCATCTGTCCGCCGTGCAGCAGCTCACCGCGCTCGGCCGCGCCGAGCACTCGGCCGGCATCGTGCTCGCGGGCGGCGTGGGCCTGCTCGTCGTCGCGTATGCGTTCGTGCGGCTGTCGACGTCGCTGTTTACCGAGCTGCGCGAAATCCTGTTCTCGAAGGTCACCGAGAGCGCGGTGCGCCAGCTCGCGCTGCAGGTGTTCCGGCATCTGCACGGGTTGTCTTTGCGCTTTCACCTCGAGCGCCAGACGGGCGGCATGTCGCGCGACATCGAGCGCGGCACGCGCGGGATCCAGCAACTGATTTCCTATTCGCTGTACAGCATCCTGCCGACGCTCGTCGAAGTCGGGCTCGTGCTCGGCTTCTTCGTGGTCAAGTACGAGGCGTACTACGCGTACGTGACGTTCGCGGCGCTCGTCACGTACATCGTGTTCACCGTGAAGGTCACGAACTGGCGCACGCACTTTCGCCGCACGATGAACGAGCTCGACTCGCGTGCGAACTCGCGCGCGATCGATTCGCTGATCAACTACGAGACGGTGAAGTACTTCGGCAACGAGGAGTGGGAAGCGCAGCGTTACGACGAGAACCTGAGGCGCTACCGCAAGGCCGCGATCCGCTCGCAGAACTCGCTGTCGGTGCTGAACTTCGGCCAGCAGGCGATCATCGGCACGGGGCTCGTGTTCATCCTGTGGCGGGCGACGCAGGGCGTGCTGGCGGGCAAGCTGACGCTGGGCGATCTCGTGCTGATCAACACGTTCATGCTGCAGCTGTACATTCCGCTGAATTTCCTCGGCGTCGTGTATCGCGAGCTGAAGCAGAGCCTCACCGACATGGACCGGATGTTCGGGCTGCTGTCGGCCGCGAAGGAAGTCGCGGATCTTCCCGATGCGCGGCCGCTCGCGGTGGCCGGCGCGCAGGTGCGCTTCGAGCACGTGAACTTCTCGTATGAAGCGTCGCGCGCGATCCTGCACGACGTGACGTTCACGATCGACGCGGGCACGACGACCGCGGTGGTCGGCCACAGCGGTTCGGGGAAGTCGACGCTGTCGCGGCTGCTGTTCCGCTTCTACGATCTCGACCGCCAGACGGGCGGCGCGATCCGGATCGACGGTCAGGACATTCGCGACGTCACGCAGGATTCGCTGCGCGCGTCGATCGGGATCGTGCCGCAGGACACCGTGCTGTTCAACGACTCGATCTACTACAACATCGCATACGGCCGGCCGACCGCGAGCCGCGACGAAGTAATCGCGGCCGCGCGCGCCGCGCACATCCACGACTTCATCGAAAGCTTGCCGAAGGGCTATGACACGCCGGTCGGCGAGCGCGGACTGAAGCTGTCGGGCGGCGAGAAGCAGCGCGTCGCGATCGCGCGCACGCTGCTGAAGGATCCGCCGGTGCTGCTGTTCGACGAGGCGACGTCGGCGCTCGATTCGCGCTCGGAGCGAGCGATCCAGCACGAGCTCGACCAGATCGCGCGGCATCGCACGACGCTCGTGATCGCGCACCGGCTGTCGACGGTCGTGCATGCGCAGCAGATTCTCGTGATGGACCACGGACGCATCGTCGAGCGCGGCACGCATGACGAACTCGTGCGCGCCGACGGGCTGTATGCGCAGATGTGGGCGCTGCAGCAGCAGCGCGCGGCGGCGGGCGGGGAAGCGGCCGAGGCCGCGTGAGCGTGGGTGCCGCGCGAAGCGGTGCGCGGCGGGAGCGGGTGGTTGGCCGTTCGTTCGCTCGGTAGCGGGTGGCGCAGCGGTGTCGCGGTGTCACGACGTCACGACCGGGTGACCCGGTGGCGCGTTCGCAGCCTGAACCCGGCTCGGCGGGGCCTTCAGCGGCCTGTCGGGCCATCGGCCGGCGAACCGGCGAACCGGCGGCCGGCGCCCGGCCGCGAAACGATCAGCCCGCGGCGGCGCGCAGCCGCGCGTCGAGCTCGCCGAGCTGCGCGGGCGTCCCGACGTTCTCCCAGATACCTTCATACAATTCGCCGGTCGCACGGCCGGCCTCGATCGTCGCCTTGAAGTAGGGCGACAGCGCGCGGTGCGTGCCCGGCACGATGTCGCGGAACATCCGCGTGTCGTACACGCCGATGCTGCCGAACGTCACGCGCGGCGTGCCGGCGAGCGACAGCCGGCCGTCGTCGCGGAGCACGAAATCGCCGGCCGGATGGAACGGCGGGTTCGGCACCATCACGAGATGCATCGCGGGCGCGTCGAGCGCGGCCATCTGCGCGGCGCGCGCGGCGAGCGTCCGGTAGTCGAATGCGCAGTACACGTCGCCGGCAACCGCCGCGAACACCGTCGGCCGGCCGTCGCGTTCGAGCAGCGGCAGCGCCTGCGCGATGCCGCCGGCAGTTTCCAGCGCGTCGCCCTCGGCCGAATACGCGAGCCGCACGCCCCAGCGCGAACCGTCGCCGAGCGTGGCCTCGAGCTGGTCGCCGAGCCATGCGTGGTTGATCACGATCGTCTCGATGCCCGCGCGTGCGAGCGCTTCGATCTGCCAGACGATCAGCGGCTTGCCGCCCGCTTCGAGCAGCGGCTTCGGGCGGGTGTCGGTGAGCGGGCGCATCCGTTCGCCGCGCCCGGCGGCGAAGATCATCGCCGTGGTCAGGGGAGTGCTCATGTTCGGCCGGGTATCAGAACGGTAGAGGGCGGTCAGAACGTATAGCCGACGTCGGGCGCCGCCTTGTCCTCGAGTTCATCGAGCAGCTTCGCGAACGGCACGAGCGGGCGGTAGCGCAGCGCGACCTTGCGCGCATAGGTCAAAAAGCGCGGCAGGTCGTTCAGATAGTGAGGCTTGCCGTCGCGGTAGTTGATGCGCGCGAACAGGCCGAGGATCTTGATGTGGCGCTGCAGCCCCATCCATTCGAGCTGACGGTAGAACTCGCCGAAATCCGGGTCGACCGGCAGGCCGGCCTTTTTCGCCTTCTCCCAGTAGTACGCGAAGCAGTCGAGCTCGAACGCCTCGTCCCAGCTGATGAACGCGTCGCGCAGCAGCGACACGACGTCGTACGTCAGCGGCCCGTACACGGCATCCTGGAAGTCGAGCATGCCCGGGTTCGGCTCGCAGACCATCAGGTTGCGCGGCATGAAGTCGCGCAGCATGAAGCCTTGCGGCTGCGCATGGGCGCTCGCGACCAGCAGCGCGAAGGTGCGGTCGAGCGTGCCGCGCATCGCGTCGGTCACGGGCTTGCCGAGGTGCCGGCCCACGTACCACTCGGGCAGCAGCTCCATCTCGCGGCGCAGGAACGCTTCGTCGAACGGCGGCAGCACGTCGGGCTTCGAGCTCAGCTGGAAGCGGATCAGCGCGTCGAGCGCGTCGCGCATCAGCGGGCGGGCGGCGAGCGGGTCGGCCGGATCGAGCACCGAGATGTACGACGTGCGGCCGAGATCGGTCACGAGCATGAAGCCGGCATCGAAATCGTGCGCCAGCACGTCCGGCACGTGGTCGCCGGCCGCGGCCAGCAACTGCGCGACCTGGACGAACTCGCGGCACTTCTCGGGCGGCGGCGCGTCGACGGCGATCAGCGCGCCGCCGGGGATCGTGGCAGACGCGACACGGAAATAGCGGCGGAAACTGGCGTCCGACGAGGCGGGCGCGAGCGTCGACAGATCGAGGGCGTAGCGCCCGGCGAGCGGGTGCAGCCACGCGGTGAGCGCTTCGAGGCGGGCGTCGGGCTGGGATGCGGCGGATGGGGGCGTCATGAAACTCGGAGGAGGGGGGAACGTCTTGCCATATAATACCCCACGACTTTTTTGACGCGCCCCGCGTCAGCTTCCGCCGTGCAGGTCCGCCGCCTGTCGCGCCGCTCGCCCGATCGCCTCCCTCGTTTGCGCTCAGCCGCAGTCGCGGTTCGACGGTGCGGCCGGCCGCGCGCGAATGTGCCATGTAGGTACGGTTGACAAGGGGCGATTCGCCAAACGATAGATGCCGCCCAAACCGCTATTCCCGAATGTCTTCCCCGGTGACGGGGCGCCGCGCAAACGGCGGCTCGCGCTCGCGCTCCTGGCCGTGCCCGGCCTCGTGCCGGCCGTGTCGTACGCGCAGCTGTCGGGTGCGGCCGCGCAGCCGCAGCCGCTCGATTCGCCGTGGGATCTGCGTCTCGCACCCCAGCTCGAGGATCATCCGCTGAAGGACGGCGCGAAGCCGGCCGCCTTCGTGATCGCCGACCATACGAGCGGCACGGCCGATCAGGACCTGGCCGCGAAGGGCTCGGCCGAGCTGCGGCGCGGCGACGCGGTCGTGAAGGCCGACGCGATCCACTACGATCAGGATACCGACATGGCCGATGCGTACGGCCAGGTCCGGGTGGTCAACAACGGCACATCGTTCGCGGGCCCCGAAGCGCATCTGAAGATCGAGGCGAACCAGGGCTTCATGACGGCGCCGAAGTACCACTTCAACGTGACGGGCGGATCGGGCAGCGCGGAGCGCGTCGACCTGCTCGACAGCGAGCGCTCGGTGTTCGTGAACGGCACCTACACGGCGTGCCAGTGCTCGACGAATCCCGCGTGGTACATCAAGGGCAGCCGTTTCGACTTCGATACGGGTGCCGACGAAGGCACCGTGCGCAACAGCGTGCTGTTCTTCCAGGGCGTGCCGATCTTCGCGAGCCCGTGGATGACGTTCCCGTTGTCGGGCGAGCGGCGCAGCGGCCTGCTGCCGCCGACGTTCTCGATGAACTCGAACAACGGGTTCGAGCTGACGCTGCCGTACTACTTCAACATCGCGCCGAACCGCGACCTGACGCTCACGCCGCGCATCATCTCGCGGCGCGGCGTGCAGACCGAGGCGACGTTCCGCTATCTGTCGCCGACGTATTCGGGCACGTTTACGGCGAATTACCTGCCGGATGACCGGCTCGCGCACCGCGACCGCTACGCGATCTACTGGCAGCACCAGCAGAACTTCGGCGGCGGTTTCGGCGGCTACGTCTACTTCAACAAGGTCTCGGACAACACGTATCCCGAAGACCTTGGGTCGATGAACCAGTTCATCAACGGGACGCAGACGCTGTACCAGCAGGAAGCCGGCCTCACGTACAACAAGGGCCCGTGGTCGGTGCTCGCGCGCTATCAGCACTGGCAGACGCTGCCGCCGTCGATCGCGCCGTACAGCCGCGAGCCGCAGTTGAACGTGAAGTACACGAAGTACAACGTCGGCGGCTTCGACTACGGCGCGGAAGCCGACTATTCGCGGTTCCGCATCACGACCGCCGATTCGACCGAAGGCGACCGCGTCGTCTTCAACCCGTACCTCTCGTACGGCGTGTACGGCCCCGGCTACTTCGTCGTGCCGAAGGTCCAGTACCACTTCGCGTCGTACGACCTGAACTACCTGTCGTCGAGCACGCCGAACAGCCCGAAGCGCTTCACCGAGTCGATCCCGACCGTGAGCTTCGACTCGGGCCTGATCTTCGACCGCTCGGTGCGCCTGTTCGGCCAGGACTTCATCCAGACCCTCGAGCCGCGCCTGTACTACGTGTACACGCCGTATCGCGACCAGTCGAACGCGCCGCTGTTCGACACCGCGGAGTCGGACTTCGGGCTCGCGGAGATCTACCAGCCGAACACGTTCGTCGGCAACGACCGGATCGCGGACGCGAACCGGATCACGGCCGGCCTGACGTCGCGCTTCATCGATCCGCGCACCGGCGACGAACGCGCGCGCTTCGTGATCGCGCAGCAGTACTACTTCGCCGACCAGCGCGTCACGCTGAACTCGGGCCAGACCGCGGTGCAGGCGCGCCACTCGGACCTGATCGTCGGCGCCGCGCTGAAGCTCGGCTCGGGCTTCATGTCCGAGACGGCGTTCCAGTACAACCAGAACAACAACCAGCTCGTGAAATCGAGCGTCGGTTTCGGTTACAGCCCGGGCGAGCGCCGCGTGATCAACGTCGGCTATCGCTACACGCGTGCGAACACGACGCTCGACGGCCAGCCGATCAACCAGTTCCTGGTGTCCGCGCAGTGGCCGCTTACGCGCCGTCTGTACGCGATCGGCCGTTTCAACTACGACCTGGCCGGAGATCGCGTGGTCGACGGTCTGCTCGGCTTACAATACGACGCGGATTGCTGGGCGCTCGGGGTCGGGGTCCAGCGGTTTGCGAACGGCGTGAATACGTCGGGGCAGCAGAACTCGTCGACGCGTTTCATGATGCAGCTGACGCTCAAGGGCCTGTCGACGGTGGACAACGGCCTCGTCTCGGCATTCCGCGCCGGGGTGCCGGGCTACACGCCGCTGCCGTCCGCGCCGCCGCCGATGTCCCGCTTCAGCAACTACGAGTAACGCCGGCTTGTCTGCACCGGTCAGCACGATTTCAATGGAGTATCAGTGGCAATGAAGAAAACCCTTCGTTTCGCGGCAGTCGTGTCCAGCCTCGCCGCGTCCGCCGCGCTGCTCGCCGCTGCGCCGGCCGCGGCGCAGGCGCTCGGTTCGCAAGGCGCGCAGCTCGCCGACGAAGTCGTCGCGGTCGTCAACAACGACGTGATCACGGGCCGCGAACTCGACCAGCGCGTCGGCCTGATCTCGCGCCGGCTGCAGCAGCAGAACGCGCCCGTGCCGCCGGCCGACCAGCTGCGCGCGCAGGTGCTGAACCAGATGGTGCTCGAGCGCATCCAGGTGCAGAAGGCGAAGGACGACGGGATCCGCGTCGACGATGCCACCGTGCAGTCCACGCTGCAGCGCCTCGCGCAGGCGAACGGGATGACGCTCGACCAGTATCGTGCGCGCATCGAGGGGCAAGGCGTGCCCTGGAGCATCTTCACGAACGATGCGCGTACCGAACTGATGCTGTCGAAGCTGCGCGAGCGCGAAGTCGACGGCAAGATCACCGTGTCGGACGCGGAAGTCGCGAACTACATCGCGAGCCAGCGCGGGCCGAGCGCATCGCAGCAGCAGGACCTGCGCCTGGAGCACATCTTCATCAAGGCGCCGACCAACGCGCCGCAGCCGGAGATCGAAGCCGCGCAGAAGAAGGCTGAAGCGTTGCTGCAGCAGGCGACGTCGGGCGCCAATTTCGAGAAGCTCGCGAAGAGCAATTCGGAAGCGGACGACGCGAAGAAGGGCGGCGACCTCGGCTTCAAGGCGCCGGGCGCGCTGCCGCCGGACGTCGTCGCAGCCGCATCGAAGCTGCGCCCGGGCCAGGTCAACCCGACGCTGATCCGCGTGCCGGACGGCTTCGAGGTCGTGCGTCTGGTCGATCGCCGCGAGAGCCAGGGCACCTCGGCCGCGGCGCCGAAGATCGTGCAGACGCACGTGCGCCACATCCTGCTGCGCGTGGGCGAAGGCAAGTCGGAAGGCCAGGCGCGCCAGCAACTGCTCGACATCCGCAAGCAGATCGAGGCCGGCGGCGATTTCGAGAAGTTCGCGCGCACCTACTCGCAGGACGGTTCGGCGTCGCAAGGCGGCGACCTGGGCTGGATCAGCCCGGGCGAGACCGTGCCTGAATTCGAGCGCGCGATGAACAACCTGCAGGACGGCCAGATCAGCCAGCCGGTGCGTACCGAGTACGGCTATCACCTGATCCAGGTGATCGGCCGTCGCGACGCGGAAGGTTCGGTGCAGCAGCAGATGGATATCGCGCGTCAGGCCATCGGCCAGCGCAAGGCCGAGCAGGCGTATGCCGACTGGCTGCGCGAGCTGCGCGATTCGTCGTACGTCCAGTACAAGATCAGCGGCATGGGCCCGGCGAACTGAGCGAGCGCCAGATGACGACACCCGCGCTGCAGATCGCGATCACGACCGGTGAGCCCGCGGGTGTCGGTCCGGAGCTGACCGTGCAGGCATTGCAGGACGCCGCGCGGCGCTGGCCGGATGCACATTTCACCGTGCTCGGCGACGCCGCGCTGCTCGATGCGCGCGCGGCGGCCGTCGGCGCCGACCGGGCGGTGCTTGCCGGTGGCAGTCAGGGCGGCCAGGTGTCGGTCGCGCATCACGCGCTCGCCGCGCCCGCGCAGGCGGGCACGCTCGACGCGGCCAACGGCCGCTACGTGCTCGGGCTGCTCGATGCGGCGATCGACGGGGCGGTGGCGGGGCGGTACGACGCGATCGTCACCGCGCCGCTGCAGAAGAGCACGATCAACGATGCCGGCGTGCCGTTCACCGGCCACACCGAATATCTTGCGGAACGCACGCACACGCCGCGCGTCGTGATGATGCTGGCGGGCACCGGCGAGCGGCCGCTGCGCGTCGCGCTCGCGACGACCCACCTGCCGCTGAAGGACGTATCGGCCGCGCTGACGATCGACGGGCTCGTCGAGACGCTCGCGATCATCGATCACGATCTGCGGCGCGACTTCGGTCTCGCCGCGCCGCGCATCCTCGTCACGGGGCTGAACCCGCACGCGGGCGAGAACGGCTATCTCGGGCGCGAGGAGATCGACGTGATCTCGCCGGCGCTCGCGCGCGCGAAGGCGCAGGGCATCGACGCGCGCGGCCCGTATCCGGCCGACACGCTGTTCCAGCCGCGCTACCTCGCGGATGCCGACTGCGTGCTCGCGATGTTCCACGATCAGGGCTTGCCCGTGCTGAAGTACGCGACGTTCGGCGAGGGCATCAACGTCACGCTCGGGCTGCCGATCGTCCGCACGTCGGTCGATCACGGCACCGCGCTGGATCTGGCCGGCACGGGCCGCGCGGATCCGGGCAGCATGGTCGCCGCGCTCGACACGGCCGTCACGATGGCGCGCCATCGCCGCGCGTCCTGACGCGCCGCCCTTCGCGGCCTGACTTTATTCGTCGTATTTTTCGTTTTTCTCAGTCGATGTCGAACAGCAGACAGCACCAAGGCCACTTCGCGCGCAAGCGCTTCGGGCAGAACTTCCTCGTCGATCACGGCGTGATCGACTCGATCGTCTCGACGATCGGCCCCGCGCGCGGCCAGCGGATGGTCGAGATCGGCCCCGGGCTCGGCGCGTTGACGGGCCCGCTGATCGAGCGGCTCGCGACGCCCGAGTCGCCGCTGCACGCGGTCGAACTCGATCGCGACCTGATCGGCCGCCTGCAGCAGCGCTTCGGTGCATTGCTGGAGCTGCACGCGGGCGATGCGCTCGCATTCGATTTCCGCTCGCTCGCGGCGCCCGGCGACACGCCGTCGCTGCGCATCGTCGGCAACCTGCCGTACAACATTTCGAGCCCGCTGCTGTTTCACCTGATGTCGTTCGCGGACGCGGTCATCGACCAGCATTTCATGCTGCAGAACGAAGTCGTCGAGCGGATGGTTGCGGAGCCGGGCACGAAGGCATTCTCGCGGCTGTCGGTGATGCTGCAGTACCGCTACGTGATGGAGAAGATGCTCGACGTGCCGCCGGAATCGTTCCAGCCGCCGCCGAAGGTCGATTCGGCGATCGTCCGGATGATTCCGTACGCGCCGCACGAACTGCCGGACGTCGATCCCGTGCTGCTCGGCGAAGTCGTTACGGCCGCGTTCTCGCAGCGCCGCAAGATGCTGCGCAATACGCTGGGCGACTATCGCGAGACGATCGATTTCGACGCGCTCGGCTTCGATCTCGCACGGCGTGCGGAGGATGTCAGCGTGGCCGAATACGTCGGCGTCGCGCAGGCGCTTGCGGTGGTGCGCAAGGCCGCCGGCTGATCGCAGCGCGCGGCGCGCGCCACGTCGATGTTCACGAGGCTGCCCCACGGGGCAGCCTTTTTTATTGTCCGGACGTCGCGGCAGGCCGGGCGCGCATCACGCCCGCCGACGCGGCGGCGTGTTGACGAGTGCGATGCCGGTCAGCACCAGCGCGGCCGCGGACATGAAGCGCCAGCCGACCGACTCGCCGAGCAGCAGCACGCCGAACGCGACGCCGAACAGCGGCGACAGGAACGTGAACACGGACAGCCGCGATGCGCTGTAGCGCGTGAGCAGCCAGAACCACGACAGATAGCTGACGAACGCGACGATCACCGACTGGTAAGCGAGGCTCGCGAGCGCAAGCGGCGTGACGCGTGCGAACGACGTTTCGCCGAGCACGGCCGCGAGCCCGACCAGCACGACGGCCGATACCGCGAGCTGGTAGAACAGCGTCTTGCTCGCGCTCGCGCGTGCGAGCGACGTCGAGCGCACGACGACGGTCGTCGCGGCCCACATCGCGCCGCCGAGGATCCCGAGCGCGTCGCCGGCGAGCCCGGCCAGCACCGACGCGCCGGGTGCGCTTGGCTTCAGGAAGCCGTCCGCGAACGCGAGCGCGATGCCGGCGAAGGCGAGCGCGACGCCGGCCCACTGCATGCGCTGCAGCCGCTCGCCCGGCGCGAACAGATGCAGGCCGAGCGCCGTGAAGCACGGCGCCGTATACAGGAAGATCGCCATGTGCGATGCGCTCGTCAGCGTCAGCCCGAAGAACACGCAGATGAACTCGCCGGCGAACAGTGCGCCGGCCGCGATACCCGCGCCGAGCGTGCCGTCCGCGCGAAACAGCGGTGTGTGGCGCGAGCGGGCCCAGCCCCACAGCAGCAGTGCGGCGATCACCGAGCGCAGTCCGGCCTGGAACATCGGCGGGATGGCTGCGTTCGTGCTCTTGATCGCGACCTGCTGGAAGCCCCAGATCGCGCAGAGCAGCAGCATGACGCCGACGGCGCGCGTGTCGAGCGCGCGGCGCACGGGCGAAGCGGCGAGCGCGCTCATCGGCGGGCCTCGGCGCAATGACGGGAAGACGACGGCAGGCGGACGGCGCGGACGGTGCGCTCGAATCGGCGGTTTCGCACGGGAGGCAGTGTGGCTGAATGAAGGGGGTGAGTCGCGTTTCCGCGGCGGGCGGCATGCCCGCTTTTAGTGCGAGGTGGGACGATGTTACCCGATCGGCCGCGGTGCCGGGGCGCGTCGCGCCTGATGGTTTCCACGGGCGTGCGGGCGGCGGTGCCGCGCACCGATGCGCGATATCGGCCGGTGGCGCACGGGGCGTGCGCGGCGAGATTCACGCGACTCCGGTAGAATTTCCGGTTCTGGAAAGGCCCCACAGGAGTACAACACATGCGTTTGCTGCATACGATGCTGCGAGTCGGCGATCTCGACCGCTCGATCAAGTTCTACACCGAATTGCTCGGCATGAAGCTGCTGCGTCGCGAGGATTATCCGGACGGCAAGTTCACGCTTGCGTTCGTCGGCTATGAAGCGGAAAGCACGGGCACCGTGATCGAGCTGACCCACAACTGGGATACGCCGTCCTACGATCTCGGCAACGGCTTCGGTCACCTGGCGCTGGAAGTCGAAGACGCGTACGCGGCCTGCGACAAGATCAAGGCGCAAGGCGGCAAGGTCACGCGCGAAGCGGGCCCGATGAAACACGGCACGACCGTGATCGCGTTCGTCGAGGATCCGGACGGCTACAAGATCGAGTTCATCCAGAAGAAGGCGCACTGAGCGCCGGATGAGCGGTTCGCGGCGCATTGCGCGCCGCGGGCAACGAAAACGGGCGATGCGGGGTTCTCCGCATCGCCCGTTTGGCGTTTACGTCGTACCGATACCGGTAGCGTTACAGCGACGGCAGCAGCTCGGGCGGATGATGCTTGAGCGTGTGCCGCGCTTCGCGGAATTCCGGAAAGATCGATTCGACCGTCTGCCAGAAGGCCGGGCTGTGGTTCATTTCGCGCAGGTGCGACAGTTCGTGCGCGACGACGTAGTCGATGATCGACATCGGGAAATGGATCAGCCGCCAGTTCAGCCGGATCTTGCCGTCGCTCGAGCAACTGCCCCAGCGCGTCGCGGCCGACGACAGCGCAACCATCGAATACGTGACGCCGAGCTTTTCCGCGTAGACGACGAGACGTTCGCCGAAGATCCGCTTCGCTTCGTTCTGCAGCCAGCCCTGCACGCGATCCTTGATCTGTTGCATGTCCGCCTGCACGGGCAGCGGCAGCGACAGTCGCAGTGCATCGGCGTCGAACGCGAGGGCGCCCGCGCCGAGTGCGATCGTCACCGTCTTGCCGAGATACGGGAGTTGCGCGCCGTCGCGCCAGTCGATTTGCGGCAGCGCGCGCTGCTCGGTGCGGGTCTTCCATTCCGCGAGCTTCGCGAAGATCCAGCGCTGCTTCTCGGCGATCGCCGCTTCGATGTCGGCGAGCGTGACCCAGCGCGGCGCGGTGATCGACAGCCCGCTGCCGTCGATCGTGAAGCCGATCGTGCGGCGCGCCGAGCGCTTCAGCCGGTATTCGAGCACGCGGCTGTCGAGCGCGAACGTGCGGACGCGGGAGCGATCGGGCGCGCGGCCCGGGTCGAGCGGGGTGGTGGGCGCGGCGGCCACCGGCGTGGCTTCAGGCTGCGTCGGCGTGGGCGGTGCGGCGGGCGCCGACGGTGCGGCAGCCGGCCCGTCGAAGAGTGGCAGATCCATCTGGCGATGATCGAGAGCCACGACGGCAGGCCGTGGCCGCGGACGCTTTTTCATCAATTCGCTTCGTTTCGTCGTACGCAACGGCGGCAATCCGGGGGATTCAGACGCGCGCGGCATCGCGCGTACCCGCATTGCCCGGCTCGCGATAAGAATCCGGGTCGATGCGGCGCATTTCCGCTTCGATCCATGCTTCGACCTGCGAGTTCAATACGTCGGGCGTTTTGCCTTCGACCGGAATCGGCTTGCCGATCGACACGGTGACCACGCCCGGGAATTTCGTGAATGAATTGCGCGGCCACACGCGACCTGCATTGTGCGCGATCGGCACGACCGGTGCGCCGGTTTCGATCGCGAAGCGCGCGCCGCCCGTCTTGTATTTGCCCTGCTTGCCGACCGGCGTGCGCGTGCCTTCCGGGAACATGATCATCCATGCGCCTTCCGACAGGCGCTTCTTGCCCTGGCGGATCACCGACACGAAGGCGTTCTTGCCTTCCTTGCGGTTGATGTTGACCATGTGCAGCAGCCCGAGCGCCCAGCCGAAGAACGGCACGTACAGCAGCTCGCGCTTGAACACGTAGCAGAGCGGCTTGGGCATCAGCGCCGGAAACGCGAGCGTCTCCCACGCGGACTGGTGCTTCGACAGCAGCACGGCCGGGCCGTCGGGCAGGTTCTCCATCCCTTCGATCCGGTAGCGGATGCCGTTCAGCCAGCGCACGACCCACAGCGTCGACTTGCACCAGCCGGCCGCCATCCAGTAGCGCGCGTCGGGACGCATGAACGGAAACGCGATGAAGCACGCGGTGGCGTACGGCACCGTGTACACGATGAAGTAGAGCAGCAGCAGCAGGGAGCGGACGAAGCGCATCGGCGTGGGTCTGACAGTAAGGAGGATGCGCGCGGCGCCCGCATCACTCGTGTTCGTGTGAAAGGAAATCCAGGGCGAACGCGCGCAGGTCGTCGTGGACCTTCGTGCCGTCGGGCAGGTTGCCCGCGGCGAGCGTCTTCTTGCCCTTGCCGGTCAGCACGAGGTGCGGCTGGAAGCCGACCGCGACGCCGGCCTGCAGGTCGCGCAGCGAATCGCCGACGACCGGCGTGTGATCGGGATCGATCTCGAAGCGCTCGGCGATCATCTGCATCATGCCGGGTTTCGGCTTGCGGCAGTCGCAGTGATCCTCGGCCGTGTGCGGGCAGAAGAACACCGCGTCGATGCGCGCGCCGACCGCGGCCGCCGCGCGATGCATCTTCAGGTGCATCTCGTTGAGCGTGGCCATGTCGAACAGCCCGCGACCGATGCCGGACTGGTTGGTCGCGACGACCACGCGATAGCCTGCGTGGTTGAGCCGTGCGATCGCCTCGAGGCTGCCGGGCAGCGCGATCCACTCGTCGGGCGTCTTGATGAACGCATCCGAATCGACGTTGATCACGCCGTCCCGGTCGAGGACGACGAGCTTGCGGTTGGGGCTGGTCGGCATCGTTCGGCCTTTATGCGGCGAGCTTCGAGATGTCGGCGACGCAGTTCATCTGCTGGTGCAGCGCGAACAGCAGCGCGAGGCGGTTCGCGCGCAGCGCGGGATCCTCGGCATTGACCATTACGTCGTTGAAGAACGTGTCGACCGGTGCGCGCAGCGCGGCGAGCGCGGACAGCGCGCCCGTGTACGCACGTGCTTCGAGCTGCGACTGCACGTGCGGCGTCACGGCCGTGAGCTGTTCGTGCAGCGCCTTTTCGGCCGCTTCGACGAGCAGCGTCGGCTGTACCGCGCCGTTCGCGCCGCCTTCCGACTTCTTCAGGATGTTCGAGATCCGCTTGTTCGCGGCCGCGAGCGCTTCGGCTTCCGCGAGACGCGTGAATTCGCGCACGGCGTCGAGACGCGCGACGAGATCGTCGACGCGGGTCGGGTTCAGGCTCAGCACCGCGTCGACTTCGCCGGCCGTGTAGCCGCGTTCGCGCAGCAGGCCGCGCAGGCGATCCATGAAGAACGCGAAGATCGCATCGGTCGACTCGGCGACGCCCGGCACGCCTTCGAAGCGCGCGTGGGCCGTGCGCAGCAGCGACACGAGATCGAGCGGCAACTGCTTCTCGAGCAGCAGGCGCAGCACGCCGAGCGCGTGACGGCGCAGCGCGAAGGGATCCTTCTCGCCGGTCGGCGCGAGGCCGATGCCCCAGATGCCGACGATCGTCTCGAGCTTGTCGGCGAGCGCGACGGCGGTCGATACCGGCGTGGTCGGCAGCGCGTCGCCGGAGAAGCGCGGCTGATAGTGCTCGGCGCATGCCAGCGCGACGTCGTCGGGTTCGCCGTCGTGACGCGCGTAGTACGTGCCCATCGTGCCCTGCAGTTCCGGGAACTCGCCGACCATGTCGGTCAGCAGGTCGGCCTTCGCGAGGCGCGCGGCGCGCTTCGCGTGCGCGGCATCGGCGCCGATCGCGGGCGCGATTTCACCGGCCAGCGCTTCGAGGCGCTCGACGCGCGCGAGCGCCGAACCGAGCTTGTTGTGATAGACGACGTTCGCGAGCAGCGGCACGCGCTCGGCGAGCGGCTTCTTCTTGTCCTGCTCGAAGAAGAACTTCGCGTCGGCGAGGCGCGGGCGCACGACGCGCTCGTTGCCTTCGATGATCTCGCCCGGCGTCTTCGTCTCGATGTTCGACACGATCAGGAAGCGCGAGCGCAGCTTGCCGCCCACGTCGGTCAGCGCGAAGTACTTCTGGTTCGTCTGCATCGTGAGGATCAGGCATTCCTGCGGAACCTGCAGGAATTCATCCTCGAAGCGGCACGGGTAGACGACCGGCCATTCGACCAGCGACGTCACTTCGTCGAGCAGCGATTCGGGCATCACGACGGTGTCGCCGTTCGCGTGCTCGTTCAGTTGCGTGCGGATCGTTTCGCGGCGATCGGCGAAGTGCGCGATCACGCGGCCCTTGTCGCGCAGCGTGTCGGCATACGCATGCGCATGCTGGATCGCGACGAGGCCGTCGGACAGGAAGCGGTGGCCGAGCGTGGTGTCGCCGGCATCGATGCCGAACGCGGTGACCGGCACGACGCGATCGTCGTGCAGCACCGTCAGGCGGTGCACCGGCCGCACGAATTTCACGTCGGAGCCGTCCGGGCGCTGGTAGGTCATGAACTTCGGGATCGGCAGCTTCGCGAGCGCTTCGTCGAGCGCGGCCTGCAGCCCGTCGGCGAGCGTTGCGCCGGCCGCCGAATAGTTGACGAAGAACGCTTCGGCCTTGCCGTCCTGCGCGCGCTCGAGATCGGCGATCGTCAGGTTCGGGTGGCCGAGCGCCGCGAGCTTCTTCGCGAGCGGGGCGGTCGGCTT
This sequence comes from Burkholderia anthina, assembly GCF_902498995.1. GTDB lineage: Bacteria > Pseudomonadota > Gammaproteobacteria > Burkholderiales > Burkholderiaceae > Burkholderia > Burkholderia anthina. The sequence goes on from NZ_CABVLY010000001.1 coordinate 80,582, forward strand.
GCCTTCGGCGTCGAGCGCGACCGACACGGGCAGGACCTTTTCGCGGACCTGCTTTTCAGGCGCGACGGCGCGCACGTTCTGCACGACGACCGCAAGGCGGCGCGGCGTGGCGTAGCGCTCGAATACGAGTTCGCCTTCGATGAGGTCGCGCGCGGCGAGGCGTTGTGCGACACCTTCGGCGAATGCGTCGCCGAGGCGCGCGAGGGCCTTCGGCGGCAGCTCTTCGGTCAGCAGTTCGACGAGCAGGGGGGCGGGATGATTGTGCGTCATGTCTGGAATAAATCTCGTCTCGTCAGTCCTGATCGATCTTGCGTTCGACCTTCAGCGGCGGCGCCCATGCCGGTTGTGCGGCGTCCTGGGCGTCGGTGGTGAGGCCCGGCACGCCCGGCGGGTTGCCGAGCATCGGGAAGCCGAGCTTCTCGCGCGAGTCGTAGTAAGCCTGCGCGACGAGACGCGACAGCGCGCGGATGCGGCCGATGTACGCCGCACGTTCCGTCACCGAGATCGCGCCGCGCGCGTCGAGCAGGTTGAACGTGTGGCCGGCCTTCAGCACGAGTTCGTACGCGGGCAGCGCGAGCTGCGCGTCGATCATTTTCTTCGCTTCCGCTTCGTAGCTGTTGAAGAACGTGAACAGCAGGTCGACGTTCGCGTGCTCGAAGTTGTAGGTCGACTGCTCGACCTCGTTCTGGTGGTAGACGTCGCCGTACGACAGGCGGCGCAGCTCGGGGCCGTTCGGGCCTTGCTCTTCCCACTCGGTCCAGACCAGGTCGTACACGTTCTCGACCTTCTGCAGATACATCGCGAGGCGCTCGAGGCCGTACGTGATCTCGCCGAGCACCGGCTTGCATTCGAGGCCGCCGACTTCCTGGAAATACGTGAACTGCGTGACTTCCATCCCGTTCAGCCACACTTCCCAGCCGAGGCCCCATGCGCCGAGCGTCGGGTTCTCCCAGTCGTCCTCGACGAAGCGCACGTCGTTCTGCTTCAGGTCGAAGCCGAGTGCCGCGAGCGAGCCGAGGTACAGGTCGAGGATGTTTTCCGGCGCCGGCTTGAGCACGACCTGGTACTGGTAGTAGTGCTGCAGGCGGTTCGGGTTCTCGCCGTAGCGGCCGTCCTTCGGGCGGCGCGACGGTTGCACGTAGGCGGCGCGCCACGGCTCGGGGCCGACCGCGCGCAGGAACGTGTGGACGTGCGACGTACCCGCGCCGACTTCCATGTCGATGGGCTGGAGCAGGGCGCAACCCTGCTTGTCCCAGTAGGACTGCAGCGTCAGGATGATTTGCTGAAACGTAAGCATGAAGAGCCTTCGTGGCGCTGGCGCTCCGTTGCGGGCGGCGCTCCGGGCGGGGCCCGGAGGGTCGGCTCGCGCGGCGGCGCGGCTTGTTAGTGTGCTGAAACGTGCAATTTTACCGGATCGGCGACCGGATGCGGCCGGAACGCGGACGAAGGGGCCGTCGACGGTATTTTCGCCGCATTCGTGCGGGGCGCCGACGCGCCCGGCGCGGCCTCGGGCGCTGCGTCGCGACGGCGTTCGCGATGCGCTTGCGGCAGCGGTTCCCGCGGGCGTTAAGATGCGCGTATCGCGGTGCGCGCGGCCGTTGTCGCGCGACCGATTGCCGATTTCCGGAGCGCATGGACGACTCGAACGACCTCCTCATTCCGCTGCTGCCGCCGCTGCTCGCGCTGCTCGGCCGGGCCGCCGACGCGCACGCGCGCGGCGAGCGCGCCGCGTACGATCTGTGGCTGAGCGCCGCCGGTCATCTGCACGCGACCGACATGACCGCGCTCGCGCGGCTGACCTCGACGCTGGTTGCGCGGCAGCGCAAGGCCGACGCGCTCGCGCTGGCCGAATGCGCGGCGCGCCTTCACCCGGGCGCGGGCGCCGGCTTCAATCACGGCTACGCGCTGCAGATGCTCGACCGTCACGCCGACGCCGTCGCGCCGTACCGCGCGGCGTTCGCGTTCGACCCCGGCTGGCCGTCGCTGCGCAACAACCTCGCGGTCGCGCTGCGTCTGTCGGGCGGCGATCGCCACGAGGAAATCGCGCTGCTCGCCGCGGCCGTGGAGGCCGATCCGCACGACGTGCAGGCGTGGATCAACCTCGTCGTCGCGCGGCTCGCGATGCAGGATCTCGACGGTGCGCTCGTGTGCGCCGCACGGCTCGCGGAGATCGCGCCCGACAACGCGCTCGCGCTGAACAATATCGCGATGACGATGAAGGAGGCGCAGCGCTGGGACGACGCCGAGCGCTACGCGACGCGCGCGTGCGAGCTGGCGCCCGACGACGCGGCGTTCCGTTTCAACCTCGCGATCATCCAGCTCGTGCGCGGCAACTACGCGGACGGCTGGCGCAGTCACGAGGCGCGCTGGGACGGTGCCGGCGAACTGCGCGGCCGCCTGCCGGTGCTGCCCGGCCCGCGCTGGCGCGGCGAGCCGCTCGCGGGCAAGACGCTGCTCGTGTGGGGCGAGCAGGGGCTCGGCGACGTGCTGCAGTTCAGCCGCTACGTCGCGCCGCTCGCCGAGCGCGTGCACCGCGAGGGCGGCCGGCTCGTCTGGAACACGTTCCCGCAGGTCGGCATGCTGATGGCGCGCAGCCTCGGCGCGCACGCGGACGCGTTCAGCGCGGGCGGCGGCGTCGACGCGCTGCCGCCATTCGACTACGAAGTGCCGCTGATCGGCCTGCCGCTGCTGCTCGGGACGCAGGCGTCGACGCTCGATGCATCGGTGCCGTACCTGCACGCCGAGCCGCGCGCGCGCGACGCGTGGCGCGCGCGGCTCGCGGGCGACGGCCGGCTGAAGGTCGGGCTCGTGTGGACGGGCAGCGCGGGGCACCAGCGCAACCCGTTCCGGCGCGTCGGGCTCGAGCGCTATGCGAGCGCGTTTCGCGGCATCGACGGTGTCGCATTCCATTCGCTGCAGCCGGGCGCGGAAGCGGACGTCGCCGCGGCGCGCGCGGCCGGCTTCGCGATCGACGACCACACGGCCGAACTGAAGAGTTTCGACGATACGGCCGCGTTCATCGGCGCGCTGGATCTGGTGATCACGGTGTGCACGTCGGTTGCGCACCTGGCGGGCGCGCTCGGCGCGCGCACGTGGGTGCTGCTCGACGTGAATCCGCACTGGCCGTGGCTGCTCGAACGCACGGACAGCCCGTGGTATCCGACTGCCACGCTGTACCGGCAGCCGGCGTTCGGCGCATGGGCGCCGGTGATGGACGCGCTTGCACGGGATTTGCGCGGGGTGGTGGAGGAGGCGAAGCGCAAGCGTTGACCGGCGCTTCGAAGGAATCACGCCGAGGCTTCGGCACCCGGGGCCGAACCGCAGGCCGGGGCAGCGGCCGCCGCGCAGCGCGCGACGGCCGCCCGATGCGTCAGGCGTTGCGGTCGTCGCCGGCCTTCGCGCCGTTGCGGCGGCGCAGGCCGGGCCCGAACGTGAAGCCGAACGCGAGCAGCACCAGCGACACCGCGAGCACGATGTTGTTGCCGCTCGTCACGTACGGCGTGAAGCCGCTCGTGCCTTCGATCCGCACGTCGAGCGAGCCGATCGTGAACGGCTTCAACTGGCCGAGCACGCGGCCGTGCGCGTCGATCGCGGCCGTCATCCCGGTGTTGGTCGAGCGCAGCATCGGCCGGCCCGTTTCGAGCGCGCGCATCCGCGCGATCTGCAGGTGCTGGTCGAGCGCGATCGTGTCGCCGAACCACGCGAGGTTCGTCACGTTGACGAGCACGCCGGGCGGTTGCGGATTGTCGCGGATCGTCGCGGCGATTTCCTCGCCGAACAAGTCCTCGTAGCAGATGTCGGCCATCACCGGCTGGTTGTGCACGAAGAACGGCTTCTGCACCGGCGCGCCGCGCGCGAAATCGCCGAGCGGCATCTTCATCAGGTCGACGAACCACCGGAAGCCCCACGGGATGAATTCGCCGAACGGCACGAGATGGTGCTTGTCGTAGTGATAGATGTCGCGCGAGTGCGGCGTCACGCCGTACAGGCTGTTCGTATAGTCGACGTAGCGGCCGTCCGGCGTCACCGACGCGCCGACCGCGCCGAACAGCACGGCCGAGCCCGTCGTGTCGCTGAACTTGCGGATCGCGACGGCGAACGGCTCGGGCAGTTCCTGGATCATCACCGCGATCGCGGTCTCCGGCGTGACGATCAGGTCGGCCGGCTTCTCGACGATCATCTGCTGGTACATCTTGATCGCCGCGTCGATGCCCGCTTCCTCGAACTTGATGTCCTGCTTCACGTTGCCCTGCAGCAGCCGCACGGTGAGCGGCGCGTTCGCGGGCACGGTCCACGTGGCCTGCGACAGCCCGAGGCCGGCGGCGACCAGCGCGACGGCGATGGTGGCCGGCGCGGCAATCCGCACGCGCGCGTTGCCGCCGGCGCCTTGTTCGTCCGCATTCGCGGGCGCGCGGCGCGCGGCGACGAGCGCCTGCACGACCAGCGCGGCGAACAGCGCGAGCACCCAGCCGATCCCGTACACGCCGACGACCGGCGCGAAGCCCGCGAACGGGCCGTCGACCTGCGGGTAGCCGCTCGCGAGCCACGGGAAGCCGGTAAACACGGTGCCGCGCAGCCATTCGCCGAGCGCCCACGCGCTGGCGAACGCGAATGCGCCGTGCCAGGTCGGCGAGAACGGCCGCGGATCGGGGGTACGGCGATGCCACGCATGGCCCGCGCAGAACGACCACAGCCCGGCCGAGAACGCGGGGTACAGCGACAGGTACAGCGAAAACAGCACCAGCGCGCCGCCCGCGAGCGGCGCCGCCATTTCGCCGTATACGTGCATGCTGATGTAGAGCCACCAGATGCCGCTGATGAAGTTGCCGAAGCCGAACGCGCCGCCGGTGAGCGCGGCGCCGCGCCAGCTCGACGTGCGTGTCAGCTGCGCGAAAAACCAGACGAATACGACGAGCTGCAGCCAGCCGCCATGCGGCGTCGGCGCGAAGCCGAGCGTATTGGCCGCGCCGGCGAGCAGCGCGGCCGGGTAGTGCCAGCGCGGCAGCGCGCGGCCGGGCGCCGGCGCGAGAAGACCGCCAGCCGGGCGGGACGGGATCGGATCGTCCATGTGAAGCGGAAGGGGGCGAGCGGTTGAAGGAGGCGCGGCCGGCGCGAGACGGTCAGTCCTCGTGCGAGGCTTCGGCGCGGCGGCTCGCGAGCGGGTTGCGGCGCACCAGCAGCACGTGGACCTGGCGCGCATCGCCGCGCTGGATCTCGAACACGAGGTTGCCGAGCTGCAGCTTCTCGCCGCGATGCGGCACGCGGCCGAAATGATGGGTGATCAGGCCGCCGATCGTGTCGACTTCGTCGTCGGGGAAATCGGTGCCGAACGTCTCGTTGAACTGCTGGATCTCGGTCAGCGCGCGCACGCGGTAGCGGCCGTCCGGCCCCGAGATGATGTTGCCGGCTTCTTCGTCGAAGTCGTATTCGTCCTCGATGTCGCCGACGATCTGTTCGAGCACGTCCTCGATCGTGATCAGGCCCGCGACGCCGCCGTATTCGTCGACGACGATCGCGAGGTGGTTGCGGTTCACGCGGAAGTCGTGCAGCAGCACGTTCAGGCGCTTCGATTCGGGGATGAACACGGCGGGACGCAGCATCCCGCGCACGTCGAATTCCTCTTCGGCATAGAAACGCAGCAGGTCTTTGGCGAGCAGCACGCCGATCACGTTGTCGCGGTTCTCCTCGTACACCGGGTAGCGCGAGTGCGCCTTCTCGAGGACGAACGGGATGAAGTCTTCAGGCTTGTCCGCGATGTTGATCGCGTCCATCTGTGCGCGCGGCACCATGATGTCGCGGGCGCACAGGTCGGACACCTGGAACACGCCTTCGATCATCGACAGCGAATCGGCGTCGATCAGGTTGCGTTCGTGGGCGTCCTGGAGGATTTCCAGCAGCTCGGTCCGGGATTCCGGCTCGGGCGAGATGAAGTCGGTCAGGCGCTCGAGCAGCGAGCGCTTTTCTTGCGGTTTGTCGGTTAGCTTACGACTGGGATACGAATCGTTCATGGTGGTGCGCCCGGGTCATGCCGGGGCGCGCTGTCACGGAGTAGGCAAGGATACACCAAGGGCATGGCGCGGCCGTGTCACACCGGCCGTCCGGCCGGGCTCAGGCGGCTCGCGCGAGCCCCGCTCGGGGACGGCCATGCCGCGCACGGCGCCGTCCTTCGTCTCCATCCTATCTCAGAAAGGGGCGCCGGGGCAGCGGCGGCAAAAATGCGTGCACCGGCGGTGGCCGGCCGCTCGGGCGGCAGCGCGGCACGGCGGCATTTCGTCGCGCCGCGCCGGCGCGGCTTCAGAAGCGCATGCCGGCCGAGCAGCCGCCGGCGGCCGCGCCGTTGGTCGCGGCGCCGCCGCAGCCGAACAGGCCGCAGCCGGACAGCGCGACGCTCGCGGCGACGATCAGCGCGGCGAGCCTGCAGCGCGAACGGCGTGACGGTTGCCGCGGAGCGGTTTGGGGTCCGGATGCGCGTCCCGCGCCGACGACCGCCGGCGGGACGCCGATGTGCCGGTCGGACGTTACCGGCATCGCGCGAGCAGCCCTTCGAGCGCGCGGTCGGGGATGCCGCTCGCGCGCAGCGCGTCCACGGTGCGGCTCACGTAGTCGAGCGTCGTCCCGTAGCGGCCGGCCGCGCAGTCGAACACCTCCTTCACGACCGGGTCGGTCAGCTTGCCGGTGTAGGTCGGCACGTCGCGGCGCATCACGAACGCGAGCGCGTTCACGCGTTCGCCGGTCTCGAGCGAGCACGGCAGCCATGCGGGCCGGTACGAGCCCATCGGCATTTCGCGCTTCCACAAGGTTTCGAGATGCGGCTGCGCGGTGGGGCCCGCGAGCCGGAATGCGATGCCCGAGCACGAGCCGCCGCGATCGAGCGCGAGCACGAGCCCCGGACGTTCGGGCGTGCCGCGGTTCACGCGCGACCACAGGTAGAGCCCGCGATGGTAGCCGTGCACCTTGCCGCGCACGGCGGCGACGGTCGGCAGCCCGGGGTTCCAGATCAGCGAGCCGTAACCGAACAGCCACAGATCCTGCTGGCCGTCCCAGTCGCGCATCGTGTGCGCGAGCGACGCCGTGAGCTCGTCTTCCGTCAGCAGCCGTCCGTCGCCGATCGACGGCGGGTAGGCGGGCGGCAGTATCGCGGCGTGGTGCATGGTGCAGGCGGTGCTTACTGGTACGGGTTCGGGAAGCCCAGTTTCGCGAGGATGTCGACTTCGAGCGCTTCCATTTCGGCCGCGTCCTCGTCGCTCGTCTCGTGATCGTAGCCCTGCGCGTGCAGCGCGCCGTGCACCAGCAGGTGCGCGTAGTGGGCCGTGAGCGGCTTGCCCTGTTCGTGCGCTTCCTTCTCGACGACCGGGCAGCACAGCACGAGGTCGCCGATCACGGTGCCGTCGGGCGCCGCGTCGTACGCGAAGGTCAGCACGTTGGTCGGATAGTCCTTGTGGCGGTAGCCGGCGTTCAGCGTGCGGCCTTCTTCCTCGCCGACGAAGCGCACGGTCAGCTGCGCGCTGGCGAACAGCGCCGGCTCGATCCACTCGGCGATCAGCTTGCGCTTGGGGAGCGCCTTGCGCACGTCGCCGGCGATCTCGTCGCCGTACTGCACGGACAGGTCGAGTTCCGGTTCGCGCAGTTCGGCTTCCAGTTCCTCTTCGCGCGGCGCGAGCTCGGCGCCCACGTGCAGCGTCACGCTGTCGTAGTGCTCGGGCTGCAGCGCGAGCTTCGCGCGCATCGCCGGGTCGTTGTGCTGCGCGACGATCGCGACGGCCGCCTCGCCCGAGCTGCCCGACAGGTCGAACATCAGGCTGCGGCCGTCCGGGAAGTCGATTCGCAGTCCTTGTGCGCTGATGGTCCGGGCTTTGCCCTTCGCATCGAACAGCGAAACACGGGGGGAATCGGGCGCGGCGGACTGGTCGCGACCGGACTTGCGGGAGCGGGAAGATTTCATGACGGGTGAGGCGATTGGGACGCGTTGAGGATACACCAAACGGCCGATCGCACCCGAATTCGAACCGGCCGCGCGCGGGCGAAAAAAAGCCCGGCGCGCCGTCGGGCGGGCCGGGCCGTTGGCCGGTGCTTCACGCGTCCTTGTGCTGAGCGTGGAAGTCGTCGTAAGCCTCGACGATGCGCGCGACGAGCGGGTGGCGCACGACGTCCGCGCTCGTGAAGCGCGTGAGCGCGATGCCGCGCACGCCGCCGAGCACCTGCTGCGCCTCGACGAGGCCGCTCTTGTGTCCGCGCGGCAGGTCGACCTGGCTGGTGTCGCCGGTCACGACGGCCTTCGAGCCGAAGCCGATCCGCGTGAGGAACATCTTCATCTGCTCGGGCGTGGTGTTTTGCGCCTCGTCGAGGATGATGAACGCGTGGTTCAGCGTGCGGCCGCGCATGTACGCGAGCGGCGCGATCTCGATCATCTGGCGCTCGAACATCTTCGCGGTCTTGTCGAAGCCGAGCAGGTCGTACAGCGCGTCGTACAGCGGGCGCAGGTACGGGTCGACCTTCTGCGCGAGATCGCCCGGCAGGAAGCCGAGCCGCTCGCCGGCCTCGACGGCCGGGCGCGTCAGCACGATCCGCTTGACCTGGTCGCGCTCGAGCGCGTCGACCGCGCATGCAACCGCGAGGTAGGTCTTGCCGGTGCCGGCCGGCCCGATGCCGAACGTCACGTCGTGCTGCAGGATCTGCTTCAGGTATTCGCGCTGCGCGGGCGTGCGGCCGCGCAGGTCGGCGCGCCGCGTGTAGAGCTTCGGCGCCGGTTCCTCGTCGGGATTGTCGTCGTCGATCTGCACGCCCGGTTCGTCGAACGGATGATCGGGATCGCCGCGGAAACGCACGTCGAGCGTGTCCTGGCGGCCGTTGCCGGCGGTGTGACGCACTTCGACCAGCGCGAGCTGGATGTCGTCGACCGACAGCGGATCGCGCGAACGGTTGTAGAAGTTCTCGAGTGCGGCGAGCGCGAGCTTTGCGCCGCGCCCGCGGATCGTGATCCGGTGGCCGCGCCGCGCGAGCGTGACGTCGAGCGCCTGTTCGATCTGCCGCAGGTTCTCGTCGAGCGGGCCGCAGAGATTGGCGAGGCGCGCGTTGTCGTCGCGCGGCGCGGTGAATTCCAGTGCTTGGACGGTCTTCAAAGTAGCGTCGGGCTCCTGTTGAGCGTCAATCGGTCAGTGGGTGGCCGCGCTCGCGTCGTCGCTCACGAGCAGCAGCTCGCCGCGCAGCGAGTGCGGGTACGCATGGTTGATCCTCACGTCGATCATCTGGCCGATCAGGCGCGGGTGCGACGCGAGCGGCGCCGGGAAATTCACGACCCGGTTGTTCTCGGTGCGGCCCGACAGTTCGTTCGGGTCCTTGCGCGACGGACCCTCGACGAGGATCCGCTCGACCTTCCCGACCATCGACTGGCTGATGCGTGCGACGTTTTCCTCGATGGTCGCCTGCAGATGTTGCAGGCGTTTGAGCTTCACTTCGCGCGGCGTGTCGTCGGCGAGGTTCGCGGCCGGCGTGCCGGGGCGCGGGCTGTAGATGAACGAGAAGCTGGTGTCGTAGCTCATGTCGTGCACGAGCGCCATCATCTTGTCGAAATCGTCCTCGGTCTCGCCGGGGAAGCCGACGATCATGTCGGTCGACAGCGACAGGTCCGGGCGGATCGCGCGCAGCTTGCGGATCACCGACTTGTATTCCAGCACCGTGTAGCCGCGCTTCATTGCCATCAGGATGCGGTCGGAGCCGTGCTGGACGGGCAGGTGCAGGTGGCTCACGAGCTTCGGCACCTTCGCGTACGTGTCGATCAGGCGCTGCGTGAATTCCTTCGGATGCGACGTCGTGTAGCGGATCCGCTCGATGCCGGGGATGTCGGCTACGTATTCGATCAGCGTCGCGAAATCGGCGATCTCGGCGGAGCCTGCCGTCAGCGCGCCGCGGTAGGCGTTCACGTTCTGGCCGAGCAGCGTGACTTCGCGCACGCCCTGGTCGGCGAGGCCGGCCACTTCGGTCAGCACGTCGTCGAGCGGGCGCGACACTTCATCGCCGCGCGTGTACGGCACGACGCAATAGCTGCAGTATTTCGAGCAGCCTTCCATGATCGACACGAACGCGCTCGGCCCCTCGACGCGCGCGGGCGGCAGGTGGTCGAACTTCTCGATCTCGGGGAACGTGATGTCGACCTGGGCACGGCCGCTCGCGCGGCGCTGGTCGATCATCTGCGGCAGGCGGTGCAAGGTTTGCGGGCCGAACACGAGGTCGACGTACGGTGCACGCGACACGATCGACGCGCCTTCCTGGCTGGCGACGCAGCCGCCGACGCCGATCAGCAGGCCCGGTTTCGCTTCCTTCAGCTCGCGCACGCGGCCGAGGTCGGAGAACACCTTTTCCTGCGCCTTCTCACGCACCGAGCACGTGTTGAACAGGATGATGTCCGCGTCTTCCGGGGTATCGGTCTTTTCGAGGCCTTCGGCCGCATTGAGCACGTCCACCATCTTGTCCGAGTCGTACTCGTTCATCTGGCAGCCGAAGGTCTTTACGTAAACTTTCTTGGTCATGGGGATTCGCCGTTCGCAGTGGTTGACCTGGGGGCGTCGTCAAGGGTGAATCGGGACGGCTGCTGCCGGAGCAGCGGCTCGGGCCGGCGCCTGCCGGCGCCGAAGGGCGGACCGGGGCGCGCAGCGCGCGTCGAGCCTGTCGTGAACTGCGGTGAAAAGCCGTCGGGAAAGCCTTCCATTATAGCTTTACGCGCTGCCTGGAGCGGCCGGCGGGTTGCAGCCGCGCGACGCCGTTCGTCATGCTCCGACCCCGAAACGGCACGTGGCCAGCCGCGGCGGCGGTCGTCAGCGGAGCAGGTCGTCGTGCGCCGCTTCCTCGCGCGCGAAGCGTTCGACGAGGAAGTCGAGCAGCACGCGCACGCGCGGCGCCATGTAGCGCTTGCCGGGATAGATCGCGTGCAGCGGCGCGCTCTGGTGCCGCCAGTCGGGCAGCAGGACCTTGAGCCGCCCGGCGCGGATGTCGTCGGCGACATCCCAGATCGAGTTCAGCACGATGCCGCGCCCGCGCAGCGCCCACTCGCGGGCGAGGCCGCCGTCGTTGGTCTCGAACGCGGTGGCGAGCGGCACCGTGCAGGTCTGCGTGTCGTCGCCGCGCGTGAAGCGCCACGCGTTCATCGGCCCGGACGCTACCGTGATCACGTTGCAGGGAAAGCGGGCCAGATCGTGCGGATCGCGCGGCTCGCCGTGGCGTTCGACGAACGACGGCGCCGCGCACGGCACGCGCCGGTCCGCGGCGAGCCGGCGGGCGATCAGCGCGCCGTCGGGCGGCGCGGCGAAACGGATCGCGAGGTCGATTTCGTCCTGCCACAGGTTCACCGTCGAGTCGGACGCCGTCAGCGAGAACGTCACGTCCGGGTAGCGCGCGGTGAATTCGTCGAGCCAGTCGAGCAGCCGGCGGCGGCCGAAATCGGACGTCGCCGACAGCCGCACCCGGCCGCCGACGACGTTGCGGCCGGCCTGCAGCAGCGCGTTTGCGTCGTCGAGCGCCTGCAACGCCTGCCGGCAGCCGTTCAGGTACAGGCGGCCCTCGTCGGTGAGCCGCAACCGCCGGGTCGAACGGTCGAACAGCCGGGTGGCGACCGCCGCCTCCAGCTTCGCGAGGCGCGCGCTCGCGGCGGCCGGCGTGAGGTTCAGCTTGCGCCCGGCGGCGGACAGGCTGCCCAGTTCCGCCGCCTCGACGAACAGCCGGATATCGCCCAGTCGATCCATCGGATTTTTCACTGTTTTTTGAAAATGGTTCAAATGCCACGCCAATTATCAAAGATAGGCGTATTCGGGACAATGCGCGCACATCCTCTTTTTGTGCGGTGCGGCACCGATCCGACGCCGCATCCGCCGCCTTCCGGAGAACGTCATGCCCATCCCGTTACTGGCGCTCGCGATCAGCGCGTTTGCCATCGGCACCACCGAATTCATCATCATGGGGCTCCTGCCCGAAGTCGCGCACGACCTCGCCGTGTCGCTGCCGTCGGCCGGGCTGCTGGTCACCGGCTACGCGCTCGGCGTCGCGGTCGGCGCGCCGCTGCTCGCCGTGCTGACGAGCCGCATGCCGCGCAAGGCCGCGCTGCAACTGCTGATGGCGATCTTCATCGTCGGCAACGTGCTGTGCGCGACCGCGTCCGGCTACGCGATGCTGATGGTCGCGCGCGTCGTCACGTCGTTCGCGCACGGCTCGTTCTTCGGGATCGGCGCGGTGGTCGCCGCGTCGCTCGTGCCGGCCGACAAGCGTGCGAGCGCGATCGCGCTGATGTTCACCGGCCTCACGCTGTCGAACGTGCTCGGCGTGCCGTTCGGCACGTTCGTCGGCCAGTTGCTCGGCTGGCGCGCGTCGTTCTGGATCGTCGCCGCGCTCGGCGTGCTGTCGCTCGGCGGCGTCGCGCTGCTGGTGCCGAACCGGCACGACAGCGGGCCGGTCGGCCTTGGCCGCGAGGTGCGCGTGCTGAAGGAGCCGCAGGTGTGGCTCGCACTGCTGATGACCGTGCTCGGCTTCGGCGGCGTGTTCGTGGTGTTCACGTACATCGCGCCGATTCTCGAGAGCGTGTCCGGCTATTCGCCGCGCGCGGTCGCGCTGATCCTCGTGCTGTTCGGCGCGGGGCTGACGATCGGCAACATGCTCGGCGGCAAGCTCGCCGACCGCGCGCTGATGCCGTCGCTGCTCGCGATCCTCGTCGCGCTGATGGCGGTGATGGCCGTGTTCGCGAAGACGAGCCACCTGCCGGTCGCGGCCGCCGTGACCGTGTTCGTGTGGGGGATCGCCGCGTTCGCGACGGTGCCGCCGCTGCAGGCGCGCGTGGTCGAGAAGGCCGCGAGCGCGCCGCATCTCGCGTCGACGCTGAACATCGGTGCGTTCAACGTCGGCAACGCGGGCGGCGCGTGGCTGGGCGGGCTCGCGCTGGAACACGGCTTCGCACTCGACGCGTTGCCGTGGGTCGCCGTCGCGGTGACGTTCGCGGCGCTCGTCGTCACGTGGATCGCGATGCGGCTCGATGCGCGCACACCGGCGTGCGGTGCGGCACCGGCGGCGCATTGAGCGGTGTGACGACCGGCGCATCGACCGGCGCCTCCTTCGGTGCCGGATCGACGCCGCAGCGGCAGGAAAAGGTTCGCGAGAAACGCATTCCTCCGCGATGCTGATAACGGTGTGAAGATAACTTCGTTTGCCGGCCGGGGGGCGGGTGATAGCGTCTCGATACGCGCTGTTCGTGGCGCAACCCGATTCCGGTTTACCCCATTTGCAGGGCCGCGCGGCGGCCCGGAGGCAATGCTATGTCTTCACCCCTGGCGCTGGTGCGCGGCGTGTCTTCCTTCGAGTCCGGCGATGCCGCCGACGCGCGGACGTCCGCGTCGCTCGATGTCCTCGAGCAGGTCGTCGGCGTGAACCTCGCGCGCTTGCGCGCCGAGCGGCAACTGTCGCTCGATGCGCTCGCGCGGCTGTCCGGTGTATCGCGTGCGATGCTCGCGCAGATCGAGTCGGCGCGCAGCGTGCCGTCGATCAAGGTGCTCTGCAAGATCGCCGCGGCGCTGAAGGTGTCGGTCGCCGCGTTTCTGCGCCGGCACGCGGTGAACGGCTTCGAGCACCTGGCGGCCGAGCGTGCGTCGCGCGTCGTCAGTTCGAACGGCCGTTTTTCGGCACGTGCGCTGTATCCGGAAGGCGAACCGGCCGCCGCCGAGTTCCACGAGCTGCGGATCGCGCCGTTGCATACGGAGCCCGGCGCGCGCCGCGCGCCCGGCACGACGGTGAACCTGGTCGTCAGCGAGGGGACGCTCGAAGTCAGCGTGCACGATCGCCGCCAGTTGCTCGCGACCGGCGACGCAATCGTGTTCGACGCCGACCAGCCGTACAGCCTGCGCAACCCGGGCGACAGCGAAGCGCGCGCGTTTCGCGTGACGGTGAGCCCCGAGGTGCCGCCGCGCTGGCTCGTGCCCGACGCCGCACACGCGGCCGGCTGATGTTTCGGCCGAAGCCGGGCTCGCGCCTGTCGCGTTCCGGACGGGCGCCCGGCGCCCGGTATCGGTCGTTTGGACGATGCCGTTAGACGGCGTCGTCAGTAAGGTTTTAGGTGTGGTTCGCTGCGCGGTGCGCGCAGCTGATGTATGCTTGGCCCGCCGGTCACGGGTAGCCCCCGGCCGGCATCAGTGCGTCTTCAGGGCGGGGCGAAATTCCCCACCGGCGGTAGGCTGGCGAAAGCCGGCGAGCCCGCGAGCGCCCGCGCATCCGCGCGGGGTCAGCAGATCTGGTCGAATGCCAGAGCCGACGGTCACAGTCCGGATGAGAGAAGATGTGCAGATAGTCATGTCCGTCAGGGCCGCTTTGCCATCCGTGCGAAGCGGGTTGTCGTTCTGTCTGTTTGCAATGCCCTGAAACGTTTTTCGCCCAAATCGTCTTTGCGAGGAGCGTTTCACATGTCCTTGATGTCCGTTTCGTCGGCACCGTCCGACGCCTTTGCCGATCTTCCGTTGCTCGATTCCGAACCGGTGCCGCCGCGCATCGCCGCCGCGCTCGACGCGATGCGCGCGGGCCGTGCCGTCGTGTTGCAGGACGATCACGACCGCGAAAACGAGGCCGACCTGATCGTCGCCGCCGAGCGCATCACGCCCGAGACGATGGCGCTGCTGATCCGCGAATGCAGCGGCATCGTGTGCCTGTGCCTGACCGACGACCAGGTGCGCGCGCTCGAGCTGCCGCCGATGGTGCAGACCAACGAGAGCCGTAACGGCACCGCATTCACCGTCTCGATCGAGGCGCGCGAAGGCGTGCACACCGGCGTGTCCGCGGCCGACCGCGTGACGACGATTCGCGCGGCGATCGCCGACGATGCGAAGCCGTACGACATCGTGCGCCCCGGCCACGTATTCCCGTTGCGTGCGCAGCCGGGCGGCGTGCTGGCGCGCCGCGGCCATACCGAAGGCACGGTCGACCTGTCGATTCTCGCGGGCCTGAAGCCGGCGGGTGTGCTGTGCGAGCTGATGAATCCGGACGGCACGATGACGCGCGGCGACGACGTCGAGCGTTTCGCGCAGCAGCACGGTCTGCCGATGCTGACGATCGCCGAGCTGGTCGAATTCCGCGAGGCGCTGGCGGCTGCGCGCGAGCGTTGCTGCGAACCGGCCTGACGGGGAGGGCAGCGGGGGAAGACAGCGGGCGCATCGATGCGCCCGCGACAGACACGGCGTGCGCGCATCGGCGCACGCGCGCCGGCCGTCAGGACTGCACGTCGCCGAATTCGCCACGCTGGCCGGCCGCGACGAGCGCCGGCAGTTCATCCATCTTGCGCATGATCCGCGTGATGCCCATCGCGTGCAGCGCGTCCGCGTAGTTGTCGGGGATGTGGCTCGCGCCGACGAACGCGATCGTCTTCATCCCGGCCGCGCGTGCGGCGTTCAGGCCCGATACGCTGTCCTCGACGACGATGCAGCGCGCCGGCGCGACGCCAAGTGTTTGCGCTGCATGCAGGTACACGTCGGGGTAGGGCTTCGGCCGCGCGACCTGCTCGGAGCTGAACACGCGCTCGCCGAAGATTTCGGTCAGCGACGCGCGCTTCAGCGAGTTGCGTACGCGCACGAGCCGACTGTTCGAGACCACCGCGGCCGGCAGGCCGACCTTCAGCAACGCATCGCGCACGCCGGTGATCGGCGCGAGCGACTGAGCGAGCGCGATCTCGATGTTGTGCTCGATGGTTTCGATGAAGTTCTCGGGCATCCGGATCGCGAAGTGCGCTTCGAGTCCGGCGAGAAAGCGGGATGTCTGCTGGCCGAACGCGGATTTTGCGGCGGCTTCGAAATCGATGTGCGGGAACGTGGCGGACAGCGTTTCGAGCAGGACGCGGTCGGCGATGACTTCGCTGTCGACGAGGACGCCGTCGCAGTCGCAGATGAGGTGATCGAGCATGATGGTGAAGAAGCGGGGTGTCGGCGACGCCGATCATGCCGCCATGATACGTGCTTTCGCCGATGCGCCGCGAGCCGTTCGGCCGGCCGCTTTCACCGTCGCGTCGATCCCGTGCCGCTCACGCGTGGCGCGGATGCGGGTCGAGCGCGCGATCGACGCGACGCCGGCGGCGGTTGCTGTCCGGGTGCGAAGCGGAAGCCTTTGGTGCCGGCCGCGGGCGATCGGTGGCGGCGAAGGTGCGAGGGCAGGAGAATGCGGGTCGCGCGCGGCAACCGATGCCGCGCGCCGAATGTGGCGAATGTGAAGAATCGCAGCGCGATCAGGCCATCGCGTGCAGATGCAGATACAGGCCGGCGGCCGCGGCGCCGCCGAGCAGCGGGCCGATCACCGGCACCCACGCATAGCGCCAGTCGCTGTCGCGCTTGCCGGGGATCGGCAGCAGCGCATGCATGATGCGCGGCGACAGGTCGCGCGCCGGGCTCATCGCATAGCCGGTCGGGCCGCCGAGCGAGATGCCGATGCCGAGCACCAGAAGGCCGACGGGCAGCGCGTCGAGCGCGCCGAGGCCGACTTGCGGCGAGGCCAGATACAGCACGCCGAGGATCAGCACGAACGTACAGATCGCTTCGGTCAGCACGTTGTGCGTGACGCTGCGGATCGCGGGCGCCGTGCAGAACACCGCGAGCTTCAGGTCGGCGTCGACTTCCTTCGCGAAGTGCTGACGATACGCGAGCCACACGAGCAGCGAGCCGGCCATCCCGCCGAGCATTTGCGCGAGGATGTAGCCGCCGACTTTCGACCACGCGAACTTGCCCGCGAGCGCAAGGCTGATCGTCACGATCGGGTTCAGGTGCGCGCCGCTGAACGACGCGGTCACGTAGACGGCGACGAATACGGCCATCGCCCAGCCCATCACGATCACGATCAGGTCCGCGCCTTTGCCCTTGGTCTTCGCCAGCAGCACGTTTGCGACCGCGCCGTTGCCGAGCAGCACGAGGATTGCAGTGCCGATGAATTCCGCAATATAAGGTGACATGATTTGTCTCTCGTAAGTCGCGGCGGACTCGCGCGCTGCGCGGTCCGCCGATGTTGTTGTATTTCTCTGGATTGTTTGCGATTACTGTGCGTCGTCGGCCCACGCCTTGGCGGCGCGCACCGCGCGCTGCCAGCCGGCCATGCAGCGTTCGACCTGCTCCTTCGGCATCGACGGCGAGAAGCGGCGATCGAGCTGCCACTGGCTGCGCACTTCGTCGAGGTTCTTCCAGTAGCCGATCGCGAGGCCCGCGAGGTAGGCCGCGCCGAGCGCGGTCGTCTCGGTGATCTGCGGACGCACCGCGTCGACGCCGAGCAGGTCGGCCTGGAACTGCATCAGCAGGTTGTTCGCGCTTGCGCCGCCGTCCACGCGCAGCTCGCCGATGCTGATGCCCGAGTCGGCTTCCATCGCGGCCAGCACGTCGAGCGACTGGTAGGCGATCGCGTCGAGCGCCGCGCGTGCGAGGTGCGCGGACGTCGTGCCGCGCGTGACGCCGAACACCGAGCCGCGCGCCCGTGCGTTCCAGTGCGGCGCGCCGAGGCCCGCGAACGCCGGCACGAGATAGACGCCGTCGGTGTGCGGCACGCTCGCGGCGAGCGCTTCGATTTCGGCGGCCGTCTTGATGATGCCGACGCCGTCGCGCAGCCACTGCACGACCGCGCCCGCGATGAAGATGCTGCCCTCGAGCGCGTACTGCACGTCGTCGCCGATCTGCCATGCGATCGTCGTCACGAGGTTGTTCTTCGACTCGATCGGCTTGTTGCCGGTGTTCATCATCAGGAAGCAGCCGGTGCCGTAGGTGTTCTTCACCATGCCCGAGGTCGTGCACATCTGGCCGAACAGCGCCGCGTGCTGGTCGCCGGCGATGCCCGCGAGCGGGATCTTCGACGCGAACACCGTGGTCTTCGTGTGGCCGTAGATTTCCGACGACGCCTTCACTTCCGGCAGCATGCTGCGCGGGATGTCGAGCAGTTCGAGCAGCTCGCCGTCCCACTCGCGCGTGTGGATGTTGAACAGCATCGTGCGCGACGCGTTCGTCACGTCGGTCACGTGCAGCTCGTGCTTCGTGAAGTTCCACACGAGCCAGCTGTCGACGGTGCCGAAGGCGAGCTTGCCCTGGCGCGCCTTCTCGCGCGCGCCCGGCACGTTGTCGAGGATCCAGCGGATCTTGGTCGCGGAGAAGTACGAGTCGATCGGCAGGCCGGTCTTCGCGCGCACCTTCGCTTCGAGGCCCTGCTTCTTCAGCGAATCGCAGAAGTCGGCGGTGCGGCGATCCTGCCAGACGATCGCGTTGTACACGGGCTGGCCCGTCTCGCGATCCCAGACGATGGTCGTCTCGCGCTGGTTGGTGATGCCGATCGCGGCGATCGACGTGCCGTTCAGGCCGGTGCGCGTGACCGCCTCGGCGGCGACACCCGCTTGCGTCGACCAGATTTCCTGCGGGTCGTGCTCGACCCAGCCGGGTTGCGGGTAGATCTGTTCGAATTCCTTCTGGGCGATCGATACGATGTTGCCCTGGCGATCGAACAGCATTGCGCGGGAGCTCGTCGTGCCCTGGTCAAGCGCGAGGATGTACTGATCCTGCATGTCTCTCATCTCCATCCGTGGATTGGCGTAGTTGTGATGCGCGCCGCGTGTGGCGGCGCGTCGGTGAATCAACGTCGGTAACGCAACTGCTACTGCAATCGGAATCAGGCGTGCGGCGCGTGCGCGGCGGCGAACCAGGCGTCGACCGCGGCCGTCACGGCGTCGAGCGTGCCCGGCGTGACGTGCAGGCCGAGCTTCGAGCGGCGCCACAGCACGTCCTGCGCGCAGGTCGCCCATTCGACGTCGCGCAGGTAGCGCAGTTCGGCGTCGTGAATGCCCGGTGCGATTTCCGCGCCGAGGTCGGCGAGCGACTTCGCGCCGTCGATCACGCGCTCCGCACGCGTGCCGTACGCACGCGCATACCGGCGCGCAAGCGCGGCAGGCAGCCACGGATGGCGTTTCGCGAACGCGGTGGCGAAGGCGTCGAACTTCGCGTTCGCGATGTCGCCGCCCGGCAGCGGGGCGCCGGCCGTCCACGTCTTCGCGTCGCGGCCGAGCGCGCGGCACAGCATGTCGCCGGCTTCTTCGGCGAGCTTGCGGAACGTCGTGATCTTGCCGCCGAACACCGACAGCAGCGGCGCGCCGGCGCCGTCGTCCATCTCGAGGCGGTAGTCGCGCGTGACGGCCGATGCGTTCGCCGCGTTCTCGTCCTCGAGCAGCGGGCGCACGCCCGAATAGGTCCAGTGCACGTCGGCCGGAGAGATCTTGCGCTTGAAGTAGCGGTTGATCGACTCGCACAGATACTGCGTCTCGTCGCGGTCGATCGCGACCTTCGCGGGATCGCTCGTGTACTCGACGTCGGTCGTGCCGATCAGCGTGAAGTCGTGTTCGTACGGAATCGCGAAGATGATCCGCTTGTCCGGGTTCTGGAAGATGTAGGCGTGGTCGTGATCGAACAGGCGCCGCGTGATGATGTGGCTGCCCTTCACGAGCCGCACGCTGTGATGCGCGCCGCGGCCGAGCGCGCCGTGCAGCACGTCGCCGACCCACGGGCCGGCCGCGTTCGCGACCGCACGCGCGTGCACGACGCGGATCGAACCGTCCGCGTGCTGCAGCCGGGCTTCCCATTCGTCGCCGTGGCGTTCGGCGGATACGAGCTTCGTGCGCGTCAGGATCTCGGCGCCGCGCTCCTGCGCATCGAGCGCGTTCAGCACGACGAGGCGCGCGTCGTCGACCCAGCCGTCCGAATACACGAAGCCGCGCTTGATCGAGTCGATCAGCGGCGCGCCGGCCGCATGGCGGCGCATGTCGATGCCGCGCGAGCCCGGCAGCAGTTCGCGTTTCGCGAGGTGATCGTAGAGGAACAGGCCGATGCGGATCAGCCACGCCGGCCGCAGGTTCGGCATGTGCGGCATCACGAAGCGCAGCGGCCACATGATGTGCGGCGCCGCGCGCAGCAGCGTCTCGCGTTCCTGCAGCGCTTTGCGCACCAGTCCGAACTCGTTGTATTCGAGATAGCGCAGGCCGCCGTGAATCAGCTTCGTGCTGCACGACGACGTGTGCGACGCGAGGTCGTCCTGCTCGCAGAGCAGGACCGACAGGCCGCGGCCGGCCGCATCGCGCGCGATGCCCGCGCCGTTGATGCCGCCGCCGACGACGAGCAGATCGTAGCGATTCGGTTGGGTCACCCTGCTGTCCTTATCGTTTGATGGAAATTGGCGAACATGAAATGTTCGAATTCGAAATTTAACGAACGAAATCGAAAAAGTAAAGTTCGAAAAAGCGGGGCCAGTAGCGCGCGACGCGATCCCGGACGATACTGGCGGAATCGACCGTTTCGCGAGGTGAATCATGCGTATTGGGATGTGGGCCGGCGCGTGCGCCGTCGTTCTGGCAGGCTGCACCACCGGCACGCCGCCGCTGGCCGGCAACTGGCGTGCGCCGTCGTTCGTCGACCTGCAGACGTCGTGCGGCGGCGCCGCGCGCGACTGGGGCGCGGACGCGCAGCCGGTCTATTCGACGCTGTACGACGCGTACGTCGCGAAACGGTATCGCGGGCTGACGCAAGCGAACTATTGTGCGTTCGTAAACGAACTTTCGACGCGCTATGCGGCGCCGGACGCGGCGGGGCGCGCCGGCTGGGTCGCGTATTTCAACGGCGCGCGTGCGCAGGCGGTGAGCTGGCGGGCCGCGGTCGATCCGACGCTGCGCGGCGGCTGACGCGGGAAAGCTGCGGGAGGCGGAACGAGCGGGGAACGCGGCACGGCCGGGAATCCGGCCGGCGCGCCCGGGTCAGGAACAGCGGGACTTCACGAATAGCGGCATTTGATCGATCGCAACGCGGCGTCGCCGGTTTCGGTCACGCAGTACTTGCGTCCCGATCCCAGCCCTTCCAGTCGCACGAGCTGCTGTTCGAGCAGCGCGTCGAGTTCATCGCGATCCATGTCGCCGTGATCGGGGGCGTCCTTCACTAGCAGTAGCGTGGCGAATTCATGCGGACTCAGCATCGTTCTCTCCATGGCAACCGGTTTGCCCGCGCGGCCGGCGCAAACGCCGGTGCGCGATACCCCGCGGGGTATGGCTTGGGGGGAAAGCTGTATTCGCCGGCCTTGAGATTCGCACACGCCTTGGCACAGGCGGATCGGGCGAACGGGCCGGGGAACTGGAGTCTAGTCGAGCGCGCGGGCAACGACAAATCGTGCCCCGTTAATTTTCAGTTTGACAGGCACGCCTGCTGCAAGCGGTTCGGCTGGCGCGCCAACTTCTTGATTTCACTTGAGGTTTTGGGTGCGGTGCAGCATCGCAACCGTCATTCGGCGACGTACACCTGGGTGCCGGCGGCCGCGATCGCGTCGGCCATCTCGGGCGGCAGCGGCTTGTCGGTGAAGAGCGCATGCACCTGGCTCAGATGCCCCTGGCGCACCAGCGCGGGGCGGCCGACCTTCGAATGGTCGGCGACGAGATAGACGGTGCGCGCATGCTGCATGATCGCTTCGGCGACGCGCACCTCGCGCGTGTCGAAGTCGCGCAGCGTGCCGTCGGCCTCGATCGCCGACGTGCCGATGATCGCGTAGTCGACCTTGAACTGGCGGATGAAGTCGATCGCGAGTTCGCCGACGATGCCCTTGTCCCACGGCCGCACGATGCCGCCCGTGATCAGCACCTCGCAATCGGGGTAGCCGCTCATCATCGACGCGACATTCAGGTTGTTCGTGATCACGTGCAGCCCGTGATGGCGGTTCAGCGCGCGCGCGACTTCCTCGGTCGTCGTGCCGAGGTTGATGAACAGCGATGCCTGGTCGGGGATGTGCGACGCCGCGAGCGCCGCGATGCGCCGCTTCTCGTCGTGGAACATCCGCTGGCGCGCGGTGTACGACACGTTCTCCGAGCTGGTCGGCAGGCTCGCGCCGCCATGGTAGCGGCGCAGCAGGTTCAGGTCGGCGAGCCAGTTCACGTCGCGGCGGATCGTCTGCGGCGTGACCGCGAAGTGCGCGGCGAGATCGTCGACGGTCACGAAGCCGTCGCGCTGCACCCATTCGAGCAATTCCTGCTGGCGCGCGTTGAGGGTGAGGCGAGGATCTCGGGTCATGGCTCGGCGGTCGGATCGTAAGGCGGAGCGGCTATTGTAAGGGCGGGAAGGGCGTTCGACCGGCCTGCCGCGCACGGTTGCCGGCGATTCATGCGCAAATCGCATGGATTGATGTGACAAATGAATTTGCATGATTGCCCGGATCGCGCTGCAATGGCGGATTGCCCGCACGCGCGGGCGCGCGTTCATTTCAGCTTTCGACGAGGTAGAACCGATGACTGGCTTCAACTGGCAGAACCCGTATCCGACGACCCGCATCCCGGTGTTCGCACGCAACGTCGTGTCGACGTCGCACCCGCTTGCCGCGCAGGCCGGGCTGCGGATGCTGTGGAAGGGCGGCAACGCCGTCGACGCGGCGCTGGCCGCCGCGGCCGCGATCACGGTGGTCGAGCCCGTATCGTGCGGGCTGGGCGGCGATGCGTTCGCGCTGGTGTGGGACGGCGAGCGGCTGTCGGGGCTGAATGCGTCGGGCGTCGCGCCTGCCGCGTGGAACCCCGACTATTTCCGCAAGCGCCACGGCGAGGGCGCGAACGGCATCGCGAACAAGCCGACGCGCGGCTGGGATACCGTCACGGTGCCGGGCGTGATCGCGGGCTGGGAAGCGCTGCATGCGAAGTTCGGCTCGCTGCCGTTCGCGGATCTCCTCGAGCCGGCGATCGAGATCGCCGAGCGCGGCTATGCGGTGTCGCCGATCGTCGCGCACAAGTGGGCGGCCGCGGTGCCCGAGTTGCAGGGGCTGCCGGGCTTCGCCGAGACCTTCATGCCGCGCGGGCGCGCGCCGCTCGTCGGCGAACGCATGTGCCTGCCGGGCCATGCGCGGACGCTGCGCACGCTCGCGAAGGAAGGTGCGCGCGCATTCTACGAGGGCGCACTCGCCGAGCAGATCGCGGCGTTCTCGCGCGAAGGCGGCGGCGCGCTGACCGAAGCCGACTTGCGCGCGTACCGGCCGGAATGGGTCGAGCCGATCGGTAAGCGCTTCGGCCGCCATACGATTCACGAGATTCCACCGAACGGGCAGGGCATTGCCGCGCTGATCGCGCTCGGCATCGCCGAGCAGGCGGGCGTGACCGAATGGCCCGTCGATTCTGCCGACTCGCAGCACCTGCAGATCGAGGCGATGAAGCTCGCGTTCGCGGACGTCTATCGCTATGTCGCCGATCCGCGCGCGATGGAAGTGACGCCCGAGCAGATGCTCGACGACGCGTATCTCGCGGCGCGCGCGAAGCTGATCGACCGCTCGCGCGCGACGCACTTCGCGGCCGGCCGGCCGCATTCGGGCGGCACGATCTATCTGTCGGCCGCGGACGAGCGCGGGATGATGGTGAGCTTCATCCAGTCGAACTACATGGGCTTCGGTTCGGGCCTCGTCGTGCCCGGCGCCGGCATTGCATTGCAGAACCGCGGGCACGGCTTCTCGATGGACCCGGCGTCGCCGAACGTCGTCGCGGGCGGCAAGCGGCCGTTCCACACGATCATCCCGGCGTTCGTCACCGAGGAAGCGAACGGCCGCACCGAGGCCGTGATGAGCTTCGGCGTGATGGGCGGCGACATGCAGCCGCAGGGCCATCTGCAGACCATCGTGCGGATGCTCGGCTACGGGCAGCAGCCGCAGGCCGCATGTTGCGCGCCGCGCTGGAAGGTCAATCGCGACTTCACGCTCGACGTCGAGGCGACGATGAACCGCGACACGGTCGATGCGCTCGCCGCGCGCGGCCATACGATCAAGTCGATCGACGACCCTTACATGGATTTCGGTTCGGGGCAGTTCGTGTGGCGCCTCGATCCGGACGATCCCGAGCGCGGCTACGTGGCCGCGAGCGACAGCCGTCGCGACGGGCTGGCGGCCGGTTTCTGACGGAACGCTTCCAGTCTCGTGGCACGACGGGCGGCCGGATGGCCGCCCGTTTCGTTTGGTGCGCCCCGCGGCGCGCACGTCAACGGGGCGGCGTCGAAGGACTCGTCTAACGAACGGCAACACGGGGCGTGGAACTGCGCTTCCCGGGCATGGTCAGTGCTTGAAGCACGAACATCAAAGTCCGGCTAAGATGCCTGAATGGTTCGGCCGGACCAACTCACTATAAACGCAAGCAAGACGCCGCCTGCAGGATGGCCGGCGCCCGTGCCGGAGGCATGGGCGGCCCGAGCGCGCGACGACTGGGAGCGAACCACCATGCACACCGAAACGACACATGTCATGCCGTGGCGAATCGAGGACATCGACCTGAACCGGATCGATCGTCAGCGCGCCGCCGCGAACGAGGATCTGCTGCTGCTGTTGTGCGCATCGTCGTTCATCGAGAGCGGCTCGGATCTCTACACGAGCAATCTGAGCCAGTTCTTCAACGACGATCCGGAAGTCTCCGCATGGCTCAACAATGCATGGGAGCACGAAGAATTGCAGCATGGCCGCGCGCTGAAGGCGTACATCGCGCACGTGTGGCCCGAGTTTGACTGGGACACGGCCTTCGCGAATTTCTTCGAAGAGTATTCGAAGACCTGCTCGGTCGAGGCATTCGAGAAGACGCGCGCGCTCGAGATGGTCGCGCGCTGCGTCGTCGAGACGGGCACGGCCACGCTCTATCGCGCGATCAACGAATGCTCCGACGAGCCCGTGCTGAAGGAAATCACCGACAACATCCGCACGGATGAAGTGCGCCACTACAAGCACTTCTTCAAGTTCTTCAAGAAGTACAACCAGGTCGAAGGCAACGGCCGGCTCGCGGTCCTGGGCGCGCTGGCGCGTCGCGTGATGGAAATCAAGAACGAGGATTCGGAGATCGCGCTGCGCCACGTGTTCGCGATGCGCTACCCGGATCGCGTCGGCGACAGCGAATACAACCGCGAACGCGCGGCGCGCATCAGTTCGCTCGTGCGGCGCAACGTGTCGGCCGACATGTGCGTGAAGATGCTGTTGAAGCCGCTCGACCTGCCCGCGAAGATCCAGCCGAGCATCCACTATCCGCTCGCGAAGATCACGCGGCACGTGTTCCTGCGCTGATCGCCCGATTGCCACGGCGCGGTTCATCGCGGCCAGGCTGCCGCATCTATCTGCTCCGACCGAGGCCCCCCATCATGACCGACTCCGATCGCCACGCGCTGGAGCAATGGACGTTCGACGCGTGGCCGCCGGCCGTCGTCGAACTATTCGACGGCAGCGCGCCCGAGCGCCATGCCGATGTCGCCGCGTCGCTGATCGTCGCAACCGGCGACGGCCAGCTGCGCACCACGCTGCTGAGCGTCGGCGAAGTCTATGCGCGCGACGCGCACACGCTGCTGCTCGCGCTGTGGCCGCAATCGCGGGCGGCGCGTGCGCTCGTGCAACGGCGCGCGGCGGCGCTCACGCTCGTCGTGGACGGCGCGTTCCTGCAGGCTCAGTTGAAAATCGATCCGCTCGAAGGAGACTTCGGCGGACTGGCCGGATTCGCTGCGATGATCGCGCACGGCGATGCGCAGCGGGTCGGCTATGCGCGTCTCGCGACGGGCGTCACGTTTGCGCTGGAAGGGGCGCGCACCGAGGTGCTCGCACGCTGGCAGCGCCAGGTCGAGCACCTGCGGCGCGCGGCCGCGCGGCTTCAGTGGCCGCGCTGACCGCTGCGCGACGAACGATTGCGGTTCGCGTGCGCGGCATTGCCGTTCGCGGGACGGGCACCGTTGCCGGCGGCCGGGCGACCGCTGCCGTTACCACCGTTACCGCTCGCGCCGCCTGCCGCGCGCGGCTTCGCCGCCTTCGCGGCCTTCGGCTGCGCGTTGCCGTCGCGCTTCGCGGCCGGCTGGCCTGAGCCGCCTGCACGCGGCTGGCGATTGCCGCCACCGCCACCACCGCTGTTGCCGCCGCGTGGCTGCTGGCCGCGGCGCTGCTGGATCGGCTCCGGCTTCGCGGTCGGATCGGGTTCGAAGCCCGCGATCACTTCCTGCGGAATCTCGCGCTTGATGAGCCGCTCGATGTCGCGCAGCAGTTGCTTCTCGTCGACGCATACGAGCGACACGGCTTCGCCGGTCGCGCCCGCGCGGCCCGTACGGCCGATCCGGTGCACGTAATCTTCCGGCACGTTCGGCAGGTCGAAGTTGACGACGTGCGGCAGTTGATCGATGTCGATCCCGCGTGCGGCGATGTCGGTCGCGACCAGCACCTGCAGCGTGCTGCTCTTGAATTCGGCGAGTGCGCGCGTGCGCGCCGACTGGCTCTTGTTGCCGTGGATCGCCATCGCGCTGATGCCGTCCTTCGTCAGTTGTTCGGCGAGCCGGTTCGCGCCGTGCTTCGTACGCGTGAACACGAGCACCTGGAACCAGTTGTGTTCGCGGATCAGGTGCGTGAGCAGCTCGCGCTTGCGATCGCGGTCGACCGGATGGATCTTCTGCGCGACGCTTTCCGCGGTGGTGTTGCGGCGTGCGACTTCGATCAGCGCGGGCGAATCGAGCAGGCTGTCGGCGAGCGACTTGATCTCGTCGGAGAAGGTGGCCGAGAACAGCAGGTTCTGGCGCTGCGGCGGCAGCTTCGCGAGCACGCGCTTGATGTCGTGGATGAAGCCCATGTCGAGCATCCGGTCGGCTTCGTCGAGCACGAGGATGTCGAGATCCGACAGGTCGATCGTCTTTTGCTGCATGTGATCGAGCAGGCGGCCCGGCGTCGCGACGACGATGTCGACGCCGCGCTTGAGCGCATCGATCTGCGGATTGATGCTGACGCCGCCGAACATCACGGTCGAGCGCAGCTTCAGGTATTTGCCGTATGCACGCACGCTTTCCTCGACCTGCGCGGCGAGTTCGCGCGTCGGCGTGAGGATCAGCGCGCGCACCGCGCGCTTCGCGCCGCGGTGCTCGGCGTAGAACGTGTGCAGGCGCTGCAGGATCGGCAGAGTGAAGCCGGCGGTCTTGCCGGTGCCGGTCTGTGCGCCGGCGAGCAGGTCGCCGCCGCCGAGGACGGCCGGGATCGCCTGTTGCTGGATGGGGGTCGGCGATGTGTAGCCGAGCTCGTTGACCGCCTTGACGAGCGGTTCGGCCAAGCCGAGAGATTCGAAAGACATAGATACCACTCTTGAGTTTTATGATCGGCGACGCCTCGCGCGGCCCGCGCGGGGAACTGGCGTCGCAAAAAGCAAAGGGGCGCGGCTGCGGTTTCCCGCAGCCGCGCCCCCGTCTGTGTCGCGCGTTATTTAGTCAAGCGGCGCGGAACGCAGGTCGCTCACCTGTTGCGGCGAGATCGGCGTACCGTTGTTGCCCCACGACATCCGGATATACGTGACGACTGCCGCGACTTCCTGGTTCGACAGCGACTGTGCGAACGGCGGCATCCCGTACGGACGCGGATTCTTGAACGTGCTCGGCGGATAGCCGCCATTCAGCACCATGCGGATCGGGTTGACTGCCGATTCCATCACGATCGAATGGTTGCCTGCCAGCGGCGGATAGGCCGGCGGCTTGCCCGAGCCCGTTGCCGCGTGACAGGTCGCGCAGTTGTCCGCGTAGATCTTCTTGCCCTGGTCGAACAATGCATTGCCGAACTGCTTCGACGGCTCGTACTGCATATTTTTCGGCGCTTCAGCCTTCTGCGGGATCGACTTCAGGTACGTCGACATGGCGCGCGTATCTTCGTCGCTCATGTACTGCAGGCTGTTGTGCACGACGTCGGCCATCGGGCCGAACACCGCGCCCTTGTTCGACACGCCGGCCTGCAGCAGGTCGGACAGCTCCTGCACGTGCCAGTCGCCGAGGCCGAGTTCCTTGTCGTTCGTCAGCGACGGCGCATACCAGTTCTGCAGCGGAATCAGGCCGCCGGCGAACGCCGACCCCGTCACCGGGCCGCCCATCATGTTGATCGACGTGTGGCACATCGAGCAGTGGCCGAGGCCTTCGACGAGGTACGCGCCGCGGTTCCATTCGACCGACTTCGTCGGATCCGGCTTGTACTCGCCTTCCTTGAAGAACAGCGTGCGCCAGCCGATCAGCAGGTTGCGGTTGTTGAACGGGAACTTCAGTTCGTGCGGGCGGCTCGGCACCGACACCGGCGCGACCGAACGCAGGTATGCGTAGATCGCGTCCGAATCGGCGCGCGTGACCTTCGTGTAGCTCGCGAACGGGAAGCCCGGGTAGAGCAGGCTGCCGTCCTTCGAACGGCCGGTGTGCATCGCGCGGTAGAAGTCGTCCGATGTCCACTTGCCGATACCGTCGGTGTCGTCCGGCGTGATGTTCGGCGTGTACATCGTGCCGAACGGCGTCGCCATCGGCAGGCCGCCCGCGAACGACTTGCCGCCGCGCACGGTGTGGCACGCGATACAGTCGCCGACGCGCGCGAGGTATTCGCCCTTCTTGATCAGCGCGGCCTGGTCGGCCGGCGTGGCCGCGACGGCAGCAGCGCCGTGCAGCGTGTCGTTGCCCGGCCACAGGACCGGGACGAGAGCGGCGGCCGCGACGATGGCGGCAGCCGAGAGTGCAAACAGGGACTTGCGTTTCATTGTGTCTGTCTCCCTTGCCTTATTGCGGTTCGCTGCCGCAGGCGAGCGGAGTCTTCATCGAACGCGCCGGAGCCGGCACGGGGTTGGCGGGCGCCGGCTGAGCCGCAAGCCATGCGGTCACTGCCGTCACGTCTTCGTCGGACAGCTTCGACGCGATCTCGTGCATGCAATCGGGTGCCTTCGCGTGGCGGTTGCCCGAGCGCCATGCGCCGAGCTGTGCGCTCAGGTAGTCGGCGTGCAGGCCGACGAGGCCCGGGATCGCCGGCTGCATGCCGGTCAGCCCTGCGCCGTGGCAGGCCACGCAGGCCGGCAGCTTGCGGGACGGGTCGCCTTGCGTGACGAGCTGCTTGCCGCGCGCGAGCGTGGCGGCCGGCAGCGTCGGCTTGGCCGGCGCCGGGTACGGCGGACGCTCGGCCGAGAAGTGCTCGGCGATTTCCTTCAGGTAATCGTCGTTCAGGTACGTCAGCAGGTAGTTCATCGGCGGGTACTTGCGCCGGCCGTCACGGAAATTGACGAGCTGGTTGTACAGGTACTCGGCGGGCTTGCCGGCAAGCCGCGGGAAATAGTCGTTGTCCGTGCCCTGGCCGTGAACGCCGTGACATGCGGTACAGCCGCGCACACGCTCGGCCATCGTATCGGGTGCCTTGAGCGGCGCCTGCTGGGCGTGCGCTTGCTCGGGCTTGGTCTGCGCTTGGGCAGCGCTCATAAGGCCCGCGCTGCCGATCAAGAGAACGGCGAGCAACGGACGGAAGAGGCGTCTTGAAGACACACGAGACTCCATGTTTATTCGTCGGGGACCTGTCCGGGCTACGATCGGCTCGGCGCGTGGACGGCAGGACAGCCGGGCTGCTGCGACGCGGCATTCTATCATCGATGGGTAATGACGGCTATTTGGCAAAAGGACGTCAGTTCCTGTCTGTTTGCGACTTGCGACAATTTGACGCGGTTTGGGCGCCGGCAGTGTGAACCGGCGTGCGCTTTGACCATCGAAGACCGTACACTCGCGGGTCGCGCGGCGCCGCCTCCGCCGCAGATCCAGTCATTTCTCCCGTTTCCGGAATCATCGATGACGTTTTTTACCATGCCGTTGCCGTCTTCCCGCCGTTGTTCCGCCTGCCGCCGCATCGCCGGCCAGCCGTTCTCGGGAGGGCGCGCACGATGAGGATCGACAGCTTGTGGATCGGGCAGGTCGCGCTCGCGGCGCTGATGGACGCAACGTTCGCGATGGCGGTCGGCTCGGCGCTGCTCAAGGCGTGGCTCGGCAAGGACGGCGCGCGGCCGGTCGTCGCGCCGTCGCACCCCGCATGGCTGCGCGCGCAACATTCGCTGGTCGCGGCGGCGCTGGCGCTCGTGCTCGCCGATCTCGGCTGGCTGGTGTACGAGGCGGCGTCGATGAGCGGCGCGGGGCTCGGCGGCGCGTTCGCCGCGATTCCCGTCGTGCTCATGCAGACCCATGCGGGCTTCGCCTGGAGCGTCGCGTTCGCCGGCGCCGTGGTGCTCGCGATCGTCGCGCTGGCCAAGCCCGACAGCCCGCTCGCGCATGCGGTGCTGTGGCTCGCGGTGATCGTGGTCGCGGGCGGCAAGGCGTCGCTCGGCCATGCGGCCGACACGGGCCCGCTGTCCGCGGCGGTCGGCGTGCAGACGCTGCACCTGCTCGCCACCGCGGTGTGGGGCGGCCTCGTGCTCGCGGGCGGGCTCGCGGTGCTGCCGGCGCTCGGCTCGTCGGTCGCGCGCGGCGCGCTGATCCGCGTCGGCCAGCACCTGTCGCGCACGTCGATGATCGCGGTCGTGTTCGTGCTCGCCACCGGCGTGCTCAATGCGCTGCGCGGGCTCGGCGGCTCGCTCGCGCCGCTCGACGGCAGCACGTGGGGCCGCGTGCTGTTGCTCAAGCTGCTGCTCGTCGTGCTCGCGCTCGTGCTCGGCGGGCTGAACCGCTTCTCCGCGCTGCCGCGCCTGCGTCGCACCGCGTCGACCGAGGATGCGCACACGTTCCGCAACATCCTGCATCTCGAAGCGCTGACGATGATCGGCGTGTTCGTCGCGGCCGCCGTGCTGTCGTTCAGCGTGCCGGGCTTCGCGGCGCTCGGCTGACGGTACGTCCGGCGCGGTGCGCGGCGGCGTGGCCCGCGCGTGCCGCGCACGCAAAAACGGCCGCCTGGTCGGGCGGCCATCTCGAAACCGGCGGCGCGGCATGACGGCCGCGCAATCCGGCTTGTCTCGCCACTTTCACCGCTTTCACCATTCGGCGACGCTGCCGTCCGCGTGACGCCACACCGGGTTGCGCCAGCGGTGGCCCGTCTTCGCCATCTCGCGCACCTTCTCCTCGTTGACGTCGATGCCGAGCCCCGGGCCCTGCGGGATCGCGACGAAGCCGTCTTCGTAGCGGAACACCTCCGGGTTGCGCAGGTAGTCGAGCAGGTCGTTGCCCTGGTTGTAGTGGATGCCGAGGCTCTGCTCCTGGATGAACGCGTTGTAGCTGACCGCATCGAGCTGCAGGCACGCGGCGAGCGCGATGGGCCCAAGCGGGCAGTGCAGCGCGAGCGCGACGTCGTAGCTTTCCGCGAGCGTCGCGATCTTGCGGCACTCGGTGATGCCGCCCGCATGCGATGCGTCGGGCTGGATGATGTCGACGTAGCCGCCGGCGAGGATGTGCTTGAAGTCCCAGCGCGAGTAGAGCCGCTCGCCCAGCGCGATCGGCGTGCTGGTCTGGTTGACGATGTCGCGCAGCGCCTCGGCGTTCTCCGACAGCACCGGTTCCTCGATGAACATCAGCTTGTACGGGTCCAGTTCCTTCGCGAGCACCTTCGCCATCGGCTTGTGCACGCGGCCGTGGAAATCCACGCCGATCCCGACGTGCGGGCCGACCGCGTCGCGCACCGCCGAGACGTTCGCGATCACCTGCTCGACCTTGTCGTAGGTGTCGACGATCTGCAGCTCCTCGGAGCCGTTCATCTTCACGGCCTTGAAGCCGCGCTCGACCACCGCGCGCGCATTGTTCGCGACGTCGCTCGGGCGATCGCCGCCGATCCACGAATACACCTTGATCCGGTCGCGTACCTGGCCGCCCAGCAGCGCGTGCACGGGCACGCCGTGATGCTTGCCCTTGATGTCCCACAATGCCTGGTCGACGCCCGCGATCGCGCTCATCATGATCGGGCCGCCGCGGTAGAAGCCGGCGCGATACATGACCTGCCAGTGATCCTCGATCAGCAGCGGGTCGCGGCCGACGAGGTAGTCGGCGAGCTCTTGCACGGCGGCCTCGACCGTGTGCGCGCGACCCTCGACGACCGGCTCGCCCCAGCCGACGATCCCTTCGTCCGTTTCGATCTTGAGGAACAGCCAGCGCGGCGGGACGACGAAGGTTTCGAGGCGGGTGATTTTCATGTCGGGAGTCTCCAGGAGTGACCGGCGCGGACGTGCGGGTACCGCGCCGGTCGCGTACGTTGCGGTTATCCTAGCGTAGGCGGATAAAAAATAGTATTAATAGCATTATTGCGCAGATAGTGGGCAACCGGCGGCACGTCCGCCAACGGAGAACGATCATTCAACGCGACCTGCATGGACAGACGGCTTTCCAGCTTGCGACCGCGATCTTGCGCGGCGACTATCCGCCCGAATCGCTGCTGCCGAGGGAACCCGAGCTGATGGAGATGTTCGGTGTGAGCCGCACGGTGCTGCGCGAGGCGCTGCGCACGCTGACGTCGAAGGGGCTCGTCGAATCGCGGCCGAAGGTCGGCACGCGCGTGCGGCCGCGCCGCGCGTGGAACCTGCTCGATGCCGACCTGCTCGACTGGTATGCGCGCGTCGCGCCGCCGCTCACGTTCGCGCTGAAGCTGCAGGAGATGCGCGAGATGATCGAGCCGCACGCGGCCGCGCTGGCCGCGCGCGCACATGGCCCGGGCGGCTTCGATGCGATCGAGGACGCGGTGCGTGCGATGGCCGCCGCACGCAACATCGACGAATGGGTGCGCGCCGACCTGCGCTTTCACCTGAGCGTGCTGGAGGCCGGCGGCAACGAACTGCTGGTGCCGCTTGGCGCGCTGATCGACCGCACGCTGGAAGCGCAACTGCATCTGAATGCGCGGCGCGCGCACGTGTTCAACGCGTCGCTCGCCGAGCACACGGCCGTCAGCGATGCGATCCGCGTGCGTGACGAGGACGGCGCGCGCCGCGCGATGACGACGCTGCTCGCGGTGACGCGCGCGCGGATCGAGATGTCGTGACGGGCGCGGCGCCGGCGCGCCGTCAGGCGTTCGCGCAGCCGCCGGGCTTCAGCACGCGTTGCGTCGACGCCGGGTATTTCGCGAGCAGGCTCGCCGGCCGGCGCGGGCGCGCGACCAGATCGCCGCCGCAGTTCGGGCAGCGGCCCTTCAGCACGTCGTCGGCGCAGCTCGCGCAAAAAGGCTGGCCGCCCGCGTACACTCAAACGTACAAATACGTGCCTCCGCCGAATCGGGCGGCAGATCCTTGTCGCAGCATTCGCAGCCGGGGCGCAGTTCGAGCATGGCGGTTTCCTCGTGATCGGAGCGGTTCGGGACGGCCGTCGCCGGACATTGCGCACGGTGCGGCTGCGCGCTACTGTACGCGCTTGAGTCGGCCCGGCCAACGGTGTCCCGCCGGGGTGCCGTCGACGCGCACGGGCTGCCTCGGGAGACGACCATGCTTTATCGCGGAAGCTGTCACTGCGGCGACGTGAAGTTCGAGGCGGAAGGCGACCTGCAGGGCGTGATGGCCTGCAACTGCTCGATCTGCCAGCGCAAGGGTGCGTTGATGTGGTTCGTGCCGCGCGAGCACCTGAAGCTGCTCACGCCCGACGAGAACCTCGCGACCTACATGTTCAACAAGCACGTGATCCGGCATCGCTTCTGCAAGCGCTGCGGGATTCACCCGTTCGGCGAGGGCACTCATCCGAACGGCACCGCAATGGCCGCGATCAACGTGCGATGCCTCGAGGATGTCGATATCGACGCGCTGCCTGTCACGCACTTCGACGGCCGCTCGCACTAGCGCCGGCAGCAGCGTGAGCCGGCCTCGGACGGCGCGTCGTCGCGCGAGTGCCCGTTGCCGTCAGGACGGCTCGACCGGCGCCGGCATTTCGGCCTGCGGCGCCGGGCCTGTCGTGCGCGTGCCGGCCTCGGCCGGGCGCTCGATCAGCGGCGCGAGCGCCGGCGCCATCGACTTCAGCAACTGCACGGCCATCGCGCTCGTGAAGTCGTAGCGGGCCGCGTACGGCTCGTGCGCGGTCGCCGTCAGCACGCCGAAGAAGCGGTCGCCGAGCACGAACACGAACGTGCCGCTGCGATTGACCTTGCGCGACTCGATCAGCCGCGCGCCGCGCGCATACACGTTGAAGCGCTGGTCGCCCGTCCCCGTCTTGCCGTACACCGCCAGCGTCTTGCCGTCGGGCAGCGTGAGGCCGCCCGCAAGCCGCCGCCCGGTGCCGCTGAGCACGACGTCGCGCAATAGCGTGCGCGACACGTTGACGATCTCCGGCGACAGCGTCGGTTGCGGTTGCGCGGCCGCGCGCACGAAGCGCGTTTCGTACGGCGTGCCCTTCGCGAAGTCCAGGCGCGTGATCGTCTCGGTCGGTGCCTTCTCGCCGTGGTCCGCGATCAGGCCGATCAGTTTGGCGAGCGCGTCGGGCTGGTCGCCCGATGCGCCGATCGCGGCCGCATACGACGGCGTGACGTTCGCGAACGGATAGCCGAGCGCGCGCCACGCCTTCGTGATTTCCGCGTACGCCCGCAGCTCGACCATGCGGCGGATGCGGCGATCCTGGGTCGCGTGGTAGCGCGTCTTGTACAGCCACGAATACGTGTAGAAGCGCGCGTCGTGGCTGTCGCGCTGCACGTCGGCGAGCGGTGCGTCCGGGTGCGCGCGCAGGTAGTTCAGCGTCCACAGCGCGAGCGGGTGGACGCTCGCGATATAGCCGCGGTCGTTCAGGTTGAAGCGGTCGATCGCGTATTTCGCGTAGAGCGCGGCGAGATCGTCGTCCGACAGCGACGCGGCCGGCGTGCCCTTCAGTTGCGCGCGCATCTGCGCATCGAACCACGCGAGCGATTCGTTCGGCGCGACGCTGCGCAGCACCGTCGCGATCTTCGGCGGCGACTTGCGCACGTCCTGCAGCATCAGCGCGAGCGCGTCGTCGGGGGCCTTGCCCGCATAGCGCGTGTAGTAGCGCTTCACGTAGACCTGGCTTTCGCCGTCGACGAACTGCGCGAGGTAATGCCGGCGCTGTTCGGGATCGTCGAGCCATGACGACGACGGGCCGGCCGCCTTCAGCATTTCGTAATGGACGATGTCGCGCATCAGCCGCACGAACACGAGGTTGACCGAATGCTCGAACGCGGCGTGCAGCGTCATGATGCGGCCGTTGTCCGACTTGTCGAAGTTCGAGAACACCTGCGCGCCGCCGCCTGTGTAGAACACGTCGGGGCTCGCCGAGTACTTGCGCTCGACCGCCGCGTCGAGCATCGCCTGCAGCGAGCGGTCGCGCGTATGCGACAGGTAGTCGAGCGCCCAGCGCGACAGCGCGTCGACCGGATCGGGCTTCACCTGCGCGAGCTGCGCGTTCGACAGGCCGGCGTAGCGTGCGTGCAGGTCGGACATGATCTGCAGGTAGGTGATCAGCGTGCGCAGCTTCGCGGTCGAGCCGAGGTTGATGCGCCCGCCGCGATTCACGTCGAACGGCTCGTTCACGCTGTCGGTCTGTACGCGCAGCATGTTCGCGCCGTTGCGATGCTCGTACAGCGTGAAGCTGTACGTCAGGTGCGACGGATCGTCCTTCGGCGCGAGCATCTCGAAGCCGTACAGGCCGGCCGCCTGCGCGCCGTCGCGGGTCGACGCCTGCGCGAGCCGTTGGGCGACGGCCTGCTGCACGCCGTTGTCGAGCGTGCTGGTCGCCTGCAGGTCGAGCTGGTCGAGCTGATACAGGTCGCTGATGCCGAGCACCGACAACAGCGATGCGCGCGCCGACGTCACGGCCTTGCGCGACACGAACGACTGCACGTGCGCGGCGGCCGGCGGCGCGCTGCGCTCGATTTGCGCGGCGAGCGCCGCATCGCGCAGCGCGGGCGAGATCACGCCGCCGCTCGACAGCAGCCGCAGATAGCTGTCCGTCAGCTTCTGCAGCGCCGGATAGCCGCGATTCAGGAAGTACGACGGCGCGCGCTGCGCGATGATCAGCGACAGCACCTCGCGGAACGTCTTGCCCTGTTCGTCGACGTTGTCGCCGGAGGTCGGCGCGGACAGGATGCGGTTCACGTCGTTGAAGTCGCGCCCGTACCAGGCGGCCAGGCCGTCGCCGATACCGGTGATTTCGCCGATGTGCGGACGCGCGGCGAGCGGCACCGAGTTCAGGTAGCGCACCAGGACCGTGCGGCGCGCGAGCATCGTCTGCGGGCCGTTCATGTACGCGAGGATCG
The DNA here is from genome assembly GCF_902498995.1 of Burkholderia anthina. Lineage (GTDB taxonomy): Bacteria > Pseudomonadota > Gammaproteobacteria > Burkholderiales > Burkholderiaceae > Burkholderia > Burkholderia anthina. Next base: position 116,522 of record NZ_CABVLY010000001.1, read on the forward strand.
ACGCGGACGCGATCTGCCGCAGCTTCTCGGGCGGCGTCGCGGTGCGCCCGTTCGGCGAATGGCGGAATTTCTCGATCTGCGTGGCGAGCGTGCTGCCGCCCGGGCGCGCCTGGTGATGGTTGACGACGTGCATCGCCTGGTCGGCGAGCGCGCGGCTGAAGCGGCCCCAGTCGATTGCCGGATTGCGGTTCGGCTGGGTCGGGTCGAGCAGGTAGCGATCCTCGATGAACATCAGCGAGTTGGCGACCACGGGCGGCACCGTGTCGAAATCCGCGTACACGCGCTGCGGGAACACCGTCGCGAACAGCGGCGAGCCGGTCGAGTCGAACAGCATCAGCCCGGTCTGGTCTTTCTCGTCGTAAGGCAGGAACAGGCCGCGATCGGCGAGCGACAGCATCCGGTCGGAGTCGCGCGCCTGCTGGCCGACGACGAAGCCGCGCGCGAGCAGGCGCTGCTGGAATACCGGAATCATCGAATAGCCGAGCCGCGCGTCGTACGGGCCGTTCGCCGGGAAGCGGATATGGTCGCTCGGCCCCGGCTCGACGGTGTAGCCGATGTCGCGGGTGAGTTCGGACAGGTAGTGCGCCTGCAGGCGCGACGTCTCGATCTCGGTCTGTACGACGCGCGCAATGATCGCGATCGCGATCACCAGCGCGGCCAGCAAAGACCATTTGATCCACGTCCAGACCGATGCACTACCGGTCACGCGCGGCAGGATGCGATTCAGCGGCCGATTCATGGCGGCGTCTCCCTGAAGGCGCGGGCTCCGGCCGCGCCCCTCATTAAGGATTAGTTTAGTCCTCAACCGCGGGCTGCCAAGAGCGGTTCACTACGGAGATGCACCGACGCAACACGTGTGCCCGAGCCGCGCGAAGCAGGGGGCGGGAGCCGCCGGCGCCCCGGTTGGCGTGCCGTTGCGGCCGTGCGGGGAGGTGCGCAACGGGCCGGATCGATGCCGGGAAATGGTGCGCGATTACACCCTTCATTCACCTGACGAAATGGTCGATCAGGTGATCGGCGAAGAGCCGGCCTTGCGCGGAAAACGGCGCGGGCCCGGGTGCGCGATATTCATCCCGGGTGCGTCGAGCCCTCCGATACGAGGTCGACGTGGCGACCCACGATCGTGACTTCCGACACGATGGCCGGATGCCGCGTCTTGAACGCATCGATCGCGGGGGCGGGCACGTGCATGCCGAACATGACGGGGGCGGCGATTGTCAGCGACCCGGTCGGCTCGCGGCGCAGCGACGCGATCGTTTCCTCGACGCGGTCGAAATTATCGACAAATTTTCGCGGAATGCAGGTGCGATTCGATCCGGCTCGATTCGATTCGAACGGAACGCGTCGCTATCGCCACAGCAGCTTCGCGGGATCGTACCGGCGCACGGCTTCGACGAAGCAGTGGATCAGGTAGTCGCATGCGAGCGTGTTCAGCGCATCGCGCCGCGTGAGCACGCCGGCCGACACGGCCGGAATCGTCTCCTCCACGTCGATCGTGACCATCCGCTCGCGTATCCAGTCGACTTCCATGAAGTGCTTCGGCACGCACGACACGGTGTCGGTGTGCACCGACAGCGAGAACGCCGCGCTGAACGACGTGCATTCGACGATCGGCTGCGGCGCCGGGTAGCCGTGCGCGACGAACACGTTCTGCAGCAACCGGCCGATGCTTTCCGGCGACGTGTTGAGCACCCACTGCGCATCCTGCAGCTGCGCGAGCGACGTGCAGTGGCGCAGCGGATTGCTCGCGCGCGTCATCAGGATCAGCTCCGATTCGAGCAGCGGCCGGAACGTGAATTCGGGCGACAGCCGCGTCGCATCGACGATCGCGATCACGAAATCGAGCGAGCCGTCGCGCAGGCGCGGCAGTGCCGTGTCGAGAAAGCCTTCGCGCACGTCCAGGCGGATCGTCGGCATCCGCTGGCGGAATGCGTCGAGCGCGGCCGGCAGGAAGCCGAGCGACATCAGCGGCGTCAACGCGCACGCGAGCGCGCCTTCCGTGCCGCCCGACAACTGGATCACGTCGTCGCGCGCATGCTGCATTTCCGCGAGGATCAGCCGCGCGCGTGCATGGACGGCCTGCCCGAAGCGCGTGAGCTGCGCGCCGCGCGCGTTGCGCGTGACGAGCGGCACGCCGAGGTCTTGCTCGAGTTCGCGGATCGCCTTCGTGAGCGCGGGCTGCGACAAATGGATGGCGCGCGCGGCGGCGCGCAGGCTGCCGTGTTCGGCGATGGCGGCAAGCGCGCGGAGCTGGTGATGTTTCACGGCGTGGCGGGGCGCGGCAGCAGTGGCGACGTTCGTATCCTACACCGCGCCGGCGCGGGAAAAACACGTGATAACCATGCGTTATCACGATCGAAAAATGTCGCTCCGGGCTGCGTATTTTGAATGCCTAGACTGCATGCGCAGGCCGTCGAACGGGCCGCGCACCAGACACGCACAACCAGTACGGAGACACACCTTCATGAAGGCGCCCCGAGCGGACAGCATGTTCGGCGGGCATGTCGGCGACGCTGCCGCATCCCCGTCCAATCGCCAGCTGATCGTCGCAATCACGATCGGCAACGGCCTCGAATTCTTCGATCTCACCGTGTTCAGCTTCTTCGCGGTGCTGCTCGGCAAACTGTTTTTTCCGGCCGCGTCCGCGCAGCAGCAATTGCTGATGTCGGTCGCGACGTTCGGCGTCGGCTTCATCGCGCGGCCGCTCGGCGGCGTCGCGATCGGGCTCGTGGCCGACCGCTTCGGCCGCGTGCCGGCCATGAACCTCACGCTCGTCACGATGGCGCTCGGCACAGGGATGATCGGCATTCTGCCGACCTATGCGCAGATCGGCGTCGCGGCGCCCGTGCTCGTCGTGCTCGCGCGGCTGCTGCAGGGTTTTTCGGCCGGCGGCGAAGTCGGCGTATCGACGTCGCTGCTCGCCGAGCGTGCGCCGCCCGGCGAACGCGGCTACTACACGAGCTGGCAATTCGCGAGCCAGGGCGCCGCGGCGCTGGCCGGCTCGTTCGTCGGCTTCCTGCTGTCGTATTTCCTCGAGCCGGCCGCGCTCGAATCGTGGGGCTGGCGCGTGCCGTTTCTCGCCGGTGTGCTGATCGCGCCGGTCGGCCTGTATCTGCGCGCACGCTTCAATGCGATCGAGCAGCATGCGCCGGCCGCCGCTGCGCGACGCTCGTCCGCGGTGCTCGGCACCGTGCTGCGGCGCGACGGCGGCGCGGTGCTGACCGCGCTCGGCCTCGTGGTCGGCGGCACGGCCGCGCACTTCATCGTCCTCTATTACATGTCGACGTACGCGATCCGGGTGCTGCACCTGCCGATGGATACCGCGCTGTGGTGCGGGATCCTGTCCGGTGCGGTGATGTTCGTCGCCGCGCCGATCGGCGGACGCCTGTCGGACCGCGTCGGCAGCAAGCGTGTCGCACTGTGGACGCGCGTGGCGCTGACCGTGCTGATCCTTCCGGGCTTCTGGCTGATCCGCGCGGTGCCGTCGATCGCGACGATGTACGCCGTCGTGATGCTGCTCGCCGCGCTGCATTCGATCAACGCCGGCGCGAACGGCGTGATCCTCGCGGAGCTGTTTCCGAAGGGCACGCGTGCGACCGCGCTGTCGATCGCGTATGCCGGCGGCGTATCGATCTTCGGCGGCTTTGCGCAGTTCATCGTCACCTGGCTGATCGGCACGACCGGCAATCCGGCCGCGCCGGCGTGGTACGTGATCGTCTGCGGTGTGCTGTCGCTCGTCGCACTCGTGTTTGCGTCGGACCGAAGCGATCAGGATGACTGATCGTTATTCTTATTCTTCCATTCGCCCCATGACTACTACCGTTCCGTTTTCGTCGTCGCCTGCCGACGTCGCCGCCGGCGACCTGTGCGACCTGCCCGCACGCACGATGCTCGAGCTGCTGAAGTCCCGGCAGATCGGCGCGTGCGACCTGCTCGATGCGCATCTCGCGCGAATCGCGACGGTCAATCCGCGCGTGAATGCGCTTGTCACCCTCGTCGATCCCGATGCGCTGCGCGCCCGGGCGCGCGAGCTCGATGCGCGCTGGATGCGCGGCGAATGGCAGGGGCCGCTGCACGGGCTGCCGGTGTCGCAGAAGGATCTGACCGCGACGCGCGGCGTGCGCACGACCTTCGGTTCGCCGTTGTTCGCCGATCACGTGCCGCAGCATGACGCGCTGATCGTGCGCCGCTGCGCGAGCGCCGGCGCGCTGATGATCGGCAAGTCGAACACGCCGGAATTCGGCGCCGGCTCGCATACGTTCAACGAGGTGTTCGGCACCACGCGCAATCCGTGGGACCTGACGCGCTCCGCGGGCGGCAGCAGCGGCGGCGCGGCGGCCGCGCTCGCATGCGGGATGAATCCGCTCGCGTGCGGCAGCGACATGGGCGGCTCGCTGCGCAACCCGGCCGCGTGGAACAACGTCGTCGGGCTGCGGCCGTCGTCCGGCCGCGTGCCGCGTGCACCGGACCTCAACGGCTGGGCGACGCTCGGCGTCGACGGGCCGATGGCGCGCGATGTCGCCGATACCGCGTTGCTGCTGTCGGCGATCGCCGGGCCGAGCGGCGAAACGGCGACCGAAATCGCGGAGCCGGGCGCGCGCTTCGCGCAGCCGCTCGAACGCGATTTCCGCGGCACGCGGATCGCGATGTCGCGCGGTCTGCCCGGCGTGCCGGTCGATCCCGAGATCCGGCGCGCGGTGGACGCGCAGGCGCGCGTATTCGCGTCGCTCGGCTGCGAAGTCGAATTCGACGACCCCGATCTCGCCGAAGCCGAGGACGTGTTCCGGATCGAGCGCGCGTGGATGATCGGCACGCTGGTCGACGGTTTCGACGAGCGGCAGCGCGCGGCGCTGAAACCCGAGCTCCTCGACGAATACCGGCTGCATCGCTCGCTCACGGCCGCGGATCTCGGCCGCATGTTCGTGACGAAGACGCGCCTGTTCGAACGGATGCGCGCGTTCATGCGGCGCCATGCGTTCTACGTGCTGCCGACGACCCAGGTGATGCCGTTCGACGCCGCGCTGCGCGCGCCCGCCGATGTGCTCGGCATCGCGAATACCTCCTACATCGACTGGATGCGCGTGTGCTGGCTGCTGTCGTCGACCGAGGCGCCGATCCTGTCGGTGCCGTGCGGCTTCTCCGCGACCGGCTTGCCGATCGGCATGCAGATCGTCGGCCGCTACCGCGACGACTGGGGCGTGCTGCAACTCGGCCATGCGTACGAAGTCGCGGCCGGCCGTTGCTGGACGCCGCCGCCCGTCGTCATCGACGCACTGCGCTGACCATTTTTCCCGGCTGACACCGGACCGTTCCGGTTCGTGCCGGCAGGCCGCGCGCCTGCGGGGGGCGCGCACGCCTGCGTTTGGCCATTCGACCCGCGCAATGGAGATCTCTCGATGAAAAAACGGCTGTTGGCAGGCGCGGGCGTCGCGCTGATCGCGGGTGCGGCGCACGCACAGAGCAGCGTCACGCTGTACGGCATTATCGATGAAGGGCTGACCTACACGAGCAATGTCGCGTCGACCGGTGCGAACGGCACGGTAAGCGGCAAGCCCGCGCTGCGGTTGCTGGGCGGCGTGCAGCAGGCAAGCCGCTGGGGGCTGCGCGGCAGCGAGGATCTCGGCGGCGGACTGGCGGCGGTCTTCACGCTCGAGAACGGGTTCGATCCGAGCACCGGCAAGCTCGGGCAGGGCGGGCTGATCTTCGGCAAGAAGGCGTTCGTCGGGTTGTCGGGGCCGTTCGGCACCGTGACGCTCGGCCGGCAGTACGACACCAACGTCGACTTCCTCGGCCCGCTCGAGGCCGCCGCGCTGTTCGGCGGCTACATGGTTGCGCACCCCGGCGACCTCGACAACGTGAACAACGCGAACTCGACCAACAACGCGATCAAGTTCACGAGCAACGACTACGGCGGGTTCCGCTTTGCGGCGATGGTCGGGATCGGCGGCGTGGCGGGCGCGGCGACGCGCGACCAAGTGTGGTCGGCGACCGTCGGCTATACGCGCGGGCCGCTCGCGGTGGCGGCCGGCTACCTGAATGCGCGCAACCCCAACGTGTCGTTCTTCGGCACGACCGGCAGCCCCGCGCCGACCGTGGGCGGCGTGCCCGGCAACAACATGCTGTCGCCGGTGTATTCGGGCTATGCATCGGCGCGCGCGCTGCAGGTCGCGGCGGTGGGCGGCACCTACGCGATTGGCGCGGTGACGCTCGGCGCGATGTATACGAACACGTCGTTCCGCCAGCTCGGCGACCTGTCGTCCGGACCGAACCCGGGCGGCGTGTCCGGCAACGCGGTGTTCAACAACGCCGAAGCGAGCGTGCGCTACCAGTTCACGCCCTATCTGTTCGGCGGCGTCGCGTACGACTACACGCGCGGCGGCGGCGTGAACGGACGTGACGGCGCGACATATCATCAGGTCGCGGCCGGGCTCGATTATTTCCTGTCGAAGCGTACGGACGTCTATGTGACCGCCGTCTATCAGCACGCGTCGGGCACCGATTCGACGGGGTATGCGGCCGTCGCGGCGATCAACGGCCCGGGCGCGTCCGCGAACGACCGGCAGCTGGAGGCGCGCATCGGCATGCGGCACAAGTTCTGACGTGCCGAGCCGGACGGTGGAGATCGGCCGCACGGTGATATCCTCGCGAAACGCCCGCGACCGACGGGCGGATACCGATTGCCCGCACGCGGCCCGATGCTGCGTTGCGCGGCGTTTCCGAGGGAGAGCCGAACATGAGCCGAAAATTCATTCTGAAGGGCGACACGACCGACCATGGCGGCGTCGTGCTCGACGGAATCGCCAATTCGTCGTTCGACGGCCGCGAGCTTGCCTATCTCGGCGCGCCGGTGTTCTGCGCCACGTGCAAGACCCAGGGCGTGATCGTGTCGGACGGCGGCGAGCGGACGATGACCGTGATGGGCAAGGTCGTCGCGCTCGAACACGACCTGTGCCAGTGCCTGTGCACGCCGCAACCGAAGCTGATCCCGTCGCAGGGCACGGGGACCATCTCGGGCTGAAGCCCGTCGTCAGACGCTGCCTTCGGTCTCGATCACGAGGATGCGCGCTTCGCCGAGCGGGTGCGCGACGTGTTCGGTGCCGACCGTCGCATGGAAAACGTCTCCCGTTTCGAGCACCGCCGCATGCTCGATGCCCGCTTCTCGATAGCGCATCTCGACACGGCCGTCGAGCACCGCGAACACTTCCTCGCCGTCGTTCACGTGCCATCGGTACGGCTGATCGGTCCAGTGCAGACGGACCGTGATGCCGTTCAGGTTCGCAATGTCCAGTGCACCCCATGGGCGCTGCGCGGTGAACGCGCGACTGCGGACGATGTTCATCGATGGATCCTTGCGTGCTGATACGTCGACAGGCAGGCGGACGGACGGTGCCCGCCTGCGGGATGCCGTTTGCTCGGGATCAGCGCGACATCGCACGCAACGCGGCGTCGACGATCTGCCTGCGCTTCTCCAGACCGGCCGCCGAGCGTTCCGTCACGCGCTTCAGGACCGATGCCGGTGCGGTATCCGGCGAGCCTGCATTGAACGGTGGCGCCGGCGCGTATTCGAGCGCGAGCTGGATCGACTGCGCCTCTTCGTCGCCGGCCAGCTCGGCGGCGATCGTCAATGCGAAGTCGATGCCGGCCGTCACGCCGCCGCCGGTGATCAGGTTGCCGTCGCGCACCACGCGTTCGCGCACGGGCACCGCGCCGAGCGGCTCCAGCAGCGAATGAAAGGTCCAGTGCGTCGTTGCGCGGCGTCCGCGCAGCAGGCCGGCCACGCCGAGCAGCAGCGCGCCCGTGCAGACCGACGTCACGTAGCGCGCCGTGGCCGCGCGCTGCTGCACGAACGCGATCGTTTCGGCATCGAGCAGCAACGCGTTGATTCCGATTCCGCCGGGCACGCAGATCACGTCGAGCGGCGGGCAGTCGTCGAACGTGCAGGTCGGCGCGAGCGCGAGGCCGCTGCTCGACGCGACCGTGTCGCGCGATTTCCAGACGAGATGGACGGCCGCGTCGGGCAGCGACGCGAGCACGTCGTGCGGGCCGGTGAGATCGAGTTGCTGGACGCCCGGAAACACGAGAAGGCCGATATGCAGGGTCATGCGAACACTCCGGATGGAAGGGGAACGCGCCGCGGCCGGCGCACGATGGACAGATCGATTCTAGGCGCGTAGTGTCTGGCGAAATTGCCATATCGCCCACGTTTTCAGCCAATCGCCATGTCCGCTGCGCCACGCTCGATCCTGGTCCTCGCGTTTCCCCGTGCGCAACTGCTCGACGTGACCGGGCCGCTGCAGGTGTTCGCTTCCGTCAACGAGCTCGCGCAGGAGCGCGGCCAGCCCGCACCGTATGCGCCGCGCGTCGTCGCCGCCGACGCGGGGCCGATCGAGACGTCGTCCGGCCTCGTCGTGATGGCCGATTCGCTGCGCTCGGCCGGACGGCCCGATACGGTGATCGTGGCCGGCGGCAAGGGTGTGCAGGCGGCGTCGCGGGATGCGCGGATGGTGCGCTGGGTCCGGCAGCAGGCGCAGCGCGCACGACGTGTCGCGTCGGTCTGCACCGGCGCGTTCCTGCTTGCCGAGGCCGGCTTGCTCGACGGGCGGCGCGCGGTCACGCACTGGGCGCGCTGCGACGAATTCGCGGCGCGCTACCCGAACGTGCGCGTCGAAGCCGATCCGATCTTCATCCGCGAAGGCGCGTTGTGGACGTCGGCCGGCGTGACGGCCGGCATCGATCTCGCGCTCGCGCTCGTCGAGGAGGATCTCGGGCGGGCGGTCGCACTCGACGCCGCGCGTGAACTCGTCGTGTTCCTGAAGCGGCCGGGCGGACAGGCGCAGTTCAGCGCGATGCTGTCGATGCAGCGCACCGACGATCGCTTCGGCGAACTGCATGCGTGGATCGCCGAGCATCTGGCGGCCGACCTGTCGGTGCCGGCGCTGGCCGAGCGCGTCAGCATGAGCGAGCGCAGCTTCGTGCGCCACTATCGCGCCGAAACCGGCCGCACGCCGGCGCGCGCGGTCGAGCAGATCCGCGTCGAGGCTGCGCAGCGTCTGCTCGGTGAAACCACGTGGCCCATCAAGCGAATTGCCACGCGCTGCGGCTTTGGTTCCGAAGAGACGCTGCGGCGCAGTTTCGTGCGCGTGCTTGGCGTGTCGCCGCAGGGCTATCGCGAGCGGTTCGTGCGGTAACGGCACCGATGCGCCGTTGGCGGCCGCGTGCGATTGCCGGGGGCGGAACGATTGCGGTGTCGAACTGAACGCAGGTCGATCACTTTCGAGTCCGAAACGCTGCGACTATTCAGAAGTGGAGAACAATAGGCGGGGGCTTGTGCCGTGCCCGCGGCGCGCTCTATTCTGTTTCGTTGGCGATTCGAAGGGGGCGCAGCATGGACCGCATCCAGGCAATGGAAGTTTTCACCCGCGTGGTCGACGCGAACAGCTTTACGCGCGCGGCCGACACGCTCGCGATGCCGCGCGCGTCGGTAACGACCATCATCCAGAATCTCGAGGCGCTGCTCGGCGTGCGCCTGATGCACCGGACGACGCGCCGGCTGTCGCTGACGCCGGAGGGCGCCGCGTACTACGAGCATTGCATGAAGATCATTTCGGAGATCGCGGAAGCCGACGCGAGTTTCCAGACCGGCAACCGCAAGCCGAGCGGCGTGCTGCGCGTACACATGCCGAGCTCGCTCGGGCGGCGCGTCGTGCTGCCCGAGTTGTCGCGCTTCCGGCAGCGCTATCCGGACATCACGCTCGATCTCGGCTTGTCGGACCGCTACGTCGATCCGGTCGAGGAGGGCATCGACTGCATGATCCGGGTCGGGCCGCTCGAGGATTCGTCGATGGTCGCGCGGCGGATCGGGATGCTCAAGCGCGTGACCTGCGCGTCGCCCGACTATCTGGCGCGCCATGGCGAACCGCAGGAGATCGCCGATCTCGCCGATCACCATGCGGTGAATTTCCGGGCGAGCCACGGCGCGCGCGCGATTCCGTGGGTGTTCATGATCGAGGGCAAGCCGGTCGAGGTGCGGATGAACGGCAGCGTGACCGTCAACGATTCGGATGCGTACGTGACGTGCGGGCTCGAAGGGTTCGGGATGATCCAGCCGACGCTGTTCATGGTGCTGCCGAACCTGCTCGATGGTTCGCTCGTCGAAGTGCTGCCCGACTGCAATCCGAAACCCAAGCCGATCTCGATCGTGTATCCGCACAACCGGCATCTGTCGCAGAAGGTGCGCGTGTTCGCGGACTGGATCGCGGAGTTGTTCGAATCGACGCCGGCGCTGGAAGGCGGGGAGAACTGGCGAGGGAAGGTGCGGGCGGAGGTGCCTGAGTCGCAGCGCGGGGCGGTGGTGGCATAGCGCGCAACATGCGCGTGACCTGAAAGACGGGTGACGCGCGATACCCGCTTGCGCCGGATGAGACAATGAAAAAAGCCGCTGATCCTTGCGGAACAGCGGCTTTTCGCATTTGGTGGCGAATCAGGGACTCGAACCCCGGACCTGCGGATTATGATTCCGTCGCTCTAACCGACTGAGCTAATTCGCCGAAGACTTGAATTATGTAGATGTGCCGCCCGGCTGTCAACACCTTTTTCCATCTTCCCTGAAAAAAAGTGCCGGCGGCCCGTTCGGGCCAGGATAGCGGGCGGGGTGCCGCCCGCTATCCTGCCTCAATCCTGCGCGTAGATATTGGAGTCCTTCGTCTCCTTGACGAACAGCAGGCCGATCACGAACGTGACCAGCGCGATCACGATCGGATACCAGAGCCCCGAGTAGATGTCGCCCTTCGCCGCGACGATCGCGAACGCGGTCGCCGGCAGGAAACCGCCGAACCAGCCGTTGCCGATGTGGTACGGCAGCGACATCGACGTATAGCGGATCCGCGTCGGGAACATCTCGACCAGCATCGCGGCGATCGGGCCGTAGACCATCGTCACGTAGATCACGAGGATCGTCAGGATCACGATCGTCATCGGCCAGTTGAGCTGCGCCGGATCGGCCTTGGCCGGATAGCCTGCCGCCTTCAGCGTCGACGCGAGTGTCTTGTCGAACGCCGCGCCCTGCGCCTTCGCATCGGCCGCCTTGCCGTCATAGGCCGGGATCACCGTGTCGCCCACCTTGATCTCGGCGGTCGCGCCCGCCGGCGCCGCGACGTTCTCGTAGTTCAGGCCGGCCTTCGCAAGCGCGCCCTTCGCGATGTCGCACGAGTTCGTGAACTTCGACGTGCCCACCGGGTTGAACTGGAACGAGCAGGTGGCCGGGTCGGCGACGACCGTGATCGGCGACTTCTGCGTCGCGAGCTCGAGCTGCGGGTTCGCGTAGTGCGTGAGCGCCTTGAACAGCGGGAAGTAGGTGAGCGCCGCGATCAGGCAGCCGGCGAGAATGATCGGCTTGCGGCCGATCCGGTCCGACAGCGAGCCGAAGAACAGGAAGAACGGCGTGCCGATCAGGAGCGCGAGCGCGATCAGGATGTTCGCGCTGGAGCCGTCGACCTTCAGCGTCTGCGTGAGGAAGAACAGCGCGTAGAACTGGCCCGTGTACCAGACGACGGCCTGGCCGGCGGTCAGGCCGACGAGCGCGAGGATCACGATCTTCAGGTTCTTCCACTGGCCGAATGCTTCGGTCAGCGGCGCCTTCGACGTCTTGCCTTCCGCCTTGATGCGCAGGAACACCGGCGATTCGTTCAGCTGCATCCGGATCCACACCGACACCGCGAGCAGCAGGATCGACGCGATGAACGGCACGCGCCAGCCCCAGTTGCCGAACGCTTCCTCGCCGATGAAGGTGCGCACGCCGAGGATCACGAGCAGCGACAGGAACAGGCCGAGCGTCGCGGTCGTCTGGATCCACGCGGTGTAGAAGCCGCGCCGGTTCGCCGGTGCATGTTCGGCGACGTAGGTTGCCGCGCCGCCGTACTCGCCGCCGAGCGCGAGGCCCTGCAGCAGCCGCATCGCGATGAAGATCACCGGAGCGGCGATGCCGATCGACGTGTAGCCGGGCAGGAAGCCGACCACGAACGTCGAGATGCCCATGATCACGATCGTCACGAGGAACGTGTGCTTGCGGCCGACGAGGTCGCCGAGCCGGCCGAACACGATCGCGCCGAACGGTCGTACGGCGAAGCCGGCCGCGAAGCCGAGCAGCGTGAAGATGAACGCGGCGGTCGGATTGACCCCGGAGAAGAAGCTCTTGCTGATGTAGGCCGCGAGCGAGCCGGCCAGGTAAAAGTCGTACCACTCGAACACGGTGCCGAGCGACGATGCGAAGATCACCTTCTTTTCTTCGCCCGTCATCGGCGAGTGCGAAATTTGCCCGCCTAACGTTGCCATGAATCGTCTCCAAGTCCCTTGATATAGATATGCGGCCGCCTTGGGTGGGCGGGCCTGTCGACGATTATTGGCAGGGAAACTTACGGCGCACTGACTCGCGCATGCAAAACGACTGCGCGTTAACCCGCGAAGAACCGGCTGCTTCGCGTCCCGATCGTGTCGCGAACGGGCGATAAAACGGCGGTTTCGAAGCGATCGCGCCGGCCGGGCGGGATGGGCCCGGCGCGCGTGTCAGGATGGATCGGGCGCGGCGCCCGACAGCGGCAGGCTGATGCGCACGAGCGTGCCGGCGAGGCGCGGCGCGTGCTGATAGACGTGATCGTCGAGCGTCAGCGTGCCGCCATGCTGCGCGGCGATTTCGCGCACGATCGCGAGCCCCAGCCCGCTGCCGTCGCCTTCGCGGCCGAGGATCCGGTAGAAGCGCTCGACGACGCGCTCGCGTTCGCCGGCCGGGATGCCGGGCCCGGTATCCTCGACTTCGAGATGCACGCGCCGCGCCGCATGGTCGGCGCGCACGCGCACGGTGATTTGACCGCCTTCGGGCGTGTAGCGGATCGCGTTGTCGACGAGGTTGCCGAGCATCTCGCGCAGCATCACGGGATGGCCGTCGACGTCGAGCGGCGCGTCGTCCTCGGGGCCTTCGTAGCCGAGGTCCATCCGTTTCGCGAGCGCGGCCTGCACCCAGTCGCGCACCGTGCGCCGCGCGAGCGAGCCGATCTCGACCGGCTCGAACGTCAGCCCGCTCGCACGGTTCTCGGCGCGTGCGAGCGCAAGCAGTTGCGTGACGAGCCGTGCGGCCTGCTCGGAGCTCGTCGCGATCTGCTCGAGCGAGCGCTGCACGTCGGGCGGCACGGGGTGGCGCAGCGCGAATTCGGCCTGCGTGCGCAAGCCGGCGAGCGGCGTCTTCATCTGGTGCGCGGCGTCGGCGATGAAGCGCTTTTGCAGCGCCATGTTCTGTTCGAGGCGCGCAAGCAGGTCGTTGAACGACGTGACGAGCGGCTCGATCTCGGGCGGCGCGCGCTGCGCCTCGACGGGCGACAGGTCGTCGGGCCGCCGCGCGCGGATGTGCGCCTGCAGCGCGTTGAGCGGCGCGAGCCCGCGCGACAGCCCGAACCACACGAGCAGGATCGCGAGCGGCAGGATCACGAACTGCGGCAGGATCACGCCCTTGATGATGTCGTTCGCGAGTGCATTGCGCTTGTCGAGCGTCTCGCCGACCTGCACGAGCACCGGTTGCGTGTCGCTCGACTGCGGCAGCGCGACGGTCGTATACGCGACGCGCACGTCGTTGCCGCGCAGCAGGTCGTCGCGGAACACGACGACGCCCGGCGGCGGGCGATCCTCGTCGCGCGGCAGCGGCATGTCGGCTTCGCCCGCGACCAGTTCGCCGCGCGTGCCGAGTACCTGGAAGTAGACGCTGTCGACGTTGTCCGCGCGCAGGAAGTCGCGTGTCTGCTGCGGCAGCGTCAGCTCGGCGACGCCGTTGACCGGATGGATCTGCCGCGCGAGCACATATGCATTGGTTTCGAGCGCGCGGTCGAACGGGCCGTTCGCGATCGTCTTCGCGACGAGATAGGTGACGGCGATGCTCATCGGCCACAGCAGCAGGAGCGGCGCGAGCATCCAGTCGAGGATTTCGCCGAACAGCGAGCGGGGGCGCGCGGCTTCGGGCGTGTCGATTTCGTCGGGTGGCGCGAACGGGTTCTCGTAGCGCGCGTCGCGCGCCACGTCGGCGGCGGACGGCTGCTCGCCGCTCGGATGACGGGAATGGGACGGCGTGGCCATCGCGGCGACGGCCGGGGTCAGCGCAGCGGCGTGCCGGCCGCCGTGGGCTGGGGCGCTGCCGTGTCGGCCGGCGCCGCGGGTGCGACTTTCTCGAGGCAGTAGCCGAGGCCGCGCACGGTGGAGATCCGCACGCCGCTCGGCTCGATCTTCTTGCGCAGCCGGTGCACGTACACTTCGATCGCGTTGTTGCTGACTTCCTCGCCCCATTCGCACAGATGGTCGACGAGCTGCTCCTTCGACACGAGCCGGCCGATGCGCTGCAGCAGCACTTCGAGCAGGCCGAGTTCGCGCGCGGACAGGTCGAGCACGCGCTCGTTCGCATACGCGATGCGGCCGACCTGGTCGAACGCGAGCGAGCCGTGGCGCACGACGGTCGGGCCGCCGCCCGCGCCGCGCCGGGTCAGCGCGCGCACGCGCGCCTCGAGCTCGTTGAGCGCGAACGGCTTGGCCATGTAATCGTCCGCGCCGAGATCGAGCCCCTTCACGCGCTCGTCGACGCTGTCGGCGGCGGTGAGGATCAGCACGGGGAGGTTGGAGTTGCGCGCGCGCAGGCGCCTCAGCACGTCGAGCCCGGACATTTTGGGCAGCCCGAGATCGAGGATCAGCAGGTCGAAAGCCTGCATCGACAGCGCGGTATCGGCGTCGACGCCGCTCTTCACGTGGTCGACCGCATAGCCCGATTGGCGGAGTGACCGGGTGAGGCCGTCCGCGAGTATGCTGTCGTCTTCGGCGATGAGAATTCGCATGTTGCTGACCGGTGGCCGGCGGGGCGTTCGCGCCGGCGCGGCTGTCTCCGAAGTTATTCGTGTACGACGCAACCCGCATTGCGGGCTTGCATAAAACACTGTTTTTTTATACAGTGTCTGCATTCGTGGGCGGCGCTTGAAAGCGGGCGCGCCTCTAACAGACGCTGCTCATCATAGCAAAGGACGATTCATGGAAGATAGCAAGAAGGGCTCCGGGATGACCGCCGAGAAGAGCAAGGCGCTGGCGGCCGCACTCGCGCAGATCGAGAAGCAGTTCGGCAAAGGGTCGATCATGCGGATGGGCGACGGTGAAGCGACCGAAGACATCCAGGTCGTCTCCACGGGCTCGCTGGGTCTCGACATCGCGCTCGGCGTCGGCGGCCTGCCGCGCGGCCGGGTGGTCGAGATCTACGGTCCGGAATCGTCGGGTAAAACCACGCTCACGCTGCAGGTCATCGCCGAACTGCAGAAGCTGGGCGGCACGGCAGCCTTCATCGACGCCGAGCACGCGCTCGACGTCCAGTACGCGTCGAAGCTCGGCGTGAACGTGCCGGAGCTGCTGATCTCGCAGCCGGACACCGGCGAGCAGGCGCTCGAAATCACCGATGCGCTGGTGCGCTCGGGCTCGATCGACATGATCGTCATCGACTCGGTCGCGGCGCTCGTGCCGAAGGCCGAAATCGAAGGCGAGATGGGCGATTCGCTGCCGGGCCTGCAGGCTCGCCTGATGTCGCAGGCGCTGCGCAAGCTGACGGGTACGATCAAGCGCACGAACTGCCTCGTGATCTTCATCAACCAGATCCGGATGAAGATCGGCGTGATGTTCGGCAACCCGGAAACCACGACGGGCGGCAACGCGCTGAAATTCTATGCGTCGGTGCGTCTCGATATCCGCCGGATCGGCTCGATCAAGAAGAACGACGAGGTGATCGGCAACGAAACCCGCGTGAAGGTCGTCAAGAACAAGGTGTCGCCGCCGTTCCGCGAAGCGATCTTCGACATCCTGTACGGTGAAGGCATTTCGCGTCAGGGCGAGATCATCGATCTCGGCGTGCAGGCGAAGATCGTCGACAAGGCAGGCGCCTGGTACAGCTACAACGGCGAGAAGATCGGTCAGGGCAAGGACAACGCGCGTGAATTCCTGCGCGAGAATCCGGAAATCGCCCGCGAGATCGAAAACCGCATTCGTGAATCGCTCGGTGTCGTCGCAATGCCGGATGGCGCAGGCAACGAAGCCGAGGCGATGGACGAAGAAGAGTGATGGTCGGGCGCCGAGGTCAGGCTGGCGAACCGGAGCAGAGCGACGCGCCCGAAACGGCGGGCCGTTCCGGCCGGCGAACCGGGTCCTCGGGCACCAACCGGCGGGTCGCGGGCAGTCAGGCCGCGAACCGCACCGCGACGAGGGCATCCGACGATGCCCTCGTTTCGTTTCAGATTGCCGCGCCGGTCGACCCGTTCGACGACGACGAATCGTTCGACGCGCACGACCGGCCGCGCCGTCGCGTGTCCGGCGTCAGCTTCCCGGGCGAGCGCGCAGCCGGTGCCGCGGCGCCGGTTGCGGAAGACGTCTATACCCGCAGCAGCCAGCATCCCCGTCGCACGCGCCGCGCGTCCGGTGCTTCTTCCGGCGATGAGCCGGGCGCGAGCGCGCGCAAGTCGTCGAAGCCGCCGCGTTCGCTGAAGGGCCGTGCACTCGGCTATCTGTCCCGGCGCGAGTACAGCCGCGCTGAACTCGCACGCAAGCTCGCGCCGTACGTCGGCGAGGACGAATCGGTCGAACCGGTGCTCGATGCGCTGGAAAAGGACGGCTGGTTGTCCGATGCGCGCTTTGCCGAGAGCCTCGTGCATCGCCGTGCATCGCGTGTCGGGGTCGCGCGCATCGTCAGCGAACTGAAGCGCCATGCGGTCGGCGACAGTCTCGTCGAGGAAGTGAATGCACAATTGCGCGAGACCGAGTTGACACGCGCGCAGGCCGTCTGGCGCAAGAAATTCGGTGCACTGCCGCAAACGCCGGCCGAGCGTGCGAAGCAGGCGCGCTTTCTTGCCGCGCGCGGCTTCTCGAGCGCGACCATCGTGAAATTGCTGAAAGTCGGCGACGATTTCCCGATCGACGACTGACCGGTCCAGTCACGCGCGCGGCGCGCGATTTTGCTGCAATGCAACCATCGATGGACAGCGGGGAATACCCGCCGTCGCGGCAGGCTGCCTCAAATACCCAATATGCTAAAATCCATGGGTTTTCCTCTTCGGCCTCAACCTCCAGCATGCCGCTATCCGAGCCCGTGCCCCGTCAGTTGCGACATCGACGCGCAATCCGAGCGGAAGCTTACGAGCGCGGCGACGGCTTGTGGGACATCGAAGCCTGCCTGACCGACCACAAGCCGCGCGATGTCGCGCTTGCGTCGGGCATCCGGCCCCAGGGCCTGCCGATCCACGAACTCTGGCTGCGCGTGACTATCGATCGTGACCTCAATGTCGTCGACGCCGAAGCGTCTTCGGAATGGGTTCCCTATCCCGGTCACTGTCAATCCGCCCCGCCTGCCTATCGGGCCCTCATCGGGCTCAATCTCTTCCGCAATTTCCGCCGCAACGCGAACCGGCTGCTCGCCGGCGTCGCAGGCTGCTCCCATCTCACCGAACTGTGCGCCGTGCTGCCGACCGCAGCGATCCAGGCGTTCGCCGGTGACGTATGGAACGTGCGCGAAGAGGGCGGCGAAGGGCCGGATCACGACGCCGCGCACGCCGAACCGCCTTTCCAGCTCGGCCGCTGCCGGGCGTTGCGGTTCGACGGCGAGGTCGTGCGGCAGTACTACCCGCGCTGGTATGGCGCGGGCCGGCCGGACGTGCCCGGTGATGGCAGCACGAAGGAATGAACGGAAATCATTCGAAGAAGCGTCTTAAGCGACATTTCATCCAACTCTCAGACTGAAGGGAATCACGCATGAAGATTCACGAGTACCAGGGTAAGGAAATCCTGCGGAAATTCGGCGTCGCGGTACCGCGCGGCAAGCCGGCGTTCTCGGTTGACGAGGCCGTCAAGGTGGCAGAAGAGCTCGGCGGCCCGGTATGGGTCGTGAAGGCTCAGATTCACGCGGGTGGCCGTGGCAAGGGCGGCGGCGTGAAGGTGGCGAAGTCGATCGAGCAGGTTCGCGAATACGCGAACCAGATTCTCGGCATGCAACTCGTCACGCACCAGACCGGTCCGGAAGGCCAGAAGGTCAACCGTCTGATGATCGAAGAAGGCGCCGACATCAAGCAGGAACTGTATGTCAGCCTCGTCGTCGATCGCGTGTCGCAGAAGATCGTTCTGATGGGTTCGAGCGAAGGCGGCATGGACATCGAAGAAGTCGCCGAAAAGCACCCGGAACTGATCCACAAGGTCATCGTGGAACCGTCGACCGGCCTGCTCGACGCGCAAGCCGACGACCTCGCCGCGAAGATCGGCGTGCCGGCTGCTTCGATCCCGCAAGCGCGCGCGATCCTGCAAGGCCTGTACAAGGCATTCTGGGAAACCGACGCGTCGCTGGCTGAAATCAACCCGCTGAACGTTTCCGGCGACGGCAAGGTCACCGCACTCGACGCGAAGTTCAACTTCGACTCGAACGCGCTGTTCCGCCATCCGGAAATCGTCGCGTACCGCGATCTGGACGAAGAAGATCCGGCTGAAATCGAAGCGTCGAAGTTCGACCTCGCGTACATCTCGCTCGACGGCAACATCGGCTGTCTCGTGAACGGCGCAGGCCTCGCGATGGCGACGATGGACACCATCAAGCTGTTCGGCGGCGAGCCGGCGAACTTCCTGGACGTCGGCGGTGGCGCGACGACCGAGAAGGTCACCGAAGCGTTCAAGCTGATGCTGAAGAACCCGGGCCTGAAGGCGATCCTCGTGAACATCTTCGGCGGCATCATGCGCTGCGACGTGATCGCCGAAGGCGTGATCGCCGGTTCGAAGGCCGTGAACCTGAACGTGCCGCTCGTCGTGCGCATGAAGGGCACGAACGAGGACCTCGGCAAGAAGATGCTGGCCGATTCGGGCCTGCCGATCATCTCGGCGGACAGCATGGAAGAGGCTGCGCAGAAGGTTGTCGCGGCTGCCGCAGGTAAGTAAGCGGGCGCTAATGAACACGCATGGCGGCGCGGTTTGCACGCGACGCCAATCGAACAGAGGTCAAAATACATGTCGATTCTGATCAACAAGGACACGAAGGTCATCACGCAGGGCATTACCGGCAAAACCGGTCAGTTCCATACGCGCGCCTGCCGTGAATACGCAAACGGCCGCGAAGCATTCGTCGCGGGCGTGAACCCGAAGAAGGCCGGCGAAGATTTCGAAGGCATTCCGATCTACGCAAGCGTCAAGGAAGCGAAGGCAGAAACCGGCGCAACCGTGTCGGTCATCTACGTTCCGCCGGCAGGCGCAGCGGCTGCGATCTGGGAAGCGGTCGAAGCCGACCTGGATCTCGCGATCTGCATCACGGAAGGCATTCCCGTCCGTGACATGATCGAAGTGAAGGACCGCATGCGTCGCGAAGGCCGCAAGACGCTGCTGCTCGGGCCGAACTGCCCGGGCACGATCACGCCGGACGAACTGAAGATCGGCATCATGCCGGGTCACATCCACCGCAAGGGCCGCATCGGCGTCGTGTCGCGTTCGGGCACGCTGACGTATGAAGCCGTTGCACAGCTGACGGCGCTGGGCCTCGGCCAGTCGTCGGCAGTCGGTATCGGCGGCGACCCGATCAACGGTCTGAAGCACATCGACGTGATGAAGATGTTCAACGACGATCCGGATACGGACGCGGTCGTGATGATCGGCGAAATCGGCGGTCCGGACGAAGCCAACGCCGCCGAGTGGATCAAGGACAACATGAAGAAGCCGGTCGTCGGCTTCATCGCGGGTGTCACGGCGCCTCCGGGCAAGCGCATGGGCCACGCCGGCGCGCTGATCTCGGGCGGTGCGGATACGGCCGAAGCGAAGCTGGAAATCATGGAAGCGTGCGGCATCACCGTCACGCGCAACCCGTCGGAAATGGGCCGTCTGCTGAAGAAGGCGCTGTAATTTCCGTCTGGTTCACCCCGCAGAAAACGCCGGCCATGCCGGCGTTTTTTGTTATGCTCGACGAAATGATTTTGTAAGGACCGGGCAGGCTCGATGCGTGTCTCGGCGATGAACCGGGTCGCCTGTCCGACAGTCGTTGCCCCGCACCGGATACCGCTCATGCTTGAATTCCTGACGTCGCTGCACTGGGGCGCCGTGCTTCAGATCGTCATCATCGACATTCTGCTCGGCGGCGACAACGCGGTCGTGATCGCGCTCGCGTGCCGCAACCTGCCGGCCAGCCAGCGGCTGCGCGGCATCGTGTGGGGTACGGCCGGCGCGATCCTGCTGCGTGTCGCGCTGATCGCATTCGCGGTCGTGCTGCTCGACGTCCCGTTCCTGAAATTCGGCGGCGGCCTGCTGCTGCTGTGGATCGGCGTCAAGCTGATGGTGCCGGACGCCGACGCGCACGACAACGTGAAGCCGGCCGACCGGCTGTGGGACGCGGTGAAGACGATCGTGATCGCCGATGCGGTGATGAGCCTCGACAACGTCGTCGCGATCGCGGGCGCGGCCGAACAGGCCGATCCGTCGCACCGGCTTGCGCTCGTGATCTTCGGGCTCGTCGTCAGCGTGCCGATCATCGTGTGGGGCAGCACGCTGGTGCTGAAGCTGCTCGACCGCTTTCCGATCGTCGTCACGTTCGGCGCGGGGTTGCTCGGCTGGATCGCGGGCGGGCTGATCGTGCACGACCCGGTGGCTGATCGCTGGCCCGTCCTCGATACGCCGGCCGCGATCTACGGC
Source organism: Burkholderia anthina (assembly GCF_902498995.1). GTDB lineage: Bacteria > Pseudomonadota > Gammaproteobacteria > Burkholderiales > Burkholderiaceae > Burkholderia > Burkholderia anthina. The sequence continues at coordinate 137,225 of NZ_CABVLY010000001.1, forward strand.
GCGAGCGTCGCCGGCGCATTGTTCGTCGTGGCGACCGGTTACGCGCTCAGGCGCCGTCGCGGCGTTCCGCACGCGCACTGACGTTGGCCGTCCGGCCGAGTGCCGGATTCGCAGCCCGCTGGCTACGATCGAAACGCCTGCCTGGATCGGCAGGCGTTTTTCGTTTCCGGAGCCTGTCATGTTCGAAGCCTTTTCCGTTTCCCTGTTTCGTCGTCTTGCCGCCGATCTGCGGCGCGCCCATCGGACGGTGCCGCGCTGGCGGCCGGCCGGCTTCACGCTGATCGAACTGATGATCGTGCTTGCGATCGTCGGCGTGATCGCGGCCTATGCGATTCCCGCGTACCAGGATTACCTGGCGCGTTCGCGTGTCGGCGAAGGGCTCGCGCTCGCGTCGTCCGCGCGGCTCGCGGTCGCCGACAACGCCGCGAGCGGCGCGAGCCTCGACGGCGGCTACAGCCCGCCAGCGGCCACCCGCAACGTCGAATCCGTCGTCATCGACAGCGAGACGGGCCAGATCACAGTGGCATTCACGACGCGCGTCGCCGCGGCCGGTGTGAATACGCTGGTGCTGGTGCCGTCCGCGCCCGACAAGGCCGATACGCCGACCGCGCGCGTGCCGCTTAAAAAGGGCGCGATGCAGGCCGGCGCGATCGCATGGGAATGTTTTGCCGCCGGAAAGGACGCGTCGTCGCTGCCGGCGCCGGGTGCCGGCCCGTTGCCTGCGGAGGCTGCGACGTTGCCCGCGAAATATGCGCCGGCGGAGTGCCGCGCGTAGCATCGGCGGCGATGCGGGCCGGCGCAGCCCGGCGGGCATGGTGCGGCCTTTGCCGCGCCTGCCGGCCGCGCGGGTCGTGTGCCTGTCGTGCGATGGCGCGACAGGCCCGCACAGAGCAGGGAAAGTTTTGTATAGTGCGCCGGTTGCTGACATCCGGTTCGCTCATGCCCACTACTTTTTCCCGTTCGTTGCCGCTCGTTGCACTGGCTGTCGCCCTGATCGTGCCGTACGCGATCACGAATCACACGTATCCGATCCCGACCTTCTATTCAGAGTTTGCCGCGCTGGTGCTGTATATGCTGGTGGGCGTCTCCGTCGTGCTGCTCGCGGGCACGGGCCGCCCGGCCCAGCCGTTTGCCGCGCCGGCTGCTTTCGGCGCGCCGCTCGGGTTTGCGGCGGTGCTGATCGCGCAGGTTGCGCTGATGTCGCTGAAGGTGCCGTCGATGAACTGGCTGGCGGTCGGCTATCTCGCCGCGGCGCTGGTCGCGATGCAGGCCGGCTACACGCTCGCGCGCGAGGGGCTCGCGGAAGCCGTCGCGCGGATGATGGCCGGCGCGCTGCTGATCGGCGGGGTGTTCGCCGTTGCCAGCCAGATCGTGCAGTTGTTCCATCTCGAGTCCGTGGTGGCACCGTTCGTCGTCTCGTACAACATCACGGTCGATCGCCGCCCGTACGGCAACATGGCGCAGGCGAACCACCTGGCGACCTACATCGCGTTCGCGCTGGCGGGGGCGCTGTATCTGGTACAGACGCGCCGGCTTGCCGTCTGGGCGTGGCTTGCGTTGTCGATCGTACTGTCGGTCGGTCTCGCGCTGACCGTGTCGCGCGGGCCGTGGCTGCAGGTCGCGGTGATGGTGGTCGCGGGTTTCTGGATGGCGTGGCTCGAATCGCGCCGCGAGCCGGGCAACCGGCGCGCATGGCTGATGCCGGTCGTGCTCGCGGTGGCGTTCGTCGCGGTGAACGTCGCGGTGCGCTGGGCCAACGTGCATTTTCATCTGGGGCTCGCCGAGTCGGCGGCCGACCGGATGCGCGACGCCGGGCAGATCGCGCCGCGCCTCGCGCTGTGGAAGTACGGTCTCGCGATGTTCCGCGAGCACCCGCTGCTCGGCGTCGGCTGGGGCGAGTTCCCGTCGTACCAGTTCGCGCTCGTGCGCACGCTCGGCGGCGTCGAGATCGCGAACAACTCGCACGACATCTTCATCGACCTGCTCGCGAAGTCCGGGGTCGTCGGCCTCGGCGTGCTCGTCGTCGCGCTCGTGACGTGGTTCGTGCGTGCGGTGCGCGCGCCGCAGTCGAGCACGCGCGTGTTCGGCCTCGCGCTGATCGGTGTCCTGCTGATGCATGCGCTCGTCGAGTACCCGCAGCAATACATGTTCTTCCTGCTGCCCGCGATGTTCGTGATCGGTCTGCTCGAAGCGAAGCCGCTGCGAATCCTGCCGGGCCGCGCGGCGTTCGGGCTGTTCGCGGTGCTGTCGGTCGGCGGCGTGCTGGCGGCGGTGCCCGTCCTGCGCGACTACCAGCGTGCGGAAGTGCTGTATTACGGCAACGATCCGGCCGCGCAGTACCGCGACGCGCCGTCGCGGCTGTTCGGCGCGTGGGGCGACTACGGAGCGGCGACGCTGCTGCCCATTTCGCCGGACAACCTGCCGCTCAAGCTTGTCGCGCACGAGCGTGCGATCGCACTGCTGCCCGGCGAGACGGTGCTGCGTCGCTATGCAGTGCTGCAGGCGATGGCCGGTCGCGAAGCCGATGCGCTCGACACGGTTGCGCGCCTGCACGTGTTCGCGAAGGAATTGAAGGACTGGCCGCAGCAACTCGCGTCGCTGTACAAGCTGTGCGATCAGCAGCCGTCGTTGAGCGCGTTCAAGGCCGCCGTCGTCGCGAAGTACGGGGAAGTGCCGCCCGACGCGGACGACGACGACTCGGACGACGATTCCGACTGAAGCAGGTCGGCGCCGGGCGGGGCATCCCGGCGTGTTTCGTCTCGCGATGAAACAGGGAAGCGGTGACGCGCCGAAGCGATGCGGCGATTGCTTCTCGTCGCGAATGGATGCGGGCCGGAACTGGCCTGATTCGCGTCAACCATTGTCAAATCGCCGCCATGGGCGGGGCGGTGCGTGCACAATGCGCGAAAGCGGTCGCGTGCATGGTTGCCCGTTGCGGGCCGCCGACGCGAAAGCAGCCCCGAGACATATCAGGGGAACCCGCCGAGCAGGATCGCGACCGATGCAACCATCGGTCGTGCGGCCGTAACGGGGCGCCGGTCCGATGGCCGCGGCGCAGGGCGATGCAGGCGATGCGGCCAAGTGCGGCCCGCCGGCGCGGCATTCGTCCGCAACAGTGCTGAAGAACGATATTCGACCATGGCTCTCCGCTCTACCTACCTGATCCTGCCTGCCGTCGCGGTGCTGTTTTCCGGCTGCGCGATGCTGTCGTCGTCGCAGGAAAGCAAGCTCACCTGCCACATCCCGCGTGCCGTCTACCCGGATGCCGCGAAGCCGCTCACGCGCCCGGTGACGGTGCTGGTGCGCGCGCTGATGACGACGTCGGGCGAAGCGCAGAACGTCACCGTGACGACGAGCAGCCGCAATGCGGCGGCCGACCGCGCCGCCGTCGATGCGATGACGCATGCGACCTGCGTGCAGACGGGCGCTACCGCGAATCCGTTCCTGCTGACCCAGCCGTTCGTATTCGAACCGCGACACGCCGATTGATGCGAGGGCGGTGCGGACAATCAGGCCGCATCGCCCTTGTTTCGAACGAACCTCAGTGCTGCGGCATCGGGTTCGCGCCGTGTGACACGTCGGCTCGGCTGCATTGCGCAGCCCGAGCATCGTGAATCCGTTGTGTTCCTGTCGAATCAGCACGTAGCGCCGCGCGACCGCATTTCCGTCCTTGCCCGTCAGGTCCAGTTCGACCTGGAAGCGGTCCTTGCTGTCCGAGCAACCGCGCACCGGGCCGTAGGCGAAACCGATATCGGGCGTGTTGCTTTCCGCGTTGAACGCCCTGCGTGCGATCAGAAGGTCCGCTTCTTCAGCGTGAATGCGTGCAGCCAGTACAGCGTGTTGGTCTGTGCGTCGAAGTAGCCGCCTTGTGCGACCTTGTCGGTCGCCTGATCCCACGACTTGCCGGCGTCGGTGCTGCTGAACGTCAGGTCGATCGGCGCGCCGCCGCGGCCTCCCGAGTTCGGGTCGGTTGCGTAGACGAGCAGGAGACCGCCGCGACCGACGCTCAGGCTGTCGAGCCTGAGCGTCTCGTCGAACGTGCGCAGTTGATGCACGGACTCGGGATGGTCGTTCGTCCACGTGGAAATGGCGCCCGTGCGGCGGCCGTTGTCGCGCACCTCGCCGTTCTGCGGCTTGTCGAGACGCGACAGCGCGTACAGCGAATAGCGTGCCGCCGGTCCCGGCGTCGTATCGAGCGCGGTGACGACCTGGCCCGGCAGCTCGGTATCGGTCACGAATGCGTGTTGTTCCCAGTCGAGCCGGTCGATCATGCTGCGCGCCGGCGTTTCCGCCGTCGGCGCGACGGAGTAGGCGATGCGCAGCACACCGTCAGGGCCGAGACTGACCGCATTGAAATTCTTGCGCGTCTTGCCGGCGACGTGCGCATCGGCCGGCACGTCGATTGCCTGCCATGTGGTTCCGCCGTCCGCCGTTCGCCATACGCGAGGCCCCCAGCCGATCGCGTAGCCGCGCTGCGGATCGAGGAAGAGCAATTGGCCGATGTTCTGGCTGTCGGGCCATTGCAGCTGCGACCACGTTTGGCCGCCGTTGAGCGACTTCCACAGCTTCGTCGTTTGCGGCGCATCCCCGCCGCGTGCCTCGGGGGCCTTGTAGTTCATCCATGACGTGCTGAGGAACTGAACCGACCAGTCCGGCGAATACCACCACGCGGCATTCTGGCCGACCTGCTGGAACTGGCGCTTCATCCCGCCGTCGATGGTTCCGCGGAAGAAGCTGATCGTCATGCGGTTCAGCAGCTCGCCGGTGTCGTTCATCCATGCTTCGGTCGGCTCGGGCCGCTGCGGTTCGTTCGATTCCGCCGTGGGCTTGAACGTCACCTCGGGATTGGCGAGCTTGACGCTCATCACGTCGTTGCCCTTGATGCGGAAGTTGCCGCCGCCATACGGCGTGTCGTTCCGCATGAAGTTTGTCGAAATCGTTTCCCAGCCCGTCGCCATGTTTACGTACCCGTATGTTCCAATGGCCAGGGCAACGAGACCCCCGGCGATCCATTTCCAGCGCTTGTGTTTTTGCATGTCACTTTTTCAGCAAGCGATCCAGTGCGCGGCTGACTTCGTCGGCCGTGTCCGAACCCCATTCGCGTGCCTTGTCGGCCGCGTCCGAGCCCCACTTGTGGACCTGATCGACCGCTTCCGCGCTCCAGTCGTGCGCTTTTTGCTTGGCGACAGGGATACCCGCATCCCACGCTTGCTTGATCGTCCGTCCATCGCCCCATTCCTGCATGTTTGGCCGCCTGCCAATCTTCACGAGGTCCTGGACCGGCAGACCGGCCAGCCCTCCATCCAGATAGGCGAGCGGGTGTGTGACGAAGGCGAAGGTCTTGAACGTTTCACCATTCTGGTCCACCTCCAGCTCGTATCGCTCCACCTGCATCGAAAGATTGCCATTTCCGGGCTTCGCGCTATTGAATGCGATCTGGTCTCCCTGCATGTTCTGCTGCAACCCGATCTCGATGTACCGCTGAAGCCACCACCGGGCGTTTTCCAGCCATTTCTTCCCTTTTGCCGTGAGCGTGGGATAAAGATTCTGGCCGTAGTCCGAACAATAGTAATAGCCGTAACTCACGTAGTAATCGGGCGGTTTGTGCCCGCACCCGATATGACGCATCATGAAATTGCCGTGGCGCGACCAGTCGGAATCCTTGCTTCCCAGTTCGATCAGCTTCTCCCGCCGATGCAGCAGGCGGCGAGCGACTTCCTTGTCTTTCCACGGATCCCATGACGTCGCGAACTTCTTGACGGTCTCCCATGTGCTCGACGTGCTGACTTTCTCGACCGTCTCCCAGTACTCGCCGTGCAGCGGCTGATAGTAGAACGGGCAGGTGCCGACGATGGAATCGGCGGCCGGCGGCGCGTACTTGTCGCAGATATGGATATCCACCTTCGGCCGATCCTTGTACCCCGTCGGCGTCAGCATCCCCGAGCCGGCGCCCAGTACGTTCTTGTCCTGTTGTCCGTCAGCCATTCGATTTCCCCAGAAACTTGACGACGACGTCGTGCGGCACGTGGCTCTGCGTGAGCCCCGTCTCGCCTGCCGCATTGGTGACGCCTTCCGAGAGCAGCGTGCCGTTCGAGAACATCTGGTAGCGCGTGTTCGCGACCGGAATGTCCGTGCCGGCCCAGTGCGCAATGAATGCCTGATCGTAGTTGCCGCTGGAGTTCGGCAGCGTCGGCATCGTTTGCGACAGGTGCGTGGGGCCGTTGAACGCGTGTTGCGCACCCTTGATGTCGATCTTGCCGGGTGCGTGTACTTCGATGTTGCCGTCCGCGATGCGGATGTACGCACCGCCGGACGTCAGCAGAATTTCCTTCGCGGCGGCGCCTTCGATCGACTGCGTGACCGCCACCAGCTTCAACGCCTTCTGCGCGGTCAGTTCGATGTTGTCCGCGTGCGCCTGGATCTCGACCTTGCCCTTGCCGGCGAACAGCTTCATCCCCGCGTTCTGCGCGAACAGGCTGATCCGGTCGAGGACACTCGCGATCAGCGACTTCCCGGCCGCGACGTGCGTGCTCTGCCCGCTGACGAGGTTGACGTGCTGGTCCGCGGCGAGATGCGCGGACTGTTGCGTCGACATCCCGATGCCGGCCGGGCTGCCGAACAGCATCACGGGCTCCTTGAACGCATTGGCGCTGCCGGTTCCGCCGCCGGCGGTCCGGCCGCCCGACGCGCTGCCGCTCACGCTGTTCTGCGTCGCATCGGTGAACTGTTTCAGCGCCGCATGGCCGGTATCGAGCGATTCGGCCTGATGCTGCGTGCCGACATCCGACATGGCCTCCATCAGGCCTTCCGCGCGGACGAGCTGCTGTTGCGTTTCCTGAACGTCGAGCGGCTGGCTGGCCGGCTGCTTCGGGTGCGTCGTGACGTACAGCCCGCGGTTCGCGCGCACGGCGCCGTAGGCATCCGAGCGCAGGTCGAAACCGCTGCCGAGATAGCTGCCGCGATTGTTGCCGGTGTGATCGATCAGGTAGCCGAGGTGCAGGTGCGCATGGGTCTGGCTGCTGTACAGATGCACGCGGTTCTGCGACGTCGCGTCGTCGAGTACCAATTGGTTGTAGCCGGCGCCCGCATATTCCTTCGACCGGTATCCGGACAGGATTCCGTTGCTATGCCATTGCGGACTCGTCGCGCCGTTGTAGACCTTGCCGACGATGATCGGACGATCGCAGTCGCCGCCGAGGAAGTCGACCAGCACTTCCTCGCCGCTGCGGTGCGGGTGAACGGCGCCATAGCCGTTGCCCGAATCGGACGCGGTGGCACGCAGCCAGCACGACGCCGTTTCGTCGCCGTCGTTCAGGCGGTCCCAGTGGAAGCGGACCTTGACCCGGTTGAGCTCGTCCGTGTGGACCTCTTCACCCTGCGGGGCGACGACGATCGCCGATTGCAGGTGCATGGGCGGTTTCGCATGCTCGAACGGGCTGCGGAACGGCACCGTCGTGCGCTGCGCTTCGACGCGGATCTGAAAGAAGCCCTCGCTGCCGTCGGGATGACGCACGCGCGACAGGTCCGTATCGGCTGCCTGCACGATGCCGCCGATCTCGGCTTGCAGGCTGTGCGGGAAAACGGCCGGCTCGTCGGCCACCGGCAGGTTGTTGACGATGACCCACGCCGTCTCGATCACGGCGAATTCGCGCTGCGCGACATCGTCCTTGTCGTGTTCGGGGTGATCCGCCAGCTCGAACGTGCGTCCGGCATCCATGCGCCGCACGCCGCCGACGCCATGAAAGCGCTTCGCGTGCGACTCCTGTTCCTCCATCCACGTCTTCGACAGATGGTCGCCGCGGGACTGCTCGAGGTACGTGTACGCACCGGTGTATTCGTAGACTTCGAGCTGCTGCGGCAGGTCGCCCTGATTCGCGATCGTCGGCGTATGGGTGGCTTTCGGATTCGACGCGGTCGGCGGCTGCTTGTAGTCGAACGTGCGGGTGGCGTGCGCGACGCTTCGCAGCGTGCGCGTACCGGAGAACTGGACGAGCGTGTCGGCCTCGTCGCCGGTACCCGCATGATGAAAGCGCACCGTTCGCGGCGCCAGTGCGGGCAACGCGTCGATGCGATCGACGACGACGAGCCGGTGCGACTTGCCGTCCTGGTCCTGCTGCCAGAAGCCGTACAGGCCTTCGGATTCCATCAGGCGGTGGACGAAATTCCAGTCGTCCTCGTATTGCATGCAAAACGAGCGGGACGGCAGCGGCCGGGAGAGTGTGAAGGTGAAGCGCCCCTTGGCCTGCGGATGCTGGTTCAGCACGTCGGCGATGATGTCGTCCGCGGACCGGTCCTGCCAGATGCGCTGGTCGCGGCGGAACTTCAGGAAGTGCAGGAACGAAGCGAAGACGATCTGGTAGTGCGTGACACCGCTGTCCGAGCCGAGCCGGCGGGCCGAATGCACGTAGCCGTGGTGGGGCGCGTACGACAGGTCGGCCTGCTGGATCCACAGCGTCACCGGCTGTGCGATCAGCTTCTTGAGTTCGAGGTTGTCGGATACCGAAACGGCGTCGACCGTGAACTCGAAATGACGGCCGAGTCGTGACCGTCCCGCGACGCGGTGCGGCAGGAGGACGTCGGTGCCGAGCGGCGTATCCAGTTTGACTAGGCGCTCATGCTGAACCGGGCCGGCCAGCAATGCGCTTCTTAACGCTTGCGAATTCATCACCAGTGCTCACTCTTTTTTGTGCTGGTCGCACGCTCTCTCGTGCGGAATCCGGTCATTGTATGAGATAACCGCGCGCTATCCCGAATTTGCGGGCCGGCGGCGTTCCGGCCGGTCAGCCGGCGGGGTCCTCCGCCTTCCAATCCCCCGACTTCCCGCCGCGCTTCTCCCGCACGCTCACGTCGGTGATCACCATCCCGCGGTCGACCGCCTTGCACATGTCGTACACGGTCAACAACCCGACCTGCACCGCGGTCAGCGCCTCCATCTCGACACCGGTCCGGCCGAACGTCTCGACCTGCACGACGCAGTGCACGCCGGGCAGCGCGTCGTCGAGCTCGAAGTCGACAGCCACGCGCGTCAGCGCGAGCGGGTGACACAGCGGAATGAGGTCGGCGGTGCGTTTGGCACCCTGAATCGCGGCGATGCGCGCGACGCCGAGCACGTCGCCTTTCTTCGCCTTGCCGTCGCGGATCAGCGCGAACGTCGCGGGCAGCATCCTGATCGTGCCGCGCGCGATCGCGATGCGTCGGGTTTCCTGCTTGCCGCCGACGTCGACCATGTGCGCGTGGCCGGCGGCGTCGAAATGGGTGAGTCCTGACATGTCTTGCTCCGATCTCATGCGTCGCGGCCGGTCGATCCACCGCATCCGGCGCCGTGCCGCGGTCGCATGCAACGTTTCAACGGGCGCCTATCATAGCAGCGGCATGCGTGACGCCGGGGGCGCAGAACACCCGTCCGCCGCACGAAACAGTCGTGATCGCACCGTTACAATGACCGGAATCTTCAGACCAAACGCCGTGAAGCGTGCCGGGCGCGCGGGACGGCGTCGCTTTCAACCTGCCATGCGTGTCAAACCGTTGCTTGCCGTGTTGCTGTCGGCGGCGCTCGTGCTACCGCCGAGCAGCCATGCACAGCGCGCGTCCGCGCCGCCGCTCGAGCCGGCGACCGACGCGGCGCCGTCGATTTCCACGGTGCCGTCCGGCATCGCGACCGGCGTATTCGGCACGTACGGCGGCGCGGAAAGCCGCTTCTCGGGCGCCGGCGGCACATCGGCGCCCGCTGCGAACCTGCGTGCACCGCTGCGCGCGCTGGAGCTGCCCGATCTCGGCGACGGCTCCGGCGGCTCGCTGACGCCGCAGGCCGAGCGCCGTCTCGGCGAGCGCGTGATGCGCGAGGTGCGGCGCGACCCGGACTATCTGGACGACTGGCTGGTGCGCGACTACCTGAACGCGATGGCGGCGCGGCTCGCGGCCGCAGCCGCGGCGCGCTTCATCGGCGGCTACACGCCGGACTTCGAACTGTTCCCGGTGCGCGATCCGCAGATCAACGCATTCTCGATGCCGGGCGGCTTCATCGGGATCAACAGCGGGCTGGTGGTGACGACGCAGACGGAGTCGGAGCTCGCATCGGTGGTCGGCCACGAGATGGGGCACGTGCTGCAGCGGCACATCGCCCGGATGATCGGCGCGAACGAGAAGACCGGCTACACCGCGCTCGCGACGATGCTGCTCGGCGTGCTGGCTGGCGTGCTCGCGAGAAGCGGCGATCTCGGCAGCGCGATCGCGGTGGGCGGGCAGGCGTATGCGGTCGACAACCAGCTGCGTTTTTCGCGTTCGGCCGAGCGCGAGGCCGATCGCGTCGGCTTCCAGCTGCTCGCGGGCGCAGGCTATGACCCGTACGGCATGCCGGGCTTCTTCGAGCGGCTCGATCGCGCGTCGATGGGCGACGCGGGGGTGCCGGCCTATGCCCGCACGCACCCGCTGACGGGCGAACGGATCGCCGACATGGAGGATCGCGCGCGCCGCGCGCCGTACCGGCAGCCGCGCCAGTCGGCCGAATACGGCTTCGTGCGGGCGCGGCTGCGGATCCTGCAGAACCGCGCGCCGACCGACATCGCGGCCGAGGCGCACCGGATGCAGCTCGAGATCGACGAGCGCACCGCGCCGAACGTCGCGGCGAACGAGTACGGCATCGCGCTCGCGAACACGCTGCTCGGCCAGTACGACGCGGCCGACAAGGCGCTCGCATCGGCACGCAGTGCGTTCGATGCGCGCGAGCGGCGCGAGGACGATCCGGACGCGAGCTCGCCGAGCCTCGACGTGCTGGCCGCCGACATCGCCCGCGGCGCGGGCCGGACCGACGACGCGGTGCGGCTCGCGGCGCTCGCGCAGCACCGCTGGCCGGCGTCGCACGCGGCGATCGTCGCGCATCTGCAGGCGCTGCTGGCCGCCCGCCGCTTCGCCGAAGCGCAGGCGCTCGCGCGCACGCAGGCGAAAGCGGACCCGGAGCAGCCGGACTGGTGGAACTACCTCGCGAAGGCGAGCGACGGCAAGGGCGACGTGCTCGCGCGGCGCCGCGCGCTTGCGGAGAAACTGGCGCTCGACGGTGCGTGGCCGTCGGCGATCCGGCAGTTGAAGGAAGCGCGCGACGCGAAGGACGTGTCGTTCTACGACCAGTCGATCATCGGCGCGCGGCTGCTGGAATTCGAGGCGCGCTACAAGGAAGAGCGCGAGGACGAGAAGAACGGCCGCGGGTAGCGGCCGTCAAGCGGGCAGTGGCGGTGGCAGGGCGGGGCGCGCTTCAGCTTTCGCTGCCGCCATCGGCTGCGTCGCGCGCCCGCTGCGCGGGACTTGCGACGAAGCCGAACGCCGCAGGCACGTCGGCGCACGCGAGACTGCCGAGCGGCAGCGTGCGCCCGTCGCGCCAGCGCAGCACGGGCGGTGTCGCGTCGAAGTCCGCATGATCGGCGAACAGGCCGAGGTCATGGTCGTGCAGTGCCGCGACGCGCGGCGGCGTGCCCGCGTCGCGAAACAGCACGCCGCCTGCATCGTCGAGCCACGCGGCGTCCGGTTCGAACGGCGTACCCGTCTGGTCGGCGAGCGTGAGCTGTCCGTCGCGCTCGGCGAGGCGCACGACCCACGGCGTATAGGCGAGCTCGACGTACACGCGCTGCGGCCCGTTCTGGAAGAACCACTGGCCGTGCGCATCGCATTCGTAATTGCGTCCGATGAACGCGTTCAGCGCCGCGTGCCGGATCGGCGAGCCGAGTTCGCCGGCGGCCTGCGCGGCGTCGTCGCGCAGCCGCCATTCGCCGCGCCGGTCGAGCAGCAACCAGCCGGTGCAGTGCGGCACGTTCGGCCATTTGGCGAGTGACTGCCTGACGATGTCATCCATGGTCGACGAATTTCGAGCAATAGCCGAACACCCGCGCCGACAGCCAGTCGAGGCGGCCGGGGAACGGCCCGGTCATGAATCCCGCATGGCCGCCGTGCGCGGGCTGGTCGAGTTCGACGGCCGGCGAGACGTCGGCGGTGCTCGGCAGCGCGGATTCGGGCAGGAACGGATCGTTGCGGGCGTTGAGAATCAGCGTCGGGACGTCGATCGCGGGCAGCAGCGGGCGGGTCGTCGCCTGTGTCCAGTAATCGTCTGCATCCGCGAAGCCGTGCAGCGGCGCAGTCACGACTTCGTCGAAGTCGCGCATCGTCACGGCGCGCAGCATCGCGTCGCGATCGAACAGCCCCGGATACTGATCGAGTTTCGTGAGCGCCTTGCGCTTGAGCGTCTTCAGGAAGCTGCGCGTATAGACCATCGCGAAGCCCTGCGACAGCGCGCGGCCGCCCGCATGCACGTCGATCGGCGTCGAGATCGCGGCGGCGGCGTGCACGATCGACGTGTCGCTGCGGTGCTCGCCGAGCCAGCGCAGCAGCACGTTGCCGCCGAGCGACACGCCGGCCGCGACGATCGGCCCGCGATGCTGCGCGGCGAGCCGGCGCAGGATCCAGTCGACCTCGGCGCTGTCGGCGAGATGGTAGAACCGCGGCTGCCGGTTGATCTCGCCGCTGCAACTGCGAAAGTGCGGGACGACCGCATGCCAGCCCTTCGCGCGCGCGGCGGCCATCATCGCAAGCGCGTAGTGCGAGCCGGAACTGCCTTCGAGGCCGTGGAACAGCACGAACAGCGGCGCATCGGGCGGCGGTGCCGCGCTGTCGAGATGCGCGACCCAGTCGAGATCGATGAAGTCGTGGTCGGGTGTTTCCCAGCGCTCGCGCCGGTATGCGACGGCCGGGCGCCGCGCGAACAGGGCGGGCACGATGGTTTGCGCATGGCTGTTCGGCAGCCAGCGTGGTGCGCGATAGCGCAGTGAATCGTCGTCGGGGGCCGGGGCCCCGGTCAGCGGCGAGGTGGGCGGAGAAGCCGTACTCATGATCGCCCCGCTAATGCGTTGCTTCGTTCTTCGTCAGTGCAGCGGACCCTGCCCGTGACGGATCTTCGCGGCGAATTGTCCGGCCGCTTGTTCGGGAATCGGGCTCGCGTGGATGTGCGCGATGCGCCACTCGCCGCGTTCGTGGATCATCACGTACGTGGCGAAAACCATGTCGGGGTCGGCCGTCAGGTCGGCCTGCTGATGCGCTTCGGCGATCGTGTAGACGACGGTGCCGAGGCTGTCGTACACGCGGATGTCGAGCGGTTCGATCGTCACCGGACGCGTCGCGAGCCGGTTGGCCAGCCCGCTGCGGATCTGGTCGAGGCCGTGCAGATGCTCGCCGTCGGCCCAGACGCAACTGGCGAAATCCTCGTCGATCCACAACCCCAGCAGCGCGTCGAGATTGGCATCGGCGACGGCCTGGTAGTAGGCGTTCAGCGTATCGGCAGCGGCTTCGAAGAGGCGGGCAAAACGTGGCATCGGGGTTATCTCTCGCGCGCGTCGCGCGCCGTATTCAGCACGGCGGCCCGCGTGAGGCCGCCGTACACCGGTGAATCGGATTGCCCGGCGCGTCGTGCGACGCTGCCGGCCAGGGTCAGCGCTGCCCGACGAGCATGCCGCGCAAATCGCCGAATACCTGCTCGGGACCGAGTTCGCGCAGGCAGTTCAGATGGCCAAGCGGGCACTCGCGTTCGAAGCAGGGACTGCATTCGAGATGCAGCCATTGTACCTTCGCCAGCTCCGACAGCGGAGGGGTGTGGCGCGGATCGGTCGATCCGTACAACGCGACGAGCGGCCGGCGCAGCGCGGCGGCGACGTGCATCAGCCCCGAATCGTTGGTGACGACTCCGTTCGCACGCGCGATCAGCGCGCAGGCCTCGGACAGCGACGTCTGCCCGCACAGGTTCCGCACGTTCGGCGCGTGGTCGGCGATCGCCTGCGCGGCGGCCGAATCCTTCGGCGAGCCGAGCGCGACGATCTGCGTGTACGGGAACGACTGGTGGACGATCGTCGCGAGCGTCGCGAAGTGCTCGGGCGGCCAGCGCTTGGCCGGGCCGTATTCCGCGCCGGGGCAGAACACGACGAGCGGCTTGCGCGTATCGAGATTGAAGCGCGCGGAGACGCGCGCCGTCTCGTTCAGGTCGGCGTCGAGGCGCGGCGGCGGCAGCGTCTTCATCGACTCGGGCAGCTTCGCGCCCGGCGCGTATGCGAGCGCCGCGTAGTGGGTCGTCATCGGCGGACGCTCGCCCGACTTGTCGGGGTTCGCGTGCCGCACGTTCAACAGTCCGTAGCGGTGCTCGCCCGTGTAGCCGATCCGCAGCGGAATGTTCGCGAGCCACGGGATCACCGCCGACTTCAGCGAATTCGGCAGCACGTACGCCGCGTCGTAGCCGACGTCGCGCAGGTCGCTCGCGAGCTGCCAGCGACGCAGCAACTGCAGCTTGCCGTGCGCGAGATCGGTCGCGTAGACATCGTGGATCTCGGGCATCCGCTCGAGTACGGGCGCGACCCAGGTGGGCGCGACGGCATCGATCGCGATACGGGGATGGAGTTTCTTCAGCAGCGCAAAAAGCGGCTGCGCCATCAATGCGTCACCGATCCAGTTCGGTGCGATAACCAGCGCTCGACGCATCAGGTCGACTTCCGATGTCGTAATGAAGCACGGCGCGCGGGCGCCGCGTTCGGGTTGTCAGAACAGGAAAAGGGCGGCGCGCCGGATGTCCGGCGGCGCCGCCTCGCGAGCGGCGGGCCCGCAGGCCCGGCCGACCGGGCTCAGTGGCCCTTGACCACCTCGCCGTCGCGCAGCTTGTAGCGCGTGCCGCAATACGGGCAGCGCGCTTCGCCGTGCGAGACGTCGATGAACACGCGCGGATGCGCGTTCCAGCGCGTCATGGCCGGGTTCGGGCAGTAGGCGGGAAGATCCTTGGCCGTCAGCTCGACCAGCGGCATTTCCTTGATTTCACTCATGAGACGTTCTCTTATCACTCTTTTGTGGGGGCGGTCGGTGCGGTAGCGCGCTCAGACCTTCGTCAGCCAGTGCGCGTATTTCGCGTTCTTGCCCGACACGATATCGAAGAATGCCGACTGGAGCTTTTCGGTGACCGGGCCGCGTGCGCCGCTGCCGATCGTGCGGTTGTCGAGTTCGCGGATCGGCGTGACTTCGGCGGCCGTGCCCGTGAAGAACGCTTCGTCGGCCGTGTAGACCTCGTCGCGCGTGATGCGCTTCTCGATCACCTCGATGCCGGCGTCCTTCGCGAGCGTGATGACCGTGTCGCGCGTGATGCCGTCGAGGCACGACGCCAGGTCGGGCGTGTACAGCTTGCCGTTGTTGACCAGGAAGAAGTTCTCGCCCGAGCCTTCCGACACGTAGCCGTCGACGTCGAGCAGCAGTGCTTCGTCGTAGCCGTCGGCGGTCGCTTCCTGGTTCGCGAGGATCGAGTTCACGTACCAGCCCGACGCCTTCGCGCGCACCATCGACACGTTCACGTGGTGGCGCGTGAACGACGACGTCTTCACACGGATGCCTTTCGCGAGGCCGTCCTCGCCGAGGTACGCGCCCCACGGCCATGCGGCGATCGCGACGTGGATCGTGTTGCCCTTCGCCGACACGCCGAGCTTTTCCGAGCCGACCCAGATGATCGGGCGCAGGTAGCACGACTCGAGCTTGTTCTCGCGCACGACTTCGAGCTGCGCGGCTTCGAGCGTCTCGCGATCGAACGGCACGTCCATCTGGAAGATCTTCGCCGAATTCTGCAGACGTTTCGTGTGCTCGGGCAGGCGGAAGATCGCGGTGGCGCCGTCGGCCGTCTTGTATGCACGCACGCCTTCGAAGACGCCCATGCCGTAGTGCAGCGTATGGGTCAGGACGTGGATCTTGGCGTCGCGCCAGTCGATCAGCTTGCCGTCCATCCAGATCTTGCCGTCGCGGTCGGCCATTGACATAGGATTCTCCTGGAAGCAGTGGGTGCTGCGGGTGGTGTGCGGCGTTGAGCCGGAAAGACGCTTATTTTAGCGTCATTTGGGGTTGAGCCGGTCGGTCGGCGCGGGGCCGGCGCTATAATCGTCCGGCACCGATTCCAATAACGACGGGCCGTGCCGGCAGGAGACGCCGGAGCCCGGACGAACCGCCCGCTGCGGCCCGCTTTCCCATGCTCGCTCGATTGTCCGCCACCGACCGCTTCGCGCTGATCCAGGGCGCGCGCGACTATTCCCCGACGTTGATGGCGATCCTGTCCTGGGGGCTCGTCACCGGCATCGCGATGAGCAAATCGGTGATGACGCTCGGCCAGGCGAGCGCGATGTCGATCTTCGTCTACGCGGGCTCGTCGCAACTCGCGGTGCTGCCGCTCCTCGTCGCGAAGCTGCCGATCTGGACGGTCCTGCTCACGGCCGCGATGGTCAACATGCGGTTCGTGATCTTCAGCGCCGGGCTTGCTCCCCATTTTTCCTACCTGCCGCTGTGGCGGCGCCTCGCGATCGGCTATTTCAACGGCGACGTGATCTACCTGCTGTTCCAGAAACAGGGCTTCGCATACGGCCACGTGCCGGGCAAGGAAGCGTACTTCTGGGGGATGGCGCTCGCGAGCTGGGTGTCGTGGCAGGTGTCGTCGCTCGCCGGCATCCTCCTCGCGAGCTTCTTTCCCGCGAGCTGGGGGCTGGAGCTGGCCGGCACGCTCGCGCTGATTCCGATCATGGTGGCGGCGGTCGCGAACCGCTCGACGCTCGCGGCCGTCGCGGTCGCGGGCATCGTGTCGCTGATCGCGTTCGACCTGCCGTACCGGCTCGCGCTGCCGCTCGCGGTGCTCGCCGCGCTCGCCGCCGGCTGCACGGCCGATTTCTTCGTCGAACGCGCCGACTGGCGGCGCATCCGCACCGAAACCGTGCACGAAAAGGAAATCGAATGAGCGCGACCGACATCTGGATCGTCATCGTCGGGATGACGATCGTCACGGCGGTCACGCGCGCGCTGTTCCTGATCGGCGGCGAACGCACCGTGCTGCCCGAGCGCGCGCAACGCGCGCTGCGCTATGCGCCGGCCGCCGCGCTCGTCGCGGTCGTGCTGCCGGACGTGCTCGAAACGCCCGCCGGAATCTCGTTCGCGCTGTCCAACCATCCGTTCTATGCGGCGCTCGCCGGCCTCGGATGGTTTTTGTGGCGGCGCAGCATGCTCGGCACGATCATCATCGGGATGCTCGTCTTCACCGTGCTGCGGTTGATCTTCTGACGCTTCGCCGTGCCGGCCCGCCGTGCGCGGGCCGCCCGGATGCCTGCATTGTTGCGTTGCGGCAATGTGTCGGACATCGCACACGATCCCAAATAGGCGGAATTCGCCGCCGCGCGGGTCAGTCTGCCGGGTGGATCGGCTAGAATGCCCGTTCGAGATTTTTTACCCGTGCGCGTCATGCGAACCGCCAGCCACGGCCGCATCCGGCGCCCTTTCGCGGCAGCCCGCGCACGTTTCAGCGTGAACCCCCTTTCCCCATCCACTACTTCAATCTGTTCAACATGAGCCAAGTCAAGCGTCTTACCGACCTGATCGCCGCCGGCCAGCTTGCCGGCAAGCGGGTGTTCATCCGCGCCGACCTGAACGTCCCGCAGGACGATCACGGCAACATCACCGAGGACACGCGCGTACGCGCGTCCGTGCCGGCCATCCAGGCCGCGCTCGACGCCGGCGCGGCCGTGATGGTCACGTCGCACCTCGGCCGTCCGACCGAAGGCGAATTCAAGCCGGAAGACTCGCTCGCGCCGGTCGCGAAGCGCCTCGCCGAACTGCTCGGCCGCGATGTGCCGCTCGTCTCCAACTGGGTCGAGAACGGCGTGAACGTCGCGCCGGGCCAGGTCGTGCTGCTCGAGAACTGCCGCGTGAACAAGGGCGAGAAGAAGAATTCCGACGAGCTCGCGCAGAAGATGGCGAAGCTCTGCGACGTGTACGTGAACGACGCGTTCGGCACCGCGCACCGCGCGGAAGCGACCACCCACGGGATCGCGAAGTACGCGCCGGTCGCGTGCGCGGGCCCGCTGCTGGCCGCCGAACTCGACGCGCTCGGCAAGGCGCTCGGCAACCCGGCGCGTCCGCTGGTCGCGATCGTCGCGGGTTCGAAGGTGTCGACCAAGCTGACCATCCTCAAGTCGCTGGCCGGGAAGGTCGACCAGCTGATCGTCGGCGGCGGCATCGCCAACACGTTCATGCTCGCGGCCGGCCTGCCGATCGGCAAGTCGCTCGCGGAAGCCGATCTCGTCGCCGAGGCGAAGGCGATCATCGACGAAGCGCGCGAGCGCGGCGCGTCGGTGCCGATCCCGACCGACGTCGTGACGGCCAAGGAATTCTCGCCGACGGCTGCGGCCACGGTGAAGCAGGTCGCCGACATCGAAGCGGACGACATGATCCTCGACATCGGCCCGGATACGGCCAAGGCGCTCGCCAGCCAGCTCGAGAAGGCCGGCACGATCGTGTGGAACGGTCCGGTCGGCGTATTCGAATTCGACCAGTTCGGCAACGGCACCAAGACGCTCGCCGAAGCGATCGCCAAATCGTCCGCGTTCTCGATCGCGGGCGGCGGCGACACGCTCGCGGCCATCGCGAAGTACGGCATCCACGACCAGGTCAGCTACATCTCGACGGGCGGCGGCGCCTTCCTCGAGTTCCTCGAGGGGAAGAAGCTGCCGGCGGTGGAAGTGCTCGAAACGCGGGCGGCCTGAGCGTGGCGGCGCGCGCAGGGTTGACCAAGGCCGCGCGCTCCGCGAAAGCGGAGCAGCCGGCCGGCGCGGGCAAGCGCAAACGCGCGCCCGCGCGGGCGAACTCAGCCCCGCGCGCACCGGCGGCCGCCGGCGACGCGGCCGTGCAGCACCACGAGATTCAGAACAAAGCGATGCCGGACGCAAGTACCGGCACGCCCCCCGGAACGGCCGCCGCTGGGCCTGCCGACTCCGGCTCTCGCAGCGTTTCACCCAGCGCATCCACCTTGATCCAGATGAGGAGTTTCATGCAGCGCGCCACCAAGATAGTCGCCACGATCGGCCCGGCTTCCAGTTCGCCGGAGATTCTGCTGCAGATGATGCAGGCGGGCCTCGACGTCGTGCGGCTCAATTTTTCGCACGGCACGGCCGACGATCACCGCCAGCGCGCCGACATGGTGCGCGAGGCCGCCCGCAAGGTCGGCCGCGAGATCGCGATCATGGCCGACCTCCAGGGCCCGAAGATTCGCGTCGGCAAGTTCGAGAACGGCAAGACGACGCTCGTGCCGGGCCAGGCCTTCATCCTCGACGCGGGCTGCGAGCTCGGCAACGACGAGCGGGTCGGCCTCGACTACAAGGAGCTGCCGCGTGACCTGAAGCCGGGCGACCTGCTGCTGCTGAACGACGGCCTGATCGTGCTGACCGTCGAGCGCGTGCTCGGCGAAGAGATCCATACGATCGTCAAGGTGGGCGGCGAGCTGTCGAACAACAAGGGGATCAACCGCCAGGGCGGCGGCCTGTCGGCGCCCGCGCTGACCGCGAAGGACATGGAAGACATCCGCACGGCGATGTCGCTCGGCGCGGATCTGGTCGCGGTGTCGTTCCCGAAGAACGCGACCGACATGGAAATGGCGCGCCAGCTCGCGAACATCGCGGGCGCGCCGTACGGCATCAAGCCGAAGATGATCGCGAAGATCGAGCGCGCGGAAGCGATTCCGGCGCTGCAGAGCATTCTCGACGCGTCCGACGGCATCATGGTCGCGCGCGGCGACCTCGCGGTGGAAGTGGGCAACGCGGCGGTGCCGGCGCTGCAGAAGCGGATGATCCGGATGGCGCGCGAGTCGAACAAGCTCGTGATCACCGCGACGCAGATGATGGAATCGATGATCCACGCGCCCGTGCCGACCCGCGCGGAAGTGTCGGACGTCGCGAACGCGGTGCTCGACGGCACCGACGCGGTGATGCTGTCGGCCGAGACGGCCGCCGGCAAGTACCCGGTCGTCACGATCGAAACGATGGCGGCCGTGTGCGTCGAGGCGGAAAAGTCCGAAGAGGTCGAGCTGGACAAGGATTTCCTCGACCGAACGTTCACGCGGATCGACCAGTCGATCGCGATGGGCGCGCTGTTCACCGCCTACCACCTGGGCGCGAAGGCGATCATCGCGCTGACCGAATCGGGCGCGACCGCGCTGTGGATGTCGCGTCACTACACGCACGTGCCGATCTTCGCGCTGACGCCGCGCGTCGGCAGCGAGCGCACGATGGCGCTGTACCGCAACGTGACGCCGCTGCACGTCGACTTCAACAGCGACCGCGACTCGGCGCTGCAGGCCGCGCTCGAGATCGTCGTCAAGCAGGGCTACGTCCAGCACGGCGACATGGTCGTGCTGACCGTCGGCGAGCCGATGGGGCAGGCGGGCGGCACCAACACGCTGAAGATCGTGCGCGTCGGCGAGCATTATTGAACGTCGGCGTGCCACCGGCCGGTCGATCGGCCGGCCGCCCGAACTGATCGGGCACCGTTTTTGACGAAAGCCGCGCGGGGTACGATGCCCCGCGCGGCTTTTTTTCTGTTTTTTGCCCGGATTGTGCCGTGCGAAGGTAACAAATTGCGAGCACGCGCCGCCTGGCGGTCGGAATCGGAGGCGCTTCGCGATAAAATGCGGCTATTCGACGCTCAGCCGCGCCGCGCCACCCCGGTTTTGCCGGGAGCGAGCGCCGCGCCGGCGTCAGGGCGCACCGGTTTTCATTCCAAGGAGTTCCACAATGCCTCTCGTATCAATGCGTCAATTGCTGGACCACGCGGCAGAGCACGGTTACGGCCTGCCGGCCTTCAACGTGAACAACCTGGAGCAAGTCCAGGCGATCATGGCGGCGGCGGACCAGGTCGGCGCGCCCGTGATCATGCAGGCATCGGCCGGCGCGCGTAAGTACGCGGGCGAGCCGTTCCTGCGCCACCTGATCGAAGCGGCGGTCGAGTCGTATCCGCACATCCCGGTCGTGATGCACCAGGATCACGGCCAGTCGCCGGCGGTCTGCATGGGCGCGATCCGCAGCGGCTTCACGAGCGTGATGATGGACGGCTCGCTCGAAGCCGACGGCAAGACGGTTGCGTCGTACGAGTACAACGTCGACGTGTCGCGCAAGGTCGTCGAAATGGCGCACTCGATCGGCGTGACGGTCGAAGCCGAACTCGGCGTGCTCGGCTCGCTCGAGACGATGAAGGGCGACAAGGAAGACGGCCACGGCGCGGAAGGCACGATGACCCGCGAGCAGCTGCTGACCGATCCGGAGCAGGCCGCCGACTTCGTGAAGCTCACGCAGTGCGATGCGCTCGCGATCGCGATCGGTACGTCGCACGGCGCGTACAAGTTCTCGAAGAAGCCGACGGGCGACATCCTGTCGATCCAGCGCATCAAGGAAATCCACGCGCGCATCCCGAACACGCACCTGGTGATGCACGGTTCGTCGTCGGTGCCGCAGGAACTGCTGGCCGAGATCCGCGAATTCGGCGGCGACATGAAGGAAACCTACGGCGTGCCGGTCGAGGAAATCCAGGAAGGCATCAAGCACGGCGTGCGCAAGATCAACATCGACACCGACCTGCGTCTCGCGATCACCGGTGCGATCCGCCGCTACATGTTCGAGAACCCGGGCAAGTTCGATCCGCGCGACTACCTGAAGCCCGCGCGCGAAGCGGCGAAGAAGGTTTGCGTCGACCGCTACCTCGCGTTCGGTTGCGAAGGCCAGGCCGGCAAGATCAAGCCGGTGTCGCTCGACAAGATCGCCGAACAGTACAAGTCCGGCGCGCTCGCGCAGGTCGTGCGCTGAGACTGTAGTACGATTGCCCCGCCCGATGCTGCCCGGTTCCGTCATCGGGCAGGGGCGGGCAGCCCGGTTGCCGGATCCGATCCGGCCCCGGGCAGCCGTTCCGTCCGGCCGAACGAGGGCCGGCCGGCAACCGCCCGGGCGCCGTCCCGGCCGGTTCGCCGACGTATTGCAAGACCGCCGTTCCCGCCTGCCGCGGGGAACGGCGTTTCCCTTTTTGTTTGGCTCCTTATCTGCGAAAAGACGATGTCTACCCTCTACGAATCCACGCTCCGCTCGCTGCCGCTCCTCGGTCGCGGCAAGGTCCGCGACAACTACGCGGTCGGCAACGACAAGCTCCTGATCGTCACGACCGACCGTCTGTCGGCATTCGACGTGATCATGGGCGAGCCGATTCCGAACAAGGGCCGCGTGCTGAACCAGATGGCGAACTTCTGGTTCGACAAGCTCGCGCACATCGTGCCGAACCACCTGACGGGCGACGCGCCGGAAGCGGTCGTCGCGGCCGACGAGGTCGAGCAGGTCAAGGGCCGCGCGGCGGTCGTCAAGCGCCTCGAGCCGATCATGATCGAAGCGGTCGTGCGCGGCTACCTGGCCGGCAGCGGCTGGAAGGAATACCAGGCGTCGGGCTCGGTGTGCGGCGTGCAACTGCCGGCAGGGCTGCAGAACGCGCAGAAGCTGCCGGAGCCGATCTTCACGCCGGCCGCGAAGGCCGAGCTCGGCGAGCATGACGAGAACATCACGTTCGAGGAAACCGAGCGCCGCATCGGCACCGAGCTGGCCGCGACGATCCGCGACATCTCGATCAAGCTGTACAAGGAAGCGGCCGACTACGCGGCGACGCGCGGCATCATCATCGCCGACACGAAGTTCGAATTCGGTCTCGACAACCACGGCAAGCTGTACCTGATGGACGAAGTGCTGACGGCCGATTCGTCGCGCTTCTGGCCGGCCGACCAGTATCAGGTCGGCACGAACCCGCCGTCGTTCGACAAGCAGTTCGTGCGCGACTGGCTCGAGGCGCAGCCGTGGGGCAAGACCGCGCCGGCGCCGGCGCTGCCGGCCGACGTCGTCGAGAAGACGGCCGCGAAGTATCAGGAAGCGCTCGAGCGCATCACCGGCCAGCCGCTTGCCTGACAGAAGGAACGTACGAAATGAGTGAAGTCCAGACCGCCCACACGCACAGCGCGCCGCTCGTCGGCGTGCTGATGGGCTCGAGCTCCGACTGGGACGTGATGAAGAACGCGGTCGCGATCCTGCAGGAATTCGGCGTGCCGTACGAAGCGAAGGTCGTGTCCGCGCACCGGATGCCCGACGAGATGTTCGACTACGCGGAGAAGGCGCGCGAGCGCGGGCTGCGCGCGATCATCGCGGGCGCCGGCGGCGCCGCGCACCTGCCCGGCATGCTGGCCGCGAAGACCACGGTGCCGGTGCTCGGCGTGCCGGTCGCGAGCAAGTACCTGAAGGGCGTCGATTCGCTGCACTCGATCGTTCAGATGCCGAAGGGCGTGCCGGTCGCGACGTTCGCGATCGGCGAGGCCGGCGCGGCGAATGCGGCGCTGTTCGCGGTGTCGATCCTGTCCGTCACGTCGGTCGACTACGCGAACCGGCTTGCCGCGTTCCGCGTGCGCCAGAACGAAGCCGCGCACGCGATGGTGCTGCCGCCGCTGGCATGACGGCACCGGCGGCCGCCCTGCCATTCCAGCGGCCGCTTGACCCTCCTACTGCGGCGGGCAGCGCCCGCCGCGACCGATCACTGACATGACCGCAACTCCTGATTCCGTTTCCCCGATCCTGCCCGGCGCGTGGCTTGGCATGGTCGGCGGTGGCCAGCTCGGCCGCATGTTCTGCTTTGCCGCCCAGTCGATGGGCTATCGCGTCGCCGTGCTCGATCCCGATCCGACGAGCCCGGCCGGCGCGGTCGCCGACCGTCACCTGCGCGCAGCCTACGACGACGAAGCCGCACTCGCCGAGCTGGCGGAACTGTGCGATGCCGTGTCGACGGAATTCGAGAACGTGCCGGCCGCGAGCCTCGATTTCCTCGCGCGCACGACGTTCGTCGCGCCGGCGGGCCGCTGCGTCGCGGTCGCGCAGGACCGGATCGCGGAGAAGCGGTTCATCGAAGCCTCGGGCGTGCCGGTCGCACCGCACGTCGTGATCGAATCGGCCGCGGCGCTCGCCGCGCTCGACGATGCCGCGCTCGACGCGGTGCTGCCGGGCATCCTGAAGACGGCACGGCTCGGCTACGACGGCAAGGGCCAGGTGCGCGTGAGCACCGCGCGGGAAGCGCGCGATGCGCATGCAGCGTTCGGCGGCGTGGCATGCGTGCTCGAAAAACGCCTGCCGCTGAAATACGAAGTGTCGGCGCTGATCGCGCGTGGCGCTGACGGCCGCTCGGCCGCGTTCCCGCTCGCGCAGAACGTGCACCACAACGGCATCCTCGCGCTGACGATCGTGCCGGCGCCGGCCGCCGATGCCGCGCGCGTCGCAGAAGCGCAGCAGGCCGCCGTGCGGATCGCCGATACGCTCGGCTACGTCGGCGTGCTGTGCGTCGAATTCTTCGTGCTGGAAGACGGCTCGTTCGTCGCGAACGAGATGGCGCCGCGCCCGCACAATTCCGGCCACTACACGGTCGATGCGTGCGCAACGAGCCAGTTCGAGCAGCAGGTGCGCGCGATGACGCGCATGCCGCTCGGCAATCCGCGCCAGCATTCGCCGGCCGCGATGCTGAACATCCTCGGCGACGTGTGGTTCCCGAACGGTGCGGCCGAGGCCGTCACGCCGCCGTGGGACACCGTCGCCGCGATGCCGGCCGCGCACCTGCATCTGTACGGCAAGGAAGACGCGCGCGTCGGCCGCAAGATGGGCCACGTGAACTTCACGGCCGAGACGCGCGACGAAGCCGCCGCCGCGGCCACCGCGTGCGCGCAGCTGCTGCACGTGCCGCTCGACTGAGGCGCCGGCCGATGTCCATCGATCTCCCGAATGGCGTGACGCCTGCACAGATCGACGCGGCCGCCGCGCTGCTCGACGCGGGGCAACTCGTCGCGTTCCCGACCGAAACCGTCTACGGGCTCGGCGGCGATGCGGCGAACCCCGAGGCCGTCGCGCGCATCTACGCGGCGAAAGGGCGCCCCGCGAACCATCCGGTGATCGTGCATCTGCCGCCCGGTGGCGATCCGGGCTACTGGGCCGCCGACCTGCCCGCCGATGCGCGGGCGCTGATCGCTGCGTTCTGGCCGGGCCCGCTGACGCTGATCCTGAAGCGCCATGCGCGCATTCCGGACGCCGTGAGCGGCGGGCAGGATTCGGTCGGGTTGCGCTGCCCGTCGCATCCGGTCGCGCAGGCGCTGCTGGCCGCGTTCAGCGCGCGGCGCGGCGGCCACGGCGGGGTGGCCGCGCCGTCCGCGAACCGGTTCGGGCATGTGAGCCCGACCACGGCGCAGCACGTGCGCGACGAATTCGGCGACACGGTGCACGTGCTCGACGGCGGCGCATCCGAAGTCGGCATCGAGTCGACGATTCTCGATCTGTCGCGCGGCTTCCCGGCGCTGCTGCGCCCGGGCCACGTGACGCCGCGGCAGATTGCCGACGTGCTCGGCCGCGCGCCGCAACTGCCCGACGGCAGCGACGCGACCGCACCGCGCGCGTCCGGCACGCTGAAGGCGCATTACGCGCCGCGCACGCCGCTCGCGCTGCTGCCGTTCGACGCGCTCGAGGCGCTGCTCGCGGCCGCGCAGACCGATGGCGAACGCGTCGCGCTGGTCGCACGCGCATCGCGCGCGGGGCATTGGGCGCAGGCCGACGGCGTGCATTTCGTCGCGGCGCCGGAAGATCCGCGGGCCTATGCGCGCGATCTGTACGGCATGCTGCGTGCGCTCGATCGTGCGCAGGTCGCGCGCATTCTCGTCGAGAAGCTGCCCGAGACCGTCGAGTGGATCGCCGTCAACGATCGCCTCGGCCGTGCGGCCGCGGCATTCGAAGCGCGCGACTGACGCAGCCGGCCTCGACCGGCCACGAACAAAAAACGCCCGACCGGTTCACGAACCGGTCGGGCGTTTTCGTTTGCGCGCGCGGCGGGTCGCTTACTTGCCGACGCCCGATGCCGCGATCTGCTTCTCGACGTACTGCGCGAACAGCGCGTGCAGATGCGTCGTCGGGTGGACCGTATCGGCGAACATGTAGGTCTGGTCCGCGTTGGCGGTCGTGTAGGTCTGCGGCGAGCAGAACAGCGACGAGCCGAAAGCGCTCGCGTCCGCGACGCCGTATTGCGTTGCCGCCGCGACCATCGCCTTCAGGTTGCACGCGGTGTCGGTGTTCGACACGGTGAAGCCGTTCGCCTGGTAGTTGGCCGCGATGCCGTCCTGCCACGTGAACGAATCGACCACCGCATACTTCGTCGCGTCGACCTTCAGCGCGGCCAGCGTGCCGACCAGCGTCTGGTTGAACAGCCCCGACAGTTGCGTGAACGCGGCCTGCGTGCCGCCCTGCAGCGCGAGCGGCGTGCCGCCGATGTCCGGCACGTTCGCGACGAACACGTGCGTCGCGCCGGACGCGACGATCTGCTGGACGAGGGCGGCGAGCTGCTGCGCGGCCAGGCCGATCGCCTGGGCGGCCGCGAGTTGGGCTGCCGGCGTGTTGCCTTGCGCCTGCGCGACTTGCGCCTGATAGAAGATGTCGTTCGCGCCGCCGTTGATCAGCACGATCTGGCCTGCGTTGAAGCTGCCGTGCTGCGACAGGTATTGCTTGACCTGGTCGGCGATCGGCGTCGTGGTGGCCTGCGCGTAGTCCGCGTTCGGCACGCTCGCATCCGCGTGGCCGATGCCCGGCTGCAGCGTCACGCGCGAGCCGCCCTGTGCATAGCCGAGGCCGCCCGTGGCCTGCAGCGGAATGCCGAAGCCGCCCTGGTTCGCGGGCTGCAGCGTGTCGCCGTAGTACTGCGCGACGTCCTGCGTCCATACCTGGCCGGGGTTGGTCGTGAAGCGGCCGCCGCCGAAGCCGAGCTTGATCTGCGAGTAGGTGCCGGTGTCCGACAGGCTGTCGCCGAACGAGACGATCTGCATCTGTACGCCGGACGGCGGCGTGTTCGATGCGCTGCTGTTGTTGTCGTCGCCGCCGCCGCATGCGGCGAGCAATGCGAGCGCGGCGCCCGCGATCGCGACCTGCGCGGTGCGCAGCAGGCGTTGCCGGTTGCGCGACGGGGTGCGTTGTTGTGATTGCATCGATGGATCTCCTCGTAGATATGGCCCATCTGCCGCGTGTCTCCTCGGGTAAAGGCTGCGCGGCGGCCGTTGGCTGAAGCGGTTTATTGGTCGCGCACGGCCGCAAGCGGCGTGGTGCGCGGATCGTGGTTTGCGGCCTCGGCGATCTGCGCATGATAAGCGCTCGCCCATTCGGGCGGGCCGAAAATCGCGCGCAGCTTGTTGCGCCATCCTTCGACGTGCAACGCGTCGGCCGCCATCGACACCCACTCGTGAAACGTCGCGACGAGCGGGTTGTTCGAGCCCAGCGGCTCGACGATTCCGTATTGCGGCGGGTCGTCGGGCGATTCCTCGACGTAGCTGCCGAACAGGCGATCCCAGATCACGAGTACACCTGCGTAATTGCGGTCGATGTAGCGCGGATTGCGCGCGTGATGCGCGCGATGGATCGACGGCGTGTTGAGCACGTATTCGAGCCAGCCGAGCTTGCCGATCGCCTGCGTGTGCACGAAGAACTGGAACGCGAGATTGATCAGCACGACGCCGACGATCTGCTGCGGCGGAAAGCCGAGCAGCGCCAGCGGCAGCCAGAACACCCACATGCCGGCGACGGGATACATCAGGCTCTGCCGGAACGCGGTCGAGAAATTCATTCGCTCGGACGAGTGGTGCACGACGTGCGCGGCCCACAGCCAGCGCACGCGATGGCTCGCGCGATGGAACACGTAGTAGAGCAGGTCCTGCCCGACGAACAGCACGGCGAACGACAGCCAGCCGTCGTGCCACGTGAACAGCCGGAAATGCGTGTAGCAGTACGCATAAACGGGAATCACGAACAGCCACGCGAGCTTGTCGGCGCCCTGGTGCATCAGCGCGAGCGCCGCGTTGCACAGCGTGTCGCGCCACGCATAGACAGGGTCCTGCGCACGTGTGCGGGCGAGGTGCCAGGCTTCCCAGCCGATGCAAAGCAGGAAGACGGGCGCCAGCGCGAGCAGAAGCAATTCGACGTCGAATCGCATGGACGTGTCTCCTCCTTTCCCCTGCAAGCCGTGAGGCCGGGCGCGTGGCCCGTTGTAGATATCGGTCAGGCCAACAGCCTACGCAATCGCCACGCGCTAGGCGAGGGGGCAGCGTAGAGGGTTCCCTCTGAGGACAGGGTTTCTACGGAAGCCGCGCGGCACGGGCGCGGGCGGTGTGGCCCCGTTTTGTGCGCAGGGCCTGCGCGGGGGCTGCGACGCATCGGCGACGGCGGCCGTTTCAAACCGCGCGCGGCGATTCAGGGGGGGCGGGGCGGCGGCTGATTGCCTGCCGGGCCCCGGGGTGAGGTGCCGCGCCGTCGCCGGCGCGAGCCGATGACGCGGCGTCAGTGCGCGCCTGCGTAGATCCATTCGAGCAGCGTGTCGTGTGCGGCGCGCGCGGCTTCGGCGTGATCGTCGTTGATGAAGCTGACGACGATGTAGCTCTGGCCGTCGGCGCCTGCCACGTAGCCCGCGATCGCGCGCACGTCGCGCAGCGTGCCGGTCTTGATGTGCGCGTTGCCGAGCACGCCGGCGTTGGTCAGGCGGTTCTTCATCGTGCCGTCGATGCCGGCGATCGGCAGCGAATCGACGAACGCCTGCGCGACGGGGCTCGCGTTCGCGGCCTGCAGCAGCGCGGCGAGCGACAGCGCGCTCACGTGCTCGTCGCGCGACAGGCCCGAGCCGTTCCGGAGCTCGAGGTCGGGCATCGCGATGCCGTTCTTCTGCAGGAACGCGTGCACCACGCGGCTCGACTGTTCCGGCGTCGCGGGCGGCCTGCCGGCGACCGCGCCGATCGTCAGGAACAGGTTGCGCGCCATCACGTTGTTGCTGAACTTGTTGATGTCGTAGACGATGTTGCCGAGCACGGGGCTTTGATGCACGGCGAGCGGACGCGCGTTGCCCGGCACCTTGCCTTCGCTGACCGGCCCCGCGATCGTGCCGCCGTCCTGCTGCCACAGCGCGAGGAAGCCGCGCGCGAAGAACGTCGTGTGATCGAGGATCGCGAGGTTGGTCGTATGCGCGCCGCAGCGCAGCGGATAGTCGCCGGCGAACGATGCCGTCATGATCCCGCCGGTGCCGGTCGACAGCGTCGGGCGCGCGGCGTCGGCGGCCGCATCGCACGAGCCCTTGCCTTCGTGCAACTGGTTGTCGATCGACAGGTCCGCGAGCGGCGGCAGCACGTCGACGGCCACCTTGCCGTCGTCGCCCGGCGTGACCGTGAACGACACAGCCTTGAACGCATACAGCAGCGGATCGGGGCCGACGTTGTACGGCGCGCTCACGTCGTCGTCGAACGACGGCAGGTCGCGCGTCGACGCCGCGAAATAGCTCTTGTCGAGCACGAGGCCGCCGGCCACGCGCTTGATGCCGGCCTTGCGGATCTTGTCGACGAGGTCGATCAGCTCCTCGGGCACGAGCTTCGGATCGCCGGTGCCCTTGATGTACAGGTTGCCCTGCAGCGTGCCGTCCGGATCGACCGGGCCGTCCGCATACGCGGTGGTGCGCCAGCGGAAGTCGGGGCCGAGGATCGACAGGCCGGAGAAGGTCGTGACGAGCTTCATCGTCGACGCCGGCAGCATCGGCCGGCTGGCGTTCCACGCGATCAGCGGCTCGGGGTTGCCGACCTGCTCGACGACAACGCTCATCGCGGACGCCGGCACCTTCGCGCGCTGCAGCGCGACGAGCACGGACGCCGGCAGGCCGGCCGCGCGCGCGGCCGGCGACACGACGACGCTCTTGTGGGCTTCCTTGTGTGACTTCTTGCGGGCTTGCGCGGACGGTGCGAAGGCAAGGGCCGCGCAGGTGGCGACGACGGCAGCGGTGCGCAGGCAGAGGCGGGCGCGGGGCGCGAGCCGGGCGGAAAGATCGGAAATCGGCATGGGCGAATACGGGAAAAGCACGAAACTCGGGCGGGGCGCGCGCGGCGCCGGAGCGCACATTGTAGAGACAAGTCCGCACACGTCCCTTGCAATCCGCCTTTCTGTTGCATTGCAAGGAGCGCCGGCAATTCGCGGCGCTACAATGGACGCCATGTTTCACTCGTCCCATGGACTCCTGTTCCGATGCGCATTCTGCTTGTCGAAGACGACCGGATGATCGCGGAGGGCGTGCGCAAGGCGCTGCGCTCCGACGGCTTCGCGGTCGACTGGGTGCAGGACGGCGACGCGGCGCTCACCGCGCTCGGCGGCGAGACGTACGACCTGCTGCTGCTCGATCTCGGCCTGCCCAAGCGCGACGGCATCGACGTGCTGCGCACGCTGCGCGCGCGCGGGCTGTCGCTGCCGGTGCTGATCGTTACCGCGCGTGACGCGGTCGCCGATCGCGTGAAGGGGCTCGACGCCGGTGCCGACGATTACCTCGTCAAGCCGTTCGATCTCGACGAGCTCGGCGCGCGCATGCGTGCGCTGATCCGTCGCCAGGCGGGGCGCAGCGAGTCGCTGATCCGCCACGGCGCGCTCACGCTCGATCCCGCGTCGCACCAGGTGACGCTCGACGGCGCGCCCGTCGCGCTGTCCGCGCGCGAGTTCGCGCTGCTCGAGGCGCTGCTCGCGCGGCCCGGTGCGGTGCTGTCGAAGAGCCAGCTCGAGGAGAAGATGTACGGCTGGGGCGAGGAGATCGGCAGCAACACGGTCGAGGTCTACATCCACGCGCTGCGCAAGAAGCTCGGTTCGGACCTGATCCGCAACGTGCGCGGGCTCGGCTACATGGTCGTCAAGGAAAGCTGACGCGTGCGGTCGATTCGTCATCAATTGCTGATCTGGCTGCTCGCGATCGTCGTCGCGGGCGTGGGCATCGCGGGCTGGCTGATCTATCGGCAGGCGCTCGCCGAAGCGAACGAGCTGTTCGACTACCAGCTGCAGGAAATCGCGGCGGCGCTGCCGTCCGAGCCGTTCTCGCAGGTGTTCGGCTCGCGCACCAACGGCGACGAAGGCATCGTGATCCAGATCTGGAATCGCAACGGCGTGCTGATGTACTTCTCGCATCCGCGCGCGCCGATCGCGCCGCGCGCGGAGCTGGGCTTCTCGACCGAGCGCACCGATCGCGGCGAATGGCGCGTGTACGGTGCGATCGTCGGCGACAACGTCGTGCAGCTCGCGCAGCCGCTGTCGGTGCGCAACCGGCTCGCGGCGAACGTCGCGCTGCGTACGCTGTGGCCGCTGATCGTGCTGCTGCCATTCCTCGGCGCGGCCGTCTGGATGATCGTCGGGCGCGGGCTCGCGCCGCTCGCCCGCGTGACGCGCGCGGTCGAGGCGCGCCGGCCGGAGGCGCTCGATCCGTTGCCCGACGCGCGCCTGCCGCTCGAGGTGCAGCCGCTCGTGCGCGCGTTGAACGGGCTGCTCGCGCGGCTGTCGGCGGCGCTCGACACGCAGAAGGCATTCGTCGCCGATGCCGCGCACGAACTGCGCACGCCGCTCGCGGCCGTGCAGATCCAGGCGCAGCTCGTCGCGCGTGCGAAGGACGACGCGTCGCGCCGCGAGGCGGTCGCCGATCTGCAGGACGGCGTCACGCGTGCGACGCGTCTCGCGGAGCAGTTGCTCGCGCTGGCGCGCGCCGAACCCGACGGCGCCACGATGCGCGAGCCGGTCGACCTGCAGGCGCTGCTCGCCGAATGCGTGGCCGCGCATGCGCCGCTCGCGCAGCGGCACGACATCGATCTCGGCTTCGAGGAGACGCGCGCGGCGACCGTCGTCGCGGACGTCGGCGCGCTGCGCGTGATGTTCGGCAACCTGCTCGACAACGCGGTGAAGTACACGCCCGACGGCGGCCGCATCGATGTTTCGCTGATGCGCGACGCGGCCGGCCGCGCCTGCGTGCAGATCGGCGACAGCGGGCCCGGCATCCCGGCCGACGAGCGCGAGCGCGTGTTCGACCGGTTCTACCGCGACAGCTCGGCGCGCTCGCGCGCCGACGTGTCGGGCAGCGGGCTCGGGCTCGCGATCGTCAAGCGCGTGGCGGCACAGCAAGGCGCAACGGTGTCGCTCGGCGACGCGGCCGCGGGCGGCCTGCTCGTGAGCGTCGTGTTCCGCGACGCCGGGATCCCGGCGCCGGCGCCCGAATCCGTCTGAAGAACGGCGCCGGTGGTCCGGCGCCGACCGGCTTAAGCCCCGCTTGAGGCCGATTAAGCCTCCTTTAAGTCAGGGTCGTTACGCTGCGTCCTAACAAAGAGGAGGTCCTACGATGAATACCCGATTCCTTGCGCGCGGTGCCGTCGCGGTCGCCGTGGCGGCCGCCCTGTCCGCCGGCTATGTCGCAGGCACCCGCCGTGCCGATCCGCAGATCATCACGCCCGCGCAGGCGGCCGCGCTGATGCCGGCCGAGGCCGCGGCGAAGACCGGCATTCCCGATTTCTCCGGGCTGGTCGAAACCTACGGCCCGGCCGTCGTGAACATCAGCGCGAAGCATGTCGTGAAGCAGGTGTCGCGACGCGTGCAGCAGCCGCAGCTGCCGATGGATCCGAGCGATCCGTTCTACCAGTTCTTCAAGCACTTCTACGGCCAGGTGCCGGGCATGGGCGGCGACGCGCAGCCGGACGACCAGCCGAGCGCGAGCCTCGGCTCGGGTTTCATCATCAGCCCCGACGGGTACATTCTCACCAACGCGCACGTGATCGACGGCGCGAACGTCGTGACGGTCAAGCTGACCGACAAGCGCGAGTACAAGGCGAAGGTCGTCGGCTCCGACAAGCAGTCCGACGTCGCGGTGCTGAAGATCGACGCGAGCGGCCTGCCGATCGTGAAGATCGGCGACCCGGCGCAGAGCAAGGTCGGCCAGTGGGTCGTCGCGATCGGTTCGCCGTACGGCTTCGACAACACGGTCACGTCGGGCATCATCAGCGCGAAGTCGCGCGCGCTGCCCGACGAGAACTACACGCCGTTCATCCAGACCGACGTGCCGGTGAATCCCGGCAACTCGGGCGGCCCGCTGTTCAACCTGCAGGGCGAGGTGATCGGCATCAACTCGATGATCTACTCGCAGACGGGCGGTTTCCAGGGCCTGTCGTTCGCGATCCCGATCAATGAGGCGATCAAGGTCAAGGACGAGCTCGTGAAGACGGGCCACGTGAGCCGCGGCCGCCTCGGCGTCGCCGTGCAGGGCCTCAACCAGACGCTCGCGAGCTCGTTCGGGCTGCAGAAGCCGGACGGCGCGCTCGTCAGCTCGGTCGACCCGAACGGCCCGGCCGCGAAGGCCGGCCTGCAGCCGGGCGACGTGATCCTGGCGGTGAACGGCTCGCCGGTTGCCGATTCCACGTCGCTGCCCGCGCAGATCGCGAACCTGAAGCCCGGCTCGAAGGCCGACCTGCAGGTGTGGCGCGACAAGGCGAAGAAGTCGATCGCCGTGACGCTCGGCGCGATGACCGACGCGAAGCTGGCGTCGAACGACGGCAGCCCGGTCGAACAGGGGCGCCTCGGCGTCGCGGTGCGTCCGCTCACGCCGCAGGAGCGCAGCGCCGACAACCTGTCGCACGGGCTGATCGTGCAGCAGGCCGGCGGTCCGGCTGCCAGCGCGGGCATCCAGCCCGGCGACGTGATCCTCGCGGTCAACGGCCGCCCGGTCACGAGCCCCGAGCAGTTGCGCGATGCGGTCAAGGGAGCAGGCAACAGTCTTGCTCTGTTGATTCAGCGCGATAATGCACAGATCTTCGTGCCGGTCGACCTGAGCTGACCGGCGGCCGTTGCGGGCCGGCCTGGCCGGCCCCGGCGGGCGCCGCCGTCGTTCGGCCCCGTGGTGCTGTGTTCCGACCCAAAAGGAGAGAGCCATGCAATATCTACGCAACGTGTCCCGATTTGCCGTCGCCGCGGCGCTGGCCGCGGGCCTCGCAGCCGCCGCGACCGGCGCGTACGCGCAGTCGGACGGCTTGCCCGCAGCGAGCCAGCAGGGCGATGTGAGCTACGTGTCAGGCGGCATCGGCAAGGATCAATCGACGGCATTCGAGCGCAACGAGGCGGCGTGGCCGCTCGCGCTGCGCTTCACCGGCAAGGGCGGTGAATATCTGGCCGACGTCCACGTGCGGATCGTCGACGGCAAGAGCAACGAAGTGCTGAAGACGGACGCACGCGGGCCGTACATGCTCGTGAAGCTGCCGCCGGGGCACTACACCGTCCATGCGTCGTACCAGGGCAGCGACGAGTCGCGCGCGGTCACGGTCGGTTCGAAGGGCGGCGCGAAAGCGGCGTTCCAGTGGAGCGCCCAGTAAATTGTCGGCGCGGCCCCGTCCGGGGTCGCGCAATCGGACGAAGTTTCGCCCATAATGAAAGCCACGGCTGCGTGCCGTGGCTTTTTCGTTTCCAGCGCCCGGCCTGCCCGCCGGGGCCGCCCGAAGGAGAAACGATGTCCGATTCCCCTCGCCTCGAAATCGTGCCGAACCGCCATCGCGTGCGGGTGATTCATCGCGGCATCACGTATGCCGATTCGCAGGGTGCGCTGACGGTGCGCGAAGCGGGTTTGCCGGACATTCACTATCTGCCGCGCGACGACGTCAATATGCGCCGGCTGGTGAAGTCGGGCGTCACGACGGCCTGTCCGTTGAAGGGTGAGGCCGTGCATTTCGATTTGCAGACCGAAGACGGCGTGATCGAGAACGCCGCATGGAGTTACGAGGAACCGCGGGAGGCCGCGTCCGCGCTTGCGCACTACGTTGCCTTCGACGCCGCACGGATCGACAGTCTCGTCGAGACATCCTGATGCGGCACGCGTTCATCGGGGAGGCATCATGGAACTGAACGACACGTTACGCGTACCGCTCGCGCCGGCGATCGTGCGGGACGCGCTCGAGGATCTCGCGCTGCTGCGGGCGAGCTTCGACCATTGCGAATCGTTCGTGAAGCTGCCGCACGGCGAGTTCGCGCTGACGATCACGGTGCCGCTCGGTCCGCTGCGCGCGCGCTACGACGTGCGCGCGCATTCGGCCGGCGAGCAGGGCGATGCGGAAGGGCGGCCGCGCCGCGTGCTCAACTTCAAGGCGCGGGCCGACGGCCTCGGGGCGCTGCGCGGTCAGGTCGAGCTCATGCTGCTGCCGGACGACGATGACGCCGATGCGACGCGCATCGACTACGTGGTGTGGGCGACCGCGAGCGGGCCGCTCGCCGAATTGCCGGCGCGGCAGATCGAGAACGCGCTGCGCGAATGGACCGACGATTTCTTCCGCGAATTCTGCGCGGTCGTGCAGGCGAAGCACGGACTCGTGCCGAACCGTGCGCGCCCGGGCCCGCAGCGTCGCCAGCACGTGTTCCTGCGGCCCGCGTCGATCATGGCCGCGACGAAGCGTCCGCTGCCGCCGCACGTGGGCGGCGCGCTGAGCGGTCGCGCCGCCAGTGCGCTCCATCATCGCGAATCCGGCCCGTTGCCCGTGTGGGTATGGGCGGCGATCATCGTGTTCGTCGCGCTGCTGCTTTACGCGGCGCGCTGGATCAACGGCGCCTGAACGCGCAGGCTGGTGGCCGGCCGCCGGCGGTTGCCGCGGCGGCCGCTACCGTCGCGCGTCGGTCCCGGCGCCGCGAAATTCCTTCCGATAGGCCGACGGCGACGTGCCGAGCGCGCCGGCGAAATGCTGGCGCAGCGACACGCTCGACCCGTACCCGGCCGCCTGCGCGATCGCATCGATCGATTGTCCGGTGGTTTCCAGCAGATGCTGCGCGCGCGTGAGCCGCTCCGCCTGCAGCCACGCGGTGACGGTCGTGCCGGTGGCCTGGCGGAAATGGCGCGTGAACGTGCGCCGGCTCATCAGCGCGCGGTCGGCGAGCGAATCGACGCTGTGCGCGACGTCCAGATGCGCGCGCACCCAGTCGAGCAGCGCCGCGAGCCGCGCGTCGCGCGGATGCGCGGCGACCGGCTGCGGCACGTATTGCGCCTGCCCGCCCTGGCGGTGCGGCGGGATCACGAGGCGGCGGGCGATCTGGTTCGCCGCGTCCGAGCCGAAGCGGCGGCGCACGACGTGCAGGCAGCAGTCGAGCCCCGCGGCCGTGCCGGCCGACGTCATCAGGTTGCCGTCGTCGACGTACAACACGTCGGGATCGAGCTTCACGCGCGGAAAGCGCTGCGCGAAATCGTCGGCCCACGCCCAGTGCGTCGTGGCCGGCCGCCCGTCGAGCAGCCCGGCCGCGGCGAGCACGTACGCGCCGAGGCACAGGCCGACGAGCTGCGCGCCGCGCGCGGCGGCTGCACGCACCGCGTCCAGCATCGCGTCGGGCGGCGCTTCGTCCGGGTCGCGCCATGCCGGCACGATCACGATGTCCGCGTCGTCGAGCGCATCGAGCCCGTACGGCGCGGTGATCGTGAAGCCGCCAGTCGTCGACAGCGGCCCGCGCTCGGCCGAGCACACGCGAAACTCGAACGCGGGCGTCGCGGCCGCATCGCGTTCCTTGCCGAACACGACGGACGGCACCGACAGGTGGAACGGGCTGATGCCGTCGTACGCGATCACGGCGACGACGGTCGGGGCAGGGGCAACGGGCGACGCAACGGCGCTCATGGCGGGCTCCGGGAGGGTGATGGCCCGATTCTATCGAAGAATGGCAATCGGGCCACTGTCCGCGTGCGCGGCACGATCCGACAATGCATCGCATCGCGCCGCCGGCCGCACCGTTCCGGAGCGGGGCGGCGCCGCCGAACCTGGAGCCAGCCATGTCGAATGCCGCGTCGTCTTCCGCTTCCCGCCGTGCCCTTGTCGTGATCGATGTCCAGAACGAATACGTGACGGGCAACCTGCCGATCGAGTATCCGCCCGTCGACGTATCGCTCGCGAACATCGGCCGCGCGATCGACGCCGCGCATGCGGCCGGCGTGCCCGTGATCGTGGTCCGGCACGTCGCGCCGGCCGGCGCGCCGATCTTCGCGCCCGGCACGGACGGCGTCGCGCTGCACCCGGTCGTCGCCGGGCGGCCGTACGCGCACCTGATCGAGAAGGCGCAGGCCAGCGCGTTCGCCGGCACCGACCTCGCCGCGTGGCTCGCGGCGCACGGCGTCGACACGCTCGCGGTCGCCGGCTACATGACGCACAACTGCAACGCATCGACCGTCTATCACGCGGCGCACGCGGGGTTGAACGTCGAGTATCTGGCGGACGCAACCGGCGCGTTGCCTTACGGGAATGAAGCGGGCACGGTGAGCGCCGAGGAGATTCACCGCGCGTACACGGTGGTGTTCCAGTCGAATTTCGCGGCGGTGATGTCGACCGATGCGTGGATCGCCGGACTCGCCGGTGCGGCGATGCCCGGGCGCGATTCGGTGGCCGCGTCGAACCGGCGGGCCCGCGCGCAACGCGTGAAGGCGGCCTGAGCGAATCGGGGAGGGCAGGGGAAGCGAGCGGGCGGCGCGGTGCCGCCGCCCGTGCGCGGCCGGGACGATCGGCCGCCGATGACGATGAAACGGCGCGCATCGCGCCGTCGGCGGGCGGGCGTCAGTCGCCCATTTTCAGCATCGCGGGGCTGTAGCGCAGCATGTCGAAGCAGCCGTCGACGAGCTTTTCCGCATGCTGCTCGGCATCGATCTCGTCGGGCAGCATCAGCATGTCGCGCACGAAGCCGCTCACGAGCGTGTGCAGCATCAGCGTCGCGCGCCACGTGTCGAGCCGCTCGGGCAGCAGCTTGAGCCGCACGGCCACGGCGAGATCGGCGTCGATCGCATGCAGCGCCTCGCTCATCCCCGCGCGGTTGCGCTGCAATAATGGTTCCATATCGGCGACGTACTCGCACTTCATGAACAGGATGCTGAACACGCGCCGCAGCTGCGAGTCGCGCTGCACGCCGAGCAGGCACCAGATCAGGATCTTGCGGATCTTGTCGAGCGGGTTGCCGCCGGGCGCGTCGAGCGGCATCGTCTTCAGTTCGTCGATCGGCAGAAACACGCGGTCGAACATCGCGTCGAACAGTTCGCTCTTGTTCGCGAAATGCCAGTAGATCGCGCCGCGCGTCACGCCGGCGTGATGGGCGATGTCCGCGAGCGACGTGTGCGACACGCCTTTCTCGAAGAACACATGTTCGGCGGCATCGAGAATGCGGTTGCGCGTCTCGAGTGCCTCCTCCTTGGTGCGTCTGACCATGTGCAGGCCTGAATGGGTCGATCGTAGGTGAATATAGGGTCTGCAACCCTCGTCGCTATTGCGTGGAGCGGCTATGCTTGCGACTGGTAATAGTTCGTAAGACTGCGCAGTTGGCGGCGGGCGAGCGGGCTTTTTACATACATTCGTGAATGTATATACAATACCACCCTACGATCGAATGACCCAAGTGGCAATCAGTTAATATCCCACTCTGCTGATTCCCGCCCAAGTAACCGTCCGCAGTTCGCGGCATCTCGTCGGCACGGAGGTTTCGTGCCGACGTGCTGTATCCAGCAGTCCAGTAATTCAGGTGTTCGATCTGCGCCGCAAGGCGCATCCGTGTGGCGTTCCGCTCGGGCGCCGCACTTATTCCAATGGTTATACACAGAGGTCGCTCCATGCGCGTCGAACGGGTTCCATACCGCTTACTCACTGTCGCGACGGCCGCCGTTTTCCTGGCCGCGTGCGGGAAAAAAGAATCGGCACCGCCGCCGCAAACGCCGGAAGTCGGCGTCGTCACAGTCCAGCCGCAAAACGTACCGGTCTTCACCGAACTGCCGGGCCGCACCAGCGCATTCCTCGTCGCGCAGGTCCGCGCGCGGGTCGACGGCATCGTGCTGCGCCGTGAATTCACCGAAGGCAGCGACGTGAAGGCCGGCCAGCGCCTCTACAAGATCGATCCGGCCCCGTACATCGCCGCGCTGAACAGCGCGAAGGCGACGCTGGCGAAGGCGCAGGCGAACCTCGTCACGCAGAACGCGCTGGTCGCGCGCTACAAGGTGCTGGTGGCCGCGAACGCGGTCAGCAAGCAGGACTACGACAACGCGGTGGCCACGCAGGGCCAGGCCGCGGCGGACGTCGCGGCCGGCAAGGCGGCGGTCGACACCGCGCAGATCAACCTCGGCTATACGGATGTCGTGTCGCCGATCACCGGCCGCGTCGGCATTTCGCAGGTCACGCCAGGCGCTTACGTGCAGGCGAGCCAGGCGACGCTGATGTCGACGGTGCAGCAGCTCGACCCGGTATATGTCGACCTGACGCAGTCGAGCCTCGACGGGCTGAAGCTGCGCCAGGACGTGCAGAGCGGCAAGCTGAAGACGAGCGGCCCGGGCGCGGCGAAGGTGTCGCTGATCCTGGAAGACGGCAAGACGTATTCGGAAGCCGGCAAGCTGCAGTTCTCGGACGTGACGGTCGACCAGACCACCGGTTCGGTGACCATCCGCGCGGTGTTCCCGAACCCGGGCCGCGTGCTGCTGCCGGGGATGTTCGTGCGGGCACGGATCGAGGAAGGCGTGAACGAGAACGCGTTCCTGGTGCCGCAGATCGGCGTCACGCATGACCAGAAGGGCCAGGCGATCGCGATGGTCGTGAACGCGAGCGACAAGGTCGAGTCGCATCCGCTGAAGACGAGCGGCATGCAGGGTCAGAACTGGATCGTCGAAGGCGGTCTGGAAGCGGGCGACCGCGTGATCGTGCAGGGTATCGACAAGGTGCGTCCGGGTGCGGCCGTGAAGGCTGTGCCGGCGCAGTTGCCGGCACCGGACGCAGCATCGGGTGCTGCCGCATCCGCCGCGCCGGCCGCCGCCGGTTCCGGTGCCGCCGCCGCATCGGGCGCTGCACCGGCGAGCGCCGCCGCTGCGTCGAGCGCGCAATAACAGGGAGCCTGTTTCATGGCAAAGTTTTTTATCGATCGCCCGATCTTCGCGTGGGTGATCGCCATCATCCTGATGCTGGCCGGGGTTGCGGCGATCTTCACGCTGCCGATCTCGCAGTATCCGACGATCGCGCCGCCATCGATCCAGATCACCGCGAACTACCCGGGCGCTTCCGCGAAGACGGTGGAAGACACGGTGACGCAGGTGATCGAGCAGCAGATGAGCGGTCTCGACAACTTCCTGTACATGTCGTCGACGAGTGACGACTCGGGCAACGCCACGATCACGCTGACGTTCGCACCGGGCACCAACGCCGACATCGCACAGGTTCAGGTCCAGAACAAGCTGTCGCTCGCGACGCCGATTCTGCCGCAGGTCGTGCAGCAGCTCGGCCTCAAGGTGACGAAGTCGAGCAGCAGCTTCCTGCTGGTGCTCGCCTTCAACTCCGAAGACGGCAGCATGAACAAGTACGACCTCGCGAACTTCGTGGCGTCGCACGTGCAGGATCCGATCAGCCGGTTGAACGGCGTCGGTACCGTCACGCTGTTCGGCTCGCAGTACGCGATGCGGATCTGGCTCGACCCGAACCGCCTGACGAACTACGGCCTCACGCCGGTCGACGTCAGCTCGGCGATCACAGCGCAGAACGTGCAGATCGCGGGCGGCCAGATCGGCGGCACGCCGGCCAAGCCGGGCACCGTGCTGCAGGCGACGATCACCGAATCGACGCTGCTGCAGACGCCCGAGCAGTTCGGCAACATCCTGCTGAAGGTCAACCAGGACGGCTCGCAGGTTCGCCTGAAGGACGTCGCG
Organism: Burkholderia anthina; assembly: GCF_902498995.1. Taxonomy (GTDB): domain Bacteria; phylum Pseudomonadota; class Gammaproteobacteria; order Burkholderiales; family Burkholderiaceae; genus Burkholderia; species Burkholderia anthina. Next base: position 177,611 of record NZ_CABVLY010000001.1, read on the forward strand.
CAGATCGGCCTCGGCGGTGAGAACTACAACTTCGACACGAAGTACAACGGTCAGCCGACGGCCGGCCTCGGTATCCAGCTCGCGACCAACGCGAACGCGCTCGCGACCGCGAAGGCCGTGCGCGCGAAGATCGACGAGCTCGCACCGTTCTTCCCGCACGGCCTCGTCGTGAAGTATCCGTACGACACGACGCCGTTCGTGAAGCTGTCGATCGAGGAAGTGGTCAAGACGCTGCTCGAAGGGATCGTGCTCGTGTTCCTCGTGATGTATCTGTTCCTGCAGAACCTGCGGGCGACGATCATCCCGACGATCGCGGTGCCGGTGGTGCTGCTCGGCACGTTCGCGATCATGTCGATGGTGGGCTTCTCGATCAACACGCTGTCGATGTTCGGCCTCGTGCTCGCGATCGGCCTGCTGGTGGACGATGCGATCGTGGTGGTGGAGAACGTCGAGCGCGTGATGGCGGAAGAGGGGCTGTCTCCAAGGGAGGCGACCCGCAAGGCGATGGGCCAGATCACCGGCGCGCTCGTCGGCGTGGCGCTCGTGCTGTCGGCGGTGTTCGTGCCGGTCGCGTTCTCCGGCGGTTCGGTCGGCGCGATCTATCGCCAGTTCTCGCTGACGATCGTGTCGGCGATGGTGCTGTCCGTGCTGGTCGCGCTGATTCTGACGCCCGCATTGTGCGCGACGATCCTCAAGCCGATCCCGGAAGGCCATCACGAAGAGAAGAAGGGCTTCTTCGGCTGGTTCAACCGCACGTTCAACAACAGCCGCGACAAGTACCACGTCGGCGTGCACCACGTGATCAAGCGCTCGGGCCGCTGGCTCATCATCTATCTGGTCGTGATCGTCGCGGTCGGGCTGCTGTTCGTGCGCCTGCCGAAGTCGTTCCTGCCCGATGAAGACCAGGGCCTGATGTTCGTGATCGTGCAGACGCCGTCGGGGTCGACGCAGGAAACGACCGCGAAGACGCTCGCGAACATTTCCGACTACCTGCTGAAGGACGAGAAGAACATCGTCGAATCGACGTTCACGGTCAACGGCTTCAGCTTCGCCGGCCGCGGCCAGAACTCGGGTCTCGTGTTCGTGAAGCTGAAGGACTTCTCGGAGCGCCAGCATGCGAACGAGAAGGTCCAGGCGCTGATCGGCCGGATGTTCGGTCGCTACGCGGGCTACAAGGACGCGGTCGTGATTCCGTTCAACCCGCCGTCGATTCCGGAACTCGGCACCGCCGCCGGCTTCGACTTCGAGCTGACGGACAACGCGGGTCTCGGCCACGACGCGCTGATGGCCGCGCGTAACCAGCTGCTCGGGATGGCCTCGAAGGATCCGACGCTGCAGGGCGTGCGTCCGAACGGGCTGAACGATACGCCGCAGTACAAGGTCGACATCGATCGCGAGAAGGCGAACGCGCTCGGCGTGACGGCGGATGCGATCGACCAGACGTTCTCGATCGCGTGGGCGTCGAAGTACGTGAACAACTTCCTCGACACCGACGGCCGGATCAAGAAGGTGTACGTGCAGTCGGACGCACCGTTCCGGATGACGCCGGAGGACATGAACATCTGGTACGTGCGCAACGGGTCGGGCGGGATGGTGCCGTTCAGCGCGTTCGCGACCGGTCACTGGACGTACGGTTCGCCGAAGCTCGAGCGTTACAACGGCGTGTCGGCGATGGAAATCCAGGGTCAGGCCGCACCGGGCAAGTCGACCGGTCAGGCGATGACGGCGATGGAAGGGATCGCGAAGAAACTGCCGGTGGGTATCGGCTATTCGTGGACCGGCCTGTCGTTCCAGGAAATCCAGTCGGGCTCGCAGGCGCCGATCCTGTACGCGATCTCGATCCTGGTCGTGTTCCTGTGTCTCGCGGCACTGTATGAAAGCTGGTCGATCCCGTTCTCGGTGATCATGGTGGTGCCGCTCGGCGTGATCGGCGCACTGCTCGCGGCGACGATGCGCGGCCTCGAGAACGACGTGTTCTTCCAGGTCGGCCTGTTGACCACGGTGGGCTTGTCCGCGAAGAACGCGATCCTGATCGTCGAGTTCGCGCGCGAGTTGCAGCAGACGGAGAAGATGGGGCCGATCGAGGCCGCGCTGGAAGCGGCGCGCCTGCGGCTGCGTCCGATCCTGATGACGTCGCTCGCGTTCATTCTCGGCGTGCTGCCGCTCGCGATCAGCAACGGCGCGGGTTCGGCGAGCCAGCACGCGATCGGTACCGGCGTGATCGGCGGGATGATCACGGCGACGTTCCTCGCGATCTTCATGATCCCGATGTTCTTCGTGAAGATTCGTTCGATCTTCAGCGGCGAGAAGGAAGACGTCGACGAGGCGCTGCGCCTGGCTCAGGAGCACTCGCACCACGAAGAGGAGCCGGGCAACGGCGACGAAGGCAACAAGGGACAGTGATGATGCAAAAACACGCTTTGACTGCAATCGCGGTCGCGCTCTTTGCCACGGGCTGCACGATGGCGCCGCATTACAAGCGGCCCGACGCGCCCGTCGCGCAGGCGTACCCGGCCGAAGGCGTCTATGCGACGCAGCCGGGTGCTTCCGGTGCACGCAGCGCGAACGGCCAGGCGGCCACCGCCATCGGCTGGCGCGAATTCTTCGTCGATCCGCGCCTGCAGCGGCTGATCGAGATCGCGCTGAAGAACAATCGCGACCTGCGCGTGTCGGTGCTGAACATCGAGGCGGCGCGCGCGCAGTACCAGATCACGCGCGCGGGCCTGTTCCCGACGCTCGACGGCACGGGCACGGGCAATATCCAGCGCGTGCCGCAGGGCCTGTCGACGACGGGCGCGCCGTACATCTCGCGCGCCTACAACGTCGGGCTCTCGGCGTCGTGGGAGCTCGACCTGTTCGGCCGCGTGCAGAGCCTGAAGGACCAGGCCCTCGCGCAGTACCTGTCGACGTCCTATGCGCGCCAGGCGCAGGAAATCTCGCTGGTGTCGCAGGTGGCTGACCAGTACCTGACGCTGCTGTCGACCGACGATCTGCTGCAGGTCACGGAAAACACGCTGAAGACGGCACAGGACTCGTACAACCTGACGAAGCTGCAGTTCGACAACGGCACGGGCTCCGAGCTCGACCTGCGTCAGGCGCAGACGGTCGTCGAGACGGCACTCGCGAACCAGCAGTCGCAGGCACGCGCACGCGCTCAGGCGCTGAACGCGCTGGTGCTGCTGATCGGCGAGCCGCTGCCGGACGACCTGCCGGCAGGCATGCCGCTCGACGCGCAGAACCTGCTGACGGACGTGCCGGCCGGCCTGCCGTCGGACCTGCTCACGCGCCGTCCGGACGTGATGCAGGCCGAGCAGACGCTGCTGGCCGCGAACGCGAACATCGGTGCGGCACGCGCGGCATTCTTCCCGCGCATTTCGCTGACGGGCGCGTTCGGCACCGGCAGCCCGACGCTCGGCGGCCTCTTCAAGGCCGGCACGGCGGCGTGGTCGTTCGCGCCGCAGATCACGATGCCGATCTTCGAAGGCGGGCAGAACATCGCGAACCTGAACCTCGCGAACGTGCAGAAGCGCATCGAGATCGCCAACTACGAGAAGGCGATCCAGTCGGCCTTCCGCGAAGTGTCGGACGGGCTGGCCGCACGCGGCACGTACGACCAGCAGATCGCCGCGCTCGAGCGCAACGAGCACGCGCAGCAGCGCCGCTTCGACCTGTCGGACCTGCGTTACAAGAACGGTGTCGACAGCTACCTGTCGGTGCTGACCGCGCAGACGGACCTGTACTCCGCACAGCAGACGCTGATCAGCGCGCGCCTGGCGCGCTGGACGAATCTCGTCGATCTGTATCGCGCGCTGGGCGGCGGCTGGATCCAGCACGCGGGCGAGACGCCGCGCGCGCCGGATCAGACGGTCGACTACGACAAGGCAGCCGCACCGGCGCCTGCGTCGGCAGCGACGACGAACGGGTAAGCACGACGGCGGGCAGGGGCGGGCGACCGCTCCGGTTCGCCGAAGCGCTGGACCGTACATGCAAAACGCCACGGACGAGCGTCCGTGGCGTTTTCTTTTTGGGCGGCGGGTTTGCGGTGAGGGCGGGGAAGGCGGGGCGGGGGGCGCGCGTGCTGTCGTTGCGTTGAGCGGTGGAGCCGAGCGACGTTGCATGGCACGCTGTCGCCAGCCGCCAGCCGCCAGCCGCCAGCCGCCAGCCGCCAGCCGCCAGCTCCCCATCGCCAGAACGCTCCCGCCCTCGCAGCCACCCCCGCCTCTGCGCCCCGCACAAAGCAAAACGCCACGGCATGCCGTGGCGTTTTTCCTTTACCGCGTCGCGCCGCGATCCGGCGCGTCCGGGTCGGGCCGATCAGTGATGCACGTCGGCCGGGCGTCCGTCGAAGTCGTGTCCGGCGCGGCGGATGTCGCAACGTGCGTCCTTCTCGCCTTTCACGCCGTTGAACACGACGTTCAGGATCACCGAGGTCACCGACGCCAGCAGGATGCCGCTATGCAGGATCGGTGCGAGTGCCGGCGGCAGCTTCGAGAAGAAGTGCGGCGACACGACCGGCACGAGGCCCATGCCGATGCTCACGGCGACGATGAACAGGTTGTGCGTGTTGTTCACGAAGTCGACCTTCGACAGCACCTTGATGCCGTTCGCGGCCACCATCCCGAACATCACGATGCCCGCGCCGCCCAGCACGAACGGCGGCACCGATGCGACGACCTGCGCCATCTTCGGGAACAGGCCGAGCAGCACCAGGATCACGCCGCCCGTCGCGCAGACGAACCGGCTCTTCACGCCCGTCACGCCGATCAGGCCGACGTTCTGCGAGAACGACGTATGCGGGAACGAGTTGAAGATGCCGCCGATCAGCGTGCCGAGACCGTCGACGCGCAGGCCGCGCACGAGACGCTCCTGGTTGACCGGACGGTCGACCATGTCGCCGACGGCGAGGAACATCCCGGTCGATTCGATGAACGTCACGAACATCACCGTGACCATCGTCGCGATCGACAGCGGGTCGAAGTGCGGCCAGCCGAAGTGGAACGGCATCACGATGCCGACCCAGGCGGCGTGCGCCACGCCGTCGGTATTCACGCGGCCGATGGCGAACGCGATCACGAAGCCGGCGACGATGCCGAGCAGCACCGAGATGTTCGCGAGGAAACCGCGGCCGTACTTGTTGATCAGCAGGATCAGCGTGAGCACGAGCAGCGACAGGCCGAGGTAGACGGGGCTGCCGTACTCGGGGTTGCCGACGCCGCCGGCCGCCCAGTTGATGCCGACTTCCATCAGCGACAGTCCGATCACCGCGATTACAGTGCCGACGACGACCGGCGGGAAGAACCGCAACAGCTTGCCGATCATCGGCGCGAGCACGATGCCGATGATGCCGGCCGCGATCGTCGAACCGAAGATGTCGAGAATGCCGAGGCCGGGGTTGGTGCCGATCGCGATCATCGGGCCGACTGCCGCGAACGTGCAGCCCATGATGACGGGCAGGCGGATCCCGAAGATCCACAGGCCGAGCGTCTGGATCAGCGTTGCGATGCCGCACGAAAACAGATCGGCGCTGATCAGAAACGCGATCTGGTCTTTCGGCAGCTTCAGCGCGCCGCCGATGATGAGCGGCACGGCGACAGCGCCGGCGTACATGACGAGGACGTGCTGGAGACCAAGCGTTACAAGCTTGCCGGTCGGCAGCACCTCATCGCACGGATGGACCGTGTTCGATTGCATCTGTCTCACTCCATGATCTTGTTTTCGGGGTGATACGAAGTTATGCGGAATGCACCATCGCAACAAGAGCGCTGGGTTCTATTCCGTTCTTTGCTGGTTCGATATGCCATTTCGGCATGAAACGGGGTGTCGATCATCGGGAAACTGCCGCAGGAGTGAGGTTCCCCGGTTTTATAGCCCTCCAAAATAGCGCGGACCCCCGAGTCAAATATAGGTGGCTTTATGGTGTGTATCGCGCGTGCGGCATAGTGGCAAAAACGACCTGCGAAAAATCGTGCCGGGTTAACCCGCGAGCGGCCGTTTTTGCCGTCAAGGTGCACCCGGGTGCCACCGGCCGGTCGCGGCCGCGTTTTGGCGTCGTCGATGCGCAAATCCGCCGCGTAAATCGGGGCGCGTATCGCGATCCCGCTATCATCGATATCCGTTCATTCGAATATCGCCCCCCGTCATGCGCCTGCTCGGAATCGACCTCGGCACCGGCTCCGTCAAACTCGTCACGCTCGATGCCGACGGCATCGAGCGTGCGGTCGCGAGCGAACCCTATGCGTTGTCGTCGCAGCAGCCGGGCTGGGCGGAAATCTCGCCGCACGTCTGGTGGGATGCGCTGGTGCGCGCCGCCGCGAAATTGCCGGACGGCGAGCGCGAGCAGGTTGTCGCGATCGGTTTCTCCGGCCAGATGCATGGCGTCGTGCTGATCGACGCGGCCGGGCAGCCGGTGCGGCCCGCGCTGCTGTGGCCCGATACGCGCGCGGTGCGCGAAGCCGATGCGGCCGGCCGGCCCGTCGCCGGTTTGCCCGTCGCACCGAACCCCGTCGCGCCCGGCATGGCGGGGCCGCTGCTGCGCTGGCTGGCCGAACACGAGCCGCAGGCATTGCGTGCCGCGCGCTGGGCCGTGCAGCCGAAGGACTGGCTGCGCATCGCGCTGGGCGGCGACGTCGCGGCCGATCCGAGCGACGCGTGCGCGACCGCGCTCGCGACGCCGGACGGCGCGTGGGACACGCCGCGGATCGCCGCGCTCGGCCTGCCGGCCGACCGCTTCGCGCCGGTGCGCGCGTCGGGCATGCGCTGCGGCGCGCTCGGTGCGCAGGCCGCCGCGGCACTCGGGTTGCCGGCCGGCGTGCCGCTCGCGACGGGCGCCGCCGATACCGCATGCGCGGCGCTCGGCAGCGGGCTCGTCGCGGCTGGCGACGCCCTGCTGACCACCGGCAGCGGCGGCCAGATCGTCGTGCTCGCGGATACGTTGCCGCCTGCGCGGCGCGGACTGCATCGCTATCGCACGGCGGCGGGCGGCGGCTATTACACGATGGCCGCGATGCAGAACGTCGGGCTTGCGCTTGAAGCCGTGCGCGGCTGGCTCGGCTATGCGAACTGGCCCGATGCATACGACGACGCGTTCGCGCAGCCGGCGTCCGGGCGGGTGTGTTTTCTGCCGTATCTGACGGGCGAGCGCTCGCCCTGGATGAACCCCGATGCGCGCGGCGGCTGGCTCGGTCTCGGGCTTGGCGACACGCGCGGCGCGATGATGCGCGCGGCATTCGAAGGCGTCGCGTTCGCTTTGCGCGCGGGGCTCGATGCGATTCGCGATGCGAACCATGCGGATCCGGTGACGACGCTGCGCCTCGCGGGCGGCGGCTCGGTCGATCCGCGCTGGCGACAGTTGCTCGCGGACGCGCTCGGCGCGTCGCTCGACGCGGTCGACTGCCCGAATGCCGCGACGCGCGGTGCCGGGCTGCTCGCGGGTGTCGCAATCGGGCACTGGCGCGAAGACGCGTTGCACACGCTGGCGCCGGCCGCATCGCCGGTCGCCGCGCCGCGCGACGATCGTGCGCTGGCCGCACGTCACGCACGCTTCGTCGACCTGTATGCGCGAACGGATGCATGGTTCACGGCGGGTGTTTAAACTCGGGCACTTGTCCGGTTGCGTCAGCGATGACGTATCGTGGCAAGCCGACGGCCGTTTCCGGCACACGATGCGTGCCGGGATCGACGATCATGCCCGGCACGATAGGGGCCGCATGTGCCGGGCGGTTTGGCTCGACAAGGGGCCGGTCGCTCGGGGCAGCACCGGGCGCTGGCTTCGCGACGCGGACGCAAGTCGATGATCTGATTACACGCGCGCTGCCGCCCGGGAAGATCGACGGCGGCCGCGACCTGATGAACGGGAGCGAATCGTTTCGCTCGATCGTGCTGTATTGAACGGAAGGGAAACCCCATGCTCGAACTCGTTTCTTCGCATGCTTGCCACGGCGGCGAGCAACGCTTCTATCGCCACGACTCGAAGGCGATCGGCCTGCCGATGAAGTTCTCGGTGTACCTGCCGCCGCAGGCCGCGCACGGCCGCGTGCCGGCGCTGTTCTATCTCGCGGGGCTCACGTGCACCGAAGAGACGTTCGCGATCAAGGGCGGCGCGCAGCAATACGCGGCGCAGCACGGTATCGCGCTCGTGATGCCCGATACGAGCCCCCGCGGTGCGGGCGTGGCGGGCGAGACCGATGCGTGGGATTTCGGCGTCGGCGCGGGCTTCTACGTCGACGCGACGCAAGCGCCTTGGTCGACGCATTACCGGATGGAGTCGTACGTGACGGACGAGTTGCGCGAGCTCGTCGCGGCCGAGCTGCCGATCGACGGCGCGCGGCTCGGGATCTTCGGTCACTCGATGGGCGGGCATGGCGCGCTGACGCTCGCGCTGCGTCACCCGGGCCTGTACCGGTCGGTGTCGGCGTTCGCGCCGATCGCCGCGCCGACGCGCTGCCCGTGGGGCGAGAAGGCGTTCTCCGGTTATCTCGGCGCCGACCGCGAAGCGTGGAAGCAGCACGATGCGAGCGAACTCGTCGCGCGCGCGGATGCGCCGAAGTTCGCGGACGGCATCCTCGTCGACCAGGGCCTAGCCGACCAGTTCCTCCCGAACCAGCTGAACCCCGACGTGTTCGAAGCCGCATGCGCGAAGGCCGGGCAGCCGCTGACGCTGCGCCGTCATGCGGGCTACGACCACGGGTATTACTTCATCTCGACGTTCATCGCCGATCACCTCGCGCATCACGCGCGCGTGCTGGCACGGTGAGCGCGGCGCGCTGCATCGCGCGCGCATGAAAAAACGCCGGCGCTGCCTTCGGGCATGCCGGCGTTTTCGTTTTCGCCGCTAGACGATCAGTGGCGCCGTAACAGACTCGCCCCATACACCAGCGCCGACAGCGCGGTGATCCAGAAGCTCGTCGGCCAGTCGGTGTGATACGCGAGCGCGATCCCGACCCACGCTTCGAACAGGGCGAACAGCGCGGCGAGCAGCACGCCCGTCGACAGCCGCGTCGCCACGTTCTGCGCGGCCGCGGCCGGCCCGACCAGCAGCGTGAACACCAGCAGCACGCCGACGATCTGCGTGGCCGCGGCGACCGCAAGCGCGCACACCGCGAGGAACAGCACCGACACCGTGCGCAGCGACACGCCCTTGGCCTCGGCGAGTTCGGGCTGCAGCGACGCGAACAGCAGCGGCCGCGCGATCAGCGCGAGCGCGACGAGGCTCACCGCGCCGATGCCGGCCAGCACCGCGAGCGTGTCATGGCTGACCGCGAGCACGTTGCCGAACAGCAGCGCGGTGACCTGCGTCGCGAACGACGTATAGAAATGCAGGAACAACAACCCGAAGCCGAGCGCGCCCGACAGGATCACGCCGATCGCGACGTCGCGGCCCGCAAGCCGTTCGCCGAGCGCGCCCATCCCGATCCCGGCCGCGAGCGTGAAGCCGACCATCCCCCAGATCGGCGAGATGCCGAGCAGCACCGCGCCCGTCGCGCCGGTGAAGCCGACGTGCGACAGCGCATGGCCGGCGAAGGTTTGTCCGCGCAGCACCAGGAAGTAGCCGACGATGCCCGCGAGCACCGCGACGATCCCCGACGCGGCGAACGCGTTGATCATGAAGTCGTATTCAAACATCGTGCGATTGCCCGGGATGAGCGTGTCCGTGGTGGTGATGGCCGTGGCCGCCGCCACCGCCGTGCGAGTGACCGTCGTCGTCCTCGTGTTCGTGATCGTGCTTTTCGATTTCGACGTCGCCGGACATCACGAAGATCTTGCCGTTCACGCGCATCACGTCGATCGGCGAGCCGTAGAGCCGCGACAGCACGGGCCGGGTGATCACCTCGTCGACGGTGCCGAGCGCGGCGACGCCGTTACCCAGATACAGCACGCGGTCGAGCGCGTTCAGGAGCGGGTTCAGCTCGTGCGCGGAGAACAGCACGGTGATGCCGAGCTCGCGCTGCACGTTGCGCACGAGTTCGACGACGCCGCGCTGATGGTTCGGATCGAGGCTGATCAGCGGTTCGTCGAGCAGCAGCAGCTTCGGGCTGCCGAGCAGGCATTGCGCGAGCAGCAGGCGCTGGCGCTCGCCGCCCGACAGTTCCGACAGCGGCCGGCGCGCGAGCGTCGGGGCGCCGACGAGATCGAGCACGCGGTCGACGTCGCGCCGCGTCGCGGCGTTCGTGTGCGGCAGCCCCCAGCGGTGCCCGTCGGCGGCCATCGCGACGAAGTCGTAGCCGCGCATCCGGCGATTCGCGAGGCCGCTGCGGATCTGCGGCATGTAGCCGATCGACGCGTTGCCGCGCACGACCGGCACGCCGCCGACCGACAGCGTGCCGCCCGACACGGGAACGAGGCCGAGCACCGCGCGCATCAGCGTCGTCTTGCCCGCGCCGTTCGGCCCGAGCACGCCGACGAATTCGCCGGGTTCGATCGAGAAGCTGACGTCGCGCAGGATCGTGCGTCCGCCCAGTTCGAGCGTGACGCGATCGACGGCGAGTGCGTGGGGAGTGTCGGTCATGTCGTTGCAGGGGTCATTTCTTGCCGGCGGCCAGCGCGGCGGCGAGTGCGTCGAGCTGGCCGGCCATCCATTGCTGGAAGGTCTTGCCGGCCGGCTGCGTCTCGGTGACGCTGAAGCTCGGCACGCCGGCGTCGCGCGCGATCTTCAGCATCCGCTTCGTCATCGGTTCTTCGGCCTGGCTGTTGTAGATCAGCACGCGCACCTGCTTCTTGCGCAGATCGTTCTCGAACGCGGCGACGTCCTGCGCGCTGGCTTCGGTGTCGTTCATCGTCGCGAGCTGGAAGCGCTGGTTGCGCATGTCGAGGCCGATCGCATCCGACATGTAGCCGAACACGGGCTCGGTGGCCGTCACCGGCACGCCCTTGTACTGCGCGCGCAGCGCGGCGACCTTGTCGTCGACGGGCTTCAGCGACGCGACGAACTTCTGCAGGTTCGCATCGTACTCGGCCTTGTTCGCGGGGTCGGCGCGGCCGAGCTCGGTGGCGATCGCGCGTGCGGCGGCCGGCATCGTGGCCGGGTCGTACCACAGGTGCGGGTTGTCGCCCGGCTTCTTGCCGACCAGGTCGGCGACGACGATCGTCGCGCGCCGGGCCTGCTTCGATGCGGACAGCAGCTTGCCCATCCACGGATCGTAGTCGGTGCCGTTGTAGATCACGACCTGCGCGTGCTGCAGCGCGCGCGCGGTTTTCGGGCTCGCTTCGAACAGGTGCGGATCCTGGTCGGGATTGCTGAGGATGCTGGTTACCGCGACGTGGTGGCCGCCGATCTGCGACGCGACGTCGCCATAGAAATTCTCCGCGGCGACGACGTTGACGGTCGCGGCCTGCGCGAAGCCGGGCGCCGCGAACGACAGCGCGGCGGCCGTGGCGGCGAACAGGCGTGCAAGCGACAAGGCGCGCCGCGGCGCGCGCTTCAGGGCAATGGACATGAAACTCCTCGTTGGAAAGGGCGCCGGCACGGCGCCGTGCGACGCGGCGTCAGCGCTGCGCGGGCTTACCCTTGCAGTGCCCGCACAGGCCGTTGAGCTCGACCACCTGATGGTGGACTTCGAAACCGTGCGCGGGCTCGCTCGCGGACAACTGCTTCGCGAGGTCGCTGCCCGGGATCTCGACGGTATCGCCGCACGAATCGCAGATCAGGAACTGACCTTCATGCGGCACGCCGATCTCGCAGCACGCGAAGAACGCGTTTCTGGATTCGATCCGGTGGATGAAGCCGTGTTCGACGAGGAAATCCAGCGCGCGATAGACGGTCGTGGGCGGCACGCGGCCGCGTTGCGGTTCGAGCTCGGCGAGCAGGTCGTATGCGCCGATCGGGCGCTGCGCGGCGAGCACGTGTTCGTAGACCTGCCGGCGCAGCGGCGTCCACGCGAGCCCGTGCTCGGCGGCGAATGCGTCGGCCCGGGACAGCCGGGCGTCAATGGACGATGAGGTAGCCATGGCGTGAAGCACGCGAATGAAACGAAGTATCGCGATGATATAACGTATCTATTCCCCGTGCAGCCCGAATTCTCGGTTCCGCCTGTACTCCGTCCCCTTCATCGCCGTTTCAGCCGCGCCGCACCCAGCGCGCCGCGCGTTGCCGGGCGTGCGTCCCCGGCCCGCGGCCCATGCCGCCGTGCCGCAGCGCATCATCGAAAGCCGCCGTGTCGCCTTGACAGCGCGAATCGCGTATCCGATCATTCGACCAACGATAGAGCAATTGATCGGTCAGCGAGCGTTCGCTCACCTCGCGGCCTTCGTGCAGCAGAACGAACCGGAGACAACCAGTGAGACTGGACAACAAGGTCGCGATCCTGACGGGCGCGGCAAGCGGCATCGGCGAAGCGGTCGCGCAACGCTATCTGGACGAGGGCGCGCGCTGCGTGCTGGTCGACGTGAAACCGCCGAGCGGGTCGCTCGCGCGGCTGATCGAAGCGAATCCCGGCCGCGCGGTGGCGGTCACCGCGGACGTCACGCGCCGCGACGACATCGAACGGATCGTCGCCACGGCCGTCGAGCGTTTCGGCGGCGTCGACATCCTGTTCAACAACGCGGCGCTGTTCGACATGCGCCCGCTCCTCGACGAATCGTGGGACGTGTTCGACCGGCTGTTCTCGGTCAACGTGAAAGGGCTGTTCTTTCTGATGCAGGCCGTCGCGCAGCGGATGGTCGAGCAGGGCCGCGGCGGCAAGATCGTCAACATGTCGTCGCAGGCCGGGCGTCGCGGCGAGGCACTCGTTTCGCACTACTGCGCGACCAAGGCCGCGGTGATCAGTTACACGCAGTCGGCCGCGCTCGCGCTCGCGCCGCACCGGATCAACGTGAACGGCATCGCGCCGGGCGTGGTCGACACGCCGATGTGGGAGCAGGTCGATGCGCTGTTCGCGCGCTACGAGAACCGGCCGCTCGGCGAGAAGAAGCGGCTTGTCGGCGAAGCCGTGCCGCTCGGCCGCATGGGCGTGCCCGGCGACCTGACGGGTGCCGCGCTGTTCCTCGCGTCGGCCGACGCCGACTACATCACCGCCCAGACGCTGAACGTCGACGGCGGCAACTGGATGAGCTGAGACATGGCGCCGCTCGCACGCGCAACCGCCGAACCACGAGGGCACGCATGATGGCCGAGATCGTCGTCGCCGGCGAACTGCTGGCCGAATTCGTCGCCGCCGAACGCGGCCAGGGTTTCGACGCGCCGGGCCTGTTCGCCGGGCCGTTCCCGAGCGGCGCGCCGGCGATCTTTGCCGATCAGGCCGCGCGGCTGGGCGCGCGCGTCGCGTACGCGGGCTGCGTTGGTCGCGATGCGTTCGGCGACGCGATCGTCGCACGGCTCGAACGCGACGGCGTCGACGTGGCGCGCATCCGCCGCGTGGCCCGCCCGACCGGCACCGCGTTCGTCGCGTATCGCGACGACGGGTCGCGCAGCTTCGTGTTTGCGCTGTCCACCAGCGCGGCCGCCTGCGTCGATGCATCCGACGTCGATGCCGCGATGTTCGACGGCTGCCGCTACTTCCACGTGATGGGCTCGTCGCTGACGAGCGAATCGGCGATCGCGGCGGTGCAGCGCGGCGTGTTCGAGGCGGCGCGCGTCGGCGCGAAGGTGTCGTTCGATCCGAACGTGCGGCCCGAGATGCTGAGCTTCCGCCCGATGCGCGCGGCGCTCGACGCGATGCTCGCCGCGTGCCACCTGTTCCTGCCGAGCGAGGCCGACCTGCCGTTCTTTTGCGGGCCGCAGCCGGCCGAACGCGCGATCGCGGGCCTGCTCGCGACGCATCCGTTGCTCGAGCGCGTCGTGCTCAAGCGCGGCGCGGCCGGCAGCGTCGCGTTCGATCGCGCGAGCCGTGTCGAGGCGCAGGCCTGCGCGGTCGACGAACTCGATCCGACGGGCGCCGGCGACTGCTTCGGCGGCACGCTGGTCGCGAGTCTCGTCGCCGGCCTGCCGATCGACGTGGCATTGCGCCGTGCGAACGCGGCCGGTGCGATCGCGGTTACGCGGCGCGGCCCGATGGAGGGCAACAGCGGCGCCGCCGAGATCGACCGTTTCCTGACCGAACGAGGTATCGCATGTCCGGCCTGACTCCCACCGCCGAGCGCACGCGCACCGCGCATGCCGACGCCGTGCTGCGGATGATCTTCGACGCGAATCGCGCGGATGCGCAGCGCGGCATCTATTCGATCTGCAGCGCGCACCGGCTCGTGCTGGAAGCCGCATGCGAAGCCGCGCGTGCGGACGGCTCGCCGCTGCTGATCGAGGCCACCTGCAACCAGGTGAATCATCTCGGCGGCTATACGGGCATGACGCCCGCCGATTTCCGGCGCGACGTCGATGCGATCGCGCAGCGCTGCGGGCTCGCGCCGTCGGCCCTCGTGCTCGGCGGCGATCATCTGGGGCCGAACCCGTGGCGGCACCGCCGCGCGGCCGACGCGATGCGCGAAGCGGCCGCGATGGTCGAGGCCTACGTCGAAGCCGGTTTCGAAAAGATCCACCTCGATGCGAGCATGGCCTGTGCGGACGATCCCGCGCGGCTCGACGATCGCGCGATCGCCGCGCGCGCGGCCGAGCTGTGCCGCGCGGCGGAAGCGGCAGCCGCGCGCGCCGGCACCGCGCCCGTCTACGTGATCGGCACCGAGGTGCCGACGCCGGGCGGCGAAGTGGCGGGCGACGGCGGCGCGGGCGGCGCGGCGATGGCGCACATCGCGGTCACGCGCAGCGACAGCATCGCCGCGACGCTCGACGCGCACCGCAGCGCCTTCGCCGCGGCCGGGCTCGACGACGCATGGACGCGCGTGGTCGCGATCGTCGCGCAGCCGGGCGTCGACTTCGACGATCGCCACGTGCTCGACTACGACAGCACGAAGGCCGCATCGCTCGGCGCGAGCATCCTGCGCACGCCGCGCCTCGTGTTCGAAGCGCATTCGACCGACTACCAGACCGAAGGCGCGCTCGCCGCGCTCGTGCGCGACCACTTCGCGGTGCTGAAAGTCGGCCCCGCGCTGACCTTCGCGCTGCGCGAGGCGCTGTTCGCGCTGACCTTCATCGAGGATGCGCTGATCGACGACGCCGCGCAGCGCTCGCGGCTGCGCGACGTGGTCGACGCCGCGATGCGCGCGCAGCCCGAGCACTGGGCGCCGTACTACCGCGGCGACGAGACCGAGCAGCGGCTCGCGCGCCAGTTCAGCTACAGCGACCGGATCCGTTACTACTGGCTGCAGCCGGCCGTCGCGGCGGCGGTCGAGCAGCTGTTCGACAACCTCGCGCGGCAACCGGTGCCCGAAACGCTCGTCGCGCAGTGGCTGCCGGACGTGTACGCGGCGTGCCGCGCGGGCGGCCTCGCGAAAGCGCCGCGCGCATGGGTGCGCCACCGGATACGCGACGTGATCGCGCACTATGCGCGCGCGTGCGGAATGCAGCGGCCGGCGTGACGGGCCGCGAAGGAAACGACGCAATAACGATGCAATAACGACGCAGTTCGAACAATCACAGGAGACATGCCATGCAACGAAAGATGCTCGACGCCGCCGTACGCTGCTTCGCCGGCGCCGCGTTCGCGACGGCCGCCTGCGCCGCATCCGCCGGCACGCTGACGATCGCGACGCTGAACAACCCCGACATGATCGAGCTGAAGAAGCTGTCGCCGGCGTTCGAGAAGGCGAACCCCGACATCAAGCTGAACTGGGTGATCCTCGAGGAGAACGTGCTGCGCCAGCGCGCGACCACCGACATCACGACCGGCAGCGGCCAGTTCGACGTGATGGCGATCGGCACCTACGAGACGCCGCAGTGGGGCAAGCGCGGCTGGCTCGCGCCGATGACGGGGCTGCCCGCCGATTACGACCTGAACGACATCGTGAAGACCGCGCGCGACAGCCTGTCGTACAACGGCCAGCTCTACGCGCTGCCGTTCTACGTCGAAAGCTCGATGACGTTCTACCGGAAAGACCTGTTCGCGGCGAAGGGGCTCAAGATGCCCGACCAGCCGACCTACGACCAGATCGCCGAATTCGCGGACAAGCTCACCGACAAGGCGAAGGGCACCTACGGCATCTGCCTGCGCGGCAAGGCCGGCTGGGGCGAGAACATGGCGTACGTGTCGACGGTCGTGAACACGTTCGGCGGGCGCTGGTTCGACGAGAACTGGAACGCGCAACTCACGTCGCCCGAGTGGAAGAAGGCGATCACGTTCTACGTGAATCTGCTGAAGAAAGACGGCCCGCCGGGAGCGAGCTCGAACGGCTTCAACGAGAACCTGACGCTGACCGCATCGGGCAAGTGCGCGATGTGGATCGACGCGACGGTCGCGGCCGGGATGCTCTATAACAAACAGCAGTCGCAGGTTGCCGACAAGATCGGCTTCGCGGCCGCGCCGGTCGCCGTCACGCCGAAGGGCTCGCACTGGCTGTGGGCGTGGGCGCTGGCCGTGCCGAAGACGTCGAAGCAGCAGGACGCCGCGCGCAAGTTCATCGCGTGGGCGACCTCCAAGCAGTACGTCGAGATGGTCGGCAAGGACGAAGGCTGGGCGTCGGTGCCGCCGGGCACGCGCACGTCGACCTACCAGCGCCCCGAGTACAAGGCCGCCGCGCCGTTCTCGGACTTCGTGCTGAAGGCGATCGAGACGGCCGATCCGAACGATCCGTCGCTGAAGAAGGTGCCGTACACGGGCGTGCAGTACGTCGGGATTCCTGAATTCCAGTCGTTCGGCACGGTGGTCGGCCAGGCGATCGCCGGTGCGGTTGCCGGCCAGATGACGGTCGACCAGGCGCTCGCCGCCGGACAGGCCGCGGCGGACCGCGCGGTGCGCCAGGCCGGCTACAAGAAGTAACGCGTCCCGCACCGTGCGCGTCGTCGCGCGCGGTGCGGGTCGCGCCAGCAGAAAGGCGGGCAGGCCGTTCGCACCCGCGCCTCAACCGGAGGGACTCCGATCATGCGTCATTTACGTCTTCCCCTGAGCCACGCGCCGTCGGTCGGCGATGCGGCGTCGCCGCCGGGCGCACCGCGCCGCGCGCGCGGCGGCGCACGCTGGCTCGTCTCGCCGTCCGTCGCGGTGCTGCTGCTGTGGATGTCGATTCCGCTCGCGATGACGATCTGGTATTCGTTCTCGCGCTACAACCTGCTGAACCCGGACGTGAAGGGCTTCGCCGGGCTCGACAACTACCGCTTCCTCGCGACCGATCCGTCGTTCCTGCCGGCGATCTGGCACACGCTCGTGCTGATCGGCGCGGTGCTCGCGATCACGGTGGTCGGCGGCGTGCTGATGGCCGTGCTGTTCGATCGCAAGTTCTACGGGCAGGGCGTGGCGCGCCTGCTCGCGATCGCGCCGTTCTTCGTGATGCCGACGGTGGCCGCGCTGATCTGGAAGAACATGATCCTGCATCCGGTGTACGGGCTCGTCGCGACCGCGATGCGCGCGCTCGGGATGACACCGATCGACTGGTTCGCCGATTACCCGCTCACCGCCGTGATCATGATCGTCGCGTGGCAGTGGCTGCCGTTCGCGTTCCTGATCCTGTTCACCGCGATCCAGTCGCTCGACCAGGAGCAGAAGGAAGCCGCGCGCATCGACGGCGCCGGCCCGATCGCGATGTTCTTCTACATCACGCTGCCGCACCTGAAGCGCGCGATCGCCGTGGTCGTGATGATGGAGACCATCTTCCTGCTGTCGATCTTCGCGGAGATCTACACGACGACGGGCGGCGGCCCGGGCGACGCGACCACCAACCTGTCGTACCTGATCTACGCGCTCGGCCTGCAGCAGTTCGACGTCGGCCTCGCGTCCGCGGGCGGGATCATCGCCGTCGTGGTTGCGAACGTCGTGTCGTTCTTCCTCGTGCGGATGCTCGCGCGCAACCTGAAGGGAGAGTACGAGAAATGAGCGACCTCACTTTCGAAGGCCGGCGCACGCCGGCCGCGTTCGACCTCGTGCGGCGTGCGCTGCCCGGCGCGCTCGCTTGGCTCATCGCGCTGCTGCTGTTCTTCCCGATCTTCTGGATGGCGATCACCGCATTCAAGACCGAGCAGCAGGCGTATGCATCGACGCTGTTCTTCGTGCCGACGCTCGACAGCTTCCGCGAGGTGTTCGCACGCAGCAACTACTTCGCGTTCGCGTGGAATTCGGTGCTGATCTCGGCGGGCGTCACGGTGATCTCGCTGCTGCTCGCGGTGCCGGCCGCCTACGCGATGGCGTTCTTCCCGAACCACCGCACGCAGAAGGTGCTGCTGTGGATGCTGTCGACCAAGATGATGCCGTCGGTCGGCGTGCTGGTGCCGATCTACCTGCTGTGGAAGAACGCGGGGCTGCTCGATACCGTGTCGGGCCTCGTGATCGTCTACACGCTGATCAACCTGCCGATCGCGGTGTGGATGACCTTCACGTACTTCAACGAAATCCCGAAGGACATCCTCGAAGCCGGCCGCATCGACGGCGCATCGACGTGGCAGGAGATCGTCTACCTGCTGATGCCGATGGCGCTGCCGGGGCTTGCGTCCACCGCGCTGCTGCTCGTGATCCTGTCGTGGAACGAGGCGTTCTGGAGCATCAACCTGTCGAGCTCGAACGCCGCGCCGCTGACCGTGTTCATCGCGTCGTACTCGAGCCCCGAGGGCCTGTTCTGGGCGAAGCTGTCCGCAGCTTCCCTGCTCGCGGTCGCGCCGATCCTGATCGTCGGCTGGCTGTCGCAGAAGCAGCTCGTGCGCGGTCTCACGTTCGGAGCGGTCAAATGAGCGCGGCCGGCGAAGGGACGAACGTGCTGATCTGCGACTGCGACGGCGTGCTGATCGACAGCGAGGCCGTGGCCGCCGACGTGATCGTGCGCGAGCTCGATGCGCGCTGGCCGGGTGTCGATGCGCGGCCGGCGGTGATGCCGCTGCTCGGGCTGCGCATCGAGCGCGTGCTGGCCGGCGCGGGCGAAGCGGCCGGACGCGCGCTGTCGGCCGACGACGTCGACGCGATTCGCCGCGCGGTCGAGACGGCGGCCGTCAATGCGCCGATGGTCGACGGCATCGACGCGGCGCTGGCCGCGATCCGGCTGACCACGGCATGCGCGAGCAACAGCTACCGCGCATACGTCGAGGCGGCGCTCGCGCGCACCGGCCTCGCGCGCTTCTTCGGCGACCGGCTGTTCTGCGCGGACGCCGTCGCGCGCCCGAAGCCGGCGCCCGACGTGTATCTCGCGGCCGCGCACGCGCTCGGCGTCGTGCCCGCGCAATGCCTCGTCGTCGAGGACAGCGCGACCGGCATCACCGCGGCCGCCGCGGCCGGCATGACCGTGCTCGGCTTCGTCGGCGGCGGGCATGCGTCGGCCGCGCAGATCGACGCGCTGCGCGGGATCGGCGCGCGTCACGTATTCGACGACATGCACGAGCTGCCCGGCTACGTCGCGCGCTGGCAGGCGACGGGCGCGGTGCTGCCGAACTAGCAACCACGAACGATTGCGCGCCGCGCTTGAACGACGCGGCGCATCACGAACGAACGGAGACAGACCATGGCAAGCGTGCTCCTGCGCAACATCGCGAAGCGCTACGACGACACCGAAGTGCTGCGCAACGTGAACCTCGACATCGCCGACGGCGAATTCGTCGTGTTCGTCGGGCCGAGCGGCTGCGGCAAATCCACGTTGATGCGGATGATCGCCGGGCTCGAGGACATCTCGAGCGGCGACCTGCTGATCGACGGCGCGAAGGTCAACGACGTGCCGAGCGCGAAGCGCGGCATCGCGATGGTGTTCCAGTCGTATGCGCTGTATCCGCACATGACGCTGTACGACAACATGGCGTTCGGCCTGAAGCTCGCCGGCGCGAAGAAGCCCGAGATCGACCAGGCGGTGAAGCAGGCCGCGAAGATCCTGCACATCGATCATCTGCTCGACCGCAAGCCGAAGCAGCTGTCGGGCGGCCAGCGGCAGCGCGTCGCGATCGGCCGCGCGATCACGCGCAAGCCGAAGGTGTTCCTGTTCGACGAGCCGCTGTCGAACCTCGACGCCGCGCTGCGCGTGAAGATGCGGCTGGAGTTCGCGCGGCTGCACGACGAGCTGAAGACGACGATGATCTACGTGACGCACGACCAGGTCGAGGCGATGACGCTCGCGGACAAGATCGTCGTGCTGTCGGGCGGCGCGGTGCAGCAGGTCGGCACGCCGAACGCGCTGTATCACGCGCCGGCGAACCAGTTCGTCGCGGGCTTCATCGGCTCGCCGAAGATGAATTTCCTGAAGGGCACGGTCGAGTCGGCCGATGCGACGGGCGTGCTGGTGCGCTTCGGCAGCGGCGAGACGCAGCGCGTCGCGGTCGAAGCGGCGGGGCTGCAGCGCGGTGCGGCGGTGACGGTCGGCGTGCGGCCCGAGCACCTGATCGTGGGGCAGGCCGCGACCGGTGTGGCCGCGCGGACGATGGCCGTCGAATCGCTCGGCGATGCCGCGTATCTGTACGCGGAGTCGGCCGTCGCACCGGACGGACTGATCGCGCGGATTCCGCCGCTCGACACGTACCGCACCGGCGAGGCGCTGCACGTGCATGCGCAGGCCGAGCACTGCCACCTGTTCGACGAAAACGGGCAGGCGTTCCGGCGGCTCAGCGTGCACGCGAAGGCGGCGTGAGGGCGCGCGCCGGTCAGAGGCGCAGGTGCGCGGCCAGGTGGTCGACGAACGCGCGCAGCTTCGGCGTCGGATGGCGGCCTGACGGCCACAGCACGTAGACCGGCGTGCGGCTCGCGACGTGCTCGGCGAGCACCGCGCGCAGCGTGCCGTCGTCGAGCGCGTCGCGCACGAAGAACTCGGGCAGGCACGCGATGCCGAGCCCGCGCAGCGTGAAGCACAGGCGTGTTTCCGCGTTGTTGCTGACCATCGATACCGGCACCTCCGGCGGCGTGCCGGCGCGCGGCGCGCGCAACGGCCAGATCTCGAGCTTGCCGCTGCTCGGGAAGCGGAAGTGCAGGCAGCGGTGCTGCGCGAGATCGGCCGGCGTGCGCGGCGTGCCGTGCCGCTCGAGGTAGTCGGGCGACGCGACGAGGTGCTGGCGGAAGTAGCCGAGCAGCCGCGACGACAGCCGCGAATCCGTCGGCCGGCCGGTGCGCAGCACCACGTCGAAGCCTTCGTCGACCACGTCGACGATCCGGTCGTTGAAGTCGATGTCGAGCTCGATCTCCGGATACGCGGCCATGAAATCGGCGAGCACCGGCAGCAGCAGCGTGCCGATCGTCGGCAGGCTCATGCGCAGTCGCCCGCGCGGCGCTTCGGCGCTGTGCGTCAATTCCTGCTCGGCCGCGTCGATCTCCGCGATCACGCGCCGGCATCGTTCGAGAAAGCGCGCGCCTTCCGCGGTCAGCGTGATGCTGCGCGTGCTGCGGTGAAAGAGCCGCACGTTCAGCCGGGCCTCGAGCCGCGCGATGCGCTTGCCGATCGCGGACGCCGACAGCCCGAGCGCGCGGCCGGCCGCGACGAAGCTGCGCGTTTCCGCGACCTGGACGAACACGACGAAGCCGCCAAGATTTTCCATGGAGGTTCCCGATTGCGGACACCGATGTCCGGAGTGTCCGGAACTCTAACCCGGTTTTTCTTCCCGCGCCGGCTCCCTACGATGGGCGTTCCTTCATCGTTCGAGGTCACGCCATGTCATCCCTGCCTGTCACTGCCCATCGCGGCGAACCGGACGCCGCGCCCGATCGTGCGCGGGCCGAGATGCGGTACGAAGGAATGCACGGGCGCGCCGTCGCCGACGTGCGCGATGCGGGGCATCGCGTCGACGACCGGAGCGCGGCATGAGCGAATGCGTATCCGTTTCCGACTCCGCGTCCGTCTCCGACCGGGCGGCCGATCCGGCATCGGGTTCGTCTGCCCCGGTGCGCGCGCGCCTGCCGGTCGCGAACCTGCTGGCGCTGGCGACCGCCGGCTTCATCACGATCCTCACCGAAGCGTTGCCGGCCGGCCTGCTGCCGTTGATGAGCGTCGACCTGCACGTGACCGAGGCGCTGATCGGCCAGCTCGTGACCGTCTATGCGCTCGGCTCGATCGTCGCGGCGATTCCGCTCGTCGCCGCGACGCGCGCGATGCGCCGGCGCCCGCTGCTGATCGCGGCGCTGGCCGGCTTCGTCGTGTCGAATGCGCTGACGGCCGCGTCGCCGTACTACGCGCTCACGCTTGCCGCGCGCTTCGTCGCGGGCATGTCGGCCGGGCTGCTGTGGGCGCTGCTGGCCGGCTATGCGAGCCGGATGGTCGACGCGTCGGCGCGCGGCCGCGCGATCGCGGTCGCGATGCTCGGTGCGCCGGTCGCGATGTCGATCGGCATCCCGGCCGGGACCGCGCTCGGCGCGATGTTCGGCTGGCGCATCGCGTTCGCGGGCATCACGGTCGCGGCGCTCGCGCTGATCGGCTGGATCCGGCTGCGCGTGCCCGACTATCCGGGGCAGCAGGCCGGCACACGCGAGCCGGTGCTCGGCGTGCTCACGCTGCCGGGCGTGCGGCCGGTGCTGGTCGTGATGTTCGCGTACGTGCTCGCGCACAACATGCTGTACACGTACATCGCACCGTTTCTCGCGGGCGTGCGGATGGGCGCGCAGGTCGATGCGGTGCTGTTCGTGTTCGGCGTCGCGTCGCTGGTCGGCATCGCCCTGACGGGCGCATGGATCGGCGCCGCGCAGCGGCGGCTGACGCTCGCGAGCATCGCGCTGTTCGCGCTTGCTGCGGCGATGCTCGGTGCGGGTGCCGGGATGACGATCGTCTATGCGGGTGTCGCGTTGTGGGGGCTCGCGTTCGGCGGCGCGCCGACGCTGTTCCAGACGGCCACCGCGAACGCGGCCGGCGACGCGGCCGATGTCGCGCAGTCGATGCTGGTGACGGTGTGGAACCTCGCGATCGCGGGCGGCGGCATCGCGGGCGGCATGCTGCTCGGCGCGACGGGCGCGGGGTCGATTCCGTGGGTGCTCGTCGCGCTGCTGGCGGCGGCGTGGCTCGGCGCATGGCGCGCGCACCGGCATGCGTTTCCGGCACCGGCCGTTGCCGCGTGAGCCTGCGGCGGCGTCAGGCCGCCTTCGCTTCGAGCGCCGCGCGTGCGCAGGTTTCGTCGGTGACGAGCCCCGACAGCCAGCCGCCGCGCAGCGCGGCGATCACCGCGTCGCGCTTCTTCGGGCCGCCGGCGAATGCGATCGTCGGGCGCCTGGGCGGCGTGCCGAGCGCGACGCTCGTCACGCGTCCGCTTGTCGAGACGTCGATCCGCTTGCCCTGCGCATCGATCGGCACGCCGAGCAGTTCGGCCACCGCGCCGAGCGCGGTCATCTCGTCGCGCTCCTGCTCGGTGATGAAGCCGTCTTCGTAGAGCGGGCAGTGCGGGCCGATGTTGCCGACCCCGACGAACGCGACGTCGGCCTGGCCCGACAGCGCATCGACGATCCGGTACAGCCGGTGATTGCACCATTGCGCGCGCTCGGCGGCGCTGTCGGCGAACAGCGGCGCGGGCAGCAGGAAGTGCTTGCTGCCGGTTTTTTCGGAGATGTACTGCGCGACGTCGTAGCGGTTCGACGAGCCGTCGGCCGCGATCGCGCCGACCATCGATACGAGGCGGTGCTGCGGCCGGTCGATCTGCGCGATCTGTGCGACTGCGGCCTTCAGCGTCCGGCCGCTGCTCACGGCGATCACCATCGGCCGCGTCTCGTTCAGGTAGCGCTCCATCACCTGCGCGCCGGCGACCGCGAGCTTGCGGTCGATCGCTTCGGGCGCGTCGGCATCGACGGGCACGACTTCGCACATCGCGAGGCCATAGCGTTTCGACAACTGCGCGCCGAGGTCGAGACAGTCGGCGAGCTGATGATCGACGCGCACGCGGATCAAATTCTTCTCGACCGCGAACGCGACGAGGCGCTGCGCGACCGGGCGCGACACCTGCAGCTTCTCGGCGATTTCGTTCTGCGTGTCGCCCGCGACGTAGTAGAGCCACGCGGCACGCGTGGCGAGATCGAGTTTTTCTGAGGACTTGGACACGATAGCGGTTCGGTTCGGATCTGGGGGCCGCCCCCGCGGGCCGGCCGTCAGGCGGCGCAACGGCATCCACTGTAACGCATGCCGGGTGCGCGGCCGACGGGCGCGGCGCGTCGCCGCGGCGGCGCTTACGCGAGCCGTGCGCGCGATGGTTCGTAAAGCGGGCGCACGTGACGGTACAGCGAGCGGAACGCGTCGAGGCGCTCGCGCAGCAGCGCATGACGCGCGGCGTCGGGCGCGTATTCGGCGCGCACCGGCGGCTTGGTCAGCACCGCATGCGGATCGCCGCCGACGGCGAGCCAGCCGAGTCGTGCCGCACCGAGCGCCGCGCCCGTTTCGCCGCCGCCGTGCTGGCGCGTATGCACGTTCAGCGCATCGGCGATCAGTTGCGCCCAGAACGCGCTGCGTGCGCCGCCGCCGATCAGCGACAGCCGGTCGGTTTCCACGCCGGCCGTATGCAGCGCATCGAGGCCGTCGGCGAGGCCGAGCGTCACGCCTTCGAGCACCGCGTAGCCGAGATGCGCGCGTTCGGTCGCATGCGTCATCCCGAAGAACACGCCCTGCGCATACGGATCGTTGTGCGGCGTGCGCTCGCCCGACAGGTAGGGCAGGAACAGCGGCGCCGTCGCGAGCGCATCGGCGTCGAGCGCTTCGATTTCGGCGAGCAGCGCGGGCTCGTCGGTGCCGGTCAGCTTGCAGACCCAGCGCAGGCAGCTCGCGGCCGACAGCACGACGCTCATCAATTGCCAGCGATCGGGAATCGCGTGACAGAACGCATGCACGGCCGACGCCGGATTCGGCATGAAGCGGTCGCCGACCACGCTCAGCACGCCCGACGTGCCGAGCGACACGAAGCCGTCGCCCGCATGGATCGCGCCGATGCCGAGCGCGCTCGTCGCGTTGTCGCCGCCGCCGCCCGCCACGACGACGGCCTCCGACAGCCCGAGTTCGCGCGCGACATCCGCGCGCAGCGTGCCGGACGGCGCGTTGCCTTCGACGATGCGCGGCATCTGGTCGCGCGTCATGTCGCATGCGGCGAGCAGCGCGTCGGACCAATCGCGGCGCGCGACGTCGAGCCACAGCGTGCCGGCCGCGTCGGACGGGTCGGACACCTTCGCGCCCGTGAGCCGGAAGCGCAGGTAATCCTTCGGCATCAGCACGCACGCGGTGGCGGCGAACACGTCGGGTTCGTGCTTCGCGACCCACAGCAGCTTCGGCGCGGTGAAGCCGGGCATCGCCAGGTTGCCGGCCAGCGCGTGCAGATCGGGCGCGCGTTCGGTGAGCAGCGCGCATTCGTCGGCGCTGCGCATGTCGTTCCACAGGATCGCCGGGCGCAGCACGCGGTCGTCGCGGCCGAGCAGCACCGCGCCGTGCATCTGGCCCGACAGGCCGATCCCGCGCACCTGCGCGAATGCGTGAGGATGCCGTTCGCGCAGCGCCGCGAGCGCGGCGAGCGTGCCCTGCCACCAGTCGTCCGGATGCTGTTCCGCCCAGCGCGGATGCGGCCGCGACACGCTGAACGGCGTGCCCGCGGTGCCGACCACCGTGCCGTCGGGGGCCAGCAGCAGCACCTTCACTTCCGAGGTGCCGAGGTCGATGCCGAGATACATGAGCGATCCGTTCCGTCAGTGAGGAGCCGCTACTTTAGCCGCACGCACGCGTGCATGCCAACGCAGGTTCGCCCGGATGCGAGGCCGCTTGCCAGTGGCCGGCTGCCGGGTATCGGGCCGCGTCAGCGCTGCGCGAGCCATGCGTCCACGCGTGCGAGCCCCGCGCGCAGCGCGTCGAACAGCGCGGCGTTGCCGGCGAGCGAGCCCCACAGCGCGCGGCTCGCGCACAGCGCGACGACCGGGTCGTCGGCTTCCACGATCGCGCGCGCGGCGCCTTCGTCCATTACGCCGTCCTGGTAGGCATACGGCAATAGGCCGCGTGCCCGGCGTTCGAGAAAGCACAGGAACAGCGCCGGCAATACGGCGGTGGCGACCGGCGCCGCGCCGCGCGCGAACGACTCGACGAGCGTCGGCGCGATGAAGCCGGGAATCTTCGAGAAACCGTCGGCCGCGACGCGCTGGTTCGTGTCGAGCACGTACGGGTTGCCGAAGCGTTCGAGCACGACGTCGCGATAGCGTTCGAGGTCGAGCGGGCTCGGGGTGAGGCACGGGATCACGTCCTGCGTCACGTAGTCGTGCGCGAAGCGGCGGATCGCCGCGTCGTGCGTGCCTTCGTGGATATACGTGTGGCCGGCGAGCGTGCCGGCCCATGCGATGCAGCTGTGCGTCGCGTTGAGGATGCGGATCTTCGCTTCCTCGTACGGATGCACGTCGTCGACCAGTTCCGCGCCGGCCAGCTCCCAGCGCGGCCGGCCGGCCGCGAAGCGGTCCTCGATCACCCACTGGATGAACGATTCGCCCATCACCGGGCACGCATCGTCGACGCCGGTTGCCGCGCGCACGCGTTCGCGCACGTCGTCGGTCGGGCGCGGCGTGATGCGGTCGACCATCGCGCTCGGCGTCGCGACATGGGCGTCGAACCATGCGAGCAGGTCGGTCTGGCCACGCCGTTCGAGGAATTCGCGCATGCCCGCGCGAAAGCGCGCGCCGTTGTTGCGCAGGTTGTCGCAGCTTTGCAGCGTGAGCGGGCCCGCGTCGCGCTTCACGCGTTCGGCGAGCAGCGCCGCGAGCGCGCCGTACAGCGTCGTGCGCGCGCCCTGCAGATCGGCCGCGAGATCCGCGTTCGCGAGGTCGAGCCGGTTGTGTTCGTCGAGGTAGTAGCCGCCTTCGGTGACGGTGAACGACACGATCCGGCACGCCGGGTCGGCGCCGGCGTCGACCAGCGCGGCGAGGTCGATCGACCACGGCAGCACGCGCGAGATCGCGCGGATCGTCTCGTACGCGCGCTCGCCTTGCGGCGTGACGGTTTCCAGCGTGTATTCGCCGTGTTGCGCGGCGAGCGCATCCATCGTCGCGCGCATGTCGTCGCGGATGTTGCCGACGGTCAGCGACCAGCGTTCGTCGGCCGGCACGGCCGCGTTCACACGGTGCAGATACCACGCCTGGTGCGCGCGGTGGAACGAGCCGGCACCGATGTGCAGCAGCACGGGCGGGCGGGCGGAGGGCGATGCGGTCATCAGGTGTCTCCTGTCGCGAGCGGATCGCGCTCGGCCTGGCTGCCGCCGCGATCCATGCTGACGAATACGATCATTTGCTCTTAATGTGAGCGAATGATCGTATTCGGGCAAGCGAAAGTCAAGGCAACGGCGTGGCATTTCGATGGTGCGCTGCGGCGGCCGGCGATTCGCGGGCGCCGCGCGGCAGCAGCGGGGTGGGCGTCAGCGCCCGTCGGCGCGCGTCAATGCGACGAGTTCGTCGAGCAGCTTGCCGGCCGGGCCGGGCAGGATGCCGTGGCGGCGACGGAATGCGGTGAGCGTGCGTACCGCGACGACTTCGCGCACG
This sequence comes from Burkholderia anthina, assembly GCF_902498995.1. GTDB lineage: Bacteria > Pseudomonadota > Gammaproteobacteria > Burkholderiales > Burkholderiaceae > Burkholderia > Burkholderia anthina. The sequence continues at coordinate 205,003 of NZ_CABVLY010000001.1, forward strand.
GGCAGCGTGTCGATCGTGCCGGCGCGCCGTTCGGCGCCGTACATCGGCTCGGCCATCCAGCTCAGGAAGCCCGCATGCGCGACGAGGCTCTTCAGCGTCGTGACCGAGCGCGTCTCGACCGCGATGTCGGGCAGCGCCAGCCCGTGGGCGTCGAAGGTCGCGCGCATGTGGTCGAACGGCGCGGTGCCGCGCGGCGGAATCGCCCAGCGCGCGTGCAGCGTGTCGGTGAGCGTCGGCGCGCGGCCGAGCGCGCGCAGCGGATGGTGCGGCGCCGCAACGATATGGCTGCGATCTTCCCAGCGGCACTCGGGAATCGCGACGATCTCGTCGGTGTCGGGCCCGTGCGCGGATAGCGCGAGATCGATCTCGTGCTTGTTCAGCCCTTCCGCGAGCCGGTCCCATACGCCTTCGAGGATCTCGACGCGCAGGTTCGGCCAGCGGTCGAGCACGCGGCCGACCGCGACCGGCAGCACGAGGCTCGCGATGCTGCCCACCGCGCCGACCTTGATCGTGCCCTTCGCGAAGCCGCGCATCGCGTCGAGCTCCTCGCGCGCGTGCTCGGCCTCGTGCTGCAGCAGCGTCGCGTGCGGCAGCAGCGCGTCGCCGAACGCGGTGAGCTGCACGCCTTTCGAATGGCGCTCGAACAGCGGCGCGCCGACCTGGTCCTCGAGCCGCTTCAGGATCCGGCTCAGCGCCGGCTGCGTGACGTGCAGCGCGTCGGCCGCGCGGCCGAGGCTGCCGCACGCGACGATGGTCGTGAATGCCCGCAATTGTCGAAGATCGAAAGTCATGCCGAAACGTAATGGCTTTTCGCAAAAAATACAGTATCCGCGAATGACCCGCGCTTCGATACTGTGGAAACCGCCAAGCCACCGAGGAGACGCCCGAGCATGTCCGGCACCCCGTCCCATTCCGCCGCACCGATCACCGTCCGCGACGCCGTCATCGACCTGTTCCGCCAGTTCGGCATCGACCGCGTGTTCGGCAATCCCGGCTCGACCGAGCTGCCGATGTTCCGCGATTTCCCCGCCGATTTCAGCTACGTGCTCGGCCTGCAGGAGGCCGTCGTGGTCGGGATGGCGGACGGCCATGCGCAGGCCACCGGCAACGCGGCCGTCGTGAACCTGCATTCGGCGGCCGGTGTCGGCAACGCGATGGGCAACCTGTTCACCGCGTTCAAGAACCGTACGCCGCTGATCGTCACCGCCGGCCAGCAGGCGCGCGCGATCCTGCCGTTCGATCCGTTTCTCGGCGCGACGCAGGCCGCCGAGCTGCCGAAGCCGTACGTGAAGTGGAGCATCGAGCCCGCCCGGGCGCAGGACGTGCCGGCGGCGATCGCGCGTGCGTACCGGATCGCGATGCAGGAGCCGCGCGGGCCGGTGTTCGTGTCGATTCCGGTCGACGACTGGGACCAGCCGGCCGCGTTGCTGCTGCCCCGCGCCGTGAGCAGCATCGTGCGGCCCGATCCCGACGCGCTCGCGCGGCTCGCCGACGCGCTCGATGCCGCGCGGCGTCCCGCGCTGGTGGTCGGCGCGGCCGTCGATCGCGCCGGCGCGTGGGACGACGTCGTGCGGCTCGCCGAGCGGCACCGTGCGCGCGTGTACGTCGCGCCGATGTCGGGGCGCTGCAGTTTTCCCGAGGACCATCCGCTGTTCGCCGGCTTCCTGCCCGCGATCCGCGAGAAGATCGTCGCGCGGCTCGACGGGCACGACCTCGTGTTCGCGTTCGGCGCGCCCGCGTTCACCTATCACATCGAGGGATTCGGCCCGCACGTGCCGCCGGGCGCCGCGCTCGTGCAGCTCGTCGACGATCCCGGCATCGCGGCGTGGACGCCGTCGGGCGACGCGGTGGTCGGCAACCTGCGGCTCGCGGCGCGCGACCTGCTGGCGCGACCGGCGCCGCCGGAGCGGCCGATGCCGGCGCCGAGTCCGGCGCGCCCGCGCGTCGCTATGCCGTCCGCCGGCGAACGGATGTCGGTGGCGTTCGCGTTGCAGACGCTCGCCGACGTACGCGACGCACACGACATCGTCGTCGAGGAGGCGCCGAGCGCGCGGCCCGTGATGCAGGCGCATCTGCCGTTCACGCGCAGCGGCACGTTCTACACGATGGACAGCGGCGGGCTCGGCTACGGGACGCCGGCGGCGGTCGGCGTCGCGCTCGCGCGGCCGGGGCAGCGCGTGATCGCGCTGATCGGCGACGGGTCGAGCCTGTATTCGATCCAGGCGCTGTGGAGCGCCGCGCAGCTGAAGCTGCCGATCACGTTCGTGATCCTGAACAATCGTCGCTATGCGGCGCTGCAGGATTTCGCGCCGGTATTCGGCTTCGGCCCCGACGATCCGGTGCAGGGCACCGATCTGCCCGACCTGAATTTCGTCGCGCTGGCGCAAGGGATGGGCTGCCGCGGCATTCGCGTGGCCGACGCCGCGCGCCTGCACGACACGTTGACCGACGCGCTGCGCGCCGCCGCGCCCGTCGTCGTCGAAATCGAAGTGGCCTGACGCGCAGCGCGCGTCGTTCCGGAGACTCCATGCAAACCGTATCGATGCTGATCGGCGGCGTACGCCGCGATTCGTCCACCGGCGCGACGTTCGTGCGCCGCAACCCGCTCGACGGCGAAATTGCGTCGACCGCACCCGCGTGCACGGTCGACGATGCACGCGCGGCGGCCGACGCGGCGGCTCGCGCGTTTCCCGACTGGGCGGCACTTGGCCCCGGCGCGCGCCGCGCGCTGCTGCTCAAGGCCGCCGCCGCACTCGAAGCGAAGCACGACCAGTTTGTCGCCGCGATGGCGGCCGAAACCGGCGCGTCGGCGCTGTGGGCCGGCTTCAACGTGCACCTTGCCGCGAGCGGGCTCGTCGAGGCCGCGTCGCTGACCACGCAGATCGGCGGCGAGCTGATTCCGTCCGACGTGCCCGGCTCGCTCGCGATGGGCGTACGGCAGCCGGCCGGCGTCGTGCTCGGCATCGCGCCGTGGAACGCGCCGGTGATCCTCGCGACGCGCGCGCTCGCGCTGCCGCTCGCGTGCGGCAACACGGTCGTGCTGAAGGGCTCGGAGTTGTGTCCCGTCACGCACGGGCTGATCGTCGAGGCGTTGCAGGAGGCCGGTTTGCCGCCGGGTGTCGTGAACTTCGTGACGAATGCGCCCGACGATGCGGGTGCCGTCGTCGATGCATTGATCGCGCATCCGGCCGTGCGCCGCGTGAACTTCACCGGATCGACGCGCGTCGGGCGGATCGTCGCCGAAGCGTGCGCGCGCCACCTGAAACCGTCGGTGCTCGAACTCGGCGGCAAGGCGCCGTTCGTCGTGCTCGACGATGCCGATCTCGACGCGGCGGTGGCAGCGGCCGCATTCGGCGCGTTCGCGAATTCCGGGCAGATCTGCATGTCGACCGAACGGCTCGTCGTCGACGCATCGATCGCCGATGCGTTCGTCGCGAAGCTCGCCGACAAGGCGGCCTCGCTGCCGCTCGGCGATCCGCGCCACGGGCCCGTCGTGCTCGGCTCGCTGATCGACATGAAGGCCGTCGAGCGTTGCAACGCGCTGATCGACGATGCGCTCGCGCACGGCGCGACGCTCGCGTGCGGCGGCAAGTCCGGCAGCACGCTGTTCCCGGCGACGCTCATCGATCGCGTGACGCCCGCGATGCGGATCTATGCGGAGGAATCGTTCGGGCCGGTAAAGGGCATCGTGCGCGTCGACGGCGAAGAGGCGGCGATCCGCTGCGCGAACGACAACGCGTTCGGGCTGTCGTCGGCCGTGTTCAGCCGCGACGTCGCGCGCGCGATGCGCGTCGCGGCGCGCATCGAATCGGGCATCTGCCACGTGAACGGCCCGACCGTGCACGACGAGGCGCAGATGCCGTTCGGCGGCGTGAAGGACAGCGGCTTCGGCCATTTCGGCGGCAAGGCCGGAATCGCCGCGTTCACGGACCTGCGCTGGATCACCGTGCAGACCGCGCCGCGTCACTATCCGTTCTGAGAGGCCGCCGACGATGAAGATTGCGATTCTCGGCGCGGGCGCGATGGGCTCGCTGTTCGGCGGCTTGCTGGCCGAGCGGGGCGAGGCCGTCACGTTGATCGACGTGAACGACGCACATCTCGACGCGATTCGTCGCGACGGTTTGCGCATCGACGACGATCGCGGCGAACGCCGCATCCGCACGCTGCATGCCGTGCGACCCGAAGCCGCGCATGCGGCGGCGCTTGCATCGCCCGGCACACCGTTCGATCTGCTGATCGTTTTCACCAAATCGACGCATACGCGCGCGGCGCTCGACGGCGTGCGCGCATTGCTGGGCCCGCGGACGTCCGTGCTGACGCTGCAGAACGGGCTCGGCAACGTCGAGACGCTGAACGCGTTCGTGCCGCTCGAACGCATTCTGGTCGGCGTCACGACGTGGCCGGCCGACGTCGCCGGGCCCGGGCATGTGCGCTCGCATGGCGCCGGCACGATCCGCATGATGACGGCCGACGGCGCGGCGCGCCCGTTCGCGGCGGCGGTGGCTGCCGCATTGTCGGATGCCGGGCTCGCGTGTTCGCTCGATGCCGACGTGTGGGCCGCGATCTGGGAGAAGGTCGCGTTCAACGCCGCGCTCAACACGCTGTGCGCGACGACGCGCTGCACGGTCGACCAGCTCGGCCGCCATGACGACGGGCCGCGGCTCGCGCTGGCGATCGCGGCCGAGACGGCCGCCGTCGCGCGCGCGAAAGGCATCGGCGTCGACGGCGAGCGCATCGCGCGCAACGTCGGGCATGCGATCCGCGAACATCGCGGCCACCGGCCGTCGATGCTGCAGGACGTGCTCGTGGGCCGCCGCACGGAGATCGACGCGATCAGCGGCAGGGTCGTCGCGGCCGCGCGCGAGACGGGCGTCGCGGTCCCGCATACCGACACGCTGCTCGCGCTGGTCAGGCTGATCGACGCGCGGAGCGACTGAGCATCGGGCCGGTCGCGGGTTCGCGGCGCGCGGCAGCACGGATGCGCCGCACGCGGGCGGACGGCGCGCGGCCGACACGGACTGGACAGGAAAGCTGAACGAGCCGGCGCATCGACGCCGGCCGCGCAGCACGAGATTCGGGCACGCGCCTGCGCGCCAGCCCGGGCAACTGGAGACGCCATGAAAGTCATCGAATGCCGTTGTCTTGCCGCGCGCCGTTCGCGCACATCGCCGCCGCCGCGTGGCACACGGGAGGCCGCATGAGCACGCGCGACGGATTGCCGCCGCCGTCGGTCGACATCGGCGCGACACTCGACGACGGGCCGTTTACGGCGATGCAGCGCGGCGTGGTGCTGCTCGCCGCGCTCGCGATCGTGCTCGACGGTTTCGACGGCCAGTTGATCGGCTTCGCGATTCCGGTGCTGATCCGCGAATGGGGAATCACGCGCGGCGCGTTCGCGCCCGCGGTGGCGGCCGGCCTGATCGGCATGGGCATCGGCAGCGCGTGCGCGGGGCTCGTCGCGGACCGCTTCGGCCGCCGCCAGGCCGTGATCGGCAGCGTGTTCCTGTTCGGTGTCGCGACCTGCGCGATCGGCTTCGCGCCGGACGTCGCCGCGATCGCGATGCTGCGCTTCTGCGCGGGGCTCGGGATCGGCGGCGCGCTGCCGACGGCCACGACGATGACGGCCGAATACACGCCCGCGCGGCGCCGCACGATGATGGTCACGGCGACGATCGTGTGCGTGCCGCTCGGCGGCATGCTGGCCGGGTTGTTCGCGCACGAGGTGCTGCCGCGCTACGGCTGGCGCGGGCTGTTCTTCGCGGGCGGCGCGCTGCCGCTCGTGCTCGGCTTCGTGCTCGTGCGCGCGCTGCCCGAATCGCCGCGCTATCTGGCGCGCCGCCCCGCGCGCTGGCCGGAACTCGGCGCGCTGCTCGCACGCATGCAGCGGCCGGTCGCGCCCGGCACCGTGTTCACCGATTTGCGCGATGCGCGTGCGCCCGGTGCGCGGGGCGGCTTCGGCGCGCTGTTCGCCGGCGGCCAGGCGCGCGACACGATCGCGCTGTGGTGTGCGTTCTTCATGTGTCTGCTCGCGGTGTACGCGGCATTCAGCTGGCTGCCGACGATGCTGGCCGCGAGCGGGCTCAGCGTGGCGGTCGCAGGCGCGGGGCTCACCGCGTACAACCTCGGCGGCGTGATCGGCGCGCTGCTGTGCGCGTGGGCGATCGCGCATGCCGGTTCGCGCTGGCCGCTCGCGCTGTGCAGCATCGGCGGCGCGGCGAGCGCGGCCTGGCTGATGGGCGTCGATGCGGGGCGTCACACGGGCTGGCTGATCGCCGGGCTCGGCCTGCACGGCCTGTTCGTCAACGCGGTGCAGTCGACGATGTATGCGCTCTGCGCGTACATCTATCCCACGGCGGTGCGCGCGACCGGCACCGCGAGCGCGCTCGCGTTCGGCCGGCTCGGCGCGATCCTCAGCGCGTTCGCCGGGGCGATCGTGATCACCACGGGCGGCGCGAATGCGTACCTGGCGATGCTGGCCGCCGCGATGGGCGTGGTCTGCGTCGCGCTGCTCGCGATGCGGCGGCACATTCCGCGATTGACGCGCGAACGGGCGTTGCCGCGCGAAGGAGAGGAGCTGGCCCGCACGTCGTCGTGACGCGCGGGCGCACGGCGTGCGTTACAGTGTGGTCCGAACGTGCCACAGCTCGGGGAACAGCACGACGTCGAGCATCTTGCGCAGATACGGCGCGCCGCTCGTGCCGCCCGTGCCTTGCTTGAAGCCGATGATGCGCTCGACGGTCGTCACGTGACGGAAACGCCACTGGCGGAACGCATCCTCGAGATCGACGAGCTCTTCGGCCATTTCGTACAGCTCCCAGTGCTGCTGCGGATGACGATAGACCTCGAGCCATGCGGCCTCGACCGTTTCGTCGTGACGCATCGGCTGCGTCCAGTCGCGTTCGAGCCGCCCGGGCGCGATCGCGAAGCCGCGGCGCGCGAGCAGGCGCACGACCTCGTCGTAGAACGACGGCGCCTCGAGCGTCGCGCGCACCTGTTCGAGGATGTCGGCCCGGTGTGCATGCGGCTGCAGCATCTGCGCGTTCTTGTTGCCGAGCAGGAATTCGAGCTGACGATACTGGTACGACTGGAAGCCCGACGACTGGCCGAGATACGGCCGCATCGCCGAATATTCGGACGGCGTCATCGTCGACAGTACGTTCCACGCCTGCACGAGCTGCTCGAGAATGCGCGACACGCGCGCGAGCATCTTGAACGCGGGCGGCAGCGCATCGTCGCGCACGGCATCGAGCGCACCGCGCAGCTCGAACAGCGCGAGCTTCATCCACAGCTCGCTCGTCTGATGCTGGATGATGAACAGCATCTCGTTGTGATCGGGCGACAGCGGATGCTGCGCATCGAGGATCGAATTCAGCGACAGGTAGTCGCCGTAGCTCATCGACTTCGAAAAATCCAGCTGCGCGTCGTGCCAGCCGGCTTGCGCGGCGGCATCGCCCGGTACGTGCGGCGCTTCGTGGGCCTGAGCGGCTTGCGGCGATTGCGCGGCGCGTGCGCCCGAGAACGGGCAGCCCGCCGGCGCATCGTCGCCGGGTGGCTGCATATGACCAGAATTCACGACTTTCTCCAGGATTGAATGACGGGGGGCGCGGCGCGCGGCCTGCGCGCGCCGGGCGACGCCGATCAGGTCACCGCGCCGCGCTCGGCGAACTCGGGTGCCTTCCACGCTTCGGTGGCGAGGATGTCGCGCAGCGTCTCGACCGCATCCCACACGTCGGCGAAGCGCGTGTAGAGCGGCGTGAAGCCGAAGCGCAGCACGTACGGCTCGCGATAGTCGCCGATCACGCCGCGCGCGATCAGCGCCTGCATCACCTCGTAGCCGTGCGGATGCTCGAAGCTCGCCTGCGAGCCGCGCTGGTGATGCGCGCGCGGCGTGACGAGCTTCAGCGACAGGCCGGCGCAGCGCGCTTCGACGAGCGCGATGAACGCGTCGGTCAGCGCGAGCGACTTGCGGCGGATCGTCTGCATGTCGGTCTGCAGGAACACGTCGAGCCCGCATTCGACCATCGACATCGACACGATCGGCTGCGTGCCGCACAGGAAGCGCGCGATGCCCGGATCGGGCGCGAAGCCCGGCTGCATCGCGAACGGCGCGCGGTGGCCCCACCAGCCCGACAGCGGCTGCGAGAAATGCGGGAGATGGCGTTGCGGCACCCACACGAACGCCGGCGAACCGGGGCCGCCGTTCAGGTACTTGTACGTGCAGCCGACCGCGCCGTCCGCATGCGCGCCGTTCAGGTCGACCGGCACCGCGCCGGCCGAGTGCGCGAGATCCCACAGCATCAGCGCGCCCGCGTCGTGCACGAGCTGCGTGACGGCCGGCATGTCGTGCATGTAGCCGGTGCGGTAGTTCACGTGCGTGATCATCGCGACGGCCGTGTCCGCGCCGAGCGCGGCGGGCAGGTCTGCCGGATCGTCGATCAGGCGCAGCTCGTAGCCGCCGCCGAGCTGCTCGATCAGCCCTTGCGCGATGTACAGGTCGGTCGGGAAGTTCGAGCGCTCCGACACGATCACGCGGCGCTCCGGCGCGCGCTCGGCCTGATGGCGCAGCATCGCCGACAGCAGCTTGAACAGGTTGATCGAAATGGTGTCGGTTACGACGGTTTCGCCGGGCGCGCCGCCGATCAGCGTCGCGAGCTTGTCGCCGAGGCGGCGCGGCAGCGCGAACCAGCCGGCGGTGTTCCAGCTGCGGATCAGGCCTTCGCCCCATTCGGCGCCGATCACCTGTTGCGCGCGGGCGGCCGATGCGCGCGGCTGCGCGCCGAGCGAGTTGCCGTCGAGGTAGATCACGCCGTCGGGCAGCGCGAACTGGTCGCGCAGCGCGGCGAGCGGGTCGTCGCGGTCGAGGACGAGCGCGTCTTCACGGGTCTTGATCATGATGTCGGGTAGAGGGTTCGGGTAATCAGGAGGCGCGGCCGGGCAACGCGCGCAGCACCGCGCGCACCGGGCTCGCGTCGAGCGTCGCGAACTTCAGCGGCAGCGCGATCAGTTCGTAGTCGCCGGGCGGCACGTCGTCGAGCACGATCCCTTCGAGGATCGCCATCCGGTGCGCCCGCACGCGGTGATGCGCATCCATCGTCTTCGATTCCTGCGGGTCGAGCGACGGCGTGTCGATGCCGATCAGCTTCACGCCGTGCGCGGCGAGCAGGTCGACGGTGGCGGGCGCGACCGCGCAGAAGCCGCTGTCCCAGTGTTCGACGCTCGCGCGTGCATAGGTGCGCAGCAGCACGCGCGGCGGCACGCCGTCGAGCGCGGCCGCGACGTCGGCCGGCTGCACGACCGGCGCTGCACCGATGCAGTGGATCACGCGGCACGGGCCGAGGTAGGTGTCGAGCGGCACCGCGCCGATCGGCGCGCCGTTTGCGTCGTAGTGCAGCGGCGCGTCGCAGTGCGCGCCGGTATGCGGCGACAGCGTCAGGCGGGCGACGTTGACCGGCGAGCCGGCCTCCATCCGCCACACGCGTTCGACGGAAACCGGCGTGTCGCCCGGCCACACGGGGGTGGCGGGGCTGATCGGCGGCGAAATGTCCCAGAGTGTGTCCATGGCATGACGAATCGGTGAATCGATCCTTCGAATGATAGGTGGACGCTCGCAGAAAGTGCTTGCGAAATAAACATGGACAATCCGCCCGATTGGCAGATAATTCGAATCAGAGGGAAAACGGGGACCAAAAATGCACGCGATCACGCTCGATGCCACCGACTGCCGGATTCTGGCAGTTCTGCAGGAAGAGGGCAGAATCAGCAATCTCGATCTGGCGGAGCGGATCTCGCTGTCGCCGTCCGCCTGTTTGCGCCGGATGCGCCTGCTGGAGGAGCAGGGCGTGATCGAGCACTACCGCGCATGCCTGAGCCGCGAGAAGCTCGGCTTCGAGCTCGAGGCATTCGTGCAGGTATCGATGCGCAACGAGGAAAACCAGTGGCACGAGCGCTTCGCGGAAGCGCTGCGCGAGTGGCCGGAGGTGGTCGGCGCGTTCGTCGTGACCGGCGAGAGCCACTATCTGCTGCGCGTGCTCGCGCACAACCTCAAGCACTATTCGGATTTCGTGCTGAACCGGCTCTACAAGGCGCCGGGCGTGATGGACATCCGTTCGAACATCGTGCTGCAGACGCTGAAGGACGAGGCGGGCGCGCCGGTCGGGCTGGCGCGCACCGGGGCGATCAAAGCGGTGTGAGGCCGTGGAAGCCGCCGCCGTGGAACACGAGCGGCGGCGCGCCGTCGGTTGCGGCCCGCACGCCGCAGCGCTCCACTTCGCCGACGAAGATCACGTGGTCGCCTTCGTCGTAGCGGCTGCGGTTATGGCATTCGAACCACGCGAGCGCGCCGTCGAGCACCGGCATGCCCGAGTTGCCGGCCGCGTGCGCAATCCCTTCGAAACGATCGCCCTTGTAGGTCGAGAAACGCTTGCACAGGTCGAGTTGCGACGCCGCGAGCACGTTCACCACGTAATGGCTGTTGCTGCGAAACACCGGCGTCGACGCCGATTTGTGCGCGAGGCTCCACAGCACGAGCGGCGGATCGAGCGACACCGAGTTGAACGAGCTCGCGGTGATGCCGATCAGCTGTCCGGACGGCGCGCGCGTCGTGATGACCGTGACGCCGGTCGCGAACTGGCCGAGCGCCTGGCGAAATGCGGCCGAGTCGAAATCCGGCGGAGTGGGGTGGTTCATCGGGCGGCCATCCGGGACGAAACGGGCGGGCGCGGCGCACGGCGAATCCGGGGGGCGCGGCGGACGAGAGGCGGCAAGGCCGGGGCGGTCGATTGGGAAGTGGTGCGCATGCCCGGATTTTAGCGGAATCAAGGCCGCCGGGCCCGTGCGGGCGGCGCATTGCGGCGCGAGCGTGAGGTAGCGAACACTGCCGCGCGGCGCCGAAATCGCGTTCGAACGCCTGTTCCGCCGCGTTTTATTGCGCGCGGCAGGCAGCGCTGTTGCGAGGGGGCCGCGCCGCGTTGCTACCGTGCCGCCGCCAGCCCGAGCGACAGCGCACCCGTCACGATCAGGCTCGATGCCCACACGGCATCGAGGTTGAACCAGCTCCGCGCGACGAATTTCAGCCCGAGATACCGATAGACGAGCCACGCCAGCACGCCGCCCGTCGCGATCATCGCGGCCGCATGCACGGCCGCGACGACGAGCGCCATGCCGAGATGTGCATCGATGAGCGTTGCGGCCGCGCGATGGCCGGCGTCCCCGGCGTTCCCTTCGAGCCCGCAGAGGCCGAGGTAGATCGGCACCAGCATCAGGCCGGCGCCGTGCGCGATCGCGACCGCGAACGACCACAGCCCGAGCCGCGCCGGCGCGATCCGCGCGAGCGCCCGCGGGTGGCGGCGGCGGATCAGCAACAGCGCGCCGAAGCCGATCACGAGCGCGCTCGCGCCGATCCGGATCGCCGACTGCCACGCGAGCAGCGCGGCGAGCAGCCCGAACGGCAGCATCACCATGAACACCGCGAGCGCGTGGCCGAGCGCGAGATAGCCGAGCGCCGCGACGAGCGCGCCGCCGCGGCGCGTCATCAGCGCGTTAGACACGGCCAGCGGCCAGCCCATCGCCGGATTGAGCCCGTGATAGACGCCGCTCGCGAGCACGGCCGCCCACAGCGCGAGCGGCGCGGAGAGCCCCGTGTTCAACGCTTGACCGACGGATAGCAGAACGAGTCGGTCGAGCAGTCGCCGCCTTCCAGCCGGATCTGGTGCGCGCGATAGCCTTCGGGGAAGTCGACCCAGTAGTCGTCGGCGAGCGTGAGCCCGCCGTCCGGCCCTGCATGCGCGAGCACCTGCGCGGCCGGCACGCCGTCCGGGTAGAACTGGTCGTCCCACGTCGAGTACAGCGAGTTGGTCCAGTACACGCGCCGGCCGTCGCGGCTGATTTCCACCATCTGCGGGCCGCCCGCGAACGCGCGGCCGTTCGTGTGCGGCGCCCGGCGCACGATCCCGCCGATCCGGACCGACCCCGCGAGCACCGGCCGATGCGGATCCGACACGTCGTACTGGCGCATCTCGCCGGTGCCCCAGCACGATACGTACAGGAAGCGGTCGTCGAGCGACAGGTCGATGTCGGTCACGAGCGGCGGCACCGCGCCGAACCCCTTGAGCAGCGGCGGCAGCTCGTCGGCCGCGGCCGGCTCGGCCGGGATCGTCGCGGTCTTCTTCACATGGAACTCGCCGCCTTCGCGCCACCAGGTCCAGATCGATCCTTCCAGATTGGTCGTGTCGACCACGACGCCGACGAACCCGTATTCGCGCACCGGATCGTGGGCGGGCCGCACTTCCAGCGCCATCTGGTGGTGCGCGCCGAGATCGATCGTCTGCACGTTGCGGCGCGCGCGCAGGTCCCAGAAATGCAGACGGTGACCGTACCGGTTCGCGAGCAGGTCGTCCGGCACGATGCCGTGTTCGAATTGCGGCGGCAGCGCCCATTCGCTCGACACCATGTAGTCGCGCGGCAGGTTCCACCAGAAGTCGTAATGCTTGTCCTGCGGGCCGCGATCGATTTCCCAGCGGCCGAGCACGTCGAAGGTCTCGCAGTCCATGATGAAGATGCCGGGCGCGCCGTCGGTGCCGTCCTTGCCCGCGCCGCCGAGCGTGCTCACGTAGATGCCCTCGGGGCCGCAGTGGACCGTGTGCGGCCGCGAATAGCCGGTCTTCGCGAAGATCTCGTCGGGCTCGATGATCTTGTGGATGCACGCCTGCGTCGGATGCGGCTTCGTGTCGATCACGTAGATACGTGACGAGCGCAGGCCGGGGATGATCAGGAAGCGTCGCTCGAGAAAGGCGTGACCGGTGAGCGGCGACAGCGACGACGAACACGCATTCCAGCCGAAGTGATGAAACTCGTCGCCGGTGTTCGGCATCGTCACCGTATGGACGATTTTTCCGTAGGTCGCGGAGCCGGGTTTCACGTCGATCACGGCGAGCGCGTCGGGTCTGGAAAAATCGGGGCTCAGCAACAACGTATAGGCAAACGCTTCCGCCGGCGCCTGCATTGCAAGTTCCGGCGAAGCGTGAAAGGTCGGGTCGGGCCGCATGCTCATCGGGGTGCCTCTCTCGGTTGTATCGGATCGTTGGCGTACGGCCGTTCGCTGCGGGGTGCGGGCGAAGGCGTTGCGCGGCGCGCGTGTCGGCGGGACGCGCGATGCCGTGCATCAGGTCGGGAAAGCGGGCGGGTGCGCGGGCCCGGATCGCTGCGCACGGCGGCGCGAGGATGCCGGTGAAGCGGCGGCGCGCGGTGCGCCGGTGGTCGGGCCCGCGCTGCGGGCGATATCTGCTAAGGCGTGCATATCGATGTTCCGGCGGATGATGGGTACATCAGGAGCGGGCATGCATCGGACGCTGCGTGCAGCCGGACGGTGTGCCGTCGCGGCGAAGCGTGCCTAAGTGTAGACGAGAAACGTGCGGCGGGTGGTGTGCGGCGTGCATGCGGTTCTGCCGGATTCGCACGCGAGTGAGATACTTGAACGCGTGCCGCTTCGCCCGAGCAAACGGGCGGCGGCGAGACGAACGGGCGGCGGTACGCATGCACGCGTGCGGGCCGCCGCTGTCATCAACGAGGGACTGATTTCATGGTGAACGACATGCTTGAAACCGCGACTGTGGGCGGCGGGTGCTTCTGGTGCACGGAGGCCGTGTTTCTCGACGTCGACGGCGTGACGGCCGTTCAGTCGGGCTATGCGGGCGGCCATACGCGCAACCCCGGCTATCGCGACGTGTGCGAAGGCGACACCGGGCACGCGGAAGTCGTGAACGTGACGTTCGATCCGGCCCGCATCGGCTATCGCGAGATCCTCGAGATCTTCTTCGCGACGCACGATCCGACCCAGCTGAACCGGCAGGGCAACGACGTCGGCACGCAGTACCGTTCGGTCGTGTTCACGCATTCGGATGCGCAGCGCGACACCGCGCTCGACGTGATCCGCGAACTGGAGCGCGAACAGGTATTCGGGCAGCCGATCGTCACGCAGGTCGTGCCGCTCGACGACAACAACTACTGGCCGGCCGAGGACTATCATCAGAACTATTACGCGCGCAATCCGGGGCAGGGCTACTGCTCGGTCGTGATCGGGCCGAAGCTCGCGAAATTCCGTCAGAAATTTTCGCACCGGCTGAAGTCGCTGCGCGGTGCGTGAGCGGCTGGCCGGTGAGCGGCGGCTAAATGGCGACCGAGCGGCACCGAGCGGCCACCCGGCCACCGAGCGGCCAGCGTCCGCTAAGCGGCGCCTGATGCCTGCGCCGCGTCGTTGCGCCAGTGCGCGCACGCGGCGGCGATCTCGCGCGCGAGCGCGATGCACGACAGCGGCGCGGAGCCTTCCGCCTTGTTGTTGATCGTGATGATCACCGGCTGCCCGGCCAGCGCGTAGCGCGCGGCCAGTTCGGCGAGCGCCGAGCGCGTGGCCGGATCCTCGTCGACGAGCTTGTCGAACGGCTCGTACTTCGCCTTCGCCTGTTCGTACTTGAACCCGCCGTGCAGGCTCCAGCGCACGATCAGCGGCCCCGGCGCATCGCCGTCGAGCAGCGCGAGCGCGGCCGCCTGGCGCAGCGGGTCGGGCATCCGCGCATGCAGGCCGACGCAGTAGCGCACCCCGAGCGCCGCGAGCGCGCGGATGAAGCGCGGCGTCAGCAGGCTCGCGTCGCGAATCTCGATCGCGTAGCGCGTGCCGTCGGCCTCCGGTGCCAGCGGCGGCAGCGCCGCGAAGAACGCCGACAGCCGGTCGATCAGCGCGGCCGGGTCGGCGAGCAGCTGATCGGGCATCGGCGAGAACTGGAACACGAGCACGCCGGCCTTCTTGCCGAGCCCGTCGAGGCACGGCTGCACGAACTCCGCCGTTGCAAGCCGCGCGTCGAGAAAGGTCGGGTTCGGCCCGGACGGCTCGCCGCGCCGGCCCCGCACCACCGCGTCGGTCACGGATGCCGGCGCCTTTACGATGAAGCGGAAATCGTCCGGCACCTGCTGCGCGTAGCGCAGGTAGTCGGCTACCGACAGCGGGCCGTAGAACGACCGGTCCAGGCTCACGCTTCTCAGCAGCGGATGCGCGCCGTACGCCGAGAGCCCTTCGCGCGACAGCTTCGTCTGCGCGAAGTCGCCGTCGTAGACGATGCCGTCCCAGCCGGGGAAATACCACGACGACGTACCGAGCCGCACGTTCGGCGGCAGCGCGGCCGCCGCGTCGGCGACTTCCGCGGAGACCGGCGCGGGCGCCACGCCGCGCGGGCGCCGGCTTTTCTTCGGCGGCGCGGCCGGCGGGGACGGCTCGTCCCACAGCATGCCGGAGGCGGGGGCGGGTTCTTCGTCCGGGGCGGACGGGCGGGGCGATGCGCGGCGGGCGCGGGCTGGCGATGGCCCGTCGTCGCCTTCGTTGGGCGTCATGGGTTCGCCGCGGCTTGCAGCGTCGTCGTCGGGCGCAGCCGCGCGCGCGTCGTCGGGCGGCGCGCCGAACAGGTCGAATTGCCCTTCGGCGTGCGGCCCGTCCGTGTCGTCGCGCTGCTGTCGTTGCGGCGGCGTGTTGCGCCGCGTCCTGCCGTCACCCATGCATGCCCAGCGTCAAGTGCCACCTAGCGCGGCAGCGGGTTTTCGTACATGTAGCGCCGCGACCACGGCAGCGTTTTCGCGCTGCGGCCGGCCTTGCGGCACACGATCTGGAAGATCGACACGTCGTCGTGCTCGAACGCATACGCGCAGCCGGCAAGATACACGCGCCAGATGCGGAATTTTTCGTCGTCGACGAGCGCGCGCGCCTGGTCCGCCTTCGCCTCGAAGTTCTCGGTCCAGATCTCGAGCGTGCGCGCATAGTGTCGCCGCAGGCTCTCGATGTCAATCGCCTCGAGCCCGCCGCGCTGCGCCGATTCGAGCGCGAGGCTGATGTGCGGCAGCTCGCCGTCCGGGAACACGTAGCGGTCGATGAACTCGCCGCCGCCGAGCGCCGTTTCGCCGCTTTCCGCGTCGGTCGACGTGATCCCGTGGTTCATCGCGATGCCGTCGTCGGTCAGCAGGTCGTGCACGCGCGAGAAATAGAGCGGCAGGTTCTTGCGGCCGACGTGCTCGAACATCCCGACGCTCGTGATCCGGTCGAACTGGCCCTCGATCTCGCGGTAGTCCTGCAGCCGGATCTCGATCTTGTCCTCGAGCCCGGCGGCCTTCACGCGCGCGGTGGCGAGATCGAACTGGTTCTGCGACAGCGTCACGCCCAGACACGTCGCGCCGAACTTCTGCGCGGCGCGCAGCACGAGCGCACCCCAGCCGCAGCCGATGTCGAGCAGGCGCTGGCCGGGCTGGAGCTGGATCTTGGTCAGGATGTGGTCGATCTTCTTGATCTGCGCGGTCGCGAGATCTTCGTCGCCGTTCTCGAAGTAAGCACACGAGTACACCATGTTCTCGTCGAGCCAGAGCTGGTAGAACTCGTTCGACACGTCGTAGTGATACTGGATCGCTTTCTTGTCGGTGTTCTTCGTATGATTGAAGTAGCGCTTCACGCGCGCGAGCTTGCTGGCGCTGGTGACCGTGCTGCGCGCCAGCGAATAGCTGATGTTGATGATGTCCGACAGCCTGCCTTCGATGTCGATCTTGCCCTTCACGTACGCCTCGCCGAGATTGTCGAGGCTTGGTTCGAGCAAGAGCGGCAACGCCGACGCGCTGTTGACCTTCAGCGTGACCTGCGGCGCGCTGAAGGTGCCGAAATCGAGTTGTTCGCCGTTCCACAGCACCAGGCGCGCGGGGATGTTCGCCTTTGCCCGTACTTCGTCCGCCCACTGTGCCAGCTTCTTTTCCCAGAACATTTGGATTCTCCGTTTGTTCGTTGAATCGAATACAGCCAAGTATCTTGACCGGCGCCCGCCCTTCGCGAGGCGGGCGCCCGAATGCAATACGAGATACGACCGGCCCGTGCCGGCGCTGCGGCGCCTTTACGGCGACAGGCGCGAGATCGTCCAGCCCGGCGCCGCCGTGGCGTCGCGGGTATAGAGCAACCGGTCGTGCAGCCGGGACGGGCGGCCCTGCCAGAACTCGATCGCGTCGGGCACGACCCGATAGCCGCCCCAGTGCGGCGGGCGCGGCGGGTTCTCGCCGTAGCGTTCGGCCACGTCCTTCTCGCGCGCTTCGAGCGTCGCGCGGCTGTCGATCACGGCGCTCTGCTCGGAGGCCCACGCACCGATGCGCGAGCCGAGCGGGCGCGACGCGAAATAGCGGTCGCTTTCGTCGGCGCTGGTTTTCTCGATGCGGCCTTCGATGCGCACCTGGCGCTCGAGCTCGATCCAGTAGAACAGCAGCGCCGCCTGCGGATGCGCGGCGAGTTCGCGGCCTTTGCGGCTTTCGTAATTGGTAAAGAAGACGAACCCGCGTTCGTCGACGCCCTTGATGAGCACGATCCGGGCCGACGGCCGGCCGTCGTCGCCGACGGTGGCGAGCGTCATCGTGTTGGGCTCGGGAAGTTTGGCGGCGAGCGCCTCCTTGAACCAGCGATCGAACTGGGCGAAGGGGTCGGGGGCGGCATCGGCTTCGTCGAGCGAAGCACGCGAATAGTTGATGCGAAGATCAGCGAGAGTCGTCATGTTATGCAAACGCTTCAATCCGGGGTCAGTATAGCGAACGCTGAAGAATCGTGCGTGCACAGTGGCGCGTACGAACGGGGATATCAGGCAAAATAGAGGGCTGCACGACTTACGTTTTCCTTGCTGCCATGTCCGCTGCCGACGCTGCCCCGCCCAGTTCTTCTGATCTTACCCCGACCCCGACAATCCAGCTTGACGTGGATCGTGACCGCCGTTTCGGCGGCATCGCGCGGCTGTACGGCGTGCCCGCGCTCGCCGCGTTCGAGCGCGCGCACGTCGCCGTGATCGGGATCGGCGGCGTCGGTTCGTGGACGGCCGAAGCGCTCGCCCGCAGCGCGATCGGCACGCTGACGCTGGTCGATCTCGACAACGTCGCGGAAAGCAATACGAACCGGCAGATCCACGCGCTCGACGGCAATTACGGCAAGCCGAAGGTCGACGCGATGGCCGAGCGGATCGCGCTGATCGATCCCGCCTGCCGCGTGAACCGGATCGAGGATTTCGCGGAACCCGACAACTTCGATGCGCTGCTCGGCGGCGGTTTCGACTACGTGATCGACGCGATCGACAGCGTGCGCACGAAGGTCGCGCTGATCGCATGGTGCGTCGCGAAAGGGCAGCCGCTCGTCACGGTCGGCGGCGCGGGCGGCCAGCTCGACCCGACGCGCATCCGCATCGACGATCTCGCACTGACGATCCAGGATCCGCTGCTGTCGAAGGTGCGCGCGCAGTTGCGCAAGCAGCACGGCTTTCCGCGCGGGCCGAAGGCGCGCTTCAAGGTGAGCGCCGTGTATTCCGACGAGCCGCTGATCTATCCGGAAGCCGCCGCGTGCGACATCGAGGACGGTGCGGAGCCGTCCGCGGCCGCGCATGTCGCGGGGCTCAACTGCGCGGGGTTCGGTTCGAGCGTGTGCGTGACCGCGAGCTTCGGCTTCGCGGCCGCCGCGCATGCGCTGCGCGCGATCGCCGCGCGGGCCGCCGGCTGAGCGGCTGAGCGTCGAATCGTTCGACGCGGAGGAATGCTGCGGCGCGTCACGCGCGCCGCGAGCGATGCGAAGCGTTAGCCGGGCCATTGCAGCCCGGCCGGTCGCGCGTCAGTTGAGCGCCATGCTCAGCTTGCGTCGCCATGCCGCGACGAGCTCGGGGTGATCGCCCGCCAGTTCGAACACCGAAATCATCGTGCGGCGGCCGAGATCGTCGCCGTACGCGCGGTCGCGCATCACGATTTCCAGCAATTGCTCGAGTGCGCCTTCGTACGCCCGCCGTGCGATCAGGCTCTGCGCGAGGTCGAAGCGCGCATCGAGATCGGCGGGGTTCGCGGCGATACGTGCTTCGAGCGCGTCGGTCGGCGGCAGGTCGGCCGTCGCGTCGAGCGCATCGAAACGGGTCTTGACCGCCTGGTAGCGCGGATCGCCGCCCTGCACGGTCTGCGGCGACAGGCGTTCGGTTTCGGCACGCGCGAGGTCCACCTGGTTGTTCGCGAGCAGCAGCTCGATCAGGTCGAGCCGTGCGTCGTCGAAGCCGGGGTTCAGCGCGAGCGCTGCTTCGAGGTGCGTGACCGCATCGTCGTAGCGCGACTCGGCGATCGCGTATTGTGCGGCGCGGCGTTCGGCTTCGTCGGGCGCCGGCAGCAGCCGGTCGAGGAATGCGCGCAACTGGCCTTCCGGCAGCACGCCGACGAACTGGTCGACCGGGCGCCCGTCGGCGAACGCGATCACGTGCGGGATGCTGCGCGTCTGGAAGTGCGCGGCGAGCTCCTGGTTCTCGTCGACGTTCACCTTCACGAGCTTCCAGCGGCCTTCGTAGTCGGCTTCGAGCTTCTCGAGCAGCGGGCCGAGCGTCTTGCAGGGGCCGCACCACGGCGCCCAGAAGTCGACCAGCACGGGCGTGTCCAGCGACGCCTCGATGACGTCTTTCTCGAAAGTGGCAAGCGTGGTGTCCATGTCGTTCTCTTCCGTTCGAATGTCGTCAGGATGGGGGCGGCACGCCCCTTTTTCAACGCGGCTTCGATTCGGGCAGCGGAATCCACTCGGTTTCGCCCGGCACCTTGCCCATTTCCTGGTTCGTCCACGCCTGTTTCGCGCGCTCGATCGCGTCGCGGCTGCTGGCGACGAAATTCCATTCGATGAAGCGTTCGCCGTCGATCTTGTCGCCGCCGAGCAGCATCGCGCGTGCGCCGTTGCCGCTCGCGAGCGTGACCGACGCGCCGGGCGCGAGCACGGCCATCTGCTCGGCCGGCACCGGCGTGCCGTCGATCGTCAGGCCGCCGTCGACCACGTAGATCGCGCGCTCCTCGTGCGACGCGTCGAGCTCGACGCGGCCGCCGGCCGCGAACTCGGCGGCGACATACAGCGTGCGCGAGAACGTCGTGACGGGCGAGCGCAGGCCGAACGCGTCGCCGGCGATCACCGTCAGCGCCACGCCGTTCTCGTCGCGCTTGGGCAGCGTGTCGGCCGCATGGTGTTCGAACGACGGCTCGGTGGTCTCGTGGGCGGCCGGCAGCGCGACCCAGGTCTGGATCCCGTGCACCGTGTGGCCGCTGGCGCGCTGCGCGTCGGGCGTGCGCTCCGAGTGGACGATGCCGCGGCCGGCCGTCATCCAGTTCACGTCGCCCGGCACGATTTCCTGCAGCGAGCCGAGGCTGTCGCGATGCAGGATCGCGCCGTCGAACAGGTAGGTGACGGTGGCGAGCCCGATATGCGGATGCGGGCGCACGTCGAGGCCGGTACCGGCCGGCAGCGTCGCGGGGCCCATGTGATCGAAGAAGATGAACGGGCCGACGAGGCGCGCGGCGAGCGCGGGCAGCGTGCGGCGCACCTGCAGGTTGCCGATGTCGCGGATGTGCGGCTTCAACAGGGCTTTGATCGGATCGGTCATGGCGGTCTCGTGAGGGCGGCGGGGATGCCGGTCATTGTACTGGCCGAGCGGCAACGACGCGCGCAACGGTGCGGGGCACGCGCGGGCCGGCGAGCCCGGCCCGCGCGGCGCGAACGTCGGGTCGCGGCACTGCCGCGCGTGCCGCCGATTCCATGCGCGCGGCGCAGGTATCGGGCGGGCCGCGCGGCGAAACCCGGTAGACTGACCGGCTTCAGAACAATCATTCGACAATCGAGGAGACGCCGATGATGGCCCCGAAGGACTTGCTGCTCGCGCTGATCGTGATCCTGGCGTGGGGCGTGAACTTCGTCGTGATCAAGGTCGGCCTGCACGGCATGCCGCCGATGCTGCTCGGCGCGCTGCGCTTCACGCTCGCCGCGGTGCCCGCGGTGTTCTTCGTGCGCCGCCCGCAGATTCCATGGCGCATGCTGATCCTGTACGGCGCGACGATCCAGCTCGGCCAGTTCGTGTTTCTGTTCACCGGCATGTACGTCGGCATGCCGGCCGGCCTCGCGTCGCTCGTGCTGCAGTCGCAGGCGTTCTTCACGCTCGTGTTCGCGATGCTGTTCCTCGGCGAGCGGCTGCGCGTGCAGAACCTGATCGGCCTCGCGATCGCCGCGGCCGGCCTCGTCGTGATTGCGGTGCAGGGCGGTGGCGCGATGACGCTCGCGGGCTTCCTGCTGACCATCTGCTCGGCCGCGATGTGGGCATTCGGCAATATCGTCACGAAGAAGGTCGGCCGCGCGAACCTCGTGTCGCTCGTCGTGTGGGCCAGCCTCGTGCCGCCCGTGCCGTTCTTCCTGCTGTCGCTGTGGTTCGAGGGGCCGCAGCGGATCGAAGCCGCGCTCGTCGGCCTGAACGGCGCGTCGATCTTCGCGGTCGTTTATCTCGCGTTCGTCGCGACGCTCATCGGCTACGGCTTGTGGAGCCGCCTGATGTCGCGTTATCCGGCCGCGCAGGTCGCGCAATTCTCGCTGCTGGTGCCGATCGTCGGGCTCGCGTCGTCGGCGCTGTTTCTCGACGAGCACCTGACGCGCGCGCAACTGATCGGCGCCGCGCTCGTGATGGGCGGGCTCGCGGTGAACGTGTTCGGCGGGAAGCTGATGCGCCGTTTCGCGGCGTCGTGACGCGCCGGCACGCAGCGCGTGCCGGCGGCGGGGGAAGCGCGGCCGTCAGGCCATCCGGCTCTTCGCGAGCGGCGGATTCGCGGCGAAGTAGCGCTTGATGCCGCGGAAGATCGCGTCGGCCATCTCGTCGCGATAGCTGTCGTCGTTGAGCCTGCGCTCTTCGTCCGGGTTACTGATGAATGCGGTTTCGACGAGGATCGACGGAATGTCCGGCGCCTTCAGCACCGCGAACCCGGCCTGCTCGACCGAGCCCTTGTGCAGCTTGTTGATGCCGCCGACTTCCTTCAGCACGTAGCCGCCGTAGCGCAGCGAATCGCGGATCTGCGCGGTCGTCGACATGTCGAACAGCGCGCGGTTCACGGCCGCGTCCTGCGTCTTGATGTTGATGCCGCCGATCAGGTCCGACGAGTTTTCCTTGTTCGCCATCCAGCGGGCCGCGGCGCTCGTCGCGCCGTGGTCGGACAGCGCGAACACCGACGAGCCGCGCGCGGACGGCGTCGTGAACGCATCCGCGTGGATCGACACGAACAGGTCCGCGCCGACCCGGCGCGCCTTCTGCACGCGCACGTTCAGCGGTACGAAGAAGTCGGCGTCGCGCGTCATCATCGCGCGCATGTTCGGCGCGCCGTCGATCTTCGCGCGCAGCTTCTTCGCGATGTCGAGCGCGATGTGCTTCTCGTATGTGCCGCCGCCGCCGATCGCGCCCGGATCCTCGCCGCCGTGGCCCGGATCGATCGCGACCGTCAGCAGGCGCACGGTGCCGCCCTTGCCGGATTTCGGCGCGGTGAACTTGTAGGTGTCGCCGTCGTCGTCGCTGTCGTCGCGGCGCGCGATGACGGGCGGCGGCTTGACGGCCGGCTTCGCGGGCGCCGAAGGCGCGGCGGCGGCCGGCGGCGTGCGCGGCGTGGCCGGCGTGTTCTGCGCGAAACGCTGGAAGAACGCGTCGCTGTTGTCGTTGCCGGCCATGGGCGGCGGCGGGGGCGCGCCCGGACCGTTCAGCGCGGTCGGCGGCTGCATCTGCTGCGCGCGCGCGGCGTCGTTGAGCGCCTGTTCCTTGCGTTCGGTCTGCGCGATCAGGTCGGTCAGCGGATCGGGGGCGACGGCCGGATACAGGTCGAACACGAGCCGGTACTTGTAGGTGCCCACCGGCGGCAGCGTGAACACCTGCGGCTTCACCGAACCTTTCAGGTCGAACACCATCCGCACGACGTGCGGCTGATACTGGCCGACGCGCACCGACTGGATCTGCGGATCGTTCGGCGCGATCTTCGACACGAGGTCGCGCAGCGCCTGGTCGAGATCGAGGCCGCTCAGGTCGACGACGAGCCGGTCGGGACCCTGCAACAGCTGTTGGGTATTCTGCAGCGGCTGATCGGATTCGATCGTGACGCGCGTGTAATCGCGCGCGGGCCACACACGCACGCCGAGCACCGACGACGCATGCGCGAGCCGCGGGGCGACGAGACCGAGCACCAGCGTCGACGCACCCGCGCACAGAATCTGGCGGCGGCGCCAGTTGTGCGTCGCGGTGGCCGCCGATTCGATCGAGCGGAACGGTTTGATCAACATCTTTCGAGACATGCCTTTCCTGAAGCGCTGAACGCCCGGACGGTGAGGGCGCGGCCGTCGCCATCCACGTCGAGCGAGAAAACCAGATCGGGCACGCCGAGCAGTGTGCCCGCCTGTTGCGGCCATTCGACGAGGCAGATCGCGCTGGAATTGAAATATTCGCGAAAGCCTGCGTCGGACCATTCGGCCGGATCGTTGAATCGATACAGATCGAAGTGATAGACCTCAAGTTCCCCATCGTCGCGTGCGAATGCGTACGGTTCGACGAGCGTGTAGGTCGGGCTGCGTACGCGTCCGGTGTGGCCGAGGCCGCGCAGGAGCGCGCGCACGAGGGTCGTCTTGCCCGCGCCGAGGTCGCCGATCAGCTGGATCTGCAGCCCGTCGAACACATGGGCGCGGGCGAGTTCGCTGCGCGCCGCGTCGAGTGCGTGCGCGAAGCGGGCGCCGAAGGCCTCGGTCGCCGCTTCGTCGGCGAGTGCGATCACGCGCTCCGCGAGCGGGGCGGGCAGCGTGTCTGCATGAGGCGTATGGGACGTGGCTGGCATTCTCGTAAAATAGTGCGATGAACCGATTACCGGAACTCGCCGCATCCGACAGGCCTTCGACTCGTGCCGAAGGCGCGGCGCCGTGCGCGCTCGATGATGCGACGTTGACTGCGCTCGCCGCTCGCATCAGGGCGTGGGGGCGCGAATTGGGTTTCGGGGCGATCGGCATCAGCGATACCGATCTCTCGGATGCCGAAGCAGGCCTCGCCGCCTGGCTGGAAGCCGGGTACCACGGCGAAATGGATTATATGGCGAAACACGGGATGAAACGTGCACGTCCGGCCGAACTTGTGGCCGGTACGCGACGCGTGATCTCCGTGCGGCTCGCCTATCTGCCGGCCGAAACGCTCGTCGCCGACCCGCCCGATGCGTCGTCCGGCACGCTCGTGCCGCACGACTGGCGCGCACGCGAGCGAGCGCGGCTCGACGATCCGCAGGCGGCCGTCGTGTCGATCTATGCGCGCGGCCGCGACTATCACAAGGTGCTGCGCAACCGGCTGCAGACGCTCGCGGAGCGCATCGAGCGCGAGATCGGCGCGTTCGGCTATCGCGTGTTCACCGATTCGGCGCCGGTGCTCGAGGTCGAGCTCGCGCAGAAGGCCGGCGTCGGCTGGCGCGGCAAGCACACGCTGTTGCTGCAGCGCGACGCCGGTTCGCTGTTCTTCCTCGGCGAGATCTACGTCGACGTTGCATTGCCGACCGACGCGCAAGTGCTGCCCGACACCGCGCCCGAGACGCCCGGCGCGCACTGCGGCAGTTGCACGCGCTGCATCGGCGCATGCCCGACCGGTGCGATCGTCGAGCCGTATCGCGTCGACGCGCGCCGCTGCATCTCGTACCTGACGATCGAATTGAAAGGCAGCATTCCCGAGCCGTTGCGGCCGCTGATCGGCAATCGCGTGTACGGCTGCGACGACTGCCAGCTCGTGTGCCCGTGGAACAAGTTCGCGCAGGCCGCGCCCGTCGCCGATTTCGACGTGCGGCACGGCCTCGATCGCGCGACGCTCGTCGATCTGTTCGGCTGGGATGCCGATACCTTCGATACGCGGATGCAAGGCAGCGCAATCCGGCGTATCGGTTATGAAAGCTGGCTGCGCAATCTCGCGGTCGGGCTCGGCAATGCGCTGCGCGCGCCGGCGGATCGGCTCGCATCGCATGCGCGCGACGCGATCGTCGCCGCGCTGCGGGCCCGTGCCGACGATCCGTCACCCGTCGTGCGCGAGCATGTCGAATGGGCGCTGCGTGCCGCATGAAGGCGGCGTAAAGTGTCGTCGGCGCGCGAGGGCGCCGCGCGTGTCACAGGTGAGGAGAGGGTCATGTTCAACGCAGTCATCGACGCACCGTTCGGCAAGGTCGGCATTCGTACCGATGCCGCGGTGGTGCGCGAGATCGTCTATCTGCCCGAGTCGATGAAGTCGGTCGACCCGGACTCGCCGCTCGCGAAGCGCGCGGTCAAGCAGATCGAACGTTACTTCGAGCGTGCGTCGGCGCGCTTCGACCTGCCGCTCGCGGAAGTCGGCAGCGCGTTCCAGCATCGCGTGTGGAACGTGATCAGCGACATTCCGCCGGGCACGGTGCTGACCTACGGGCAGGTCGCGAAGCGCATCGGCAGCGCGCCGCGCGCGGTCGGCCAGGCGTGCGGCGCGAACTATTTTCCGCTCGTGATTCCGTGCCACCGCGTCGTCGCGGCGGGCGGTCTCGGCGGCTTCGCGAATCACGACGACAACGGCTATTATCAGCAAGTGAAGCGCTGGCTGCTGGCGCACGAAGGCGTGCCGTACCGATGAGCGAACCGCTGCTTTCTTCCGACGCAGGGGCCGGCGACGACGCGGCCGCGGCATCGCCCGCGCTGCGTGCGAGCCGCGCGTCGATCGACGTGTTCTGCGATGCGCTGTGGCTCGAGCACGGGCTCGCGCGCAATACGCTCGACGCCTACCGGCGCGATCTGGTGCTGTTTTCCCAATGGCTCGCCGCGACGCACGACGCGCCGCTCGACGCGGCCGACGAAGCGATGGTGACGGGCTATATCTCCGCGCGCAGCGACGGCAAGGCGACGTCGTCGAACCGCCGTTTGTCGGTGTTCCGGCGCTATTACGGCTGGGCCGTGCGCGAACATCGCGCGAGCGCCGATCCGACGCTGCGGATCACGTCGGCGAAGCAGGCCGCGCGCTTTCCGTCGACGTTGTCCGAGGCGCAGGTCGAGGCGCTGCTCGGCGCGCCCGACATCGACACGCCGCTTGGCCTGCGCGATCGCACGATGCTCGAGCTGATGTACGCGAGCGGGCTGCGCGTGAGCGAGCTCGTCACGCTGAAGACGGTCGAGGTCGGGCTCAACGAAGGCGTCGTGCGCGTGATGGGCAAGGGCTCGAAGGAGCGGCTCGTGCCGTTCGGCGAAGTCGCGCACGGCTGGATCGAGCGCTATCTGCGCGAGGCGCGGCCGGCGCTGCTCGGTGCGCGCGCGGCCGACGCGCTGTTCGTGACCGCGCGCGGCGACGGGATGACGCGCCAGCAGTTCTGGAACATCATCAAGCGCCACGCGCAGCACGCCGACGTGCGCGCGCACCTGTCGCCGCACACGCTGCGGCACGCGTTCGCGACGCACCTGCTGAACCACGGCGCCGACCTGCGCGTCGTGCAGCTGCTGCTCGGCCACAGCGACATCTCGACCACGCAGATCTACACGCACGTCGCGCGCGAGCGGCTGAAGACGTTGCACGCGCAACACCATCCGCGCGGCTGATTCGGCGCGTACCGGGCGGTTCACGCGCCGGCACGCGGCTGCGCGTTACGCGAGTTCGCGCAGCCTGTGCTTGAGCACCTTGCCGGTCGATGCGGCCGGCAGCGCATCGAGCACGCGAATGTGCGCCGGGCGCTTGTAAGGCGCGAGCCGTTCCGCGCACCATGCGTGCAGCGCGGCCTCGGTCGCTGCCGCGCCCGGCATCAGTTCGACGAACGCGAGCACTTCCTCGTTGCCCTCGACCGCGCGGCCGATGACCGCCGCCTGCACGACGTCCGGATGCGCGTTCAGCACCTGTTCGACTTCGACCGGATACACGTTGAAGCCCGAACGGATGATCAACTCCTTGCTGCGGCCCGCGATCGTCACCGCGCCGTCCGCTTCCTGCCGCGCGAGATCGCCGGTGCTCAGCCAGCCGTCGGGCGACACGGCGGCACGCGTGGCGTCCGCGTTGCGGTAGTAGCCGAGCATCACGTTCGGCCCGCGCACGCGGATTTCGCCGACTTCGCCGGGCGGCACGCCGGTGCCGTCGGGTGCGACGATCCGCATCTCGACGCCGGGAATCGGCACGCCGACCGAGCAATCGGTGCGCGGCGCGTCGAGCGGCGTCTGCGTGATCGTCGGGCTGCTTTCGGTCATCCCGTAGCCGTTGTGCAGCGGCACGCCGTAGCGGCGCTCGACGCGCGCCTTCAGGTCGGCATCGAGCGGCGAGCCGCCCGAATACGCGAAGCGCAGCCGCGGCGCGTGCCACGCGTGAGCGTGCGTATGCAGGTGCTCGAGCAGCTTCGCGTGCATCGCGGGCACGCCCTGGAAGATCGTCACGCCTTCGTCGGCCAGCGCGACGCGCACGGCCTCCGGCGAGAAGCGCGGCGCGAGCCGCAGCGTCGCGCCGGCATACAGGCTGCCGAGGCAGACCGACGCGAGCCCGTACACGTGCGACACGGGCAGCACTGTGTACACCACGTCGTCGGGCGACACGCGGCGCAGCGTGCTCGAGGTTGCCGCGATGAACAGCAGGTTGCGATGCGACAGCATCACGCCTTTCGGCGCGCCGGTGGTGCCGGTCGTGTAGATCAGCGCCGCGCATTGGGCGGCGCCGTCGGCCGCGACGGGTTCGTCGGGGGCGTTCGCGTCGAGCCGATGCGACCACGCGCCGATGTCGACCGGCAGCGCGCCGGCCGGCGTCGCGTCGTGGCGCGCCGCGTGCGCGCGCGCATCGGGCGACGTCTCCGTCGCGAAGGCGATCAGTTTCGGCCGCGCGTGCGCGGCGATCGCATCGAGTTCGCCGGCCGACAGCCGCGCGTTCGTCATCAGCGCCCAGGCGTCGACGCGCGCGACCGCGAACAGCAGCACGATCTGCGCGACGCTGTTTTCGGCCACGATCATCACGCGATCGCCGCCGCGCACGCCGAGGCTCGCGAGCCGCTCGGCGGCCGCGTCGACGGCGCGTGCCAGCTCGCCGTACGACAGGCGGCGCGCGTCCTCGATCAACGCCGGGTGCGCGGGTGCGCGCGCGGCCCAGCGGGCGGGCACGTCGGCGATACGATCGGGCAACGCGGCGAGCAGGGCCGCGACGTCGAGCGGCGCGGATGAGCGGTCAGACGAGGTCATGGCGTCTCCTGTGAAGGGGCCGGGCGGCGGCGCGGCGATATTTGCGAACGATCGTGCCATGGCGGCGCATGCGCCACAATCGGCCAATCGGGCAATAACGCTTCGCACGCGCCGCAATGATGGCGCGTCGCGGGGCGATGGTTTCGGCCGGTGCCCGAGGGGGCCGCGAGTATACCGCCGGCGCGGCGCGCATTCGCGCGAGCCCGTGACGGACGATCGTGCAATGGCGCCCGCCGGCCGGTCGTTCGCCATTAAAATGCGGCCATGAGCAAATCCAGACACGTATCCGAGACACCCGCGACCCAGCTGCTGCGCCGCCACGCCGTCGCGTTCGGCGAGCATCCGTACGAATATGTCGAGCACGGCGGCACCGGCGAATCGGCGCGCCAGCTCGGCGTCGACGAACACAGCGTCGTGAAGACGCTCGTGATGGAGGACGAGCACGCGAAGCCGCTGATCGTGCTGATGCACGGCGACCGCACGGTGTCGACCAAGAACCTCGCGCGGCAGATCGGCGCGAAGCGCATCGAGCCGTGCAAGCCCGAGGTCGCGAACCGCCACTCCGGCTACCTGGTCGGCGGCACGTCGCCGTTCGGCACGCGCAAGACGATGCCCGTGTACGTCGAATCGACGATCCTCGAATTGCCGACGATCTACCTGAACGGCGGCCGCCGCGGCTATCTCGTGAGCCTCGCGCCCGCGGTGCTCGCGACGCTGCTCGGCGCGACGCCCGTGCAGTGCGCGAGCGTCGACTGAGGGTTTCACCTTCGTGGCAGGCCGTGCTCGTTCGGTAGAATGGGCGCCGTTTCGGCTGGTCGGCCCGTGTGGCCGGCCGCCACAGCCTGCCGGCGGTTCGTCGCGACGGCGCCTGCCGCCTCCGGCCGGCACGCCGCGCCCGGCCGTCCCTTCACCGATACGTTGAAAGAAGAGTTCTCCGCATGCAGATCCTGCTCGCCGCACTTGTTGCCTACCTGATCGGTTCGGTGTCGTTCGCCGTCGTCGTCAGCGCCGCAATGGGCCTGGCCGATCCCCGTTCGTACGGGTCGAAGAATCCCGGCGCGACCAACGTGCTGCGCAGCGGCAACAAGAAGGCCGCAATCCTGACGCTCGTCGGCGACGCGTTCAAGGGCTGGATCGCCGTCTGGCTCGCGCGGCGCTTCGGGCTGCCCGACGTCGCGGTCGCCTGGGTCGCGATCGCCGTGTTCCTCGGCCACCTGTATCCGGTGTTCTTCCGCTTCCAGGGCGGCAAGGGCGTCGCGACCGCGGCCGGCGTGCTGCTCGCCGTGCACCCGGCGCTCGGGCTCGCGACCGCGCTGACCTGGCTGATCATCGCGTTCTTCTTCCGCTATTCGTCGCTCGCGGCGCTGGTGGCGGCCGTGTTCGCGCCGCTGTTCGACGTGTTCCTGTTCGGCATGCCGGGCCATAACCCGGTCGCATGGGCCGTGCTCGCGATGAGCGTGCTGCTCGTGTGGCGTCACCGCGGCAACATCTCGAAGCTGCTGGCGGGGCAGGAAAGCCGGATCGGCGACAAGAAGAAGGCAGCGGCCGACGGCGGCGCGCAGGACGGCGGGAAAGCCTGAAGGAAGGCGTGACTGCGGCCGCCCGCCGGGGCGCGCGGGGCCCGGCGGCGCGGCATGACTGGCCGACGGCGTCGATCAGTCGCGGAAGTTGTTGAAGTCGAGCGGGGTGTCGGTCACGTCCTTGCGCAGCATCGCGATCACGTTCTGCAGATCGTCGCGCTTCGTGCCGGCCACGCGCACCGCGTCGCCCTGGATGCTCGCCTGCACCTTGATCTTGCTGTCTTTCACGAGCCTGACGATCTTCTTCGCGAGATCGCCCGTCACGCCTTTCTTCACGGTGACGATCTGCTTGACCTTGTCGCCGCCGATCTTCTCGACCTTGCCGTAGTCGAGGAAGCGCACGTCGACGTTGCGCTTGGCCAGCTTGTTGATCAGCACGTCCTTGACCTGGCCGAGCTTGAAATCGTCGTCGGCGAACAGCGTGAGCTCGCGCTCCTTGTGCTCGACGCGTGCGTCGGAGCCCTTGAAGTCGAAGCGCGTCGAAATTTCCTTGTTCGACTGCTCGATGGCGTTCTTCACTTCGATCATGTTCGCTTCGGAAACGACGTCGAACGATGGCATGGCATTCTCCCTTGAGATGCGGGCGCCCGGCTCGCGCGCGGGCACTCGCTATAATTGCGGACTGTTTGCCATTTTACCGATGCCCCTTCGTTTGCCCAAGGCCGGCCGTGCGCCTGCCGGGCGGACGTGACCGCGAATGCCGATGCCTCCTGACGATTCCGCCCTGTCGCTGCTCCCCGACCATCCGCTCGCCGCGCACAACACGTTCGGCATCGGCGCGCGCGCGCGCTTCGCCGCACGCATCACGGATGCGGCGCAGTTCGCGGCGCTGCATCGCGACCCGCGCATCGCGAACCTGCCGCAACTCGTGCTCGGCGGCGGCAGCAATGTTGTGTTCACGCGCGATTTCGACGGCGTCGTGCTGCTCGACGAGATCGCCGGCCGCCGCGTCGTGCGCGAAGACGACGACGCATGGTACGTCGAGGCCGGCGGCGGCGAGACGTGGCACGCGTTCGTCGCATGGACGCTCGAGCACGGGATGCCGGGCCTCGAGAACCTCGCGCTGATTCCGGGCACCGTCGGCGCCGCGCCGATCCAGAACATCGGCGCGTACGGCCTCGAGATGAAGACGTATTTCGACTCGCTGGTCGCCGTCGAGCTCGCGACGGGGCGCAGCGAGCGCTTCGACGCCGCGCGCTGCGCATTCGGTTATCGGGACAGCTTCTTCAAGCGGGAAGGGCGCGGGCGCTTCGCGATCGTGGCGGTGACGTTCCGGCTGCCCAAGCGCTGGACGCCGCGGCTCGGCTATGCGGACGTCACGCGCGAGCTCGACGCGCGCGGCATCGCGGCCGATGCGGCGACGCCGCGCGACGTGTTCGACGCGGTCGTCGCGATCCGCCGCGCGAAGCTGCCCGATCCGCTCGTGCTCGGCAACGCGGGCAGCTTCTTCAAGAATCCGGTGATCGACGCCGCGCAGTTCGATGCGCTGCGCGCACGCGCGCCGGACGTCGTGTCGTATCCGCAGCCGGACGGGCACGTGAAGCTCGCGGCCGGCTGGCTGATCGATCGCTGCGGCTGGAAAGGGCGCGCGCTCGGCGCCGCGGCCGTGCACGACCGGCAGGCGCTCGTGCTGGTCAACCGCGGCGGCGCGACGGGCGCCGACGTGCTCGCGCTGGCGCGCGCGATCCAGGACGACGTGCGCACGCGCTTCGGCGTCGAGCTCGAACCGGAACCGGTCTGCCTGTAACGCGGCGCGCGTTCCCGGCTTTCAATTCCGTTTCGCCGGCACAAACAAAAAGCGCCGATCGACGATCGGCGCTTTTTGTTGCTTGCCGCCGGAGTGCGGCGGCGCGCGCGTGCTGCGCTCAGTGCTTGAGGCGGCCGAGCAGCAGGAACTCCATCAGCGCCTTCTGCACGTGCAGGCGGTTTTCCGCTTCGTCCCACACGACGCTTTGCGGGCCGTCGATCACGCCGGCCGTCACTTCCTCGCCGCGATGCGCGGGCAGGCAATGCATGAAGAGCGCATCGGCGTTCGCATGGCCTATCATTTCCTCGTCGACGCACCAGTCGGCAAACGCCTGCTTGCGTGCTTCGTTCTCGGCTTCGAAACCCATGCTCGTCCACACGTCGGTCGTCACGAGATCGGCGCCCTTGCATGCTTCGTTCGGATCGTCGAACACTTCGTAGAACGGCGCGCTGTCCGGCGACACGAGCTTCATGTCGAGCGCATAGCCCGGCGGCGTCGACAGGCGCAGCTTGAAGCCGAGGATCTGCGCGGCTTCGATCCACGTGTACAGCATGTTGTTCGCGTCGCCGACCCACGCGACCGTCTTGCCGGCGATCGGGCCGCGGTGCTCGTAGTACGTGAAGATGTCGGCGAGCACCTGGCACGGATGGTATTCGTTGGTCAGGCCGTTGATCACCGGCACGCGGGAGTTCTGCGCGAAGCGCGTGATCACGTCCTGCTCGAACGTGCGGATCATGATGATGTCGACCATCCGCGAGATGACCTGCGCGGAATCCTCGACGGGCTCGCCGCGGCCGAGTTGCGTGTCGCGTGTGCTCATGAAGACCGCGTGGCCGCCGAGCTGGAAGATGCCGGCTTCGAACGACAGCCGCGTGCGCGTCGAGCTCTTCTCGAAGATCATCGCGAGCGTGCGGTCGTGCAGCGGGTGATAGGTCTCGTAGTTCTTGAACTTGCGTTTCAGGATACCCGTGCGTTCGAGCACGTACTCGTAGTCTTCCAGCGAGAAATCCTTGAACTGCAGGTAGTGACGAATGGTTTTGGCGGTCATGAAACGAAATACGGCGGGTCTCACCCGGCAGCGAGGCCGGACGGCGCCGCCGTCGGGTGTGGATAACTCAAAGCAGCATAAAGGATTTTCTGTGCTTTGACGAGCCACGACGAAAGCCGGGGCGCGATCGAAGCGGGGCCCGGTCGGGTGCCGGAGGGTGTCGGAAGAGGGCCCGCGAGACGGCGCGCGATGGCGCACTGCGGTATAATTCAAAAGTTTTCTCCAGCCCGGCAGGCAAGCCGTTTCGCGCGCTGCCGGACACAAGCCATGCGCTGCACAAAACCGGTGCGGCGCGCCGGTGGCGCGCATCGAAGGCCTGTTTTTCAGGACGTCGGAGCGCTTGCGCCGCCGTCCACTCCAGCTTTGTGTTCGCGTATCCAGGCGCCGTCGCCTGGGCATCGCCGGGCCGTCACTTGGGTAACCACATGGCTGAAACCCCTCCGACCGAATTCTTCATCCAGGGCATCACGAAAGACGGGAAAAAATTTCGCCCGAGCGACTGGTCGGAGCGTCTGGCCGGCGTGATGGCCTGCTTCGGGCCCGGTGCGAGCGGGCGGAATGCGCGCCTGAAATATTCGCTGTACGTGCGCCCGACGATGATCGGCGACCTGAAATGCGTGATCCTCGATTCCCGGCTGCGCGACATCGAGCCGATGGCATTCGATTTCGTGCTGAATTTCGCGAAGGACAACAACCTCGTCGTCACCGAGGCGTGCGAACTGCCGGATCACGGCGAAAAGAAGTGAGTGCGATGGGCGAGGGTGCTTCGCGCGTGCGGCGCGCGCCCGATGCCCGGCCGGCATGATGTCCGGACGACGCGCAGCAAAAAAGCCCGCCTAGGCGGGCTTTTTTGCGATCGCAGGAAACAGGAGCGCCCGCCGAAGCGGGGCGCACCGGATTACGCTGCTGCCTGCAGACCCTTGACGGCTGCGGCCAGGCGGCTCTTGCTGCGAGCGGCCTTGTTCTTGTGAACGATCTTCTTGTCGGCGATCGTGTCGATCGTCTTCACGGCAGCCTTGAACAGCTCGGCAGCCTTTGCCTGGTCGCCGGCTTCAACAGCCTTGCGAACCGACTTGATCGCGGTACGGAATTTCGAGCGCAGCGCCGAGTTGTGCGAATTTGCCTTCGCGGCTTGGCGGGCGCGCTTGCGTGCTTGTGCGGAGTTAGCCATGACGGTTCCTTATCCTGTCCTGTTTCCAGAGCTTGGAGCCTGACGGCCAAGCGCTGCTTTTCGATCCGTCCCCTGAGAACGATTGCCCAGGGGCGCATAAAAAACGGTGATTTTAACCGAGGCCGAGACATGAAAACGACAGGCGCCGTGCATGTACAGGCTCAGAAACCGGCAATTGTAGCAACAGAATCAAGCACGTGGCAAGTTCAACGTGACATCGGCCGGACGGGGCGCTGGCGGCACGCGTGCTTTTCGGCATCCGTCCGTGCCGGGTCACGCAACGTCCGTATAATAAGCGCCCCATGAATCTATTCCGAGCCCTGCTGACGGTCAGCGGCTTCACGCTGCTGTCGCGCGTGACCGGACTGGCCCGCGAAACGCTGATCGCCCGTGCGTTCGGCGCCAGTCAATACACCGACGCGTTCTACGTCGCCTTCCGCATTCCGAACCTGCTGCGCCGCCTGTCCGCCGAAGGCGCGTTCTCCCAGGCGTTCGTGCCGATCCTTGCCGAGTTCAAGAACCAGCAAGGGCACGATGCGACCAAGGCGCTCGTCGATGCGATGTCGACCGTGCTCGCATGGGCGCTCGCCGTGCTGTCGGTCCTCGGGATCGCCGGTGCGTCGTGGGTCGTGTTCGCGGTCGCGTCCGGCCTGCACACCGACGGGCAGGCGTTTCCGCTCGCGGTCACGATGACGCGGATCATGTTCCCGTACATCGTGTTCATTTCGCTGACGACGCTCGCGTCCGGCGTGCTGAACACCTACAAGCGCTTCTCGCTGCCGGCTTTCGCGCCGGTGCTGCTGAACGTCGCGTTCATCGCCGCCGCCGTGTTCGTCGCGCCGCACATGAAGGTGCCCGTCTTCGCGCTCGCGTGGGCCGTGATCGTGGGCGGCGTGCTGCAGTTCCTCGTGCAGCTGCCGGCCCTGAAGAAGATCGACATGGTGCCGCTGATCGGGCTCAACCCGGTGCGTGCGCTGCGTCACCGCGGCGTGAAGCGCGTGCTCGCGAAGATGGTGCCCGCGACGTTCGCGGTGTCGGTCGCGCAACTGTCGCTGATCATCAACACCAACATCGCGTCGCGGCTCGGGCAGGGCGCGGTGTCGTGGATCAACTACGCCGACCGCCTGATGGAGTTCCCGACGGCGCTGCTTGGCGTCGCGCTCGGCACGATCCTGCTGCCGAGCCTGTCGAAGGCGCACGTCGACGCCGATACGCACGAATACTCGGCGCTGCTCGACTGGGGACTGCGCGTCACGTTCCTGCTCGCGGCGCCGAGCGCGCTCGCGCTGTTCTTCTTCGCGACGCCGCTCACCGCGACCCTGTTCAACTACGGCAAGTTCGACGCGCATACCGTCACGATGGTCGCGCGCGCGCTCGCGACTTACGGGATCGGCCTCGTCGGCATCATCCTGATCAAGATCCTCGCGCCGGGCTTCTACGCGAAGCAGGACATCAAGACGCCGGTGAAGATCGCGATCGGCGTGCTGATCGTCACACAGATCTCGAACTACGTGTTCGTGCCGCTGATCGGCCATGCGGGCCTCACGCTGAGCATCGGCGTCGGCGCGTGCCTGAACTCGCTGCTGCTGTTCATCGGGCTGCGCAAGCGCGGCATCTACCAGCCGTCGCCGGGCTGGCTGCGCTTCTTCGTGCAACTGATCGGCGCGACGCTCGTGCTCGCGGGCCTGATGCACTGGTGCGCGATCAGCTTCGACTGGACCGGCATGCGCGCGCAGCCGCTCGACCGGATCGCGCTGATGGCCGCGTGCCTCGTGCTGTTCGCTGCACTATATTTCGGTATGTTGTGGGTAATGGGCTTCAAATACGCTTACTTCAGAAGGCGCGCCAAGTGACGACCGCAATGACCCGCGTCCTCGACTACTTCAGCACGCTCGTGGCGGACGACGACAGTCTGCCCGTCACGGAAACCGCGCTGTCGCTCGCGCAGGACGCGTATCCCGACCTCGACCTGCAGGGCACGCTGGCCGAACTCGACATGCTGGCCGCGCGGCTGCGCCGCCGGCTCGCCGACGACGCGGACCTGAAGGACCGCGTCGCCGCGCTCAACGAGTTCTTCTTTCGCGAACTCGGCTTCGCGTGCAATCACAACGATTACTACGACCCCGATAACAGCCACCTGAACGCGGTGCTGAAGCGGCGGCGCGGGATTCCGATCTCGCTGTCGGTGCTGTATCTGGAGCTCGCCGAGCAGGTCGGCGTGCCGGCGCGCGGCGTATCGTTCCCCGGTCATTTCCTGCTGCGCGTGACGCTGCCGGACGGCGACCTGATCATCGACCCGACCAACGGCCATTCGCTGTCCGAAGCCGAGATGGTCGAGATGCTCGAGCCGTACGTCGCGCGTGCGGCCGGCGCGGTCGACAGCGCGTTGCGCGCGCTGCTGCAGCCGGCCACGAGCCGCGAGATCATCGCGCGGATGCTGCGCAACCTGAAGACGATCTATCTGCAGACGGAACGCTGGCAGCGGCTGCTCGCGGTGCAGCAGCGGCTCGTGATCCTGCTGCCCGAGCAGCTCGACGAAGTGCGCGATCGCGGTTTCGCGTATGCGCGGCTCGACTACCTGCGCCCCGCGCTCGAGGATCTCGAGCAGTATCTCGGCGAACGGCCCGATGCGGACGACGCAACCGTCGTCGAATCGCAGGTGTCGGAGCTGCGCCAGCGGATGCAGCGCGACGACGAGGACTGAGCCGCCCGCGGCCGTGCCGCAACCGGCAGCCGGAACGAAAACGCCCGCAATGCGGGCGTTTTGCATTTGCGTCGTCCAGCGCTTACTTCGGCTGCATCCGGATCGCGCCGTCGAGGCGGATCACTTCACCGTTGAGCATCGGATTCTCGATGATCTGACGCACCAGCATCGCGTATTCGTCCGGCTTGCCGAGCCGTGGCGGGAACGGCACCATCGCGCCGAGCGCGTCCTGCACGTCCTTGGGCATGCCGAGCAGCATCGGCGTCTCGAACAGCCCCGGCGCGATCGTCATCACGCGGACGCCGCTGCGCGACAGGTCGCGCGCGATCGGCAGCGTCATGCCCGCGACGCCGGCCTTCGATGCGGCATACGCAGCCTGGCCGATCTGCCCGTCGTACGCGGCGACCGATGCGGTGCTGACGATCACGCCGCGCTCGCCTGCGTCGTTCGGCGCGGTCGCGGCCATCGCGGCGGCCGCGAGCCGGATCATGTTGAAGGTGCCGACCAGATTCACGCTGATCGTCTTCGCGAACACGTCGAGCGGATGCGGGCCGTCCTTGCCGACGGTTTTCGCGGCGGGCGCGATGCCCGCGCAGTTCACGAGGCCGCGCAGCGTGCCCGCGCGCGTCGCGGCGTCGACGGCCGCCTGCGCGTCGGTCTCGCTCGACACGTCGCAGCGCACGAAGACGCCGCCCAGTTCGTTCGCGAGCGCCGTGCCGGCCGTCTCGTTCAGGTCGGCGAGCACGACGTTGCCGCCTGCCTGCGCGAGCATGCGGGCCGTTCCCGCGCCGAGGCCCGATGCGCCGCCGGTGATCAGAAAGACGTTGCCGCGAATCTCCATGACTGTCTCCTTGGTGGGGCCGATGCCGGTCGATCGGCTGAAAGCCGGTGCGCGCCGCTGTCCAGCGCGCACGTATCCGGACGATTGTACGGGGCGTCATCGCGCGGCGGCCGGACAAGCACGGTCGTGCGAATCGCGGCCGGGCGAAAAAAAAGCCGCCCGGGAAGGGCGGCTTGCGGGTGCGCGACGCAGCGCTTACTTCAGTGCGTCGAATGCGCGCGCGCGGATTTCGTCGACGCTGCCGAGGCCCGAGATCTTGCGATACTGCGGCGCCTTCAGGCCGTTTTCCTCGCCGCGTTGCGCCCAGTCGCCGTAGTACGTGATCAGCGGCTTGGTTTGCGCTTCGTACACTTCGAGACGCTTCTTGACGGTTTCTTCCTTGTCGTCGTCGCGCTGGATCAGCGGTTCGCCCGTCACGTCGTCCTTGCCCTCGACCTTCGGCGGGTTGAACTTCACGTGATACGTGCGGCCCGATGCCGGGTGCGTGCGGCGGCCGCTCATGCGTTCGACGATTTCCGAGAACGGCACGTCGATCTCGAGCACGTAGTCGATCGCGACGCCCGCTTCCTTCATCGCGTCAGCCTGCGCGATCGTGCGCGGGAAGCCGTCGAACAGGTAGCCGTTCGCGCAATCCGATTCCTTCAGGCGCTCTTTCACGAGGCCGATGATCAGCGCGTCCGGCACGAGCTTGCCGGCGTCCATGTAGCCCTTCGCCTCGACGCCGAGCGGCGAGCCGGCCTTGACGGCCGCGCGCAGCATGTCACCCGTCGAGATTTGCGGGATGCCGAACTTTTCCTTGATGAAGTTTGCCTGGGTGCCCTTTCCCGCGCCGGGCGCGCCCAACAGGATCAAACGCATGGTGATATCTCCGGTATGTAGATTCGTGTGGCGAGACGCAAAAGCGTCGACGACGTGCGCGGGGCTTGCCTGGCGCGCGGTGAACCGGTCTGATGCGACGCGTCGTCGATGGCGACGCGTGGCTGCCGGAAAGGACCGCGGCGGGGGGCAAGCGAAGGCGCGCGGGTCGCGGACGGCTCGCACAATCGCCTGATTATGCCATGGGTTATTTTGAAGTCGGCTGAAAAAGGGCCTGCACGCGCGCGAGATCGGCCGGCGTGTCGACTCCGGCGGCGGGCGCCTGATCGGTGATGAGCACGGCGATGCGCTCGCCGTGCCACATCGCGCGCAGCTGTTCGAGCTGCTCGGCCTGCTCGATCGGCGCCTGTGCGAGCGACGGATACGTGCGCAGGAAACGCGCGCGATACGCATACAGGCCGATGTGGCGATAGACCGGGAAGGCCGGTGCCGGCATGGCCGCGACGTCCGGCCAGTGCGACGCGTACGCATCGCGGCTCCACGGAATCGGCGCGCGCGAGAAGTACATCGCGACGTTGCGCGCGTCGAGCGCGACCTTCACGACGTTCGGGTTGAACACGTCGGCTGCGTCGTGGATCGGATGGGCCGCGGTCGCGATCGCGCAGTCCGCATGAGCGGCGAGGTGCGACGCTACGTCGCGCACCAGCGCCGGGTCGATCAGCGGCTCGTCGCCCTGTACGTTGACGATGACGGTGTCGTCGCTCCAGCCGAACGCCGCCGCGACTTCCGCGAGCCGGTCGGTGCCCGACGGGTGATCGGCGCGCGTCAGCACCGCTTCGAAGCCGTGATCGCGGGCCGCGTCGAGCACGCCCTGCGCGTCGGAGGCGACGAGCACCTGCTGCGCGCCGGCTTCGCGCGCGCGCTCGGCGACGCGCACGACCATCGGCTTGCCGCCGAGATCGGCGAGCGGCTTGTTCGGCAGGCGCGTCGACGCGAGCCGGGCAGGAATGACGGCGATGAAGGGCTGCGGATGAGTCATCGGGGTTCAGCGGTGAGAAGGGCGGGGCGGGCGGCGCGTGGGAAGCGGGCCGCCCGGAAAAGCCCGGCGCGCGGCCGCGGACGGGCCGTGATCGTGCGCCGGTTCAGCGGCGCGGCGGTTTAGCTGCCGGCGGGGCCGGCCGGATCGACCGGCGTGCCCTCGACGGTCTGGCGCGCTTCGTCGACGAGCATCACGGGGATGCCGTCGCGGATCGGGTAGGCGAGCTTGTCCGCGTTGCAGATCAGCTCCTGCGCGGCGCGGTCATAGTGGAGCGGGCCTTTGCAGATAGGGCACACAAGAATTTCAAGCAGGCGAGCGTCCACGGAGTTTCTCCACAACGAGGGCAATGAGGCGAGGATCGAGCGCGGCTTCGACGGGGACGACCCACAGCCGAGCGTCGCGCCAGGAAGCGCCCAATTTTACTGCATCCTTCTCGGTGATCAGGATCGCATCGACCGCGTCGTCGACGAATGGATTGTCGGCGAACGCGTAATGGTCGGGCAGCGCGCGCGTCGCCGGCGCGAGGCCGGCCGCGCGCAGGGTCGCGAAGAAGCGCTCCGGCGCGCCGATGCCGGCCGCGGCGAGCACGCGCTCGTTCGCGAACTGCGACAGCGGGCGGCGCCGCGCCGGCTGGTCGAGGTGCCACGCGGCGCCCGGCGTCAGCGCGAGCGCATACGTGTCGGGCCACGGCGGCAGCGCGCCGCTGTACGGATCGTTGACGAGCGTCGCGTCGCGGCGGCGCGACAGCGGCTCGCGCAGCGGGCCGGCCGGCAGCAGGAAGCCGTTGCCGCCGAGCCGGTGGTCGAACACGACGAGCTCGACCGTGCGGGCGAGGCGATAGTGCTGCAGGCCGTCGTCGCTGACGATCACGTCGACGTCCGGGTGCGCGGCGCGCAGCGCCTGCGCGGCCGCGACGCGGTCGGGGCAGACCCAGACCGGCGCGCCGGTGCGGCGCGCGATCAGCAGCGGTTCGTCGCCGGCCGCGCCCGGGCGCGACGCGGGCGTGACGGCGGTCGGCGCCTTCACGTTCGCGCCGTAGCCGCGTGACACGACGCCCGGCGTGAAGCCGGCCGCGCGCAGCGCATCGACGAGCGCGATCACGGTCGGCGTCTTGCCGGTGCCGCCGACGGTCACGTTGCCGACCACGACGACGGGCACGCCGACGTCGACCGGCTGTTTCCAGCCCTGCGCATAGGCGGTGCGCCGCAGCGCCGCGCACAGACCGAATACGCATGCGAACGGCGTGAGCGCCCAGGCGAGCGCACCGCGTCGCTGCCATTCGCGTGTCAGGTGCGCTTCGAGCCGCGCGAGCGGGCCGCCGGGCGCGCTCATCGGGCCGGGCGCGGCGCGTCGTGCGCCGCGGCGTGGGACGGATTCGTCAAGGCGGATTCTCCGTTGGGCGGCGCATGCCGCAAGGTCTTCGGAAGGCGGCACTCTAGCGCGTCGCACGCGGGCGCGGCAAGCGCGGCCGGGCGGTGGCCTCGATGGGGCCGGATCGGCACGGCTTGTGGATAACTCTGTGAAAAACTCCCCGCCCGTTCGCGTCAAACGCCCGCCCGGCGGGCATCGAATCGGATGCGTATCTTTCCGTAAGGTTTAAAAATTCATAAAAATCAATGTGTTACATCAAATCGTCTGTTTTTTGGCGCGGTTTTTAAGCGTTTTGAGTGGACGATTGCCAGAGTGTGGACACATTCCGCGCCGCGCGGCGCAGACGGCCGGTGCTGGACGTCGCGCGCGTGTCGGACTATCGTGTCGCCGCCAGCATTCATCCGACCGCCCATGTCTTTCGACTCTCCTTTTTCCGCTCCCGGCGCGACTCGCGGCGGCGACGAAGTGATTCCCGTTTCGGCGCTCAACCGTGCAATTTCGACGATGCTCGAGCGCTCGTTTCCGCTGCTGTGGATTTCGGGCGAAGTGTCGAACTTCATGCGCGCCGCGAGCGGCCACTGGTATTTCTCGATCAAGGACCAGCAGGCGCAGATGCGCTGCGTGATGTTCCGCGGCCGCGCGCAGTACGCGGAATTCACGCCGCGCGAAGGCGACCGGATCGAGGTGCGCGCGGTCGTCACGATGTACGAGCCGCGCGGCGAGGTGCAGCTCAACGTCGAGGCGGTGCGGCGCACCGGGCAGGGGCGCCTGTACGAGGCGTTCCTGCGCCTGAAGGCCCAGCTCGAAGCCGAAGGGCTGTTCGCGCCGGAGCGCAAGCGTCAGTTGCCGACCCATCCTCGCGCGATCGGCATCGTCACGTCGCTGCAGGCAGCCGCCTTGCGCGACGTGCTGACCACGCTCGCGCGCCGCGCGCCGCACATTCCGGTGATCGTCTATCCGGCGCCCGTGCAGGGCGCGGGCTCGGCCGAGAAGCTCGTGGCGGCCGTGCAGGCGGCGAACGCGCGGCGCGAGGTCGACGTGCTGCTCGTCTGCCGCGGCGGCGGCTCGATCGAGGATCTGTGGTCGTTCAACGACGAAGCGCTCGCGCGTGCGATTGCCGCGAGCGAGTTGCCGGTCGTCAGCGGCGTCGGCCACGAAACCGATTTCACGATCGCGGACTTCGCGGCCGACCTGCGCGCGCCGACGCCGACCGG
This sequence comes from Burkholderia anthina, assembly GCF_902498995.1. Lineage (GTDB taxonomy): Bacteria > Pseudomonadota > Gammaproteobacteria > Burkholderiales > Burkholderiaceae > Burkholderia > Burkholderia anthina. Next base: position 246,555 of record NZ_CABVLY010000001.1, read on the forward strand.
CGCGGCCGAGCTCGCGAGTCCGCAGCGCGCATTGCTGCTGCGCGAGGTCGCCGACCGGCAACGCGCGCTGGCGCGCAGCCTCGAGCGCGGGCTCGAGCAACGCGCGCAGCAGCTCGACTGGCTCGCGCGGCGGCTCGTCAGCCCGGCCGAACGGTTGAAGCGGCAGCGCACGCATGTCGAGCAGCTCGCCGTGCGGCTTGCGTCGGCGGCGTCGCGGCCGGTGCGCGACGCACGGGCGCGGTTCGCGCTCGCGCAGCTGCGCTGGCAGCGCGCGCGGCCCGATCCGGCGCTCGCGCGTCACGCGCTCGCGGGGCTGTCGCAACGTCTCGCGGTCGCGCTGCAGCGTCGTTACGAGCGCGATACCGCGCGGGTGTCGGCATGTGCGGCGCGGCTCGAGGTGCTGAGCCCGCAGCGCACGCTGGAGCGCGGCTATGCGGCGCTGATCGACGCGCAGACCGGCCGCGCGGTGCGTGCGCCGAGCGCGTTGAAGCCGCAGCGCCGCCTGACCGTGCATCTCGCCGAAGGCTCGGCCGACGTGTCGCTCGCCGACGTGCAACCGCGACTCACCGACACGATCTGACGGCCACCGCGTAAGCGAAACGAAGGTTGCCTGCCGGGTGCGCCCGCCGCATCCGGCGCGGGAACGCATGCTGCGCGACGTCGTCTCGTCCTGCCGGACGAAGCGCCAGCGTCGATTTTCGGCATACCGCGGATAAATGCCCGTGAGTTTGCGGGGATATTCGGACTCGCCTACAATCGGACGCTCGGCAGCATTCAACACAGCCTCCCCACATACTCAACGAAGGAATCGCCATGGCTCATACGCTCCCGCCGCTCCCGTACGCTGAAGACGCACTCGCGCCGACCATCTCGCTCGAGACGATCCAGTACCACTACGGCAAGCACCACCAGGCTTATGTGACGAACCTGAACAATCTGATTCCGGGCACGGAATTCGAAAACCTGTCGCTGGAAGAGATCGTCAAGAAGTCGTCGGGCGGCATCTTCAACAACGCCGCGCAAATCTGGAACCACACGTTCTTCTGGAACAGCCTGTCGCCGAACGGCGGCGGCGCACCGACGGGCGCGCTGGGCGACGCGATCAACGCGAAGTGGGGTTCGTACGACGCGTTCAAGGAAGCGTTCACGAAGGCCGCAGTCGGCACGTTCGGTTCGGGCTGGGCATGGCTCGTGAAGAAGGCCGACGGTTCGCTCGACATCGTGTCGACGAGCAACGCCGCGACGCCGCTGACGACCGCCGACAAGGCGCTGCTGACGATCGACGTGTGGGAACACGCGTACTACATCGACTACCGCAACGCGCGTCCGAAGTTCGTCGAAGCGTTCTGGAACATCGTGAACTGGGACTTCGCGGCGAAGAACTTCGCGTAAGCTCCCGGCGTCCGCGCGCCATCGCGGCGCGCGACACTGCAAAAAGCCCTCGTCACGAGGGCTTTTTTGTTTCTGCCGGATGCCGATGAATCGGCGGCATCCAGCGGATCACGCAATCATCCCCGACGCCCAGCCGAGCGCGGCACTCGCGATCACGACGGCCCACGGCGGCACGCGCCAGAACACGAGCGCGACGAACGCGACGAGCGCGGCCGCGAAATCGCGCGGCGACCCGATCGTGTCGTTCCACACCGGGTGATAGAGCGCGGCGACCAGCAGCCCGACCACGGCCGCATTCACGCCCGCGAGCGCGGCCTGCATCCGCGTGCTGCGGCGCAGGCGCTCCCAGAACGGCGCGGTGCCCGCGACGAGCAGGAACGACGGCGCGAAGATCGACACGAGTGCGATCGCCCCGCCGAGCCAGCCGTTCGGTGCGTCGCGCAGCGACGCGCCGAGGAACGCCGAGAACGTGAAAAGCGGCCCCGGCACGGCCTGCGCGGCGCCGTAGCCGGCGAGGAAAGCCGAATCGCCGACCCAGCCCGGCGCGACCACGGCCGCCTGCAGCAGCGGCAGCACGACGTGCCCGCCGCCGAACACCAGCGCGCCGGTGCGAAAGAACGCGTCGACGACCGCGAGCGTGCGCGAATCGAGTGCGCGAGCCATGAACGGCAGCACGACGAGCAGCGCGGCGAACAGCACGAGCCATAGCACGCCCGCGCGATGCGACACATGCAGCGGCAACGGATCGTGCGCGCCGCGCTCGGGTTGCGGCAACAGCACGAGGCCGGCCGCGCCCGCCGCGACGATCACCGCGACCTGCAGCCAGGCGGCCGGCACGAGCAGCGCGATGCAGGCCGCGGCCGCCATCAGCGTGACGCGGCGCGCATCCGGGCACAGCGTGCGCGCCATGCCCCACACCGCCTGCGCGATCACCGCGACCGACACGATGCGCAGCCCGTGCAGCGCGCCGGCCGCGACCGGCATGCCCGTCGCATGCACGCCTAGCGCGAACAGCATCATCAGCAGCGCCGACGGCAGCGTGAAGCCGAGCCACGCGGCGAACATCCCCGCATAGCCCGCGCGCGACAGCCCGATCGCCATTCCGACCTGGCTGCTGGCCGGCCCCGGCAGGAACTGGCACAGCCCGACGAGATCCGCGTAGGCGCGCTCGGTCAGCCAGCCGCGCCGCGTGACGAATGCATCGCGGAAGTAGCCGAGATGCGCGACGGGGCCGCCGAACGACGTGAGGCCGAGCCGCAGGAACGCGACGAACACGGGCCATACGTGGCGGGAAGGAGCGGAGACGGTCGACGTGTTCAAGGGGGCAGTGGGGACGAGCAAGGGCGAGCGAGCCGCCACGATAGCGCAACGGCGTGACGCCGGGAATGCGACGTTGCGGCGTTGCGGCGTTGCGGCGTTGCGGCGATTGCGCGGGCGTCAGGCCATGCCGTCGGGCAGCCCGCTCGCGCGGCGCAGCGCGTCGACGTCGACCAGTTCGATCTCGCCGACATGCAGCCGCACGATGCCGTCGGCCTGCAGCGCCTTCAGCAACTGGTTGGTGGTCTGCCGCGTCAGCGACAGCATCGACGCGAGCTTTTCCTGCGACAGCCGGATGCGCGTGCGGCCGGCGCTGATCCCGCCGTAGCCGTTGGCGATCATCAGCAGCCGCGTCGCGAGCCGCTGCGCGGCCGGCATCACGCTCATCGCCTCGACGGTCAGGAAGCTCAGCCGGAGTTTTTGCGCCATCAGCAGCGCGAATTGCCGCCAGTATTGCGGCGTCGCGTCGAGGATCCCGAGCAGGGCGGCTTGCGGGACGTGCAGCAGCAGCGTGTCGTCGAGCGCGATCGCATCGTGCGTGCGCGGCTGGCCGTCGAACAGGGCGATCTCGCCGAACCACGTGACCGGCTCGGCGACCGTCAGCAGCGCCTCCTTGCCGTGCGAATCCACCGCGCCTATCGTGAGGGAACCGGCCAGTACCGCATACAGCCCGCACGGCGGGTCGCCGCGCCGGAACAGCGCTTGGCCGGCCGGCAGGCGCCGCAATGCGGCGTGCTCGAGCAACTGCGCGCGCAATTCGGGCGGCAGCGCGGCGAACCACGGGTGCGCTTCGATCTGCGGCAGGTAGGGGGCGAGCGACGAGGGCATGGGCACGCGATGTCGGGTAGCTGACAGAGGTTCTCGGGCGTGACGCGCATCATAGCGCTCAATGATCGTTCTGGAGACACCATGAAGACGCTCGAAGACCACCTTTCCCAGTATGCGGCCTACCACCGCGACGCGCGCAACATCGCGACGCACCTGGTCGGCATTCCGATGATCGTGTTCGCGGTCGAGGTACTGCTGTCGCGGCCGGCGTTCGGGATGCTAGCCGGCGTCGCGCTGTCGCCGGCGTTGCTGCTCGCCGTGGCGTTCGCGGTGTTCTACCTGCGCCTCGACCTGCGCTTCGGGGTCGTCATGACCGCGCTGTTCGCGCTCGGACTGTGGGCCGCGCAGACGCTCGCGTTGCTGCCGACCGCGCAGTGGCTCGGCGTCGGCATCGGCGCGTTCGTGGTCGGCTGGATCGTGCAGTTCGTCGGGCACTGGTTCGAAGGGCGCAAGCCCGCGTTCGTGGACGATCTCGTCGGCCTGATGGTCGGGCCGCTGTTCGTCGTCGCCGAAGTCGCGTTCTTCGCGGGGCTGCGCAACGAGGTGCGCCGTGAAGTCGAGCGGCGCTCGGGGCCCGTGCACGGCGGCGCGCACTCGCATGTCTGACGCGTCGGCCGCGGCGGTCTGCGTGTTCGGCGCGGGGGCGATCGGCTGCTATCTCGGCGGCCGGCTTGCGGCGGTGGGCACGCGCGTGACGTTCGTCGGTCGTGCGCGGATCGCCGACGCGATTCGCGCGCACGGGCTGACCCTGACCGACCGGCGCGGCTATCGCGCGCAGCTCGCGCCGGCGGACGTCGCGTTTTCGACCGATCCGGCCGCGGCGGCGGCGGCGCGGCTCGTGCTGGTCGCGGTGAAGTCGGCCGCGACGCGGGACGCGGCGGCGCAACTGGCCGGCGTGCTGCGGCCCGGCACGGTCGTGATCAGTTTCCAGAACGGCCTGCACAACGCCGACGTGCTGCGCGACGCGCTGCCGCAAGCCACCGTGCTGACCGGCATGGTGCCGTTCAACGTGATCGAGCGCGGGCCCGGCGCGTTCCACCAGGGCTCGGCCGGCATGCTCGCGGCCGATGCGTCGCCCGCGCTGCGGCCGTTTGCACGCGTATTTGCCCGCGCGGGCCTGCCGCTCGCGCTGCACCGCGACATGCGCGCGGTGCAATGGGCGAAGCTGCTGCTGAACCTGAACAACGCCGTCAATGCGCTGGCGAACCTGCCGTTGCGCGACGAACTCTCGCAACGCGCGTACCGGCGCTGCGTCGCGCTTGCGCAGCGCGAAGCCCTGCACTGGCTCGCGCATGCCGCGATCCGGCCGGCACGGCTGACGCCGTTGCCGACCGCGTGGCTCCCCGCGGTGCTGGGGTTGCCCGATCCCGTGTTTCGCGCGCTCTGCGGCCGGATGCTCGCAATCGATCCGCTCGCGCGCTCGTCGATGTCCGACGATCTCGCCGCGCGTCGCGCCACCGAAGTCGAGTGGATCAATGGCGAGATCGTCCGGCTGGCCGCGCGCTTCGGCGCGCAGGCGCCGGTCAATGCGCGGCTGTGCGCGCTCGTTCACGCCGCCGAAGCGGCGGCAGCGCGCCCGGCCTGGCATGGCGAAGCGCTGCGGGCGGAGCTGTCCGCGCATACGCCGCACGTGAGCACGGTGCGGGCGGCGTAACGGCGCGGGCACGTTCCCGGAGGGCCCGCGCCCGCGCATGCCGCGCGCCACGCCGCGCACGATGCGCAACGGCTAAGATGCGGAGTGCGTCACCAGACCGGACGCGTACGCGGAGCAATCGCCATGGTGGATCGCCCGACTCTCGATGCCTATGAAGCCCATGCCGCGCAATATGCGCAGGACTGGCTCGACCAGGCCGCGCCCGACGACATGTACGCGCTGCTCGAGCAGCATTTCTCGCCGGGGCTGACCGCGGACGTCGGCTGCGGCGCCGGGCGCGACACCGCGTGGCTCGCTTCGTGCGGATTCGATGTGCGCGGCTACGACGCAAGCGCCGCGCTGCTCGACGAGGCGCGCCGGCGCCATCCCGATCTGACATTCGAACTCGCCGCGCTGCCGGCGCTGGCCGGTGTGCCGTCCGGCGTGTTTCGCAACGTGCTGTGCGAAACGGTCGTGATGCACCTCGAACAGGCGGATGCGGCCGCGGCCGCTGCACGGCTGGCCGCGCTGCTGGGGCCCGGCGGCACGCTGTATCTCAGTTGGCGGGTGGCCGGAAACGGCGCGCTGCGCGACGAGCGCGGCCGTCTGTACACGCCGCTCGATTCGGCGCGGATGCATGCGGCGCTCGGCGCCGGCATGCGGGTGATCGACGAGCACGAGGTGGTCAGTGCGTCGTCCGGCAAGCGCGTGCACCGGCTGATCGCGCGCAGGGCCGATGGCGGCCCCGCTGCCGATGGCGCCGCATGAGCGCGGCGCGCACCTTCATTCGCGGTTGAGCGCCGCTTCCCAGTTGATGTCGGCGCAGAGCACCTGCATGCCGGTCGCGGCCGGCGCGGCGACCGAGCCGGTCACGCACAGGTGCGCCTCGTTGATCGACAGGTACGGCGGCGTTACGTGCACGCGGCCTGGCGCGCGCATCGCGTGGATGAAGTACGGGCGGCGCTCCCAGCTCGCGCCTTCCGAATGCAGCAGCGGCCGGAAGCGTTTGGCCCGCTGCGAGACGCTGCCGCGCGCGAGCACGTTGTCGCCGATCTGGCGGCCGGACGCGTCGAGCAGGAAGCAGCGTGCGGTTTCGGGCAGCCCGAGCACCGCCGCGGCGGCGTCGAGCAGCGGCTCGCCCGCGGCAAGCTTGCGGCTCGCTTCCTCCAGCGCGGCGATGTATGGCGCCAGGCGTTCCGCCTGTGTGCGCTCGCGCTGCGCGACGCGCAGCCGCAACGCGGCCGACAGCGTATCCATGCAGCCGGCCGCGGCCTGCGGTTGTACCGGGTCGACGCTCGGCCCGGCGAAATACTGCCCTTGCACGAAATCCACGTCGCATTCGAGCGCGATCAACGCGTCGCGCTCGGTCGCGAGCCCGCCCATCAGCACGAGCTGGCCGGATTCGTGCAGCAGCGACACGAGCCCGGGCAGCACGCGCTCGAGGTGCGAGTGTTCGCTCGCCTGCGCGAGGATCCCGCGGTCGAGCGAGACGATGTCGGGATGCAGGTGCCACACGCGGTCGATGTTCGAATGCTTCGCGCCGAAGCCGCCGAGCGCGATCAGGAAGCCGGCCTTGCGCAGCCCGTCGACGATCGCCGCATAGCGCGGCGTCTCGCCGCCCGCCTGTTCGGGCACTTCGAGCACCACGCGGTGCGGCGGCAGGCCGAGCGCCTTCAGGTTCGCGAGCAGCGCGTCGCCGTAGATCGTGTCCATCAGCGCAGCCGGATGCAGGCTCAGGAAGAGCCATTCGTCATGGCTGTCGAACGCGTGGAAATTGCCCAGATGCAGCGATTCGGCGAGCCGGCCGAGCTCCAGCAGGTCGCCGCGCCGCGCCGCCTGCGTGAATACCTCGTGCGACGCGACCTGGCGGCTTTCCTCGTCGTGCGCGCGCAGCGACGCGTGATAGCCGATCGCGCGGCGGTGCGATACCGAGAAAACGGGCTGGAACACGCTGAACACGGTGTACGCGCCGTACAGCACGGTGCGCCGCTTGCCGTCGTCGCCGGCGACGGGGCGGGGCGGCTGGAAGCCGGGGGGATCGATGTCGATCATGCTCATGATGTCGGCCGAAGGAAGACTGCCAGTTTACCTACAGAATAGGCGAGCAAGAAGCATGCGCGACATCGGGCCCCGTGCGGCGGCCCGTCGCGGCCGCCGGCGGCTGCGCGCGGCCGGCGTGCTGCACCGCCGTGGTGCGTGGCGCGCCGGCGTGGCGTTTGCCGCGGTGCGCGCCGTGCATCATGCGCGTTCGGACGGGTCGGTCTTTTTGTGCGCGCGGCCGCGGATTTCCGGCGCGAGCTGCGCGAAGATCCACGCGGATGCGGCCGTGATGATCCCGACGCAGATGAACGTCGCATGGAACGCGGGCAGCGTGTTGCTCGGCGTCACCGTGCGCAGCATGCCGGTGAAGGTCGCGAGCAGCGCGCCCGCGACCGTGACGCCGAGGCTCATCGACAGCATCTGCACGAGCGAGAACAGGCTGTTGCCGCTGCTTGCGCCGCCGGTGCCGAGATCCTTCAGCGTCAGCGTGTTCATCGCGGTGAACTGCATCGAGTTGAAGCCGCCGAACAGCGCGAGATGGACGACCTTCACCCATACCGGCACCGTGTCGCGCATCAGCGCAAAGCTCGCCATCATCACGCCGACCATGATCGTGTTCACGAGCAGCACCTTGCGGTAGCCGTGCTGCGTGATCAGCCGCGTGATGAGCTGCTTCGAGAACATCCCGGCTGCCGCGACCGGCAGCATCATCAGCCCGGCCTCGAACGCCGAATAGCCGAGGCTCACCTGCAGCAGCAGCGGAATCAGGTACGGCATCGCGCCGCTGCCGATCCGCGCGAACAGGTTGCCGAGCAGGCCGACGCTGAACGTATGGATCTTGAACAGTTCGAGCGAGAAGATCGGCTGCGGCGCACGTACCGCGTACAGCCCGTATGCGACGAAGCACGCGAGGCTCAGGATCAGCAGCACCAGCACGGCCGCGTGCTGCATCCCGAGATCGGCCAGCCCGTCGAGCGACAGCGAGATCGCGACCATCCCGATCGTCAGCAGCAGATAGCCCTTCAGGTCGAAGCGGCCGACGGCCGGGTTGCGCGAATCGGGCATCGAGTAGAAGGTCGCGATGCAGCCGACGATGCCGACCGGCACGTTGATCAGGAAGATCCAGTGCCACGACGCGATCTTCACGAGCCAGCCGCCGAGCGTCGGCCCGATCAGCGGGCCGATCAGCCCGGGAATCGCAACGAACGACAGCGCGGGCAGGTAGCGTTCGGCCGGGAACGTGCGCAGCACCGCGAGCCGTCCGACCGGCAGCAGCATCGCGCCGCCGACACCCTGGACGACGCGGAACACGACGAGCTGCTGCAGCGTATGCGCGTTCGCGCACAGCAGCGAACCGAGCGAGAACACCAGGATCGCGCTGAAGAACACGCGCCGCGTGCCGAACGTGTCCGCGAGCCAGCCCGATACGGGAATCATCACCGCCATCGTCAGCGAGTACGCGATCACGACCGACTGCATCCGCAGCGGCGATTCGCCGAGACTCACTGCCATCGACGGCAGCGCCGTATTGACGATCGTCGCATCGAGCGTTTGCATGAAGAAGCCCGTTGCAACGAGCCAGAGCATCACGGTGAGGTTCTTTTCGCCAGGAGCGGCGACGGGCGGGCGTTGGAACATGGGGACGGACCGGTGGCGCGGGACAGCCGACATTGTAGGCAAAGCCGCCGCGGCACGCAGGATCGGCCCCCATCGCGGGGCGCGCCCGATCGCCCGACCGCGGCTTCGGCCGGATACTGGTTCGCCGACAGACCAGTACAGTTCAGCCGAAACTGTCTGCATGCGTACCTGTCCGTGTGCTGCCGCCGTCCGAAATACTGGTGCCATCGAACCCACGCGATCCGGAGGCGGCCATGCGCGAACTGCGACTCTACGAGATGGACGGCAACGAGCCGGCCGGGCGGTGGCGCATCGTCGATCGCACCGCGCTGGCGGTCGCGGACGGCGGCCTGTGGGTGACGGTCGAAGGTCGCCTCGACGATCACTGGCTGCACGCCGGCGAATCGCTGGCACTGCTGCCCGGCATGCGCGTGTGGATCAGTGCGGCGGCGGGCGGGGCGGTGTTTTCGTTCGGGCCGCAGCCGGCGCCGGCCGTGCAGGCGGCGCCTGGATGGCGGCGCGCGTTCGCCGCCTGGCGCGGCGGCCGGGCTCAGGCCGGCGCGTCGCTGCCGACGTAGCGCGCGCGGGGCCGGATCAGCTTGCCGTCCGCATACTGTTCGAGCGCGTGCGCGATCCAGCCCGCGGTGCGGCCGGCCGCGAACAGCGTGAAGGCGGCGCCGCCCGGCAGCGCGAGCGTGCGCTCCAGTACCGCGAGCGCGAAATCGATCGCCGGCCGCAAGCCGGTCGCCGCTTCGACGCGCGCGGCGAGCGCACGGGCCGCGCGCAACGCCGGTCGCTCGGGCGCCGCGGCATGCAGGGCGTCGAGCAACGCGCACGCGCGCGGATCGCCGTCGGGATAGAGCGGATGGCCGAAACCGGACAGCATCGTGCGCGAGCCATCCGCGCGCTCGTCGTGTGCGAGGCGCAGCGCAAGGTAGCGGTCGAGATCGGCGGCGCGCGCCGCTTCGTCGAGCAGTGCGCCCGCGCGGAACGTCTCGCCGCCGTGGCGCGGGCCGGACAGCGCGGCGAGCCCGCCCGCGATCGCGCCGAACAGGTGCGTGCCGGTGGACGCGATGCAGCGCACCGCGAAGGTCGACGGATTCAGCTCGTGATCGGCGCACAGCACGAGCGCGCGGCGCAGCAGGTCGGCTTCGTCGCGCCGCCGGATGCGCCACGCGCTCGCGAGTTGTCGATGCACGGGCGCGTCGTGCGGCGCGATGCCGGCCAGCGCGGCCGTCGCGATGCGCAGCAGCAGCGAGGCCGCTTCGATCTGCGCGTCGCGCCCCTGCGCCCACAGGCGCGGCAGCGATGCGGCCGCGGCCGGAAGCAGCACGAGCGTGCGCTCGAGCGGCGCGAGATGTGCCCAGCGGCGTGCCCACTCGTCCCACTGCACGGTATCGAAACCTGCCGTCGCCAGCGATGCGGCTGCAAGCCGCGCAGGCGGGCAATCCCATAACCGCGCGGCCGTTTCCTCGAGCGTCGCGTCGCGGGCGAGCGCGATCGCATCGGCGCCGCGATAGCGCAGGCAGCCGTCGGCGATCTGCGTGATCCGCGATTCGAGCACCGGCACTCCCCAGTCGAGCGAGCGTTCGGCCACGCCGCCCGCGCGCTTCGCATCGGCGCGGCGGCGCGCGAGCAGGCGCACTTCGTCGGCGTCGTAGCGGCGGCGCTTGCTCGCGCCGTCGGGCAGCGAGCGCAGCAGGCCGCGGCTCACATACGCGTAGAGGGTACTCACGCTGACACCGAGGATGCCGGCCGCTTCGGGCGCGCTGAGGGACGTCATGCCGATCGCTCCTGTCGGGGCGCATGAAGCGCGGCCCGGTTACAACTATTCGTTATGTATTGATTCGCGCTATCAAGATTGATCGCACCTGTTGCGAATTCTAGACTCGATTCCGTCTCCTCAACGGCCCGCTTGCACCATGACACCCGAACTCGCATTGACCCATCTGTGGCAACTCGCGCACGGCGAGCCTGGCGCGCTTGCCCGCGCGACCGTGACAGGGCAGGACCCGACGTTGCCGTCGACGTTCCAGGTCGGCACGCTGGCCGCATCGACGATCGCGGCGGTCGGGCTCGCGGCGGCCGAATGCCACCGGCTGCGCACGGGCGTCGCGCAGCGCGTCGACGTGTCGGTGCGCGACGCGCTCGTCGCGTTTCGCAGCGAACGCTATCTGCGCGTGGACGACGGCCCGGCGCCGGATCCGCGTCATCCGGTGACGGGTTTCTACGACACGCGCGACGGTCGCTGGATCCAGCTGCACGCGAACTTTCCGCATCATCTGCACGGGATTCTCGACGTGCTCGGCTGCGGCCCGCAGCGCGACGATGTCGCCGCGGCGATCCGCACGCGGGACGGCGCGGCGCTCGATACCGCGCTGGCCGAGGCCGGCCTCTGCGCGGCATTGATCAGAACACCTGAGGAATGGGCGGCGCACGACCAGGCGCACGCGATCGCGTCGTTGCCGCTGTTCGAGATCGAACGGATCGGCGATGCGCCGGTCGAGGCGATCGGTCGCGGCGCGCCCGATCAACCGCTCGCGGGCGTACGCGTGCTCGACCTCACGCGCATCATCGCGGGGCCGGTCGCGGGCCGCACGCTCGCGTCGCACGGCGCACAGACGCTGCTCGTCAACGGTCCGCACCTGCCGAACATCGCATCGCTCGTGATCGACAACGGGCGCGGCAAGCGCTCGACGTGGATCGACCTGCGCGAGACGGCGGGCGTCGCCGCGCTGCGCGATCTCGCACGCGACGCCGACGTATTCCTGCAAGCCTATCGCCCGGGCGCGCTCGCGGCGCGCGGGTTCTCGCCGCAGGCGCTGGCCGAGTTGCGGCCCGGCATCGTCTGCGTGTCGGTGTCGGCGTACGGCCATGCGGGGCCGTGGTCGAAGCGGCGCGGCTTCGACAGCCTCGTGCAGTCGGCGAGCGGCATCGCATGGCAGGAGCAGCACGCCGCGCGCGAGAACGGGCCGCGCCACCTGCCGTGCCAGGCGCTCGATCATGCGACGGGTTATCTCGCGGCGTTCGGCGCGATGATCGCGCTCGCGCGCCGTGCGACGGAAGGAGGAAGCTGGCACGTGCGGCTGTCGCTCGCGCAGACGGGCCGCTGGCTGCAATCGCTCGGCGCGGTACCGGACGGCCTGCGCGCGCCGGATCTGACGCTGGACGACGTACGCGACCGGCTGGACAGGACGGCGTCTCCGTTCGGCACGCTCGATGCCGTGCGTCCTGCCGAGCATCTGTCGGCGACGCCGCCGCGATTTGCGCGGCCGCCGGTGCCGCTCGGCACGGACGAAGCTCGCTGGCTGTGAGCGCCGGCGATGCAGCCGGCATGACGGTCGTTACTTGCGCAGCTCGACGACGAAGTCGTAGTAGTCGTTGCGGCAGTAGGTATCGGTCAGCTCGATCGCGCGCTGGTCGGCCGTATAGCCGATCCGCGTGATCAGCAGCAGCGCGTCGTGCGGCGCGATGCCCATCTGCTGAGCGATCTCGTCGGTCGCGTTGACGGCGCGAAAGTGCTGCAGCGCGCGCACGATCGGCGTGCCGCGCGCTTCGAGATAGCTGTACAGCGAACCGCCGATCGCCTGCGGATCGGGAATCAGCGTGGCGGGGAACGTCGAGTTCTCGACGGCCATCACGATGCCGTCGGCCAGGCGCAGGCGCTTGAGCCGCGTGACCGACGCGGCCGGCGACAGGCCGAGCTGGATCACTTCGTCGCGGTTGGCCGGCTGGATTTCGCGCTCGAGCCATTGCGAGCTCGGTTTGAAGCCGCGGCGCTCGAGCATTTCGCTGAAGCTCGACAGCCGCGACAGCGGATCCTCGTAGCGAGGCTGGATGAAATTGCCCGCGCCCTGCGTGCGGCGAATCAGCCCCTGCTCGACGAGCAGCGCGATCGCCTTGCGCGCGGTGATGCGCGACACGCCGAGCGCTTCGGACAGCACGCGTTCGGACGGCAGCGCTTCGCCGGCTGCCCAGCGATTGTCGTGGATCGCGTCGCCGAGCTTGCGGGTGAGCTGCAGGTAGAGCGGCGTGTCGTTGTCGGGGTCGGGGCGCAGGTCCTGCCAGCGGTCGTCCGTGGGTGCCTTCATGGGATGCGTATCGATCAGGTTGCCGGCCATTCTAAGTCATCATGCTGCGCCGTTAATAGCCGGTTTTTGCCGTGTAACAGGTGGGCCGCGCGCCGATTGACTACACTAGGGCTCTGTTTATCCAAGTAACGCGCATGCGTTGTCACGAGAACGGCCGGCCGCCGCGTTGCGCGCGTAGCCGGTTGTCGTGGCAACGCCGGATTCAAGAACTATCCACGGCCATGCCCGAAATCGCCGCGCATGGCGGCGCGGTACGTCGCCGGTCCCGTTCGACGGCGAGCGATTTCGCGCATTCGTCCGCGCGTGACATCGATAGAGAGAACCCGGCGTCGTATTCGATGCTTCGGCCGCGATGCGGCCACGAACCCGCAACGAGGAGCGCATGACAGACACGACCGCCACGGTCGTCTTGCCGGACGGCGAGACGATCCCGAAGCTTGGCCTGGGCACCTGGGAAATGGGCGAGCGGCCGGGCCGCCGCGCGGACGAGATCGCCGCATTGCGAGAAGGTATCGATCTCGGGATGACGCTGGTCGACACCGCCGAGATGTACGGCGAAGGCGCGACCGAGGAACTCGTCGGCGAAGCGTTGAGCGGCCTGCGCGACGACGTGTTTCTCGTCAGCAAGGTGTACCCGCATCACGCGGGCCGGCGCGGTGTCGCCGCCGCGTGCGACGCGAGCCTGAAGCGGCTGCGTACCGATCGCCTCGATTTGTACCTGCTGCACTGGCGCGGCTCGGTGCCGCTCGAGGAGACGGTCGAAGGTTTCGAGGCGCTGCGGCGCGCGGGCAAGATCCGCCACTGGGGCGTGAGCAACTTCGATACGTCCGACATGGCCGAGCTCGTCGACGAGGCGGGCGGCGGCGCGTGCGCGACCAACCAGATCCTCTACAACATCGCGCGGCGCGGCCCGGAATTCGACTTGCTGCCGTGGCTCGCCGAGCGTCGGATGCCGGCGATGGCCTACAGCCCGGTCGATCACGGGCGGCTGCCGAAGCACTCGCCGCTCGACGAGATCGCGCGGCAGCGCGGCGTGTCGGTGATGCGCGTCGCGCTTGCGTGGGCGCTCGCGCAGCCGGGCGTGTTCGCGATCCCGAAGGCGTCGCGGATCGAACACGTGCGCGACAACCGCGCGGCGCTCGATCTCGTGCTGAGCGGCGACGAACGCGCGCAGCTCGACGCGTATTTCCGTCCGCCGCGCAGCAAGCGCGCGCTCGAAATGCTCTGAACGATGCGGCGCGCCGGTCAGCGCGCCGGCGCGTCGGCCGCGCGCTGCCAGCGATGGAACAGGATCGACGCGATCCAGCAGACGAGAAACAGCGCGACGATGCCGTAGCCGATCGTGCCGAAGCGCTCGCCGAGCGCGTCGAGCGCATCGCGCACGGGGCCGGTCAGCGACAGCTTGTCGGCGAGCAGGCCGGCGGCCTCGATCCCGCCGATCGCCAGCGCGACGATGGCCGACACCAGCGTGATGCTCGCGTTGTAGAGCAGCTTGCGATGCGGGTCGTCCATCGCCCATCCATATGCATGAATCATCAGCACGTTGTCGGTCGAATCGATCAGCGTCATGCCGGCCGTAAACAACGCGGGAAACAGCATGACCGCGTAGATCGGCAGCCCCTGGCTCGCCTGCGCGGCGGCGATCGCGAGCAGGCCGATTTCGGTGGCGGTATCGAAGCCGAGCCCGAACAGCACGCCGACCGGATACATGTGCCAGCTCTTCGACACGAAGCGAAACAGCGGCCGCAGCAGCCGCGACACGAGGCCGGCCGGGCGATGCGCGTGCGCGGCATCGTGCGCATGCTCCGGCGCGCCGCGATAGCGCCGCCACACGTCGCGCAGGATCATCAGGTTCAGGCACGCGAGCAGCAGCAGGAACGTTGCCGACACCGCCGTGCCGATCGTGCCGCCGATGTCGCGGAATGCATCGAACCGGTCGCGCAGCGCGAACGCGGTCGCCGCGACGCCGAGCGTGGCGGCGATCACGATCGTCGAATGGCCGAGCGAGAAGAACAGCCCGACGGTCACCGGACGCTGGCCGTCCTGCATCAGCTTGCGCGTCGCGACGTCGATCGCCGCGATGTGATCGGCGTCCACCGCGTGGCGCAGCCCGAGGCCGTATGCGATCGCCGCGGTGCCGAGCAGCAGCGGATGGTCGTGCAGCACCGCGAGCGCCCATAGCCACACGGCGACGTTCGCGGCGATCAGGCCGGCATACAGCATCAGCAGGCGGCGCAGGGCAGGGGTCGGGGGCATCGGGACGGTTCCATCGGACGAATCGCGATGTATTGTGGCATGCGAAAAAAATGCCAGGCGTGCCGATCGGGCGCGATGCCGGCAGCGTGCGTCGATTCGTTCGGCAGACGAAAAAAAGCCCGTCCGGAACCGGACGGGCTTCGATGTGCCGCGGCAGCGGCGCGCTTATTTCACTTTTGCGTTGATCACGCCTTCCGACACGTTCGCCGGCGTTTCCGCATACTGCTTGAACTCCATCGTGTACGTCGCGCGACCCTGCGTCGCCGAGCGCAGCGACGTCGAATAGCCGAACATTTCGGCGAGCGGCACTTCGGCGCGCACGAGCTTGCCGCCGCCGCCCGCAATGTCCTCCATCCCCTGCACGATGCCGCGCCGGCTCGACAGGTCGCCCATCACGTTGCCCATGAACTCTTCGGGCGTCTCGACTTCGACCGCCATCATCGGTTCGAGCAGCACCGGTTTCGCGCGGCGCATCGCTTCCTTGAACGCCATCGAGCCGGCCATCCGGAACGCGTTTTCGTTCGAGTCGACGTCGTGGTACGAACCGAACGTCAGGTGCACCTTCACGTCGACGACCGGATAGCCCGCGAGCACGCCGCTCTTCAGCGTTTCGGTGATGCCCTTGTCGACGGCCGGGATGAATTCGCGCGGAATCACGCCGCCCTTGATCTCGTCGAGGAACTCGTAGCCCTTGCCGGGGTTCGGCTCCAGCGTGATCACGGCATGCCCGTACTGGCCGCGCCCGCCCGACTGTTTGACGAACTTGCCTTCGACGTCGGACGCCGTCGTGCGCACCGTTTCGCGATACGCGACCTGCGGCTTGCCGACCGTCGCCTCGACGCCGAACTCGCGCTTCATCCGGTCGACCAGGATTTCGAGGTGCAGCTCGCCCATCCCCGAAATGATCGTCTGGCCGGATTCCTCGTCGGTCTGCACGCGGAACGACGGATCTTCCTGTGCGAGGCGGTTCAGCGCGAGGCCCATCTTTTCCTGGTCGGCCTTCGTCTTCGGCTCGACGGCCTGCGAGATTACCGGCTCCGGGAATTCCATCTTCTCGAGGATGATCGGCTTGGCCGGATCGCACAGCGTGTCGCCCGTCGTCGCTTCCTTGAGACCCACCGCCGCCGCGATGTCGCCCGCGCGCACTTCCTTGATTTCCTTGCGCTCGTTCGCGTGCATCTGCAGGATCCGGCCGAGCCGTTCCTTCTTGTCCTTCGTCGCGTTCAGCACCGTGTCGCCGGATTCGACGACGCCCGAATACACGCGGAAGAAGATCAGCTGGCCGACGAACGGGTCGGTCATGATCTTGAACGCGAGCGCGGAGAACGGCTCGTCGTCGCTCGGATGACGTTCCGCCGGTTTTTCCGGATCCGCGAAGTCGTGGCCGAGAATCGCCGGCACGTCGACCGGCGACGGCAGATAGTCGATCACCGCGTCGAGCATCGCCTGCACGCCCTTGTTCTTGAATGCGCTGCCGCACAGCATCGGCACGATCTCGTTGGCGATCGTGCGCTGGCGCAGCGCGGCCTTGATCTCGTCCTCGGTCAGCGATTCATGGTCGTGCAGATACTTCTCGAGCAGCTCCTCGCTGGCTTCGGCCGCGGCCTCGACCATCTTTTCGCGCCATTCGTTCGCGAGCTCGACGAGATTCGCCGGGATGTCTTCGTACGTGAACTTCACGCCCTGGCTTTCGTCGTCCCAGACGATCGCCTTCATTTTCACGAGATCGACGACGCCCTGGAAATGATCCTCCGCGCCGATCGGAATCTGGATCGGCACCGCGACGCCCTTCAGGCGCTCGCCGATCTGACGCTGCACGCGGAAGAAGTCCGCGCCGATGCGGTCCATCTTGTTGACGAACGCGATGCGCGGCACCTTGTACTTGTTCGCCT
This sequence comes from Burkholderia anthina, assembly GCF_902498995.1. Lineage (GTDB taxonomy): Bacteria > Pseudomonadota > Gammaproteobacteria > Burkholderiales > Burkholderiaceae > Burkholderia > Burkholderia anthina. Next base: position 263,621 of record NZ_CABVLY010000001.1, read on the forward strand.
GGCGCCACACGGTTTCGGACTGCGGCTGCACGCCGCCGACCGAGTCGTAGACCATGCACGCGCCGTCGAGCACGCGCATCGAGCGCTCGACCTCGATCGTGAAGTCGACGTGCCCGGGGGTGTCGATGATGTTGATGCGGTGTTCCGGATAGTTGCCGGCCATGCCCTTCCAGAAGGCCGTGGTCGCGGCCGACGTGATCGTGATGCCGCGTTCCTGCTCCTGCTCCATCCAGTCCATCGTGGCCGCGCCGTCGTGCACTTCACCGATCTTGTGGCTCACACCGGTGTAAAACAGGATGCGCTCGGTCGTCGTGGTTTTGCCGGCATCGATGTGAGCGCTGATCCCGATGTTGCGATAGCGCTCGATGGGGGTTTTGCGGGGCACGTGAACCTCCTGGTGGTTCGGATCGTAAGCGGGTCGACTGCGCCGGCCCGGACTGGAAACAAGCGAGATTTAAAGCATAGCGCTTGTCCGTGGCTTTTGCAGATGCGGGCAGCGTTTGCCGAATCAAGGCGGGCGCGGCCGCCCGCAGGCGAAAAAAAAGCCGGCGCGCAACGGGCGGCCGGCTTCGGTCGACGCGCGGCGGAGCCGCCGCGAAGGCCGTTACTGGGGCTTCGGCAGGCCGTCGAGCTTCATGCCCGGCTTGATGCCTTTCGCCGCGAACCAGCCCTTGCTCATTTCGAGCGCATAGACGCCGTTGTTGCGCGGGCAGTGGTTGTCGGTCGTTTCGGCCTGCATTTCGTCGATGTCGGTGATCGTGCCGTCCGCGCGGACGAACGCGATCGACAACGGGATCAGCGTGTTCTTCATCCAGAAGCAGTGCACGGCGTTTTCGTTGAACACGAACAGCATGCCTTCGTTCGGCGCGAGCTGCGACCGGTACATCAGCCCCTGTTCGCGGTCGGCGTCGTTCGCGGCGACGGCCGCGTCGATCACGTACATGCCGGCGCGCAGTTTCACGCGCGGGAATTCGCTCGGCTGCTTGGCGCCGGGCGGCATTTGCGCGCTGGCGGCCTGCATGCCGAGTGCGAGCACGGCGAGCGCGGCGGGAAACACGGCGGCGCGCGCAAGGCGGCCGAGCGACGAGCGCAGGGAGAATCGCACAGCAGGGCTCCTATCGGGAAAACGAGACCCGCATGGTACGCGAAGCGCGCGGGCGGGCACAAAAAGAAAAAGGCAGATCGCCTTGCGGTGATCTGCCTTTCAACGCCGTAAGAACGGCAAGACTGCGTGTTCTTGACTGCGTTATTACAGCAAGCTTGCTTAGTTCGAAGCAGCTGCCGGAGCTGCTGCGTCGCTTGCTGCAGCCTTCTTCGCTGCCTTGTGGTGTGCCTTCTTGTGAGCGTGCTTCTTGGCAGCGTGCTTTGCCGGTGCCGAAGCAGCTTCAGCAGCAGCCGGAGCAGCTTCCGGAGCCGATGCTTGTGCGAAAGCAGCCGTTGCGAAGAGGCCAGCGACCAGAGCGGCGATCAGTTTGTTCATGTTGTGTTCCTCAGCTTTAGTTAATTAACCAAATGACCCGGCAATAGGAGTCATGTCGTCTAACGGTGCCATCCACCTTTCGGTTGACAGACGCTTCGAGAAATTTCTCTGTGCGCTGCGGGCGCCGAATCGTATTCGAAGAAAGCGTCGCTTTCGTGACGCAAACACGCCAATACCGGTTCGGCTGCCAATGCCGGATAGCTAAGGGTGGCATCTGCGTGGTTTAACGCGCGATCTTCGCCGGCGGTTGACGAAAAAGATGACGAAAAAAATCGAAAGTTGCCGGCGCGGTTACGAACCGTGCGCGAAACCGTCCCACGGCGCCCGTGGCGGCAGCACAATTGTTTCGCCCGGTGCAATGCCGAGCGCGAATATGTCGAGCGCGCCGATGCCGACGCGCACGAGACGCAACGTCGGGAAGCCGATCGCGGCCGTCATCCGGCGCACCTGTCGGTTCTTGCCTTCGGTGATCGCGAGCTCGATCCACGTGGTCGGGATCGCGGCGCGGTAGCGGATCGGCGGATTGCGCGGCCACAGCGCGCCGGGCGGCTCGATGAATTCGGCACGGCACGGGCGCGTCACATAGTCGCCGAGATCGACGCCGCGCGCGAGCGCCTTCAGGTCGGCCGGGCCCGGCGCGCCGTCCACCTGCGCCCAGTAGCGCTTGACGAGCTTGTGGCGCGGTTCCGCGATGCGCGCCTGCAATGCGCCGTCGTCGGTGAGCAGCAGCAGGCCCTCGCTGTCCGCATCGAGCCGGCCGGCCGGGTAGACGCCGGGCGTTTTTACCCAGTCGCCGAGCGACGGCCGCGTCTCGTGCGCGGAAAACTGGCAAATCGTGCCGAACGGCTTGTTGAGGGCGATCAGGGTCATGGCGAGGCGGCGTGCCCGGCGTGCCGCAAGGGGAAGCGGGGCGGGCGGTCTATGGCAAATGGCGGAATCTTAATGCATAATACGGAACGGCAAGTCCTCTGTCTTATATAAGACATAAGGGGGAAACTTGATACGCAGCGCCGCGCTTCGTGCCGCCGGCCCCGGTTGGGGCGCTAGAATAGCGGCTCGCTGTCGCCGTCGCGGGGTGGCAAGGCCGCCTCGCCGCGTGCGCAGTTTCGACCAGCATCACCTGCTCAGCCACGTCACTGGAGTCGATCATGCCGTATCAGCACATCAAGGTACCGGAGGGCGGTGACAAGATCACCGTCAACAAGGACTTTACGCTCAACGTTTCCGATCAGCCGATCATTCCCTATATCGAAGGCGACGGCACCGGCTTCGATATCACGCCGGTCATGATCAAGGTCGTCGACGCGGCGGTCGCGCACGCGTACAAGGGCAAGCGCAAGATCCACTGGATGGAGATCTTCGCGGGCGAGAAGGCGACGAAGGTGTACGGCCCGGACGTGTGGCTGCCGGACGAAACGCTGCAGGTGCTGAAGGAATACGTGGTGTCGATCAAGGGGCCGCTCACGACCCCGGTCGGCGGCGGGATCCGTTCGCTGAACGTCGCGCTGCGCCAGGAACTCGACCTGTACGTGTGTCTGCGCCCGGTCCAGTATTTCAAGGGCGTGCCGTCGCCGGTGCGCGAGCCGCAAAAGATCGACATGGTGATCTTCCGCGAGAACTCGGAAGACATCTACGCGGGCATCGAATGGGCCGCGGGTTCCGAGCAGGCGAAGAAGGTCATCAAGTTCCTGCAGGACGAGATGGGCGTGAAGAAGATCCGCTTCCCGGAAACCTCGGGGATCGGCGTGAAGCCCGTGTCGACCGAAGGCACCGAGCGTCTCGTGCGCAAGGCGATCCAGTACGCGATCGACAACGATCGCAAGTCGGTCACGCTGGTGCACAAGGGCAACATCATGAAGTTCACGGAAGGCCTGTTCCGTGACGCCGGCTACGCGCTCGCGCAGAAGGAGTTCGGCGGCGAGCTGATCGACGGCGGCCCGTGGATGCGCGTGAAGAACCCGAAGACGGGCAACGAGATCGTCATCAAGGATTCGATCGCCGACGCGTTCCTGCAGCAGATCCTGCTGCGCCCGGCCGAATACGACGTGATCGCGACGCTGAACCTGAACGGCGACTACATCTCCGACGCACTGGCCGCGCAGGTCGGCGGCATCGGGATCGCGCCGGGCGCGAACCTGTCGGATTCGGTCGCGATGTTCGAGGCGACCCACGGCACGGCGCCGAAGTACGCGGGCAAGGATTACGTGAACCCCGGTTCGGAAATCCTGTCGGCGGAAATGATGCTGCGCCACCTCGGCTGGACGGAAGCAGCCGACACGATCATCGCCGCGATGGAGAAGTCCATCCTGCAGAAGCGCGTCACGTACGACTTCGCGCGCCTGATGGAAGGCGCGACGCAGGTGTCGTGCTCCGGCTTCGGCGAAGTGCTGATCGAGAACATGTAAGACCCCTTCCGGGGTGGGCCGGCCGATGGCCGGCCGCCCCGGCGCTGACTGCCGGCGCCGGAGCGTTTCATGGATGGCAGGTTTGTTGGCAGGGCGGTCCGGCATGCGGGCCGCGGCGCCGCGATGCGGCCCGGATGCCCTGCAAGGTAGAACATGACGGCCCTCGCAACATCACCGCCCGGTTGAGCCGGCGCGCTCCTTTCGCGACCCACCCGGTCGCTCCCCGCCGGTTACCGCCGGCGCTCCCCAGTCCCCATTTTCACGTAGCAACGCATCGACCATGTCCACTTCGCCCAAGATCATCTATACCCTCACCGACGAAGCGCCCGCGCTCGCGACCTATTCGCTGCTGCCGATCGTCAAGGCCTTCACGCGCTCGTCCGGCGTCGCCGTCGAAACGCGTGACATCTCGCTCGCCGGCCGTATCATCGCGGCGTTCGCCGACGTCCTGCCGCCGGAGCAGAAGGGTTCCGACGATCTGGCCGAACTGGGCCAGCTCACGCTGAAGCCTGAAGCGAACATCGTCAAGCTGCCGAACATCAGCGCATCGGTGCCGCAGCTCAAGGCCGCGATCGCCGAACTGCAGGCGCAGGGCTACTCGCTGCCGGCGTATCCGGAAGATCCGTCGACCGACGAAGAGAAGGCCGTCAAGGCCCGTTACGACAAGATCAAGGGCAGCGCGGTGAACCCGGTGCTGCGCGAAGGCAACTCCGACCGCCGCGCGCCGCTGTCGGTCAAGAACTACGCACGCAAGCACCCGCACAAGATGGGCGCATGGAAGTCGACGTCGAAGGCGCACGTCTCGCACATGAGCGAAGGCGACTTCTACGGCAGCGAAAAGTCGGCGCTGATCGCCGATGCCGGCAGCGTGAAGATCGAACTCACGACCGCCGACGGCGTGAAGAAGGTGCTGAAGGAAAAGACGGCCGTGAAGGCCGGTGAACTCATCGACGCATCGGTGATGAGCCGCAAGGCGCTGCGCAGCTTCATCGAAGCGCAGATCGCCGACGCGAAGGCGCAGGACGTGCTGTTCTCGGTGCACCTGAAGGCGACCATGATGAAGGTCTCCGACCCGATCATGTTCGGTCACTTCGTGTCGGTGTTCTACCGCGACGCGCTCGCGAAGCACGCGGACGTGCTGGCGCAGGCCGGCTTCAACCCGAACAATGGTATCGGCGACCTGTACGCACGCCTGAAGGAACTGCCGGCCGACACGCGCGAAGCGATCGAAGCCGACATCAAGGCCGAATACGCGCTGCGCCCGAGCCTCGCGATGGTCAACTCGGACAAGGGCATCACCAACCTGCACGTGCCGAGCGACGTGATCGTCGACGCATCGATGCCGGCGATGATCCGCGAGTCGGGCTGCATGTGGGGCCCGGACGGCGAACTGTACGACGCGAAGGCCGTGATCCCGGACCGTTGCTACGCGGGCGTCTACCAGGCCGTGATCGAAGACTGCAAGCAGCACGGCGCGTTCGACCCGGTCACGATGGGCAGCGTGCCGAACGTCGGCCTGATGGCGCAGGCGGCTGAAGAATACGGTTCGCACGACAAGACGTTCCTGATCCCGGCCGACGGCGTCGTGCGCGTCACCGACGAAGCGGGCAACGTGCTGCTCGAGCACGCGGTCGAGTCGGGCGACATCTGGCGCATGTGCCAGACGAAGGACGCACCGGTGCAGGACTGGGTCAAGCTCGCGGTGAACCGCGCACGCGCGACCGGCGTGCCGGCCGTGTTCTGGCTCGATCCGGTGCGTGCGCACGACGCGCAGGTCATCGCGAAGGTCGAACGCTACCTGAAGGATCACGACACGAACGGCCTCGACATCCGCATCATGACGCCGGTCGACGCGACGCGTTTCTCGCTCGAGCGCATCCGCGCGGGCAAGGACACGATCTCGGTCACGGGTAACGTGCTGCGCGACTACCTGACCGACCTGTTCCCGATCATGGAACTCGGCACCAGCGCGAAGATGCTGTCGATCGTGCCGCTGATGGCAGGCGGCGGGATGTTCGAAACGGGTGCGGGCGGTTCGGCGCCGAAGCACGTGCAGCAGTTCGTCGAGGAAGGCTTCCTGCGCTGGGATTCGCTCGGCGAATTCCTCGCGCTCGCCGCGTCGCTCGAACACCTTGGCCACGCTTACCAGAACCCGAAGGCGCTCGTGCTTGCGAAGACGCTCGACCAGGCGACCGGCAAGTTCCTGGACGAGAACAAGTCGCCGGCACGCAAGGTCGGCGGTCTCGACAACCGCGGCAGCCATTTCTACCTGTGCCTGTACTGGGCGCAGGCGCTGGCCGAGCAGACCGAAGATGCGGCGCTGAAGGCGCAGTTCGAAGGCGTCGCCAAGTCGCTGTCCGACAGCGAAGCGCGCATTCTGGAAGAACTGTCGGCCGCGCAGGGCACGGCACAGGCGATCGGCGGCTACTACCGTCCGAACGTCGAGCTGACGAGCCAGGCGATGCGCCCGAGCGCAACGCTGAACGGCATCGTCGACGCAGTCGCCTGACGCCGGCCGCGCAGTCGCGCGTGCCACGGCAACGGCGACAGCCGACACGGCGGGCCTCGCGGCTCGCCGTCCCGCCGAACATGAAAACGCCCCGGTCGCCCGGGGCGTTTTTCGTTGCAGGCGCGTCATTCAGACGTGAACGATTTCCCATTCGGCGATTTCGTGCGGCACTTCCAGCGTGGCCGTGTCCAGTTCGGACGGCTGTTCGCAGTCGCCGCGAGAGATGTGGTCGGCCGCCACTTCCGGGCACGAGAACGCGCCGAGCAGTGCGTTGCCGAACGTCGCTTCCCAGCCGCCGTTACCCGGCAGGATGTAGAACGACCCGAGCGCTGAACCAAAGCGAAATCCCTTCATTTCCGTTCTCCCTTTCTGATCACAAGCGATTCTGTTGTGCCGCCCGCCGGCTCATCCGGCTATGGCCCGACTGGCTGCTTGCGCCGGTTCCGTATCGAACCGGGTGGCGAAGCGTCAGTGCATGGAACAAAGTCTACGTCCGCGGCCGTATCCGATGGTGCGCGTAGAACGCTTTCTCGAAACAAAAATTTCCATTTAAAAACAGTGTGTTATTTCATTCGTTTTGTATTGCGGAATGATTTTTGGCATCGCGAAACGGCAAATTTGTGCCTCGCACCACGAATTTTTATAAGGCAGAGACTTGTTCCACATCGTGAAAAATAGACGGATTCGCGAATCGACCGAATGTGGCGTGCGGATCGCGGGGCGAGCGATGGGGGCTGACGGGCCCGGGCAAGGGGTTGGAAGGCGGGCAGGGGCGGTGGGCTGACGGGTTCGGCGCATGGCGATACAGCGCATGCAAATAGCGGCGCGCGCAGGCGCTCGACGGCGTCGCGCGACCGCACCCGGTTGGTCCGACGAGCCTGCGTGCTGCGGCGTATCGCCGCTCGTCCGGTGTCGCGGCGTTTCGCCCGGGGGCTGCGGTTATGATGACGCGGGCATCGGGTTTCGCGTCGCGGCGGCCGCGCGATGCAGTACCCATAATGAACAACGAGGAACGATTGATGATACGGAGAACCTTCCTGTCGCACGCCATCGGCATCGCGGCCGCATCGCTGTTCACGCGCACCGCGTGGGCGCAGCATGCCGGTCACGCGGGCATGGCCGGCATGGATCAGATGGACGACATGCCCGGGATGTCGGGCATGGCGGGCCACGCGCAGCACGGCAAGCCGGCGCCGGCCGCGCTCGCGGCCCCCGACGCGCTGCCGGCCGGCGCGCCGCTCGCATCGCTGCGCACGCTCGCGAACGAAAGCCGCGAAGCCGGCACGTTCCGCGCCACGCTGGTCGCGCAGCCGGTCGCGCGTTCGATGCTGCACGGCGCGCGGCCGACGACGTTCTGGCAGTTCGGCACGGGCACGCAGGGGCCGGTCGTCGGCCCGCTGATCGACGTGCGCGAGGGCGACACCGTCGAAATCCGCTTCGTGAACAAGCTGCCGCAGCCGTCGACCATCCACTGGCACGGGCTGCCCGTGCCGCCGGATCAGGACGGCAATCCGTCCGATCCCGTGGCGCCGGGCGCATCGCGCGTGTACCGCTTCACGCTGCCGAAGGGCAGCGCCGGCACTTACTGGTATCACCCGCATCCGCACATGATGACGGCCGAGCAGGTGTTCCGCGGGCTGGCCGGCCCGTTCGTCGTGCGCGCTGCCGACGACCCGCTCGCCGGCTGGCCCGAGCGCAACCTGTTCGTGTCCGATCTGAAGCTCGCCCGTGACGGCACGATTCCGCCGAACGACATGATGGACTGGATGAACGGCCGCGAGGGCCAGTTCGTGCTGGTGAACGGCGCGCGCCGGCCGCGGATCGACGTGGCCGGCGACGAGCGCTGGCGCGTGTGGAATGCCTGCAGCGCGCGCTATCTGCGCGTCGCATTCGACGACGGCCGCACGTTCGAGCATGCGGGCACCGACGGCGGGCTGATCGATGCCCCGCGCCACGTCACGTCGCTGTTGCTTGCGCCCGGCGAGCGCGCGGAGCTGCTGGTGCGTGCCGGCGACCGTGCGTCGCGCGCGGTGCTGCAGGCGGCCGAATACGACCGCCGCAAGATGGCGATGTCGCACGACGACGGCCACGGCAGCCTGCCGCCCGACCCGGCGCTGGCACTTGCCGACGTCACCTTCGCGCCGGCGGCCGCCCGCGCGCTGCCCGCGACGCTGCGCGCGGTGCCGGCCCTAGGCGAGCCGGTTGCGCGCAAGACGGTCGAGTTCGGCGAAGAGATGGACATGGACGCGATGATGAGCGGCCCGGCGCACGGCCGCCCGGCAGGCATGCGCTTCACGATCAACGGTGCGACTTACGCGCCGCACCGCGCGACGTTGACGAGCCGCCGCGGCGACATCGAGCGCTGGGACATCCGCAACGCGACCGACATGGATCACCCGTTCCATTTGCATGGCACGCAATTCCAGGTGATCGAGCGTGCATCGGATGGGGTGCGCACGAGCGAACCGTTCCGCGCGTGGCGCGATACCGTGAACGTGCGCAGCGGCGAAACCGTGACGATACGCGTGTCGCAGGACATGTCCGGCGAGCGCATGTTTCACTGCCACATTCTCGAACACGAGGATCTCGGCATGATGGGCACGCTGAAGGTCGTGTAACGAGACGTCGAATATGTTTCACGCGAATGACAGGCATTCGATCCGGGCGTGCAACAAGACAATATGTGTTCAATTATCGGGATTGAACGAAAAGGCCGGCCAATCGAATTAACGAATGGCCGGCCTGAAAAAAAAGAAACCCGGCGCAATGCCGGGTTTCTTCGTCCGATATCCGGTGCCTTTATGCGGCCTGGATGTTCGACGCTTGCTTGCCCTTCGGGCCTTGAACGACCTCGAAGCTCACCTTCTGGCCTTCCTTCAGGGTCTTGAAGCCCTGCATGTTGATGGCCGAGAAGTGCGCAAACAGATCCTCACCGCCCTCGTCGGGAGTGATGAAACCGAAGCCCTTCGCGTCGTTGAACCATTTAACGATACCAGTTGCCATTTCCTACTTCCCCTGTCACACAGTCGCTGCTACTTACCACGAGCACGCTCGAAAAGCTAAACGACCGGAAAATGCAGCCGTTCCCCCCTCACAAGCTCACCTTCGGCCTCTTTCATTTCACCGGCTGGCGAATTGAAAAAAGTGCCAGCTTGATTGTTGGCGCTCTTTATTTAAGTGTCAAGAGGAATTTTTAGACGGTTGGAGGGACGTTGTAAAGAACCCATTTTCAGGGTTTTTCCGGCTTTGCTTTGCAGCATGCCGCCAAGCGCGCGGACTTGAAAAGTCGCATAATCGGCTCATATACCAGGCTCGAGTGACACGCGATCGAGTCGTCCCGGCTTGTGGGATACTGGACACGGATGCAATGGTCCGGTGCGGTTTCCCCCCTGACGGTTCGTGTTCCGCGCCATGCGTGAAAGCCGGCACCGCAGCCGGCTTTCGTATGGCACGAAGACGATTGCGTGTCGTCGGGAACCAGGGAGGGCGCCGGCCGGTCGGTCGGGTAATGGCAGGATTGCGGGCCTGTCCGAGTTGTTTAGAATGGGTGTATGGCGATTATCCCGGACAAGCAGGACAGCACCGTCCTGGAACGCAAGCAGCAGAAGCTCAAGCCGCCTTCGATGTACAAGGTGGTGCTGCTGAACGACGACTTCACGCCGATGGAGTTCGTCGTGATGGTCGTACAGGAGTATTTCAAGAAGGATCGCGAGACGGCCACGCAGATCATGCTGAAGGTTCATCGCGAAGGGCGAGGGGTTTGTGGGGTCTATACGCGGGACATCGCGTCGACCAAGGTTGAGCAAGTCGTTACCCATGCGCGGCAGGCCGGGCATCCGCTGCAGTGCGTGATGGAGGAAGCATGATTGCCCAGGAATTGGAAGTCAGCCTGCACATGGCGTTCATGGAAGCACGCCAGGCGCGCCATGAGTTCATTACGGTCGAGCATCTGCTGCTGGCCCTGCTGGATAATCCGACGGCAGCCGAGGTGTTGCGCGCGTGCGCGGCAAACATCGAGGACTTGCGTCAGAACCTGCGCAATTTCATCCACGACAACACGCCGACCGTCCCGGGCACCGACGATGTCGATACCCAGCCGACGCTCGGATTCCAGCGCGTGATCCAGCGCGCGATCATGCACGTCCAGTCGACGTCGAACGGCAAGAAGGAAGTCACCGGCGCGAACGTGCTGGTGGCGATCTTCGGCGAGAAGGATTCGCACGCGGTCTACTATCTGCAGCAGCAGGGCGTGACGCGCCTGGACGTCGTGAACTTCATTTCGCACGGCATCGCGAAGACGAACGGCGGCGAAGCCGCGAAGTCGACCGACGCGAGCGCGGAAAGCGACGACGCGAATGCGCAGAAGGAAACGCCGCTCGCGCAGTTCACGCAGAACCTGAACCAGATGGCGAAGGACGGCCGCATCGATCCGCTGATCGGGCGCGAGCCCGAGGTCGAGCGCGTCGTGCAGGTGCTGTGCCGTCGCCGCAAGAACAATCCGCTGCTCGTCGGCGAAGCCGGCGTCGGCAAGACCGCGATCGCGGAAGGGCTCGCCTATCGCATCACGCGCGGCGAAGTGCCGGACATCCTCGCGAACGCGCAGGTCTACTCGCTCGACATGGGCGCGCTGCTCGCGGGCACCAAGTACCGCGGCGACTTCGAGCAGCGTCTGAAGACGGTGCTGAAGGAGTTGAAGGAGCGTCCGCACGCGATCCTGTTCATCGACGAGATCCATACGCTGATCGGCGCGGGCGCCGCATCGGGCGGCACGCTCGACGCGTCGAACCTGCTGAAGCCGGCGCTGTCGTCGGGCACGCTCAAGTGCATCGGCGCGACCACCTTCACCGAATATCGCGGCATCTTCGAGAAGGACGCGGCATTGTCGCGGCGCTTCCAGAAGGTCGACGTGACGGAGCCGACCGTCGAGCAGACGGTCGCGATCCTGCGCGGCCTGAAGTCGCGCTTCGAGGAGCACCACGGCGTCAAGTATTCGTCGGGCGCACTGTCGGCCGCGGCCGAGCTGTCGGCACGCTTCATCACCGACCGTCACCTGCCGGACAAGGCGATCGACGTGATCGACGAAGCGGGCGCCGCGCAGCGCATCCTGCCGAAGTCGAAGCAGAAGAAGACGATCGGCAAGAGCGAGATCGAGGAAATCATCTCGAAGATCGCGCGCGTGCCGGCGCAGAGCGTGTCGCAGGACGATCGCAGCAAGCTGCAGACGCTCGATCGCGACCTGAAGAGCGTCGTGTTCGGCCAGGATCCGGCGATCGACGCGCTTGCCGCATCGATCAAGATGGCGCGCGCGGGCCTGGGCAAGATGGACAAGCCGATCGGCGCATTCCTGTTCTCCGGCCCGACGGGCGTCGGCAAGACCGAAGTGGCACGCCAGCTCGCGTTCACGCTCGGCATCGAGCTGATCCGCTTCGACATGTCGGAATACATGGAGCGTCACGCGGTGAGCCGGCTGATCGGCGCGCCGCCGGGCTACGTCGGGTTCGACCAGGGCGGCCTGCTGACGGAAGCCGTCACGAAGAAGCCGCATTGCGTGCTGCTGCTCGACGAAATCGAGAAGGCGCATCCGGACATCTTCAACGTGCTGCTGCAGGTGATGGATCACGGCACGCTGACGGACAACAACGGCCGCAAGGCGGATTTCCGCAACGTCATCATCATCATGACGACGAACGCGGGCGCCGAGTCGATGCAGAAGGCGACGATCGGCTTCACGACGCGCCGCGAAACGGGCGACGAGATGACCGACATCAAGCGCCTGTTCACGCCGGAGTTCCGCAACCGGCTGGACTCGATCATCAGCTTCCGCTCGCTCGATGAGGAAATCATCATGCGCGTGGTCGACAAGTTCCTGATCCAGCTGGAGGAACAACTGCACGAGAAGAAGGTCGACGCGCTCTTTACCGACGCGTTGCGCAAGCATCTCGCGAAGCACGGCTTCGACCCGCTGATGGGCGCGCGGCCGATGCAGCGGCTGATCCAGGACACGATCCGTCGCGCGCTGGCCGACGAGCTGCTGTTCGGCAAGCTCGTCAACGGCGGCCACGTGACGGTCGACGTCGACGAAAGCGACAAGGTGCAGTTGTCGTTCGACAAGCTGGCGAATCCGCCGCACAAGCCGAACGAAGAGACGGTCGAGGTCGAGTAAGCGATAATTCGTTGTTCATGCGAACGGCGCGGGAAGTTCTCCGCGCCGTTTCGTTTTATCTGGCGCCAGTGGCGCCGTGGTGGTGCAGGGGAGTGGTAACGCAGTGACACAACAACAACGGTCGTTCGACAACATCGTCGCGCGCGAACAAGGGTTGCGCCATGCGCTGACGTCCGGGCAGATGGCGATGATCGCGATCGGCGGAGCGATCGGCACGGGCCTGTTCCTCGGCAGCGGCTTCGCGATCGGGCTCGCCGGCCCGAGCGTGCTCGTTTCGTATGCGATCGGCGCGCTGATCGCGCTGCTGCTGATGGGCGCGCTCGCGGAAATGACGGTCGCGCATCCGACGGCCGGCTCGTTCGGCGCGTATGCCGAGCACTACGTCGGCCCGCTCGCGGGCTTTCTCGTGCGCTACGCGTACTGGTTCGCGGTCGTGTTCGCGATCGGCACCGAAATCAGCGCGATCACCGTGTTCATGAAGTACTGGTTTCCAGCCGTGCCCGGCTGGTATTGGGTGATCGGCTTCTCCGCGCTGCTGATCGCGGTGAACCTCGCGAGCGTCACGCTGTACGGTTCCGTCGAATATGCATTCTCGCTGCTGAAGATCGCGGCGATCATCGTGTTCATCGTGCTCGGCGCATATCTCGTGTGGTCGGCGCCGGCGGCGTCGGGCATCGGTTTCGCGAACTACACCGCGCACGGCGGCTTCATGCCGAAAGGGCCGTGGGGAACGTGGGTCGCGGTGATCGTCGCGATCTTCAGCTACATGAGCATCGAGGCGGTCGCGATCGCGGCCGGCGAGGCGCGCGATCCGCAGCACGCGGTCACGCGCGCGTTCCGCTCGACGGTGTTCCGGCTCGTGCTGTTCTATCTGCTGACGCTGTCGCTGATGCTCGCGATCGTGCCGTGGACGCAGGCCGGCACCGACGAAAGCCCGTTCGTGAAGGTGATGGCCGCGACGCACGTGCCGTATGCCGCAGGCGTGATCAACTTCGTGCTGCTGATCGCGGCGCTGTCGGCGATGAACAGCCAGCTCTACGTGACGACGCGCATGATGTTCAGCCTGTCGCGCGCGCGGCTCGCGCCGGCGGTGTTCGGCCGGCTCGGCGCGAACGGCGTGCCGCGTGCGGCGCTGTGGATCTCGACGAGCGGCGTCGCGGTCGCGGCGGTGCTCGTCGCGCTGTCCCCCGACACCGCGTTTACCGTGATGATGGCGATCGCGATGTTCGGCGCGCTGTTCACGTGGCTGATGATCTTCGTCACGCATCTGCGCTTTCGCGCGCAGTATCGCGGCCCGGCGCTCGCGTTCCGGATGTGGGGGCACCCGTTCGGCAGCCTGCTCGGCGCGGGCCTCGTCGCGGCGATCCTGTTCACGACCGCGTTCACGCGTGAATTCCGGATGACGATGATGGTCGGCGTCGTGTTCGTCGTGCTGCTGACGCTTGCATACGCGCTGCACTACCGGCACCGCCACGCGCGCTGACGCGTGCCTTCGGCGCTGCAGGTTGCACAGCGAGGTTGCTAAGGTTCCGTTAAGCCGGCAGCCGCTACATTCGAACCTGTCCGCGATGCGCGCCGGCCCGTGCCGGCGCGCCGCTTTCCTGCCAAGGGGTTCGAATGAACAAACTTCCCGAAATCACGCTCGCGTTCTGGATCATGAAGATCTGCGCGACGACGCTCGGCGAAACCGGTGGCGACCTGCTGTCGATGACGCTGAACGTCGGCTACGCGGTGAGCTCGATCCTGCTGTTCGGTTTCTTTCTCGTCACGCTCGGCGCGCAGCTCAGGGCGACCGGCTATCGCCCGGCGATCTACTGGGCCGTGATCGTCGCGACCAGCACGGCCGGCACGACGATGTCCGATTTCATGGACCGCACGCTCGGCCTCGGTTACGCGGCCGGCTCGTCGATCCTCGTCGCGATCCTGCTGGCGATCTTCGCGGTGTGGCGCCTGAGCGGCGAATCGCTGTCGGTCGACCTGATCCGCACGCGCAAGGTCGAACTGCTGTACTGGATCGCGATCCTGTTCTCGAACACGCTCGGCACCGCGCTCGGCGATTTCCTCGCGGACAGCTCGGGCCTCGGCTTTGGCGGCGGCGCGCTGCTGATCGGCGGGCTGCTCGTGCTGATCGTGCTCGCGCACTATTTCACGCGGATCTCGGGTGTGCTGCTGTTCTGGGCCGCGTTCGTGCTCACGCGTCCGTTCGGCGCGACGGTCGGCGACCTGCTGACGAAGCCGGTGGCGAAGGGCGGTCTCGCGCTCGGCACGGTCGGTTCGTCGGCGGTGCTGCTCGGCGTGCTGGTTGCGATGGTGAGTTATGCGAGCATCGCGCAGGCGCGGCGACGCGAACGGATGCCCATACGGATCGCGCAGACGGCAGACCGTTGAGCGGAAACGAACAAAGGGGCCGCGCGGCCCCTTTGTTTATTGCGCCGTGCGTTCAGTGACGGCCGGTGCTGCCGAAGCCGCCCTCGCCACGATCGCTTTCGGCGAAGTCGTCGACGATGTTGAACTGCGCCTGCACGACCGGCACGATCACGAGCTGCGCGAGGCGCTCGAACGGGTTCAGCACGAACTCGGTCTGGCCGCGGTTCCACGTCGAGATCATCAACTGGCCCTGGTAGTCGGAATCGATCAGGCCGACGAGGTTGCCGAGCACGATGCCGTGCTTGTGGCCCAGCCCCGAGCGCGGCAGGATCAGCGCCGCATAGCCGGGATCCGCGAGATGGATCGCGAGGCCGGTCGGCACGAGCGCCGTTTCGCCCGGCTTCAGCGTCAGCGGCGCGTCGAGGCACGCACGCAGGTCGAGGCCCGCGCTGCCGGTGGTCGCGTAGGCAGGCAGGTAGTCGCGCATGCGCGCGTCGAGAATCTTCAGGTCGAGTTTCATGCGGTCGTCGGATGGGTCGGGAAGGGCGCGGCAGCGACGGCCGCCGCGCGGGAGATCAGATCAGGCGGTTGTCGGGCAGGCGCTTCGCGATTTCGGCCACGAGCGTGTGCGCGAGCTCGTCTTTCGGCGCGCGCGGCAGGCGCGTGAGGCCGCCCGCTTCGAACAGCACGACTTCGTTGTCGTCGCGACCGAACGTCAGCGGGCCGAGGTTGCCGACCAGCAGCGGCACGTTCTTGCGCTTGCGTTTCTCGTCGCCGTGCACGTCGAGGTCGCCGCTTTCGGCCGCGAAGCCGACGCAGAACGGCGGAGCGGGCAGTGCCGCGACCGACGCGAGGATGTCGGGGTTCTCGACGAACGCGAGCTCGGGCATCTTGCGGTCGGCCGTCTTCTTCATCTTGTGCTCGGCGGGCTGGGCGACGCGCCAGTCGGCGACCGCGGCCACCGCGATGAAGATGTCGGCGTCGTTCACGGCATGCATGACGGCGTCGTACATCTGCTGGGCGGTCTGCACGTCCTGGCGATAGACGCCCCACGGCGTGTCGAGCGCGACCGGCCCCGCGACGAGGTGTACGTCGGCACCGGCCTGCTGCGCGGCACGCGCGAGCGCGAAGCCCATCTTGCCGCTCGAGCGGTTGGTCAGGCCGCGCACCGGATCGAGCGGCTCGAACGTCGGGCCGGCCGTGATCAGCACGCGGCGGTGCGCGAGCACCTTCGGCGCGAAGTGCGCGACGATCGCTTCATAGATCGCTTCGGGCTCGAGCATGCGGCCGTCGCCGACTTCGCCGCATGCCTGCGCGCCGGAATCGGGGCCGAGCACCGACACGCCGTCGGCACGCAACTGTGCGGCATTGCGTTGCGTGGCCGGGTTCTGCCACATCTGGCGGTTCATCGCGGGCACGACGAGCAGCGGACAGTCGCGCGCGACGCACAGCGTCGACAGCAGATCGTCCGCGAACCCGTGCGCGAGCTTCGCGAGGAAGTCGGTCGACGCGGGCGCGATCACGATCGCGTCGGCTTCGCGCGACAGGTCGATGTGCGCCATGTTGTTGTCGATGCGCGCGTCCCACTGGCTCGTGTACACGGGCCGGCCGGACAGCGCCTGCATCGTGACGGGCGTGATGAACTGGGTCGCGGCTTCCGTCATCGCGACCTGCACGGTCGCGCCTGCCTTCACGAGCAGCCGGGTGAGCTCGGCGATCTTGTAGCAGGCGATGCCGCCCGTCAGGCCGAGAACGAGGTGCTTTCCTGCGAGTTCTGCGTGTGCCAACTCAGGCCTCCAAGGATCAAACGGAACGGCCGGCGCGAAGCCGGCCGTCGACACGGAGTATGCGCGCTCAGCGCGTGCCGCGCACGCGACGCAACTCGTCGTAGATCAGCAGCACTGCGCCGACCGTGATCGCGGAGTCGGCGAGATTGAACGCCGGGAAGTGCCACGCACCGAGGTGGAAGTCGAGAAAGTCGATCACGTGACCGTAGATGAGCCGGTCGATCACGTTGCCGAGCGCGCCGCCGAGGATCATCGCGAGCGACAGGCTGAACAGTCGCTGCTGGCCGTGGCGGCGCAGCAGGAAGCAGATCACGAGCGTCGCGCCGATGCCGAGCGCGGTGAACGCCCAGCGCTGCCAGCCGCTCGCGGTCGACAGGAAGCCGAACGCGGCGCCGCGGTTGTACACCAGCACGAGGTTGAAGAACGACGTCAGCGCGTGCTGCGCGCCGTACGCGAACGTTTTCAGGATCGCGATCTTCGACAGCTGGTCGAACAGGATCACGATCAGCGAAATGCCGAGCCAGGGCGCGAGCGCGCCGCTGGCCGGTTTCGACACGGTTTTTGCCATGGTTTAAGCAGCGCTCCGGATTTCGCCGTTTTCAAACAGGTTCGAGAAGCAGCGGCCGCACAGCGTCGGATGGTCGGCGTGCGCGCCGACGTCTTCGCGGTAATGCCAGCAGCGTTCGCATTTCTGGTACTTCGAAGCCGCCACGTCGATGCTTTCCTGCGCGTCGTCGTCGACCTTCACGACCGTCGCCGCCGACGTGATCAGCACGAACTTCAGGTCGTCGCCGAGGCTCGTGAGCGCGTCGTAGCGCGCGCCGCTCGCATGCACGGCCACTTCGGCCTGCAGCGACGAACCGATGCGGTTCGCGGTGCGGGCTTCCTCGAGCGCCTTCGTCACGTTGCCGCGCACGTCGCGCAGCAGCGCCCACTTCTCGATCAGCGCGGCCGAGCCGGCGACTTCCGGATACGCGTAGTACGTTTCCGTGAACACGGTGTCGCTCGCCTGCTGGAACACCTTCCACGCTTCTTCCGCCGTGAACGACAGGAACGGCGCGAGCACGCGCAGCAGGCCATGCGCCAGGTGGTACAGCGCGGTCTGCGCGGAGCGGCGCGCACGCGAATCGGGCGCGCTCGTGTACAGGCGATCCTTCAGCACGTCGAGATAGAAGCCGCCGAGATCCTCCGAGCAGTACGTCTGCAGCTTCGCGACGACCGGGTGGAATTCGTACTTCTCGTAGTGGCCGAGCAGTTCCGTCTGGAGTTGCGCGGAGAAGGCGACCGCGTAACGGTCGATCTCGAGCCATTCTTCCACCGGCACCGCGTGCTGCGCGAAGTCGAAATCCGACAGGTTCGCGAGCAGGAAGCGCAGCGTGTTGCGGATGCGGCGATAGCCTTCCGTCACGCGCTTCAGGATTTCCTCGGAGATCGCGAGCTCGCCCGAGTAGTCGGTCGATGCGATCCACAGGCGGATGATTTCCGCGCCGAGACGGTTCGCGACTTCATGCGGGTCGACGCCGTTGCCGAGCGACTTGCTCATCTTGCGGCCTTCGCCGTCGACGGTGAAGCCGTGCGTGAGCAGGCCCTTGTACGGCGCGCGGCCGTCGATCATCGATGCGGTCAGGAGCGACGAGTGGAACCAGCCGCGGTGCTGGTCCGAGCCTTCGAGGTACAGATCGGCCGGGAACTGGAGTTGATCCTTGTGCGAGCCGCGCAGCACGTGCCAGTGCGTCGTACCCGAGTCGAACCATACGTCGAGCGTGTCGCGGTTCTTCTCGTACAGGTTCGCGTCGTCGCCGATCAGCTCGCGCGGGTCCAGCGACTGCCACGCCTCGATGCCCGACTGCTCGACGCGCTTCGCGATTTCCTCGAGCAACTCCAGCGTGCGCGGATGCAGCTCGCCGGTTTCCTTGTGCACGAAGAACGCCATCGGCACGCCCCACTGGCGCTGGCGCGACAGCGTCCAGTCGGGACGGTTCGCGATCATGCTGAACAGGCGCTGCTTGCCCCACGACGGGTAGAACGCGGTCGCATCGACACCTTCGAGCGCCGTTTCGCGCAGCGTCTTGCCGCCGTCGCGCGGCGTCACGTCCATGCCGGCGAACCACTGCGACGTCGCGCGGTAGATGATCGGCGTCTTGTGGCGCCAGCAGTGCATGTAGCTGTGCGTGTACTTCTCGCTGCGCAGCAGCGAGCCGGCCGCGTTCAGCGCCTCGACGATCTTCGGGTTCGCGTCCCAGATCGACAGGCCGCCGAACAGCGGCAGCGATTCGATGTAGCGGCCGTCGCCCATCACCGGGTTGATGAAGTCCGAATCGGTCATTCCGTGCGCCTTGCACGACATGAAGTCTTCGATGCCGTAGGCGGGCGACGAGTGCACGACGCCGGTGCCGGTGTCGGTCGTCACGTAGTCGCCGAGGTAGACGGGCGCGGTGCGCTTGTAGCCGGGGTGGGCCGACGCGAGCGGGTGGTGGAAGCGCAGGTTCGCGAGCTTCACGCCCGGCGCGGTCGCGACGACGCGGCCGGTCAGCTTGAAGTCGGTCATGCAGGCTTCGACGCGTTCTTCCGCGATGATCAGCAGCCCGCGCTCGGTGTCGACCAGCGCATAGACGATTTCCGGATGGAGGTTCAGCGCCTGGTTGGCGGGAATCGTCCACGGCGTGGTGGTCCAGATCACGATGCCGCCCTCGGCGCGCGGCAGCGCCGGCAGGCCGAATGCGTGCGCGGTCTTTTCCGGTTCCGCGAACGCGAACATCACGTCGATCGTCGGGTCGGTGCGGTCCTTGTATTCGACTTCCGCCTCGGCGAGCGCCGAGCCGCAGTCGAAGCACCAGTTCACCGGCTTTAGCCCGCGATACACGTAGCCCTTCTCGATGATCTTGCCGAGCGCGCGGATTTCTTCCGCCTCGTTGACGAAGTTCATCGTCTTGTACGGGTTCGCCCAGTCGCCGAGCACGCCGAGGCGCTTGAAGCCGACCTTCTGCTTTTCGATCTGCTCGGTCGCGTACGCGCGCGCCTTGCTCATCACTTCGGCCGCCGGCAGCGACTTGCCGAACTGCTTCTCGATCTGGATCTCGATCGGCATCCCGTGGCAATCCCAGCCCGGCACGTAAGGCGCGTCGAAGCCGGCCATGTTGCGCGACTTGACGACGATGTCCTTCAGGATCTTGTTGACCGCGTGACCGAGGTGGATGTCGCCGTTCGCATACGGAGGGCCGTCGTGCAGGATGAACTTCGGCCGGCCCTTGCTCGCCGCGCGGATCTTCTCGTAGATGCCGCGCTCTTCCCACTCCTTGACCCACTGCGGCTCGCGCTTGGGCAGGTCGCCGCGCATCGGGAACGGCGTGTCGAGCAGGTTGACCGGATACTTGGCCTGCGGTTTCGAATCGGCTTTCTTGTTGCTCATGATGGGATCGCTATCAAATCGGGGGACGCTCGTGCGTCGTGAATCGGGGATGCGCGCGGTCGGCGGCGCGAGGAGGGCGGCGCGGGGCGCCGCCGGCCGGATCAGCTAATTCGGTCGGTCGCGGACGTCGAGAAGCCGGTTGCACGGCTGCCCGGCGCGCGGTCGCGCTCGATGAAGTACGCGCGCGCATTGGCGACGTCCAGCGCGATCGCGCGCGACAGCGCCTCGAGATCGTCGAACTTCGCCTCGTCGCGCAGCTTCTTCAGGAATTCGACGCGGATCAGCTTGCCGTACGCGTCGCCGTGCCAGTCGAGCAGGTGAACCTCGAGCAGCACGCGGCCCGAATCGTCGACGGTCGGGCGCAGCCCGAGGCTCGCGACGCCCGGCAGCGGCGCGGGGCCGAGGCCGTGCACCTGCACGACGAAGATGCCCGCGAGCGCCGGCCGCTTGTGCGCGATCGGCAGGTTCAGCGTCGGGAAGCCGAGGTCGCGGCCGAGCTTGAGCCCGTGCGCGACGTGGCCGCTGATCGCGTAGCCGTGGCCGAGCGCCTGCGCGGCCGCATCGAGATCGCCCGCGCCGAGCGCGGCGCGCACGCCCGAGCTGGAGATGCGCGTGCCGTCGCTGCCGGCGACCGTGCCCATCTGCTCGACCTCGAAGCCGTACTGTTCGCCGGCGGCCTTCAGCGTGTCGAAGGTGCCCGCGCGCTTCGCGCCGTAGCAGAAATCGTCGCCGACCATCATCCAGCGCGTGTGCAGCCCGCCGACCAGCGTGCGTTCGACGAACGCCTGCGGCGACTGGCTCGCGAACGTATGGTTGAAGTGTTCGACGACGACGCGGTCGACGCCGTGATCGCGCAGCGCTTCGAGCTTGTCGCGCAGCATCGCGATGCGCGGCGGCGCGCCGGCCGGATTGAAGAATTCGCGCGGGTGCGGCTCGAACGTCATCACGCACACGGGCAGGCCGCGCGCGTCCGCTGCCGCGCGCACGCGCGCGAGCAGGGCCTGGTGGCCGCGATGGACACCGTCGAAGTTGCCGATCGTCAGCGCGCAAGGCGCGCGGCTTTCGGCGTTGGGCAGGCCGCGGAAGACTTTCACGATAGCGGATGCAGCGTCGGGGAATGGGCGGTGGGATGCCGCAAAGCAGAAGATTATAAACGTTCGGGCGGCCCGGCGGCCGAGAAGGGGGGAAACGCGAGGGCGAATGGTAAAATTCGCGGATGAAAAAACTCGTGATACTGATTTCCGGTCGCGGCAGCAACATGGAGGCCATCGTCCGCGCGTGCGCGCAGGAACGCTGGCCGGCCGAGATTGCCGCCGTGATTGCCAACCGGCCCGATGCGGCCGGCCTGGCTTTTGCCGCGTCGCACGGGGTGGCGACCGCGGTGGTCGACCATCGGTCGTTCGACGGCCGCGACAGCTTCGATGCAGCGCTCGCCGCCGAAATCGACCGTTTCGCCCCCGATCTCGTCGTGCTCGCCGGCTTCATGCGTATCCTGACGCCCGCTTTCGTCAGACGATACGAGGGCCGGCTGCTGAACGTCCATCCGTCGCTGCTGCCGAGCTTCAAGGGCATCCACACGCACCAGCAGGCGCTGGATGCCGGCGTCGCGCTGCACGGCGCCAGCGTGCATTTCGTCATTCCCGAACTCGACAGCGGCGCGATCGTCGCGCAGGGCGCGGTGCCCGTGCGCGCGGGCGACGACGCGGCCGCGCTCGCGCGGCGTGTGCTGACGGTCGAGCACGTGCTGTATCCGCGTGCGGTGCGCTGGTTCGTCGAGGGGCGCCTGCGCCTCGAGAACGGGCGGGCAGTGGTGGCGCCGGAAGAGGCGCGCTGGATTTTCGCGGATCAACCGCATACCGAAACGAGCGAGGGCGTATGAAGCTGCACGGATTCCTGATTGGCCAGACCGAGACCTTGCTGGCCGAGGTGCTGAAATTCGCCGGCCCGGCCGACGCGACGACGAGCCGGTTTTTCCGCGCGCATCCGAAGCTCGGCCACGCCGAGCGCGGCGTGATCGCCGAGGCGGTGTTCGCGGTACTGCGCCGCAAGATGGAGTTTTCGCACCTCGCCGAGAGCGGCACGGGCAGCCCCGCGCGGCGCCTCACGCTGCTCGGCCTGATGCAGACGCTCGGCCGCAACGCGCTGAAGCCGTTCGTGTCCGACACCGAGGCCGCGTGGCTCGAGCACGTGTCGAAGATCGATCCGGCGAGCCTGCCGGTGCGCGTGCGCACGAACCTGCCGGACTGGATCTACCAGGCGCTGTCGGCCCGTTTCGACGCCGACGAGCTTGGGCAGCTCGCCGCCGCGCTGAACTACCCGGCGCCGCTGGACCTGCGCGCCAATGCGCAGAAAGCGACGCGCGACCAGGTGATCGACGCGCTGCGCGCGAACGGCATCGACGCGGGCGCGACGCCGTTCGCGCCGTACGGCGTGCGGGTCGTCGGCAAGCCGGCGCTCACGCGCCTGAAGCTGTTCGAGGAAGGCCAGATCGAGGTGCAGGACGAAGGCAGCCAGCTGCTGTGCTCGCTCGTCGCGCCGCGTCGCGGCGAGATGGTCGTCGATTTCTGCGCGGGCGCCGGCGGCAAGACGCTCGCGCTCGGCGCGATGATGCGCTCGACCGGGCGCCTGTACGCGTTCGACGTATCGGAAAAGCGTCTCACGAAGCTGAAGCCGCGCCTTGCGCGCAGCGGTCTGTCGAACGTGAATCCGGTGCTGATCGACAGCGAGCACGATGCGAAGATCAAGCGGCTCGCCGGCAAGATCGACCGCGTGCTGGTCGACGCGCCATGCAGCGGCCTCGGCACGCTGCGCCGCAATCCCGACCTCAAGTGGCGCCAGACGCGCACGTCGATCGACGAGCTCGCGCCGAAGCAGGCGTCGATCCTCGCGAGCGCGGCGCGTCTCGTGAAGAAGGGCGGCCGCCTCGTCTACGCGAC
Source organism: Burkholderia anthina (assembly GCF_902498995.1). Lineage (GTDB taxonomy): Bacteria > Pseudomonadota > Gammaproteobacteria > Burkholderiales > Burkholderiaceae > Burkholderia > Burkholderia anthina. The sequence goes on from NZ_CABVLY010000001.1 coordinate 286,677, forward strand.
CTGCAGCGTGCTCGACGCGGAGAACGAAGCCATCGTCGAGCAGTTCCTGGCCGACCATCCGGAGTTCGTGCTGGTCCCCGCGCAGAAGGTGCTGGCCGACCAGCGCATCGAAATCGAAACCGGCGACTACCTGTCGCTGTGGCCGCACCGCCACGCCACCGACGGCTTCTTCGCCGCGGTGCTGGAACGGCGCCCGCAGTAACGGCAGCGCGCACGGATGATGCAGAATCGTCTGCTGTCGCACCGGCTCGCGTCGGTCATCCGCGACTTCAACCAGCCGGTGATGATCTGGCAGGCGGCGATCCTGGTCGGCGCGCTGTGTTTCGCGTGGGTGGCCGCGCGCTTCGTGCACGGCCGCATCGACGCACGCCGGCGGGCTGCCGGCCGCGTGCCGGGCGCCGGCGCGCAGAGCCTGAAGCGCGCGCTGTTCCCGTTGTTCGGCGGGCTGTTCGTGCTGGCGGCCCAGCTCGCGTTCGACCCGTTCATGTCGACGTCGCTGCTGTCGCTCGCGCTCGTGCCGCTGTTCGGCATCGGGCTCATCTACGTGCTGTTCTTCTTCGCGCGGCGCGTGTTCGCGCGCGACGGCCACACGCATGCGTGGTTGTCGGTCGTCGAGAAGATCGTGTCGGTGATCGTGTGGGCGGCGATGGTGTTTACCGTGCTCGGGATCCAGTCCGACGTGATCGCGTGGCTCGACAGCGTGCAGTTTCGCGTCGCGAATGCGCACCTCACGCTGCTGTCGGTGATTTCCGGCGCGCTGTGGGTGTGCGTGACGCTGATGGTCGCCATGTGGCTCGGCTCGGTGCTCGAGGAACGCCTCGCGCGCTCGAGCACGCTGGATGCGAACCTGAAGGTCGTGCTGTCGCGGGTCGGCCGCGCGCTGCTGGTGTTCGCGGCGATCCTGATCGGGCTGTCGCTCGTCGGCATCGACGTGACGGTGCTCGGCGTGTTCGGCGGTGCGCTCGGCGTCGGTCTCGGCTTCGGGCTGCAGAAGATCGCGAGCAACTACGTATCGGGCTTCATCATCCTGCTCGACCGCTCGCTGCGGCTCGGCGACGCGATCAGCGTCGGCGGGCTGCAGGGCATCGTCACGCAGATCCGCACGCGCTACACGGTCGTGCGCGGCCTCGACGGCAACGAGACGCTGATCCCGAACGAGAAGCTGATCACCGACGTCGTGCAGAACCAGTCGTCGTACCTGACGCGCGGTTACGCGAAGGTCGCCGTGCAGGTCGCCTATACGAGCGACGTCGAGCACGCGCTCACGGTGCTCGCCGAGGCCGCGAAGGGCGTGCCGCGCGTGCTCGCCGAGCCGGCGCCGGCGCCATACCTGGTCAGCTTCGGCGCGGACGGGATCGACCTGGAGCTCGGCTTCTGGATCGAGGATGCGGCGAAGGGCACGTCGGGCGTGCGCTCGGCGGTGAACCGCAACATCTGGCGGCTCTTCGGCGAGCACGGGATCTCGATTCCGTTCCCGCAGCGCGAAGTGCGCGTGGTCGGCCTGCCGGGGGAGTTTGCCGCGACCGGCGCGGTGGCCGACGGCGTACCCGTGGCCGGCAGCGGCCTGGCCGACGGGCAGGCGTCGACCGCTTAGGCGCGTCGTGCCGGCGCGAACGGGCCGAATCGGCGCCGTCGGGCGGCCAGAACCGGATCGCGGGGCTTTCCGGGTCCGTCGATGGACTGCTCGCGTTGCTTCATGACAAGAAAATATTCATTTTTTACAAAGACTTGGAACGGTTGAAGTAAAATTCCGGTCTACACGCGGTATGCTTTCATTTTTCTGACGCTTGCGCGAGCCGGCGTCGCTCTCATCACAGGTAACTGCCTTGTTGAATTCCCTGCTCGATTTTCTTTCCCACGGGCTCCTGCGTTTTTCGTGGTGGCAGGTCGCGCTGTTCGCGCTGGCCGTCACGCACGTGACGATTATCGGCGTGACGGTCTATCTGCACCGCTGCCAGGCGCACCGCGCGCTGGAACTGCATCCGATCGCGAGCCACTTCTTCCGCCTGTGGCTGTGGATGACGACCGGCATGCTGACGGGTCAGTGGGCCGCGATTCACCGCAAGCACCATGCGAAGTGCGAGACCGAGGAAGATCCGCACAGCCCGCAGACGCGCGGCATCTGGAAGGTGTTCCTCGAAGGCGCGGAGCTGTATCGCGCGGAAGCGAAGAACGAAGAGACGATGCGCAAGTTTGGTCACGGCACGCCGAACGACTGGCTCGAACGCAATCTCTACTCGAAGTATCCGATTCTCGGCATCAGCATGATGATGGTGATCGACGTCGCGCTGTTCGGCGTGATCGGCCTCACCGTGTGGGCCGTGCAGATGGTCTGGATTCCGTTCTGGGCGGCTGGCGTTGTCAACGGCTTCGGTCACTTCTGGGGCTACCGCAACTTCAACTCGGCCGATGCGAGCACGAACCTGTTCCCGTGGGGCATCGTGATCGGCGGCGAAGAGCTGCACAACAACCACCACACGTTCGCGACGTCGGCGAAGCTGTCGAACAAGTGGTACGAGTTCGACATCGGCTGGATGTACATCCGCATCATGTCGGCTTTCGGTCTCGCGAAGGTGAAGAAGGTCGCGCCGACGCCGCGCCTGAACAAGCCGAAGACGGTGCTCGACCAGGAAACGCTGCAGGCCGTGCTGTCGAACCGCTACGAAGTGATGGCGCGCTACGGCAAGGCCGTGAAGCGTGCCTACCGCCAGGAGCTCGCGCACCTGAAGGAAATCGGCGGCGAGAAGTACCAGTTGATGCGCGGCGCGCGCAAGTGGTTCCACAAGGATGCCGACGGCCTCGACGAGCCGCAGAAGAAGCTGCTGCCGGAGATTTTCGCGAACAGCCAGAAGCTGCATACGTATTTCCAGCTGCGCCAGGATCTGGCCGCGATCTGGGATCGCTCGACCGCGTCGCGCGAACAGCTGCTCGCGCAATTGCAGGATTGGTGCCATCGCGCGGAACAAAGCGGCATCAAGTCGCTGCAGGAATTCGCGACACGCCTGCGTCGCTACGCCTGATTCGAAATCGATTAGAATCTCAGGACGTCACAAACCCCGCGTTGGCGGGGTTTTTTCTTTTGGGCGGCCGGTTTTCACGGGACGACCGGACGTGCCGGAATTCGTATGAGGCTTGGGGCAGCACCGACGTGGCACCCCGGGGGCGAGCGTAGGGGATAGGGCCGAAGTAGGTGCTGAAGCGCTGACTCGGGTCGACCGCGAAGCATGGGACCGGAGTAAGCGCTGAAGGGCTGACTCGGGTCGACCGCGAAGCATGGGACCGGAGTAAGCGCTAAAGCGCTAACTCCGGTCGACAGGAGATATGGAGATGCAATCGACGATCAAATCCGTCGAGTACGACCGGCCGGTCTCGGCAGGGACCGTTTGTGGCGTCGGGCAGGCATGGGCCAAAGTGCCGGATGCACCTTCCGCCGAAGAACGCGCCGCACTGAAGGCGCGCATCAAGGCGCTGCTCGTGCGTGAAAAAGCCGTGCTGGTCGCCCATTACTACGTCGACGCCGAATTGCAGGAACTGGCCGACGAAACTGGCGGCTGTGTCGCCGATTCGCTCGAAATGGCCCGCTTCGGCCGCGATCACGATGCGCAGACGCTCGTCGTCGCCGGCGTGCGCTTCATGGGCGAAACCTCGAAGATCCTGAGCCCGGGCAAGCGCGTGCTGATGCCCGATCTCGATGCGACCTGCTCGCTCGACCTCGGTTGTCCGGTCGACGAATTCTCCGCGTTCTGCGATGCGCATCCCGACCGAACCGTCGTCGTCTACGCGAACACCAGCGCCGCGGTTAAGGCGCGCGCCGACTGGATGGTCACGTCGTCGATCGGCCTCGAGATCGTCGCCGACCTGCATGCGCGCGGCGAGAAGATCATCTGGGCTCCCGACCGCCATCTCGGCAGCTACATCCAGAAGAAAACCGGCGCGGACATGCTGCTGTGGCAGGGTTCGTGCCTCGTGCACGACGAATTCAAGGGCATCGAGCTGGACCTGCTGCGCGCCGAATATCCGGACGCGAAGGTGCTGGTTCACCCCGAGTCGCCGGAAAACGTCGTCGCGCAGGCGGACGTCGTCGGCTCGACGACGCAGCTGATCGACGCAGCCGTGAAGTTCGACGCGAAGCACTTCATCGTCGCGACCGATCTCGGCATCCTGCACAAGATGCAGCTCGCGGCGCCAGGCAAGACCTTCATCGCCGCGCCGACGGCCGGCAACAGTGCGACCTGCAAGAGCTGCGCGCATTGCCCGTGGATGGCGATGAACGGCCTCGCGAATCTCGCCGACGTGCTCGAGCGCGGTCACAACGAGATCTTCGTCGATCCCGCGATCGGCGAACGTGCACGTCTGCCGATCGACCGGATGCTCGATTTCGCGGCCGCGCACAAGAAACGCGTGCAGGCGAGCGGCGATCTGCAGCGCGACCAGCAACTGTTTGCGAACGTGGGGGCGGCATAATGAACAGCCCCCACGCTCACGTTCGTTCGCTGCCCCTCGAGGGGGCGGCCACCGTCCTTGGAGGCGGCCCGGCGGAAGGCGGCATGACCACGGCAGTCTCGCCGCTGTTCGACAGCGTTCGTGCGCAATACGGCGCGGCCTTCGACGAAGCGATCGCGCGCAACGTCGCCGATGCGATCGCCGAAGACGTCGGCACTGGCGACCAGACCGGGCGGCTCGTGCCGGCCGGCGAGCGTCGCCATGCGCGCATCATCGTGCGCGAAGAAGCGGTGTTGTGCGGCGTGCCGTGGTTCGAGGCCGTCATCGCACGGATCGATCCGTCGATCGTCGTGCAATGGCGCTATCGTGAAGGCGACCGGATGTCGCCGGATTCGACCGTCTGCGAACTCGAAGGGCCGGCGCGCGCACTGCTGACGGCCGAGCGCAACGGGCTGAACTTCCTGCAACTGCTGTCCGGCGTGGCGAGCGCGACGCGCCGTTACGTCGATCGTGTCGAAGGGACGCGCGCGAAGATTCTCGATACGCGCAAGACGCTGCCGGGCCTGCGGCTCGCGCAGAAGTACGCGGTGCGGGTCGGCGGCGGCGAGAACCAGCGTCTCGCGCTGTACGACGGCATCCTGATCAAGGAAAACCACATCGCGGCAGCGGGCGGCGTCGGCGAGGCGCTCGACGCGGCGTTCGCGCTCGAGTCGGGCGTGCCCGTGCAGGTCGAAGTCGAGACGCTCGCGCAGCTCGACACGGCGCTCGCACACGGCGCGCAGTCGGTGCTGATCGACAACTTCACGCTCGACATGATGCGCGAAGCGGTGCGTGTGGCGGCTGGCAAGGCCGTGCTCGAAGTATCGGGCGGCGTCAATTTCGATACGGTGCGCGCGTTCGCGGAGACGGGCGTCGACCGCATCTCGATCGGCGCGCTGACGAAGGACGTGCGCGCGACCGACTACTCGATGCGGATCGTCAACTGATCGCAAGTCATGCCGTCTGACGAAAAAAGCCGCTGGCGCGAAACGCCAGCGGCTTTTTTTCCGGGTACGGCAGCCCTGAGACGGGCGTGCCCGATCAGCGTCGCGCGCGCGGCGTGAGCACGCTCGGCAGCGCCTTCGGCAGCGTATGCGGCCAGTCGCGACTGTAGTGCAGCCCGCGGCTTTCGCGGCGCGAATACGCGCTCTTCACGATCAGCGTCGCGACGTCGACGAGATTGCGCAGTTCGAGCAGGTCGCGCGTCACGCGGAAGTTCGCGTAGTACTCGTGGATCTCGTCGCGCAAGAGCGACAGTCGGTGCTTCGCGCGTTCGAGGCGCTTGTCGGTGCGCACGATGCCGACGTAGTTCCACATCAGGCGGCGCAGTTCGTCCCAGTTGTGCGCGACGACGACTTCCTCGTCCGCATCCGACACGCGGCTTTCGTCCCAGGCGGGCAGTGTGGCCGGCGTGTCGGCATCGTAGCCGGCCGCCTCGATCGCCTCGGCCGCCGCGCGGCCGATCACGAGGCATTCGAGCAGCGAGTTGCTCGCGAGCCGGTTCGCGCCGTGCAGCCCCGTGTACGACGTTTCGCCGACCGCATACAGGCCCGTGAGATCGGTGCGCCCCGCGAGATCGGTGACGACGCCGCCGCACGTGTAGTGCGCGGCCGGTACCACGGGAATCGGCTGCTTCGCGATGTCGATGCCGAATTCGAGGCAGCGCGCATGGATCGTCGGGAAATGTTCGCGCAGGAACGCTTCCGGCTGATGGCTGATGTCGAGATACACGCAGTCGATCCCGCGCTTCTTGATCTCGAAGTCGATCGCGCGCGCGACGATGTCGCGCGGCGCGAGTTCGGCGCGCGGATCGTGCGCCGGCATGAAGCGCGTGCCGTCGGGCAGCTTCAGCAGGCCGCCTTCGCCGCGCACGGCCTCCGAAATCAGGAACGACTTCGCGTACGGGTGGAACAGGCAGGTCGGGTGGAACTGGATGAATTCCATGTTCGACACGCGGCAACCCGCGCGCCACGCCATCGCGATGCCGTCGCCGGTCGCCGTGTCGGGGTTGGTGGTGTACAGGTAGACCTTGCCCGCGCCGCCGGTCGCGAGCACCGTGTGCGGCGCCTCGATCGTGATCGTGCGGTCGTTGTCGACGTCGAGCGCATACAGGCCGTGACAGCGGCGGCCGGGCAGGCCGAGCCGGTCCGACGTGATCAGGTCGATCGCGTGGTGGTTTTCGAAGAAGGTGATGTTCGGATGCTGGCGCGCGCGCTCGGACAGCGTCGCGAGCACCGCATGGCCGGTTGCGTCGGCCGCGTGAATGATCCGGCGGTGACTGTGGCCGCCTTCGCGTGTCAGGTGGAAGCCGAGTTCGGCCGCATCGTCCTTCGTGAACGGCACGCCCTGCGAGATCAGCCATTCGATCGCTTCGCGACCGTGTTCGACGATGTAGCGCGTCGCGCCTTCGTCGCAGAGTCCGCCACCGGCGACCAGCGTGTCGTCGACGTGGTTCTCGATGCTGTCCGCGGAGTCGAGGACGGCTGCGATGCCCCCCTGCGCGTTATCGCTCGCGCCCTCCATCATCGAACGTTTCGCGATCAGCGCGACACGTCGCGTGCTGGCCAGGTTGAGTGCGACCGACAGCCCTGCCAGGCCGCTGCCGACGATCGCCACGTCGAATTTCATGCTGCATCTCCATCGTTACGCTTTAGATCTTGTGCGTTCCGTCGGCCGTGGCCGCGGAAAGGGGAGAGCATACCGCGTCGGGCCCATACGTGCGCGCAAAACAAAAAGCCCCGCATGTGCGGGGCTTTTTGGTCGCCGTCAGGCTGGCAGAAACCGGAGATTACTTGATCTTGGTTTCTTTGTATTCCACATGCTTGCGGACGACGGGATCGAACTTCTTGATCGCCATCTTTTCCGGCATGTTGCGCTTGTTCTTCGTGGTCGTGTAGAAGTGACCCGTACCAGCGGTCGACTCGAGCTTGATCTTGTCGCGTGCGCCTTTTGCCATGATTGTGCTCCTTGGGCTTAGGCTTCGCCGCGTGCGCGCAGGTCAGCGAGCACGGAATCGATGCCGTTCTTGTCGATCAGGCGCAGGCCGGCGTTCGAAACGCGCAGGCGCACCCAGCGGTTTTCGCTCTCAACCCAGAACCGGCGGTTTTGCAGGTTCGGGAGGAAGCGGCGCTTCGTCTTGTTGTTTGCGTGGGAAACGTTGTTGCCGCTCATCGGCGCTTTCCCAGTTACTTGGCATACGCGTGCCATGAGAGCACTCCTAATACGCTAAATTCGGGGTTCGATCGCCGATGAAGGTTCCATCGTACCGCCACGTGATCCATGGCTGCACTCAGAACGCCGAAGCCCTTACAGACAAGGCCCTTCGATGGCTAGAACTGGTTGGAAAAAAGACAGACGACGATTCTAGCAGAAAAAGTTCAGAAAAATCAAACCCAATTTCGCATCGTCGTTGCGGCGGCCCCGGGGCGGGTCGCCGGGCCACAGTCTACAGCCAACCGGCGCGTGCGAACGAAAATGTATCGGCGGTGCCGACGACGACGTGATCGAGCAGCTTCGCGTCGACGAGCTGGAGTGCTTCATGCAGGGCGCGCGTGAGCCGGCGATCCTCCGCGCTCGGCTGCACCGCGCCGGACGGATGGTTGTGCGCGATGACCAGCGCGGCGGCATTCAGCGTCAGCGCGCGGCGCACGATCTCGCGCGGATAGACGGCCATCCGCGTCAGCGAGCCGCGTGCGCTTTCTTCCACGTCGATGAGGCCGTGACGGGCATCCAGATACAGCGTCACGAATACTTCGTACGGACGCGTGCCGATCGTCAGTCGCAGATAGTCCTCGACCGCGCCCGGCGAATCGATCTGCACCCGCACGCGCGCCTTTTCGGCCAGCGCGCGCCGCGTGATCTCGGTCACGGCGATCAGCAGCGCCGAGCGCGCGGCGCCGATGCCGGGGTGCGTGGCGAACACGTCGGGCTCCGCGTCGAGCATGTCGCGCAGCGAGTTGCCGAACCGCGCGAGCAGTGCGCGCGCGCTGTCGAATACGTCGAGGCCGCCGCCGCCGGTGCCGAGCAGCAGCGCGATCAGCTCCGCATCGGTCAGCGCGGCCGGCCCGCGTTCCAGCAGCCGCTCGCGCGGCAGGTTCGGTTGCCAGTTGCGCGGGCGGCGCTTGCGCGGCCGGACGGGGGCCGTGCGGCGGGCCGCAGCGGCCGGGGCATCGGCGGTATCGCGACATTCGGTCGCCGCGACGGCGAGGCAGGATGACGGCATGCTCGAACTCCATTGGCGGCGGGGCGTGCGCGCGACCTCGTCGCACTTTCAGCCCTGCGCGCTCAGGTGACTTACAATATTGGCTTTGCGCCGGGCCTTTCGGCCCATCTCGGGCGCCGACGAACACGAGTAATTCATGAGCCTCATCGATCTATCCGAAGTGAAGCCCGGTTCCCATGTCACGCTGCATTACCGGCTTGCACTGGCCGACGGCGCCGATATCGTCAACACGTTTTCCGACAAGCCTGCCACGCTGCTGCTCGGCGCGGGGCAACTGGCGCCGTCGCTGGAACAGATTCTGATCGGGCTCCGGGTCGGCGACCACTCGACTTTTCAGCTAACGCCCGAACAAGGGTTCGGCCCCCGCAATCCCGACATGCTCCAGCGCGTGACGCTGTCGACGCTGCGCGAGAACGGGATGGTCGGCGACGATTTCACGCCGGGCGAGCTGATCGAGTTCAACGCGCCGGACGGCGGCCGCTATGCAGGTGTGCTGAAGGAAGTCAGCGAAACCTCGGCGCTGTTCGACTTCAATCATCCGCTCGCGGGCCAAGCGCTCACGTTCGAAGTGAAAATCATCGGAATCCTGTAATCATGAGCCCCACCGATACGCTGTCCGGACAGGCCGTCGCCGCCGACGCCGAAATCCTGCTGGCCCAGCCGCGCGGTTTCTGCGCGGGGGTCGACCGCGCGATCGAGATCGTCGAGCGCGCGATCGCGATGCACGGTGCGCCGATCTACGTCCGTCACGAGATCGTCCACAACAAGTACGTGGTCGAGGATCTGAAGAAGAAGGGCGCCATCTTCGTCGAGGAACTCGAGGAAGTGCCGGCAGGCAATACCGTGATCTTCAGCGCGCACGGCGTGTCGAAGGCCGTGCGCGACGAGGCCGACGTGCGCGGGCTGCGCATTTACGACGCAACCTGCCCGCTCGTCACGAAGGTGCACGTCGAAGTGGCGAAGATGCGCCAGGACGGCGTCGACATCGTGATGATCGGCCACAAGGGCCACCCGGAAGTCGAAGGCACGATGGGGCAGGTCGAGCGCGGCATGCATCTCGTCGAAAGCGTCGAAGACGTGCAGAAGCTGCAGCTCGCGGACCCGGAGCGTATCGCGCTCGTCACGCAGACGACGCTGTCCGTCGACGATGCGGCGGAGATCATCGGCGCGCTGAAGGCGAAGTATCCGAAGATTCGCGAGCCGAAGAAGCAGGACATCTGCTATGCGACGCAGAACCGCCAGGACGCGGTGAAGTTCATGGCGCCGCAGTGCGACGTCGTGATCGTCGTCGGCAGCCCGAACAGCTCGAATTCGAGCCGCCTGCGCGAAGTGGCCGAAAAGCGCGGCGTGCCCGCGTACATGGTCGACGCACCCGACCAGATCGACCCGGCATGGGTTGCCGGCAAGCGCCGCATCGGCGTGACGGCAGGCGCATCGGCGCCCGAAGTGCTCGCCCAGGCCGTGATCGCGCGGCTGCGCGAACTCGGCGTGCACCATGTCCGCGCACTCGACGGGATCGAGGAAAACGTGTCGTTTCCGCTGCCGCGCGGGTTGAACCTGCCGCCTGCTGCCTGATTGCCGCATCGCACCTGCGACACACCAGAAGCGCGCCTCCCGGCGCGCTTTTTTTTGCGCCGCATCGCTCCTGTCGCAACCATTATTCACATTAATGGTGCAACCCGGTTGCTATGCCGTTGCTCAAGCGTCTCTCAAAATTGGTTGCAATGCAGGAAAACCCCATCGAATCAGGATTATTGGCGTCCTATAAATGGAGTTACAATGCGCCCGTTTTCAAGCCGGAATGGCTTTGAAATCGGGTTTTGGCAAGGCGCGGGAGACCTACTCGATGCATGTGAAGTTGGCTTACGCCATGTCCGTCGCCGCACCGGTTGCAATGCTTGCCGGTTGCAGCAAAAAGAGCGACGACGGGGCGGGCAGGGAGACTGCGGCACACGCAGAACCGGCGGCCAGCGACGTGCGCGCTGCCACGACCGGTGGTGCGGTGCTGTCGGCGTGCCGCATTGCGCAATCGGACAGAGACAAGGATAACGGGGCACGTTTGGCGATCGAGGAATTCAACGCGCAAGGCCCGAAGTTCGGCATGCAGGCGGCACGGCACGCAGTACTCGCCGGCGACGCCGCGGCCAGCCGGGTAACGGGCACGCGAGTGGCCCGACAATGCGCTGCCGGCCGTGATGCGGCCGCGGCGGGGCGCGTCGGTCGACGGACGCCCGGGTTTCGGGGCAACGCAGGCAACGTGCAGATGTCGCTGATCCCCATTCATTTCGATTCGACGAAACAGCATGTCGCCGCGTCCCGTCGCGTTGCGGCAGGCGCGCTGTTTCACTCGACGGATTCCGATGGACTCCTGACGAAAGTCGGGTGCCGTCTTCGCGGTGCCGGTGACGGCGTCGCGCGGGCGGCGGACGGCGCGCTTGCGAAGCAGGCGCAGGCGTCCGGCATCGGAGCGCAAACCCTTGGCGGCAATGGCATGTGCGCCGCCAAGGTGGTCGAGCCCGCGGACGACGCGGCGCGGAACCTGATCTGCCCGGTTGCGGGTTGCATCGCGGCCCGGACGGAAAAAGGCACGGACTTCGGGAAACCGGACGACGGCCGTTTCGGCACGCAGCCCTACGACTTCAAGGAGGCCCAGTACACCGTCCTCGATGTCGTGACGATTTAGCGACGGGACTCATGATGGCACCGGAACAGTGCGGTGCCGTTTTTGTATCCGCTCCGGCGGCAGGTCCGGCCGTACAGGCCGGGCGGCGCGCGCCGGGACGATCCACCCTTACCGGTATCGACTAGTACCCGCAGTGTCGCCGAGAAGGCGCGATTCCTCGCTTACCCGCGGGGCGCAACGTCCTCCGGCAGCACGGGCCAAGGAGCTTTAAATGGATATCTTCGTCCAGCAGATCCTCAACGGGCTGGTGCTCGGCAGTGTGTACGCCATCATCGCGTTGGGCTACACGATGGTGTACGGCATTCTCGGCATCATCAACTTCGCACACGGCGACGTGCTGATGATCGGTGCGATGGTCGCGCTCTCCGCGATCACCGTGCTGCAGAACCACTTCCCCGAACTCGGCAACGTCGCGACACTGACGATCGGTCTCGGCATCGCCGCAGTCGTCTGCGCATTCCTCGGCTTCGCGATCGAAAAGGTCGCATACCGGCCGCTGCGCCGCGCGCCGCGCCTCGCGCCGCTGATTACCGCGATCGGCGTGTCGATCCTGCTGCAGACGGCCGCGATGATCATCTGGTCGCGCAACCCGCTGCCGTTCCCGCAACTGCTGCCGACCGATCCGATCAACGTGATCAAGGCCACCGACACGACGCCGGGCGCCGTGATCTCGGTGACCGAAATCGTGATCATCGCGGTGGCGTTCATCGTGATGGCGGGCCTCCTGCTGCTCGTGCACAAGACCAAGCTCGGCCGCGCGATGCGCGCGATCGCGGAAAGCCCGAACACCGCGAGCCTGATGGGCGTGAACCCGAACTTCGTGATCTCGGCGACGTTCATGATCGGCTCCGCGCTCGCCGCGCTGGCCGGCGTGATGATCGCGTCCGAATACGGCAACGTGCACTTCTACATGGGCTTCATCCCCGGCATGAAGGCGTTCACGGCAGCGGTGCTCGGCGGGATCGGCAACCTTGGCGGCGCCATGGTCGGCGGCGTGCTGCTCGGCCTGATCGAGCAGCTCGGTGCGGGCTACATCGGCAACCTCACGGGCGGCGTGTTCGGCAGTAACTACCAGGACGTGTTTGCATTCATCGTGCTGATCATCGTGCTGGTGTTCCGTCCGTCGGGCCTGCTGGGCGAACGTGTCGCGGACCGCGCGTAACGGAAGGGGAGCAAACAACATGACATCCATTCAACCGATCGAATCGTCGACGTCGCTCGTCGAACAGCGCAACACGGCCAAGACCGTCGCCATCGGCATCCTGACCGCGGCCCTCGTGATCGCGGCACCGATCGTGATCGGCTCGGCCGGCGGCAACTACTGGGTCCGCGTGCTCGATTTCGCGATGCTGTACGTGATGCTCGCGCTGGGCCTGAACGTGGTGGTCGGCTTCGCCGGCCTGCTCGACCTGGGCTACATCGCGTTCTACGCGGTGGGCGCGTATACCGCGGCATTGCTGAGCTCGCCGCACCTGACCACGCAGTTCGAGTGGATCGCGAATCTCGCGCCCGGCGGATTGCATCTGCCGTTCCTGATCATCGTGCCGATCGCGATGGCGCTGGCGGCGACCTTCGGGATCCTGCTCGGTGCGCCGACGCTGCGCCTGCGCGGCGACTACCTGGCGATCGTCACGCTCGGCTTCGGTGAAATCGTCCGGATCTTCATGAACAACCTCGACCGTCCGGTGAACATCACCAACGGCCCGAAGGGGATCACGGGCATCGATCCGGTGCACATCGGCGGCTTCAGCCTCGCGCAGACGCATACGCTGTTCGGCTTCCAGCTGCCGTCGGTCTACCTGTACTACTACCTGTTCGTGCTGTGCTCGCTGCTGGTGATCTGGGTCTGTACGCGTCTGCAGCACTCGCGTATCGGCCGTGCCTGGGCGGCGATCCGCGAAGACGAAATCGCCGCGAAGGCGATGGGCATCAACACCCGTAACGTGAAGCTGCTCGCGTTCGCGATGGGCGCGTCGTTCGGCGGCCTGTCGGGCGCGATGTTCGGCGCGTTCCAGGGCTTCGTGTCGCCCGAGTCGTTCACGTTCTGGGAATCGATCGTCGTGCTGGCCTGCGTGGTGCTCGGCGGCATGGGCCACATCCCGGGCGTGATCCTCGGCGCGGTGCTGCTCGCGATCTTCCCGGAATTCCTGCGCTCGACGATGAGCCCGCTGCAGCACGCGCTGTTCGGTCACGACATCGTCGATACCGAAGTGATCCGTCAGGCGCTGTACGGCCTCGCGATGGTGGTCATCATGCTGTACCGCTCGGAAGGCCTGTGGCCCGCGCCGAAGCATGAGGACAAGATCGCGAAACTGGCGAAGCGCAACAGCAAGAAGCCGGTGCGCGCTTAACCAACGGATAAGGGGATAGACACATGAGCGACAAGCAAATCCGACTGTCCGTGCAGGGCGTGAACAAGCGCTTCGGCGGGCTGCAGGCGCTGTCCGACGTCGGCCTGCAGATCCGCGAAGGCGAGATCTACGGGCTGATCGGCCCGAACGGCGCCGGCAAGACCACGTTCTTCAACGTGATCACGGGCCTCTACACGCCGGACTCCGGCGACTTCAAGCTGGACGGCACGAACTACACGCCGACGGCCGTGCACCAGGTCGCGAAGGCGGGCATCGCACGTACGTTCCAGAACATTCGCCTGTTCGGCGGGATGACCGCGCTGGAAAACGTGATGGTGGGCCGCCACGTGCGTACCAAGCACGGGCTGCTCGGCGCGGTGTTCCAGACGCCGGCCGAACGCCAGGAAGAACGCGAGATCAAGGAACGTGCGATCGAGCTGCTCGAGTACGTCGGCGTGCTGCAGTACGCCGACTACACGTCGCGCAACCTGTCGTACGGCCACCAGCGTCGTCTCGAAATCGCGCGCGCGCTGGCCACCGACCCGAAGCTGCTCGCGCTCGACGAGCCGGCGGCCGGGATGAACGCGACCGAGAAGGTCGAACTCACGCGCCTGCTCGACAAGATCCGCTCGGACGGCCGCACGATTCTCCTGATCGAGCACGACGTGAAGCTCGTGATGGGACTGTGCAACCGGATGACGGTGCTCGATTACGGCAAGGTGATCGCCGAGGGTCTGCCGCAGGACGTGCAGAAGAATCCGAAGGTGATTGAGGCATATCTCGGCGCAGGGGTGCACTGATGGCAGCGGCAATGTTGAAAATCAAGGGCTTGCAGGTCAACTACGGCGGCATCCAGGCCGTCAAGGGCGTTGACATGGAAGTCCGTCAGGGCGAGCTCGTGACGCTGATCGGCGCGAACGGCGCCGGCAAGACCACGACGATGAAGGCGATCACGGGTCTCAAGGCGTATTCGGCGGGCGACATCGAGTACGACGGCAAGTCGATCAAGGGCGTGCCGTCGCACGAGCTTTTGAAGCGCGGCCTCGCGATGGTGCCGGAAGGCCGCGGGATCTTCGCGCGGATGTCGATCATCGAGAACATGCAGATGGGCGCGTATCTGCGCAACGACAACGATCAGATCAAGAAGGACGTCGAGCGGATGTTCGGCTTCTTTCCGCGCCTGAAGGAGCGGGCGTCGCAGCTCGCGGGCACGCTGTCGGGCGGCGAGCAGCAGATGCTGGCGATGTCGCGCGCGATTCTCTCCAAGCCGAAGCTGCTGCTGCTCGACGAGCCGTCGATGGGCCTGTCGCCGATCATGGTCGAGAAGATCTTCGAAGTGGTGCGCGAGATCTCGAAGGAGGGCATCACGGTGCTGCTGGTCGAGCAGAACGCACGCCTCGCGCTGCAGGCCGCCGACCGCGGTTACGTCATGGACTCGGGCACGGTCACGATGGAAGGCGACGCGAAGCAGATGCTCGACGATCCGAAGGTGCGGGCCGCGTATCTGGGTGAATGAGCGGGCTCGGCGGCGCGCGGCGGCGGATGCCGGGCGCGTCGCACACGGGCTTTCGAAAAGCTGTCACGGGATGCCGTGACAGCTTTTTTTTCGCGTCGCGCGATTCGAGCCGAACTTGTACAGGCGGGCGGGACTCCATTCGACTGTTGCGCCGCGCCCGCGGCGCGGGAACGATGGCGCGGCCGCCCACGGTGGTCGCCTGCAAACCGACACACGGACCGTGCAGCATCGGCGGCCCGTCGGAACACGGAGAGCATGCATGAGTCTGGACTACGGTTTCGTGAAGGCGAAGGTGACGTCGGTGGCGAAGCTGAAGGGCTCGCCGCACGGCAGCGAGATCCAGTATCACATCCACCTGACGCTGGCGTTACCGGGCGGCAACTGGGACGTCGCGATCAACGTCGGCACCAGCGACGCGGACGACTTGCTGAACTACAAGCTCGTCTACGATTTCCATCATCCGGTCACCGCGACGCTCGCGGCCGCGGCCGAAGGCTATACGGATCTCACCGGGCAGGCCGCGCTGCCGGCGCTCGACTATCTGCGCAGCGACATCCTGAACGAGACGGGCGCGTGGCGCGCCAGCGCGGTGATGGACGGCACCGAGAATCCGGAGCCGATCCCGTCGCTGTTGCGGCTCGTCAATGCCGCGCAGTCGCAGGGGCTCGACGTCGTCGTGTTCGGCCGCACGTATCGGCAAGGCAACGGCATTCACGACACGCACATGAACCAGGGTTCGACGGGCTCGAACTACCTGCATCGCGCGGGCGACGACCGCAACGATCACAACGACGTGTGGCAGGACGGCGCACTGATCGTGCGCGTGAGCGAGTCGCAGTGGGCCGCGTATTTCGCGGCGTTCGAGCAGCAGGCCGTGCCGACCGATGCGCTCGGCAATCCGTTGCCGGGCGCGGGGCCGATCACGCGCGGATGAGGGGGCTGCCGGCCGTCAGGCGGCCGGCAGCGTCTTGCCGAACGAGATGCGTTCCTCGACGCGATAGCCGAGCGCCGCATAGAAACGGCATGCATCGTCGTTGCCGGGCAGTACCTGCAGATTGATCTTCAGGCAGCCGCGCGCGGCGAGCGCACTTTCCGCATGTGCGATCAGCGTGCGGCCGATGCCGAGTCGCCGTGCATCGTTCGACACGCCGAACGAGTAGAGCCAGCCGCGATGTCCGTCGAAACCCGCCATCAGCGTGCCGACGACCCGCGCGCCGCAGGTCGCGACGAAGAACAGCTCCGGCTGCGTCGCGAGCTTCAACTCGATCGATCGCAGCGGATCGCGGTGCGGCGGCGCGCCGGCTTCGTCGTACTGCGGGAACGCGTCGCGCCAGACCGTGAGCACGGCATCGGTGTCGGCGCGTTCGAACGGGCGGATAGCGACAGCATCGGCGGCGGCATCCATCGCGGCGGTCTCCTTACAGTGTGTCGAGGACCGACCGCAGCATCGCCATCATCTGGTCGATCTCTTCGGTCGTCACGTTCAGCGCGGGCATGAAGCGCAGCAGGTTCGGGCGCGCCGCGTTGAGCAGCAGGCCGTCGGGCTGCATGTCGCGCGCCTTCTCGACGATCTGCGGGCCGATGTCCTTGCCGAGCAGCAGCGCGCGCAGCAGGCCTTCACCGCGTTCGCCTTCGAAGCCGCGCTCTTCCGACAGTTCGAGCAGCTTGCGCTTGAGATATTCGCTGCGCGCACGCACGCCTTCGAGGAAGCCGGGTGCGACGAGCTGCGAGATCACCGAATAGCCGACCGCCGTCATCAGCGGGTTGCCGTTGTACGTGCCGCCCTGGTCGCCGGCCTCGAACACCGCGACCTCGGCCTTCGACAGCAGCGCGCCGAGCGGGGCGCCGCCGCCGATGCCTTTCGCGAGCGTCATGACGTCCGGCTCGATGCCCGACAGCTCGTACGCGAACAGCGTGCCCGCGCGGCCGCAGCCGCTTTGCACTTCGTCGACGATCAGCAGCAGGTTGTGCTGCTTCGTCAGTGCGCGCAGCGCCTGCATGAATTCACGCGTCGCCGGAATCACGCCGCCTTCGCCCTGGATCGGCTCGAGCATCACCGCGACGGTCTTGTCGGTGATCAGCTTTTCGACCGAGTTGATGTCGTTCAGCTCGGCCTTCGGGAAGCCCGGCACCTGCGGCGCGTAGATCGTGTCCCAGCCCGGCTTGCCGCTGGCCGACATCGTCGCGAGCGTGCGGCCGTGGAAGCTGTGGTCGAACGTGATGATTTCGTACGCGCCGTTCTTGAACTTGCGGCCCCACTTGCGCGCGAGCTTGATCGCGCCTTCGTTCGCTTCCGCGCCGCTGTTCGTGAAGAACACCTTGTCGAACACGCTGTGCTGCGTGAGCAGGCCGGCGAGCTTCGCCATCGGTTCGTTGTAGAACGCGGGCGACGGGTTCAGCAGCTTTTCGGCCTGCGTTTTCAGCGCTTCGACGATGCCTTCGTTGCAGTGGCCGAGGCTGTTGACGGCCCATCCCTGGATGAAGTCCAGATAGCGCTTGCCCGTGTGATCGTAGAGCCACGAACCCTTGCCGTGCGTAAACACGATGTCGGGGCGGTTCGTGATGTACATCAGCGAGTCGATCGGATAATCGTTCAAGGGCATGGCAGCAGACTCCAGCGGACGTTGAAAGGGAAACGGGCAATAAAAAAGCCACGGAATGCCGTGGCTGGTGGATCGAACAGCTTGTGCGTAACCGGTGAAGCAGTGTGGGGGTTACGCGCGAGTCCGTGACGAGCCGGCGGCATCCGGGCGGAGCGGCGAGCGGCGACGTCGGAGAGCGGACAGGAAGCGGTTCATGTGCGCAAGCATAAGGCATCCCGCGCCCCACTGTAAACCGCCGCGATGCCACGGATGTGACACGGCGGCGCGCAGCGGGCGCGCGGGTGCCCGGGACTCAGACCGGATGCGCGAGATCGGCGGCGCTCGTGAACGAGTCCGCGTAGAACTCGTCGGCCGGCAGCGCGTGGTGCTGCGTGAAGTCGCGCTGCGCGGATTCGACCATCACCGGCGCGCCGCATGCGTACACCTGGTGACCGGACAGATCGGGCAGGTCCTCGATCACCGCGCGGTGGACGAAGCCGGTGCGGCCGGTCCACTGGTCGGCGTCTTCCGGTTCGGACAGCACCGGCACGTACTTGAAGTTCGGGATCTCGCGCGCCCACTGCTCGGCGAGCTCGCCGAGGTAGATGTCCTTCTTGCGGCGTGCGCCCCAGTAGAGCGTCATCGGGCGCGTGATGCCCGAATGCCTGACGTGCTCGATGATCGCCTTGATCGGCGCGAAGCCCGTGCCCGAAGCGAGCAGCACGATCGGCTTGTCGGAATCCTCGCGCAGGAAGAACGTGCCGAGCGGGCCTTCGAAGCGCAGGATGTCGCGCTCCTTCATCGCGCCGAACACGTGATCGGTGAACTTGCCGCCCGGCATGTGGCGGATGTGCAGCTCGATCGGGCCTTCCTCGTGCGGCGCGTTCGCCATCGAGTAGCTGCGGCGCGAACCGTCCTTCAGGATGAACTCGACGTACTGGCCCGCGAGGTACTGCAGGCGTTCGTTGGCGGGCAGCTGCAGCTTCACGACCATCACGTCGTCGGCGCGGCGCTCGAGCGCGGCGATCCGGCACGGCAGCTTCTTCACCTGCACGCCGTCGACGCCGGCGATTTCACGCACGTCGATCTCGAGGTCGCACTGCGCCTTCGAGCAGCACAGCAGCGCGAGACCGCGCGTGCGTTCGTCGTTGGACAGTGCCGACGCGGCGTGCGGGCCCTGTTCGATCTGGCCCGACACGATCTGGCCCTTGCAGGAGCCGCACGCGCCGTTCTTGCACCCGTACGGCAGATGGACGTTCTGGCGCAGCGCTGCCGCCAGCACGGTTTCGTCCGACTCGACCTGGAACTGCCGGCCGCTTTGCTTGAGAGTAACGTTGAATGCCATAGAACCAAATAGAACAAAATGTGGGGACCGTGCCTGTCGCGCACGGCAGCTACAATGCAAACCCGTTGCGCGCCGCGCAACGGTGGCTACTGATTTCGCAACCAACATGATCGCGACTCGAATCCTGCGCCGGCCGCGCGTGCTGATCGTCGGCTGCGGCGACGTCGGGCTGCGCTGCGTCGCACAATGGCGCGACGCGCGCCGCAACCTGCGCATCGTCGCGCTGACGAGCCATCTGGGCCGCTGCGACACATTGCGCGCGGCGGGCGCGACGCCGATCGTCGGCAACCTCGATCGCCGGGCGACGCTCGGACGTCTCGCGGGGTTCGCCCGTACGATCCTGCATCTTGCGCCGCCGCAATCCGACGGTCGCGACGACCTACGCACGCGTGCGCTGATCGCCGCATTGTCCGTGCCTGCGAGGCGGCCGTTCGTACCGGCGGTGTCGTCGGTCGGCCGGCTTCGCACGCTGCGCGCCGCTGCCCGACAGGCTGGCGCGCCGGTTCGGGCAGCGCGTATTGTACCCGACGCCCTTCGTGCGCCGACGCTCGTCTACGCCAGCACGACGGGCGTATACGGCGACTGCGGCGGCGCGCGAATCGACGAAACCCGGCCGCTGCGCCCGGCGAATCCGCGTGCGTTCCGGCGCGTGTCGGCCGAGCGCCAACTGCGGGCGGCGACGGTGCGCGGCGTGCTGTCCGCGCGCATCGTGCGCATTCCCGGCATCTACGCGGCGAACCGGCTGCCGCTCGCGCGGCTCGAGCGCGGCACGCCGGCGCTCGACGCGGCCGACGACGTGTACACGAACCACATCCATGCGGACGACCTCGCGACGATCCTGCGCCGGGCAGCCGTGCGCGGCAGGCCGGCGCGCGCGGTGCATGCGTCGGACGACAGCGAACTGCGGATGGGAGAGTATTTCGACCGGGTCGCGCAGGCGTTCGGCCTGCCGCCGCCGCCGCGCATCAGCCGCGCGGACGCCGAGCGTCAACTCGAGCCGACGCTCCTGTCGTTCATGCGTGAATCGCGGCGCTTGTCCAATACCCGGCTCAAGGCCGAATTGTGCGTGACGCTGCGCTATCCGACCGTAGACGAATTCCTTCAAACGCTCGCGCCGGGCGGCGCATCAGGTGAGCGCGGGTAACGCTTCGATCAGCAGGAAGCACAGCAGCGCACCGATCAGCGCGCCAATCAGGTTCGGATGATATTTATGCTTCATGTGCATCGTGGCCAGCAGCCCGCCGATCACGATGGCGCCCACGACCGCGAACGCGATCGTCATGTACGAAAGTTCGAACGAATGGTCGATGTTCATGATGTCCCCCTGCGTCGCTGCTCGTACAGCTTGTGATTTCAGTATAGCGGGGGAAGGCACGGCCGCGATGCGGCCGGACGTCGAACGATCGTGCGGATTTTCCCTTACAGGGTTTTGACGGGATTGCGCAGTGCTGAAAGGTCCGCTTCGCCGAGCCAGCGCCATGCGCCCGGCGCGAGGTCGTCCGGCAGCGTGAAGCCGCCGATGCTTTCGCGGTGCAGCGCCTCGACGCGATTGCTGGCCGCGGCGACCATGCGTTTCACCTGATGATATTTGCCTTCAAGGACGGTCAGCGCGAGCGCGTGCGTGTCGCGCGCGTCGGCGGCGACCGCCGCGATCGGCTTCGGCTCGCCGTGCAGTTGCACGCCGGCGCGCAGCGCCGCGAGCTGCGCGTCGTCGAGCGGGTGGCGCACGGTGGCGACGTAGGTCTTCGGCACCTTGCGTTTGGGCGACGTGTACGCATGCACGAACTGGCCGTCGTCGGACAGCAGCAGCAGGCCCGTCGTGTCCTGGTCGAGGCGCCCGACGCACTGCACGCCGCGCGCGACGAGCGGCGCCGGCAGCAGGCTGAACACGCTCGCGTGGTGCTGCGGGTCGCGCGAACACTCGTAGCCGGCCGGCTTGTTGAGCGCGAGATACGCGTGCGCGTGAAACGGCCATGCGTCGTCGTCGACCGTGAACACCAGACCGTCGGTGTCGAACGATGCGTCGGGGTCGATCGCGCTCGCACCCGCGACGGTGACGCGGCCCGATTCGATCAGGCCGCGGCACTGGCGGCGCGAGCCGAAGCCCTGCGTGTAGAGAATGCTTTCGAGATCCATAGCGCGCGCATTCTATCAAGCGGTGCGCGGGCATCGGCGCGAATCGGTGCGCGCTGGTAAGCTGCCGGGACGTCGCGCGGAGCGCGATGCTCGTTCATTCTTCACGGAAAGTCCATGCAATTCGACCCGCTGCTGTTCGGCCGCAAAGCCGCCGCCGTCGTGCTGACCGCCATGGTCTCGTCGGCGGCGTTCGCGCACGCGCACGTCGCGAACAGCGATCCGGCCGCGAACGCGGCGCTGGCCGCCGCGCCCGCTGCCGTCACGATCGATTTCACCGAGCCGCTGGAGCCGGCGTTCAGCTCGATCGTCGTCGTCGACGGCGAAGGCAAGACCGTTTCGAACGGCCGCGCGAACATCGACGCCGCGGCCGCCAGGCGAATGACGGTGCCGCTCGCCGCGCTCGGCACGGGCGCCTATACGGTGAAATGGGTGGCGGTTGCGACCGACGGGCATCGCACGCAAGGGGCATACGGCTTCAGCGTGAAGTAGTGCCATGACGGTGGCAGGCACGTGCCGGGGCCGCCGTCGTTTCCATCCGACACGGAGCCTGCCGCATGAATCCGACGACGCTCGACGCACTCGCCGATTTTCCCCGCCTGCTCGAAGCCCATTTCGCCGCCGTGCCGGACGGCTATGCGCGCTGGACGCCCGACGACTGGCGCGGGATCCCGAGCGAGCACTTCTCGCCGCTCGGGCAGCTCTGCCATGTGCGCGACATCGAGATCGACGGCTATCACGTGCGGCTGCGGCGCATGCTCGACGAGGATCGTCCGCTGCTGGTGTCGATCGACGGCGACGCGCTTGCAACCGAGCGCCGCTACGACGCCGCCTACGCGTCCGACGTGCTCGCGGCGATTCGCGATGCGCGGCGCGACACGCTCGATCTGCTCGCGCGCCTCACCCCGGAACAGTTCGCGCGCACCGGCGAGTTCGAAGGCTACGGCCCGCTGACCGTGCGTGGCCTCGTGCATTACCTGTGCAGCCACGATCAGCAGCATCTGGCCGGCATGCAATGGCTGCTCGGCAAGATCGATGCAACGCTGCATGCGCGCTGACTTGCGCGGATTCCGATGCGGTTGTCGGTGGGGCAGGGCACCGTCCCCGCATTCCGATTGGCTCTTTTTTCTGGATAATCCATCCAGCCGCGCCTGGCTGACCGGTGCGTCGCGCGTGCCTACACTCCTAGCTTCATTCAACGCAAAAAGGAGTCAACCGTGGCCATTCACACGCTCGCAGACAAGATCGTCCTGATCGCAGGTGGCGCCAAGAATCTCGGCGGCCTGATCGCCCGGGACCTGGCGAGCCACGGCGCGAAGGCGGTGGCGATTCACTACAACAGCGCGGCGTCACAGGCGCAGGCCGAGGAAACGGCTGCGGCCGTGCGCGCGGCCGGTGCGCAGGCCGCGACGTTCCAGGCCGACCTGACGACGGCCGCCGCGGTCGAGAAACTGTTCGACGACGCGAAGCAGCACTTCGGCAAGATCGATATCGCGATCAATACCGTCGGCAAGGTGCTGAAGAAGCCGTTCACCGAAATCACCGAGGCCGAATACGACGAGATGTTCGCGGTCAACAGCAAGTCGGCGTTCTTCTTCATCAAGGAAGCGGGGCGGCACCTCGAGGATCACGGCAAGCTCGTCACGCTCGTGACGTCGCTGCTCGGCGCGTTCACGCCGTTCTACGCCGCCTACGAAGGATCGAAGGCGCCGGTCGAGCACTTCACGCGCGCGGCGTCGAAGGAGTACGGCGCGCGCGGGATCTCGGTGACGGCGGTCGGGCCGGGCCCGATGGACACGCCGTTCTTCTACCCGGCAGAAGGCGCCGACGCGGTCGCGTATCACAAGACCGCGGCCGCGCTGTCGCCGTTCAGCAAGACGGGCCTGACCGACATCGAGGACGTCGTGCCGTTCATCCGCCATCTGGTGACCGACGGCTGGTGGATCACCGGCCAGACGATCCTGATCAACGGCGGCTATACGACGAAGTAATCAACGACGTCACGCTCGCCTGCGGTCGCCGCGGGCGAGCGGCGCACCGCAATGGCGCGTTTGCATGGACAATGGACGGGCGCGCGGGCACGAGGCCGCGCGCCCGTTTCTTCTGGGTCGCCGGAACCGGCCGCTGCGCACGACGGCGGCCGGTGACCGTTGCCCGAACCTACGTTTTCCGCCGATGGACAAGCTGGATCAGGTCAGGATATTCCTTCAGGTTGCCGAGATGGGCAGCTTCATCAAGGCCGCGCACGCGCTCGACGTGCCGCGCGCGACCGTGTCGGCGGCCGTCCAGCAGCTCGAGACGGCGCTCGGCACGCGGCTGTTGCATCGCACGACGCGGCAAGTCCAGCTGACCGCCGACGGCGCGCTGCTGCTCGAGCGCGGCCGGCGCCTGCTCGCGGAAGCCGACGAACTCGACCGGCTGTTCCGGCGGCGCGATCGCGACGTGGTCGGGCGGCTGAACGTCGATGCACCGAGCCGGATCGCGCGCCGCGTGATTGCGCCCGCGCTGCCGTCGCTGTTTCGCCGCCACCCGAAGCTGCAACTGTCGCTCGGCTCGACGGACCGCTCGATCGATCTGGTGCAGGAGGGCGTCGACTGCGCGATCCGGGTCGGGCGGCTTGCGGACAGCAGCCTCGTCGTGCGGCCGCTCGGGCAGTTCGTGCTGATCAACTGCGCGAGCCCCGACTACCTGCGCGAATGCGGCGTGCCCGAGCACCCGGACGCGCTTGCGCATGGGCACTGGGCGATCGGCTATGCGTCGCCGACGACCGGGCGCGAACTCGACTGGGAATACTGCGCGGACGGCGGGCGGCACACGCTGGCGTTGCCGAGCCGCGTGATCGTCAACAACGCCGAAACCTATATCGCGAGCTGCATCGCCGGGATGGGGCTGATCCAGATTCCGCGCTTCGACGTCGCCCATCTGCTCGACAGCGGCGCGCTCGTCGAGGTGATGCCCGGTCACCGGGCCGAGCCGATGGATGTGTCGGCGGTCTATCCGCATCGTCGCCACCGGTCGCGGCGGCTCAACGCGTTCGTCGAGTGGTTCGGGGAACTGATGGCGGATGCGTTGAACGACACGGGCGCGGCTGCCGGCGGCGACTGACAGGCCGTCGGGCGCGAGCCGCGGCCGGGGGCAGGGTGGCGGAGGATCAGCCCGCCTGCACGGCGAACCGCCGGGTGCGCCCCGTGGCGCGTACCGCCTCGATCAGCGCGGCACAGGCCCCGTCGGGCTTCGACGCGAACGCGTAAAAGCGCGCGGCCGGCAATGCCGGCAGCCCGTCATCCGGCCCGCATGCGCGCAGGCCGTCGCGCAACTGGCTGCGCGCGAGCGCCGTGACCGCGAAGCCCGCGAGCGCGGCCGACATGCAACCGGCCATGCTGCCGCTTTCGAACTGCACGCGAAACGGCCGCAGCGCGGCGGCGAGCGCGGACACGGCTGCTTCCCGGTACACGCAGGGCTCCGGAAACAGCGCGAGCGGCACGTCGCCTTCGGCGTCGAGTGCGGTGTCCGACGCGAATGCCCACACGAGCGGCTCCTCCCACAGCAGTTCCCCGGCCGAGTCGACCTGCCGGCATTGCTTGCCGAACACGACGTCGAGCCGGCCCAGCGTTTGCTCGCGCAGCAGCGATGCGGTGACGCCGACCTTCAGCTCGATCGACGAGCGCGGATGGCTGTCGCGGAACGTACGCAATACCTGCGGCAACCACGTGCCCGCGAAATCCTCCGACGCGCCGACCCGCAGCGGGCCGTGTGCCGGCGCACCGCGCAGCCGCGCCCGCACTTCGCGCTCCATGTCGACGATGTTGCGGGCGTACGCATAGAGGGTGTCGCCGGCCGGCGTCAGTGCGACGCGGCGCGTCGTGCGTGCGAGCAGCACCGTGCCGGCTGCCTGCTCGAGCCGCTTGATGTGGCCGCTGACCGCGGACGGCGTCAGCGCGAGGCGTTCGGCGGCCGGCGCGAAACCGCGGCTGTCGACGACTTCGAGGAAGGTGCGCAGCAGCGCGATGTCGAGTGCGGTCGACGCGGGGTCGGTGAGCGGTTCCATCGATCGATTCAACGCAATATTCGAAGAATAAGTGATGATACTCCGCGAATCGTGATGAGACGTGGATCTACCATCGGCCTTCGGGTTCACTTACCGGAGTACACGATGACCGCTTATCGATTTGCGACGACCGCGTCGCTCGACGTCGCCTATCTCGAATGGAATCCGCGCGGCGAACGCGTGGCCGTGCTGCTGCACGGCTGGCCGGACAGCCCGGTCGGCTGGGAAGCGGTCGCGCAAACGCTCGCCGCACGCGGCTATCGCGTGCTCGCGCCCGCGCTGCGCGGCTTCGCGCCGACCCGCTTTCGCGATCCGGCGGTGCCGCGCAGCGGCCAGCTGGCGGCGCTCGGTCGCGACCTGCTCGACTTCGTCGACGTGCTCGGCATCGAGCAGCCCGTGCTGGTCGGGCACGACTGGGGCGCCCGTGCGGTCGCGAACGCGTGCGGGCTGCGCGACGGGGTGGCGTCGCATCTCGTGATGCTGTCGGTCGGCTACGGCACCAACGACCCGGCCCAGCCGCTGTCGCTGCAGCAGGCGCGCAACTACTGGTATCACTGGTTCATGGCGACGCCGCGCGGCGAGCAGGCATTGCGCGACGACCGTCGCGCGTTCGCGCGCCTGATGTGGGACACGTGGTCGCCGCCGGGCTGGTATGGCGATGCGGAATTCGACGCGGCAGCCGACGCGTTCGACGGACCGGACTGGATCGACGTCGTGCTGCATTCGTACCGGCAGCGCTGGGGCTTCGCGCCCGGCACGCCGGCCTATGCGGACGACGATGCGCGGCTGAACCCGGCGCCGGTGCTGTCGGTGCCGACGCTCGTGCTGCACGGCGGCATCGACACCTGCAATCATCCGGACGGCTCGGCCGGGCGCGAGCGCTTTTTCGCCGGGCGCTACGCGCGGCAGGTGCTGGACGGGGTGGGACATTTTCCGCAGCGCGAGGCGCCGGCGGCGGTCGCGGAGGCAATCCTCGGGTTCTGCGAACGGGGCTGAGGCGCGCCGGCCGGCCCGGCGCGTTGCGGCCGGCGCTTTCGCACGTCGACGCGCAGACCGTATGGCCGGCGCGCGACAACCACTTCCTTCGTGATCGATCTCCCGCAAGCGGCCGGCCCGTATGCGGCGTGCGCGATTCCCGGCGTCGGTCAGCACATGCCGCCGTTGGCGCGCAGGATCTGGCCGTTGACCCATGCGCCGTCGGGGCCGGCGAGGAAAGCGACGACGCGGGCGATGTCCTCGGGCTGGCCCAGCCGCTCGAGCGGGTTCATCTTCGCCATCCGTTCGACGAGTTCGGGGCGCTTGCCCTGCAGGAACAGCTCGGTCGCGACCGGCCCGGGCGCGACGGCGTTCACGCTGATGCCGCGGCCGCGCATCTCCTGCGCGAGTACCTGCGTCATCCCTTCGACGGCTGCCTTGGTCGCGATGTACACGCCGTAGGTCGGCAGGCGCATGCCGATCACGCTCGACGTCAGGTTCACGATGCGGCCGCCGTCGCGCACCCGTTTCGCCGCCTCGCGGCTGACGTTGAACGTGCCTTTCAGGTTGATCGCGACGGTCTGGTCGAAAGCCGCGTCGTCGAACTCGGCGAGCGCGGCGAGTTTCATGACGCCCGCGCTGTTGACGACCACGTCGATGTGCCCGAAGGCACGCTCGGCCGCATCGAACAACGCGCCCACCGCCGCCGGGTCGGCGACGTCCGCCTGTATTGCGATGGCCTCGCCGCCGTCGGCGACGATCGCGTCGACCACGTCCCGGGCCGGGCCGGCGCCGCCGGCGTAGTTCACGACGACCCGGAAGCCGTCCCGGGCGAGACGGCGGGCGATTTCCGCGCCGATGCCGCGCGATGAGCCTGTGACGAGGGCAACCCGTTTCGATGCGTTCATGTCCTGCTCCCTGGTTTGTGAGTGCCGGCCGATCCGGCGACAGGACTACTGTAGGCGCCCTTGATCAATAAAAATAATGAATAATGATCAGGTTAATAATGACTGAAAGTACGTCTCATGGCATTCGACAGCAGGCTCCTGAGCGGAATCGGCGTGCTTTCGGCGGTGATCGAAGCCGGGACCTTCGCGCGCGCGGGCGAGGCGATGGGGTTGACGCAGCCGGCGGTGAGCCGCGCGGTCGCGCGGCTGGAAGAGCGGGTCGGCATCCGGATCTTCAACCGGACGGCGCGCGCGATCACGCTGACCGACGAAGGGCGGCGCTTCTACGAAGCCGTCGCGCCGCTCCTGGCCGGCATCGAGGAGGCGGCGGTCGATGCCGGTCGTTCCCGGGCGCGCGTCCGGGGGCGGTTGCGGGTCAACGTGGACGGCACCTTCGGCCACTACGTGCTGGCGCCGAGGATGGCGGAATTCCTCGACCGCTTCCCCGAGCTGTCCGTCGAGATCAGCGTGCGCGACCGAATGGGCGACCTCGTCGCCGACGGGTTCGACGTGGCGGTGCGTTTCGGCATTCCGGAACCGTCGTCATACCGTGCGCGACTGCTGCTGGAGACGCACGTGCTCACCTGTGCATCGGCGGCCTATGTCGTGCGTCACGGCGAGCCGCGGCATCCGCGGGATCTTGCGGACGGGCACCGCTGCGTGCTGATCCGCGATCCGGTGACAGGCCGGCCGTATGGGTGGGAATTCCATCGCGGCAACGAGGTGGTGCCATTCGACGCGACCGGCCGGCTGACCGTCAACGATACGGGCGCGCTGCTCGGCGCATGTGTCGGCGGCGAGGGCGTCGCGCAGTTGCTGGAGCTCTATGCGAGGGACATCCTTGCCGACGGGCGGCTGGTGCAGTTGCTGCCGGAGTGGGCGGACGAGACATTCCCGCTCTACGCCTATCACCACGCGTCGAATCTCGTTTCGGCAAAGGTGCGCGTGTTTCTCGACTTCGTGCGGGAGCTGACGGGCTGAGCCGGTGCGGCGCAAGGCGGCCGGTCATGCGGTGCGACGCGGATATCGTCCGGAAACGGATGGGGTGCATGCGGTCCGGGCCGGCCGGGCGTCGGGAGGGGGAGGCGCGTGTTGCGGCGAGCGCGGCGAAAAACAAGAAACCCGCGAAGCGATGTGCTTGCGCGGGTTTCGAGCGCAGCGCGTGACGCTGCGAAATGCTGATGAGGGCCGGAATTAAATAGGTGTCATAGTGCTCTGCCCGGATGTCGTCTGCCTCGTGTGCGTCGGAAGTCGCTCGTGATAGCAAGGCGGCGGGCCATACAGGGTAAGTCGGTTGTTGCGATTCTGGTAATCTCGGCCACATTCGAACAATATTGAGGGCCGTATGGTGGACAATCGCTATTCCTATAACGGGCATACCGATCTTCAGCCTGCCGATTTGTTTTTCTGGGTCGCGGTCGACCAACTTTGCAAGCGGTTTGGCTTCAGCGATCTCGCTGCCGCTGCTGGCATCCTGCTAGGGCAAAACGATGTGCCGGTGCCGGGCAAACTGCGCGGCGCGGTTGCCGGTACGTCAGTCGTTTCAATGGCCGCGCGAAAACCTCTTGCCGTTCAATATCGGTATGCGGCTACCGACCATCACAAAGGCTGGCGTAGGTGGACTGCGGATCGCGATGACGCGCAATCTGGGAGCGTTTGTGGGGCGCTCGGTGCCGGTGGTCGGAACCGTCATGCCGGCGACCGATGCGGCAATCGTTATGTGGAATACGATGCAGGCCTATAACGGCATCGTGAAGCCGGAAGATCGGGTGCTGTGACATGACAGACCCGACATGGGAGCAGCTTGAGGCGTTCGCCCGTGAAGAGCTGGGACGGCCGATGTTGGGTGGTCCGCTGAAGTTAATGCGCGATAGCCGGATGGAAGAGGACCTTCGCATTACCGGAATCGACGCGATCGAGTTCATCGACAAGTGGGCAGAGACCTTCGGCGTCGACGTGACGAACTTCCCGTACAAGCGCTACTTCGGTCCCGATACCCTTGACGTGGTTCGGTCGATCCTCGGGCTGTTCTCTTCCAGGTATCGCGATCCGGCGTTGGTCCCTCTTACGCTCCGGATGTTGGAAGAGGCAACGCGCCTTGGTCGATGGGACACGGAAGCGATTGAGCGCGCCGCCCGTATCGAATAGCTGCGTACAAATGAAAAACGGGCCGCGCGGATTGCTCCGGCGGCCCGTTCTGCCTGCGCCCCAGCAGAGGTAGAAGGGCATAGCTCTTCCGAACGAGTCACGGACTGCGCGGGTTTTTCTGTGGGGCACTCATAACACCCCTATTTCTTGTTCACAACGAGACGCGGGGGAGGCGGTGGCCCGCCGACCTTCGACGCCGCTGCCTTGGCCGCTTCGGCCTTCGCGTCGTTCTTTCCGCCTTCGCTCTTCTTGGGGTGCGTGTGCTGCGCCACAGCGATTGCTGCGCGTACCTGAATCGCTGTCTTGGGGTTCCGGATGGCTGTATCGGTTAGTGGCACGGGGACAACTCCTGAGGAGTAAGGCAGTTTCGGAGTGGCTGCCCCCAAATATCGCCCCCAAATATCGCCCCCGGATGTCGCCGGACTTCGCCGGAATGAAAAAACCCGCGAAGCCTTGCGCTGTCGCGGGTTTGTGGACTGTGCCGAACGTTGTCGGACGAGTAGCTGGTGCCCAGGGCCGGAATCGAACCGGCACGCCTTGCGGCGGGGGATTTTGAGTCCCCTGCGTCTACCAATTTCACCACCTGGGCTTTGATCCTGGCCGCGCATGCAGATTGCGCGCGGCGAAACGAGGATTATGGCGGAAAACGGGGCACCGGGCAAGCTGCCCGATACCGGCCAGCGTTACTGGCTCAGATAGACGAACTGGCCGTGCCTCACGATCCCCATCACGCTCGCGCGTTGATCGAGCCCCACATGGTCCTTCTCGCTCGTATTGACCACGCCGTTCGGCACGACCAGCTCGTGCGCGCGTTCGAGTTCGCGCCGCAGCGCCGTGCGAAACGCCGGCGTACCGGGCTGCGCGGTCTTCAGCGCGCGGCCGACCGCGTCCGCGAGGCGCGGGTACACGCCCGCCGCGTCGCCTGCGAATTGCGTGACCGTGCCGGCACCGTATTTCGCTTCATACGCGTCGACGAACGCCAGCGCGGCCTTGCGGGCCGGATGGTCGGCGGGCAGCGTGCGCGCGACGACCACCGGCTGGGTCGGGAACAGCGTCCCCTCGACATCCTTGCCGCCGAGCTTGATGAATTCGGGCGTCGCGATCCCGTGTGTCTGATAGATCGCGCCCTTGTAGCCGCGCTCGATCAGCGTGCGCTGCGGCAGCACGGCGGGCGTGCCCGAGCCCGCGATCAGGATCGCGTCGGGCTTCGCGGCCATCAGCTTCAGCGCCTGGCCCGTGACGCTCGCGTCGGTACGGTTGAAGCGCTCCGTCGCGACGACGCGGATCTTGCGCACTTCGGCGAAGCGCGTGAACTCGTTGAGCCAGCTGTCGCCGTAGCTGTCCGCGAAGCCGATGAACCCGACCGTCTTCACGCCGTGGTTGGCCATGTAGCGCGTCATCACGTCGGCCATCGCGCTGTCGCTCTGCGCCATCTTGAACGCCCAGGTTCGCGCGCCTTCCTGCGGCTCGACGATCGCGCCCGAGCCGACCAGCGTGATCATCGGCGTCTGGGCGGCCGCCACCGCGTCGAGCGCCGCGAGCGCGGCGGGCGTGATGTTCGGCCCGACCACGACGTCGACGTGATCCTCGTCCACCAGCTTGCGGATGTTGCGCACGGCGGCGCCCGGGTCGGACGCGTCGTCGAGCACCGTCACCTGCAGCGGCTGCCCGGCGATCGTCTTCGGCCACATCAGGATCGCGTTCTTGCTGGTGATGCCGATCGCGGCGGCCGGGCCGGTCGACGACAGGTCGACGCCGACCTTCAGGTCGGCATGCGCGGCCGCGCATGCGAGCACGAGGGCGGCGCCGGCGGCGCGGCGCAACAGGGCGGGAAGCGTCATGCGGGAATCTCCGTCGGGCAACGAAAAAGGGGCGCGATATGCGCCCCTCGTTTATACACGTCGGTCAAAGCTCGTACGATTCGGATTCGCCCTTGAGCGCCTGCTCGATCAGCTTGCGGTTCAGCGTCGGCGACAGCAGCTCGACGAGCGTATACACATAGCTGCGCAGATAAGCGCCCTGCTTGAGCGCGACACGCGTCACGTTGCTGCCGAACAGGTGGCCGACCGGAATCAGCCGCAGGTTGCGGTCGCGCTCGGGATTGAACGCGATGTCGGCCATGATCCCGACGCCGAGGCCGAGCTCGACGTAAGTCTTGATCACGTCGGCGTCGATCGCCTCGAGCACGATGTCCGGCGACAGCCCGCGCAGTGCGAACGCGTGGTTGATCTTCTTGCGGCCCGCGAACGCGTCGTCGTACGTGATCAGCGGGTACTGCGCGAGATCGTCGAGCGTAACCGGCTTGCGGTCGAGCAACGGGTGGTCGGCCGGCACCACGGCCGCGTGATGCCACTGGAAGCAGGGCAGCGACACGAGTTCCTTGTAGTCGGCGATCGCCTCGGTCGCGATCGCGAGATCGGCCTGGTCGTGGATCACCATCTCGGCGACCTGCGTCGGGCTGCCCTGCAGGATCGACAAATGCACCTTCGGGAAGCGCTTCTTGAACTCCGCGATCGCGGCCGGCAGCGAGTAGCGCGCCTGCGTGTGGGTCGCGGCGATCGTCAGGTTGCCCTGATCCTGCGCTGCATAATCTTTCCCGACCCTTTTAAGGCTTTCCACTTCCTGCAGGATCCGCTCGACCGACGCGAGGATGATCCGCCCCGGCTCGGTGAGCGAGCGCACGCGCTTGCCATGCCGCGTGAAGATCTCCACGCCGAGCTCGTCCTCGAGCTCGATGATCGCCTTCGATACCCCCGGTTGCGACGTGTACAGCGCCTTGGCGGCCTCGGTGAGGTTGAAATTCTGCCGGACGGCCTCGCGCACGAAGCGAAATTGGTGCAGGTTCATTTATAACCCTTCCGCATATCAACAGAATTTTTTAGTCGTTTGAAATATAAGGCGAGTTTATTACGATTCACCGGAGTTTTTCAAATATGGATATCTGTTTTCGTCATTAGCAATCCAGCCAGGCAGCGCAAGGCCGGCGATGGCGGCGGAACGGAGATTCGGGCGCGACGTGGCTAGGACGTCGCGCGGTCACCACGAAAACCCCTGGGGTCCCCGAATGTATCAGTACGACCAGTACGACCAGACGATCGTCGACGAGCGAGTCGCACAGTACCGCGATCAGGTGCGCCGCCGCCTGTCGGGCGAGTTGAGCGAAGACGAGTTCCGTCCGCTGCGCCTGCAGAACGGCCTGTACATGCAGCGCCACGCGTACATGCACCGCATCGCGATTCCGTACGGCAACCTGCGCAGCGAGCAGCTCCGCATGCTGGCGCGCATCGCCCGCGAGCATGACCGCGGCTACGGCCACTTCTCGACCCGTTCGAACATCCAGTTCAACTGGGTCGAGCTGGAAGACACGCCCGAGATCCTCGCGAAGCTCGCATCGGTGCAGATGCACGCGATCCAGACGTCGGGCAACTGCATTCGCAACATCACGGCCGACCAGTTCGCTGGCGTGGCGCAAGATGAAGAGATCGATCCGCGTCCGTGGGCCGAGATCCTGCGCCAGTGGTCGACGTTCCATCCCGAATTCGCATGGCTGCCGCGCAAGTTCAAGATCGCGGTGTCCGGCTCGAAGGACGACCGCGCGGCCGTGCAGATCCACGACCTCGGCGTGTACCTGAAGAAGAATGCGCAGGGCGAAGTGGTCGCGAGCATCCTCGCGGGCGGCGGCCTCGGCCGTACGCCGATCGTCGGCGCGGTGATCAAGGAAGACCTGCCGTGGCAGCACCTGATCACGTACTGCGAAGCCGTGCTGCGTGTATACAACCGCTACGGCCGCCGCGACAACCTGTACAAGGCGCGGATCAAGATCCTCGTGAAGGCGCTGTCGCCGGCGAAGTTCGCGCAGCAGGTCGAGGAAGAGTGGCAGCATCTGAAGGACGGCCCGTCGACGCTCACGCAGGCCGAGCTCGACCGCGTGTCGCAGTACTTCCAGCCGCCCGTCTACGAGAAGCTGGCCGACACCGACGCATCGTTCGAACAGCATCTGCTCGAGAACAAGGCGTTCGCGCGCTGGGTCGAGCGTAACGTCGCACCGCACAAGGTGCCGGGCTATGCGGCCGTCACGCTGTCGCTGAAGGACCACCGTGTGGCGCCGGGCGACGCGACCGACGCGCAGATGGATCTGGTGGCCGACTGGGCCGACGCCTACTCGTTCGGCGAGCTGCGCGTGTCGCACGAGCAGAACCTGATTCTCGCGAACGTGAAGAAGTACGACCTGTTCGCGGTGTGGGAAAAGGCGAAGGCGGCCGGTTTCGCGACGCCGAACATCGGCCTGTTGACCGACATCATCGCGTGCCCGGGCGGCGACTTCTGCTCGCTCGCGAACGCGAAGTCGATCCCGATCGCGCTGGCGATCCAGCAGCGTTTCGACGATCTGGACTACGTGTACGACCTCGGCGACCTGTCGCTGAACATTTCCGGTTGCATGAACTCGTGCGGTCACCACCACGTCGGCAACATCGGCATCCTCGGCGTCGACAAGGACGGCGCCGAGTGGTACCAGGTGTCGCTTGGCGGCGAGCAGGGCACGGGCCGGAACGGCGCGCGCCTCGGCCGCGTGATCGGGCCCTCGTTCTCGGCGGAAGAAGTGCCGGACGTGATCTCGAAGCTGATCGACACGTTCGTCGAGACGCGCGTCGACGGCGAGCGCTTCGTCGACACGTACGACCGCATCGGCATCGCGCCGTTCAAGGAGCGCGTGTATGCGGCGCGCCAGGCAGTGAACGCGTAACCAACCGGGTAGAAGGAATTTGCAGATGGCTTCGATTATCAAGAACCGCGCAGTGATCGACGACGCATGGCAGGTCGTGCGCGCGGCGGAAGACGGTGCGCTGCCCGCGGTCGACGCATTGCCGGCCGGCAAGGTGCTGGTGTCGTTCGCACTGTGGCAGGCCGAGCGCGCAGCGCTCGTCGCCGCGAAGACGAAGGACGAACTGGGCGTGTGGCTGGCGCCGGACAGCGAGCCGGCCGATCTTGTGGCCGACTTCGGCGCGATCTCGCTGATCGCGGTCGAATTCCCGCGCTTCGCGGACGGCCGCGGCTACAGCATTGGCCGCCTGTTGCGCGAGCGCCACGGCTGGACGGGCGAGCTGCGCGCGATCGGCGACGTGCTGCGCGACCAGCTGCTGTACATGTCGCGTTGCGGCTTCGACGCCTTCGCGGTGCGTGCCGACAAGGACATCCACGACGCGCTGAACGCGTTCGGCGAATTCACGCAGCGTTATCAGGGCGCGTTCGACGAGCCGGCGCCGCTGTTCCGCCGTCGCGCGGGCGCGGCCGATACGAAGGTGAGCGCATGAGCACCGCGACCGCCACCGCGCTGACGCCGGAACTGGCTGCGAAGGTCGAGCGCCTCGACGCGCTGCTCGCGCAGATCGGCGAGCGCCACGCGAAGGTGAAGTTCGCGAGCAGCCTCGCCGCGGAAGACATGCTGCTCACGCACGCGATCCTGTCGAAGGGCGCGTCGATCGGCATCTTCTCGCTGAACACCGGCCGTCTGCATGCGGAAACGCTGGGCATGATCGACCGCGTGCGCGAGCGCTACGGCTACGAGATCGAGCAGTTTCACCCGCAGCAGGACGCGGTCGACCAGTACGTCGCCGAGCACGGCCTGAACGCGTTCTACGAAAGCGTCGAGCTGCGCAAGTCGTGCTGCCACATCCGCAAGGTCGAGCCGCTGAACCGCGCGCTGGCCGACGTCGGCGCGTGGGTCACGGGCCAGCGCCGCGAGCAGTCGGTCACGCGTGCGGAGCTGCACGAGGAAGAGCAGGACGAAGCGCGCGGGATCGCGAAGTACAACCCGCTCGCCGACTGGACGGAAGCCGACGTGTGGGCGTACCTTAAGGCGTTTGACGTACCGGTCAACCCGCTGCACGCCCGCGGCTACCCGAGCATCGGCTGCGAGCCTTGTACGCGTGCGATCCGCCCCGGCGAGGACAGCCGGGCCGGCCGCTGGTGGTGGGAGTCGCGCGACACGAAGGAATGCGGGCTGCACATCACCACGATCACGCCGATTCCGGTGGCCGCCGTTGCCGGCGCCGCGCACTGAAAGCCGACAAGAAACTGAATATTGCGCCGCCTGCGACAGCGGGCGGCACGAACCCAGAAGAGAAGGACTGAAATCATGAGCACGACGCTCGAGCAATCCGCCTTTGCCCCGCCCACCGGTGCCGACAACCGCATGGGCCACCTCGACTGGCTCGAAGCCGAGTCGATCCACATCCTGCGCGAACTGGTCGCCGAGTGCAGCAAGCCGGCGCTGTTGTTCTCGGGCGGCAAGGATTCGGTCGTCGTGCTGCACCTCGCGCTGAAGGCATTCGGCCTCGGCGGGAACCGCAAGACGACGCTGCCGTTCCCGCTCGTGCACATCGATACGGGCCACAACTACGAAGAAGTGATCGACTTCCGCGATCGCCGCGCGAAAGAGCTCGGCGCCGAGCTGGTGGTCGGCCACGTCGAGGATTCGATCAAGCGCGGCACCGTCGTGCTGCGCCGCGAAACCGATTCGCGCAACGCCGCGCAGGCCGTCACGCTGCTCGAGACGATCGAGCAGCACGGCTACACGGCGCTGATCGGCGGCGCGCGCCGCGACGAAGAGAAGGCGCGTGCGAAGGAACGGATCTTCTCGTTCCGCGACGAATTCGGCCAGTGGGATCCGAAGGCGCAGCGCCCGGAACTGTGGAGCCTGTACAACGCGCGCCTGCACAAGGGCGAGCACCTGCGCGTGTTCCCGATCTCGAACTGGACCGAACTCGACGTGTGGCAGTACATCGCACGCGAAAACCTCGAACTGCCGTCGATCTATTACGCGCACCAGCGCGAGATCGTGCGCCGCAACGGGCTGCTCGTGCCCGTCACGCCGCTCACGCCGATGCGTGACGGCGAGACGAGCGAGCTCGCGCAGGTGCGCTTCCGCACGGTCGGCGACATCAGCTGCACGTGCCCGGTCGAAAGCGACGCGGACGACGTCGAGAAGATCATCGCCGAGACGGCGGTGACCGAGATCACCGAACGCGGCGCGACCCGGATGGACGACCAGGCCTCCGAAGCCGCGATGGAACAGCGCAAGAAGCAAGGTTATTTCTGAAGCACACGAGGACATTCACATCATGAGCATCATCGAGAACACCGAAGACCTCGGCGTGTTGCGCTTCATCACCGCGGGCAGCGTCGACGACGGCAAGAGCACGCTGATCGGCCGCCTGCTGTACGACAGCAAGGCCGTGCTGTCCGACCAGCTGTCCGCGCTGTCGCGCGCGAAGAACAAGCGCACGGTCGGCGACGAGCTCGACCTCGCGCTGCTGACGGACGGCCTCGAAGCCGAGCGCGAGCAGGGCATCACGATCGACGTCGCATACCGTTATTTCGCGACCGCCAAGCGCAAGTTCATCATCGCCGACACGCCGGGTCACGAGCAGTACACGCGCAACATGGTGACGGGCGCATCGACCGCGCATGCGGCGATCATCCTGGTCGACGCAACGCGCGTGACGATCGAGAACGGCGTCGCGCAACTGCTGCCGCAAACCAAGCGCCACAGCGCGATCGTGAAGCTGCTCGCGCTGCAGCACGTGATCGTCGCGATCAACAAGATGGACCTCGTCGACTACAGCGAAGCGCGCTTCAACGAGATCCGCGATGCGTACGTCGCCCTCGCGAAGCAGCTCGGCCTGAACGACGTACGCTTCGTGCCGGTGTCGGCGCTCAAGGGCGACAACATCGTCGGCGCGAGCGAGCGCATGCCGTGGTATGCGGGCGAGCCGCTGCTCGACGTGCTCGAATCGCTGCCGGTCGAGACGCAGGCGCATGACGCGCTGCGCTTCCCGGTGCAATGGGTTGCACGCCAGGACGGCAGCTCGGCCGACGACTTCCGCGGCTACATGGGCCGGATCGAGTCGGGCGAGGTGAAGGTCGGCGACGAAATCGTCGTGCTGCCGTCGAACCGCACCGCCACGATCGCCGAGATCGTCGCACCGGTGCCGGGCGGCACGGCGTCCGTCCCGCACGCGTTCGCGGGCCAGACGGTGACCATTCGCCTCGAAGAGGATGTCGACGTGTCGCGCGGCGACATGTTCGTCACGACCGCCGAGCCGGTCGCGCCGGCGAAGAAGCTCGAGGCCGACCTGTGCTGGTTCGACGAGACGCCGCTGTCGCCGCAGCGCAAGTATCTGCTGAAGCAGACCACGAGCACGGTGTTCGCGAAGATCGGTGCGGTCAAGGAAGTGCTCGACGTGCATACGCTGTCGCACGCCACCGACCGCCAGGAACTGAAGATGAACGACATCGGCCGCGTGGCGCTGACGCTGCAAAAGCCGATCGTCTGCGATACGTACGACGCGCATCCGGGCACGGGCGCATTCGTGCTGATCGACGAGGCGACGCACCACACGGTCGCCGCCGGCATGATCCGGGCGTTCTCGGCATAACCGGCATGACCGGCATAACCGGTGTTTGGCGCCGCCCTCGCGGCGGCGCGCGCCGGTCCGCCGTCCGCACGGGCAGGACAAGCGAAGCGACAAACATGGGCAAGGTGTATCTGATCGGAGCAGGGCCGGGCGCTGCAGACCTCATCACGGTGCGTGGCGCGCGGTTGCTCGCGCAAGCCGACGTCGTGCTGCACGACGCGCTGGTCGAGCCGGCGATGCTGGATTACGCGCCGAACGCGCGGAAGATCGCGGTCGGCAAGCGCTGCGGGCAGCGCTCGACCGCGCAGCACTTCATCAACAAGCAGATCGTCGATGCGGCGCGCGAGCATGCGTGCGTCGTGCGGCTGAAGGGTGGCGATCCGATGCTGTTCGGCCGCGCGGAAGAGGAAATGCGCGCGCTCGAGGCGGCGGGCATCGACTACGAGGTCGTGCCGGGCATTACCGCGGCGCTCGCGGGTGCCGCGACGCTGAAGCGCTCGCTGACGTTGCGGGGTGTGTCGCGCAGCGTCGCGTTCGCGACGCACAGTCGCGCGCCGGGCAGCGACGAGATTCGCGAAGCGGCGCGTGCCGATTCGATCGTCTATTACATGGGCCGCGACAGCGCGCCCGGCATCGCGCAGGAACTGATCGACGCAGGCCGTGCGCCCGCGACGCCGGTGGCGATCGTCGAGGCATGCAGCACCGCGCGCGAACGCACGCTGACGCTGACGCTCGCGCAGATGGCGGCGGGCGATGCGCAGGCGTGGCTCGATCCGGCGGAACCGAGCCTGCTGATGATCGGCGATGCGTTCGCCGAGCGTGCGCGGCTCGTGAAAGCGGGCGATGCATTGCGGGACGCCGCGTGAGTCGACGCGGCGGTGCGCACGTACGGCGCTCGTCTCCTGCTGCCCGGTAGCGGGCGAACCGCATAAAAAAAGCGCTGGCAGAAGAAGCCAGCGCTTTTTTCTTTGGAGCCGCGGAAGCCGCTACGCGTCGCTGCCGAGCTGGTCGACGCAGTAGCGCGCGATCGCATCGAGCACGCCGTCGTCTTCTCCGACGGCCGTCGCGCAGCGGATCTCGACGCCCGGATGCGCGGCGCGGCATGCGTCGACGAGTTGCGGCAGGTCGCGGCGCACATGGCCGCCCTGGCCGAAGAACACCGGCACCACGGTGACGCGCGTGCAGCCGGCCGCGACCTGCGCGGCGACGGCCGCATCGAGCGGCGGCGTCATCAATTCGAGGAATGCGAGCGACACGTGCGGCGCGGATTCGCCGGCGCCGCGCAGCCGCGCGGCCAGCCGCTCGAACGGCTCGGCCCAGCGCGGATCGCGTGCGCCGTGACCGAACAGGACGATGCCTTGCGAACTCATGTCGAAGCCTCCGTCGTGACGGCGTTCAGTGCCGGTCGACCCACTTCAGCGCGAACAGGCCGAGCGCGAGATAGATGAGGCCCGGTGTCGCCGCGGTCAGCGGCGCGGGCCACGTATTCAGCGTGCCGATGTGCGAGAACAGCGTGTTGAGCAGCTGGAAGCTCATGCCGAGCATGATGCCGCCGAACACCTTCACGCCGACCACGCCCGCACGCGTATGCAGGTACGCGAACGGCAGCGACAGCACGAGCATCACGAACACCGCGAACGGGTACAGCAGCTTGCGCCACAGCGCGATGTCGTAGCGCTGCGTGTCCTGCTGGTTCTCGCGCAAGTGCTGGATGTAGCGGAACAGGTTGATGATCGACATGCGTTCCGGCGACACGAGCAGCACCGACAGGATCTGCGGCGTCAGGTCCGAGCGCAGCCGGTATTCGGGCAGCGTGACCTGCTGCGACCGGTACACGGGGTTCAGCGCGTCGGCCGGCTGGCCGCTGATCGGCTTGATCGGCGTCAGGATCGTTTCCGTGACGCCCTTGAGCAGCCAGTGGCCGGGCGGCTCGTAGCGGCCCGTCTGCGCGATCCGCACGTTCTGCAGCTGGAATTTCGAGTCGAACTCGTAGATGCGCACGTTGCTGATCGTCGAGTCCGGCGACAGGCTGCCGACGTTGACGAAGCGCGTGACCTGCTCGCCGTTCTCGCGCGCCGCGAGCGTGTCCTTCACCCACACGCCCGACTGGAAGTTCGACGACACCGATGCGCCGAGCGCCTGCAGCCGCACGCGTTCGGACAGCTGGTCGGCATACGGGCCGACGAATTCGCCGATCAGGTAGGTGACGATCACGAGCGGAATGCCGATCTTCAGCAGCGAGCGCAGCGCCTGGTTGGTCGCGAGGCCCGACACGCGGAAGATCGTGAATTCCGAGTTCGCGGCCATCTGCGCGAACACGTAGATCGCGCTGATCAGTGCGGCGACCGGGATGATTTCGTAGAAGCGCGACGGCGTCTGCAGCGCGACGCGCAGCACCGCATAGCCGAACTTGTAGTTGCCGTGCCCGACCGAGTTCAGTTCGCTGATCAGGTCGAAGAAGAAGAACAGACCCGAGAACGCGAACAGGATGAAGACGAACGTGACGTAGATCTGCCGTGCGAAGTATTTTTCATAGAGCCGCATCGATCATGCTCCCGAGCGGCCGAACAGCGCGCGTGTAAACAGCGGACGATTGCGCACGCGCAACCAGAAGATGAACGCGACGATCACCGCGACGATCGCATGCAGCCCGACGAGGCCGACACCGAACGACATCTTGCCCTGTTCGATCTGCGACTGGACGACGTTCAGCAGGTTCGAGTACGTGAGGTAGATCAGCACGGCCATCACGAGGTTGATCGTGCGGCTGCGGCGCGGGTTCTGGTACGACAGCGGGATGCCGAGCACCAGCAGGTTGATCGCGATCAGCGGCAGCCCTGCGCGCCACGCGAATTCCGCGAGGTTGTCGCGCGTCGGGTTGCGCAGCAGGTCCAGCGTCGGCGTGCTGTTGGTGGTCGGCACGTTGGTGACCGGAGTGCTCGTGATCTTCACGCCGTAGCGCTGGAACTCCATGATCTTGAAGTTCGGCTGGCCGGGCGTGCCGTCGTAGCGGCGGCCGTTTTCCAGCACGACGAAGCGATCGCCGTCCTTCGTTTCGGTATGACCCGTCTGCGACACGACGACGTTGACCTTGCCGTTCTCCGTCGACGTGACGAAGACGTTCTGCACCTTGCTCTGGTCCGGCGACATCTTCTCGATGAAGAACACGCGATGGTTCGTCGCCGATTCGCGGAACTGGCCGGGCGCGAGCAGCGAGATTTCGTCGCGCTGCTGAAAGCGCGCCTTGATCATCTTGCTCTGCTGGTTCGACCACGGCCAGCCGACGAACGCGAAGAACGCGATCAGCACGATGATCGGCGTCGCGAACACGCCGATCGGCTTGATCAGGCGCGTGAGGCTCACGCCGGACGCGAGCCACACCACCATTTCGGAGTCCCGGTACCACCGGGTCAGCACGAACAGGATCGACACGAACAACGTGACGACGAGCATCACGGCGAGATAGCCGATCACGGTCAGGCCGATCAGCACGAGCACGTCCCGCGGATCGATTTCGCCGGACGCGGCGTAGCCGACGATGCGGATCATCATCGTCGTGAGCATGATCGTGAGCAGCACCATGAACACGGCGCCAGCCGTATACGCAAGCTCGCGCTGGAGGGAGCGTTCGAAGATCATTCTTGATGAGAAGAGGGCGGGAGGCTGCGCACGCGTGGTGGAGCGCTCGCGCCGCCACGGGAAAAATAGCGGATAATTGCGGCTTTCATCCTTAGCCCAGATTTTATCCGAGGACAAGCGCGATGGACTTTAGCATAAAAGGCTGTGATTGGAGCAAAGGCGAGGCCAAGGGGTTCCTGACCGGGAAGTCCGACTGCATCGTGCTCGGCATCTTCGAGGCGCAGACCCTGTCTGGCGCGGCACTCGACATCGACACGGCCACCAACGGGCTGATCTCGCGCGTGGTGAAGGCCGGCGACATGGACGGCAAGCGCGGCCGGACGCTGTTCCTGCACGAAGTATCGGGCATCGGCGCGTCGCGCGTGCTGCTCGTCGGCCTCGGCAAGCAGGATGCTTTCAATCAGAAAGCCTACAACGACGCAGTGACGGCCGCATGGCGCGCGCTGCTGGCGACGAAGGTCGTGCAGGTCACGTTCTCGCTCGCGCAACCGCCGGTCGACGAGCGCGGCTCCGACTGGGGCGTGCGTGCGGCGATTCTCGCGCTGCGCAACGAGACGTACCGCTTCACGCAGATGAAGAGCAAGCCGGAGCCGGCATCGCACACGCTCAAGCGCGTCGTGTTCAGCGTCGATCCGTCCGACGAAAAGGCGGCGAAGCTGGCGATCAAGCAGGCCGTCGCGCTCGCCAACGGGATGGATCTGACCCGCGATCTGGGCAACCTGCCCGGCAACGTGTGCACGCCGACCTATCTCGGCAACACCGCGAAGAAGATCGCGAAGGATTGGGGCCTGAAGGCCGAGGTGCTCGGCCTGAAGCAGATCCAGGCGCTCAAGATGGGCTCGTTCCTGTCGGTCGCGCGCGCGTCGGTCGAACCGCCGCAGTTCATCGTGCTGCACTACCAGGGCGCCGCCGCGAAGGCCGCGCCGGTCGTGCTGGTCGGCAAGGGCATCACGTTCGACACCGGCGGCATCTCGCTGAAGCCGGGCGAGGGCATGGACGAGATGAAGTACGACATGTGCGGCGCGGGCTCCGTGCTCGGCACGATGCGTGCGATCGCCGAGATGGGCCTGAAGATCAACGTCGTCGCGATCGTGCCGACCTGCGAGAACATGCCGGGCGGCAACGCGACGAAGCCGGGCGACATCGTCACCAGCATGAAGGGGCTGACGATCGAAGTGCTGAACACCGACGCCGAGGGCCGCCTGATCCTGTGCGACGCGCTGACCTACGCGGAGCGCTTCAAGCCGGCCGCGGTGATCGACGTGGCGACGCTGACGGGCGCATGCGTGATCGCGCTCGGCGGCCACAACAGCGGCCTGTTCTCGAAGGACGATGCGCTCGCGGGCGAACTGCTCGACGCGTCGCGCGAGGCGAACGACCCGGCATGGCGCATGCCGCTCGACGACGAGTACCAGGATCAACTGAAGTCGAATTTCGCGGACATCGCGAACATCGGCGGACGTCCGGCCGGTGCCGTGACGGCTGCGTGCTTCCTGTCGCGCTTCACCGAAAGCTACCCGTGGGCGCACCTCGACATCGCGGGCACCGCATGGAAGAGCGGCGCGGCGAAGGGGGCGACCGGTCGTCCGGTGCCGCTGCTCGCGCAGTTCCTGATCGACCGCGCCGGCCAGTAATGGCGGTGCACACGACGATGCAGGTACGCGGGCAATGACGCGAATCGATTTCCATTCGAACGTCGGCGATTCGCTCGCGTACGCGTGCCGGCTGCTGCGCAAGGCCTATCAGGCCGGGCAGCCGGTCGTCGTGCTCGCCGAGCCCGCGCGCCTGCGCGCGCTCGACGAGCGGCTCTGGACCTTCTCGCCGCTCGATTTCATCCCGCATTGCGGCGTCGACAGCGCGCACGCGGCCGGCACGCCGATCGTGCTGACCGCCGATCTCGACCAGGCGCCGCATCATCACGTGCTGCTGAACCTCGGTGCCGCCGTGCCCGCGCAGTTTGCCCGCTTCGAGCGTTTGCTCGAAGTGGTCGGCAATGCGCCGGACGAACTCGCCGCGGGCCGCGACCGCTACCGCTTTTACCGCGATCGCGGATACGCGCTGAACAACTACAAGCAGGGCAGCTAGCCGAACCCGTCGACGGAGCGTTCCCGTGACACAAGCCGACTCATCCTCGATCCCGACGCTGACCGACGTGCTGGTGCCGGGCAAGCCGGTGCCGGCGCGTGCGTCCGCGGCCGATGTGCCGTCGCCGCACGACGATGCCGCCATTCCGGTGCTGACCGACGTGGTTGCGCCGGATCGTGCCGCCGAAGTGCCCGGCGCGCCGCAACGCGCGGAAACCGACCCCGAATCCGTGGTGGTCGAGCCGGTGCCGACGCCGTACGTACCGGCCGTCGAACTGCCGGGCGACAGCGATGCGCCGGCCGAACCCGGCGCCGCGGAGCGCGTCGTCGCGGAGGAATCCGCGGCGATGCCAGCGCCGCTTCGTTCGGCGCTCGCCGCCG
The DNA here is from genome assembly GCF_902498995.1 of Burkholderia anthina. GTDB lineage: Bacteria > Pseudomonadota > Gammaproteobacteria > Burkholderiales > Burkholderiaceae > Burkholderia > Burkholderia anthina. The sequence goes on from NZ_CABVLY010000001.1 coordinate 330,630, forward strand.
ACGATTCGCAGCAGCACGCTCTCGCTGCCGTGCCGCACGAGCCGGCGGGGCACACCGATGAAGCAGCATTGCCCGAGGCGCTCGTACCGGCTGCTGACGTGCCGGTTCCGGATCACCTCGCCGGCGCACCGCAGCCGGATGCGAATGCGGCCGCCGCGCTGACGGCGGAAGACGCGCAGCGCATCGCCGAGCGTCTGCGCAACCGTCTGACGAATTATCTGACCGGGGAAGGGCGTGAGGCGATCGAGGCGCGTTGCCGCGACGCGCTGCACGACCATACGGCCTGGCTCGTCGGCCAGGTTACGCGCGAAGTGGCGCTGGCGCTCGAAACGGAAGTGATGGATTGGGTTCGCGACGCGGTCGATGACGAGATCGCCCGCCGCCGGACCGGTCATTCGGGCTGACCGCGCATTCGTTTCGGTGCAGGAGCCGCGGGCGCGGTTCCCGTCGCCACCGGCGAACCTGCCGGCGCGTGCGCGCGCCGGATCATTCTCTTCAATGCGGCTTCAGTGCAGCGACAGCACCCACTGCGCGAGCGTGTGCGCTTCGGCGCTCGTCAGCTGCGTATTGGCGGGCATCGGCACGTTGCTCCACACGCCCACACTGCCGTTCACGATCGACTGCGCGAGATAATCGGCGGCGTTCGCGCGTGCGGCGTACCGGCCGGCAATGTCGCGGAACGACGGACCCATCAACGGCTTGCCGATCGCGTGGCAGGCCAGGCAGTTCTTGCGCTGCGCGAGCGCGAGCCCGTCGGCGCCCGGGTCGGCGTGCGCGGCTGCCGCGCTGCCGGTCAGCAGCATCACGAGCAGCGCGCGCAATATCGTCTGTTTCATGCGGTTCTCCGCCGGCGGGGACGGCCGGCTTCACGGTCCGCGTGCATTATAAGAGTAAAGGGAACGCGTGTTTTACGCGTTTCCCCGGCGGCCGTCTGCAATGGGGTCGCATGACGCCCGACACGCGTCAGCCGGTGACGGCCCCCTTGTTCGCCGGGCGGGCGAGGGCCGCGTACTTGGCCAGCACGCCGCGCGTGTAGCGCGGCGCCGGCTGCGTCCAGGCGGCGCGCCGGCGCGCGAGTTCCGCGTCGTCGACGTTCAGTTGCAGCACCAGCCGGTGCGCATCGATCGTGATCGAGTCGCCTTCCTGCACGAGCGCGATCGTGCCGCCGACGAACGCCTCGGGCGCGACATGGCCGACCACCATGCCCCAGGTACCGCCGGAGAAGCGGCCGTCCGTGATGAAGCCGACCGACTCGCCGAGCCCCTTGCCGACGATCGCCGACGTCGGCGCGAGCATTTCCGGCATGCCGGGGCCGCCTTGCGGGCCGAGATAGCGCAGCACGAGCACGTCGCCCACGCGGATCCGGTCGCCGAGGATGGCATCCATCGCGCTCTGCTCGTCGTCGAACACGCGCGCCGGGCCGGTGATCACCGGGTTCTTCAGGCCGGTGATCTTCGCGACCGCGCCGTCTTCCGCGAGATTGCCCTTCAGGATCGCGAGATGGCCTTCCTTGTACAGCGCGCGATCGATCGGGAAGATCACGTGCTGGTCCGCGCGCGGCACGCCCGGCACGTCCTTCAGTTCCTCGGCGATCGTGCGGCCGGTGATCGTGATGCAGTCGCCGTGCAGCAGCCCCGCATCGAGCAGGATCCGCAGCACCTGCGGGATGCCGCCCGCCTTGTGCAGGTCGGTCGCGACGTACTGGCCCGACGGCTTCAGGTCGCAGATCACCGGCACGCGTTTGCGGATGCGCTCGAAGTCGTCGATCGTCCAGTCGATCTCGGCCGCGTGCGCGATCGCGAGATAGTGCAGCACCGCGTTGGTCGAGCCGCCGGTCGCCATGATCAGCGACACGGCATTCTCGATCGACGCCTTCGTGATGATGTCGCGCGGCTTCAGGTCGCGCTTCACGGCCTCGACCAGCACGCGCGCCGATTCGGCGGCCGAATCGACTTTTTCCTGATCGGGGTTGGCCATCGTCGACGAGTACATCAGCGACATGCCGAGCGCCTCGAACGACGAGCTCATCGTGTTCGCGGTGTACATGCCGCCGCACGAGCCCGACGTCGGACACGCGTTTTTCTCGACGCCGTCGAAATCCTCCTGCGACATCCGGCCCGCGGTGAATTCGCCGACCGCCTCGAACGACGACACGATCGTCAGGTCGCGCCCCTTCCAGTGGCCGGGGCGGATCGTGCCGCCGTACACGTAGATGCCCGGCACGTTCAGGCGCGCGAGCGCGATCATGCCGCCCGGCATGTTCTTGTCGCAGCCGCCGACCACCACCACGCCGTCCATCCACTGGCCCTGCACACAGGTTTCGATGCAGTCGGCGATCACTTCGCGCGACACGAGCGAGTACTTCATCCCCTCCGTGCCCATCGACATGCCGTCCGAGATCGTCGGCGTGCCGAAGATCTGCGGATTCGCGTCGGCCGCCTTCACCGCCGCGACAGCGGCGTCCGACAGGCGCTGCAGGCCCGAGTTGCACGGCGTGATCGTCGAGTGACCGTTCGCGATGCCGATCATCGGCTTGTCGAAATCGTCCTTCTGGTAGCCGAGGGCGTAATACATCGAGCGATTCGGCGAACGGGCCACGCCTTGCGTGATGTGCTTCGAGCGGCGGTTGTACGACATGGGGGACTCCATCGTTGTATTGGCGACGCCCGCGAGCGGTGTGCCGGTTCGGATGAAGCAAGAATGGAGTTTCCGGTTTGGGATGTCCAATATATTATTTGTCGCTTATTAAGTCGTTTTACGAATGAGTGAAGCATGGCCGATCCGACGCCCGACCTGCGCCAGTGGCGCTATTTCGCAACCGTTGCCGACGAGCGCCATTTCGGCCGCGCGGCCGAGCGGCTGTCGATGACGCAGCCGCCGCTGTCGCAGGCGATCCGCTCGCTGGAGGATGCGCTCGGCGTTGCGCTGTTCGTGCGCACCAAGCGTTCGGTCGCGCTGACCGCGGTCGGCGCCGCGCTGCTGCCCGACGTGCACAGGCTGCTCGCGTCGGCCGACGCGCTGCCGCCGCTCGCGCGGCGTCTCGCGCGCGGCGAGGCCGGCTCGTTGTCGCTCGCGTTCGTGTCGACCGCCGATTACGGGCTGCTGCCGGCGCTGCTGCGCGCGTTCGGCGCGCGCTATCCGCAGGTGCGGCTGCAGCTCGCGGAAGCGACGAGCGACGTGCAGATCGACGAACTCGTCGCGGGCCGTATCGACGCCGGGCTCGTGATTCCGCCGGTGCCGCCGCGCCACGCGGCCGGGCTGTCGTACCTGCCGGTCGTGCGCGAGCCGCTGGTGGTCGCGATGCCGGCGTCGGTGGCCTCTAGGGCGCCGGAGGCCGCCGAGGACGAACCCGTGCATCTGGCGGAGGTGGCCGCGCTGCCGCTGGTGATCTTCCCGCGTCGTTTGGCGCCCGGCTTTTATGACATCATTACGGGCTGCTACGGCGCGGCGGGGGAAACCCCGCGCATCGGCCAGGAGGCGATCCAGATGCAGACGATCGTCAGCCTCGTGTCGGCCGGGATGGGCGTCGCACTGGTGCCGCAGTCGTTGCGTAACCTGCGGCGCACCGGCGTGGTCTACCGGCCGCTCGCCGGCGATGCGCCCGTCGTCGAAACGGGCCTCGTGTGGCGCACGGGCGACGTGAGTCCGGTGCTCGCCGGCTTCATTGACGTCGTGCGTGCGCACGGTCTCGCCACGTGACGCGAACGTTGACGTGCCGGCGCCGTCCAATGCGCGGTGCGGGAGCGCCGTACCGCATTCGAAAACTTCATCGCTAACCCATGATCATTCACCCGAATTTCGACCCCGTAGCGATCCATCTCGGGCCGCTCGCCGTGCGCTGGTACGGTCTCATGTATCTCGTCGGCTTCATCGCGGCGATCGTCGTCGGCCGAATCCGCCTGAAGCTGCCGCACGTCGCGGCGCAGGGCTGGACCGCGAAGGACATCGACGACATGATGTTCTACGGCGTGCTCGGCACCGTGCTCGGCGGCCGGCTCGGCTATGTGCTGTTCTACAAGGCCGACTTCTACTTCGCGCATCCGCTCGACGTCTTCAAGGTGTGGGAAGGCGGGATGTCGTTTCACGGCGGCTTCCTCGGCGTGACGCTCGCGATGGTGCTGTTCGCGTGGCAGCGCAAGCGCCACTGGCTGCAGGTCACCGATTTCGTCGCACCGATGGTGCCGACGGGGCTCGCGGCCGGGCGGCTCGGCAACTTCATCAACGGCGAGCTGTGGGGCCGCGTGACGGATCCGCACGCACCGTGGGCGATGATGTTCCCGGGCGCGATGCGCGACGACGCCGCATGGCTGCCGAAGCATCCGGCGCTCGTCGAGAAGTGGCATCTCGCCGACGTGTTCATGCAGTACCAGATGCTGCCGCGTCATCCTTCGCAGCTCTATGAAATCGCGCTCGAGGGCATTACGCTGTTCTTCGTGCTGTTCTTCTTCTCGCGCAAGTCGCGGCCGATGGGCGCCGTGTCCGCGCTGTTCCTGATCGGTTACGGCCTCGCGCGCTTCACCGTCGAATTCGCGCGCGAACCGGACGATTTCCTCGGCCTGCTCGCACTCGGCCTGTCGATGGGGCAGTGGCTGTCGCTGCCGATGATCATCGCGGGCATCGCGCTGATGGTGTGGGCGTATCGCCGCCACGCGAAGCATGCGGCTGCGTAGCCGTCGATGCAGGTAATGCATCGCACGCAAGATCACCCATGAAAAACGCCGGCCCTCGGGCCGGCGTTTTCGCATCCGCCTGCGGCGGCGCGATGCGCGTTACTTCATCTGCACGGAGCCGTTGACCGTTACCGAGACGGTCGCCTTGCCGCCTTCGACCGCGATCGGCGCGCTCATCTTCGCGCTGTCCATCGGTGCCGCGGCCATCGCCATCATGCGCGGATACGGCTGAACGTTGCGGCCGCCGCCGACGTTTACATCGCGGATCGAGTAGCTGCTGTAGCCGAAGGCTTTCGCGGCTTCGTCCGCGCGCGCGCGGAACGACTTGATCGCCTCGGTGGTGAGCTTCTGCTCGGCAGCGCGCTGCGCGTCGGGCGACAGCGAGAATTCGACGTTCGCGACCTGCATCTGGTTCGACAACTGGCCCGCGAGTTTCGACGCCGCCGCGAAATCGCGCGATTCGAGCACGACTTCGGTGCGGCCGCGCCATGCGGAAATCTTCCCGTCGCGATCGGTGCTCGGATACACGGAGAACGCGCCGGTGTGCGCGGTGACGCCCGACACGCCCTTCGCCTGCGCAAGCGCTGCGTCGGCGCGCTGGTTCAGCGCGGACGTGAGGCTGCCCGGATCCTTTGCCTGCTGCTCGTAGAACAGCGTGATGTGGATGATGTCCTGCGGCACGTCGGCGCTGGCCTGCGACGACAGCGACAACACGCCCGCCGGCTCGGGAAAGTGCGGGTTCGCGGTTTGTGCGTGCGCGGCGGGCGACGCGAGCGTCAGCGCGACGGGCACGGCAGCGGCGAGGGCGAGCGACAGCGCGAGTGCGGATTTCTTGGTCATTGTTGGACTCCTTGTGCGAGGGCGCGCACGCGGATCACGCGTGCGCGACGCGGGCGTGCCGCGCGACGGAAAAACCGCCGTCGGCCAGATCGGCGGACGGCGGTTGCTTAGGCTGCGCGAACGCGCCGCGAGTTCCGCGGCAGTGGCGCGCGCTGACCGGATTTGACCTTTCGCGCACGCCTACTTCATCAGCTTTTCGGTGATGAAACGCCATTCCGCACGCGTGACGGGCGTGATCGACAACCGGTTGCCGCGCGCGAGCACGCGCATGTCGGCGAGCGCGTCGTGTTCGCGCAGCGCCGCGAGCGGCACGAGCGGCGACTTCTTCACGAAGCGCACGTCGACGAGCAGCCAGCGCGGCGTTTCCTGCGTCGACTTCGGGTCGTAATACGGGCTTTCCGGATCGAACTGGGTGGGATCGGGGTAGGGCGTCGACGACACTTCGGCAAGGCCCGCGATGCCCGGCTCGGGGCAGCTCGAGTGATAGAACAGCACGCCGTCGCCGATCTTCATCGTGTCGCGCATGAAATTGCGCGCCTGATAATTGCGTACGCCAGTCCACGGCAGCGAGCGCTGCGGTGCGTTCGCGAGATCGTCGATGCTTGCTTCGTCCGGTTCGGACTTCATCAGCCAGTATTGCATGGATCGTGATCGACGCAGAAAGGGCTGCTGCAAAAGGAAACGGCATCGGGAGTTCCCGATGCCGTTGGATAGGCCCCCGCCTTGGCCGCTAGGCCGGCATCCTGAACCTGGGGTTCAGAATTGGTCGCAGTTAGCAGCACTTCGGGTACATCAGACAGAGTGACGCGCGCGCCCGTGCTACAAATTTCCGCAACCGTGCACATGGCATTGGTTCAAGGAATATATGACCTTGGCGAACCAGGCAGGGAAGCTGACTGAACTGTGTTTCGTTGCGCCAATTTGACCACCGTTGATCGCCGAGATCAAGGGGAATCGACGCATCGATCAAACGTTACTGCGTCTCGTGCTGTGCGAGCACCGCGCCGAGCTGTTCGTTCATCTGGTGCATTGTACGACGGATTTCCTCCGCCGGAAATGCTTCACCGTGCCGCACGCTGGTTTGCAGTCGCAGCAATTCGGACGCCAGCGACAATGCAGCCATCACCGCGATGCGATCGATGCCGCGCACCGAACTGTTTGCGCGGATCTTCGACATTTCGGCGTCGACGCGCGCGACGGCCTCGAGCAGCGCCGCTTCGGTCTCGGCCGAACAGGCGAGCCGATAGGGCTGACCGAGAATCGAGACTTCGATCTGCTTGGTGCTCATGCATGTTCTCCGTGGCTGGCCGCGTCATCGCTATCCGTACGCGCCTGCGCGTCGAGCAGATCGAGCTGGTTGTCGGCCTGCTCCGCGCTCTTCGAGCGCGGCAGTTTTTCGAGAATCGCGTTCAGTTTGACCTGGGCGTCGTCGATCTTTGCCGACAGGGTGTCGCGCTCGGCCGCGAGCGCATTGCGTTCCTCGCGCAGTTGCGCGAGTTCCGCGCGGACCGAGTCCGCTTCCGCGCGCAATTGCGCGACTTGCTCCTCGAGCGCGAGCCGTTCCGTGTGATAGCGCTTGTTCAGCGAAATCAGACGGCCAATATTTTGAGATAAGGTTTCGAGTTCGTTGAGCATCTGCTGCGTCCTCTAAAGACCCAGCATTTTAGCGCGGAATAACGCGCATTCCGACATCTGTAACGTTTCCAGTCGTAACACCCCCGCTTCTTGCCTCGAATACGCGCGTCGAGCGTGCTCCGAAACGCGCGCGCGGCCGCTTTCTTGACGCTCGTGCGGCCCGCTCCTAAACTGGCGCCGCCTCGGTGCTCGCGCGTGCGTCGCGCGGTTAAACGGGAAGCAGGGCGCGTACTCCGCCAGGAAAGCGCCAACCTGCGCTGCCCCCGCAACGGTAAGCGGCCGCGTCGTACGACGCAGGCCGGCTCGGGCGTGTCCGACGTGCAGGTTGCGCACGCGGGCACGGGCCACTGCGCGCGACATGCGCGGGAAGGCGAGCCGGTACGCTGCAGCCCGGATACCGGCCGAGGCGAGGGGCCCGCACGGGCTTCGTGACGCGCGGCCTGCGGGGAAGCGGGGCGCGCAGTGCTTCACGGGACTTGTCTTCGATGCTGACCCCAATCGTCCGCACGGCGCTCGGCGCGCAGCGCGGATTGTCGCTCGCCGCCGTCGCGCGGATTGCCGCGCACGCCGATTCGGCGAGATTCGCGGCGACGTGCGCCGTGATGGCGGCCGTGCGTGCCGCCTCGAGCGCCGCGGTCGTCGATGTATCGTGGCCGGCGACGATCGTATCGCGCGTGCCGCGCGCGCTCGCGGATGCGGCCGCGCAGTGCGCCGGATTCGATACGCAGGATCTCGCCGCGCGTGCGGACACCGACCCGATACGGCGGCTTCCACTATATTGCGCAGAACGTCGGCTGCACGCAGGTGCCGCGGCCCGCCGGAGCGTCGCGGCATCAAGCCGGTACGGCCGACGCGCGGCGGGGCGCGAGGTCGCGGGATGCGGCTCGGCGGCCACGGGATGGGCGACGTCGCGGTGCGCGATGACATTGCCGCGTCGCGATACGCCCGCGAACGCTTCAACAACCCCTTGTTCCATAAGGATGACGAGCTTGCGTACCCCCACAACACGCGAAAGCGCCGCGACCGTGCCGCGTTCGGCCGGCAACGGCGCTCAGCGGATGCGTCGCACGTCGTGCGCGATGCCGCACAGCGCATGAGCGCCGCTCGGGCCGCCACGATCTGGGGCGCGCTGGCGGTCGCGGTCGCGTTGCTGTTCGTCGCGTCGCTGTCGATCGGCAGCGTGCCGATGTCGCCGTGGCAAGCGCTCGCGTCGCTCGTCCCGCATGGTGGCGATGCGCTGTTCGCCGACATCGTGCGCACGTTGCGGCTGCCGCGCGCACTCGCCGGCTTCGCATGCGGCGCGCTGCTCGCGCTGGCCGGTGCGCTGCTGCAGGTGCTGCTGCGCAATCCGCTCGCGGAGCCGTACGTGCTCGGCGTGTCCGGCGGCGCGGCCGGCTTCGCGCTCGTCGCGATGATCGCGGGTGCCGCATGGTGGCTCGTCGATGCGTCGGCGTTCGCCGGCTCGCTCGTGTCGGTCGCGCTGGTGCTCGGGCTGGCTCGCCGCGAGCTGTGGCGCGGCGATTCGCGCGATGCGTCGCCGCGGCTGCTGCTCACCGGGGTCGTGATTGCGGCGGGATGGGGCGCGCTCGTCACGCTGCTGCTGTCGCTCGCGCCCGACGGCCGGCTGCGCGGCATCCTCTTCTGGCTGACGGGCGACCTGAACGGCGTGACGGCGCCGTGGTTCGCATGGGGGGCGCTGCTGCTGGCCGCGTGCATCGCACTGCCTGCCGCGCCGCAGCTGAACGTGCTGCTGCGCGGCGACGCGACCGCGCTCGCGCTCGGCGTGCCGGTCGCGCGACTGCGGGTGCGGATCTACCTCGTCGCGTCGCTGGCGGCCGCAGCGGCGGTGACGACGGCCGGCACGATCGGCTTCGTCGGTCTCGTCGTTCCGCATGCGCTGCGGCTTGCGTTCGGCAACGACCAGCGCATGCTGCTGCCTGCGGCGATGCTCGCGGGCGGCGGCGGCGTGATGGCGGCCGATCTGCTCGCGCGCACCGCGATTGCACCCGCGCAATTGCCCGTCGGCGTGATGACCGCGTTGATCGGCGTGCCGGTGTTCCTGTGGATGTTGCTGAGGAGGCCGATGCGATGATGCTCACCGCACCGCGCACCGCGGGCGACATGACGTACACGGCGGCCGGCGTGACGCTGAAGGCCGGCGACCGGACGCTGCTCGACGGTTTCACGCAGACGTTCCGGCCGGGCGAGATCTGGTGTGTCGCCGGGCCGAACGGCGCCGGCAAGACGACGCTGCTCGCGACGCTCGCGGGGCTGCAGCCGCCGGCCGGCGGCCAGGTCGAGATCGACGGCCGGCCGCTTGCCGCATGGCCGCCCGAACAGCTCGCGCAGCGCCGTGCGTTGATGCCGCAGCAACTGCACGACGCGTTCAGCGCGACGGTATTCGATACGGTGCTGCTGAACCGCTTTCCGTATCTCGGCGGCTGGGGGTGGGAGCGTGACGGCGACCGCGCGGCGGCGCGCGATGCGCTCGCGACGTTCGGGCTGACCGCGCTCGCATCGCGTGACGTGCTGTCGCTGTCCGGCGGCGAGCGCCAGCGCGTCGCGCTGGCCGCGACGCTGTGCCAGGATGCGCCGCTGATGCTGCTCGACGAGCCGCTCGCGCATCTCGACCTGCATCACCAGATCGATTGCCTGGGCGCGCTGACCGCATGGCTCGACGCGGGTCCGCGCACGGTGCTGTTCTCGTGCCACGACCTGAATCTCGCGCGGCGTTTCGCGACGCACGCGCTGTTGCTCGACGGCCGCGGCCGTGCGTGGGCCGGCCCCGTGCACGACGTGCTGACGCCGGCGCGAGCGAGCGAGGCCTTCGGCTATCCGCTCGTGCTGATCCGCGAGAACGGCCGCGATGCGCTGCTGCCTGCGTGGCCCGAGCGGCGATGATCTTCCTTCTTTCGATGCGCGGCACCGGCCGCGCCAACGAGGCAACCTTCCGATGACGAACCCGACCGACTTCCCGCCCGCGATCGCACCGCTCGACGACACGCTGCGCAAGCGCCTGCAGCATGTGATCGATCACAAGACCAAGCCGCCCGGCAGCCTCGGCCAGCTGGAGGCGATCGCGTTGCAGATCGGGCTGATCCAGCGCACCGAGCGGCCGCATGTGCAGCGTCCCGTGACGATCGTGTTCGCAGGCGACCACGGGATCGCGGCAGAAGGCGTGAGCCCGTATCCGCAGTCGGTCACCGCGCAGATGGTGGCGAACTTCCTGGCGGGCGGCGCGGCGATCAACGCGTTCTCCGGCGTCGCGCAGAGTGCGCTCGAGATCGTCGATGCCGGCGTCGCGTCGCCGCTGCCGGTATCCGACCGGCTGGTGTCGCTGCCGGTCGCGCGCGGCACGCGCAACTTCGCGGTCGAGCCCGCGATGACGCGCGACGAGGCGAACACCGCGCTCGCGGCCGGCGCCGCACGCGTACGCCTGCATGCATCGCTCGGCACGAACGTGATCGGCTTCGGCGAAATGGGGATCGCGAACACGTCGTCGGCCGCGTGCCTGATGAGCCGGCTGCTCGACGTGCCGATCGATGCGTGCGTCGGGCGCGGCACGGGGCTCGACGACCAGGGGCTCGCGCACAAGCGCGCGGTGCTCGGCCGCGCGCTCGTCAGGCATTCGCACGCGATCGCGCCGATCGACGTGCTCGCGACGTTCGGCGGCTTCGAGATCGCGATGATGACGGGAGCGTATCTCGCGGCCGCGAGCGAGCGGATGACGATCCTCGTCGACGGCTTCATCGCGACGTCCGCGTTGCTCGTCGCGGAACGCATCGCGCCCGGCGTGCGCGACTACTGCGTGTTCTCGCATGCGTCGCACGAGGCCGGGCACCGGCGCATGCTCGAGCATTTCGGCGCGAAGCCGCTGCTCGCGCTCGACCTGCGGCTCGGCGAAGGCACGGGCGCGGCACTCGCGCTGCCGCTCGTGCGCGCGGCGGCCGCGTTCCTCGCCGAGATGGCGAGCTTCGAGTCCGCCGGCGTCGACAACCGTGACGCCTGAGCGCGCGCGCGGCGTACGCGCCGAACTGCGCTATTTCTTCGTCGCGCTCGGCTATTTCACGCGCGTGCCGGTGCCGCGCGCGATCGGCTACGAGGCGGGCGATCTCGACCAGGCAGCGCGCTATTTCCCGCTGATCGGCGCCTGCGTCGGCGCGTGGGGCGCGCTCGTCTATCTCGCCGCGCTGCGCGTGCTGCCGGCGTCGATCGCGGTCGGACTGTCGATGGCCGCGACGCTGCTCGCGACCGGCGCGTTTCACGAGGACGGTCTCGCCGACAGCTGCGATGCGTTCGGCGGCGGTTACGCGCGCGACGACGTGCTGCGGATCATGCACGATTCGCGGATCGGCACGTTCGGCGCGGTCGCGCTCGTGATCGCGCTTGGGCTGAAATGGCAGGCGCTTGCCGCGATGCCGCCGCTGCGCGCCGCCTGGACGATGATCGCCGCGCATGCGGCGAGCCGTGCGGCGGCGGTGAGCCTGCTGATATCGCTCGACTACGTTCGTCCGGAGGGCAAGGCGAAGCCGGTTGCGCAGCGCATGGGCGCGCGCTCGGCATGGGTCGCGGCCGTGTTCGGGCTGCCGTGGCTGTTCTGGCCGGACTGGCGCGCGGGCCTCGCCGCGTTCGTCGCGCTCGTGCTCGTGCGCGCATGGGCGGCCCGCTATTTCGTGAAGCGGATCGGCGGGTATACGGGCGACTGTCTCGGCTTCGCCCAGCAACTGAGCGAGCTTGCAATCTATCTGGTGGTGCTCGGATGGATGTCGTCCTGATTCGCCATCCGGCCGTCGCCGTCGAGCCCGGCGTCTGTTACGGACGCAGCGACGTGCCGCTCGCCGCACCGGCCGAGCCGGGTGCGCTTGCCGTACGCGGCCATCTGCTGGCGCTTGGGGCGCCGGCGCCCGCACAGGTCTGGACGAGCCCGCTGATGCGCTGCGCATCGGTTGCCGGCCGGCTTGCGCAGGCGTTCGACGTGCCGCTGCGGTGCGATGCGGGCTGGCAGGAAATGGACTTCGGCACGTGGGAAATGCAGCGCTGGGACGCTATCGACCGCGCGGCGCTCGATGCGTGGGCGGCTGATCTGATGCATGCGTGCGCGCACGGCGGCGAGAGCGTCGCGCGGTTCGCCGCGCGTGTCGCGCGAGTGGCCGATGCGCTCACGCAGGCCGACGCGCCGCACTGGGCGCTCACGCATGCGGGCGTGATTCGCGCGTTCGCGTCGCACGCTTTGCGCGTGCCGCTCGATACGCTGCTGTCGCGACCGGTGCCGACGGGCGGTGTCGTCTGGTTGCGTGCGGACGATGCGGCGCGAACCTGGGCAGTCGTGCACTGGGATGCGTAGGCGATCGCGCACCGGTGTGCCGCCGGCTCGCGATCGTGCGTGCTTCGGCAGCGCAAAGGCATGCCGTCACCCGAATCAGCGTGCCGGCCGCCGTGTTCGCGCGGTGTCGAGATCCTCGCACAGCGCAGCCGCGCCCTGAGCGATCCGCGGCGACGGTCGCGTCAGCAGATCGCCGTCGATCGCGAACAGGTTGTTGCGCGCCACGGCCGTCATCGCGGGCCATGCGCGCCAGCGCGCGAGGCTCGGCAGCGGCGCGTCCGAGCGCGTCGCGCCGGCGCTCGTCGTCACGATCGCTTCCGGATTCGCGGCCAGCACGGCTTCGTCGGTGACGGTCGGCACGAGCGGCTTCAGCGCGGCGAACACGTTACGGCCGCCGCACAGCGCGATCACGTCGTTGATCAGATGATCGCCGTTGAGCGTCATCAGCGGCCGGTCCCAGACCTGGAAGAACATCGTGACGGGCGGCCGCGTCGCGTAACGCGCGCGCAGCGCCGCGATGTCGCGCGAGAACGATGCGGCGGCGGCATCGGCCGCCGGCTCCGTGCCGAGCAACGTACCGAGCCGGCGCAGCGACGACGCCACGTCGTCGAGATGCTTCGGTTCGCTGAAGAACAGCGGGATGTGCAACGCACGCAGCGCGTCGATCTGCCGTTCGGCGTTGCCGTGCCGCCAGACGACGATCAGGTCCGGCTTCAGCACGGCGATCCGCTCGAGGTCGAGCGCCTTGTTGTCGCCGACGCGCGGCACGGCCTGCGCGGCGGGCGGATAGTCGCTGTACGTGACCGTGCCGACGAGCTTCGCGCCGCCGCCGGCCGCGTAGACCAGCTCGGTCGCGTGCGGCGCGAGACTGATCACGCGCTGCGCGGGCGCCGGCAGCGTGACGGTATTGCCGGCATCGTCGCGGGTCGTGACGTCGGCGTGAGCGAAGGATACGTGCGCGAGCGCGGCCATCATCGCGAGCGGCTGCAGCCGGCGGAGCGTGCGGGCGTTCATGCGGATTCCCGTTGTAACGTCGGGACGCACTGCGCGAGCGCCTCGATCACGCGCTGCCATTCGGCTTCGCAGCCCGGCAGGCCGATGCGCACGCTCGACGGTTGCGGGAAGTGCCGCGTCCAGATCCCGTGCGCGGCGAGCGCCGCATGCAGCGCGGCCGCGCGCGGGTCGTCGGTCCAGCTGAAGAGCGGTGTCGCGCGCACCGTGAAGCCGTGCGCGCGCAACAGCGCGGCGAGCCGTTCACCGTCCGCGGCGAGCCGTTCGCGCGCGGCGGCCTGCCACGCACGATCGCCGAACGCGGCGACGACCGCATGACGTGCGGGGCCGCTTACGGTCCATGCGCCGAGCGTGTCGCGCAATACGGCGATGTGCGCCTCGCATGCGAGCACGAAGCCCGCGCGGATGCCGGCGAGACCGAAGAACTTGCCGACCGAGCGCAGCACGACGAGGCCCGCGCGGTCCGCGTATTGCGCGAGCGACGGCGTGGCGCCGGTATCCGCGAACGCTTCGTCGACGATCAGCGTGCCGCCGCGTGCCGACAGCTGCGCATGCCAGCCGAGCAGGCGTTCGGCCGGAACGAAATCGGCCGTCGGATTATTCGGATTCCCGACGATGACGTGACGCAGCGTCGCGGGCAGCACGTCCACGCCGATGTCGAGCGGCACGACGCGATGGCCGTGACGCGCGAATGCCGGCGCGTATTCGCCATACGCGAGCGCCGCGATGCCGGCGTCGCCGGCCGGCAGCAGCGCGGGCAATGCGCGGATCGCGGCCTGGCTGCCGGCAACCGGCAGCACGTGCGCGGCATCGGGCGCGCCGTAGTAGCGGGCCGCGCATGCGGCGAGCGCGTCGCCGTCGTCGGGGAGCCGGCGCCATGCGTCGGCCGGCACGGGCGGCACCGGATAGCCGACCGGATTGATGCCGGTCGACAGGTCGAGCCACGCGTCGTACGGAATGCCGTGGCGGCGTGCGGCTTCGTGCAGGTTGCCGCCGTGCGGGATGCGTGCGTCAGACATGATGGGTAGCGAGGATGAGGGCGCCGCTCGCGACGAGCAGCGCGAGCCACAGCGCGAGCGTGCGCGTGACGAGCGACAGCGCGGCGACGACGTGCGCGGCCGTCGCGGGCGCGCCGGTGCCGAGCGCGGGACGATCCTCGATTGCGCCGTGATAGACGGCCGGGCCGCCGAGCTGCACGTTCAGGCTGCCGGCGCCCGCGGCCATCACGGGGCCGGCATTCGGGCTGTCCCAGTGACGCGCCTGCGTGCGCCAGCAGCGCCACGCGGCAGCGGTGTCGCCGAGCAGCGCATAGCTCGCGGCGGTGAGGCGCGCGGGGATCCAGTTCAGGGCGTCGTCCAGGCGTGCGGCGGCCCAGCCGAAGGTCAGGAAGCGCGGCGTGCGATAGCCCCACATCGCATCGAGCGTGTTCGCGAGCCGGAACAGCAGCGCACCGGGGCCGCCCGCGACGACGAACCAGAAGAGCGCGCCGAAGATCGCATCGTTGCCGTTCTCCAGCGCCGATTCGACGGCCGCGCGCGACAGCGCGCCTTCGTCGGCTTCGCTCGTGTCGCGCGAGACGATGCGCGCGGTCAGCGCGCGCGCGGCGTCGAGATCGTGCCGCAGCAGCGCGGCGGCGATCGGCGCGACGTGGTCGGCGAGGCTTTTCGCACCGAGCGCGAACCACAGCAGCGCGACGTGCAGCGCCGCCGCGAGCGGCCAGGGCAGCACGGCCGCGAGCCACGCCGCGACGGCCACCGGCGGCAGTACGGCCGCGCTCCATGCGGCCACGCCGACCACGCGGCCGCGCCGGCCGGTGTTCATCGCGCCTTCGATGCGCGCGGCGAGCCGGCCGAACGCGACGAGCGGATGCCAGCCGGCCGGTTCGCCGAACATGCGATCGACGATCGCGGCCGCGACCGCAAGCATCGCGACGATCGGCAGCGACAGCATCAGCATGACGGCGCTCCGGCCTTGAGTTCGAGCGGCAGTCCGGCGACCAGCAGCGTCACGCGCGTCGCGAGTGCGGCGACGCGCTGGTTCAGGCGTCCGAGCTCGTCGACGTAGCGGCGCGTGACCGAACCGAGCGGTACGACGCCGAGCCCGATTTCGTTGCTGACGACGATCACTTTCGCGCGGGCGCTGCGCAACGCGTGTTCGAGCTGCGCGACC
Source organism: Burkholderia anthina (assembly GCF_902498995.1). Lineage (GTDB taxonomy): Bacteria > Pseudomonadota > Gammaproteobacteria > Burkholderiales > Burkholderiaceae > Burkholderia > Burkholderia anthina. The sequence goes on from NZ_CABVLY010000001.1 coordinate 346,278, forward strand.
TGCGCCGCGTACCGCGCATCGTCGAGCGGTTCGCCGTCGAGCGGGCAAAGCAGGTTCGTGAGCCACAGCGTGAGGCAGTCGACGAGCAGGCACGCGCGCGGATCGTCGAGTCGCGCGAGCGTGCCGGCGAGATCGACGGGCGCGTCGGCGAAGCCCCAGTCGGCCGGCCGGCGCGCGCGATGATGCGCGATGCGCTGTTCGAATTCGGCGTCAGAGGCCGTCGCGGTCGCGGTGGCGATATAGGTGACGGGGCGGCCGCTGTCGGCGGCGAGCCGCTCGGCATGCGCGCTCTTGCCCGAGCGTGCGCCGCCGAGAACGAAGGTGAGGTCGTGCGGAATCATCGCGTGATTGTAACGGCGCGCGCGATAATGCGGCCTTCGCTTCGCCACGACTTTGCATACGATGAACGCACCCGAACCGCGGCCGCGCGGCACGTTGATGATCCAGGGCACGACGTCCGACGCGGGCAAGAGCACGCTCGTCGCCGGCCTGTGCCGCCTCGCGCGCCGTGCGGGCGCGCGTGTCGCGCCGTTCAAGCCGCAGAACATGGCGCTCAACAGCGCGGTGACGGCCGACGGCGGCGAGATCGGCCGCGCGCAGGCGCTGCAGGCGCTTGCCGCGGGCGTCGCGCCGCACACCGATTTCAACCCGGTGCTGCTGAAGCCGACGAGCGATCGCGGCGCGCAGGTGATCATTCACGGCAAGGCGCGCGCGAACCTCGATGCGCGGGCGTATCACGACTACAAGCCGGTCGCGTTCGACGCGGTGCTGGAGTCGTACGCGCGGCTGCGCGCCGGCTACGACACGGTGCTCGTCGAAGGCGCGGGCAGCCCGGCCGAGATCAACCTGCGCGAAGGCGACATCGCGAACATGGGCTTCGCCGAGCGGGTGGATTGCCCGGTCGTGCTCGTGGCCGACATCGACCGCGGCGGCGTGTTCGCGCACCTCGTCGGCACGCTCGCATGCCTGTCGGACAGCGAGCGCGCGCGCGTGCGCGGCTTCGTGATCAATCGCTTTCGCGGCGATTTCAAGCTGCTCGAACCGGGCCTCGACTGGCTGCGCGCGCAGACAGGCAAGCCGGTGTTCGGCGTGTTGCCGTACCTGCACGGGCTGCTGCTCGATGCCGAGGACATGCTGCCGTCGCAGGCGCGCAGCGCCGCCGCGCGCGGCGACGCCGGCGTGCTGCGCGTGGTGGTGCCCGCGCTGCCGCGCATCAGCAATCACACCGATTTCGATCCGCTGCGCGCGCATCCGCAGGTCGAATTCACGTACTGGAAGAGCGGGCCGGTGCCGGATGCCGACCTGCTGATCCTGCCCGGCTCGAAAAGCGTGCAGCGCGATCTCGCGTGGCTGCGCGAGGCCGGCTGGGACCCGGTGATCCGCCGGCACTTGCGCTATGGCGGCAAGGTGATCGGCATCTGCGGCGGGATGCAGATGCTCGGTTGCACGCTGGACGATCCGCTCGGCCTCGAAGGCGCGCCGGGCAGCGTGCCGGGGCTCGGGCTGCTCGACTTCGACACGACGCTGCAGCCGGACAAGACGCTGAAGAACGTGACCGGGCGTCTCGCGCTGCCGGGCGCGGCCGCCGTGCACGGCTACGAGATCCACATGGGCGACACGCGCGGGCCCGCGCTGGCGGCGCCCGCGCTGGAGCTGGCGGACGGCGCCGCGCCGGGCGGCCTGCGCACGGACGGCGCGGTGTCGGCCGACGGGCGGATTCTCGCGACCTACGTGCACGGGCTGTTCGACGCGCCCGACGCGTGCGCGGCACTGCTCGCGTGGGCCGGGCTCGACGGCGCGGAGCGCATCGACTACCCGGCGCTGCGCGAGGCGTCGCTGGAGCGTCTGGCCGATTCGTTCGCCGAGCATCTCGACCTGCGCGCGCTGTACGCGGAATTCCGCTGACGCACGGACGCCGCGGCCTGGCTTTTTCCGCCGGATCGCATACAACTCAGGTGGGCGGAGGTCCGCCCGGAGGAGCGCGACGATGAAGGTTCGATGGTGGTTGAGCATGCTGCTCGCGGCGCTGCTGGGCGCGTCGGCGATGGCGCACGCTTGCGACGGCTACGGCCCGGGCAGTGGCCCGGCCGGCTCGGGCGACGCGGCACAAGGCAAAAGCGGCGGCTGAGGTTCGCTTCAGGTATCGGCTGGCGGGGCATGATCAGTCATGCCCTTTTTTATTGCCGAATTCGTTCCTGATGGGAATCAGTTAAAGCCTGATGGCTTGTTTATTGGTCGAATTGGTTCGAATAAAGTGCGATCCATGCTCATCCACTCACGAAGGAATTCGCCATGACCCCCAATCGCCTGAACGATCTTGGCGCGACGCTGCTGCGCGTTGCCCTCGGTGTGCTGTACCTCGCGCACGTCGCGCAGAAGGTGTTCGTCTTCACGTTGCCCGGCACTGCGCAGTTCTTCGCGTCGATCGGCCTGCCGGGCTGGCTCGCGTACGTGACGACCTTCGTCGAACTGGCCGGCGGCCTCGCGCTGCTCGCGGGCTTCCGCGTGCGCATCGCGGCGCTCGTGCTGCTGCCGTTCATGCTCGGCGCAGTGTCCGCGCATCTGCCGAACGGCTGGAGCTTCGCGTCGCCGAACGGCGGCTGGGAATACCCGGCGTTCTGGGCCGTCACGCTGGCCGTGCAGGCGCTGCTGGGCGGCGGCGCGTTCGCGCTCGGCGCGCCGCGGGCCGCGACGCGCACCGCATAAACGGCGCGACATCGGCGCAACCCGTTCCGGTGACACCCCGTTTGCCGATATCATCGCTCCCTGTATCCGCATTCGAGCGGCGCGTGCCACACGGCGCGCGCCGCGCGGCTTTTTCGGGGGGAATTCATGACGGTTATCGTGGTGGCGAATCCGAAGGGCGGCGTGGGGAAGAGCACGCTGTCCACCAATCTTGCCGGCTATTTCGCGGCGCAGGGCGCATGGGTCGCGCTCGCCGATCTGGACCGGCAGCAGTCCGCGCATGCGTGGCTCGATCTGCGTCCGGCCGGACTTCCGGCGATCGAGGCGTGGGATCTCGATCCGGATGCGCCGTCGAAGCCGCCGCGCGGCCTCGAATATGCGGTCATCGACACGCCGGCCGGGCTGCACGGCAACCGGCTGAACGTCGCGCTGCAGCTTGCCGACAAGGTGATCGTGCCGCTGCAGCCGTCGATGTTCGATATTCTCGCGACCCAGCAGTTTCTGGAGCGTCTCGCCGGCGAGAAGGCGGTGCGCAAGGGCAGCGTCGAGGTCGGGATCGTCGGGATGCGCGTCGATGCGCGCACGCGTTCGTCCGACCAGCTGCACCGGTTCGTCGAAGGGCTCGGCCTGCCGGTGCTCGGCTACGTGCGCGACACGCAGAACTACGTGCAGATCGCCGCGCACGGCCTGACGCTGTGGGACGTCGCGAAGAGCCGCGTCGACAAGGATCTCGAGCAATGGCGGCCGATCGTCGAGTGGGCCGAGCGGCGCGCGCCGAAAGCGGAGAAGGCCGCCAAGGCGTCCTGAGCGCGCGGCGCGGCTGCGGCAATATGAAAAGGGCCTGATCCGGCGTCGTGCCGGACCAGGCCCTTCGTACGTCTGCGGCGGACGGCTATCCGGCGTGCCGCGGCGCGCCGGCGGCCATGCGCATTACGTCCAGTTCTGCGTCGGCACGTGATCGCGGTGGCCCTTGATCCTGTTGCCTTCGTCGATGAACACGAGCTTCGGTTTCCAGCCGGCCTGCAGCTCGGTTTCGTCGACCATCGCGAACGCCGCGATGATCACGAGATCGCCGAGTTGCGCACGGCGCGCGGCCGAGCCGTTCAGCGAGATCATCCCGCTGCCGCGCTCGCCCTTGATCGCATACGTCGAGAAGCGCTCGCCGTTGTTGATGTTCCAGATGTCGATCCGTTCGTTCTCGATGAGGCCCGCCGCTTCGAGCAGATCTTCGTCGATCGCGCACGAGCCTTCGTAATGCAGCTCGCAGTGCGTGACGGCCGCGCGGTGGATCTTCGATTTGAGCATGTGGCGCTGCATGGGTGTCTCCGTGATGCGTGAGAGGCGAGGCCGGGCGGCCGTCAGATTTCCAGGTTGTCGATGAGGCGCGTCGCGCCGAGCTTGGCCGCGGCGAGCACGACGAGCGGCTCGCCGGCTTCGAGCTCGGCGGCGCTTGGCGCGATCAGGTTCGCGCGGCGGCGGATCGAGATGTAATCGGGCACCCAGCCGCGCTCGGCCAGGTGCGTGCGCGCGTGCTGCTCGAGCTTGCCGAGGTCGCGTTCGCCGCCGAGCACGCTGTCGCGCACGCGCTGCAGCGTCCTCGCGAGTTCGGGCGCTTCCCGGCGCTCGTCGGCCGTCAGGTAGCGGTTGCGCGACGACAGCGCGAGGCCGTCCTCGTCGCGCACCGTCTCGGCTGCGATGATCTCGACCGGCAGCGCGAGCTGTTGGCACATGCGGCGCACGATCATCAATTGCTGGTAGTCCTTCTTGCCGAACACGGCGACGCGCGGCTGCACGCACGACATCAGCTTCGTGACGACCGTGCACACGCCGGTGAAGAAGCCGGGGCGGAACTCGCCCTCGAGAATCCCGCCGAGATCGTCCGGCGGCAGCACGCGGTACTCCTGCGGCTCCGGATACATGTCGCGCTCGGTCGGCGCGAACAGCACGTAGACATTGTCCTTCTGCAGCTTCTCGATATCGTCCTGCAGCGTGCGCGGATATTTGTCGAAATCCTCGTTCGGGCCGAACTGCAGCCGGTTGACGAAGATGCTCGCCACGACCGGATCGCCGTGCTGGCGCGCGAGGCGCATCAGCGACAGGTGGCCTTCGTGCAGGTTGCCCATCGTCGGCACGAACGCCGTGCGGTTCTGTCCGCGCAGTTGGTCGCGCAGTTCCTGGATCGAGCTGATGACTTTCATGATCGGGTAGCGGGTTCCTCGCGCATGCGCGCGTTGGCGCCGCAGCAGCGGCGTCGGGGTCGAAGCGGAGAACGCCGGCGCGCGGGCGGCGCATCGGGCGTCGGCGGATTGTAGAGGATTTGGCCGCCGGACGCATCGAAAAAAGAACGATCGTTCATTTTTGAGCCGGGCGCACCGCTGGCGGCACGCGCATGCGGCGGCATCACGTAGCGTGGCGGGGCTTTAAGCGGGCAGGTACGCGAGGCGCACGTAGATCGGCGCGAACGGCTCGGGCTGCGTGATCTCGACGAGCGATTCGCGCGCGAGTTCGAGCATCGCGATGAAGTTCACGACGACGACCGGCACGCCGCGCGACGTGTCGAACAGGTCGGCGAACTCCATGAAGCGCGCGTTCTGCAGCTTGCGCAGGATCAGGCTCATGTGTTCGCGCACCGACAGCTCCTCGCGGGAGATCTTGTGATGCTGGACGAGCTTCGCGCGCTTGAGCACGTCGGCCCACGCGGCGCGCAGGTCGTCGGAGTCGACGTCGGGAAAGCGCGGCGTGATGCTCTGCTCGATGTACACCTCGGCGCGCAGGAAGTCGCGCCCGAGCTGCGGCAACTGGTCGAGGCGCTGCGCGGCGAGCTTCATCTGCTCGTATTCGAGCAGGCGGCGCACGAGTTCCGCGCGCGGATCCTCGGCTTCCTCGCCGGTGTCGGCCTTCTTGACCGGCAGCAGCATCCGCGACTTGATCTCGATGAGCATCGCGGCCATCAGCAGGTATTCGGCTGCCAGTTCGAGGTTCGACGTGCGGATCTGGTCGACATAGCCGAGATACTGCGCGGTGACCTGCGCCATCGGGATGTCGAGCACGTTGAAGTTCTGCTTGCGGATCAGGTACAGCAGCAGGTCGAGCGGGCCTTCGAACGTTTCGAGGAACACCTCGAGCGCATCGGGCGGGATGTACAGATCCTGCGGCAGCTTGAAGAGCGGCTCGCCGTACAGGCGAGCGAACGCCGCGACACCGTCGACCGTGTCGGGCGTCGAATCGGCGCCCGCGGGCGCGGCAATCGCGTCGTCCTGCCGGGCGGCGCTGGCCTCGTCGGCGGCGCTCACGTCGTCAGAAGTTCTGGTAGTAGACGTAGGACGTTTGCTTCACGCGCGATTCCTGCTGCTCGGCGCGCTCGTCGAGGTCGATCGGCTGCTTGTCCCACAGCAGGGAGCGGCCCTTGCGCTGCTCTTCTTCGAGCGTCGGCTTCTGTTGCTTGAGCTGGTTCAGGAATTGCGTGACGTCGGACTGATACGGCATGGCTTGGCTTTCCGTTTCGGGCGGCGCAGGAGGCGCCGGATTCTGCGAATTTGGGATTTTACCGCATCGCGGGGAACAGCCGGCGCCAATCGCGCGTCGAATCCGCTGGCCGGCGCCCGGCGCCCGGCGCTCGCCCGAGCGCCGGTCGTTGCGCGCACGCGTCAAAGCGGCGCCGGCGCTGGCGCGGCCGCCGCCCTGTGGTCAAATACAGGGTTTTCCACGAAAACACGACAACCGAGGGCGAGGTCATATTTGGCGGGTCAGGCGAACCAGCAAGCACACACGGCGCGTGACGCAGGGCGGCGCACGGCCCGCCGGCGCGCCGCGGCCGCGGCCCGGGCAGCCCTCGTCGGCTGTCTCGCCGCGTTCGTCGCGCTGCCGGCCTGCGCGAAGTACGACGTCGACATCGACGCGCCGCGCTCGATCCGCAAGCTGCTGAAGGCCCATCTCGATATTGCCCGCTTCGCGAAGCGCGACGACATCAGCGACGACCAGTTCGATTTCCTCGTGACCGCCACGCCGCAGCAGGTTCGCGACCTGACCGCGACGGCCGGCTATTTCTCGCCGATCGTGCGCACCGACGTGCGCACGCACGACGGCAAGCGCGACGTGCGCGTCGCCGTCGATCCGGGGCCGCAGACCGTCGTGTCGACGGTCGACCTGACGTTCAACGGGCCGGTGGCCGCCGAGGATCCGAAGCAGGAGGCCGCGACCCGGTTTGCGTTCTCGCTGAAGCCCGGCGACCCGTTTACGCAGTCCGACTGGGACGGCGCGAAGGGCGCGGCGCTCAAGCAACTGCAGTCGCGCCGCTATCTGGGCGCGAAGATCGCGTCGTCGGAGGCGCGCATCGATCCGCGCACGCAGCGCGCGACACTGGCCGTCACGTTCGACAGCGGCCCGACGTTTACGATCGGCAAGGTCGACGTCGACGGCGTGCGCCGCTATCCCGAGAAGATCGTCACGAACGTCAATCCGCTGTCGGAAGGCGAGATCTACGACGTGCAGCGGATCACCGAACTGCAGCGGCAGCTGCAGAACACGCCGTACTACGCGAGCGTCGCGATCGACGTCGGCGACGACACGTCGAAGCCCGAGCGCACGCCCGTGCATGTGAAGGTCAGCGAGTTCCCGTACAACAGCATTCGCGGTGGCGTGGGTTACGCGACCGATACGGGCCCGCACGTGCAGGGCTCGTACACGTACCTCGACACGTTCGGCGCCGCGTGGCCGCTCACTGTGTCGGGCCGGCTCGACCAGATCCAGCAGTACGGCCAGGTCCAGCTGTCGATGCCGCCGGGCGAGAAAGGCTGGACCAACAGCGTGCTCGCGTCGTACACGAACACCAACGTGTCGGACACGCGCATCTACAGCGCGCGGGTCGGCGTGCAGCGCACGCGCACCGGCCAGTTCATCGACTACGCGTACTCGCTGATGTACTACCAGGACCGGCTCGACCAGAACGGCGCCGGCCCCACCACGAGCCGCGCGCTCGTGCCGCAATGGGCGTGGACGCGCCGCAACGTCGACGATCCGCTGTTCCCGCGCTCGGGCAACCTGATCCACGCGGAGGCCGGCTTCGCGATCAAGGGCGTGCTGACCGACCAGACCTTCGTTCGCGGTTACGCGCGCGGCCAGCAATACGTGCCGATCGGGCGACGCGACCTGTTCGTGTTCCGCGCGGAGCTCGGCGGCGTATTCACGAGCGGCAGCTCGGCCGGCGTGCCGGCGTCGCTGCTGTTCCGCGCGGGCGGCTCGAACTCGGTGCGCGGCTACGGTTACCAGAGCATCGGCAACAGCGTGGACGGCTCCGTGCTGCCGACCAAGTATCTGATGACGGGCACGGCCGAATACCAGCACTGGTTCAACCGCGACTGGGGCGCCGCGACATTCTTCGACATCGGCACCGCGACCGATGCGTGGGGCGAGCGGGTGTTCTACCCGGGCGTCGGCATCGGCGCGCGCTGGCGCAGCCCCGTCGGCCCGATCAACGTCGATGTCGCATACGGGCTGCGCAACCACAGCGTGCGCCCGTACCTGACGCTCGGCATCGCTTTCTGACCTGTTGCCCGACCCACGACGAACCGCATGACGAAGGATTCGAACGACACGCCGCCGCCCCACGATCCGGACTCGCCCGAGCGCGCGCCCGACGCACCGCCGCGCGCGCCGCGCCGCGTGCGTGCCGGTCGCATCGTCGCGTGGACGCTCGCGACGATCGTGCTGCTCGTCGCGCTGGCGGCCGGGCTCGTGCTGGCCGCGGCGACGACCGAGCGCGGCACGCGGCTCGCATGGCAGACGGCCGTGCGGGTGCTGGGCGGGCGGCTGACGGGGACGCTCGACGGCGGCTCGCTCGCGACCGGCGTGCGGCTGCGCGGCTTCGCGTGGACGAGCCCGGGCGGCGCCGGCACCGAAGTGCGGATCGACCGGCTCGACGGACGCTGGGCGCTGACCCGCGCGCCGTGGCGGCTGTCGGTCGCGTACCTGCGCGCGGGCACCGTCGACGTGCGGATCGTGCCGGGGCCGCCGACACCGGCCACGACGCCGCAGGACCTGAGCCTGCCGCTGCAGTTGCGGATCGACGACCTGCGCGTCGATCGCCTGGCGATCCACGAAGGCGGCTCGACGACGCAGCTCGATCGCCTGGCGCTGAACGGCCGCAGCGACGGCCGTCACCATGAACTCCTGCTCGATGGCGTCGACACGCCGTACGGCGCGCTGGCCGCGCGCGTGAAGCTCGACGGCGTGAAGCCGTTCGCGCTGACGGGCGATGCGACCTATGCGGGCAAATTCTCCAACGAACCGGTCAACGCGAGCGCGAACGTGTCGGGTTCGCTCGAAGCGCTCGTCGCGGACGTCACCGCGAGCGGGATGAAGCTGAACGGGCGCGCGCACGTCGAGGCCGCGCCGTTCGGCGCGGTGCCGCTTACGCGCGCCTCGCTCGTGTTCGATCACGTGAATCCGCAGGCGATTTCGCCAGGGGCGCCGGCCGCCGATCTCGCGGTGCGCGCCGAACTCGCGCCCGTGACCGCGCCGGCCGGCGCCGCGGCGGCGAAGGGCTTCGCGGTGACGGGCCCGGTGTCGATCGTCAACGCGAAGCCCGGCACGCTCGGCGACCATCTGCTGCCGGTCGTCGACGCGCACGCGACCGTGCATCTCGACGCGCATGCGCAACGGATCGACGACCTCGCGCTGAAGCTGATCCGCGACGGCAGCGTGACCGGCAGCGGCACGCTGACGGGCGGCAAGGGCCGTTTCGACCTGAAGGCTGCGAATCTCGACCTCAATGCCTTCGTCGCCGAATTGCGGCCGATGCGCCTGGGCGGCCCGCTCGGCGTGACGCTCGCGGGCGACGTGACGACCGTCGATTTCAACCTGAACGACCCGAAGCTCGCGCTCGGCGCCCGCGCGAAGGTCGCGCTGACGTCGCAGCAGACGGTGCTGACCGACGCGCGCGTGACGGCAGGCAAGGGCCGGATCGACCTGACCGGCGTGTTCCGGCACGACGCGCACGCGAGCTATGACGCGAAGGCGACGCTGACCGCGTTCGATCCGCTGCTGCTCGCCGCGATGAGCGCACCGAAGGCGTCCGGCGGCAAGCCGGCCGCGAAAGTCGCCAAGGCGCCGGCACAGCGCGGCGAGACGCGCGTATCGGGCACGTTGACGGCCTCCGGCGCGTTCGCGCCGCAGGTGTCGACGAAGGCGACGTTCAAGCTCGGCGACAGCCTGTACGACGGCGTGCCGTTGACCGGCGCGGGCGTGCTGCAACTGGCCGGCACGCGGATCCTGCCGAGCAACGCGAACCTGTCGATCGCCGGCAACCACGTCGACCTGCGCGGCAGCTTCGGCGCGCCCGGCGACCGGTTGCGCTTCGTCGTCGATGCGCCGCAGCTCGACCGGCTCGGCTTCGGCTTCCAGGGGCTCGTGCAGGCGCAGGGCGACCTGACCGGCAGCTTCGCGCATCCGAACGTGACGGCCACCTACAAGGCCGAGCACGTCGTGATCGGATCGAACCGGATCGGCGCCGCGCAGGGCCACGCCGACATCCGCGACGGCGCGAACGGCGCGCTCGTGTTCACGGCCGACGCGACCGACATCGCGCTCGGCTCGCTGCAGCTGAAATCGCTGCGCGCGAACCTCGGCGGCACCCGCGCGAAGCACACGCTCGATGCGTCGGCGATCGGGGTGGCCGGCGGCCGCGTGATCGACCTGACGCTTGCCGCGAACGGCGGCGTGGTCGAGAACCGCGACGGGATGCGCTGGGACGGCACCGTCACGCGCCTCGCGAACCGCGGCACGCCGGCGCTTGCGCTGCAGTCGCCGCTCGCCGTGTCGGCCGGCGCCGGCCGCGTGACGCTCGGCGCGACGCGGCTCACGCTCGAAGGCGCGGCGATCGACCTGAAGTCGTTCGTGTTCGATCACGGCCAGATGCGTTCGGCGGGCTCCGTGAGCGGGGCGTCGGTCGCGCGTTTCCTCGAGGTTCGCCAGGAGTTGACGGGCCAGCGGCCTCCGGTGCGTACCGACGTCGTGCTCGATGCGGACTGGGACTTCTCGCTCGGTGCGAACGCGACGGGTTACGTGCAGGTGAAGCGGCGCGGCGGCGACGTGACGATCGAGAGCGGGCGCGGCATCGCGTCGCTCGGGCTGACCGACCTGTCCGCGCGCGCGAGCTTCGCGCCCGGCAACCGGCTCAACCTGGTGGCGCTTGCGAAGGCGAACCGGATCGGCACGCTCGACGCAAACGTGATGGTGCCGTTCGCGTTGCGCGACGGCGTGTTCGGCGTCGCCGACGACGGCTCGCTGTCGGGCCGCATCGATGCCGACCTTCCGTCGCTGAAGGCGACCGGCAACCTGTTCGGGCCGAGCTACCTGCTCGGCGGGCGCGCGGCGCTGAAACTGACGGTCGCCGGCACGCCGGCGAAGCCGAACGTGTCGGGGATGCTGACGGGCGACGATCTGTCGGCGACGCTGGTCGACCAGGGCGTGCAACTGAAGGACGGCATCGTGCGCGTGAAGCTCTCGGACAACCTCGTCGAATTCCAGCAGGTCGAGTTCCACGGCGGCGACGGGACGCTGCGCGCGATCGGCCGCGTGCGGCTCGACGGCGAGGCGCCCGATCTGACCGCGAGCATCGTCGCCGACAAGCTCGAGCTGTTCGCGGCGCCCGATCGCAAGCTGTCGCTGTCGGGCAAGGCGACCGTCGCGAACGACGGGCCGCGCGGCGCGCTGTCGATCGACGGCAAGTTCGTCGTCGATCACGCGCTGTTCGACCTGCCGGAGGACGCGGCGCCGCACCTGTCCGACGATGTCGTGATCGTGCGGCCGGACGGCACGGTGCGCGGCGAGACGCCGACGGGCACGGCGGTCGCCAAGCCGCAGAAGGTGACGGACAAGCCGGCGCCGTCGCTCGCGCCGCGCGCGAACATCGACATCGGCCTCGGCAACAACTTCCGCTTCAAGGGCCACGGCGCGGATCTCGGGCTGCGCGGCACGATCACCGTGATGAGCGCGCCCGGCGTGCCGTTGCGCGCGGTCGGCAACGTGCGCGTGACGGAAGGGTCGACCTATACGTCGTTCGGCCGCAAGCTCGCGATCGAGAACGGCTTCTTCACGTTCAACGGCCCGGTGTCGAACCCGGGCGTGAACATTCTCGCGATGCGGCGCAACCAGGAGGTCGAGGCTGGGGTACAGGTCACCGGCACGATCCAGTCGCTGACGGTCAAGCTGGTGTCGGAGCCGAACGTCACGGACAACGAAAAGCTGTCGTGGCTGCTGTTCGGGCACGGCACCGACCAGGGCAACAACGTCGGCCAGCAGGGCACGATGACGGCCGCGCTCGCGCTGCTCGGCAGCGTGACCGGCAAGCGCGTCGCGCAGACGTTCGGCCTCGACGAGTTCTCGATCGGCCGCAGCGACGTCGGGCTGACCGATCCGCAGGTGATCCAGATGTCGAAGGCGATCAACGAGCGTTTCGTGCTCGGCTTCGAGCAGGGCCTGCAATCGGCGAGCAACGCGTTCAAGGCGACGATCAACCTGACGCGCTTCTGGTCGGTGTCCGCGTATGGCGGCACGTTTCAGGGCGTCGATCTCAACTACACGCGGCGTTTCGATCGCTGGTTCTCGCGGCGCTGACGAAGGGGCGGCGCGCGCCGGCGCCTGCCGTGACGGGCGGCGTGCGCGTTTGCGCGGCGCTGTCGGCGCGGCGCGTGCGGCCGCGTTTTTTCCGGCTCAGGCTGCCTCGCCCGGTGTCGGATCGGCGCGCAGACAAGACTCGAACCCTTCCTGCGTTTCGGCCACCGTCACATCGACCTGCAACAGCCGGCCGTGCGCGTCGATGCGCCGCGCGCGGAAGTAATGACGGTAGCGCAGCGCGGCAGCCGCCACCGGCGGCGCGATGCGCGCATTCCACGATTCGATCGCGAAGCCGTCGGCCTCGAGCCATTGCAGCAGCCGCGACACGCCCGCATCGTCGGGCGCGACGACGAGGTCGACGTCGTTCAGCGGCGCATCGGTGCCGATAGCGTCCGCGTTACCGGCCAGACGCCGCGCGAAGCCGCCGATCACCGTGAATGCGAAGCCGTCGCGCGTCAGCGCGGCAACCAGCGCGCGGGCCGCGTCGGCGTCGCTCGCGAGCGGCGCCTTGCGGCACACGAGCGCGTATTCATGCGTGCGATCGGTGGCCCCGGCGCCGTGCGGTGCGGGGCCGTCCGCCCGTTCGTAGATCAGCACGCGTTCCTCGTGCAGCACGAAGCGCTCGCCGAGTAGCCGCGCGACATCCCACGCGAGCGGCACGAAGCGGCCGCCGATGCGCAGGTTCTGCGCCATCGCGATGCACCAGCCGCCCGGTTCGAGCAGCGCGTGCACGCCGGCGAACACGTTGCGCATCCGTTCGAGATACGGCGCGTAATAGTCGACGCCGTACAGTTGTCCGTCGCTCGGGCGGCCGGGCAGCCCGCTGCAGCCGAAGTACGGCACGCTCGTCAGGCATAGCGTGAACGGGCCGCCCGCGTCGCGCGCGGCAGCCTGCGTCGCGTCGCCCGACAGGTCGCCGGCCAGCACCGGATAGCGGGGAGATGCGGCGCCGGCGCGCGCGAGCCGTTCGCGTGCGAATGCGACGCGCTGCGGATCGATTTCGACGCCGAGCGCCGGCACGCCGCAGCGTGCTGCGGCGACGAGCGTCGTGCCGAAGCCGCCGAACGGATCGACGATCCAGCCGCCCGGCGTCGCGTGGCTGCCGATGAACGGCACCATCTGCTCGACCCAGCCGCAATCGCGCGCGTCGAACGAATCGCGGGCCCGCAGATCGGCGGGCAGGGTGGTGTCGGCGGCCTCGCCGGTCAGGCGCAACCAGCTAGTCACGGGGGGCATCGCTGCTCCAGAGAATGTCGCGCGTCGGCTGCCAGCCCGCGCACAGGTTGCCGTTCGGGTGAAACACGAGCTTGTACACCGCGTCGCGCAATTCGTGTTCGCGCATCGCGCCGTAGTCGGAGGTTTCGAACACGACGTCGAGGCCGTCCCGATGCGCCCAGCGCGCGTTCCAGAAGTAGTAGCCGCCCGTCAGCTCGATCGGCTCGTATTGCGCGGAAAACGCGCGGTCGGCCGCGCACGCGAGCAGCAATGCGTCGATCGGAACGCGCGCACGATCGATATGGCGCCGCGTCGCGTTGTGCCGGTAGGTATCGGGCAGCGCCGAGAATTCGCGGAAGATCACCGAGCGGGCGCCGAGCGCGCGGGCGTGGGCGACATAGCGCAGCACGTCCGCCGGCGTCTCGATGCCGCCGCGCTGCACGATGCAGACGAGCTTGACCGGGAAGTGCGCGCGCGCGGCGGCGAAGGCCGCCTCGAACGCGGGCTGGTGCATGATGCGCTGGCCGGGCCGAAAGCGCATGATCGACTGGTTCACGTCGTCGCGGTCGTGATGACGGGACCATTCGAGCCACGACAGCCCGAAGCCCGCGAGCGCGGGCAGCAGTGCGTCGCGATGCTCGACGAGGCCGGCGCCGTTCGTGTACAGCACGCTGCCGTTCGCGTCCGGACCGTCGTGGCCGGCTGCGCGCAGCGTCGCGACGAGCGACAGCAGCCAGTGCGGATCGTCCGTGTTCTCGAGCCCCGACAGCGAATACGACAGCGGCACGCCGCGCAGCGCCCGCAGCGCGCGGCGAAGCGTGTCGAAATAGTCGGCCGGCGGCCGCAGGCTTGCCGCCATCGGCCCCGCCGCGGTGTCGTCGACGAGCGTTTCCGAGCAGAACCGGCAGCGCGCGGAGCAGGGCTGTGCGGCCGCATACGGCGTGAACGTGAGCGGCTGCGCGAAGCGCAGCGTGCGGCCGGCAATGGTGTGGACATGCCATCGGCCGGCGTCGGCGGCGGGCGGTTCGCGCAAGGCGAGCCACGCGAAGCGCTGCGCGAGCGTGTCGAACGCGCGGCTGCGCGCGACGAGCGGCGCGACGGCGTTCGCGTCGGCAATCGGCACGAGCGGAATCGTCATCGGCGCGCGCGCATCGCGCGTGCGCGGCAAAGCGCGCGTCCGTTCGGTGGACGGGGCGTCGGGTGCGTTTGTCATATCGTTGTTGTGACGAGGAGCCCGCCGCCACGGCCTGGGTCGACCGCTCGATCGATGCGGTCTTCGGAATCCGGCGGGTCCGATGCAGCCGCTATGGTAACGGAACGCGGCCGCGCGCCACGCGGGGCAGGGCATCTTCGCGCCGCGGCATGAAAAAAGCCCCGCACGAAACGTGCGGGGCTTTTTTGCGCAAGCGGTGTTGCGTGTCGCTTACTTCACGCGCATGCCGGGCTTCGCGCCGCTGTGCGGCTCGAGGATGTACAGGCCCGGTTCCGCCTTCTCGTCGGCTGCCGACGCGGCGAGCACCATCCCTTCGGAGAGCCCGAACTTCATCTTGCGCGGCGCGAGGTTCGCGACCATCACCGTCAGCTTGCCGACGAGCTGCTCGGGCTGGTACGCGGACTTGATGCCCGAGAACACGTTGCGGGTCTTTTCCTCGCCGATGTCGAGCGTGAGCTGCAGCAGCTTGTCCGACCCTTCGACGGCCTGGCACGCGACAATTTTCGCGATGCGCAGGTCGACCTTCGCGAAATCGTTGATCGAGATCGGGCCGTCGTCGGCGCCGTTCGCGGCGGCCGGCTGCGCGCTTGCCTTGGCGTTCTTCGCGCCCTTCGACTCCTTGGCGGCGTTGGCGCCCGCGGCAGCGGCGCCGGCGGCGTCGGCCTGCAGCGAATCGCGGTTCGCGGCGAGCAGCGCATCGATCTGCTTCGGGTCGACGCGCGTCATCAGGTGCTGGTACGCCTTGATCGGCTGTGCCGACGACAGCGGCTTCGCGGCATCGGCCCACGTGAGCGGCGCGATTCCGAAGAACGCTTCGACGGATTCGGCGACACGCGGCATCACCGGCTTCAGCGCGAGCGACAGCAGGCGGAACGCCTCGAGGCTCACGCTGCAGGTTTCGTGCAGCGCGACCGCGTTGGCCGGATCCTTTGCGAGTTCCCACGGCTTCGCGCCGTCGACGTACGCGTTCACTTCGTCCGCGAGCTCCATCGTGTGGCGCAGCGCGCGGCCGTATTCACGCGCTTCGTAGTTCGCGGCGATGTGCCCAATCGCGTCGCGCAGCTTCGCGACGAGCGGATGATTCATCGCGCTGTCCTGCACGCGGCCGTCGAAACGCTTGATCAGGAAGCCCGCCGCGCGGCTCGCGATGTTCACGTACTTGCCGACGAGGTCGCTGTTCACGCGGGCCTGGAAGTCTTCGAGGTTCAGGTCGAGGTCTTCCATCGTCGCATTCAGCTTCGCAGCGAAGTAGTAGCGCAGCCATTCGGGGTTCAGGCCCGTGTCGATGTAGCTCTGCGCTGTGATGAACGTGCCGCGCGACTTCGACATCTTCGCGCCGTCGACCGTCAGGAAGCCGTGCGCGAACACGTTGGTCGGCGTGCGATGGCCCGAGAATTCGAGCATCGCCGGCCAGAACAGCGTGTGGAAATACAGGATGTCCTTGCCGATGAAGTGGTACTGCTCGGCGGTCGAGCCCGAGCGGATCCATGCGTCGAAGTCGATGCCCTTGCGGTCGCACAGGTTCTTGAAGCTCGCGTAGTAGCCGACCGGCGCGTCGAGCCACACGTAGAAGTACTTGCCGGGCGCGCCCGGGATCTCGAAGCCGAAGTACGGCGCGTCGCGCGAGATGTCCCAGTCGGCGAGCTTGGCTTCGCCGGCATCGCCGAGCCATTCGCGCATCTTGTTGGTGGCTTCGGGCTGCGCGAGGCCGCTGACCCATTCGCGCAGGAACGACTCGCAGCGCGGGTCGGACAGGCGGAAGAAGTAGTGCGTCGACTTCTTGCGCACCGGCGTCGCGCCGGACACGACCGAGTACGGGTTCAGCAGTTCGGTCGGCAGGTAGGTCGAGCCGCACACTTCGCAGTTGTCGCCGTACTGGTCCTTCGCGTGGCACTTCGGGCACTCGCCCTTGATGAAGCGGTCCGGCAGGAACATTTCCTTGACGGGGTCGTACGCCTGCTCGATCTCGCGCTCGGCGATCAGGTCGTTTTCCTTCAGCGCGAGATAGATCTTCTCGCTCAGCACGCGGTTCTCGTCCGAATCGGTCGAGTAGAAGTTGTCGAACGACACACCGAAGCTGTCGAAGTCGCGCTTGTGCTCGGCCCATACGCGATCGATCAGCTGCTTCGGCGTGAGGCCTTCCTTCTCCGCACGCAGCATGACCGGCGTGCCGTGCGTGTCGTCGGCGCCGATGTAGTAGACCTCGTGGCCATGCATTCGCAGCGTCCGCACCCAGATGTCGGTCTGGATGTACTCGACCAGGTGGCCGATGTGGATCTGCCCGTTGGCATAGGGCAGTGCGGACGTAACGAGGATCTGGCGGCTGCCTTGCGGCGCCGCAGCCTGCACGGAAGTGAGGTCGGATGCGGACATAGGGTCTGTAGAAGAACAGCGGAAACGACGGAGGAAACTGCGATTCTAGCAGGGGCGCGCGCAGGTCAGTCGGGGGCGGTGCCGCAGGCAGGGCGGCGCAAGGAGGCGGGAGCGTCGGGCGGACGGGCGTGGCGGCGTTATGTTGCGTCGCAGCACGCATTTTCCGGGCAAAAAAAACCGGGGCGGATACGGCCCCGGAGCAACAACGACAAGAGGAGAATGGTGACGCGCTGGCAGCGCCAGCCGCGTACCGTAAAGACAGACCGCGGGTTACGACAGAAGTTCGAAATTTTTTTCGATTTGTTGACGGTCCCGCGGCGAGCCTTGTGTGACGGGGCCGAGCGCCCGGCGCGCGCCCCCGTTTCCTCTCGCTACGCTGCTTACTGGTGCTGCTGCGGTGCGCGCAGGTAGATCTCGACGCGGCGGTTTTGCGCGCGGCCGGCTTCGGTCGCGTTGTCCGCGATCGGGTTCGACGCGCCCATGCCCTGGGCCGACAGGCGGCCGCCGGCGACGCCGCGCTGCACGAGCGCGTTCACGACGCTCTGCGCACGGTTCTGCGACAGCGTCTGGTTCAGCTGCGCCGAACCCGTGCTGTCCGTGTAGCCGACGATCGAGGCCGTCACTTGCGGGTTCTGGTTCAGCGTCGTCGCCAGGTCGTTCAGGAGCGGCGTGAAGGCTGGCGTGATCGCGTACTGGTTCGTCGCGAACGTCACCGAGCTCGGCACGTTCAGCTTCAGCGAGCCGTCCGGCTGCTCGGTCACTTGCGTGCCCGTCTGTGCTGCCGACGGCGCGAGCTTGTTCTTGATCGCTTGCCAGTTGTAACCCGTCACGCCACCCACCAGTGCGCCGACGCCCGCGCCGATCGCCGCGCCCTTGCCGCCGCCGGCCAGTGCGCCGATGCCCGCGCCCAGCGCCGCACCCGAGCCGGTGCCGACGGCCGTGTTGGTGCCTTGCTGCGTGGCGCAGCCTGCCAGCAGTGCGCCGGCGAGTGCGAAGACGGACAGGCGAGTCGCGATTTTCATGTTCATCTTGGATTCCTCTCTTGGTTGAACGAGTCGACAACGACGACAAACAACAGTTACGGCTCCCTACGCGGGCCGCCCGAAAAAGGAGGGCGGGCCCGCGCTCGCGGCAGCCGCGGAGGCGGCCGCATGCCCTGTTCGCCAGCGTGGCTGTTCGGACAGGGTGACGCGTCAGCCTCTACAATATAGGCGGTTGGCGGCCGATTTGGCCCCATAGCGTGCCGCACGCGAAGATTGCTCCGCTGCGCGCGTTCGCGCAATGGCGTGCAACAGATTCTTTCACTTTTCCCGCTTTTCGCAGCGTTATTTGATATTTCTTGACGTTCGTGCGCGAAAAAAACGTTTTCACGGAGTTTCGATGAGCATTGACCGGGCACAAGTCGACGCCGCACTGGCGGCTGTCGTCGACCCCAATACCGGCCGTCCGTACGCGGCGAACAAGGGCGTGCGCAACGTCGCGATCGACGGCGACGTCGTGGCGGTCGACGTGGTGCTCGGCTATCCGGCGCGCAGCCAGCACGACGACGTGCGCGCGCGCATCGCTGATGCGCTGAAGGGCGTGGCGGGCGTGCGCGACGCACGCGTCGCCGTGTCGCAGGAGATCGTCGCGCACACGGTACAGCGCGGCGTGAAGCTGCTGCCCAACGTGAAGAACATCGTCGCGGTCGCATCGGGCAAGGGCGGCGTCGGCAAGAGCACGACGGCCGTGAACCTGGCGCTCGCGCTCGCCGCGGAAGGCGCGTCGGTCGGCATTCTCGACGCCGATATCTACGGCCCGTCGCTGCCGACGATGCTCGGCATTCACGGCCAGCGCCCGGAGTCGCCCGACAATCAGTCGATGAACCCGCTGGTCGGCCACGGCCTGCAGGCGAACTCGATCGGTTTTCTGATCGAGGAAGACAACCCGATGGTGTGGCGCGGCCCGATGGCGACGTCCGCGCTCGAGCAACTGCTGCGCCAGACCAACTGGCGCGAGCTCGACTACCTGATCGTCGACATGCCGCCGGGCACGGGCGACATCCAGCTCACGCTCGCGCAGCGCGTGCCGGTGACGGGCGCCGTGATCGTGACGACGCCGCAGGACATCGCGTTGCTCGACGCGAAGAAGGGCCTGAAGATGTTCGAGAAGGTCGGGATTCCGATTCTCGGTATCGTCGAGAACATGAGCATCCACGTCTGCTCGAACTGCGGCCACGAAGAGCATATCTTCGGCGCCGGCGGGGCCGAGCGGATGGCGAAAGATTACGACGTGAACGTGCTCGGCAGCCTGCCGCTCGACATCGCGATCCGCGCGCGCGCGGACAGCGGGACGCCGACGGTCGCGGCCGAACCGGACGGCGCGCTGGCGCGCCGCTACCGCGACATCGCGCGCGGCGTGGCGCTGGCAATTGCCGAGCGTTCGCGCGACATGACGTCGAAGTTCCCGTCGATCGTTGTTCAAAATACGTAAAACCCTTGCGGGGCGGGGCCTCACGCTGTTTACGGCGCCGCGAGGCGCGGTATCATGGCGACTTTTCCCGGGTCCCTTTACCCGCCCGGCATGGCCGCCGTGTCGAACGGCCGCCAGCCGGCATGAGGATCGAATGAACCAACGACATCACGGCGTGCGCGCCGGCCGCGCGCGGCGCGCGCTGCTGGCCGCCGCCGCGCTGGGCCTGCTGGCCGGCTGTACCTCTTTTTCCTCGTCGCACGAAAAGCGCGCCGACGCGCAGTTGCAGCCGACCGTCGGCTCGCAGACGCGCGGCGCGGTGACGTTCGTCGAGCGCCCGGACGGCGTCCAGGTCACCTACAACCTGGCCGGCCTGCCGCCGAACAGCGATCACGCGCTGCAGGTGCACGAGCGCGGCGACTGCAACGCGGGCGACGGTTCGAGCGCCGGCCAGGTGTTCGCGCCGGCCGCCGACCGGCTGCGTGCGGGCGCGCGCGTCGCCGGCGATCTCGGCAACATCCATGCGGACGCGAATGGCGTCGCGGCCGGTTTCATCGTCGCTCCCGATCTGGCCCTCGACGGCGTGCGCTCCGCGCTGAACCGCGCGGTGCTGGTCCACCGCGATTCCAGCGATCCCGCGTTTCCGCAGCACGGCGCGGGGCCCGCGCTCGCGTGCGGCGTGATCCGTTGACGGCCGCTGCGTGCGCGAGCCGATGATCGCGTAAAATGTGCGCCTTTCCGGGTCGCTGCTTCGCGCCAGTGGCCCTTACCGACTGTCACGCAGCGTTTCCAGGCGCCCCGATATGAAACGACCCCAACGCTCACTTCGTTCGCTGTCCCCCGAGGGGACGGCCAGCCGCCCACGGCCGGCTTTGCAAAGCCGGCCGGCTGCGCAGGCGCAGAGCGATGCTCTGCGAATGCCCTGCTACGCCCTTGGGACGGCCCGGCGGAGGTCGGCATGAGTATCAAGTCCGACAAGTGGATTCGGCGCATGGCCGAAGAGCACAAGATGATCGAGCCGTTCGTGCCCGATCAGGTTCGCGCGTCCGAGGACGGTCGCAGGATCGTCAGCTACGGCACGTCGAGCTACGGCTACGACATCCGCTGCGCGGACGAATTCAAGATCTTCACGAACATCAACTCGACGATCGTCGATCCGAAGAACTTCGACGAGGGTTCGTTTGTCGATTTCAAGGGCGACGTGTGCATCATCCCGCCGAATTCGTTCGCGCTGGCCCGCACCGTCGAATATTTCCGCATCCCGCGCACCGTGCTGACCGTCTGCCTCGGCAAGTCGACGTACGCGCGCTGCGGGATCATCGTCAACGTGACGCCGTTCGAGCCCGAGTGGGAAGGCTACGTCACGCTGGAATTCTCGAATACCACGCCGCTGCCGGCGAAGATCTACGCGAACGAAGGTGTCGCGCAGGTGCTGTTCTTCGAAAGCGACGAAGTGTGCGACGTGTCGTACGCCGATCGCGGCGGCAAGTATCAGGGTCAGCGCGGTGTCACGCTGCCGAAAACCTGATCTGGTTGCATAACGTCTCACCAGTTTCCGGGTGACCGCTGCGCGTGACGCGCCGCGGTCGTTCTTTTTGGAGAATCGCCCATGAAGTTTCGTTTCCCCGTCGTCATCATCGACGAAGATTTCCGCTCCGAGAACATCTCGGGCTCCGGCATCCGGGCGTTGGCCGAAGCGATCGAGAAGGAGGGCGTCGAAGTCCTCGGCCTCACGAGCTACGGCGATCTGACGTCGTTCGCGCAGCAGTCGAGCCGCGCGTCGTGCTTCATCCTGTCGATCGACGACGACGAACTCATGCTCGGCGAGACGGGCCCGGACGGCGAACTGCCGGAACTGGCGACCGCGATCATCGAGCTGCGTGCGTTCGTGACCGAAGTGCGCCGCCGCAACGCGGACATTCCGATCTTCCTGTACGGCGAGACGCGCACGTCGCGCCATCTGCCGAACGACATCCTGCGCGAACTGCACGGCTTCATCCACATGTTCGAGGACACGCCGGAATTCGTCGCGCGCCACATCATCCGCGAGGCGAAGGTCTATCTGGACTCGCTCGCGCCGCCGTTCTTCAAGGAACTGGTGAAATACGCGGACGAAGGCTCGTACTCGTGGCACTGCCCGGGCCACTCGGGCGGCGTTGCGTTCCTGAAGAACCCGCTCGGCCAGATGTTCCACCAGTTCTTCGGCGAGAACATGCTGCGCGCGGACGTGTGCAACGCCGTCGACGAACTCGGCCAGCTGCTCGATCACACGGGCCCGGTCGCGGCGTCCGAGCGCAACGCGGCGCGCATCTTCAGCGCGGACCACCTGTTCTTCGTGACCAACGGCACGTCGACGTCGAACAAGATCGTCTGGCAC
This sequence comes from Burkholderia anthina, assembly GCF_902498995.1. Classification (GTDB taxonomy): domain Bacteria; phylum Pseudomonadota; class Gammaproteobacteria; order Burkholderiales; family Burkholderiaceae; genus Burkholderia; species Burkholderia anthina. The sequence goes on from NZ_CABVLY010000001.1 coordinate 368,207, forward strand.
GCGACGGTCGCACCCGGCGACATCGTGCTGGTCGACCGCAACTGCCACAAGTCGATCCTGCACGCGATCACGATGACGGGCGCGATTCCGGTGTTCCTCACGCCGACGCGCAACCACTTCGGCATCATCGGGCCGATCCCGCGCGACGAATTCAAGCCGGAGAACATCCGCAAGAAGATCGACGCGAACCCGTTCGCGCGCGAGGCGATGCGCCAGAATCCGGAGATGAAGCCGCGCATCCTGACGATCACGCAGAGCACGTACGACGGTGTCGTCTACAACGTCGAGATGATCAAGGATCTGCTCGGCGACCTGCTCGACACGCTGCACTTCGACGAAGCGTGGCTGCCGCACGCGACGTTCCACGATTTCTACCGCGACATGCACGCGATCGGCGACGGCCGTCCGCGCACGGGCGCGCTCGTGTTCGCGACGCACTCGACGCACAAGCTGCTCGCGGGCATTTCGCAGGCGTCGCAGATCGTCGTGCAGGATTCCGAGAACCGCACGTTCGACAAGCACCGCTTCAACGAGGCGTACCTGATGCACACGTCGACGAGCCCGCAGTACGCGATCATCGCGTCGTGCGACGTCGCGGCGGCGATGATGGAGCCGCCGGGCGGCACCGCGCTCGTCGAGGAATCGATCGCCGAGGCGATCGACTTCCGCCGCGCGATGCGCAAGGTCGACGCCGAATACGGCGACGACTGGTTCTTCAGCGTGTGGGGCCCGGACGACCTGTCCGAAGAGGGCATCGGCTCGCGCGAAGACTGGATGCTGAAGCCGAACGACCACTGGCACGGCTTCGGCCCGCTCGCGGAAGGCTTCAACATGCTCGACCCGATCAAGGCGACGATCATCACGCCGGGGCTCGACGTCGACGGCGAGTTCGGCGAGACGGGCATCCCGGCCGCGATCGTCACGAAGTACCTGGCCGAGCACGGGATCATCGTCGAGAAGACCGGCCTGTACTCGTTCTTCATCATGTTCACGATCGGCATCACGAAGGGCCGCTGGAACTCGATGGTGACCGAGCTGCAGCAGTTCAAGGACGACTACGACAACAACCAGCCGCTGTGGCGCGTGCTGCCGGAATTCGTCGCGCAGCATCCGCGCTACGAGCGCGTCGGCCTGCGCGACCTGTGCACGCAGATCCACGACGTGTACCGCGCGAACGACATCGCGCGCCTGACGACGGAGATGTACCTGTCGGACATGGAGCCGGCGATGAAGCCGTCGGACGCGTTCGCGAAGCTCGCGCACCGCAAGATCGACCGCGTGCCGCTCGACGAGCTCGAAGGCCGCGTGACGAGCATCCTGCTCACGCCGTACCCGCCGGGCATTCCGCTGCTGATCCCGGGCGAGCGCTTCAACAAGACGATCGTGAACTACCTGCGGTTCGCGCGCGACTTCAACGAGCGCTTCCCGGGCTTCCACACCGACATCCACGGCCTCGTCGCGGAAGACCTGAACGGTCGCGTCGAGTACTTCGTTGACTGCGTGCGCGACTGATGGCGACGCATGGACGAATCCGGGCGATGCGCGCGGCGCTGGCCGCGCTCGTCGTCTGGGCGACGTGGCTGGCGGGGCCGGCCGGGTTGAATGCGGCGCACGCGGAAGTTGCCGCTGCCGACCCGATCGACGTCGCGATGCGGCAGTGTCTCGCGCGGCGCGACCGGTCGTCGACGGCCGGCCAGATCCAGTGCATGGGCGAAGCGCAGCAGCAGTGGCAGGCGGTGATGGATGGCGCGTACCAGCGCCTGTCGAAGGATGCGCCGGCCGATGCGAAGCGCGGCTGGCAGGACAGTCAGCGCCGCTGGGTCACGTGGCGCAAGGATGAACTGCATCTGCTGAAAGCGGTGTACGACACGACGCGCGGGACCGCGTACACGATGTCGAGCGCCGACATGCAGCTGCAGCCGGTGCGCGATCGCGCGCTCGCGCTGCGCGCGGCGGCCGACCGTTATGCGCCGCCTGCCGCGGCGACGAGCGCGGCGCAAGGCGCTGCCGCCGGCGGCAAGCCGGCGAATGGCGCGCGCGACCCGGCGATCCAGCGCGTGCGGCCGTGCGTGCAGGATGCCGCGTGCGAGCACGCGGTATTCGACCTGAACCGCTATTACCAGAAGCTGCGCCGCAAGATGCCCGCGCATTCGGCCACGACGCTCGTGCGTGCGCAGCGCGCGTGGGTGGCGTTCCGCGATGCGACGGCGCCGCTCGTCGGCGAGGACGGGCGGGTCGACCTGATCGGCGCGCGCATCGCGACGATGAAACGGCTGTCGGAGACGGCCGGCAACAAGTAACGCGCGGGCCGCGACGGCGATCGTGCGCGACAACGCAAAACGGGCACCCTCGGGTGCCCGTTTTGCATTCGGGGCGCTGCGTGACGTGCTTACGCGGGCTGCTGCGTATCGAGGCGGCCGAACCACGACGGCACGAGCGTGACCGCGTCGTCGAGCGAGGCGAGCACGTGCAGGCTCAGCGCGACGATCTCGGGCGTGGGCGCCTTCAGGTCCGGCACGGTGACGACCGATGCGCCGGCGCCGGCCGCCGACTGCGCGCCGAAGTCGCTGTCCTCGAAGGCGACGCATGCGTGCGCCGGCACGCCGAGGCGTTCGGCCGCGAGCCGGTAGACGGCCGGGTCGGGCTTGCCGCGCGAGACTTCGTCGCCGCCCGCGATCGCGCGGAAGAACGGCAGCACGCCGACCGCATCGAGGCGCGCGCGAATCACGTCGCGTGCGGACGACGATGCGACCGCGCACGGAATGCCGGCCTGCGCGAGCGTCTCGAGCAGCGCGAGTGCGCCGGACTTCAGCGGAAACTTCGGATGAGGTTCGGGCGCGGCGAGCTGCTCGCGTACGCGGGTGCGCACGGCGTCGAACGTGTCGGGGTTGCCGATCAGCCGCGCGAGGATCACCTGGCCTTCGGCGAACGAGCGGCCGACGATCTGCAGGTAGTCGATCTCGGTCAGCACGACGCCGTGGGCGTTCGACACGTCGATCCACGTGTTCATGATGGTCCGCTCGGAATCGACGAGCAGGCCGTCCATGTCGAAGAGCGCGGCGGAGAAAATCATCGGCGGTATCCGGGAAGCGGGGAAGGCGACGGGCGGCGCGACGGCCGCCCGGATGAAAAACGGACGCCGAAGGCGTCCGTTCGTGACAGCAGGCTTACTTGCCGAGCGCGGCGCGGGCGGCCTTGACCGCCGCACGCACCTGGTCGGGCGCGGTGCCGCCCGGGTGATTGCGGCTCGCGACCGACCCTTCGAGCGTCAGATAGCCGAACACGTCGTCGCCGATCAGGTGCGCGACGTTCGGCAGCTCCTGCTTCATCTCGTCGAGCGTCAGGTCGGCGAGATCGATCCCGCGGTCGTCGCAGATCTTCACCGCGTGCGCGACGGCTTCGTGCGCGTCACGGAACGGCAGGCCGCGCTTCACGAGGTAGTCGGCGAGGTCGGTGGCGGTCGAGAAGCCCTGCAGCGCGGCCGCGCGCATCGCGTCCGGCTTCACGGTGATGCCCGCGACCATTTCCGCGAAGATCCGCAGCGTGTCGGCGACGGTGTCGACCGTGTCGAACAGCGGTTCCTTGTCTTCCTGGTTGTCCTTGTTGTACGCGAGCGGCTGGCCCTTCATCAGCGTGAGGAGCGCCATCAGGTGGCCGTTCACGCGGCCGGTCTTGCCGCGCGCGAGCTCGGGCACGTCCGGGTTCTTCTTCTGCGGCATGATCGAGCTGCCGGTGCAGAAGCGGTCGGCGATGTCGATGAAGCCGACGCGGGGGCTCATCCACAGCACGAGTTCCTCGGAGAAGCGCGATACGTGCGTCATCACGAGCGCGGATGCCGCCGTGAATTCGATCGCGAAATCGCGATCCGACACCGCGTCGAGCGAGTTCGCGCAGATGCCGTCGAAGCCGAGCGTCTTCGCGACCGCGTGACGGTCGATCGGGTAGCTGGTGCCCGCCAGCGCGGCCGCGCCGAGCGGCAGGCGGTTCACGCGGGTGCGGCAGTCGCGCATGCGTTCCGCGTCGCGCGTGAACATTTCCACGTAGGCGAGCAGGTGATGGCCGAACGTGACGGGCTGCGCGACCTGCAGGTGCGTGAAGCCCGGCATGATCGTGTCCGCGTTCGTCTCGGCGAGGTCGATCAGTGCGCCGCGCAGGTCGGTCAGCAGGCCGCCGATGCGGTCGATCTCGCCGCGCAGCCACAGACGGATGTCGGTCGCGACCTGGTCGTTGCGCGAGCGGCCCGTGTGCAGGCGCTTGCCGGCGTCGCCGATCAGCGCGGTCAGGCGCGCCTCGATGTTCAGGTGGACGTCTTCCAGGTCGAGCTGCCATTCGAATTCGCCGCGCTCGATCTCGCCCTTGATCTGTGCCATCCCGCGTTCGATCGCGGCGAGGTCGTCGGCGCTGATGATCTTCTGCGCCGCGAGCATGCTCGCGTGCGCGAGCGAGCCGGTGATGTCGACGAGCGCGAGGCGCTTGTCGAAAAACACCGACGACGTGTAGCGCTTGACCAGCTCCGACATCGGTTCCGAGAAGCGGGCCGACCAGGCCTCGCCCTTTTTGTGCAGTTGGGACGTCATGGCGATTCTTCGAAGGGGAGTTGGGCGGCGTGCGCCGCCGAGGGAATCCCGCGATTCTAACATTCGCGGGGCGGCCCGCCGGCCTTTGCCGGCGCGGGCCGCTCGCTCAGTCGCGCACGAGGACCACGAGCTTCAGGTCTTCCCGATGCGCGGGCTTCAGCGTGATCTGCTGGTACACGAGGCGGCCGTCGGCCGGGTGGTCGAACTCGCGCAGGCCGCCTTCGCGCTCGAACACGTCCTGCGACGCCCAGTACTGCGCGAACGCGTCGCTGCCGGCCATCAGCGCGTCGATCAGCGCGCGGGTCGGCGCGTCGGCCAGATGGCGGATCGAGTCGGCGCGGAATTCGGCCGCGAGGCGCCGCGCACGGGTTTCCCAGTCGACGATCAGCGTGCGCGCGGCCGGCGACATGAACGTGAAGCGCAGCAGGTTGCGGTCGTGCTCGCCGTCGAGCCAGCCGGTAAACAGCGCCGCGGCCGGCGCGTTCCACGCGAGCGCGTTCCATTGGCGGTCGAGCACGTAGGCGGGCGTGGCGATCGCGGCGACGGTCGCCGCGAGCGTCGGCGGCAGGTCGCCGGCCGCGACGTCGGGCTCGGCCGGGTCGCGCTGCGCGGCCAGCTCGAACAGGTACGCGCGCTCGGCCTTCGACAACTGCAATGCGACGGCGATCCGGGCGAGCGCGTCGGCCGACGCCGACACCGGGCGGCCCTGCTCGATCCACGTGTACCAGGTCGGGCTGACGCCGCAGAGCTGCGCGACTTCCTCGCGCCGCAGGCCCGGCGTGCGGCGGCGCGGGCCGGGCGGCAGGCCGACGGCCTGCGGCGACAGCCGTTCGCGGTGCGCGCGGATGAATTCGCCGAGCGCGCGGGCGGGCGTCGCGTCGAGTGGCGGGTTGGGAGCGGAGGACGACGGGTTCATGCGAAAACGGCTGAAACGACGAAAAGGGAAAAAAAGGCGCTGGGCGCGGCAAGCATCAGGCAGGTGTAACGAATACCAGAATAACTGCTTAACTTGTACTGGTACAAGCGCGGCCCTATTGTAGCGATTCGCGCGCTGGCAAGCAGCGGGCGCCCCACCACAAGAAGGAGCGAACGATGAAACACCACGATCAGGTCGCCGACGCATTCGGCACGACGGCCGCCGCCTATCTGACGAGCACGGTCCACGCGACGGGCGCGGATCTGCAGGCGCTGGCCGACGCCGTGCGCGCGACGCCCGATGCCGCGGTGCTCGATCTCGGCTGCGGCGCGGGCCACGCGAGCTTCGCGGTCGCGCCGCACGTGCGCGACGTGGTCGCTTACGATCTCGCCGCGCCGATGCTCGCGACCGTCGACGGCGCCGCGCGCGAACGCGGGCTCGCGAACGTCCGCACGCAGCAGGGCCCGGCCGAGCGGCTGCCGTTCGACGCGGGGACCTTCGACTGGGCGGTGAGCCGGATGAGCGCGCACCACTGGCACGACGTGCGCGCGGCGCTCGCCGAGGTGCGCCGCGTGCTCAAGCCGGGCGGCCGCGTGCTGATGATCGACATCGCGGGCAACGACCATCCGCTGCTCGACACGTATCTGCAGGCCGCGGAAGTGTTGCGCGACGCGTCCCACGTGCGCGATTACCGTGCCGACGAGTGGCTCGCGATGTTCCGTGGCGCCGGGTTCGATGCACACGTGGAGAGCCGCTGGCGCCTGCCGATCGATTTCGATACGTGGGTCGAGCGCATCCGCACGCCGGCCGACAGCGTCGCGGGCATTCGCGCGCTGTGGGCGCACGCGCCCGACGAGGTGCGCGGCTACTACGCGGTGCAGGCGGACGGATCGTTCGAGCACGACGCGTTGCTGATCGACGCGCAATGAGTGCGCGGCGCGGCGGCTCGCACCGTCGCGCTGCCCGATGAAAAAAGCCTCGATACGCGCGGGCCGCGTATCGAGGCTTTCGATTTGCACCGCCGGCCGGCGCGGGGCGAACCCGCGCCGCACGCGGATCAGCCCGTATTGCGCAGGCCGGCCGCGATCCCGTTGATGGTCAGGTGAATCCCGCGACGCAGCCGCGCGTTCGTGTCGCCCGCGCGGTGACGCTTGATCAGCTCCACCTGCAGGTGGTTCAGCGGATCGAGATACGGGAAGCGGTTCTTGATCGAACGCGCGAGCAGCGGGTTGGTCGCGAGGCGGCCTTCGTGCCCCGTGATTTCCGCGAGCGCCTGCGACGTGCGCTCCCATTCCGCGACGATCCGCTCGAACACGTGCTTGCGCAGCTTGCGATCGGCAACGAGCTGCGCGTAGCGCGACGCGACCGCGAGATCGGTCTTCGCGAGCACCATGTCCATGTTCGACAGCAGGTTCGCGAAGAACGGCCAGGTCTTGTTCATCTTCTTGAGCAGCGTGACGCGCTTCGCGCGTTCGGCCGCGTCCTGCGCGCCGTCGAGATACGCGCTCACCGCGCTGCCGAAGCCGTACCAGCCCGTCAGCAGCAGCCGGCACTGACCCCACGAGAAGCCCCACGGAATCGCGCGCAGATCCTCGATCTTGCGGTGCTTCGGATCCTGCAGCTTGCGCGACGCCGGACGGCTGCCGATGTTCAGCTCGGCGATCTCGGTGATCGGCGTCGACGAGAAGAAGTAGTCGGTGAAGCCCGGCGTTTCATAGACGAGCGCGCGATACGACGCCATCGCGGCGTCGGACAGCGTCTGCATCGCGGCTTCGAACGCGGGCAGTTGCGCGGGCGCGTTCGACCGCGGCAGCAGCGATGCCTCCAGCGTGGCGGCCACGACCGTTTCGAGGTTGCGCCGGCCGATCTCGGGGTTCGCGAACTTGCTCGCGATCACCTCGCCCTGTTCGGTCAGGCGGATCTGGCCGTTCACGGTGCCCGGCGGCTGCGACAGGATCGCCTGGTAGGTCGGGCCGCCCCCGCGGCCGACCGTGCCGCCGCGGCCGTGGAACAGGCGCAGCGTGATCTTGCGTTCGCGGAACAGGTCGACGAGCGCGAGTTCCGCGCGATACAGCTCCCAGTTCGACGTGAGGAAGCCGCCGTCCTTGTTGGAGTCCGAGTAGCCGAGCATCACTTCCTGTTCGGCGCCCTGGTGCGCGATCAGCGCGTCGACGCCCGGCAGTGCGAAGTACTCGCGCATGATGCGCGCGGCGTCGCGCAGGTCGGGGATCGTCTCGAACAGCGGGATCACCATCAGGCCGCTCTTCGCGTTGCCGCCGAGCGTGCCGTCGAGCAGGCCCGTCTCCTTCTGCAGCAGCAGCACCTCGACGAGGTCGCTGACGGTTTCCGTGTGCGAAATGATGTAGTTGCGTACCGCGCGCGGGCCGAACTGCGCGCGCACGTCGCGCGCCTTCTCGAACACGCCGAGCTCGCTCTGCGCGAGCGCCGAGTATTCGAGGTACGGCGAGCGCAGCGGACGCGGATCGGCGAGCGCGGCGAGCAGCACGCGCAGCTTGTCTTCCTCGGCGAGCGCCGCGTAGTCGGCTTCGACGCCCGCGCGCGCAAACAGCTCGGCGACCACGGACTCGTGGATGTCGGAGCTCTGGCGCAGGTCGATGCTCGCGAGGTGGAAGCCGAACACTTCGGCCGCGCGCATGAGCGGCGCGAGCCGCGGTGCGGCGAGCGGCGTGCCGTGATGCTCGTCGAGCGATGCGGTCAGCACCTTCAGGTCGGCGACGAACGCTTCGGAATCCGCGTACGGCACGGCGCGCACCGGCGGCGCACCGCGGCCCGCGCTGCGCACCGGCACCGTGCCTTCGCCGAGACGCACGCGCGCGCTCGCGGCGAGTCGCGTGTAGATGCCGATCAGCGCGCGGCGGTACGGTTCGTCGACGCGATGCGGCGACTGGTCGGGCGAGGCGGCCGCGAGCGCCTTCACCGCGTCGTTCGCGCCGACCAGCAGGTTCGATACCGACAACTCGGCGCCGAGCTTGTGCACCTGTTCCAGATAGTGTTCGAGGATCACCGCGGCCTGGCGGGTGATCGCTTCGTCGAGCGTCGGGGCCGTCACGTTCGGGTTGCCGTCGCGGTCGCCGCCGATCCAGCTGCCCATCTGGAAGAACGCGGGCACGCGCGCTTGCAGGCCGTGCTCGGCGAGCGCGGCCTCGATGTCGCCGTACAGCGCCGGCAGTTCGTCGAGGAACGTCGCGCGGTAGTACGACAGCGCGTTCTCGATCTCGTCGCCGACCGTCAGGCGCGCATCGCGCAGCATGCGGGTCTGCCACAGCGCGGTGACGCGCGCGCGCAGCATCGATTCGTTGTACGCGCGTTCGCGCGCGGTGAGCGGCTGGTCGCGCTCGGCGAGCAGGCGTGCGATGTCGTGCTGCGCATCGAGGATGCTCTTGCGCTGCACTTCGGTCGGGTGCGCGGTCAGCACCGGGACGATCAGCGCATCGTCGAAGAAGCGCTGCAGCAGGCGCTTGGATGCGTTGCCGGTGGTCTTCAGCTGTTCGAGCGCGTACGCGACGGTGCCGGGCTGCGACGCGGAGCCGGCCAGCGCGTGAATGCGGCGGCGGCGGTTGTGATGGCGGTCTTCCGCGATGTTCGCGAGGTGCGAGAAATAGCTGAACGCGCGCACGACGCTCACCGTCTGCTCCGGCGTCAGCTTGCGCAGCTTCTTCTCGAGCGTCTGCGCGGCCTCGCTGTCGTCCTCGCGGCGAAACTTCACCGCCGTCTGGCGAATGGCTTCGACGACGTCGAACACCGTGTCGCCTTCCTGCTCGCGCACCACGTCGCCGAGCAGGCGGCCGAGAAAGCGGATGTCTTCGAACAGCGGGCCGTCCTTGTCCTCGCGCGTGCGGGCGCCGGGCTTCGATGCGCGGGCCGTGCGGGCCGCCGGACCGCTGGTCTTGATGGCGCTTTTTGTCTGACGTATCGGGTCTTTCGGTTTCGTTGCCGTTTTCGCACGGCCGTTCGCGGCAGTGGCGACGGTGCCCGTCTGGGCGTCGGAGGAGGGCAGGGCAGCATTGCGGCGCGCTGTACGCGCCGATCCGGAAGACTTCACGATGGGTTTCCTTGGGAAAGCTCGAGTCAAAAGGGACTGCGGGGACTGCGGAAACTACGGGAACTGCGGTCAAGCAACCAGCTACGTGCGGCACATTCGCGCATCGGTGTCGCCGCCCGCGCCGAAGCGCGGCGGGCGCAGGCTCCGGGCCCGGGCGGGCTGGGGCGTGCGTGCTACCATTGTTCGATCTTCCATCCCGTCCTTCGATGTTCCAGCAATGAATTCCGAGATTCCTGCGGCAGGGCCGCGACAGACGCCGCCGCCCGCGACGCTGACGATTGCTTCGCGTGAGAGCCGCCTGGCGATGTGGCAAGCCGAACATGTGCGTGATGCGCTGCGCAAATTATATCCAGCTTGTGACGTGAAAATCCTCGGGATGACGACCCGTGGCGATCAGATTCTCGATCGTACGCTGTCGAAGGTCGGCGGCAAGGGCCTGTTCGTGAAGGAGCTGGAGAATGCGCTCGCCGACGGTCGTGCCGATCTGGCCGTGCATTCGCTGAAGGACGTGCCGATGGCGCTGCCCGACGGTTTCGCGCTGACGGCGATCATGGTGCGCGAGGACCCGCGCGACGCGTTCGTGTCGAACGACTACGCGTCGCTCGACGCGCTGCCGGCCGGCGCGGTCGTCGGCACGTCGAGCCTGCGTCGCGAGGCGATGCTGCGCGCGCGCTATCCGCACCTCGACGTGCTGCCGCTGCGCGGCAACCTCGACACGCGCCTGTCCAAACTCGATCGCGGCGATTACGCGGCGATCATTCTCGCGGCCGCGGGCCTGAAGCGCCTCGGCCTCGACGCGCGGATCCGCGCGCTGATCGACGTCGAGGACAGCCCGCCGGCCGCCGGCCAGGGTGCGCTCGGCATCGAGATCGCCGCGCACCGCGCCGACGTCGCGGCGTGGCTGGCGCCGCTGCACGACCGCCAGACCGCGCTCGCGGTCGAGGCCGAGCGGATGGTGTCGCGTGCGCTCGGCGGCAGCTGCGAAGTGCCGCTCGCCGCGCATGCGGTGTGGCGCGCGGGCGAGCTGTACCTGACGGGCCGCGTGTCGACGACCGACGGCCAGCGCGTGCTGACGGCCGACGCGTGCGGGGCCGTCGTGACGGTCGCCGATGCGCTCGCGCTCGGCCGCGCGGTGTCCGACGAGCTCGAGGCGCAGGGCGCGCTCGACATCGTCAACGCACTGCTCGCCGCGTCGCAGGCCGGCAAGGGCGACGCCTGATGGCGGGCGGCGCGCGCGCGTTCACCGCCGTCCTGACCCGCCCGGACGGCCAGTCGGCCACACTCGCGTCGCAACTGGCCGAAGCCGGCTGCGACGTGCTCGAATTTCCGCTGATCGACATCGCGCCGGTCGACGATCCGGCGCCGCTCGATGCGGCACTCGCCGCGCTCGCCGACTACGCGCTCGTGATCTTCGTATCGCCGAACGCGATCGAGCGCGCGCTCGGGCAGTACGGCGCGATCTGGCCGAATGCGCTGCCGGTCGGCGTCGTCGGGCCCGGCAGCGTCGCCGCGCTCGAGCGCCACGGCATCGCGGCGCCCGCGCATCGCGTGATCGCACCGCAGGCGCCGGCCGACGGCGGCGTCCCGCATTACGATTCCGAAAGCCTGTTCGCGCGCATCGAGGCCGCGTTCGGCGGCGCGCAGGCGCTCGCCGGCAAACGCGTGCTGATCGTGCGCGGCGACGGCGGGCGCGAATGGCTTGCCGAGCGCCTGCGCGAAGCCGGTGCGGACGTCACGCTCGTCGCGGCCTACCGGCGCGTCGTGCCGGAGCCGCGCGTGGCCGTGTGGGAGCGCGTGCATGCGCTGCTCGCCGGCGCGCCGCATGCGTGGCTCGTCACGAGCTCGGAAGGCGTGCGCAACCTGCACGAACTTGCCCGCACGCACCTGAACGACGCGGAGATCGATGCGCTGAAGCATGCGCCGCTCGTGACGCCGCACCCGCGCATCGAGCAGACCGCGCGCGCACTGGGTTTTGATAGGATTACGCTGACCGGCGCGGGCGATGAGCGCATCGTCCGCGCGTTTCGAACGATGGCCGACGAGGCCGTCCAACCGGCGACAGCCGCACCGGTGACTAAACGCATGACAGATACCAACGATTCCAAAAGCGTCGCTTCCCAGCCGGCCGCTGCATCCGCACCGCCGCCCAGTCCTCCTTATCTCGCGTCGGAGCCGCACGCGCGCCGCGGCGGCAGCGCGGCGCTGTGGTTCGTCATCGTCGTGCTCGGCTGCGCGGCCGGTGTCGGCGGCTACGCGCTGAACCGCAAGGTCGACCGGCTCGGCGATGCGTTCGTCGCGCGCCAGAAGACGCTCGATGCGCAGACGGCCGAGACCCGCATGAAGACCGAGCAGGCGCTTGCGAGCACGCATCAGGTCGACACGCAGCTCGCACAGCTCGACGGCAAGCTCGCCGATGCGCAGAGCGCGCAGCAGGCGCTGCAGCAGCAGTACCAGGACCTGTCGCGCAACCGCGATGCATGGATGCTCGAGGAAGTCGACCAGATGCTGTCGAGCGCGAGCCAACAGCTGCAGCTGACGGGCAACACGCAGCTCGCGTTGATCGCGCTGCAGAATGCCGATGCACGCCTTGCGACGTCGCAGAGCGCGCAGGCCGTCACGGTGCGCAAGGCGCTCGCGCTGGACATCGAGAAGCTGAAGGCCGCGCCGTCGGCCGACCTCACGGGCCTCGCGATCAAGCTCGACGACGCGATCGCGAAGATCGACACGCTGCCGCTGTCGGGCGAGGCGATCGTCCCGCACGCGGCGCCGCAGGCCGCGCCGGCCGACGCCGCGTCTTCGGTCGCCGCCGACACGCCGCGCTGGAAGGTGTGGTGGCATGACTTCTCCGCCGGCCTCGGCCAGCAATTGAAGGGCCTCGTGCAGGTGCGCCGGATCGACAACGCCGATGCGATGCTCGCGTCGCCCGACCAAGGCTACTTCGTGCGCGAGAACGTGAAGCTGCGCCTGCTCACCGCGCGACTGTCGCTGCTCGCACGCAACGACAGCGCGATGAAGGCCGACCTGCACGCCGCGCAGGCGTCGCTCGGCAAGTATTTCGACCAGGCATCGAAGGACACGCAATCGGTCGAGGATCTGCTCAAGCAGGTCGACGGCGCATCGCTGACGGTCGCGGTGCCGAACCTGAACACGAGCCTGAACGCCGTTCAGCAGTTCAAGAGCCGGGGGTAACGATGACGCTTCGAGGAATCGTCTGGCTCGCGATCCTGTTCGCGATCGCCGTGGCACTCGCCACCGTCGGCCATTTCGATGCGGGGCAGGTGCTGTTCGTCTATCCGCCGTACCGGGTCGACGTGTCGCTGAACCTGTTCGTGATCGCCATCGTCGTGCTGTTCATCGCCGTGTATGCGCTGCTGCGCATCGTGCGCAACATCTGGCGCATGCCGCAGCGGGTCGCCGCGTATCGCGCGCGTTCGCGTAACGAGAAGGCCCAGGCGTCGCTGCGCGATGCGATCGCGAATCTGTACGCGGGCCGCTTCTCGCGTGCCGAGAAGGCCGCGCGCGATGCGCTCTCGGTCGATGCGAACCAGGGCGCCGCGAGCCTCGTCGCCGCGACGGCCGCGCACCGGATGCACGAGTACACGCGTCGCGACGACTGGCTGTCGAAGGTCGATGCACCGGAGTGGCAGGACGCACGGCTGCTCGCGTCGGCCGACATGCGCGCCGACGCACGCGATGCGGACGGCGCGCTCGCCGCGCTGGCCGACATGCAGGCGGGCGGCAAGCGCATTCATGCGCAACAGGTCGCGCTGCGCGCGCAACAGCAGTTGAAGAACTGGGCCGAGGTGCTCAAGCTCGCGAAGGCGCTGGAGAAGCGCGAGGCGCTGCATCCGGCCGCGGCTGTGCGGCTGCGCCAGCAGGCCGCGGAAAACCTGCTGCGCGAACGCCGGCACGATCCGGATGCGCTGCTCGAAGTGTGGCAGTCGCTGTCGCCGCTCGAGCGCCAGTCGCCGCGTCTCGCCGATCTCGCGGCCGACCTGCTGGTACCACTCGAGCGCCGCACCGAAGCGCGCCGCATCGTCGAGGACGCGCTCGCGCACAACTGGGATGCGCGTCTGCTGCGCCGCTATCCGGACACCGCCGGCGGCGATGCGCTGCCGCTGATCCAGAAGGCCGAAGGGTGGAAGAAGGATCACCCGGACGATGCCGACCTGCTGTTCGCGCTGGGCCGTCTCTGCCAGCAGCAGCAGCTGTGGGGCAAGGCGCAGTCGTTCCTCGAGGCGTCGCTGAAGCAGGCCGACAACGAGGCGCTGAAGGTGCGGGCGCACCGTGCGCTCGCGCGCCTGTTCGAGCATCTCGGCGAAACCGACAAGGCCGCCACGCACTACCGCGAAAGCGCGCTCGCGATCACCGTGGTCTGACGCACCGCTGCGTAAAAAAGCCCCGAACGCCGATCGGCGTCCGGGGCTTTTTTTCGTCCGTTGCGAGCCGGCCCGAACGCGTTACGCGCCGGGCTTGCCCAGTATCACTTGTCGACCAGCCGTTTCGGCACCGACAGCGCGAGCAGCCCGCCGAGCACGAGGAACCCGGCGAGCATGTACATGCCCGCGTCGTTCGCGCCGGTCGCCTGCTTGAGCCAGCCCATCATGTACGGGCTCAGGAAGCCCGCGAGGTTGCCGATCGAGTTGATCATCGCGATGCCGGCGGCGGCGGCCGCGCCGCCGAGGAATGCGGTCGGCAGGCTCCAGAACAGCGGCAGCGTGGTCAGGATGCCCATCGTCGCGAGCGTGAGGCCGAGCATCGCGAGTGCCGTCTGGTGCGCCCAGATCACCGACAGCACGAGCCCGAGCGCGCCGAACGCAGCCGGAATCGCCAGGTGCCAGCGTCGTTCGCGGCGCTTGTCCGCACTGCGCGCGATCAGGATCATCGCGACTACCGCCACCGCATACGGAATCGCCGACAGCAGGCCGATCATGAACGTGTCGACGACGCCGGTCGCCTTGATGATCGTCGGCAGCCAGAAGCCGACGCCGTAGAGGCCCATCACGAACGAGAAGTAGATGAGCGCCATCAGCCACACGCGCGGGCTCGACATCACCGTGCCGAGCGGCAGGTCTTCCTTGGTCGCTTCCTCCGCTTCGACGTTGCGCGCGAGCAGCGCCTTTTCGTCGTCGGTGAGCCATTTCGCCTTCGAGATCCGGTCGTCGAGCGCGAAGAAGATGAGCACGCCGGCCAGCACCGACGGAATCCCTTCGAGCAGGAACAGCCATTGCCAGCCGTGCCAGCCGCTCACGCCGTTGAACGCCTTCAGGATGAAGCCGGAGATCGGCCCGCCGATCACGCCCGACAACGCGACGGCCGTCATGAAGAACGTCGTCATCCGGCCGCGGCGGTGCGCGGGATACCAGTAGGTGAGGTACAGGATCACGCCGGGGAAGAAGCCGGCCTCGGCGACGCCGAGCAGGAAGCGCATCACGTAGAACATCGCGGGCGTCGTGACGAACATCGTCAGGATCGAGATCACGCCCCACGTCGCCATGATGCGCGCGATCCACACGCGCGCGCCGACCTTGTGCAGGATGATGTTGCTCGGGACTTCGAACAGAAAGTAGCCGAAGAAGAAGATCCCGGCGCCGAGCCCGTAGACGGTGTCGCTGAGATTCAGGTCGCTCGCCATCTGCAGCTTCGCGAAGCCGACGTTCACGCGGTCGAGATACGCGACCACGTAGCACAGCAGCAGGAGCGGGGTGAGCCGCCACGACACCTTGCGGTAGGTTGCTTCCTCGAATGCGCCGGACGAGCCCGGCAGCGACTGCGTCGATGTTGCCATGTTGTCTCCTGTCCTTTCTTGTGGTGGCCGGAACCGGCGCGGCGGCGCCCGATCCGGGGTCGTGCGAGGCAATGCTCGTGCGGAGATGCGGCGCCGGCCGGCACTGCCGGCGCGGCGCAATCACGGCCGTGCGGCTAGATGCAGCGCCCGCCGTCGACTTCGAGACAGACGCCGGTGATGAACTCGGCTTCGTCGGATGCGAGGTAAAGGGCCGCGTTCGCGATGTCCTGCGGCGTCGAGAAGCGGCCGAGCGGAATCGTCGCCAGGAACCGGCGGCGATTCTCGGGCGTGTCCTCGCAGCCCATGAACTCGGTCATCAGGCCCGTTTCGCCGAGCACGGGATTGATGCAGTTCACGCGGATCCGGTCGGCGCCGAGCTCGGCCGCGAGCGACTTGCTCGCGGTGATCATCGCGCCCTTCGTGCTGTTGTACCAGACGAGGCCCGGGCGCGGCCGCACGCCGGCCGTCGACGCGACGTTCACGAACACGCCGCCGCCCTGCGTGCGAAAGTACGGAACGAAGGTCTGCACGCTCCAGAACAGGCTTTTCATGTTGACGGCGTACACGCGGTCGAACTCCGCTTCCGTCACGTCGAGCACCGGCTTGTTGCGGTGCGTGGTGCCGGCGTTGTTCACGACGATCTGCACCGAATGGAAATCGTCGAGCGCGGCCTGCAGCAACGCGCGCCAGTCTTCGTCCCGCGACACGTCGCCCGCGACCGCGATCGCCTTGCCGCCCGCCAGCGCGATCTCGCTCGCGACGCGCTCGGCCGCCGCGCCGTTCAGGTCGTTGACGACGACGTTCGCGCCTTCGCGCGCATACGTCTTCGCGATGCCTTCGCCGAAACCCGAGCCGCCGCCCGTGACGATGGCCGTCTTGCTGCTCAACCGCATGGTGTGTCTCCTGGGTTGGATGAGTGCATGGTGTGCCGGTCGTTGCCGGTTGTGTTCAGCCGTGCCGGATCGCGATCGTCTTCAGCGTGGTGAAGCCGTACAGCGCCTCGAAGCCTTTCTCGCGGCCGTGCCCCGAGTGGCCGACGCCGCCGAACGGCAATTCGACGCCGCCGCCTGCACCGTAGTTGTTGACGAACACCTGGCCCGCGCGCAGCCGCCGCGCGAGACGCATCTGGCGCGCACCGTCGCGCGTCCAGATGCCCGCGACGAGGCCGTACGGCGTGCCGTTCGCGAGCGCGACCGCTTCGTCTTCGTCGGCGAAGCGCATCGCGGCGAGCACCGGGCCGAATACTTCTTCCTGCGCGAGCCGGTGCGACGACGGCACGTCGCGCAACAGCGCGGGTGCCTGGTAGAAGCCGCTTTCGGGCGCGTCGGCGACGACCTGGCCGTGCGCGGCCATCGGAATGCCGTCGTGCTGCGCATCGGACAGGAAGTCCCACACGCGCTGCTGCTGCTTCGCGTTGATCAGCGGGCCGCAGTCGAGGTCGGCGCGGCTCGGGCCGACCCGCAGCCCGTTGAATGCGGTCGCGAGCCGTTCGACGAGCGGCTCGTAGATCGCGCGCTCGATCAGCACGCGGCTGCCGGCCGAGCAGGTCTGCCCGCCGTTCTGCACGATCGCCGATACCAGCACGGGCAGCGCCGCTTCGAGATCGGCGTCGGCGAACACGATCTGCGGCGACTTGCCGCCGAGTTCGAGCGTGACGGGGACGTGGTTTTCGGCGGCCATCTGTGCGACCAGCTTGCCGGTCGCGGGCGAGCCGGTAAACGAGATGTGGTCGATGCCGGGGTGGCGCGCGAGCGCGGCGCCGGCTTCATGGCCGTAGCCGGTGACGACGTTCAGCGCGCCGGCCGGCAACCCGGCTTCGGCGGCCAGCTCGGCGACGCGCAGCACCGACAGGCATGCGTCCTCGGCCGGCTTCACGACGCACGCGTTGCCGGCCGCGAGCGCCGCGCCGACGCTGCGCCCGAAGATCTGCATCGGGTAGTTCCACGGCACGATGTGGCCGGTGACGCCGTGCGGCTCGCGCACGGTGAGCACCGTGTAGCCCGCGTGATAGGGCAGCGTTTCGCCGTGGAGTTTGTCGGCGGCGCCCGCATAGAACTCGAAGTAGCGCGCGAGCGCGGCCGCGTCGGCGCGTGCCTGCTTCAGCGGCTTGCCGGTGTCGCGCGCCTCGATCGCGGCGAGTTCCTCGAGGTGGTCGGCGACGCGTGCGGACAGCCGCATCAGCACGCGGCCGCGTTCGGCGGCGCTCGTCGCGCCCCACGGGCCCGCGAACGCGTCGCGGGCCGCGGCGACCGCGCGCTCGATGTCGGGTGCCGTGCCGCGCGCGATCGTCGCAAACGGCTGGCCGTCGGAGGGATCGACGACGGGGATCGTTTCCAGTTGCGCGGGCAACGTCCATTCGCCCGCGATGAAGTGCTTCGCTTCTTCCATGCGTTCTCCTGTCGACCCGAGTTAGCGCTTCAGCGCTTACTCGGGTCCCATGGCGTGGCTGGATGGAGTCGGCGCTTCAGCGCTTACTCCATCCCCACGGCGGTCGGCCCGAGTCGGCGCTTTAGCGCTTACCTGGATTCCATGCCTTGCGCTCGACGTACAACGGGGCCAGTGGTCGAATGGCCGGACATCGGGAACGATTATCGCGCCGATCGTCATCCGGACGCCACCGGTCGATTGGCTATAATGGCGCATTCCTTGCGGGGACGCCCGCGGCGGTGTATCGGCCGCGGCGCCCTGTCCCGAATTCCATCGACCAACAGAGAGCGCTCATGAGCTTCAACCATGTTCCGGCCGGCAAGGACCTGCCGCACGATTTCAACGTGATCATCGAGATCCCGGCGCAAAGCGACCCGGTGAAGTACGAGGCGGACAAGGAGCTGGGTCTCCTCGTCGTCGATCGCTTCATCGGTACCGGCATGCGTTACCCGGTGAACTACGGCTACATCCCGCAGACGCTGTCGGGCGACGGCGATCCGGTCGACGTGCTGGTGATCACGCCGTTCCCGCTGCTGGCCGGTTCGATCGTGCGCTCGCGCGTGCTCGGCATGCTGCAGATGACCGACGAATCGGGCGTCGACGCGAAGCTGGTCGCGGTGCCGCACGACAAGGTCTGCCCGATGACGGCCAACCTGAAGTCGATCGACGACGTGCCCGAGTACCTGAAGGACCAGATCAAGCACTTCTTCGAGCAATACAAGGCGCTCGAGAAGGGCAAGTGGGTGAAGGTCGAAGGCTGGGCCGGCATCGATGCCGCGCACAAGGAAATCACCGACGGCGCCGCGAACTACAAGAAGTAAGGCCGGCTTGCCGGCCCGACGGCCGGTTCGCCCGCCACGCAAACCGCGCGTGTCTCCTCAGGAGGCCGCGCGGTTTTGTTTTTTGCGCGCGGGGCGCTTCTTGTGCACGGCAGCGGGCGCGGCGGCGGGAGGCGGGGCATCCTTCGCACGTTTTGCCGGGGTCGCGCGGCGCGGCGTGGCTGCGGGGGCGGAGGCCTTCGCTGTCGACGCACGGCTGCGCGCCGGTGCGCGAGCCGTGTCGTCGCGTCCGTTGGTGGCGGGCTTGCCGCCGGATGCTTTCCCGGCGGATGACGATTTCGCGGCCGGTTTGATCGGCTTCCCGGATTTAGCTGCTTTGTCCGCTTTGTCCGGCGTGCCGCGCGTCGAGGTCTTTTTCGTCGGCGCATCGTCGCCGGTTTTCGCCCGCTTCGCAGCGGGTGCGGCCTTTGCCTTCTTTGGTGTCTTTCCGGTTTGCACGGCCTTCGCCGGTTTTTCGGCCTTCGCCGTCTTCTTCGAGACCTTCCCGGTTTCAGCCGATTCCGCCGCCTCGCCGGCGTTCTTCGCATCCGCCTTCTTCCGCCCGCGCGTGCTGGCCGCCACAACGGCCGCATCGACGTGCCCGTCGATCGACATCCCGGCCGGCAACACCGACCCGAGCGTCCGGATTCCTGCGGCGAGTTCGCGTTTCTGCGCGGCCGTGAGCCGCTTCACCCAGTACTCCGCGCGCGATGCGATCGACCGGTCGGGCAGCGGGAACGACGCGAGCACCGCACGCGGCTTGCGCGAGCGCGTGTAGCGCGCGCCCTTGCCGGACGCGTGCTCGTCGAAGCGCGCGGCGACGTCGGTCGTGATGCCCGTGTAGACGCTGTCGTCGGCGCATTCGATCAGATACAGAAACCAGGACATGGAGGAGCGGCGGGATGCGAAGCCGCCAGTGTCTCAGAAAAGATCGGGCGAGCCGCCGGATTTTGCGGCAGCAGCATATCGACCGGCGCGGCGGGGGCGCGTGCGGGCCTCGATCATCGGCCGGGATGACGGTGCGCGCGGCGACGCATGCGGCTCGCAACCCCGTGCAGGCGCATGAACGGTTTCGGCTTTGGAGCGCACACGGTTGCAGGCGCCTTTCAGCGAATCTCGCCGCGAACCGCGACGCATCGTAGCGTGCGCGATGCGGCGCGAGCCGAATGGCGCAGCGGCCGCCGGTGCATGGCGGCTACTCCGCGCTGCGCCGGAACGGATCGTGTTCGCGCAACTCGTCGACGTATGCGTGAATATGCTCGGTCTCGCGTTCGAGAAAGCGCGCGACGGCATCCGAGAATGCCGGGTGCGCGAGCCAGTGCGCGGAGTGCGTGACGGTCGGCAGGAAGCCGCGCGCGAGCTTGTGTTCGCCCTGCGCGCCGCCCTCGAACGTGTCGAGCCCGGCCTCGATGCAGAACTCGAGCAACTGGTAGTAGGCCGTTTCGAAATGCAGGCAGGGCACGTGCTCGAGCGCGCCCCAGTAGCGGCCGTATAGCGTGCCGCCGCCGTTCGCGCCGCGCCGGTAGACGGCGAGCGAACTCGCGATCGGCTTGCCGTCGGCCTGCGCGATCACGAGCAGCAGGTTCTCGGGCATCGTCGCGCCGATCGCGCGGAAGAAGTCGAGATTCAGGTACGGGCTCGAATAGTGTTCGCGGTAGGTCTGCCGGTAGCAGCGCGAGAAGAAGCGCCAGTCGGCATCGGTGATCATGTCGCCGGTGAGCCGGCGGAACGTCACGCCCGCATCGTGCACCTTGCGGCGTTCCGCGCGGATGTTCTTGCGTTTTTTCTGCTCGAGCGTGCCGAGGAAGTCGTCGAAATTGCGGTAGCCGTCGTTGATCCAGTGAAACTGCACGCCTTCGCGCAGCATCATCCCCATCGATTCGAACAGTTGCGCCTCGTCGCCGGTCGGGAACAGCACGTGCAGCGACGACACGTCGCTCTGCTCCGCGAACGCGAGCAGCGTGGCCGCGAGCCGGCGGCGCGCATCGTCGTCGGCGGCGAGGAGGCGGGTGCCCTGGACCGGCGTGAACGGCACCGCGCACAGCAGCTTCGGGTAGTAGGACAGCCCGTTGCGCTGGTACGCGTCGGCCCATGCCCAGTCGAACACGTATTCGCCATACGAATGCTGCTTCGCATAGACGGGCGCGGCGGCCGCGAGCCGCCCCGTGCGCGCGTCGGTCAGCGTGACGAAATGCGGCGACCAGCCGGTGTCGTCGACCGCGCAGCGCGCGACGTGCAGCGCGTCGAGGAATTCGTGGCGCAGGAACGGTGTCGGCTGCGCGTCGCACTCGAGCAGCGCGTTCCATTCGTCGGCCGGAACCTCCGAGGGGGACGACAGGATGCCCGTGCGATAATCGATGCGTTCGTGTTTCAAGCGTGAATCCGTACTGTTGGATGCCGCCGGATGCGTGCCGCCGTGGCCCGCGTCCGGGACGATTTCGTCAGCCATTCAGGGCGCGCCGCCGGGCTGCGCCGATCCCGTCATGAAGACCCGACTCGCTCTCGCCCAGATCAACGTCACCGTCGGCGACTTCGCCGGCAACGTCGCGCGGATCGTCGCGGCCGCGCGCGCCGCGCACAACGATGGTGCGCAACTGATGGTCGCCCCCGAACTCGCGGTGTCCGGCTATCCGCCGGAGGACTTGCTGCTGCGGCCGGCGTTCTACGCGGCGGCGGCCGCCGCGCTCGATACGCTCGCCGATGCGCTGCGCGCGTTCGACGGGCTCGCGGTGCTGGTCGGCCATCCGTTGCGCGGTCCGGGCAGGGGGCCGGGCAGCGGTGCGGGCAGCCGCGCCGGCGACGATGCGCGCGCGCCAGCCGTCGATGGTAATGCAAACTGTCCGATCGAGCGCGGCGTGCCGCCGACCGACACCTACAACGCGGTGTCGCTGATCGTCGGCGGCGAGATCGTCGGCACCTATCGCAAGCAGGATCTGCCGAACGCCGACGTGTTCGACGAGAAACGCTATTTCGCGACGGACACCGAGCCGTTCGTGTTCGAGCTGAACGGCGTCAGATACGGCGTGATCATCTGCGAGGACGCGTGGCATGCGTCGGCCGCGCAGATCGCGAAGGCGGCCGGCGCGCAGGTGCTGCTGATCCCGAACGGTTCGCCGTATCACATGGACAAGGAAGCGCTGCGCATCGACATCCTGCGCGCGCGGATTCGCGAGACCGGGCTGCCGATGGTGTACGTGAACCTCGTCGGCGGCCAGGACGAACTCGTGTTCGACGGCGGCTCGTTCGTGCTCGACGCGCAGGGCGCGCTCGTCGCGAAGATGCCGCAGTTCGACGAAGGGCATGCGATCGTCGAATTCGACGGCCCGCGGCCGCTGTCCGGCGCGATCGCGCCCGATCTGCCGGTCGATGCGCAGGTCTATCGCGCGCTCGTGACCGGCGTGCGCGACTACATCGGCAAGAATGGTTTTCCCGGCGCGCTGATCGGGCTGTCGGGCGGCGTCGATTCGGCGCTGGTGCTCGCCATCGCATGCGACGCGCTCGGGCCCGAGCGCGTGCGCGCGGTGATGATGCCGTCGCGCTATACGGCCGGCATCTCGACCACCGATGCGGCGGAGATGGCGCGGCGCGTCGGCGTGCGCTACGACGAGATCGCGATCGCGCCGATGTTCGATGCGTTTCGCGCGGCGCTCGCGAACGAATTCGCGGGCCGCGCGGAAGACGCGACGGAAGAGAACATCCAGGCGCGCATCCGCGGCACGCTGCTGATGGCGCTGTCGAACAAGTTCGGCTCGATCGTGCTGACGACCGGCAACAAGAGCGAGATGGCGGTCGGCTACTGCACGCTGTACGGCGACATGGCCGGCGGTTTTGCGGTGATCAAGGACATCGCGAAAACGCTGGTCTACCGGCTCTGCCGCTATCGCAACGCGAGCGCCGACTTCGGGCCGCGCGACGTGATTCCCGAACGGATCCTGACGCGCGCGCCGTCGGCCGAGCTGCGCGAGAACCAGACGGACCAGGACAGCCTGCCGCCGTACGACGTGCTCGACGCGATCATGCGGATGTACATGGAAGAGGACCGGCCGCTCGCGGAAATCGTCGCGGCCGGCTATGCGGAGGCCGACGTCGCGCGCGTGACGCGGCTCATCAAGGTCAACGAATACAAGCGCCGTCAGGCGCCGATCGGCATTCGCGTCACGCACCGCGCCTTCGGGCGCGACTGGCGTTATCCGGTCACGTCGCGCTTTACCGAACGTCTCGACTGAGCCGCACGCCGCTGACCGGCTTACGGCTTACAATCGGGATCGCGATTTTTCATCCAAACGAGCATTGAGGGACAACCATCATGAAACGCATCACCGCCATCATCAAGCCGTTCAAGCTGGACGAAGTCCGTGAAGCGCTCGCCGAAGTCGGCCTCACCGGCCTGACCGTGACGGAAGTGAAGGGCTTCGGCCGCCAGAAAGGGCACACCGAGCTGTATCGCGGCGCCGAGTACGTCGTCGACTTCCTGCCGAAGATGAAGATCGAGGTGGTCGTCGCGGAAGCGCAGGTCGACCAGGTGATCGATGCGGTGATCGGCGCGGCGCGCACGGGCAAGATCGGCGACGGCAAGATCTTCGTGTCGGACGTCGAGCGCGTGATCCGCATCCGCACCGGCGAAGAGAACGAAGCGGCGGTCTGAGCGCCGCATCCGGCAAGGGCTGCGCAAAACCGGCCCGCCAATAAAAAACGGTGCGATACCCGGTTGGGTACCGCACCGATACGCGCCTCTCGCAGCAGCGTGGAAAGTGTTGTCGAATCGTTCCTTGAACGGCCCTGATCAGAACAGGTGCTGGATGCCGGCGTAGACGCCGGTCTGGCTGCCGCCCGGGTTCGGGTTGCCCGTCGTCACGGCCGTGCCCGCGCCGTTCGCGTTCAGGCCGAAGTTGGCCGTCGAGCTGTTGCGCACGGTTGCGACCTGCAGGTCGAACAGCGTGCGCTTCGAGATGTTGTACGAACCGCCGACCGTATAGATGTTCGCGTTGCCGCCGCCGTGGTTCGCATTCACGTGATACACGGCCGCGATCAGCGCTGCCGCCGGCGTTGCCTGCCACGTCACGCCGCCCCACACCTGCTGGGTGCCCGTCACGCCGGCGTTGACTGCCGGGCCGCCGCTGCCGTCCGCGCGCGATGCCTGGTAGGCCGCCTGCAGCTTGAACTGGCCGAGGAACACGTTCACGCCCGCGAAGTATTCGCGCGAGTAGTTGAACACGTCCGAGAAGCGGCCGTTGCTGTCGCGCGTTTCGTCGTAGATGCCGCGCAACTGGAACAGCGAGTTCGTGTACGTGATCTGCGCACCGGCTGCACGACCCGGCTGGCCGGCCGTCGTGTTGCCGTTGAAGCTCGTCGAGTTCGAGAACGCGAACTGGCCGTAGAAGTCGAGGCCGTAGAGCGACGGCGACTGGTACGACACGTTGTTGCTGGTCTTGTTCCAGTTACGGCCGCGCACGAGCGACGCGGTCGACCAGTTCGACTGGCCGAACGGGTCGAAGTCCCACACGCCGTTGGCGATCGCGAGTTCGCGACCCAGCAGCAGCGTACCGTAGCGATCGTTCGAGATCCCGACCGTCGCGTAACGATCCCAGATCGTGCCGCTCGAGCCGAGGCCGCCGTTCATCGTGTTGAACGCGCCTTCGAGGTGGAACAGGATCTTGTTGCCGCCGCCGATATCCTCGGTGCCCTTCAAGCCCCACAGGCTCGTGCCCCAGTCGCCGCTTTCCGCGCGGAATTGATGGCCGTTCTGCAGGCCGTTCATGTACTCGAGGCCCGCATCCAGGCGGCCATACAGCGTGACGCTGCTCTGCGCGTGCGCCGTCACCACCCCGGCAGCCATCAGCGCGGCCGCGACCAAAGCTTTCTTCATCATCTCCTCCATACCCTGTCAAAAAGTCAACCCAGACTGCACGAGATGCCCGGCGCGACGAACGCCGGGCAAAAGCGAAAAGCGGGATAACCAGGGAGACCTCGTGCAGGGCCGGTAAGCGCGGCACGCGGGCAAGCGGACGGAAAACCGTTGAGCGGTCCCGCGCAGCCGGGTCGGCTTGCGGGGTCTCCTTGTAGTGTCGTGAAGCTAAACTACATTTCACGAACTTCGTTTTGCTACTTTGGTTACTAATTTAGCAAAAATACAATTTTGTGGCGATGGAAATCGTTGTTTGACTAACACCTGTCGCCAAATTGCCATGCAACAGAGGGGGCGGAGGAGGCCGCCGGGCCCGTCGATTACCGGAAAACCCTTGTCAGACAAGGGAGACATGGATTCGGTGGCCGTGGGTCAAGGATTGCCACTATTGACGTCGGCGGGGCACCGGCGTAGGTGCCGGAGAGATGAAATTGGTAAGTATTTCGTAATAAATTGAAGGCGGCCCGGCGTCGCCGCACGGTGCCCGAAACGCCCGGCAGGCAGCGGCACGCCGCCGGCCGGGCAGCGCGTCCAGATTAACCGGGTGCCGGACGCGCGTCGAGCAGCTGCGCGCGAATCCAGCGATGCGCATCGGTGCGCGCGTGCTTCGCGTGCGAATAGACCTTCACCGTGTAGCGGGGGATCTCGAACGGCGCGGGGAAGATGCGGATCGGCGCCGCGTGGCGCAGTGCCTGCGCGGCGCGGTTCGGTACGGTCATCAGCAGCGACGATTCCGCGATCACGAACGGCGCGGCCAGCACGCTCGGCAACTGCACGGCCACCTGCCGCTCGACGCCGAGCCGGTCGAGCACGTAGTCGACGACGCCGCGCGACTCGTTCCACGGCGTGACGACCGCGTGGCGGGCCGCGAGATACTGATCGAGCGTCAGCCGCCGGTGAATGTCCGGATGCCGGGCGCTCGCGATGACCACGTAGTCGTCCGAGAACCAGTCGAAATCCTCGATACCCGGCGCGTCGGCCGTCGATTCCTCGTGATAGCCGAGCGCGAAATCGATGCGGCCGGCCGCGAGCTCGTCGACGGCTATCTTGCGCTCGGAATGGACGACCCTGATGTGCAGGCGCGGCGCGATGCGTTCGATGCGCGCGAGGAACGCCGGCAGCACCGCGAACGCCGTGTAGTCGCTCGCGGCGAACACGAACGTGCGGTCGCTTTGTGCGGGATCGAAGCGGCGCGCGCGGGCGAGCCCCTTTGACATCGTGTCGAGCGCGTCGCCGGCCCACGTGGCGATGTCGTCCGCGCGCACGGTCGGCTGCATTTCGTTGCCGAGCCGCACGAACAGCGCATCGCCGATCGCGTCGCGCAGCCGTGCGAGCGCATGGCTCAGCGCGGACGGACTCATCGCCAGCTCGTGCGCGGCAGCGGCGACCGACCGGTGACGGTACAGCGCGTCGAAGGCGAGCAGCAGGTTCAGGTCGAGGCGGCGCAGATCGGGATGCATGGTTTTCGTGTTCTGATGAAGAAACTGCACTTCCTGCAGTAGCGCCATGAACGTAGCATGTCGGTCTGACCTGCGCCAGCGCGATTGCGCGGGCGTCGCATCCCGTTTCCAGCCAGAGCCGAAGGAGGGCTCACACCGTGCAAATCGATATCCGTCCCGCCACCGTCGCCGACGTGCCGCAAATCCTGCGTTTCATCACCGAGCTGGCCATCTACGAGAAGGCCGAGCATGAGGTGGTCGCGACGCCCGCGTCGCTCGAGCACAGCCTGTTCGGCGAAGGCTCGCCGGCGCGCGCGCTGATCTGCGAGGTCGACGGCGAGCCGGCCGGCTTCGCCGTGTATTTCTTCTCGTACTCGACGTGGCTCGCCCGCCAGGGGCTGTATCTCGAGGATCTGTACGTATCGCCGCGCTTTCGCGGCGCGGGCGCCGGGCTGCGGCTGCTGAAGGCGCTCGCGCGGATCGCGGTGGATACGGGCTGCGGGCGTTTCGAATGGAGCGTGCTCGACTGGAACGAGCCGGCGATCCGCTTCTATGAAAGCGTCGGCGCCGCGCCGCAGGACGAGTGGGTGCGCTACCGGCTCGCGGGCGACGCGCTGCGCACGTTCGCCGGCGGCACGCCGGTCGACGCCGCGTAAACGCAAAACGGGCGCCGCCCGGCGCCCGTTTTGCGTATCGCGATGCGTGCGTTTACTTGAGGCTGCCCGACAGGAACCCGCGCAGGCGCTCGCTCTTCGGGTTGGCGAACACCTCCGACGGCACGCCTTCTTCCTCGACGCGCCCCTGGTGCAGGAACATCACGTGATTCGACACGTTGCGCGCGAAGCCCATCTCGTGCGTGACGACGATCATCGTGCGGCCTTCCTCGGCGAGCTTTTGCATCACCTTCAGCACTTCGCCGACCAGTTCGGGATCGAGCGCCGACGTCGGCTCGTCGAACAGCATCACGTCGGGATGCATCGCCAGCGCGCGCGCGATCGCCACGCGCTGTTGCTGGCCGCCCGACAGGTGCGACGGATACTGCTTCTCGACGCGCGGCGCGAGGCCGACCTTCTCGAGATATTCGCGCGCACGATCCTCGGCTTCCTTCTTCGGGATGCCAAGCACGTTCACCGGCGCTTCCATCACGTTCTCGATCACGTTCATGTGCGACCAGAGATTGAAGTGCTGGAACACCATCGACAGCTTGGTGCGCACGCGCTGCAGCTGCTTCGGATCGGCGGCGCGCAGCGCGCCCGTCTTGTCCTTCGTGGTACGCACTTCCTCGCCGTCGACGACGATGCGGCCCGCGTTCGGCTGCTCGAGGAAATTGATACAGCGCAGCATCGTGCTCTTGCCGGAACCGGACGAGCCGATCACGCTGATCACGTCGCCCGAGTTCGCCTTCAGCGACACGCCTTTGAGTACCTCGTTGTCGCCGTACCGCTTGTGCAGATCGTCGACGAAAAGCTTCTGGGTCTGGGAATTCATCAATAGTCCTGCGAAAACTTACTTGCCTTGCGGGCGCAGATACGCGAGCCAGCGACGCTCGGCCTGGCGGAACAGCCACACGAGCGTAAACGAGATCACGAGATAGAGCAGGGCGGCGATGCCGAATGCATGGAACGACATGTAGGTCGCCGAGTTCACGTCGCGGGCGATCTTCAGGATGTCCGGCACGGTCGCGGTGAAGGCCACCGTGGTTGCGTGCAGCATCAGGATCACTTCGTTGCTGTAGAGCGGCAGCGAGCGGCGCAGCGCGGACGGCAGGATCACGCGGCGATACATCGTGAACGTCGACATCCCGTACGCGCGCGCGGCCTCGATCTCGCCGTACGACGTCGACTTGATCGCGCCGGCGAAGATTTCGGTGGTGTACGCGCAGGTGTTCAGCGTGAACGCGAGCAGCGTGCAGTGCATCCCGTCGCGGAAGAACGAGTCGAGCAGCGGCGTGCCACGCACGAACTGCAGGCTGTAGAGGCCCGTGTAGCAGAGCAGCAGCTGCACGTAGAGCGGCGTGCCGCGGAACACGTACGTGTAGAGCCACACCGCGCCCGACAGCCACTTCTTCTTCGACACGCGGGCCACCGCGAGCGGCACCGACAGGCAGAAGCCGAGGCCGATCGACACGACCAGCAGCCACAGCGTGATCGCGACACCGGTGATCCGGAAACCGTCGGTGTACAGATAGTTGCGCCAGTATTCTTGGATGAGTTCGATCATAGGTCAGCCTTGCGGACACCGGTCGAGTAGCGCTTTTCGAGCCACATCAGCACGAAGTTCGAGATCGTGGTGATGGCGAGGTAGACCGCACCGGCGATCAGCGTGAAGAAGAAGAACCGCAGCGTGCCCTTGCCGGCGTCCTGCGACGCCTTCACGACGTCCGCGAGGCCGATGATCGACACGAGCGCGGTCGACTTCACGAGCACCTGCCAGTTGTTGCCGATGCCGGGCAGCGCGAAGCGCATCATCTGCGGGAACATGATCCGCGTGAACACCTGCCAGCTGGTCATCCCGTACGCGCTGCCGGCCTCGAGCTGGCCGCGCGGCACCGACAGGAATGCGCCGCGGAAGGTCTCGGTGAAGTACGCGCCGTAGATGAAGCCGAGCACGAGCACGCCGGCGAGGAACGGGTCGATGTCGATCTGATCCCAGCCGAGCGCGTCGGTCGCCATGTTCAGCCAGATCTGCAGGCTGTAGAACAGCAGCAGCATCAGCACGAGGTCGGGCACGCCGCGGATCAGCGTCGTGTAGACGGTGCCGGCGCCGTTCGTGAAGCGGTTGCGCGACAGCTTCGCGCCCGCGCCGAGCAGCCCCAGCAGGAACGAAAGCGCGAGCGAAAGCACCGCCAGTTTGACGGTTTGCCAGGTGCCTGCGAGGATCAGCGGGCCGTAACCTTGTAGAAACATGTGTGGTCCCTGGTGTGGTCCCTGAGGGCGCACGCGGTGCGCCGCGAAATACGCGCCCGCCAAGCTGCGCGGAACGCCCCGTGCGTATCATGCCGTCCGCCCCGGCAACGGTGCCGGGCAAGCCCGTCGCGCGAGCGCGGGCGAGGGGGCGGGCGGCGCGTGGTTGACTGCCTGTACTGCCCGGACGCGGGGCTGCCCCCGCATCCGTTCTCCTTCATTGTCGGCGCTCAGCGGGCCGAGTAGACGCTGAACGCGAAATACTTGTGCGACAGCCGGTCGTACGTGCCGTCCTTGTGCATATCGGCCAGCGCCTTGTTGATCTTGAGCTTCAGGTCCGTATCGTCCTTGCGCAGGCCGATCGCGGTGCCGTCGCCGATCGTCTTCGGATCCTTCACTTCCGGCCCGGCGAACGCGAAGCCCTTGCCGCGCGGCGTGCGCAGGAAGCCGTAGTCGGCCTGCAGTTCGTCCTGCAGCGTCGCGTCGAGGCGGCCCGAGCCGAGATCGGCGTAGACCTGATCCTGGTTCTGGTATGGAACGATCGTCACGCCCTGCGGTTCCCAGTACGCCTTCGCGTACGATTCCTGCGTCGAGCCCTGCTCGACGCCGACACGCTTGCCCTTGAGCGACGCGACCGTCGGCAGCAGCGGCGAGCCGGTCTTTGCGATCATCCGTGCCGGTGCGTCGTACACCTTGTCGGAGAAGTCGATCTGTTCGCGACGCTTGTCCGTGACGGTCAGCGACGACACGATGATGTCGTACTTCTTCGCCTTCAACGCGGGGATGATCCCGTCGAGATCCTGCGAGACCCACACGCACTTCACGTTGATCCGCTTGCAGATTTCCTTGGTGAGATCGACGTCGAAACCGACGATCTCGCCGCTCGGCGCGGTCGACTCGAACGGCGGATAGCTGGCATCGACGCCGATCCGCACGGTCTTCCACTCCTTCGCGAAGGCGCTGCCCGCCACGAGGGCGAGGGCGGCGCACAGGGCGGCCTTCTTCATTTCCATCCTTTTGTCGCTCACTTCCGGGAGGGCGCTCGCGGCCGGTCGGGCCGGGCGCCGCGGCGTATTCTAGACGGCCAAAATTCGTGTTTCGGCGCGCTGGCAACGGCGCCCGCCGGACGGGCGAACGCCAAAAGGGCGGTATTTTACCCGAACGCGATACCCGGAAAACGGCAATCCGGCCGACCGGTGGATTCTTTGATTCGGCCGTTGCGGCAATCGTGGTATTCGCAACGAGTATTGCGCCGATTGGGTTCGTGAGTGCAACGATGCGGTGCGCGGAAAGCGGATTGTGGCGTGGCCGGGCCGCCCCTACAGTGCAGGTAAACCCGAAAAAGAACATCTGCCTGCCGGAGTGCCCGCCCCATGTTCCAGATCCGCCGCGCCGCCGACCGCTGCCACACGCGCCAGGGCTGGCTCGAATCGAGCCACAGCTTTCCGCTTGCCGGCCACGCCGGGGCCGCGCATCCGCCGTTCGGTGCGCTGCGCGTGCTGAGCGAGGACCGGATCGCGCCGACCCGCGGCTTCGGCATGCAGCCGCGCCGCGACCTCGAAATCGTCACCTATGTGCTGGACGGCGCGCTCGCGCATCGCGACAGCCTCGGCAACGGCGCGATCGTGCGGGCCGGCGGGATTCAGCGGATGAGCGCGGGCACGGGACTCGTGCACAGCGAGACCAACGCATCGTGCCGCCGCGCGCTGCATCTGCTGCAGATCTGGCTGCAGCCGGCCGAGCGGGGCGGCCGGCCGGGTTACGCGGAACGGCGCTTCGCCGACGACGAGAAGCGTGGCCGGCTGCGGCTGGTGGCGTCGCCGGACGGCGACGACGGCGCGTTGTCGATGCGCGCCGACGCGCGGATCTTCGCGGGGCTGATCGACGGGGACGAGGAGGCGGCGTTCGGCGTGCGGGCCGGGCGCAGTACCTATGTGCACGTGGCGCGCGGCGACGTGGAAGTCAACGGGCACGCGCTGGGCACGGGTGACGGCGTGCGGATCGCCGGGGTGGACGCGGTCGCGTTCGCGCGCGGCCGGGCGGCCGAGGTGCTGCTGTTCGACGTCGCCTGAAATGAAACCGGGGACGCGGGCACCCTGCCCGCGTCCCCGTCGGTGCCGCCTGCGAGGGCGGCCTGCCGGCTTACTGCGCCGGCGCCGATGCGGCCTTGGCCGCGCGGTGCTGCTGCCAGCGCTCCTTCATCTTCTCGTGGCGCTGCTCCATCCGCGCGAACTGCTGCTTCAGCGCGGTGCTGACGGTGGTCTTCTGCTGGTCGTTCAGCCCGTTGTAGAACGCGAGCCACGCGGCCGAGCTCTGCTCGCGCAGCTGCGCATTCTGCTGTTCGGCCTGCTGGCGGGCCGCGTGCATCGCGCTCAGGTCGAGGATCGGCTGGTTCTGCTGAGCCTTGAACTGCTCGCGCATCTGCTCGTGGCTCTTGCGCATCGCCTCGTGGTTCTGCTTCATCGTGTTGACGGCCGTCTGCCATTGCTGTTCCTGCGACGCGTTCAGCTTCAGCTGATCGTGCAACTTCATGATCACGCCGAACGGGCCGCCGTCGTGGCCGTGCATGTGATGCATGCCGGGGCCGCCCTGCGGGGGCATGGTGTTGGGCTGCGCGGCTTGCGCGGTGCCGAATGCGAGAGCGAGCACGGTAGCGGCCGCGATGGCCACACGGGAAGTCTTCTTATACATTTCAGAAACTCCTTGTATTCAAAGGGTCCGGCGATGCGGTGCACGGGGTGGCCCGCGTGCCGCATCCGGTAAGACGCAGGTTAGCGGCGCAAACCCCGGCGGGTGTTACGCGGGAAGCCTGCCGGGTTACAGCGCATTACAGTTGCCTTGCGCCGTAACCCGCAGTAACCCTTTCGTCCCTTTGTTTCGTTCTTTGACCCCGCGCTCGCGCGGTAAACTTCAAGCCATGACTACCCAGATCCTCATCGTCGACGACGACCAAGAACTCCGAGACCTGCTGCGCGACTATCTCGTGCGCCAGGGGATGGAAGTGTCCGTGCTGCACGACGCGGCGACGCTCGAGAAGCGCCTCGAGCGCGAGCGGCCCGACCTGATCGTGCTGGACCTGATGATGCCGGGCGTCGACGGCCTGACCGCGCTGCGCCAGTTGCGCGCGGCCGGCGACGACATCCCCGTGATCATGCTGACCGCCCGTGCGGACGACGTCGACCGCATCGTCGGGCTGGAGCTCGGCGCCGACGACTATCTCGGCAAGCCGTTCAACCCGCGCGAATTGCTGGCGCGCGTGCAGGCCGTGCTGCGCCGCCGCCGCGCGACGCCGTCGGCGGCGGCGCCCGAGCAGCGCGAGCCGTTCGCCTTCGGCCGCTTCGTGCTCGACTTCCAGGCGCGCACGCTGTCGGTCGACGGCAAGCCCGCAACCCTGTCGAGCAGCGAATTCGCGCTGCTGAAGATCTTCGTGAACCACGCGCTGCGCACGCTCACGCGCGAGCGGCTGCTCGAGCTGCTGCACGGGCCCGAGTACGACGGCACCGACCGCGGCATCGACGTCCAGGTGTGGCGTCTGCGCCGTATCCTGGAAACGGATCCGTCGACGCCGCGTTTCATCCAGACGGTCCGCGGGCGCGGCTACGTGTTCGTGCCCGACGGCGAGGCCCATGCGCAAACCCATTGATTCACTGTTCGGGCGGCTGGCGCTGCTGGTCGTCGGCGTTCTGCTCCTGTCGCATTTCGCGTGGTTTTTCGCGATGCGGCTCGAGCGCAGCCAGATGCAGACGCGCTATGCGGTCGAAGAGGCCGCGTTCCTCGTCGACGCGGTGCGCCAGCACGTCGAGCGCACGCCCGATCAGCCGCTGCCGTCGCGCGTGCGGCTCGTGTCGCCGGGCAGCCCCGACGTGCCGAAGAGCGGCGACTCGAACATGCCGGCGCCGCTCAAGCGTTTCCGTGACGACGTCAGCGAGCGAATGCCCGCGGGCACCCAGGTCGAGATTGGCCAGCCGGGCCATCCGCCGGTGCTGTGGGTCAAGGAGCCGACCGACCGCAACTGGATCGTGGTGCCGGTGCAGCCGTTGCGCCCGCCGCGCTCGCTCGACCGGATGCTGTTGTGGCTCGGCACGATTTTCTCGGCCGGTGTGATTGCCGCGCTGTTCGCGGCGTGGCAGCTTCAGCAGCCGCTGCGCTCGCTCGCGCGCGCCGTCGCGCGCTTCGGCCGCGGCCAGCCGGTGCCGCCGCTGCGCGAGCGCGGCCCGCGCGAGCTGCGCCAGCTCACGCACGGCTTCAACCAGATGGTGGAGCAGGTGTCGCAGGCCGAGAGCGACCGCGCGGTCATGCTGGCGGGCGTCGCGCACGACCTGCGCACGCCGCTCGCGCGGATGCGCCTGCGGGCGGAAATGATGGATGACGCGCGTTTGCGCGATGGCGTCGTGCGCGATGTCGACTCGATGTCGCACATCGTCGACCAGTTCCTCGTGTTCGCGCACGGTGGGGCGGACCGCAGCGAGCCCGTGCCGGTCGACCAGACCTGCGAGCGGATCGCGCGCACCTATCGGGCGGTCGCGCCGAATGCGCCGACGGTCCAGACGCATCTCGCGGCCGATCCGGGCTTCCGTCTGCCGACCGCGACGCTCGACCGGATCCTGTCGAACCTGCTCGACAACGCGCACGCATATGGCGCGCCGCCCGTGCTCGTCGAGACGGTGCGCACGTCGGCCGGCTATGTCCTGTCGGTCAGCGACAGCGGCGGCGGGATCGCGCCGCGCGACCTCGCGGCCGCGACGCGGCCGTTCGTGCGGCTCGACCCCGCGCGCGGCGGGAACGGCCACAGCGGGCTCGGGCTCGCGATCGTCGAGCGGCTGGTCGTCAGGCTGGGCGGGGCGTGCGAGATCGGCAACCGTCCCGAGGGCGGCCTGCGCGTGGCGATGACGTTCCCGTTCGACGTGGTGCCGAAGGACGAACTTCACGCACAGGCCGCGTAAGCGGCGCATGCGGCGCCTGCCGGGCAGGCGCCGCGCGGCGTCATTCGCCGAACAGCGAGCCGAGCGTCTCGGCGGCGTTGCTGTCGATGGTGTTGTAGGTCACGCTCGTGGCCTCGAAGATATAGACGGTCGTATAGCGGCCGAGGCGCTCCAGGATTTCCTCCTGCAGCGATTCCGGCACGACGTTCATGTTCAGGTACCACGCCGTCGACGACAACCGCGTCTGGAACGACCCGTATTCCTGCATCAGCTCGTAGAACGCGTCGGCATCCTGATCGCGGCAGACGATCACCAAATTTCCTGCCATTCCCTTCCTCCCGCTGGTCGAACGATCCCTAGGGGCTGTCTGTCGGCAGACTCTAAGGGCTAGCCCCGATCATACCTGCTTCACCGCATTCGTCCGCTGACGTGCGGCATGGTTTGCGTTCGCGTGTGCCGGGCGGGTTCACGGCCGGCCCGGATCACGGCATAATTCGGGGCCTGCATGCCGGCCGACCGACTGCGGCCGGATTGCTCCGCACCGCGCGCCGCAGCCTGCCCGCGCGCCGGGCACGAACCGTGCGGCGGGCCGCGCGTCGCACCGTCCCCGGACGGTTGTAGCTGAAATACAGGTTGGTGTAGTGTCGTGCCGTCGCGGCCCGACTCGGCCGCCGGGGCGCAGCTTGCACGCACGGCGCGTCGCGCCGGCGTGAGATCGTGAATCCATCGAATTACCGCGTCGAATTACCGCGCCCGAGCGCTTTGCCATGAATCAACATCGTTTGCCGGCTTCGTTCGGCCTTACCGGGGAGGGCGCCTGATGGACGTCGGATTCTTCAATCCGAACCGGACCGCCAATGCGTCTGCGTGGCGCGTCCTGCCGAACCGGTGGGATTTCATCGCGTTTCCGCTGATCATCTGCCTGATCGCGATGGCGGTCGTCGGTTTCCATGAAACGATGGCGCCGATCGGCGTGCTGCAGACGCAGAAGATCTCGCTCGATCCGTCGAACCTGCCCGAATACGCGTTGCGCACCACGCTGCGGATGCTCGCCGCGATGATCGCGTCGCTCGTGTTTACGCTCGTCTACGGCACGCTCGCCGCGAAAAGCCGGCGCGCGGGCATGGTGCTGATCCCGATCCTCGACATTCTGCAGTCGGTGCCGGTGCTCGGCTTCATCTCGTTTACGGTCACGTTCTTCCTCGCGCTGTTCCCGAGCCGCGTGCTCGGTGCCGAGCTCGCGGCGATCTTCGCGATCTTCACGAGCCAGGCGTGGAACATGACGTTCAGCTTCTACCAGTCGCTGCGCACCGTGCCGCGCGACCTGGACGAAGTGTCGCGCGGCTTCCACCTGAC
This sequence comes from Burkholderia anthina, assembly GCF_902498995.1. GTDB lineage: Bacteria > Pseudomonadota > Gammaproteobacteria > Burkholderiales > Burkholderiaceae > Burkholderia > Burkholderia anthina. The sequence goes on from NZ_CABVLY010000001.1 coordinate 403,321, forward strand.
GTCGTGGCAGCGTTTCTGGAAGCTCGAGGTGCCGTTCTCGATGCCGGGCCTGATCTGGAACATGATGATGTCGATGTCGGGCGGCTGGTTCTTCGTCGTTGCGTCGGAGGCCATCACCGTCGGCAACCAGACCATCACGCTGCCGGGCATCGGCGCGTATCTCGCGCAGGCGATCTCGGACAAGAATCTCGGCGCGATCGGCTGGGTGATCCTCACGATGACCGTCGTGATCCTCGCGTACGACCAGTTCCTGTTCCGCCCGCTGATCGCGTGGGCCGACAAGTTCCGGATGGAGAACACCGCGTCGGGCGATGCGCCGCAATCCTGGCTGCTCGACCTCGTGCGCCGCACGCGCCTGATCCATCAGCTGCTCGTGCCGGCCGGCTGGTTCTTCGCGAAAGCCGCGCGAATCCCGCTGCGCCTGCCGCTGTCGGGTGCGATGCGCTTCTCGCTGCCGAAAGTCGAGAAGAAGGCCTCGCGCACGGTCGACATCGCGTGGGCGATCCTCGTGCTGATCGGCACGGCCTATATCGTGTGGCGCGTCATCAGCTTCGTCTCGACCGGCGTGACGATGGCCGAAGTCGGTCACGTGCTCGTGCTCGGGCTCATCACGCTGCTGCGCGTGGTCGTGCTGATCGCGATCGCGTCCGTGATCTGGGTGCCGATCGGCGTGTGGGTCGGGCTGCGGCCGAAGCTGGCCGAAAAGCTGCAGCCGCTCGCGCAGTTCCTCGCCGCGTTCCCGGCCAACCTGCTGTTCCCGGCGTTCGTGATCGTGATCGCGCGCTTCCATCTGAACCCGGACATCTGGCTGTCGCCGCTGATCGTGCTCGGCACGCAGTGGTATATCCTGTTCAACGTGATCGCCGGCGCGACGTCCTATCCGAACGACTATCGCGAAGCGGCGACGAACTTCCGCATCCGCGGCTGGCAGTGGTGGCGGCAAGCGATCCTGCCGGGCATCTTCCCGTACTACGTGACGGGCGCGATCACCGCATCGGGCGGTGCGTGGAACGCGAGCATCGTGTCGGAAGCCGTACAGTGGGGCAACACCAAGATCGAGGCGCACGGCCTCGGCGCGTACATCGCGCAGACCACCGCCGCCGGCGACTTCCCGAAGATCATCCTGGGCATCGCCGTGATGTCCCTGTTCGTCACCCTGTTCAACCGCCTGCTGTGGCGCCCGCTGTATGCCTTCGCCGAAGCGAAGCTGCGGCTCGACTGAGACCGATTGAGAGCGAAACGCGATGCACAATCCGAATGCTGTAAACGCCCCCGTCCAGACGTCCCAGTCGCCGCGCCTCGGCGAGGAAATCCTGCGCGTCGACCACGTGAACCGTGGCTTCAACAAGACGCAGGGCGAATTGCTCGTGCTCGACGATGCGAACCTGTCGCTGCGCGAAGGCGAGATCGTCGGGCTGCTCGGCCGTTCCGGGTCGGGCAAATCCACGCTGTTGCGCATCATCGCCGGCCTGATCGAGCCGACCGGCGGTGAAGTGACCTATCTCGGCAAGCCGCTGAACGGCCCGGCCGAAGGCGTCGCGATGGTGTTCCAGACCTTCGCGCTGTTTCCGTGGCTGACCGTGCTGCAGAACGTGGAAGCCGGGCTGGAAGCGCTCGGCGTCGGCGCGCGCGAGCGGCGCGAACGCGCGCTCGCGGCGATCGACCTGATCGGTCTCGACGGTTTCGAGAACGCATACCCGCGCGAGCTGTCGGGCGGGATGCGCCAGCGCGTGGGCTTTGCGCGCGCGCTCGTCGTCGATCCGACGATCCTGCTGATGGACGAGCCGTTCTCGGCGCTCGACGTGCTGACCGCGGAAACGCTGCGTACCGACTTGCTGGACCTGTGGACGCAAGGCCGGATGCCGATCAAGTCGGTGCTGATCGTCACGCACAACATCGAGGAAGCGGTGTTCATGTGCGACCGGATTCTGGTGCTGTCGTCGAACCCGGGCCGCGTGATCGCCGAGATCAAGGTGCCGTTCAAGCATCCGCGCAACCGTCTCGACCCGGCATTCCGCAAGCTCGTCGACGACATCTACGCGAAGATGACCGCGCGCCAGACCGGCGAAGCGACGAAGAAGGGGCTCGAACTCGGCAGCTGGCTGCCGCAGGTGTCGACCAACCTGATGGCCGGCCTGATCGAGACGCTCGCGATGGCGCCGTACCACGGCCGAGCGGACATGCCGGAAATCGCGCGCACGCTGCATCTCGAAGTGGACGACCTGTTCCCGATCGCCGAAGTGCTGCAGCACCTGGGCTTCGCGGACGTGCGGGAAGGGGACGTGTTCCTGACGCCGCCGGGGCGCGTGTTCGCGGAGTTCGGCACGCAGGAGCGCAAGCTGATGTTCGCGGATCATCTGCTCAAGCATGTGCCGCTGGCCGCGCGGATCAAGAAGGTGCTCAACGAGCGCCCGGGCCACCGCGCGCCGCGCGTGCGTTTCGAGCAGGAGCTGGAGGATTTTCTGTCCGACGGCGCGGCCGAGGAAACGCTCGACGCGGTGATCGACTGGGGCCGTTACGGCGAGATCTTCTCGTACAACGACCAGACCGAAATCTTCAGTCTCGAAGACGTCGAGTCCTGAGCGCGTGCGCCGGGCCATGCGGCCCGGCTTCTTGCGTCGCACGCGTTACGCGCGACGCTTCGTGTCGTTACTGCAAATTCCCCCACCGATCGACCGCCGGCTCCGCCGACGCCCACTTCCAGTGCGTGCCTTGCTGGCACGCACTGGCGAAATACCAGTCGGCCTTGTCGCCGTCCTTCACCGAGAACGCGAATTCCTTGCACAGCGCGAGCGCCGTCGAATACGCGCGCGCGACGCGCACTTCGCCTTCGCCGTTTTCCAGCGGCAGCGTGTTCTTTACCTTCCACGGTTTCACTTCGCCGACGGCCAACGTGCCGGCCACCTTCGCGATCGCGTCCTGCTGGTTCTGATGGAGCTGCTTCATCGTGCGGTTGACAGCCTCGTCGGTCGCCGCCTGCACGGCAATGCCGACGCCGACGCCCACGGCCGGGTTCGCGGTGACGAGGCCCGTCGCCGCGCCGGCGAGCGCGCCGCTTGCCGCGCCGACCGAGCCGCAGCCCGACAGCGCGGCGGTGGCCGCGCACAGCGCGCCGATCGCCGCGATACGGATCGCGACGCTCATTGCAGCGCGCCCCAGCGTTCGGTCGCGGGCTCGGCCGACGCCCATTTCCACACCGGGCCTTCGCGGCAGATCGTGGCGACGTAGAACGCCGATTGCGCGGCCTTGTCGCCCTTGGCGGGCGTATCGACCGCGAACACGATTTCCTTGCAGTCGAGCGGGCCGACGCTGATTATCCGGCTCACCGTCACGCGGCCCTGTTCGTCGTCCTCGATCGGAAACGAATGGTGCGTCGACCACGGCGCGACGCCGCCGACATCGAGCGGGCCGGCCGCCTTCGCGATCTGTTCCTGCGTATAGCGGTGAGCGACGCGCTGCGTGTACTGGACACCCGCGCGGGCGCCGGCGACGGCGCCCAGGCCGATGCCCGTCGCGACGGCGGCGTTGTTGGTGACCTTGGATGCGATCGCGGCGCCAGCGATACCGGCGCCGGCGGTTGCGCCTTCGCTGTACAGCGAGTTGCAGCCGGACAGCAGTGAGGCCGTGGCGATCGCGGCCAGCACGATGCGCGCCGGCATGGCCCGACGCGGCGATTCGAAGCGAATGTTCATCCCTGAGTGCAAGTCCTGTCTGGGTGAGCGGCGACGCGTGCGCGCCCCCTTGCCGCGTCATTGTTTCGCAATTGTCATAGGAAAACTGCAAAGCTTTGACAAATCGCCGGGCGGCGGCTCGCGCGCGTACGCGCGGCGCCATTGTCGGACAGATGATGGGTGAAGGGTCGAAACGTTACAAATTGAAGGTAATTGTTACCATCGCCTGCGCGCAAGCGACCTAGACTGTTTTGTTATGGAATGTTTCAACGACGGCCCCGAGCCGCGCTGCATATGAGGCACTCAGCCATGCGCCGTTCGAAACGCCTTTCACCGCGTCCGCCCGAGGCGGGCGCCGGCCGACCCGTTCCGCAGCGCGACACGCCTGTTGCGCCGCCAGCGGGAGCGCCCGACGAGACGCCGTCCGACGGCGATCACAACCAGGGCGGCGCACGCCCGGAAGGGCTCGACTATCAACGCGATCTCGGCCAGGAGCAGGACGCTTGACGCCGTCGCCGTTGCATTCCGCTGCCGCATTTCACTGCGCTCTTTGTTGCATCGCTCACATCTGAATCGCCGCGTGGCCGCCTTCGGGCCGCCGCGCCCGTCTTGGCGCGCGCCGTGCGTCATCCAATCGAATCGAGGAGGGGAAGCTGCATGAGCAGATTGATCGTGGTATCGAATCGTGTCGCCGCAGGCGAGGACACACGTCCGAGCGCGGGTGGTCTCGCGGTCGGCGTGATGGACGCGCTGAAGGAAACCGGCGGCGTCTGGTTCGGCTGGAACGGCGAGATCGTCGGTACGCCCGACGCCGAGCCCGCGATTCAGCGGGACGGCAACGTCACGTACGCGACGGTCGGGCTGACCCGGCGCGACTACGATCAGTACTACCGCGGCTTCTCGAACGCGACGCTGTGGCCGGTGTTCCATTACCGCGGCGATCTCGCCCGCTTCGACCGGCAGGAGTACGCGGGCTATCTGCGCGTGAACGCGATGCTCGCGAAGCAGCTCGCCGCGCTGCTGCGGCCCGACGACCTGATCTGGGTACACGACTACCACCTGCTGCCGTTCGCGCATTTCCTGCGCGAGCTCGGCGTGAAGAACCCGATCGGCTTTTTCCTGCACATTCCGTTTCCGTCGCCGGAGATGCTGCGCCTCGTGCCGCCGCACGAGGAACTCGTGAAGTTCATGTGCGCGTACGACGTCGCGGGCTTCCAGACCGATGCCGACAAACAGGCGTTCGCCGACTACATCGAGCGGCGCGGGATCGGCACGGCGAGCGACGACGGGATGCTGCATGCGCACGGCCGTGTCGTGAAGGTCGCCGCCTATCCGATCGGCGTGCATCCGGATGCGATCGCCGAGGCGGCCGTCCAGTACGGTTCGCGCAAGCCGGTGAAGATGCTGCGCGACGCACTCGACGGCCGCAAGCTCGTGATGAGCGTCGACCGTCTCGACTATTCGAAAGGGCTGGTCGAGCGCTTCCAGTCGTTCGAGCGGATGCTCGCGAACGCGCCGGGCTGGCAGGGGCGCGTGTCGCTCGTGCAGATCGCGCCGCCGACGCGCTCCGACGTGCAGACCTACCAGCACATTCGCGAAACGCTCGAAGGCGAGGCCGGCCGCATCAACGGCCGCTTCTCGCAGCTCGACTGGACGCCGATCCAGTACCTGAACCGCAAGTACGAACGCAACCTGCTGATGGCGTTCTTCCGGATGTCGCAGGTCGGCTACGTGACGCCGTTGCGCGACGGGATGAACCTCGTTGCGAAGGAATACGTCGCGTCGCAGGATCCGGCCGATCCGGGCGTGCTCGTGCTGTCGGAGTTCGCGGGCGCGGCAGCCGAGCTGACCGGCGCGCTGCTCGTCAATCCGTACGACCTGTCGCAGATGGCCGACGCGCTCGAGCGCGCGCTGTCGATGCCGCTCGCGGAGCGGCAGGCGCGTCATGAACAGAACCTCGCGCGGCTGCGCGAGAACGACCTGTCGGTATGGCGCGATACCTTCGTCGCCGACCTGCGCAGCGTCGCGGCCGCCGCGTCGGTCACGCAGCGGGCAGGCCGGCGGATCGCTCATGTCTGAGCGCGCGGAAGCGGCCGGTGCCGACGACGATGCGGCCGGCCGTTTCCACGTCGTCACGGGCGGCCCGGGCTCGGGCAAGAGCACGCTGCTCGATGCGCTCGAGCGCGCCGGCTTCGCGCGCTCGCAGGAGGCCGGGCGTGGCGTGATCCGCGACCAGATGGCGATCGACGGCCAGGCGCTGCCGTGGCGCGACCGGGCCGCCTTCGCGGAACTGATGCTCGGTTGGGAGATGCGTTCGCACCATCTGGCGCGATGCGCGCGCGGGCCGGTGTTCTTCGATCGCGGCGTGCCGGACGTGATCGGCTACCTGCGGTTGACGGGCCTTGCGGTGCCCGCGCATGCGGAAGCGGCGGCGCGGCGCTTTCGCTATCACCGGCGCGTGTTCATCGCGCCGCCATGGCCCGAGATCTACGCGCAGGACACCGAACGCCGGCAGGATTTCGCGGAAGCCGTGCGGACCTACGACGCGATGGTCGACTGCTATACGTCGTACGGCTATCGGCTGATCGAGCTGCCGCGCGCGAGCGTGAAGGCCCGCGTGCGCTTCGTGATGGATACGCTCGACGCGGCGTGACGTGCGCGCGTTGCACGCGTCGATTTCAGGTTGCCGCGTCGGGCTTTGGCGACGCGATGCGCAGCATGCTCACCACCGCTGCGACCGCCGCGAACGCCGTCGCGAGATAGAGCGCGATGGTCGGCCCGCGATCGGGCGCAAGCCCGAAAATCAATGCGACGAGCGCGGCGCCGAGCGTCTGGCCGGTGAGCCGTGCCGTGCTCAACATCCCGCCCGCGCCGCCACTGCGCTCGCGCGGCGCCGACGACAGCATCGCGCGGTTGTTCGGCGACTGGAACAGCCCGAAGCCCGCGCCGCACAGCGCCATTCGCCACACGATGTCGACGGTGCCCGGGTGTGCGCCGATCGTCGCGAGCGACAGCAACCCGAGCGCGAACAGCGCGAGCCCGATCCCGCCGAGCACGCCGGCCGAGTAGCGGTCCGACAGCACGCCCGCGAGCGGCGCGGCGAACACGATCACGAGCGGCCATGGGGTCATGTAGAGGCCGGTTTCGACCTGCGAGAAGCCGAGCGAATTCTGCAGCCAGAACGGCAGCGCGACGAACGCGAGCATCTGCGACGTGAACGATGCCACCGACGTGCAGATCGACAGCGCGAACATCGGAATGCGCATCAGGTCGACCGGCAGCAGCGGCGCCGGCTGCGACAGCTGACGTTTCACGAAGAAGTAGCCGATGCCGAACGCGACGGCCAGCTCGATCACGACGTATGCGCGGCTTTCGCCGTGGCCGAATCCGTCGACGGCCATGATCAGCAAGCCGAACACGCAGGCGTTCATCAGCGCGCTCGGGAAGTCGTACGGCGCGTTGTGCAGCGGGTTGGTCGGCAGCGCGCGGAGGCTGCCGAATACCGCGGCGATGCCGATCGGCACGTTGACCGCGAACAGCCACGGCCACGACGCGAACGACAGGATCGCCGACGCGACCGTCGGGCCGATTGCCGACGACAGCGCGACCACCATCGCGTTGATCGACAGCCCGCGCCCGAGCATCGCCGACGGGTAGATCATCCGCACGAGCGCCGCATTCACGCTCATGATGCCGGCCGCGCCGAACCCCTGGATCACGCGCATCACCGCGAGTATCGGCAGCGAACCGGCGAGTGCGCAGCCGAGCGATGCCGCTGTGAAGAGCGCGAGCCCGGCGATGTAGATGCGGCGGTAGCCGATGCGCTCGCCGAGCGATGCGAGCGGCAGCAGCGTGATCGTGACGGCGAGCTGGTACGCGTTGACGATCCAGATCGATGCGGCGTCGGACGCGTGCAGGTCGCGCGCGATCGTCGGCAGCGCAACGTTAGCGATCGCGCCGTCGAGCACGGCGAGCGTGATGCCCAGTGCGACGCAGACGATCGCCCAGTAGCGTTGCGGAAGCGGCAGGCCGATATCGGCGTTCATGACGGGAGCGAAAGCGTGGTTGTCCGCGCGCCCGGATGCCGGTTGCGTGCGCAACCATGCCCACGGGTGGAGGCGGCGGTGAATGGCCAGGCCGGCACAACATCTGCGCCGAAGCGGGACCGGTCGAGTGTATCACCGGCTCGCATTGGCCGACGCCGACGCGCGCGGCTGCCGGCCGGCACGTGCATTCAGCCTTCGAAGTCGAGGCCGCCGAGCCGCACCAGCGGGTCGGCCTGCGTGCGCGACGCCAGATCGATGTCGCGTGCGCCCTCCCACGCGCTCAGCTTCCTCGGCAGCGCGCCCAGGTAGTGCTCGAAGCGCGCGGGACCGTCGGGCTCCATCAGTCGTTCTATCTCGTCGCCGTCCCAGGTCAGCTCGAGGTTCAGCGGATGCACGTAGCCGCTCACGTGCTCGTGCGGCGCGCTGCGGATCCGCACGCGCGTCGGTTGCCCGTGTCCGCCGTACGGGACGACGTCGGCCTGGACGTGATCGGCGAAGAAAGCGGCGATTGCCTGCGCGATGCGCGGTGCGAATTCGGTATCGAAACGGCGGGTGGTTTCGGGCTGCATGAAGGCGTCTCCTGTATGCCGAAAATCGTAGCACGGCGGTGCCGCGTTTCGGTGTGCGTGATACCCGTAATGGCGCGTTACCACTTGCTGCATCTATTACGGCCGGGTGCCGCCACAATGCATCGCATCCAGTACCACTTCGCGTGGGAGTCCATCATGAAAAAAATTGCCGCAGTATGTGTCCTCGCCGGTTCGCTCGTCGCGGCGGGTCCGGCGTCCGCACACGGCCGCGACGGCGGCGCCGTCATCGGCGCGCTGATCGGCGGCGCGGTGCTCGGCGCGATCGTGACGTCCGCGATCAATCCGCCCGTCGCGTACCAGGCGCCTGTGTATCAGGCGCCGGCCTATCAGCCGCCGACCTACTACCAGGCACCGGCGTATCAGCAGCCGGACTATCCGACCTATCAGCAGGCGCAGTATCAGGGCGGCGGCCCGAACTATTGCTACGATCGCTATCAGCGCGCGTACGTGTGCGGTGCGCCCGTGTCGGGCGGCTATGCGCAGCCGGCCGGCTGGTAAGCGGGTGAATGACCGGATTCGGCGCGGCGTGGTACGCGCCGATCGAACCGCCGGTACGCAGGACGACAAAAAGCAAGGCCCTCGCATGATGCGAGGGCCTTTGTCATTTCGCGAATGTCAATTCTCGTGCGCTACGCGGCACGCCGCGCGGGGCGGCGTGCGGATACAAACGGTTGCAATTGGACCGGCTGGATCAGTGGCGATGGCCGCCGCCGTCGCCATGACCGCGTCCGCCGCCGCCTTCGTTCCAGTCGCCGCGACGCCCGCCGCCGTGACCCCAGCCGCCTCGATGGTAGTCGCGACGTCCGCGGTCCCAGTCGCGTCCGCCGCCACCGCCCCAGATATTGACCGTGCCGTAGACCGGTGACGGGCCGTACGCATAGCCGGGATCGGAATAGTAGGGCTGTCCGTAGCCGTATCCGGCCTCCGGACCGACGACGCAGCCGGCCAGCAACGTGGCGACGCCGGCGGCAGCAATGAGCTTCAGCATGATGTTCTCCCTTGGTTCCCCTATAAGTACCGCGCGCGGAGATTGCGGGCTGTTTGCAATTGTGTCTTCAAATTACAGCTTCGTAAGCTGTTGCGACGAAAGTGTTAGCATCCGAGCCTATTTTGTTTATGAGGAGCATATCGATGAAATTCGCGATCCGGGCTGTTCTGGCCGCCATTTGCGTCACGACCGCCGCCGCGTGCGCGGCCGGGCCCGCATCGGCGCCCGCCGTGTCGGCCGAGTCGATCAAGATGTTCCCGCAGCCGGCGGCCGGGCAGCAGCGTGCGGTGATCGCGCTGCCCGCGCTCGAGAACGAGGGCGACGCTCGCGTCGAGCTGATGATCGGCAAGACGCTGCAGACCGACTGCAACCAGCAGTGGTTCGGCGGCGAACTGACCGCCGAGGATGTGAAGGGCTGGGGCTATACGTACTATCGGCTGACCGACGTGAAGGGGCCGGCGTCGACGCTGATGGCGTGCCCGGGCCAGGCGCCGCAGCAGCGGTTCGTCCAGGTGCGCGGCGACGGTCAGCTGCTGCGCTACAACAGTCGTCTGCCGCTCGTCGTGTACGTGCCGGACGGTTTCGACGTGCGCTACCGTGTGTGGCATGCGTCGAAGGACGTGCAGCATGCAGTGACGCAGTAAAGCGGTATTGGCGCGGGCCGCCTGTCGCCGCATGGCTGCATGCGGTTTGCGCGATACTTCCCGATCACGACGGCTCGCGCCGTCGCTTGCCTGAATCCATATCCCCTTTTCGCCTGTCACGCAGAAGCGCTAGCGCGTGTTGCATGTCGTCGTGATGACGCTTCGATGAATGACAGAGGACACCGAACGGTTGATGCGAAGCACGCCGCATTATTTATTTACAAAGTAACTTGACGTACTTACGATGAGGCCACCTTGGGCTAGTGGAACATCGTATGCGTACAGTCGATCGGGCAACGCTTGCCGCGCTCTGTCTTGGTCTTGCCGCATGCGGTGGCGGTGACGACAACGCCGGGCCAGCACCGCAGACCGTTGCGAGCACATCGACATCGCCGGCCGACCCTACGGGCGCGGCATCCGGCGCATCGGCTTCATCGGCCACTTCCTCTTCACCGACGAATTCCGGCAGCGCCGCGCCGACTTCCGGCACTTCCGGCACTTCCGGCACTTCCGGCACTTCCGGCGCGACACTTCAGCCCGTCGACGGCGCCAAGCCGGTTGTCATTGCGGACATGACGATTGCTCCGGCCGCGGACGGCAGCGATCAGGCCGATGCGCTTCAGAAGGCGATCGACAGCCTGCGGGCCGGCCAGCGCCTGATCATCGCACCGGGGCGGTACGTCGTCGGGCATTCGCTCGCGGTGACGGTGCCGCAGGCGGTGATTTCCGGATACGGCGCGACGCTGGCCGCCACGAATCCGGCCGACCAGACGATCGTGATGAGCGGCGCCGGCTCGACGCTCGTCGGCGTAACGCTCGCCGGCACCGGCACGACGCGCCTCACGACGCCCGAGTCGACCAAGGTCGAGGTGAAGGGCACGGACGTTCAGGTGCTCGGCGTGACGATCCAGGGCGGTGCGAGCGCCGGGATCTTCGTGTTCGGCGGCAGCGGCGTCGCGATCGTGGGCAACACCGTGCGGGCGACGCTCGCCGACGGCATCCATATGACCTACGGCTCGACCAACGTGCTGGTGCAGAACAACACGGTGACCGGCACCGGCGACGATATGATCGCCGTGGTCAGCTATATCGACGACGGCCGTCTGAGCAGCAACGTGCTGATCGACCGTAACGCGGTGTCGGGCAACCCTTGGGGGCGCGGCATTTCAGTCGTCGGCGGGCAGGGCGTGACGATCTCGAACAACACGGTCGACGGCGTTCAGAAGGCGGCGGGGATCCTCGTCGCGCAGGAAGACAGCTGGCAGACATACGGGGTGTCGAATGTCGTCATCAAGGGCAATGCCGTCACCAACATCCAGAACTCGACCGTGAACAACGGGCTTCAGCCGACGCAGCAGGCCGCGATCGAGCTGGATACGTGGTTGGGGACGGTGTCGGATGTCGTGGTGGCTGATAACCGGGTGTCGGGCGTCGGGTATTCGGGGTTTCGGGCGTACGGGAACGTGTGTTCGTTCAGTGTGACGGGGAATACGTTCGCTTCGATCGTCGGTTCGCCGGTGCAGTTGCTGACGAACGGCTGCGCGGCGAGCCAGATCGTCGTCGATGCGAACCTGCTCGGCGATGGCACCGCGCTGGCGCTGCCGGCCGGGGCGTCGTTGGCGGGGGCGTTGGCGGTGGCCGGGGCGAGCGTGAGCTTGATGCCGCAGGTCAGGACGGGGTTGATGCAGTGATGGGGGGATGGCTGTTTGCGGGGCGCCACAGCGGTGCTTTTCCGCAAGCGCGTTTTTCGCACTGCCTTCATAAACCGAACGGATACAGGTCGGTCGAACGTTGAGTTGCGACCGTTACGCCTACTGCGCCCGGGCTACAACAGCCGTCGAAGACGCCGAGCATTCTGCGCGTGTCGATCCAACGGCAACCGCCCGGGCGAATGAGAAAAGCCCGCTTGCTGACGCAGAGCGGGCTTCGAATTTGGTTGCGGGGATAGGATTTGAACCTATGACCTTCGGGTTATGAGCCCGACGAGCTGCCAGACTGCTCCACCCCGCGGCGCGAAGTGTACGCGGAGTGCTACCTCCGTGTCAAACGAATGGGGCAATCTCTTTACGATGCCTGTTCGGTATGGCGAGCTGGCTCTGTCTCTGGCGTTTCGAGGGGCTTGACCAGCAGGCGTTCGAGCGACTCGGCGTGAGCGTAGGCTGACGTGACCGGGTTGCGTTCAGCGTGTGCGGTCTGACGCTCGACGACGTCGCGGCTGTATTCTGGTTCAAGCAGCGTAGTTGCAGCGGGGTCCCGCGGAGCCCTTGTCCATGTCATGCGTGATTCGTAGCCCGTCCGATACAGGGCATGCAACAGCGCAGCGTGACGGGGTTCTTGTCGCGAAGCTGGTGAAACTTTGGAGGATCTTTGGTCCCCGACAGAATTCATGTCTAGTTAGTGCGTGGAGATGTTGGGGGATATCGGGGAATTTATACCCCCAAAAATACCCCCGAACGATAGATGATTGGATGTCGGCCTGTCAGCCGCCTGATCGATATCGAGTGCCTATGATGAACGAATACGAAGTCGAGATCGTGCAGGGCAAGCTGGACGTGGCGCTATTTCACCTCTACCAGGCGCGCCGCCGCCATGTACGCGATCAACATTTGCTACCGGCTGTACAAATGCTGGAGGAAGTGAAGGAACTGCTCGAAGGGCGGCGTCCGGATGGCTGCGCGTGAAGGCGTTCGACCGTTGCCTGACGGTATCAGGCAGAAGCGGCGGGAACAGGTGCGCCAACACCTGCCCTGCCTGACCACAGCACGACCTTTAGTGGAGGTTCGTATCATGGCTAGTGCCAATTCTACAGAACGCATCATCGTCAACGGATTCGAGCCCGTTTCCATCGATGACATCGAAGGTACCGCAAACATCACCTACGAGCAGGCTGAGGCGATGAGTGCAATCTTTCGCAGCATCTCTCGGCTGACGGACGACCGCGAGATCAAAGCGCTATGTGAGCATGGTGCTTTACAAGCAGACCTACAGGCCAATGACATCGATGTGATTCGTGAGCGAGCCGTAAAAGCCGGTCTCAATGCAAGCGGGGTGCGCCATGGCTGACAAAAACTCGACCGATAACTTGAGTCTGCCTCAGGCTCTCGAAGCGTGTGCAGCGAGAGAACTTGACGCGGCCGGTGATGCACTGATGCGCGTGCGTACTCTTCTCGACGTAATGCGTAGTGTCGTCACCTCTGGCGAAGAAGAGACATTCAACATGCTCAACCTCGTAGATTCGGCAATCGAAATTGCCTCTATGTATGCGGAGCGGGCAACCAACGAGAGTCTTGTCGCCATCCATGAAGTGGCAGCGCGCGGATAACGCGGGCTGGCAATCACGATGCTTTGAGACCCCGGGGTGGAGGGCGGCAAACGCCCCGCACTTCTAAGCCAAGGAGAAAACTCATGGACTCAATGCAAGGGACACTTCCCATCCGCGATAGGCGCTGGTTCGGGTTCCCGCTGCAAGCGCGTTTTGCATCTATCTCGGCAAGTCAATCAGGCATTGACGTCACAATTGAGTCAGTATTGCTTGACTACCGTACGTCGGAAGACTGCTTGGTCTGGAGTGGCAGCGAGAAACAGCTTCGTTCGTCGGGTTACTTCGATTCCCTGCGAACTTTTCCGCAGCATCATCGCTGGTGTTATCCAGGGAACCTGCGTGGGCACCTTAGGCGGACAGGACGGGACAGATTTCGTTTTGCCATCGAGTGGGTCTATACAGGGAAGACGCCCAGACTTTTCCGCAAACAATCTTCGCGGGCATTGGAGTGCTCAGATTACTGCGACTTCCGTGAAAAACTGTTGCGGACGACCGAAAGCACGTAAGTACAGTTTTGCCCCTGCCTAGCTCGACGGAGCGAAAAGCCGGACACCTTCACCGGCCTGGCAGGGGCACCTGCTCACGAAGGATCGCATTAAGGGATGCGGGATGACGAAAGGAGCGAAAAAGCCGGATGCGCTTGACGAACTGATCGGCAACGCGGCTGCACGTTCGAAAAACAAGCATCGCCTTGCAACGCAGACCGAACGGGGCAGGCGGTTAGAAAAGCGCAGGGGTCATATACCTCTATCTGCCGTGTTTGAGGATGAAGACTTTAGGCGACATCTTGATATCGAGAAGCGTAGCGTACATGGCAACCCCGAATTGATCCGAGCACTTGAGGAAGAGCTGGCGAGCAACGCGGCGTCCTATGCGGAGACTAAAGTAAAGCGTCGAAAGGCTGCGATCGAGGGTGGGAAGGCTACCGCTTCAGTGCGCCAACCCGTCGTAACGTCGGCGCACGACGCTATAGTCAAATATGCTTCCCAGCAACTCGAAAACGGAAAGAAGCCTCACGAGTTGGCATCAATTACGGCGCGGCACTTTAAGTATTCGGACCGACGAGTACGTGACATTCTAAAAAACGCAGGCTTGATCAAGAAGAAAAACGGAAACGCGCCTTAGGATAGCCGACGAACGAAAATATACCTTGTCATTGCAAACGACGCCTAAGGAGGCACAGCAATGACGAACAAGGCAGCAAGCGCGCAATCGCTCGGTGGCGCACACCTTTCCATTCCGGATTCACTCCCGCTTGATGGTTTTTCGCGATGGAGTGATCTGCGACCCTTTATCCCTTTCTGCCGTGAAACGCTACGCAAGCGCGAGAGGGAAGGCCGCTTCCCGCGCCGGCAACATCTCTCTCTACGTTGCACTGCATGGCCGAACCGCGAACTCCATCGCTGGTTCGCTGATCCCGTCAGTTATCGGGTGGACTGCATCGAGCAATCGATGCGCGGTATTTGACAGGAGGCCTGAGATGAATAAAAAAATGGCCACCCCGAAAAACAAGGCAGCCAGTGATGTCAAACTCAATAATAAAGATATGTCGGCCGCGGCGCAATGCAAGCGCGTGCTCGAATATCTCAAGGCTGATGGGCAGACTACCTACAGCTTGCGTGCCAGAGGTATCAGCCACCCCGCGCAACGCATCAAGGAGCTTGTCCGGCTCGGTTATCGCATCTGTGCGCATCGCGTCTCGGCCGTCGACTCAGACGGCTTCTTGCACGCCAACGTGGCGCGATACAGCCTGCTTGATCGCGAACTGGATCTCGTCGACATGATGGAGGCCGCGTGATGTATGGCGAACAAACGGTTCAAGGGCGCCAAGCAGAAACGGGCGTCCGGACGGTTCTACGCGCTGCCGGCGTCTGTCTTGCAAAGCAAGGCTTTCATTGGACTCTCGTCGCATGCCGTTCGGCTGATGCTGGATTTCCTCGAACAGTATCGGGGAGACGACAATGGGCGGATGATCTGCACTTGGGCGCACATGCACGAAAAGCGCGGTTGGAAGTCACGCGATACGCTGGACAAGGCGCGGGCGGAATTGATGGCGGCAGGCTTTCTGTTCGAGACCGTGAAGGGCAGACGGCCGAACAAGGCGAGCTGGTACGCGTTGACGTTTTTCGCAATCGACCCGAACGACGGGTACGACGTTTCGCCCCGAGCTTTCCCTTTCATGGCATTAGCGGACCCTCCGACCATCGCCATGAAAAACACATCGCTTACCACGCCGATCGTGTCACACGCCGCCTGATTGACACGTCCGGCGTGTTGCGGGGCTCCGATGTTGACACGCCGATCGTGTCAATCAGGCCCATTTCACCGGGTCTCTCTAACACGCCGGGCGTGCACCCTCTAGAGATGCCATCTACACAGGCAATTTCCCGGAGAGAGGTGCGGCAATGAACCTGCAATCGATGCTGCCCGAGACTGAAACGTTACCGAAACGGAAACGTCGGCACGAAGAGGTAACGATGGCCGAGTTCCTTGATGCCTGCAAGGCTGCCGGTGAAAAGGCCATTCCTGCCGATGACTCGATCTATCGCTACGCGGAGCGTGCCGGCATTCCTGACGATTTCCTTGAGATCGCCTGGCTGGAATTTCGCGAGCGCCATCTCGACAACCCGGCAAAGAAATACCGGGACTGGCGGGCGGCCTTCCGGAACAGTGTGCGCGATGGCTGGTTCCGTTTATGGCGTTTTGCCGATGGGCAATGTGTCCTGACCGTCCAGGGGGAACAGGCTGCGCGCGTGCACGGAAAGGCCGTGCAGCAGCAACCCGGCAAATTCGATCCGGTCGCTTACGTGAATCGCAACCGGAAACCGTCACGCCACAGCGGCTTCGACCAGATCGACTACCGGGAGGGGATCAATGAAGACGGCTCGTTCTGAACAAATGGAAGCGGCTGAGCCTGCGGTTGCATCCAGTTCCGTCGCGGCAGTCGAGAGCGACCGGCAGCTCGCCGCCGCCGCAGCGTCTGCAGACAAAGAGCGCGCGGAGAAGCGCGGGAAGACCACCGCCGAGTTGATGACGCGTCCGTCATTCATGGCGGCTCACACGGCAATGAGCTTCATTCCTGACTCGATGAAGGCGTACGGCCCTGCCAACGTCGTCAGCATGTACGAGGAGTTTCACAAGCGTGTGAAGGAGGTTTGCGAGGGTGACATGACGACGCCCGAGGCGCTACTTGTCGCGCAGGCCATGTCGCTCAACTCGATCTACAACGAGTGTGCGCAGCTTGCGGGCGCAAATATCGCCCAGCGTCTCCCGCAAGCCGAAATCCTCATGCGCATGGCTCTGAAAGCCCAAGCTCAATGTTCGCAAACACTGCGCGTCCTGGGCGAGTTGAAGGCGCCCAAGTCGGTCGCGTTCATCAAGCAGCAGAACAATGCAGCGGGCAATCAGCAGGTCAACAACGGACCGGTGACGCAGGGCACGTCCGCGCGCACGAGCGAAGAATCGCCGGAACGATCAAACGAACTATTAACAGACTAACGAGAGAGCGAACATGCCGCGACGCTGGACGCCCGAGCAGCGGGCCGCACAGGCAGAAAAGATCCGCGGATGGAAACCGTGGGAGCAGTCCACCGGACCGGTGACTGACGATGGCAAAGCCGCGGCATCACAAAACGCGCTCATACATGGCTTGCGCGCCCGTGACTGGCTCGCCTACCGGAAGCGTATTAACGACCTGCTGCGCGCCTGCAGGAAGCAACTGAACCAAATCTAACGGAAATCCTATGAGCTTCACTCGCAAGAAAATCAACCTAACCTTCAAGCTGGGCCGAGACACGAATGGTGTGCAGTATTCGTTCGACGGCAAGTACGACACTGTCACCGTGTCCGGTTTGCGTATTCAGGCGACGATTGCCAATGCAGGTGCGCCGTCCATGGGGCAAGCATCGTTGATCATCCACGGGTTGACGCCGTCTCTTCTGAACCAGCTCTTGAGCGTCAATCGGTTGGATAACGGGCAGGTCTCAATCCGCTTCAACCAGCTTGTGATCGAGGCCGGTGACGATTTGGTTGGGATGAGCGTCATCTTCCAAGGCCAAATATCGATGGCAATGCCGACTTACAACAACGCCCCAGATGTCGCACTCCACGTGGCGGCGTGTCCCGGTCTCCTTGAGGCAGTGAAGGTGGCGCCAGCATTGAGCTATTCAGGATCAGCCGATGCCGCGATCATCATGCAGAACCTCGCCACGCAAAACGGCTACATGTTCGAAAACAATGGCGTTTCGGTAATCCTGTCGACACCGTACTTCCCGGGCTCACCGAAGCGGCAGATGGAAGCGTGCGCAAATGCGGCAAACATCAACTGGTCGCTCGATAACGGCGTACTAGCAATCTGGCCGAAAGGTGGAAGTCGCAGTGGTTTCGTACAGACAATATCGCCAGAGACGGGAATGATCGGCTATCCGGCAGGGACTCCCGCTGGCGGAGTACTGGTTCGTACGCTATTCAACCCACACTTGCACTACGGTGCCGCTGTGCAGTTAGAGAGTAGCTTGCCTTTCGCCAACGGCAAATTCGTCCTATTCGACATTGCCCATGACCTTGAAAGCGAAACGCCAAACGGGCAGTGGGAAACCTCGTTCAGTGGGTCTGTGTTGGCCCTCTGAACCGCGCGCGACGTGGTCGCATTTGCAGGTGGGGCCTCGGAATGCCGATCGCCCTCGCAAACTGCCAAGTTGGTGCCGACGCGAGAGTCACCGTTTGAAAACAATCAAAGGAAATCAGACGGGGCCGGACTGCGAACATGCGAAACACCCGATCGAATTGCTGCTGCCAACAGCACCCGCTTTCTGAGTAATGCGACCAGTACGCGCGCGCAAGCGAAACGGTCAGGACTTGTCCTTAGCGCGTCGAACTGCCCCAAGCGTTATCTTGGGCTCTCCGTGTTTTCTCTTCATTTCCGCCCAGATAGCGTCGGACTTTCGGCGCTCGGCGAGGCCGTGCTCAGTGAGCATTTCCTCGGGCAAGTCGCGCAGAGCATGGACGTACACAAAGTAGCATTGGCATCCAGTTTCTTCATGCGGAGCCGTGATTTCGTCCGTGTAGCCGTCTGGCCCCGCCTGCATCAGGCCCTTCTGCATCGCCCAGTTGTCGCGAAGCGTGTATATCTTGTGGTCACGCTCGGGGTGGTCGGTGCCGCCATACGGCTCATAGTATCGGGACGAGCGCCACTTGGCTGCTATTGCGCCGCTGGCAAGAGCCTGTGCCTCAGCGGCGCGTAGCTGTTCAACGGCGGGGGTCGGCAGGGGGGATATGTCGGGACAGCCAATCGGACCGAGCGCGCGCAGCCGTTCCTTCGGGGGTAATGTGGTCCGGTCCGGTGACGCCGCCGGCAATGGCGCTTCAGATGGCTTCGGTTGCTGGTCCGGGGTCTCGTTGGGTCGCCCTTTGAGCCAGGAAAACAGTCCCATCGCAATCTCCGGTAGCGCACATAGTATCGGCCGATGTTCGCGGCCAGGTTCGCACGAGAAACACGCTCGTCGAGGCCCGCGCCGGCCGAGTGCTGACTCCCTCATCTGGCGGGCGTTTGGCGACGTGACGCCTGCATTTTTTGGATGATCTAGGCGGGCGGTGAGTGTTCGACTAACGTTTGTTGTGCCGCTTTTCTCGCTCATCGAGCGCCTGAACGACTTTGCCGGCCACGGTGTCGGCGAAGAGGTCCATGGTTCGGTCGTCGACTGGTGGCGCTCCGTTCACATCCGGTTCCAGGCTTTCTTCGAGCCGCTTCACGACCTCCGCATTCAGCGATCGGCCGTTCTCTTCCGCGAGCGCCGTTAGCCGGTCTTTCAATTCGACCGGTAGGCGCAGCTTCATCTGTGGATCTTCACGTGTCATGTCGGAATTATGATGGACCACGGTGGTGTTGACAATGGACCACCGTGGTGTATATCATCAAGTCACCGTGATCCCCAGTGTTGCCATCCACAGCGATGAGGAGATAGCTATGCGTACTCAAGCATTGATGCGGCAAAGTTCCGTGCCCGTTCACGTCGGTCAACTTGCGATTCTGTCGACTCGCCACGAGACGCGAGTCGTCCGCGTCCTGTCGCGCGCGGCGGACATCTGCCTCGACTGGAAAGTCGAAGTACTGGGCAGTCCGCTGTGGTGCGTCGACGCCCGTACCGACCTGCCGGCGCTCACGAATCTTGGCCTGGTGAAGGACGAACAGTTGTTTCCGCTCGAGACGGATGACATGGAGTTGTCACTGGCTGAAGAGCAGGATGGTTGACTGAGTCAACGCCAGTGGATGGCATTTTTAGCGTCTAATGATTAGGACAACATGATGATTAAGAATGAATCAACTGATCGCGAGGGTTCGTCCCGCCTAGTCGAGCGAATCGTCCGAGATGCATTGCGTAACGCATCGATCGCGTCCACCGATGCAGATGCGTTGGATATCGCTGGCGACGCGCTGTGCCGTCTGGCCGCGCTTGCTCGCACGGAGGTTTGCCATGTCTGAGATCTACGATCGTGAATCTGCTGCGGGTCGTGACATTTCCAATGCCGTTCAGGCCTTGAGCGATCTCTGGAAAATTCTCGATGGCTCGCTCGGCAGTGACAGGGAGGGCGCAGCGTGTTCTATGGCCATTGAGTTGCTGCCGTTGATTGGTGGCCGGTTTGATAGCGCTATTTCCGCGCTCGGCGTGGGTCCAACTGGTTGTTTCGAACAGGTGTTGGCTGCCAAGGGAATCGTGATTGGCGCATCCAGCAGCCCCAGAGAAGAGGTGCGCCGTGGATAACCGCAAGATCACATCTCAATTGGGCAGCGGATCTCAAATCGTCAATTTGGCGGACTTCCAGAGGAGTCCGTCGGCCGCTCACACTCTATCGGGAGAGGACGCGCGACGCGAGCTTAAGCTGACAATCCTGTCCCTTTCGAACCATCTGCTTTCCAGTGCTGAGTTAGTCGCCAAATGCGCCGAACTGTTCGAGGCGCTTGATGACGTGGGAGCGAATCATGGCTAAGGCATCGTTTTCGATATCGATCGGCGGGTCTGACGGGCTCCTGCTTGTAGGGGCTGATGCACCGATAGCAGATTCCTTGCAGGAAGCGTCAGACACCTTGGAGGCGGCGCTTACCATCATTACGACTGTCGCCAACGGCATGGAGTCGAACCCTGAGGCGCAATCGACGCTTCACGGCGCCCTCACACTGATCGGAATCAGCAAAGGTCTTGCCGACGCTGCACTCGTCAAGTACGGCTTGGCGAAGGACGCGGAGGTGAACCATGTCTGACATTCGAACGCTTAAGACTCTCGCTGAAGAGCCTCTTGATGGCAATGCGATGACTGGATATTTTTCGGTCACGGCTGGTATGCCGGTTCTTGAAGCCCTGGAGGCTTCGTCATGTCATCTCAGCGTCGTGCTGGACGTGCTTCGAGACGCTGCATCCAATAGCACTGAATGCTCGAGCCAGATGTATGCCGCTATCGCTGTCGCGGGGATGTCCAAGGGACTACTCGACGCTGCTGTATCGGCTATTGCGGTCGATAGTAAGGAGATGGACCATGGCTAAGCGTAATCTCACGGAGGACTACCGCCATGGTGCGAAGCGCGCCAACGAGTTGCTCATACAGTGGACGGACCGATGCTGCAAGGACTCAGCCTTCTGTGTGCGATTTCCGGATGAGCTTCGCTCCGAACTGTCACGAGTTGCTGGCGACGTTCGGCTTGGACTGGAAGACGGCATTGCGATCTATCTCAGATCGATTCTCGAAGATATGCCACCGATTCTGGGGAAATGGGATCTGGTCGAGGATCTGGAAGACCCCGAGGCTCTGTACGGGATCGAATAGCTTCGGCCGGTGGTCGACAACTTCTTTCGTCTTGGTTGGCTTCTGAGGGGCCATCCCTAGAGCCGCCAACCGGCAGAGCAAAAAATATGCAAGAAGAACAATTCCTGATCCGTGACCGATGCTACGGCGTCTGGCATCGGCCGCGATCGATTGGTCGTTATCTCGAGCGCCGCAAAGCGCAATCGTTGACGATGGCCGACCTGGATAGCGTCCTGTTTGTCGAATACGGCTATGGGAACAAGGTTCCGTTGGCCCTTGTGGAGGTCGCCCGGGACATCGGTCAGGAGAAGCCAACGGGCGTGATACGGGAACTGGCAAAGATGGCGAACCTGCCGGCATTCGTTGCGCTCTACACCCCCGCACACCAGGCGAATCCCACCAGTCCCGCGTGGCATGACATCGACGGCTTTCGTGTTCGACGTGTGTGGCCGAAACCGGAGGCGTCGTGGAGGTCGCTGACACCGGGGCAGTGGGCAAACGCACTGCTACAGATTCGAGACTGGCAACTGCGCAAGTATGTATCGCGCGCCGCCGAAAACGATGCCCACTTCTGACGTGTATAAGGCTGGACTAGACCAAACAGACAGCGTAAGTTCGTCTGACTCAGTTCGGCCATGATACGTCATTCGTTCGTACTGTCGCGTAGACGTTCAAACGTCGGTTCCAGTCAGGAACTGGCCGCTAATTTCGCAAGAGTTGCAATGTTGCTTGTCGAAGCGATTGAACGAGCACGGCGGTACAAAGTTACGCGCAGACGCCGAGGCAATCTGCCTATATCTCGGCCAGTCGCGAAAGCACCCTGCATTGGGAATCAATCCTCGCGGCTACGGCGATCAGCATCTCCCGGAATGCCCTGTCCGAGGTGACGATCACGTCGCAGTAGGCGACCGCCAGCACGCCAAACTGGACGTCAATGCCGTCCGATCGCCTGAGCCTACGCTGACTTGCGACTCGATGCCGATAGGTCTGTTCCTCGGCGTGGAACGCTGGGCAGCGCAGGTACGCGTCGTCGATGTGGGCAAGGAGGAAGTCGACCAACGCTACGCGTCGCCGCTGATCGATCCATGCGTTGTCGGCCTGATTCCGCTCGGGCAGCAGTTCCATCAACCACTGCTGGTCGATCAACTGCTCGTCACGTTCCAGGACCCCTTCGACGAACGCTTGACGGCCAACCGCAGCAGCCACTGGTCCATCATCAAGCGCGGCGTCAAGATGTCGGCGCA
Organism: Burkholderia anthina; assembly: GCF_902498995.1. Classification (GTDB taxonomy): domain Bacteria; phylum Pseudomonadota; class Gammaproteobacteria; order Burkholderiales; family Burkholderiaceae; genus Burkholderia; species Burkholderia anthina. The sequence continues at coordinate 425,623 of NZ_CABVLY010000001.1, forward strand.
GGTCGGAATGAGTCAGCATCTCCACACCGTCGCGGAAGCTCTCGCCTACGAAAGGGGTCGCGGGGTTATGCGGGCTGGCGAAGGTTGCCCACATTTGCGCGGGCGTGTCGAAGAACGGGCTGACCTCCTCGACGCGGTATGGGTGGTCGTTGTACCGGTCGGCTGCATATCGGACGACCTCCTGCACCTGAACGAGACGCGGGTTTGCGCAGTAGAGCGGCCGGACGCCCGTTATGAACTCAATGCAGCCGTCCTTCGTTTCCTTACGGCCAGCCCGCGCTGTTTCGTACATGTTCCAGACCGATACCGCGAAGCGATGCTCACCCGCCCTGACGGTCTCCGTGGCGCGACCGCGTTCAGCATCCGCGTCGGCGACGCGGGTATGCCCAGCAATATCGGAGACGAAGTTGTGGTCGAGATAGATAACGCCCATCTTTGCACGCGCAGTTGGATGCTGAAGCAACAAGTGTATCGCGGGCTGAACGCAGCGCACCCGCCCCGGAAATCAGGCGCTGGCTGGCGTGCTGCTGTGCGGGAGGCATTTGGCTCTGGCATCCCATGACCCGGTCCACTATAAGGTCGATGACGTATTAGCCCACGCGCTCGAACACATGGCCGCTGCACCTCAGAAGCTGCCGTCAAGCGCGACCGGGGGCGGACGGCAGCACGGGGTCGGTAACGGCCCTTGATGAAGTGACGGCCAAGCAATCTCAGGCCTGATCTGGCGGTGACTGAGAGATCAGGTCTTGACTTGCGCATCTGACATCTAGTTTCGGTTGTCGCGGCACGACAACATCACGTTTTTCCTACCCTAGCGGAGCATCACTTTGCGATATCGCACGCAAACCGAACGCCGTCACGACAGAATGCGTGCGTCACTCTGTAGGTGTGACCGCCACTCTTCGTCGCCGGACAGGGCGCGCTGAAAACCTGTTGCCAACCGGTACGAGCATCGCTAATCTAGCTTCACACCTAGCCCGGGTTAAGGGCATCGACTGAAGTGCGCCGAAACTAATCGGCAATTGTTTGGAAAGCTCGCTATGCGGGCACGGTGACTTGATCACCGAATTCACTGAGTAGGGCCCACGCCCAAAATCCGTCCATCGTTTCCTGATGGACTCGTGACTGTTTCGCCGCTAGGTGAAGCCCTCCATCGCCTTTTGCTTCCTGCGAAAGGCGCGATGTGCAATCCCCGTATGCCGCTCCCGCGGCAATCAATCCGTGACGTGCGCCCCCCAGCGCTAACGCCGTGCCTTGCTGCGTCCGTCTCAATCGTCCTCGTGATGATTGGCGGCGTGCTTGGCCTTGGCGTATGGAATCTCGTGTCGACTCGCTCGGCACGCATCAATTCGCGCGGTCGGGGCATTGGCGCCCCCGATCGGTCGCAAAGCCAAAACACGGATCAAACGGGGGAAGCGTCCTCCCGCCGCGTGCTGACCCTCATCGGGTTGATGCGCGCCGGGCTGCGCCGGCTTGCTGGCGTAGAACGCTCCCAATCTCACCAGGCCGAGGCTCGTGCCCCCGTTTGTTGTCTCCCAGCTGCGTTTGAGCGGCTCCGTCCAGCGGATAGGGAGGCAACTGGGGGTCGAGCCTCACGTCATGGATGCGGGGTACGCATGTCGCACAAATCTCTCACGGCAGACCTGTGCCGTGCTGCGCGCGGGGCGCGTGGCAAACAGGCAAACTCGACCTCCAAAGGTCGGGAGAAGTCGCTCGCGCGTTTTGCTCGGTTTCTGTGGGACCTGGGCTTTCAGGTTCACACAACTGGCCAGCTCAAGGAGAAGCATCTGTTCGCATGGTCGGGCGACATGTTGGCGCGCGGGCGTTCGAAGCGGACGGCAATCAACAATATGACGCACATCCGAACGGCGCTCGAAGGGATCGGTCGCCGGCCGTTTGCCGACAAGATGAGCAATGCGGCGCTCGGGCTATCGGGCGCAAGTCGGGCCGGCACGAAGCGGCCGATGACGCGCGACGAGCTGGAACCGTATCGTGCTGCTGTTACTGCGATCGATCCCGGCGTCGCGATTGTGCTCGAGCTGCAGCTCGAACTTGGGTTGCGGGGCAGGGAGGCGGTTCAATGCATCAAGTCGCTGGCCGAATGGCGGCGCGCGCTTTCGAACTCAATCGGGGATGGCTTCGTGACCATCATTCACGGGACGAAGGGAGGTAAGACGCGTCGAAGCCCACCGCTGGATCGGCAGCGCGCCGCCGAGTTGGTGGAGCGTGCGATCAGGCTGTCGAACGAGTACGGCGGGAAGCTGGTACGCAAGCCGGATCTGAAGCGGGCGATGGAGCGTTACCACTATGTCGTACGAAAGGTCGGTATGACAGATGAGCGCGCACCGCATAGCCTCCGATACGCGTACGCGACCGAGCACCTAGAGAGGCAGAAGGCAGCCGGTGTCTCGCGTCGGGAGGCGGCCGCCGGCGTGTCGACATGGCTTGGCCACGGGGATGGACGCGGGACGTGGGTGGAGCGGGTCTATGGGCGCGAGGCGTTGGCCGAAGTGGAGGTGCGCAATGCATAAGCACGTCGGTGCATTGCCGTTCGTCGGTCACTCAAGGTGGAAGCAAATCGAACCCTTCGTTGGCGTATCACGTGAGACATGGCGGAAGTTGTGCCGAGCCGGAAAGGCGCCTCGGCCAATCCGCTTGTCTCCGAGATGCACTGTTTGGTCGAACGATCAGATGCACGCATACTTGGCCGATCCATTGGGATATCGCGTGCCGTGATCGCAACTACCGGCTCCGGCAATAACGGTTTGGCGGAGGAAGCAGACGTGAGGGATGGCTAGCGGGGGGCATGGCAGACTGAATGCATTAGCTCAACATCATTTCGTGGAGATCTAGGCATGGAGGAAGTGCGCATACACAAGGTCAAGTTGCCACTCGAGGTACTCCGATCGCTTCCTAAAGAGCGAGCTTCGGCTTTCTTACGTGTGGGGCTTTTCACCAACGAACTGAATTGGCTTGTTCGGCTGCTTCTGATTGCAAGAATGCCAAACGACGCGGACGAAGCGGAAAGGCGCGCCACCCTCTCGCTTGCGCTGCTTACCGTGAAGCTGCTCGCAGGGAAGATCCACGAAGGCTGGGCCAAACTTCAGAGCGAAATTAACCCATTGGTTGTCGATTCGCTAACCGCAGAGGGGAGGAGTGCCGTTGGCGAATTGGGCAAGCGGCTGGCCAAAGGCTCCATGATTCATAAGCTCCGGAACGGCTTCGCCTTCCACTACTCCGCCCAGCTTTCTATCGATGACTTGGAGGCATTGCCCCTTGGGGACGACGAGATGGTGGCCTATATGTCGCAGAATCACGGTCACAACCTGATCTTCGTGTCGGAGCTGGCGGCAATAAATCGGTTGGCCACCATTACAGATGAGGCGAACCCAGGCAAAGCATTCGGACTGGTAATGCAAGAGGTGGTCGAGGTCGCCGGCTTGTATAGCGACTATGTTGTGGCGGTCTTGACGGCGTTGCTTGGAAACGATGTTGTTGAATCTCTAACGATCGAGGAAATGCCGCATACAAAGCCGGCTGAGCCGAGAACCGACAGGATCATGTTTTTTGAGTTGCCCGTCCGCGACTAGGGGCGTTGCGTTTGGGGATTACTGCTTCTGCGGCTGCGGTCAGTCGCAGCGCCAGCTGCCGGGATAGCCTAAGTATTCCGCGCAGCGTTGTCGTTCAAATCTGCTAGGATTTTCCGAACCGCAGCGCGATGACTGCGACAACACAATCACAATTGACGGGGAATGCGATGGCAGACAACAACTCAACTGGCCTTGCCGCCGAGATGCCGAAAGCATGGTCGTATTTGGACTCGATGCTCGTTACCGGGGAGGCCGTTCAGGAGAGCACGGTGCAGCGCCGATTGTTTGCGCTTTTGCATCGACGCGCGCTTGTGGCAGCGACGTCCGGTCGGCTAATCGGGATGACACGCGGCCTGTTGGGAGGTTTTTCGCCCGTTGACCTTCGCTGGCAGGACATCAAGACGGCCCATATCAAGGCCGGTATCTTTGGCAGCACTCTGACCGTTACCGCACTGACTCAACCTGACTTGGCAAGTGGTGGCGCTCTCCGTGGGTTCCAGTTCTCCGGCTTGCGCAAAGCAGAGGCGCAAGCAATCTACCGTATCTGCCAGGCGCAGGAGCAGGCTTGGCGTGAAAAGCGCCGGCAGCGTGAGCTTGAGGAGATGCGTGCCAAATCCGGCGGGTTTCAGGGCAGTTTCGGTGACTCTGCAGCCGTGGCCGGTGAAAGTCCGACGGAGCGGCTACAGAAGGCCAAGGCCATGCTCGATCAAGGGCTCATCAGCGATTCCGAATACGAAACTATCAAGGCCAAGGTCATCAGCCAGCTTTGATGTGTTCTCGTAACTGCCCACCCAAGCCGCTGAAATCCGACTAGGAATGGTCCGCCATCAATCCATTCGGCGGGCGATATTGGCATGCCACGAGGGACCATCCCCGCGTCATGCTGACTGGCGGACAAACGTCTGGAAATGCCGTGAGTACCCTCAAGCAAAAGCAGGCATATCAACCGGATTCGCTGCAGCTATTCCATATGCGTGTGAACGTGATTCCGCATATGCTGGTTCGTATCGATGCAGCCCGACAGGCGCTGGAGTTGGAGAAGAAGTACACGTCGTTGGACTACATTGAGGTATTCCGTTCGGCCGTGCCACCCCAACGAGTCTTGTTCACCGTATTAGGTGGCTACACCCAGCCTGTAATCTCGATAGCAGCACTTCAATGCAGGGTGTTGCTCGAGTTCCTGGGGCTCACGGCCAGCAAGCGCGATCGTGGACTCCTAGTTTCTACCAAAGATCGTCGTCTTGACGGAGACATTGGCATCGAGCATTACGTCGACGTCAATGGGCAGCCGCTAAGTCGTTTGACAAGAGCACAGGCACTGGCTTCGATAGCAAACCCATCACGGGCGGAGCAGGCATGGACCACGGTCATCGAGTTCACGAACCAGAGGCTTGCTCATGCGACTGACGATCAGCGGCTTGGTGGAAAGTCGGTTCGCCCCCATCTCTATAACGCGTTCCGTACTGTTCCCCAGTTGGTGGAGCAGGCGTTCATTGAGCGGGCTGAGCAGCCCACCCAGCCGCGGCAGTTGCAGTAAGAAGGGCGGTCTACCGTCCGATTTGTGACATTGAAATGATCCGCAGTTGCCGGAGCCAAGTTTGGGGCACGCGGTGGAACAGGCGTTTCCGCAAGACTAGAGTTAGAACGCGTCGTGATACCCGCTTGGGTGTGAAGTGCTTGGTGCTACGGGCGCGATCTCGCGAACGCCTACAGGCGAACCTTTTTCGTAGAAATCGTATGGGTCGCTCGTCCATCCTTGAGTCCGAGCAAAGAGATTTAGGCAGAGTGCACTGGGCGTGAGGATCGCGACTGGGGTTGGACTGCTATTCAGATTAAATCCACTTTCCATTTGAAGAAGGCCAACCTCACGAAGATGGTCGATTGCTATGTCAAGCTCGCTGGCGCTATCGATGCTCGTGACTTTGCGCAGACCTTCGAGCGGAACAATTACTTGAGTTTCGGCAAGTACCAAGCGATGCTCGGACGTGCATATCCGAGTGTCCTTACAGAGAAATTCGATAAGCGTTGCTTCGCTTGCCGTCAATTGATCAAGTAGTGTGATGAAAATAAGGTTGCTGTCATCTGTGCCAGTGGGGGAGCACGAACTAACGAAAAGTCCAGACCACATCTCCTGCAGATTCTCAGCGTCTACCCACGAGCTTTTGTCGATGATCTTACCTGCGATGCGGGGATGTACATGAATCTCGCCGGCTTGTTCATTCCGCTCGAGGTGGGCTCGGCTCCTCTCGAGAATGGCCACGGCATTGGACGCACGCCAGCTCCGGACTTTGTCTTGGAGCAGGAGTCCAAACTCCTCGGCTGCCGGCATGCAAACCTTGTTTAGAAAGGCGCCAATGCCGGTCACGGTCTTTTCGGTGACGATCTTGGCGGCTTCGGCAAGCGCTTTGGTTCCCACTGGGTCGAGATTCTCTTCGCTCATACTTGTCTCCACGCTTCAATTTTGAACGACCGATCGTTGGCACAGTCTAGACGCCTCGTGCGGGTACGCAGCGCTGATCAGGGGCGGACAGATATTCTGTCACTGATTTATTTTTGCAAGTGGGCGTTTCGCGGATGCAACGGATCGAGCGCTTTTTCTGCCTTTCGCAAAGGGAGCAACGCTCTGAGGGCCGCCGACTGGGGAATGGTGCAAAACTTGCTGCATTTTCGGTAGTGGTGGAGACGCGACACGCCAAGATCCGGTCACATTTTGTCGTTATCTGCTATGGACATGCTGGAATCAGCGGGATAGAGTGAAGTCGTAATTTTCGTAGTAAAAAAAATGCGCCTGTCAAGCTGCAGTGCCGCGGGACAGGTAGTGGAGCGCCGAGCCATGAAGCCAATCGATTATGTTCGCGACCACAAGACCGCGATCAACGGGGTCTTGGCGCGCTTTCATGTCCAAAATCCACGCTACATTCCCGAGGTAGTGGGCGAGGCCGAAGTGGTCTTGCTAGTGCAGCCGGAAGGGCAGGTATCGTATTTCGACGTGTTCAAGATGGAGGATGCGTTGACTGACGAACTGCATGCTCGGGTAACAATACTCACGGAAGGTGGGTTAAAGGGGAGTGATCGCGACCGTATTCTGAGCATTGCCCAGAAGGTCTAGTCGTGCCAACGCCCCGCGAGCGCTGCGAAGACATACTTCGCTCGGTACAGGCTATCTTGAGCGAAGTGAACGGACGCGACGAGCAGGCTTTTGTTGCTTCTGACGGGTTGGTGGCGGCATGTTGCTATCGATTTGTAATAATCGGGGAAGCCGCCAGTTCATTACTGACTGGGTGCCAGAGTGAGATTGCGCAATGTCCAGCGACCTTGGCTACTGCTCTAAAGTACGCCAAACGAATGCGTGATCTGTTGGCTCATCGCTACTTCGCTGTTGATCCCGCTAAAGTTTGGGCAACAATTCAGCAGGATCTTAGGCCGCTGGCGGCTGATGTCGCTATTCTTCAGGCGAAGTTCCCTTAGTTACTTAGGCCCCGTCTATCCGTCGGGCGTCGCCGTATATATCCCGCCGGGATATCGCTAGGTTCTGTTCGTGATCGTTTGCCGCGCGGCGTTGATCGGGATCACCGGAGCACCAGCCTGCAGTGCATCGAGGTGATCTGCCCAATGTTGCATCATCTTCCGGCGCTCGGGTAAGAACTCGGCATGCACGTATGCTGCGGTGACCTGATTGCGTTCAGCATGGGCAAGCTGCCGATCGACAACATCGCGGCCATAACCGAGTTCGCGTAGCACAGTCGCGGCCAACCCGCGGAACCCGTGGCCGGTCATTCGCGACTTGTAGCCCATGCGGTAGAGCGCATAGAGCATCGTGTTGTTCGAGATGTGGCTTCGGCCCTGGGTACTATAGAAAACGTGCCGATGGGCGCCGTTCAGTTCACGCAGCGCGGCCAATGTGTCGAGCGCTTGGCGCGAGAGCGGGACAATGTGCGGGTCGCGCATCTTCATTCGCTCCGCGGGAATCCGCCATTCGGCGGCGCGCTCGTCGAATTCGTCCCACTCGGCGTTGATCATCTCAGTTGTTCGAGTGAACGTCAGGGCCATGAAGCGAAGTGCCAGTCGCGTGACGAGGTCACCTTGGTAGGCTGCGATGTCCCGCATGAGTTGGGGGATTTCGACGGGTTTGACCCGTGCCATGTGTTGGACACCTGCGCCTTTCTTGAGAACAGTCTCGGCGTCGATGTCCGCGGCTGGATTCCGAGGGCATCGCCCGGTCATGATTCCGTACTGGAACACGGCCCGCGAGCGCTGGAGGATGCGCTTTGCTGTCTCTCGCACGCCGCGAGATTCGACGGCTCGGAGGATCTCGAGCATGTCGGGTGCCTCGATGTCTCGGATTGGACGGTGGCCAATTCGGGGGAAAACGTCGACCTCAAGCGAGTTGATCACTTTGCCCGCATAGACTTCGGTCCAACCATCCTTCTGGGCCGCAAACCACTCGCGCGCGACAGCCTCAAACGTCGATGCTGCTTCGATCGCACGTGTGCGTTTGACCTCCCGCTTCTGTTCGATCGGATCGGTGCCGGCGGCCAGTTGCTTCCGCGCATTGAGACAGGCTTGTCGAGCCTCAGCGAGTGTCACCTCTGGATAGACGCCGAACGACGCGAGCTTTTCCTTTCCGTCGAACCGATACTTCATGCGCCAGTACCGGGAGCCGTTCGGCATGACCTGCAAGTAGAGCCCTTTGCCGTCAGCTAAGCGGTATGGCTGTTCGGCGCCCTTTGCGCGGCGTACTTGCAACTCGGTTAGTGGGTCAGTTCGCTTTGGCATTTGGCGTGGGGGTATCGACTCCGAGTGCTTCGGGGTATATCCTCACCGATACCCCCAATGTACTTGGCTTGTACTGGGCAACCTTGGGCAATGATGGCAGCAAAAGCTTAGGCAGCACAAGGCTGTGCGCGATTTTTTGGGCGAACTTGGGAAGTGTTGGGAACTTAGATGGTCCCCCCGACAGGAATCGAACCTGTATCTAGCGCTTAGGAGGCGCTTGTTCTATCCATTGAACTACGGGGAGAGCCATGTCCGCGGTATCGCGTGCTGAAGACGCGAACGGGACGGCGGTGTGGACAGCGCGCAAAGTATAGCAAACGCGCGGCGCATCGGCGGACGGAATGCGTGCCGATGCGCGGTTCGCGCGTTCAAGCGTGGTCGGGAATCGCGAATCAGAAATCGACGACGACGAAATCTTCCTTGCCCACGTCGCACAGCGGGCAGCGCCAGTCGGCGGGAATGTCGGCGAAACGGGTGCCGGCGGGGATGCCTTCGTCGGGCAGACCTTCCGCTTCGTTGTAGACCCACCCGCAAATCAGGCAGACCCAGCTCTGGTATTCGGTTACTTCGCTCATGTAGCGCTCGGGATGATGAAAGTCGGTGATGCCGTTCGCGGCACGGCCGGCGGACGAAAGGCGCAATGGTACCGGAATTTCGCCGAACGCCTCGGCAACGTCGTTTTAAACGTACGCATCGCGAACAACCGCCGTCGTCGCGCGGGTCGGGCACGCAGTGTATGCTTCGTGAGCCTTTCAATCTGAAGGAGGAAACGATGCTCAACAAGAAATGGATCGCGGGCGCGATTTGTGTCGCGGCATTGGCCATGTCGACGCTCGCGCGTGCCGAGGCGCGCGTGTTCTTCGTCGAGCCGAAGGACGGCGCGACGGTATCGAGCCCGGTGCACGTGAAGTTCGGCCTCGAGGGGATGGACCTCAAGCCGGCCGGCGACATGACGCCGGACACGGGCCACCATCACCTGCTGATCGACGGCAAGCCGGTGCCGAAGGGCGACGTGATCCCGGCCACCGACCATTCGCTGCACTTCGGCAAGGGCCAGACCGAAACCGACTTGAAGCTGCCGCCCGGCCAGCACACGCTGACACTGCAATTCGGCGACGGCGCACACCGTTCGTACGGCCCCGAAATGAGCTCGACGATCACGGTCAACGTGCAGTAAACGCACCGCCCGCATGCGGACGCCCGGCCGGGAATTGCGGCCGGATGTCCACCGCAGGCCTCGCGCAACACTGAGGCGTCGCATGCGGCCCCGTCCGTCGGGCACACGCCGTCACGCACCCACAGCACAAAATAGAAGCGCGCATCGGCCTAGTCCGTTCGGCCATCCCGGCGCGGGCGTCCGCCACCGGTACAATGGGCGCTTCCGATTTCTCTCTTCGCCGTCTCCCCATGTCGCTTTATTCCATTACCGGCGCGCAACTCGCGTTCGGTCACGTCGCGTTGCTGGACCACGCGGACTTCTCGCTGGAGGCCGGCGAGCGCGTCGGCCTGATCGGTCGCAACGGCGCGGGCAAGTCGTCGCTGCTGAAGATCGTCGCCGGGCTCGCGAAGCCCGATGACGGATTGATCACGCGTCAGCAGGATCTCGTGACCGTCTACGTGCCGCAGGAGCCCGAATTCGAACCCGGCGCGACGGTGTTCGACGCGGTGGCGTCAGGGCTCACGCACACGCGCGAAGTCCTCGAAGAATACGATTCGATCGCGCATCGTCTTGCGGAGACGCCGGAAGGCGCGGAGCACGACGCGCTGCTCGCGCGAATGAACGCGCTGCAGTCGTCGCTCGATACGCACGATGCATGGAACTGGCGCACGCGCGTGTCGATGACGCTCGCGCAGATCGGCCTGACGGACGGCGATGCACAGGTCGACTCATTGTCGGGCGGGATGCAGAAGCGTGTCGCGCTGGCGCGCGCGCTGGTGCTGCAGCCGGACGTGCTGCTGCTCGACGAACCGACCAACCACCTCGACTTCGACGGCATCCGCTGGCTGGAAGAGCTGCTGGTCGCGCAGCGCGCGGGCCTGCTGTTTATCACGCACGATCGCGCGTTCCTCGACCGCGTCGCGACGCGCATCGTCGACCTCGATCGCGGCGGTCTGCTGTCGTATCCGGGCAATTTCTCGGCGTACCAGACGCGCAAGGCGCAGCAGCTGGAAGTCGAGCGCGTGGAAAACGAGAAGTTCGACAAGCTGCTCGCGCAGGAAGAAGTGTGGATTCGCAAGGGCGTCGAGGCGCGCCGCACGCGCAGCGTCGGGCGCATCGCGCGGCTCGTGCAGATGCGCAACGATCGCGCGGAGCGCCGCAACGCGCAAGGCAACGTGAAGCTCGACGTCGCGCAGGGCGAGAAGTCGGGCAAGATCGTCGCGGAGCTGACCGACGTGACGAAACGCTACGGCGATCGCACGGTGGTCGACACTTTCTCGACGACGGTCATGCGCGGCGACAAGATCGGTTTCGTCGGCCCGAACGGCGCCGGCAAGACGACGCTGCTCAAGCTGATCCTCGGTGAACTGAAGCCCGACGCGGGCACGGTGCGCACCGGCACGAACCTGCAGGTCGCGTACTTCGACCAGATGCGCGCGCAGCTCGACCAGGACAAGAGCCTGGCCGACACGATCAGCCCGGGCAGCGAATGGGTCGAGATCGGCGGCGTGCGCAAGCACGTGATGAGCTATCTCGGCGACTTCCTGTTCGCGCCGGAACGCGCGCGTTCGCCGGTGAAGTCGCTGTCGGGCGGCGAGCGCAACCGGCTGCTGCTCGCGCGTCTGTTCGCGCGCCCGGCCAACGTGCTGGTGCTCGACGAACCGACCAACGACCTCGACATCCCGACGCTCGAACTGCTCGAAGAGCTGCTGGCCGACTACGACGGCACGGTGCTGCTCGTCAGCCACGACCGCGCATTCCTCGACAACGTCGTGACGTCGGTGATCGCGGCCGAAGGCGACGGCAAGTGGCGCGAGTACGTTGGCGGCTTCACCGACTGGCAGATCCAGAGCGAGCGGTCGCAGCAGCTCGCGCAGCAGGAAGCGGCGAAGCGCGCCGTGAAGGACGCGGCGCCGGCCAAGGAAGACGCGGCGAAAAGCGCGGCGGGCCGCAACGCGCAGCGCTCGGTGAAGCTGTCGTTCAACGAGCAGCGCGAACTCGATGCGCTGCCGGAGAAGATCGCCGCGCTCGAGGAGGAACAGAAGACGATCAACGCGCAGCTCGAGGACGGCTCGATCTTCGCGAAGGATCCGCAGGAGGGCACGCGCCTGACCGAACGGTTCGCGGCGATCGACGACGAACTGCTCGCCGCGCTCGAGCGGTGGGAGACGCTCGAAGCGAAACGCAAGCCGGTTTGACGCACGGCACGCGGGCCGGCCGGGCCGGTGCCGCACGCGCGGCGGCCGGCCGGTGGCGCGGTGTGACGATCTTGCGGTGGCGTGCCACGCGGAACCAGTAAAATACCGCGCGTCCCGGGCCGCGCAGCGCATGCCGCGCGCCCGCTTTCGGAGCAGTCCAAGCACACCGTTGTTTCGATTCGCTTTTTTACGGAACTCAACGCTTTGTCCACGACGTTATCCACACGAGATGTGGAAAACGTCCCGATGAACGACGAAATTCAGCGCCTATGTCAACGAAGAAGCCCAGCGCGGCCTATAGCGAAGCATCGATCAAGGTGCTCAAGGGCCTCGAGCCGGTCAAGCAGCGGCCCGGCATGTACACCCGTACCGAAAATCCGCTGCACATCATTCAGGAAGTCATCGACAACGCGTCCGACGAGGCACTCGGCGGCTACGGCAAGCAGATCACGGTCACGCTGCACGCCGATCAGTCGGTGTCGGTCGAGGACGACGGCCGCGGCATCCCGTTCGGCCTGCATCCCGAGGAAGGCGTGCCGGTCGTCGAGATCGTGTTCACGCGCCTGCACGCAGGCGGCAAGTTCGACAAGGCCGCCGGCGGCGCGTACACGTTCTCGGGCGGCCTGCACGGCGTCGGCGTGTCGGTGACGAACGCGCTCGCGACGCGCCTCGACGTGACGGTCTGGCGCGACGGCAAGATCGCCGAGCTCGGTTTCGCCGACGGCGATGTCGTCAAGCCGCTCGCGACGCAAGGCGCGGGCCGCGGCGAGAAGAAATCCGGCACGCGCGTGCAGGTGTGGCCGAATCCGAAGTACTTCGATTCGCCGAACCTGCCGCTCGGCGAGCTGCAGCGCCTGCTGCGCTCGAAGGCCGTGCTGCTGCCGGGCGTCGAGGTCGTGCTCGTCAACGAGAAGACCGGCGAGCGCCAGGCGTGGAAGTACGAGGACGGCCTGCGCGGCTACCTGCTCGACGAGATGAACGGCAGCGAGCTGCTGATCCCGCTGTTCGAAGGCGAGCGCTTCGCCGATGCGCGTTCGGCCGACGACACGTTCGCCGAGGGCGAGGGTGCATCGTGGGTCGTCGCATGGAGCGAGGAAGGCTCGCTCGTGCGCGAGTCGTACGTGAACCTGATTCCGACGCCGGCCGGCGGCACGCACGAATCGGGCCTGCGCGACGGTCTCTACCAGGCGGTGAAAAGCTTCGTCGAACTGCACAACCTGCAGCCGAAGGGCGTGAAGCTGCTCGCGGAAGACGTGTTCGCGCGCGTGTCGTTCGTGCTGTCCGCGAAGGTGCTCGATCCGCAGTTCCAGGGGCAGATCAAGGAGCGCCTGAACAGCCGCGACGCGGTGAAGCTCGTGTCGTCGTTCTCGCGTCCCGCGCTCGAACTGTGGCTGAACCAGCACGTCGAGCACGGCAAGAAGCTCGCGGAGCTCGTGATCAAGCAGGCGCAGGCGCGCACGCGTGCGGGCCAGAAGGTCGAGAAGCGCAAGAGCTCGGGCGTCGCGGTGCTGCCGGGCAAGCTGACCGACTGCGAGACGGAAGATATCGCGCGCAACGAACTGTTCCTCGTCGAGGGCGACTCGGCGGGCGGTTCCGCGAAGATGGGCCGCGACAAGGAATATCAGGCGATCCTGCCGCTGCGCGGCAAGGTGCTGAACACGTGGGAAACCGAGCGCGATCGTCTGTTCGCGAACAACGAGGTGCACGACATCTCGGTTGCGATCGGTGTCGATCCGCACAGCCCCGACGACACCGTCGACCTGTCGAACCTGCGCTACGGCAAGATCTGCATCCTGTCGGACGCGGACGTCGACGGTTCGCACATCCAGGTGCTGCTGCTCACGCTGTTCTTCAAGCATTTCCCGCAGCTGATCGAGCGCGGACACGTGCACGTCGCGCGGCCGCCGCTGTTCCGCGTCGATGCGCCCGCTCGCGGCAAGAAGCCCGCGCAGAAGCTCTATGCCCTCGATGACGGCGAACTCGAAGCGACGCTCGACAAGCTGCGCAAGGACGGCGTGCGCGACACGCAATGGAGCATCAGCCGCTTCAAGGGTCTCGGCGAAATGAGCGCCGAGCAGCTGTGGGACACGACGATGAACCCCGATACGCGCCGCCTGATGCCGGTGAAGCTCGGCGAGCTCGACTACGAGGCGACCGTCGCGCGCATGACGATGCTGATGGGCAAGGGCGAGGCAGCCGCGCGGCGCGGCTGGCTCGAGGAAAAGGGCAACGACGTCGAAGCGGATATTTAAGCGACGCATCCGCGCGGCCGGGCATGACGCCCGGCCCGGCCTCACGCCACTTACGAATACGGAATTCAGATGGACGACAATACTTCCGATCTCTTCGCCGGGTCCGACGCACCGGACGCCGATGCGCTGACGCTCGGCAACTACGCGGAGCAGGCGTATCTCAGCTACGCGGTCAGCGTCGTGAAGAGTCGCGCGCTGCCCGACGTGTGCGACGGCCAGAAGCCGGTGCAGCGCCGGATCCTGTTCGCGATGAACGAAATGGGTCTCGGCCCGGACGCGAAGCCGGTGAAATCGGCGCGCGTGGTCGGCGACGTGCTCGGTAAATACCACCCGCACGGCGACCAGTCGGCGTACGACGCGCTCGTGCGTCTCGCGCAGGACTTCTCGCTGCGTTACCCGCTGATCGACGGGCAGGGCAACTTCGGCTCGCGCGACGGCGACGGCGCGGCGGCGATGCGATACACCGAAGCGCGGCTCACGCCGATTTCGAAACTGCTGCTCGACGAGATCGACCAGGGCACGGTCGATTTCATGCCGAACTACGACGGCTCGTTCGAGGAGCCGAAGACGCTGCCGGGCCGCATGCCGTTCGTGCTGCTGAACGGCGCGTCGGGCATCGCGGTCGGTCTCGCGACGGAAATCCCGTCGCACAACCTGCGCGAAGTCGCGGCGGCGGCAGTCGCATTGATCCGCAATCCGAAGCTCACGCACGCGGAGCTGATGAGCCTGATTCCCGGCCCGGATTTCCCGGGCGGCGGCCAGATCATCTCGAGCGACGCCGAAATCTCGGCGGCATACGAATCCGGCCGCGGCAGCCTGAAGGTGCGCGCGAAATGGAAGATCGAGGATCTCGCGCGCGGCCAGTGGCAGCTCGTCGTCACCGAATTGCCGCCGAACACGTCGGGCCAGAAGGTGCTCGAGGAAATCGAGGAGCTGACCAACCCGAAGCTCAAGCTCGGCAAGAAGACGCTCACGCCCGAACAGCTGAACACGAAGAAGGCGATGCTCGACCTGCTCGACGCGGTGCGCGACGAGTCGGGCAAGGAAGCGGCGGTGCGGCTCGTGTTCGAGCCGAAGTCGCGCACGATCGACCAGACGGAATTCGTGAACACGCTGCTCGCGTACACGAGCCTCGAATCGAACGCGACGCTGAACCTCGTGATGATCGGCGCCGACGGCCGGCCGGGCCAGAAGGGCCTGTTGACGATCCTCGACGAATGGGTGAAGTTCCGCCAGCTGACGATGACGCGCCGTTGCCGCCACCGTCTCGCGAAGGTCGACGACCGCATCCACATCCTCGAAGGGCGGATGATCGTCTTCCTGAACATCGACGAGGTGATCCGCATCATCCGCGAATCGGACGAGCCGAAGGCCGCGCTGATGAGCGCGTTCGGCCTCAGCGAGCGGCAGGCCGAGGACATTCTCGAAATCCGCCTGCGCCAGCTCGCGCGGCTCGAGAAGATCAAGATCGAGAAGGAACTCGAGGCGCTGCGCGACGAGAAGGCGAAGCTCGAGGAGTTGCTCGCGAACGAAAGCGCGATGAAGCGGCTGATGATCAAGGAGATCGAGGCCGACGCGAAGCAGTATGGCGACGATCGGCGCACGCTGATCCAGCAGGAAAAGCGCGCGACGTTCGAGGCGAAGGTGGTCGACGAGCCGGTGACGGTCGTCGTGTCGCAGAAGGGCTGGGTGCGTGCGCTGAAGGGCCACGGGCTCGATCCGGCCGGTTTCACGTTCAAGGCCGGCGACCACCTGTACGCGGCGTTCCAGTGCCGCACGCCCGATCGCCTGATCGCGTGGGGCAGCAGCGGCCGCGTGTACTCGGTCGACGTGTCGGTGCTGCCGGGCGGGCGTGGCGACGGCGTGCCGGTCACGTCGCTGATCGAGCTCGAATCGGGTTCGCACCTGATGCACTACTACGCGGCGCCGGCCGACCAGCAACTGCTGCTCGCGTCGAGCAATGGTTTCGGCTTCGTCGCGAAGGTCGGCGACATGGTGAGCCGCGTGAAGGCCGGCAAGGCGTTCATGACGATCGATGCGGGCGCGGTGCCGCTCGCGCCGATGCCGGTGCTGCCGAACGCGACGCAGGTTGCGTGCCTGTCGAGCGGCGGCCGCCTGCTGGTGTTCGGGATGGACGAAATGAAGACGCTGTCCGGCGGCGGCCGCGGCGTGATCCTGATGGCGCTCGAGGACAAGGAAACGCTCGTGCAGGCGCTCGCGATCGATCCGGCCGGCGTCGTGCTGATCGGCACCGGCCGCGGCGGCAAGGCGCAGGACGATACGCTGTCGTACGCGGGGCTCGCGCCGCACATCGGCAAGCGAGCACGCAAGGGCCGCGCGCCGGACACGAAGCTCAAGGTCATCAACGAGCTGCGTCCGATGCTCGGCTGACGCGCGATCCGCTCGCCGGTTCGACGGGCATCGAAGGCCGCACCTCCGCTTCGGCGGGTGGGCGGCCTTTCCTTTTGCGGCGACGCCGTATTCAGGTAAGCGAGCGTGGCGCCGTCGCGCGGAACTTGCAAAATATTGTGAAATGCTGCCAGGGGTCTGAACCGAGCGGCGGTGCGCCGGTCGAACGTCGCTTGATACCGCGCGTGACGCGGCTGTTCGTTGCACTCAACCCATCACAGGATCGCCGCCATGTCCCACGCTGTTTCCGTCGCGTTGTTTCTTCATCTGCTGGCCGTTGCCGTGTGGGTGGGCGGGATGGTTTTCGCGAACTTCTGCCTGCGCCCGGCGCTGTCCGACCTGACGCCGCAGCTGCGGCTGCCGCTGATCGAGGGCGTGTTCGGCCGCTTCTTCAACTGGGTGTCCGGCTCGGTGATCGTGATCCTGCTGTCCGGCGGCTTCCTGCTCATGGCGTTCGGCGGCGCGCACGCGACGTGGACGCTGCATGCGATGGCCGGGCTCGGCGTCGTGATGATGCTGATCTTCGGTCATATCCGTTTCGCGCTGTTCCCGCGCATCCGCCGTGCGGTGCAGGCGCAGAACTGGCCGGACGGCGCGCGCGCGGTGAACACGGTGCGCCTGCTCGTCGTCGTCAATCTCGTGCTGGGCGTCGTGACGATCGGCGCGGCGGTGCTGTCGCGCGGCTTCTGAGCCTGCGGCGGCGCCCTCCGGCGCGAATTGCCCGCGCGGTGCCGCGCCGCTACGCGGCCAGCATCGCGTCGAGCAGCCACGAGCCGGCCGGCCCGAGCGGCCGGTTGCGCGACCATACCGCATCCACCCGCACGCGGCGCGGCCAGCCGCGCGAGCGCAGCTCGCACAGGCGATCGCGCGCGAAGTGCTCCACCATCCAGCGCGGCAGCTCGGCCCAGCCGAACCCCAGCACGGCCATCTCCAGCAGCATCAGATAGCTCGGCGCGAGCCAGCGCTGCGTGCCGACGACGATCCGGTCGTCGGCGCTGCGATCCTCCGGTTTCACATAGGTATTGAGCCGCAGCTCGCGCGCGTCGCGCAGCGCCGCATGCGGCACGTCGGCATCGCCGTATTGCGCCAGCGCGTGCATGCGCCCGACGAACAGGCCGATCTCCGATTCCTCCGCCACCGTCGCCGCACCGATATCGGGCGGGTAGGCCGCGCGCGCGGCCATCAGCCCGAGCTGCGCACGGCCCTGCTGGATCAGGTCGAGCACGTCCTCGTGCTCGGCGATCTGGCATTCGAGCTCGAGCGCCGGAAAGCGCTGTTCGAGCGCCATCAACGTTTCCTCGTAACGCTTCGACTGGTACGTGTCGGACACGACGAGCGTGAGCCGCGCTTCCTCGCCTTGCGCGAGCCGCGCCGCCATGCGGTCGATTGCCGCGCCGGCCTCCAGCGCGCGCTGCACCTGCGGCAACAGCGCGCGTCCGGCGTCGGTCAGCGTCGGGGTGCGTGTCGAGCGATCGAACAACTGCACGCCGAGGTCGATCTCGAAGTTCGCGATCGCCTCGGAAATCGTCGACTGGCGTTTGCCGAGCTTGCGTGCGGCGGCCGTGAACGAGCCGAGCAGCGCGGCTTCGGCAAACGCGAGCAGGGCTTCGGGGGCGTGGCGCATGCGGCGCTCCTCACAGCGTTATATCGGTAAAACCGATGATATCAAACTGGATTGGCATGGTTTCACCGATCAAAATGGCCACAAGAACTGAATAGACGAACCGGAGGGAATCATGAAACAGGTGAATAAAACGGTGACGGAACGCCTCGTGCATGCGCTGACGTTCGAACTCGTGGCGATCGCGCTGTGCGCGCCGATCGGCGCATGGCTGCTCGACATGCCGGTGTCGCACGTCGGCGTGCTGACGGTGATGGTGTCGCTGATCGCGATGGTGTGGAACATGACGTTCAACACGCTGTTCGACCGCCTCGAACGGCGTGCGGGCCTGACGCGCACGCTTGGCATGCGGGTCGCGCATGCGGTCGCGTTCGAACTGGGTCTTGTCGCGATGGTGGTGCCGGTTGCCGCGTGGTGGCTGAACGTGAGCCTCGTCGAGGCGTTGGTGCTCGACCTCGGCCTCGTGCTGTTCTTCCTGCCTTACACGTTCTGCTTCAACCTCGCGTACGACGCGCTGCGCGCGCGCTGGGTCGCACGCCGCGTCGCAATGCAGGCGGGCTGAGCAGGGCGGGGGAGTCGAACCGGCGGGCGCCGCCGCGAGCGCGGCTGTCCGTCAGTGGGCGGCCGCCCACAGCCACACGCCGCACACGATCGCGACGACGCCGTACACGGCATACACGGGCACCTTGAAGCGCGCGAAGCACAGCGTCGCGAACGCGCCCGTGAGCCAGTAGACGGGATCGGCCGGTTCGCGATGCAGGATCTTCACGACGGCGACCACGAGAAAGCCCGTCGTCGCCGCGCGCAGCAGGCGCATCCCGTGCTCGAAGCGCGAATGCCGCTTGAGCCGGAACAGGTGGTTCTTCGCGAACACGACGAGGCAACCCGACGGAATGAACAGCGCGGCGGTCGCGAACAGCGCGCCGATCCAGCCGTCGGTCAGGTAGCCGAGAAACGGCACGACGTTCAGCAGCGGCCCCGGCGACACCGGCGACAACGCGAAGGCGAGCGTGAAATCGTGATCGGAGATGCCGGTCGCCGGCGACACGAACAGCGTCTTGAGCACGGGCAGTGCGGAAAAGCCGCCGCCGAACAGCGTCATGCCGGCGCCCGCGAGCCGCGGCCACAGCAGCGCCATCTGGTAATCGCCCGGCAGCGGCAGCGCGAACAGCGCGACGAGGACGGCGAGCAGCACGAGCAGGTTGCGATCGCGCGTGGACAACGTGAAATCGATCGCGTCGTGTTGCGGCGGCCCCGTCAGCCAGCCTGCTGCAAACGCAGCGCAGAGAATGCCGACGAATGCGGCCGGACTATGCGCGAAAGCGAGCAGAATCGTCGACAACGCGGCGATCAGCTGTTCGAGCCGCGTGCGCGCGAGCGAGCGCAACTGCTTGAGCCACGTGACGCCGATCAGCGCGGCGAGCACCATCCCGAAGTGATTGATCAGCATCGGCGCGGCGAGCGAGCGCACGAGCGGCGTGCGATAGAAGATCGCGAACAGCGTCATCAGCACGAAGAACGGCAGCACGCTCGCGATGCCGGCGATCCATGCGCCGGCGCGCCCGTGCAGCGTCTGGCCGACCTGCACCGCGACGTTGCATCCGACCGGACCTGGCACGAGCCATGCGAGCGCGACGAGATCGGCGAACAACTGCGGCTCGATGCGCTGCAAGCGGTCGACATAGTGACGTTCGAGCTGCGCCATCATCGACAACCCGCCCCACGACACCGCGGAAATGCCGGCGACGACCTTGAACAAGGCCCACAGGGATGCCTGTGCCCGTTCGACACGTTCGGCCGCTTCGACTTCGACGGTTGTCATGATTGTGCTGTTGGCGCAGGGCCCGATCTCGCGCATAGGGGCATGCCGGCGGCCTGCCGACACGATGGCCCTCCCGATTGTCCGCCGCGCATCGTGACACTGCCATGCGCGAAAACGCTAGTTAATGAACTAAACGATCGGATCGGAAACCGAAATGATCGGCATGTGGCAAGACGCGTGCCGTGCGTGCCGCGTGTGGTGTGCGGTGTGCTTACGCGCCGGCGTTGCCGGCCGCGCGATGTGCGATCACGTTCGCTTGCTCGCCGCGCACGCCGAAGCGTTCGATCAACGCGGGAATCGCGTCGGCCGGTACGGGCCGCGAAAACAGGAAGCCCTGCGCTTCGATCTCGCCGAGCGCGGACAGCCATGCGATCTGCTCCTCGGTTTCGGTGCCCTCGACGACGACCGTGAGGCCGAGCGAGCGCGCGAGATGCACGATCGACGACACCATCACGCACACGCTGCGATCGTTCGGGATCGCCTGCACGAACGAGCGGTCGACCTTCAGCGTATCGACGGAGAAGCGGTGCAGGTATGACAGCGACGAGTAGCCGGTGCCGAAATCGTCGAGCGCGATCCGGATGCCGAGCTTCTTCAGCGCGACGATCTTCTCGGAGACGAGTTCCGGATATTCCATCATCGCGGTCTCGGTGATCTCGAGCTCGAGCCGGTTCGCGTCGATGCCGGTGTCGAGCAGCGCTTGCGAGATCGTCTCGATCAGGTCGCCGCGCCAGAACTGCACGGGCGAGATGTTGACCGCGAGCGTCAGCGTGTCGTGGCCGTCGTCGCGCCAGCGCGCGATCTGCGCGCATGCGGTGCGGATCACGAAGTCGCCGATCGGCACGATCAGGCCGGTCGATTCGGCGATCGAAATGAATTCGTTCGCGGAGATGATGCCGTGCTCCGGATGATCCCAGCGCGCGAGCGCCTCGAAGCCCGTGATCGTGCGCTGCGTGAGGTCGATCTTCGGCTGGTACGCGAGGAACAGCTGCCCTTCGGCGAGCGCGACGCGCAATTGCTGTTCCCAGCGCATCAGGTGATCCGCGCGGTGCGACAGGTGCGGCGCGTAGAACTGATAGCAGTTCTTGCCGGCGTCCTTCGCGCTGTACATCGCGAGGTCGGCCTTCTTCAGCAGGTCGATTTCGCTTTCGTTCGCGACGGTGTGCAGCGCGATGCCGATGCTCGCATGCAGTACGAACGAGCTGCCGCGCACGTCGAACGGTTCGCTGAACAGGCGGATGATCGCTTCCGCGAGCCGCACCGCGCGCCGTTCGACGTCGTCGCCCTTCATCACGACCACGAACTCGTCGCCGCCGATCCGCGCGAGCGAGCCTTCGTCGCCGACCGCATCGGACAGGCGCGACGCGGTCATCTGCAGCACGATGTCGCCGGCGTTGTGGCCGAGCGTGTCGTTGACGGTCTTGAAGTTGTCGAGATCGATGAACAGCAGGCCGAGCCGCGACAGGCTCGCCGGCATCGACACGTCGTTGCGCAGCCCGCGCAGCGTCGCGTAGCGGTTCGCGAGGCCGGTGAGCAGGTCGTATTCGGCGAGCTGGGTCATCTCGCGCTCGCGGCCGAGCAGCTTGCCGATCAGCCCCGTCGCGACGCCGAAGAACGCGAGCATCGCGAGCGTGATGAAGCTCGTCATCAGCAGGTAGACGTTGCGCGTGTGGTAGTAGTCCGCGAATTCCTCGGTCTGCGACAGCCCGACCATCACCGCGAGCGGGTAGCCGTCGAGGTGGCGGTACGACACGATGCGCGTCACGCCGTCGAGCGGGTCGATGATGGTGCCCGTCACGCGCTCGGCGATCGGGTAGACGCCCGATGCGGAGAACGCGCCCGGCGCGTTGCTCACCGAGCCGGTGCGGCGCGCGAGCACGGCGCCCGTGTCGGACACGACGGCGATCACGCCTTCCTTGCCGATCGCCGCATTGTTGTAGAAGTCGTTCGTGAAGTAGCTCGGGTCTTCCGACACGACGACGATGCCCGCGAAGCTGCCGTCCGGGTTGTTCAGGCGCCGCGTCATCTGCAGCGTCCAGTGGCTCGACACGCGGCCGAGCACCGGCTTGCTGATGTACAGGCGGTCGTCGTTGTTCGCGAGATGCACCTTGAAGTGCTCGCGGTCGGACAGGTTGATCGGCTTCGGATGGAGTTCGGCGGTGTTCGCGAACAGGATGCCCTTCGCGTTGACGAGCGAAACCTGGATCAGCGTGTCGCTCGGCACGACGCCTTTTTCGACCGCGCTCGCAAGGTTGAAATGCGCGGGCGACTTCTCGAACTCGAACTTGACGAAGCGGGTGATCTGGTCGACCTGGTGGATCGCCTTGACCGTATGCTGTTCGAGCGCGGACGACAGGATCGCAGCGGATGCCGCCGCTTCCTTGTACGCGCTGTCCTTTTCGACCGACAGTCGCGCGATGATCACGGCCCACAGCAGCGCGAGCGCCAGCATCCCGAGCAGCGGGATCGCGAACAGCGCACGCCGGCGCGATTTGCGCGGCGCGCGCAGCGGCCGATTCGGCGGCGTGTGGTTAGACCGGGCGGAGCTCATCGAAAAGGGCGGCGTCCTGCTCGCGTGAGCCATCCCCCGTCGGGATGGCCGGCTATGGTTGGGGCGCACCGGCGTCTGTTCGTTCGCGGGATGCGCAACCATGGACAGACCCGCCGAAGCGACGGATTAGGCCCGATATTACTGGCTGGAACGCTTTTGCGATAGACGGGTGAATCGTAGGGTGCCGGCCCGGCCGGCACCGTCGCGCATCGCGAAACGTCAGGCGGGCGCCTGGAACGTGCCGTCCACGACCGTCACGACATGGCCGCCGATCCAGATCGTGCCGTCGTCGCCATAGTGGACGAAGATGCGGCCGTCGCGGCCGATTGCCGTGCCCTGGCGCACTGTATACGAAGGGCCGGGGCGGCGTTGCTGGCGGCTCAGCAGGCCGGCCAGCGCCGCATTGGCGCTGCCGGTGACGGGATCCTCGCCGACGCCGAAGCTGCCGCCCGTCATCAGGCAGCGGATTTCGAACGTGGCGGGGCCGCCGTCCGGGTGCGGCGCGTAGACCGCAAGGCCGTCCGTGCCATAGCGGTGGGTGATTGCCTCTAATGCGGCCTGATCGGGGGCGAGGCCGACGCAGGCGTCGGCCGACGTCAACCGCACGACGAGCCACGGCGCGCCGTTGTCGACCGCGCACGGTTCGGCATCCGGATCGATCGCATCGCTGCGCAATGCGGCTGCCAGTGCCGGGTAGTCGGCGCGGTCGAGCGGCGTGAACCGTGCCGGCGGTGCGGCAAATGCCCAGCCATCGGCCCGTTCGCGCAGTTCGACCCGGCCGACCCCGCATTGCTGGATCAGCCGGCCCGGCGTGCGCGGCCGCGCGCCGCTTTCCAGGAACGCATGCGCGGTGCCGAGTGTCGGATGACCGGCGAACGGCAGCTCGCCGCCCGGCGTGAAGATCCGGACGCGGTAGTCGGCTTCCGGATCCGTCGGCGTGCATACGAACGTCGTTTCCGACAGGTTCGTCCAGCGGGCGATCGCCAGCATGTCGTCGTCGCCGAGCGAATCGGCGTCGAATACCACGGCAAGCGCATTGCCCTTGAACGGCACCGACGTGAAGGCGTCGACCTGCTTGAAGCGGACGCGGCGGCCGGTCATCGTGACGGTTGCGTGACCTGCTTGACCTGCGTTATGCAACTTCGGCGATCAGTTCGATCTCGACGCATGCGCCGAGCGGAATCTGCGCGACGCCGAACGCCGAGCGCGCATGCTTGCCCGCATCGCCGAACACTTCCGCGATCAGCTCCGACGCGCCGTTCGTGACGATGTGCTGTTCGGTGAACTCGAGCGTCGAGTTCACGAGGCTCATCAGCTTCACGATGCGCGTGACCTTGTTCAGGTCGCCGGTGTGCGCGTGCAGCGTCGCGAGCAGGTCGATCGCGATCGAGCGCGCGGCCGCCTTGCCGTCTTCCGTCTGCAGATCGGCGCCGAGCTTGCCGGCCCAGACCTTGCCGTCCTTCTTCGCGATGTGGCCCGACAGGTAGACCGTGTTGCCGCTTTGCGCGCTCATCACGTAGGCGGCGGCCGGTGCGCCGGCGGTCGGGAGCTCGATGCCGAGCGACTTCAGTTTGTCGTAGACGTTAGCCATGGGTGCGATTCCTCGTAGAGAGTCGTGCGTGACAGGAAAAAGGGGATCAGAGACGCTCGCGCAGCAGCTTGCCGAGGCGCGCGACGCCTTCCTCGATCTTTTCGGGCGGCACCGTCACGAACGACAGGCGCAGCGTGTTCTGCTGCGGATCGTTCGCGAAGAACGGCGCGCCGGGCACGAACGCGACGTGGTTCTCGACCGCCGCTTCGAGCAGCTTCATGCTGTCGATCTGCGCGGGCAGGTTCACCCAGATGAACATTCCGCCGTCCGGGCGGTTCCACGTGACGCCTTCCGGCATGTGACGCGCGAGCGACGCGAGCATTGCCTCGCATTGCGCGCCGTACAGCTGGCGGATCGTCGGGATGTGTTCGTCGAGGAAGCCGTCCTTGATGACTTCGTGCGCGATGCGCTGCGTGAGCGTCGGCGTGTGCAGGTCGGTGGCCTGCTTGGCCTGCACGAGCTTGAAGTGGAGTTCTTCGGGGGCAATGATGTAGCCGATCCGCAGGCCCGGTGCGAGCACCTTCGAGAACGTGCCGAGGTGCACGACGTGGTCCGGCGCCATCGACAGCATCGTCGGCAGCGGCTCGCCCTGGTAGTTCAGCGCGCCGTACGGATCGTCTTCCAGCACCGGGAACGGGCTCGACTGCGCGAACGCGGCGAGCGCGCGGCGGCGCTCGACGGGCAGGCGGCGGCCGGTCGGGTTCTGGAAGTTCGGCTGCGCGTACAGCAGGCGCGCGCCTTGCGTCAGTTCGGGCGTGAGGCCTTCGGGCAGCAGGCCCTGCTCGTCGGTCGGCACCTGCACGTAGCGCGGCTCGTACAGCGAGAACGACTGCAGCGCGCCGAGGTAGGTCGGCGTTTCGACGAGGATCGGGCTGTCCGGATCGATCAGCGCCTTGCCGAGCAGGTCGAGCGCCTGCTGCGAGCCGGTCGTGATCAGCACTTGCGACACGCGCACGCTGTAGCGTTCGGCGATCCATTCGCGCAGCGGCAGGTAGCCTTCGGTCGCGCTGTACTGGAGTGCCGCGGCGGGCGAATCGCGCAGCACGCGGTCGGCCGCGGCGCGCATGCGTTCGGCCGGGAACGTCGCGGGAGCGGGCAGGCCGCCGGCGAACGAGATGACCTCGGGGCGTTCCGTGATCTTCAGGATCTCGCGGATCGCCGAGCTCGTCAGCTTGCGTGCGCGTTCGGAAAGCTGCCAGTGCGGCGGATGCAGGTCGCTCGGATTCATAGTCTCCTCGTTCGGATATCGTGGTCAGTCAAGAAAGGTCGGTCAGGCGGATTGCGTCGACGCGGCCGGGTGGGCATGCGGGAGCGCGATCGGGCCGTCGCGGCTGGATAGGCAAAACCGTTCAGGCAAAACGAACATTATGGCGCACCTCATCAACCGGCGCGAGCGGGGCGCGGGGCCGTGGCGACCGACGAGCGCCGCCCGAGCATGACGGTCGCGATCACGGCGGCCGCGAACAGCCACGTCGACGACGTCACCGTCTCGCCGAACAGCAGCGCGGAAAAGGCGATCGTGAAGAAGATCTGCAGCAATTGCACCTGGCCGACGCGCGCGATGCCGCCCATCGCAAGCCCCGCATACCACGCGAAAAAGCCGATGAATTGCGAAAAGAGGGTTACATAGCCGAATGCGAGCCACGTGCGCAGCGCGAGCGGGCCGGGGTGCGCGGCGTGCTGCATCCATGCGAGCCAGCCGACCGGCAGCACGAGGAACGGCGCGGACACGACGAGCGCCCAGCAGATCACCTGCCAGCCGCCGATCTGGCGTGCGAGGCGCGCGCCTTCGGCATAGCCGAGCGCGCCGATGCCGACCGCGACGAGCATCAGCGCGTCGCCCGCCTGCACGGTGCCGCCGCCGTCGCGCAACGCGAACGCGATCACGAGCGCGCTGCCGGCCAGCGCGCTGGCCCAGAACGCCTTCGACGGCCGTTCGTGCGACAGCCATGCCGCATACAGCGCGACGAACAGCGGCTGCAGGCCGTTGACGACGGCGCCGTGCGACGCAGGCACGGTTTTCATCGCCCACGCGGAGAACACCGGATACGCGATGATCACGCCGGCCGACACGACCGCGAGGCTTTTCAGTTGCGCGCGGGTGGGCAGCCGTTCGCGGCGCCACCACAGCAGCAGAGCGGCCGGCACCGACGCGGCGAGCGCGCGGCCGAGCCCGTTGAGCAGCGGATTGAGTTCGGAGACGACGATACGCGTCATCGGCAGCGTCAGGCTGAAGATCATGACGCCGATGAGGCCGAGCAGCATGCCCCGGGTTTCGCGCGAATTCATGTCGTGGGTGTCTCCGTATTCGTGAGGTGCATCGGGTGTAACGGGAGGGCGGCCGGGCGTGCAGCGTCAGCGCAGCGTGCGCGCGCCCTGCGGCGTGTCGAATTCCGCGGTGAGCGCGGGCGGGCCGTCGGCGGTCTCGAGATCGAGCAGGTGGGCGGCGCCGAGCCAGTCGAGTTGTTCGCGAAGTGCATCCGCGCGCGGGTGGGCGCCCTTGAGCGCCTTCAGCGCGACGCCGTCGCTCGGCAGCGATTCGGCCGGGTGGCGCGGGCTGTCCCACTGGATCAGCGACGGCAGCAGACCGTCGCCGGCGCCTTGCCATGCGGGGAACGCGCCGTCGTCGGGCACCGTGAGGCCCCAGCCGAGGTCGCCGCGCCGCATCGCGACGAGCGGTGCGATCCGGGCCGGATACTGGCTTTGCCACAATGCGAGCTGGCGCGGGCGGTCGACGCGCGCGACCCAGTGCGCGAGGAACGGCCCCTGCGCGAGCCGTTCGCGCATCGCCGGATCGTCGAGGCCGAACAGCCGCGCGCGCGGCGGCGCGCCGTCGTCGCCCGTGGCGGGCGCGTCCGGATCGATCGAGATCACTTCGAGGTACAGGCCGCCCCATGCGCCGAACAGCGCGTTATGGGTGCGCATCAGCGGATGGCGGCCGCCGCCGGCCGGTTCGATGCCGAGCGCGTCGGCGACGTGGCGCACGCCTTCGTCGAGCGTGCGCGCGGCGATCACGAGATGGTCGAGGGTCAGGGAGCGGGCTGGCATGAACGTCGGTCGGGAAGCGAAAGTGTCATGGTAGTCGGGCGAGGTGCCGGGCGGTTGCGGAACCGGCCGGGGCACGGGCGGCGCTGCAGGCCAGCCGGCGCGGCGCCAGTGCGGCAGGGCCGCAGCGACGGCCGCATGATCGCCATTCCGGTCAACTGTAATCGTCCGCACCGGCACAG
The DNA here is from genome assembly GCF_902498995.1 of Burkholderia anthina. Taxonomy (GTDB): domain Bacteria; phylum Pseudomonadota; class Gammaproteobacteria; order Burkholderiales; family Burkholderiaceae; genus Burkholderia; species Burkholderia anthina. The sequence goes on from NZ_CABVLY010000001.1 coordinate 452,819, forward strand.
TAACGGTACAATCGCTGCGATAGCCTTCGGTACAGTTGGAGCCACCGCCCATGTCCACCGTTTCCCTCGCCCAGATTCCCGCGCCGCACGACACGGCCACGCTCACGCTCGTCGACCAGCTCGTCCAGTGGGCGCGGCGCCGCATCGACGAGCGCGTGTTCCGGCCCGGCATGCGCATGCCGTCGATCCGCAAGCTCGCGCTCGACAAGAGCGTGTCGCGTTTCACCGTCGTCGAGGCGTACGAACGGCTCGTCGCGCAGGGGTATCTCGATTCGCGGCGGGGCTCCGGTTTCTACGTGCGCGAGCGCACGGCCGTCGGCCCGCAGCCGGTCGACAGCGTGGCGCGCGTGGCGGAGGCCACGCCGGTACACAACACGATCGACGTCGTCTGGCTGCTGCGCAACATGCTGCATACCGCCAGTCCGGAAAAGGGGCCGGGTCTGGGCTACCTGCCGGGCCGCTGGCTCGACGGCGAGCTGATCACCGGCTCGCTGCGCGCGCTCGGGCGCCAGGCGGGCGCGCAGATGCTCGGCTTCGGCACGCCGCAGGGTTTCCTGCCGCTGCGCCAGCAACTGCAGACGCGGCTCGCGGAAGTCGAGATCGGCGCGAAGCCCGAGCAGCTCGTGCTGGTGTCGGGCATCACGCAGGCGATCGACCTGATCTCGCGGATCTACGTGCAGCCCGGCGACGCGGTGATCGTCGGCGACCCCGCGTGGTTCCAGATGTTCGGCCGTTTCGCATCGCAGGGCGCGCAGCTCGTCGGGATGCCGTATACGCCGGACGGCCCCGATCTCGACGCGCTGGAAACGCTCGTGCAGATGTGGCGGCCGAAGATGCTCGTGATCAACTCGGTGCTGCAGAACCCGACCGGCACGTCGCTGTCGGCCGCGCAGGCGTTCCGGATCCTGAAGCTCGCGGAGGCGTACGACTTCCTCGTCGTCGAGGACGACGTGTACGGCGATCTGTGTCCGCCGAGCTATCCGGCCACGAGGCTCGCGAGCCTCGACCAGTTGAAGCGCGTGATCTACCTCGGCAGTTACTCGAAGACGCTCGCGGCGAACCTGCGGGTCGGCTACGTCGCATGCGCGCCGGAGATCGCGAAGGCGATCACCGACCAGAAAATGCTGGTCGGAATGACGACGCCGGAGCTCAACGAGCGCGTGCTTTACAAGATCCTGACCGAAGGGCATTACCGGCGCCACGTCGAGCGCCTGCGCGCGCGGCTCGACGGCGTGCGCGACAAGACCGCGCGGATGCTCGAGCGCACCGGGCTGAAGCTCTTCACGATGCCCGCGGCCGGGATGTTCCTGTGGGCCGATACGGGCGTCGATTCGGACGCGCTCGCGGCCGCCGCGCACGAGGCAGGATTCCTGCTGACGCCGGGAAGCCTGTTCTCGCCGCAGCAGTCGCCGTCGACGTGGACGCGCTTTAACGTCGCGAACTGCGGCGATCCGGCGCTGCCGGGGTTTCTCGCGCGCTATATCGAATCGGCGGCGCGGCGCGCATCGTGACGCGGCGGCGCGCCGCCCCTTGAAATCGCGGCGAGCGGCCCCAGATACCCGCGCAAACCGCTTGCGCCAGGCGGTTGTCCTTGACGGGCCCGCCGGCATCGCGCGCCGGGCGCCCGCGCCACACCATTCAAGTTCAAGTAAGAGGAAACAGCATCCATGGCACACGAAACGATGAGCTTTCAGGCAGAGGTCAAGCAACTCCTCCACCTGATGATTCATTCGCTCTACAGCAACAAGGAAATCTTCCTGCGCGAACTGGTGTCGAACGCGTCCGACGCGGCCGACAAGCTGCGTTTCGAAGCGCTCGCGAACAACGCGCTGTACGAGAACGATCCGAACCTGCGTATCCGCATCGGCTTCGACAAGGCCGCGCGCACGATCACGATCGAGGACAACGGCATCGGCATGAGCCGCGACGAGGCGATCGCGAACCTCGGCACGATCGCGCGTTCGGGCACCAAGGAATTCTTCACGAAGCTGTCCGGCGACCAGCAGAAGGACGCGGCGCTGATCGGCCAGTTCGGCGTCGGCTTCTACTCGGGTTTCATCGTCGCCGACCGGATCATCGTCGAGACCCGCCGTGCGGGCCTGCCGGCAAGCGAAGCGGTGCGCTGGGAAAGCGCGGGCGAGGGCGATTTCACGATCGACGCGATCGAGCGCGCGCAGCGCGGCACGACGATCACGCTGCACCTGCGCGAAGGCGAGGACGAACTGCTGTCGTCGCACCGCCTGAAGTCGATCATCCAGAAGTATTCCGATCACATCGCGCTGCCGATCCTGATGCAGAAGGAAGAGTGGGATCAGGAAAAGGGCGAGATGGTCCTGAAGGACGAGGACGAAACCGTCAACCAGGCGAGCGCGCTGTGGACGCGTTCGAAGAGCGACGTCACCGACGAGCAGTACACGCAGTTCTACCAGCACATCGCGCACGACCATCAGGATCCGCTCACGTGGACGCACAACCGCGTCGAGGGCCGCAGCGAATACACGCAGCTGCTGTTCGTGCCGGCACACGCGCCGTTCGACCTGTGGAACCGCGACTATCGCGGCGGCCTGAAGCTGTACGTGAAGCGCGTGTTCATCATGGACGACGCCGAGCAGTTGCTGCCGCAATACCTGCGTTTCGTGAAGGGCGTCGTCGATTCGGCCGACCTGCCGCTGAACGTGTCGCGTGAAATCCTGCAGGAAAGCCGCGACGTGAAGGCGATCCGCGAAGGCGTGACCAAGCGTGCGCTGTCGATGCTCGAAGAGCTCGCGAACGCGGAAGAGGATGCCGGCAAGGAGAAGTACAGGACGTTCTGGGGCGCCTTCGGCCAGGTGCTGAAGGAGGGCCTCGGCGAGGATCACGCGAACCGCGAGCGCATCGCGAAGCTGCTGCGCTTCGCGTCGACGCACGGCGACACCGACGCGCAGGACGTGTCGCTTGCCGACTACGTGTCGCGCATGAAGCCCGAGCAGAGCAAGATCTACTACGTGACCGCCGATACGTGGCAGGCCGCGAAGAACAGCCCGCATCTCGAAGTGTTCCGCAAGAAGGGCGTCGAGGTGCTGCTGCTGACCGATCGCGTCGACGAATGGATGCTGTCGTTCCTGCATGAATTCGACGGCAAGCCGCTCGCGAGCGTCGCGCGCGGCGATCTCGACCTCGGCGAGCTGAACGACGACGAGAAGAAGGCTCAGGAGCAGGCGGGCGAGGCGATCAAGCCGGTCGTCGAGAAGATGAAGGAAGCGCTCGGCGACAAGGTGAAGGAAGTGCGCGTCACGTTCCGGCTGACCGATTCGCCGTCGTGTCTCGTCGCGGACGACAACGACATGAGCGGCTACCTGCAGCGGATGCTGAAAGCGGCCGGTCAGAACGCGCCGGCGATGCAGCCGATCCTCGAGATCAACCCCGAGCACGCGCTCGTGAAGCAGCTGAACGCCGACAGCGCCAATTTCGGCGACTGGTGCCATCTGCTGTTCGATCAGGCGTTGCTGGCCGAAGGCGGGATGCTCGACGATCCGGCGAGCTTCGTGAAACGGACCAACGCGCTGCTGCTGTCGCGCACCGCGTGACCGTGCGGATGCGATTCGACGGCGCACAGGCGGGCTGGCGCGACACGCCCCGGCCCGGCTGCACGCTCGACCAGCGCGACTGGCTGACGCGCGGCGGCTCGCTGACCGCGCATCTCGCGCGGCTCGGCAGCGTGAAGGTGCGCGTGACGCGCGAGGCCGTCGATTGTCCGTGGTTCGACGAGCCGGCGGCGCTCGGCAGTGCGCCGCGCGCGCCGATGTGGGTGCGCGAGGTGATCCTGTCGGTCGACGGCACGCCGTACGTCGCCGCGCACAGCATCGCGCCGCTCGCGGCCAGCAAGGGCGTATGGCAGGCGATGCGGCGGCTGCGCACGCGGCCGCTCGCGGAGCTGCTGTACAGCGATCCGCAGGTCGAGCGCTCGGTGCTCGTCAGCCGGCGCGTGATCGCCGGGCATCCGCTCTACACGCTTGCGAGCCATGCACTGGGCGGCGAGCGTGCACCGCATGCGTTCGCCGCGCGGCGCTCGGTGTTTCAGCGGCACGGCAAGCCGTTGATGGTCACCGAATGCATGCTGCCCGCGCTGTGGCGTCATCTCGATGCGCACGGCGACGGCCCGCGATCCGTCGGGCCGCGCGGAGGCGTGTGATGCTGCAAGGCTTTGCGCCGGTCGTCGGGCCGAATACGCACACGATGATTCTCGGCAGCTTCCCGGGCGAGGCGTCGCTCGATGCCGCGCAGTATTACGCGCATCCGCGCAACCAGTTCTGGCGGCTGTTGGGCGCGGTGCTCGACGCGCCGGGGCTGCACGAGCTTGCGTATGACGCGCGGCTCGAGCGCGTGCTGTCGCACGGCATCGGCATCTGGGATGTGCTCGATGCCTGCCATCGCGAAGGCAGTCTCGATTCCGCGATCCGCAATGCGAAGCCGAACGACTTCGCGTCGTTGCGCGAGCATGCGCCGCTGCTGAGGAAGGTGTGCTTCAACGGGAAGACGGCGGGGCGATTTGCCGACGTGATCGGGCAGGCCGGGTACGACACGCTCGTGCTGCCGTCGTCGAGCCCGGCGAATGCGATGTTGTCGTTCGAGCAGAAGCTCGTGCAGTGGCGGGCGATACCCGATTGACACCGAATCGAGCGGCGGCAGCGCCGATTGCCGCCGACGCTCACCTACTTGTCCTTGCCCCATCGCCACCGGGGCTTTTCACCCTTGATCCAGCACACGACGGTCAATAGCGCGACCAGCGCCACGATGCACGCGCCGTACGCGACCGGCGACCGGTGCGGTGGCACCAGCCACGCGCTCGCGATGATCCCGATCACGAACAGCAGTACCACCACCCACCCTTGCCACGCGACCGGCAACCCCCATCCCCAGCCGTAGCGTTTCGCAGGGAACCAGATCTTCTTGTCGTTCGAGGTCATGTGATTCCTCGTCGTCTCGTCAGTGGTAGTCGCTTTCCCGCTGATGGCGGACCGCAAGGATCGTCACCGTTTGGCCGTCGTCGATCTCGAACAAGGCGACGTAGCCGGATGCGCCGAATGGAATGATCAGTTCCCGGAGAAACGGCATGGACGGATGAACTTTGCGGCAGGTGAACGGCGACGATTCGAGCGTGGCGATTCCTGACGCAATGGCTGCCAACGCGCGTTCAGCCCGTTCGACCTCCGCATCGTCACGGTCGACGACGAAAGCATAAAGCCGGTCCAGGTCGTCCGAGGCGCCGGACGTAAAGCGAACCGTATAGGTCATCGAGTCTGCCGCTTCCGGTCACGCAGCGTATCGAGTCGTCGACCCAGCCGTTCCAGCACTTCGGACGAAGCGACATACTTGCCGGTCCGTCGAGCTTCATCTCGCGACGCAATGCCGCGCGCAATGAATTCGCTTTGGAGACGTCGACGTTCGATGCCTTCGCGAATCGATTGCTCGACGAAGCTCGACAGCGATTCGCCTTCCTGAAGGACATTCTCGGCGGCATCGCGCAATTCCGGTTCGACCCGGACAGATGGAAAAGTCGCAGTTTTCATCGTGGCCCCTTTTGCATCGCAATTGCGATACATTATCCCGCATGCCCGTGTCGCCTGCAAGTCACCCGAATGGCCGGCCGACGGACCGCGCACGCCTCCTGCGGTCTGGACCCCCACCAATGCTATCCTCTCGTCCGCTCATCCAGCATCACCCAGCGAGATTCAACATGACCCGACTGATCAAGCGCGCGTCCGCCGAGGCGCGCGCGTTCAAGCAACGCAAGCCGTCCGCGTACAACGGCTCCGACAAACTCCAGCCGCCGCGCTTGAAGCGCCGCCCGGAGATCGACGAACACGACGACGTGCCCGTCCTCGACGCGCCGCGCAAGCCGCGGTTCGCGCCCGTCACGTTCTCGGAAGAGCGCGGCGTGCGCTTCCTGCACTTCGGTACCGAATGGGTGCAGGGCGCGATGCGGATTTCCAAGCCGCTGCATATCGAACTCGAGTACGCACAGCAGATGATGGCGTGGCTGCTGTTCCTCGAAACGCCCGAGCGGATCGTCCAGCTCGGGCTCGGCACTGGTGCGCTGACCAAGTTCTCGCACCGCTTCCTGCCGCACGCGAAGGTCGAGGCGGTCGAACTGAACCCGGCCGTGATCGTCGCGGCGCGCACGATGTTCGCGCTGCCGCCCGACGATGCACGCCTCGTCGTGCACGAAGCCGACGCATGGGACTTCGTCAACGACGCGGCCAACCGCGGCACGACGGGCGCGCTGCAGATCGACCTGTACGACGCGACCGCGCGCGGCCCGGTGCTCGACAGCGTCGCGTTCTACCGCGCGGTGCGCGGCTGCCTCGCGGATGCGGGCATCGCGACGATCAACCTGTTCGGCGACCATCCGAGCTTCGTGCGCAACATGAAGCACCTGAACGCGGCGTTCGACCACCGCGTGATCGCGCTGCCGGAAGTGCACGACGGCAACCGGATCGCGATCGCGTTCTCGGGCCCGGCGCTCGACGTGTCGTATGCGCAACTGGAAGCCCGCGCGAAGCTGATCGAGGACACGCTGAAGCTGCCCGCGCGCAAGTGGGTGAAAGCTTTGAAAGAAACGACGGGCGCACGCGAATCCTCATTCGCGATCTGACGCCCATGCGCCGGCCGCATGCCGGTGCAACCGCGTGACTAGGGGCGGATCACCTCGGGTTCGCCCCCGCTTGACCGCGCGCTCGCGGCTCCTATACTGGCGCGAAGCCAGGGGAGCCGCAGCTTACCCGTTTTGTCGCTCCTCTCGCCGCCGTACCCGCTCAACAAGATCGATAACCGGGAAAGATGAGGAGACGTCATGGCTCACGATGCCGACGCCAATCGGGCCGCCAAGCGCTGGCTCTGGCTGCTGGTAGTGCCGCTGATCGCGATGGTCTGGGTACCGTCGTACAGCAAGATCGAACCGCAATGGTTGGGTTTTCCGTTCTTCTATTGGTACCAGCTGCTCTGGGTGTTCATTAGCGCGGTGATCACCGCGTTCGTGTATCACAAGACCAAGAACGCGTGGAAGGCGAACGGCACGCAAGGAGGTGCGCGATGAATCTCGGCGCTACCTTCGTTTTCGTTCTCCTGTTCATCGGCGTCACGGTCCTCGGTTTTCTCGCCGCGAACTGGCGGCGCGGCGATCTCGCCCACCTCGACGAATGGGGCCTCGGCGGTCGCCGCTTCGGTACGATCGTCACGTGGTTCCTGCTCGGCGGCGACCTCTACACGGCCTATACGTTCGTCGCGGTGCCCGCGCTCGTGTTCGGCGCCGGCGCGATGGGCTTCTTTGCATTGCCGTACACGATCCTGATCTACCCGTTCGCGTTCGTCGTGTTCCCGAAACTGTGGAGCATCGCCAAGCGTCACGGCTACGTGACGGCCGCCGACTTCGTCAACGCACGCTATGGCAGCCGGATGCTCGCGCTCGCGATCGCGGTGACGGGCATCGTCGCGACGATGCCGTACATCGCGCTGCAGCTCGTCGGCATCGAAGTGGTGATCGGCGCGCTCGGTTTCGACACGACCGGCTTCGTCGGCGACCTGCCGCTCATCATCGCGTTTGCGATTCTTGCCGCGTACACGTACACGTCGGGGCTGCGCGCGCCGGCGATGATCGCGATCGTGAAGGACATCCTGATCTACATCACGATCGCCGCGGCGGTCATCGTGATCCCCGCGAAGCTCGGCGGCTTCGGGCACATCTTCGCGACGGTGCCGCCGGCGAAGCTGCTGCTGAAGGCACCTGATGCGATGAGCCTGAACGGCTACAGTGCGTACGCGACCCTCGCGATCGGCTCCGCGCTCGCGCTGTTCCTGTATCCGCACTCGGTCACGGCGATCCTGTCGTCGTCGTCGGGCAACACGATCCGCCGCAACATGGCGATGCTGCCCGCGTATTCGTTCGTGCTCGGCCTGCTCGCGCTGCTCGGCTACATGGCGCTCGCATCCGGCGTGAAGGACATGCCGCAGTACGCGCCGTACTTCAAGGCGTTCGGCCCGAACTTCGCGGTGCCCGCGCTGTTCCTCAACTACTTCCCGTCGTGGTTCGTCGGTGTTGCGTTCGCGGCGATCGGCATCGGCGCGCTGGTGCCGGCGGCGATCATGTCGATCGCGGCCGCGAACCTGTACACGCGCAACATCCACCGCGAGTTCGTGAACCGCAACATGACGCACGAGCAGGAGACGCACGTGGCGAAGCTCGTGTCGCTGATCGTGAAGGTCGGCGCGGTCGCGTTCATCCTCGGGCTGCCGCTGACCTATGCGATTCAGCTGCAGCTGCTCGGCGGGATCTGGATCATCCAGACGCTGCCGGCGATCGTGCTCGGCCTGTACACGCGCGTGCTCGACCATCGCGGCTTGCTGGTCGGCTGGGCCGCGGGCATCGTGTGCGGCACGTGGATGGCGATTTCGCTGAAGCTGGCCGGCTCGATCTTCACGATCCACCTGTTCGGCCTCGCGATTCCGGGCTACGCGGCCGTGTGGTCGCTGATCGTGAACCTGGTGGTGTCGGTGGTGGTGAGCGTGCTGGTGCGCGTGATGGGCATGGCGCATGCCGAGGACCGCACGCGACCGGAGGATTATCTCGACGTCGTCGAGAGCTGATCGGCCTACCTTCTGCGGCAGTTTCGACCCGACGCCCGCGACGCAAGTCGCGGGCGTTTTGCTTGGTGCGCGGGTGTTACTGGCCCGCGCGCTTTGCGAGATCGTCGCGTTGCGACAGGTCTTCGACGTTGACCATCCAGTGCACGCCGAAACGGTCCTTCGCCATCCCGAAGCCGAGCGCCCAGAACGTCTTGCCGAACGGCATCGTCACTTCGCCGCCGTCGGCGAGCGCATCGAACAGCTTCCGGCCTTCGTCGACCGTCGCCGGGTTCAGCGACAGCGAATAACCCGCGTGCGCGCCACCGTCCGGCTGGCTGCAGTCGCCGTCCGAGCACATGATCATCGACTCGCCGATCGTGAAGCTCGCATGCATCACCTTGTCGCTCATCTCCGGCGACATCGGGTAATCGGGATTCGGCGGCGCATCCTTGAAGTGCATCTTGAACATCGTCTTCGCGCCGAGCGCCTTTTCGTAGAACTGAAGGGCTTCTTCCGCGCGGCCGTAGAACGTCAGATACGGTTGGACTTGCATCGTTGTCTCCTGTGGACCGGGCAGGCGCGTCGGCGCCGGCTCGGGTATATCCAAGATTGACCGGGAAGAGCGCACCGGGACGCGGCCGGCGCACTCGTGACGTGGATTGTAGTGCGCGCGCTTGACGCTGGAATGAAAAATAAAACGGCCGCGAACACAGGGTTCGCGGCCGTCGGCAATGCTTGCTGACGCCTGTTGTCAGTGCTGCTGACAGCTCAACTGACAGCGGCAGGCGCGGGCTGCGCGATTCAGCGCAGCGCGTCGATCAGCTTCTCGAGCTTCACCGCGTCGGCGGCGAACACGCGAATGCCTTCGGAAAGTTTTTCCGTCGCCATCGCTTCGTCGTTCAGCTGGAAGCGGAACGATGCCTCGTCGATCGCGACGCGCTCGGCCGGCTTGTCGTGCAGCGCGTCCGGCGACAGCTTGCGCGCCACCGTGTCGGTGCTGTCCTGCAGCTTCTGCAGCAAATCGGGGCTGATCGTCAGCAGGTCGCAGCCCGCGAGTTCGGTGATCTGGCTCGTCGTGCGGAAGCTCGCACCCATCACTTCGGTGTGGTAGCCGAACGTCTTGTAGTACGTGTAGATGCGGCGCACCGACTGCACGCCCGGATCGTTCGCACCGCCGTTCTTCGCTTCATCCCAGTCGGCGCCGGCCTGCTTCTTGTACCAGTCGTAGATGCGGCCGACGAACGGCGAAATCAGCTGCGCGCCGGCTTCCGCGCACGCGGCGGCCTGCACCAGCGAGAAAAGCAGGGTCATGTTGCACTTGATCTCTTCCTTCTGCAGCACTTCGGCCGCGCGAATGCCTTCCCACGTCGACGCGAGCTTGATCAGGATGCGCTCGCGGCCGATGCCGGCGGCTTCGTACAGCTTGATGAGTTCGCGGCCCTTGTCGATCGAGCGCGGCGTGTCGAACGACAGGCGCGCGTCGACCTCGGTCGACACGCGGCCCGGGATCAGCTTCAGGATCTCGGTGCCGAATGCGATCAGCAGGCGGTCGATGATGAAGTCGGTGCTTTCGTTGCGATGATCGCGGACGGTTTTCTCGAGGATCGGCTTGTACGCATCCTTCTGGACGGCCTTCAGGATCAGCGACGGGTTCGTGGTCGCGTCCTGCGGCTTGTATTGCGCAAGCTGCTGGAAATCGCCCGTGTCGGCGACGACGGTCGTGTACTGCTTCAGCTGGTCGAGTGCGGTAGTCATGGCGATTCGGGAGGAGGGCGCGGGGCGCCGGGGTTCTCACGGGCCGCGCGAGCGCGGCAGCGAAGCGAGGCGGCGCCGGGCACCGCCTCCGATCCATCATTTTAGGCCCGATTCGTGTCGCGCACGTTTTGGCATGCCGCCGGTGCGGCAGGCCTCCGCTGTACGGGGCTAGGCGGGACGACGCGCGTTCAGGATCACCTGCGTGACGATCCCCGCGACGAGCCCCCAGAACGCCGAGCCGATCGACAGCAGCGTGAGGCCCGAAGCCGTGACCATGAACGTGACCAGCGCGGCTTCGCGCTGCTTCACGTCCTGCATCGCGTTCGCGAGCCCGCTCATGATCGAGCCGAACAGCGCGAGCGCGGCGACCGAGACGACGAGCGCCTTTGGCAGCGCGGCGAACAGCGCGGCGATCGTCGCGCCGAAGATCCCGGCAATCAGATAGAAGGTGCCGCACCACACGGCGGCCGTGTAGCGCTTCGCGTGATCTTCATGTGCTTCGGGGCCCGTGCAGATCGCGGCCGTGATCGCCGCGAGGTTCACGCCGTGCGAGCCGAACGGCGCGAGCAGCAGCGATGCGAGGCCGGTGGTCGCGATCAGCGGCGACGAAGGCGTCCGATAGCCGTCCGCGCGCAGCACCGCGATGCCCGGCACGTTCTGCGACGCCATCGCGACGACGAACAGCGGAATGCCGATGCTGACGATCGACGCGACCGAGAACGCGGGCATCGTGAACACGGGCTGCGCGAGCGCGATGTGGAAACGGCTGAAGTCGAGCAGGCCGAGGCCGCCGGCCACCGCGGTGCCGACGATCAGCGTCGTGACGATCGCATAGCGCGGCGCGAGCCGCTTGACGATCAGGTACGTGAAGAACATCGCGAGCACGAGTGCCGTCTGGAACTGCGCGGCGCGGAAGATCTCGATACCGATCTCGAACAGGATGCCCGCGAGCAACGCGGCTGCGATGCCGGCCGGAATCCGCCGCATCAGCGTGTCGAACAGGCCGCTCACGCCGACGGCCGTCAGCAGCAGCGCGCATACGACGAACGCGCCGATCGCGTCGGGGTAGGGCACGCCGGGCAACGACGCGATCAGCAGCGCGGCGCCGGGCGTCGACCACGCGACGACCACCGGCGCGCGAAAGCGCAGCGACAGCCCGATCGTCGTCAGCGCCATGCCGATCGACAGCGCCCAGATCCACGACGAGATCTGCGCGTCGGTGAGGTGCGCGGCGCGGCCGGCCTGGAACATCAGCACGAGCGAGCTCGTGTAGCCCGTCATCATCGCGACGAAGCCGGCGACGAGCGCGGACACGGACGTATCGTTGAAAAAGCGGCGGCCGCCGGCGCGGCCAGCGCTCGCGGTGGGCGAGGAATTCATGCTATCTCCGGGGGGAGGCCGCTCGGACGCGGCCTTCGTGTCTGCAGGGTGGGTTCGTTGTTATTTGCTGAGCGCGCGCATCGCGGTTTCGAGGCCCGCGAGCGTAAGCGGATACATGCGCTGGCCGAGCAGGTCGCGGATCGCCGCGACCGATTGCCGGTATTCCCATAGCCGCTCGGGCTCGGGGTTCAGCCATGCATGATGGGGGAACTGGTCGGCGAGGCGGCGCAGCCACACGGCGCCGGCTTCCGGATTGTTGTATTCGACCGACCCGCCGGGCTGCAGCACCTCGTACGGGCTCATCGTCGCATCGCCGACGAAGATCAGCTTGTAGTCCGGCGTGAACTTGTGCAGCACGTCCCACGTCGCGGTGCGCTCCGAGTGACGGCGGCGGTTGTTCTTCCACAGATGGTCGTACACGCAGTTGTGGAAGTAGTAGAACTCCAGGTGCTTGAACTCGGCCTTCGCGGCGGAGAACAGCTCCTCGGTGCGCTTGATGTGGTCGTCCATCGAGCCGCCGACGTCGAGCAGCATCAGCACCTTCACGTTGTTGTGGCGCTCGGGCACCATCCGCAGGTCGAGCCAGCCGGCATTCGCGGCCGTGCTGCGGATCGTGCCGGGCAGGTCGAGCTCTTCGGCCGCGCCTTCGCGCGCGAAGCGGCGCAGCCGCCGCAACGCGACCTTGATGTTGCGCGTGCCGATCTCGACCGAATCGTCGTAGTCGCGGTATGCGCGTGCCTCCCACACCTTGACCGCGGTGCGGTTGCCGTTCGACGGGCCGCCGATGCGCATGCCTTCGGGGTTGTAGCCGCCGTGCCCGAACGGCGACGTGCCGCCGGTGCCGATCCACTTGTTGCCGCCTTCGTGGCGCTCCTTCTGCTCGTCGAGCAGCTCCTTCAGGCGCTCCATCAGCTTGTCGAGCCCGCCCATCGCGTCGATCTGCGCTTTTTCCTCCGGCGACAGCTCGCGCTCGAGGCGCTTCTCGAGCCAGTCGAGCGGAATGTCGAACGCGTCGGACGGCAGCGCGGACACGCCATGGAAATATGCGCCGAACGCCTGGTCGAACTTGTCGAAATACTGCTCGTCCTTGACGAGCGTCATCCGCGCGAGGAAGTAGAACGCGTCGATCGACGGCGAGATCAGCCCGGCCTTCAGCGATTCGAGCAGCGTCAGGTATTCCTTCACCGAGACGGGCAGCTTGGCTGCGCGCAGCGCGTAGAAGAAATTGAGCAGCATGGCCGGGCCTTCGCGGGTGGGTTACCGGTTGTGCCGGTTCATGTAGACGAGCCGCTCGAGCAGGCTCAGATCCTGCTCGTTCTTCAGCAGCGCGCCGGCGAGCGGCGGCACGATCTGCTTCGCGTCGGCGCCGCGCAGCGCGTCGGCCGGGATGTTCTCGGCGAGCAGCAGCTTGAGCCAGTCGAGCAGTTCGGACGTCGACGGCTTCTTCTTCAGCCCCGACACGCTGCGCAGCTCGAAGAAGCTCTCGAGCGCCGCACGCAGCAGTTCCTCGCGGATGTTCGGGAAGTGCACGCCGACGATTTTCTGCATCGTCGACGGATCGGGAAACTGGATGTAGTGGAAGAAGCAGCGGCGCAGGAACGCGTCGGGCAGCTCCTTCTCGTTGTTCGACGTGATGATCACGAGCGGGCGGTGCTTCGCGCGCACGGTCTCGCGCGTCTCGTACACGTGGAATTCCATCCGGTCGAGCTCGCGCAGCAGGTCGTTCGGGAATTCGATGTCGGCCTTGTCGATCTCGTCGATCAGCAGCACGCTCGGGTGCTCGGCGTCGAACGCCTGCCACAGCACGCCCTTCACGATGTAGTTCGCGATGTCCTTCACGCGCGCGTCGCCGAGCTGCGAATCGCGCAGCCGCGACACCGCGTCGTATTCGTACAGGCCCTGCTGCGCCTTCGTCGTCGACTTGATGTGCCACTGCAGCAGCGGCATGTCGAGCGCGGCGGCCACTTCCTCGGCGAGCATGGTCTTGCCGGTGCCGGGCTCGCCCTTGATGAGCAGCGGGCGTTGCAGCGTCAGCGCGGCGTTGACGGCGAGCTTGAGGTCGTCGGTGGCGACGTAGTGCGAGGATCCTTCGAAACGCATGGCGGCGCTCTTCTTAATCGCAAAAAAACCCAGTATAAGTCAGAAGGGCTGTCCGGTTCGGCCGGGCCCGCGTATCGTTGCGGGGTTGCGGCGGGGTGGACCGGGGCGCCATATGGACGCGTTCCCCGCCGACGCGGTACAATCTGGCCGTTTTTTTTGGCCTGCGTGGCGATCCGATAAGCAAAACGGCGCGGGCCGTTGCCGCTTCGGCGCCAGTTTCCCCTCAAGCTAGGTTACAAGAGCTATGAACAAATTCGTCGGCAAACACGTCGTTGTCGCAGCGCTCGTGGCGCTCGCGGGCAGCGCGCAGGCGGCCGGTGTGGTCGGCAACCCGAAGGACGGAGCGGGCAAGGCCGCCATGTGCATCGGTTGCCACGGCATCCAGGATTACCGCGCAGCCTATCCGGAGGTCTACCGGGTACCCGTCCTCGGCGGCCAGAACCAGCAATACCTCGAGAACGCGCTGAAGGCCTACCGCAAGAAGGATCGTCACTTCCCGTCGATGAACGCGGTCGCCGGTTCGCTGACGGATCAGGACATCGCGGATCTGGCGGCCTACTATGCCGCCCAGAAGGTCGACTCGAAGGACAATCCCTACAAGTAAAGCGCGCGCCGCCGATCTCACCGGCGGGACAGGAGCATTCATGAACAACGCATTCAAGACGGCGGCGGTTGTACTGGCGGCCGGCCTCGCGATCGGTACCGCGCATGCGGCGGACACGTCGAAGGGCAAGGATCTGGTCGAATCGCACAACTGCGCGGCCTGCCACGGCGCGCAGCTGAACCAGCCGATCAACGCCGAATATCCGCGCCTCGCGGGCCAGCACGCCGACTACCTCGTCTGGGCGATGCGCCAGTACCAGATGGGCCTGACCAACCCGCTGCTCGGTCGCAACAACGCGATCATGCAGGCACAGGTCCAGAACCTGTCGGTCAGCGACATGAAGGACATCGCGGCCTACATCGAGTCGCTCAAGGGTGACCTCGTGTTCAAGAAGTAAGCGCGGCGGGCCTTGCCGGCACGCGCAGCAAAAATACCCCGCGCGGCGGGGTATTTTTTTGTCCGCGTTTTTGTCGGCGGCCCGGCGCGGCGGCGCTCAGTCGCGCGATGCGCGACGCAGGATGCGTTGCAGGTATGCGTCCGTATCGGGCGGCGTGCCGGTGCGCTGCGCGTCCCAGATCGTCTCGCCGAGGCATTCCATGATCACGTGCTGCGCTTCGTGCGTCGAATCGAGCTTCGCGGCCAGCTTGTCGTGCGCGGCGCGGATGCCGGGCGGCTGGTCGATCGACAGCTGCTCGCTGATCGCGAGGTGCATCGACAGGTGCAGGAACGGGTTCGTGCGGCCTTCCTCGGGCGTATAGTTGCGCGCGGCGGCGCCGTCGGCGTCCGCGAGGTCGGCGTGATATTCGGGGTGCTCGACGATCCAGTCGGCCGCCATCGCTTCCAGCGGCGTCAGGATCTCGCCGGCGCGCTGCTTGCGCCAGGTTTCGGTGAAAAAGCGGCGGACTTCGTCGCGACTCGGATTGAACATGGTGGGGAAACGTCGTGATTCGGGCGGCGTCATGCCGCGTCGGGCATTGTACGCCGGGTCGTCGCGCGGCGCTGGCGGTGGCCGCGCCGCGCGACGGGTAAGCGCCGACTAGGCTGCCGGCCGCCGCGCCGGTACACTCCGACGACATCCGTCGACGCGCTCGCGCCGTTTCATCATGTCCGCTACCGCCCGCTCACCGTCCGCCGCGCTGCAAGGCGCGCTCTATGTCGCGCTGTCCGCCGTCGCGTTCGGCGCGATGGCGATCTTCGGCCGCTATGCCTATGCGGCAGGCGTCGACGTGCTCGGCTTGCTGATCGTGCGCTTCGCGATCGGCGGCGCGGTGCTCGCCGCGATTGCCCGCCACCGCCGCGTCGCATGGCCGCGCGGCCGCGCGCTCGTGCCGCTCGTCGCGATGGGGGCGCTCGGCTACGTCGGACAGTCGTTCTGCTACTTCAGTGCGCTCCAGCATGCGCAGGCGAGCCTCGTCGCGCTGCTGCTGTACCTGTATCCGGCCTTCGTCACGCTGCTGGCCGCGTGGTGGCTCGGCGAGCGCCTCACGCGCGCGAAGGCCGTCGCGCTCGTGCTCTGCGTCGCCGGTTCCGCGCTGATGGTCGGCGGCGGCCACGGCGAGCCGCTCGGCATCGCGCTCGCGCTGGCGGCCGCGGTGATCTATTCGCTGTACATCGTCGGCGGCACGAAGGCGACGCGCGGCGTCGATCCGCGCGCGACCACCGCGATCGTCTGCCTGTCGGCGACCGCGACGCTCGTCGCGATCGCGCTCGTGCGGACCACGCTGTTCGGCGCGCCGCCGCGCTGGCCGGAAACGGCCGGCGGCTGGGCGGCGATGCTCGCGATCGCGCTGGTGTCGACGGTCGCGGCGATGCTCGCGTTCTTCGCCGGGCTCGAGCGGCTGGGCGCGGCCCGCACGTCGATGCTGTCGACGCTCGAACCGGTCGTGACGGTCGCGCTTGCGGCACTGCTGTTCGGCGAAGCGCTGTCGCCGCTGCAGTGGGCGGGCGGCGTCGCGGTTCTCGCGGCCGTGCTGGCGCTCGTGCGCGCGGGCGGCGCGGCAGCCGACGACGCGACCGCGACGTCGAACGCGTAGCGGGAAAGGAGCGGGGAAGGGCAACACCGCAGGCGCCGCAACGGGGCCTGCGGATCGTACCGTACGCGGCCCGGCCGGTGCGGTGTGTCAGCCGTGGCCGGCGTTCACTCGTTCGGCGGCGGCGTCTTCGGCCTGAATTCGCACAGCGGCTCGATTGCGCAATGCCAGCATTCGGGCTTGCGGGCCTTGCACACATAGCGGCCGTGCAGGATCAGCCAGTGATGCGCGTCCTGCAGGAATTCTTTCGGCGTGAACTTCTCCAGCGCGGTCTCGACGGCCTTCACGTCCTTGCCCGGCGCGAGCCCCGTGCGGTTCGCGACGCGGAAGATGTGCGTGTCGACCGCGATCGTCGGGTGGCCGAACGCTGTGTTCAGCACGACGTTCGCGGTCTTGCGGCCGACGCCCGGCAGGCTTTCGAGCGCTTCGCGATCGGCCGGCACCTCGCCGTCGTAGCGCTCGAGCAGGATCCGGCACGTCGCGACGACGTTCTTCGCCTTGGTGCGGTACAGGCCGATCGTCTTGATGTAGTCGGTGACGCCTTCTTCGCCGAGCGCGACGATTTGTCGCGGGGTGTTCGCAACCGGAAACATCTTCCGCATCGCCTTGTTGACCGACACGTCGGTCGCCTGGGCGGACAGCATCACCGCGATCAGCAGTTCGAACGGCGTCGTGTATTCGAGCTCGGTCGTCGGATGCGGGTTGAGGCTTTGCAGCGTTTCGTAGATCGCGCGTCGTTTGCTGGCGTTCATGGCGTGTCGTGGTCGGGCGGCGTGGATGCGCTGTGCTGGTCGTCGTGGCCTTCGGCGTCGCGCTGCGCCTGCTGCTCGGCGAGTCGCTTGCGGCGCGCTTCGGCCGCATCGATCTGGGCCTGCACGGCCGTGCTCACGCTTTCGGTGTTTTTCGGCCCGGCGCCTTGCGCGGACAGCTCTTCCTTCTTCTTGCGCGCGCGTTCGAGCGCGGCGGCGATGATCGCGCGTTTCTTCGCGTCGGCGTCGTCGGCCGGGGCGGCGCTCGGCGCGGCCGGCTGCGTGTCGGGCTGCCCGGCTGCCGGCGCGGGCTTCGCCGCGCGACGTGCGGCAGCGCGCGCTTCGGCGGCTTCGCGTTCGCGGCGCTGGCGCGCGAGCCGGCGGTCGTGGCGTTCGCGTGCGGCGTCTGCCTGCTCCTGCGACCACGCGTCCCAGCCGGTGCGATCGCCGGTCACGGGCACCATCGCGATGCAGTCGACCGGGCACGGCGGCACGCACAGGTCGCAGCCGGTACACAGCGACTCGACGATCGTGTGCATTTGCTTCGGTGCACCGACGATCGCGTCGACCGGGCACGCCTGCATGCACAGCGTGCAGCCGATGCACAGGCTCTCGTCGATGAACGCGACGGCGCGCGGATGTTCGCTGCCGTTGACGGGATTCAGCGGGATCACGGGCTTGCCGAGCAGGCCGGCGAGGCGTGCGATGCCTTCGGCGCCGCCGGGCGGGCACTGGTTGTAGTTCGCGTCGCCGGCGGCGATGGCGTCGGCGTACGGACGACAGCCGTTATAGCCGCACTTCGTGCATTGCGTCTGGGGAAGCAGATCTTCGATGCGATCCGCGAGGGTTTTGGAATCGGTCACGGTGACAACGGGCGCAGCAGCGCCGACTGGCTCTCGGCCGCGTCTGGCGCGGCCGGAAAGGTTTGCCAAAGCTCGATTATCGCCGATTTCCCGCATTGCGCTGGACGCCGTCTGTGCGCATAATCAAACCGCTTTTTTGCAGGGGCTCAGCAGGAGGGCGGCCGCACGTGGCGCGCCCGTTCCACGGCAGTCGGCGCCGAGGCGGTGGGGGTGCCGGTCCGGATCACGCGGCTCACATAGCAAAACGCCACCATGAATCAGCCAAAAATCAAAAGAGATCCTGAAGGTACGCGCCGTCGCATCCTGATGGCGGCAGCCGAAGAGTTCGCGAGTGGAGGGCTGTTCGGCGCGCGCGTCGACCAGATCGCCCGCCGGGCCGAAACCAACGAGCGGATGCTCTATTACTACTTCGGCAGCAAGGAGCAGCTGTTTACGGCCGTGCTCGAACACGCGTTCTCCGCACTGACCGAGGCCGAGCGCGTGCTCGATCTCGATGGCGTCGCGCCCGTCGAAGCCGTCACGCGGCTCGCGCATTTCGTGTGGGATTACTACCGCGACCATCCGGAACTGCTGAGGCTCATCAACAACGAGAACCTGCACGAAGCGCGCTACCTGCACAAGTCGACGCGGATCCGCGAGATGATGTCGCCGATCGTCGCGAAGCTGGGCAACGTGCTGATGCGCGGCCAGAAGGCCGGGCTGTTTCGCGGCGACGTCGATCCGCTGCGCTTCTACGTGACGCTGTCGGGGCTCGGCTACTACATCGTGTCGAACCGCTTCACGCTCGCCGCGACGCTCGGCCGCGACTTCAGCGAAGCCGACGAGCGCGCGGAGATGGTCAGGATGAACACCGAAGTGTTGCTCGCGTATCTGCTGCGGCGCTGAACCGCCGAACTGCGCCAACTGCGATCGCCGAATGAAAAAACGCCGCCGTGCGCAAGCAACGGCGGCGTTTTTTATCCGGACGCGGTGCGTCAGGCGGCCTTGCGTGCGCGAGCCGGTTTGGCGCGCGTGCTGCCTGCGCGTTTCGCGGCGGGTGCGGTCTTCGCGGTTGCCGTCCTCGCGGGGGCGACCGTCGCGGCCGGTGCCTTCGCGCGCGTGCGCTTCGCAGCGGTGACGGAGGCGCGCGTTGCCGTTTCGGCCTGCGGCTGGCTGGCCGGCAGCGTGGCGACGGGGGCTGCGACCGGTGCATCGGCGGGCGCCTTCGTCGCGCCGCTCTTCGGTTCCGGCGCATGCTCGCGGATGAAGTCGCGCAGTTGCGGATAGATGATCGTGCGCCAGCGGCGACCGGAGAAGATCCCGTAGTGACCGCACTTCTCGGCGGTCAGGCTGCGGCGATCGTCTTGCGGAATGCCCGTGCACAACTCGTGCGCGACGTGCGTCTGGCCGCTGCCCGAGATGTCGTCGAGCTCGCCTTCGATCGTCATCAGCGCGGTGTGCTTGATGTCCTGCGGACGCACGCGTTCGCCTTCGATGTCCCACGTGCCTTCCGCGAGCCGGAATTCCTGGAACACGACGCGAATCGTCTCGAGGTAATACTCGGCGGCCATGTCGAGCACCGCGTTGTACTCGTCGTAGAAGCGGCGGTGCGCTTCGGCGTCCTCTTCGTCGCCGCGCAGCAGGCTCTGGTAGAAGTCCCAGTGCGATTGCGCATGGCGTTCCGGGTTCATCGCGACGAAGCCCGTGTGCTGCAGGAAGCCCGGATACACCTGGCGGCCTTCACCCGGATAGTTCGCGGGCACCGTATGGATCACGTTGTTCTCGAACCACGCGGTCGAGTGCTGCGTCGCGAGCGAGTTCACCGACGTCGGGCTGCGGCGCGCGTCGATCGGGCCGCCCATCATCGTCATCGTGAGCGGCGTGTCCTCGCCGCGGCTCGCCATCAGCGAGATCGCCGCGAGCACCGGCACCGTCGGCTGGCACACGGAGATCACGTGCAGGTTGCGCGCGCCGATGTGGCGGATGAATTCCTGGATGTACGCGATGTAGTCGTGCAGGTGGAACGGGCCGACTTCGACCGGCACCATCCGCGCATCGATCCAGTCGGTGATGTACACCTTGTGATCCTGCAGCAGCGTGCGCACGGTGTCGCGCAGCAGCGTCGAGTGGTGGCCCGACAGCGGCGCGCAGACCAGCACGACCGGCTCGTCCTTCAGTTGCGTGACGGCGTCGGCGTCGTCCGAATAGCGTTTGAAACGCAGCAGGCGGCAGAACGGCTTCTCGACGATCGTCTGCTCGACGATCGGGATGTTGTGGCCGTCCTTGACGATCTGGTGAATGTTGAATTCGGGCTTCTCGTAGTCCTTGCCGAGCCGGTATACCAGCTCGTACGCGGCGGCCATGCGCGGCGCGCCGGGCATCAGCGAGAACGGGCTGGACGGGTTGGCGAACGACTTGGAGGCAGCCTGGGCCCAGGCCGTGAGCGGGCTCAGTATGGCCCGCTGGAATTCGTGCAGTTGGTAAAGCATGCAGACTACTCCCGCGTGGGGGGACGGTGCGCAGGGCGGCTTGGGGCGTCGCCGCGTGCCGTGGGGGTCAGCGGCCGGCCATGTTGCACTGCGGCCGGACAATCGCGTCGATCATATCGGACAACGATCGGTGTTGCAATGCAACATTTCCCCGATTTTTCATCAAACTTTTGCGAATTGACGTTCTCTGACGAAGCTGCCCCGACGCCGCTCAGCGCCCCGTCGCCACGGCCGGCGCGGGCTGGCCGGCCGCGCGGGCCATTGCCTCTTCGTGGTGCATCAGGTTCATCGCGGTATGCACGAGCGCGACGTGCGAGAACGCCTGCGGGAAATTGCCGACGAGCCGCCCGCCGACCGGGTCGTACTCCTCGGCGAGCAGCCCGAGGTCGTTCGACAGCGCGAGCAGCCGGCTGAACAGCCGGTGCGCGTCGTCGATCCGGCCGAGCAGCGCGTAGTTGTCGACCAGCCAGAAGCTGCATGCGAGAAACGTGCCTTCGCCGGGCGGCAGGCCGTCGTCGTACTCGGTGGTGCGATAGCGCATCACGAGCCCGTCGTGCAGCAATTCCCGCTCGATCGCCTCCACCGTGCCGACGATGCGCGGGTCTTCCGGCGGCAGGAAGCCGAGCAGCGGCATCAGCAGCACGCTCGCGTCGAGCTCGTCGCTGCCGTAGCTCTGTGCAAACGCCTGTTTGCCTTCGTGCCATGCGTTGGCGCAGACGTCCGCGTGGATGCGGTCGCGCAGCGCGCGCCAGCGGTCGAGCGACGCGGGCAGGCGGAACATCTCGGCCGACTTGATCGCGCGGTCGAACGCGACCCACGCCATCACCTTCGAGAACGTGAAATGACGGCGGCCGCCGCGCGTTTCCCAGATGCCCTCGTCGGGCTCCTGCCAGATCTTCTCGAGATGGTCGAGCAGCGAGCACTGCACGGACCACACGGTGTCGTCGGCCTGCAGGCCGCCCACGCGCGCGAGGTGCAGCGCGGCCATCACTTCGCCGAACACGTCGAGCTGGAGCTGGTTCGCCGCGCCGTTGCCCACGCGCACCGGCTTCGAATCCTGGTATCCGGGCAGCCAGTCGAGCTCCATTTCCGGCAGCCGGCGCTCGCCCGCGATCCCGTACATGATCTGGATCTGCTCGGGCGAGCCGGCCATCACGCGGCCGAGCCAGGTGCGCCACGCGCGCGCCTCGTCGTAGTAGCCGCCGCGCATCAGCGCGAGCAGCGTGATCGTCGCATCGCGCAGCCAGCAATAGCGGTAGTCCCAGTTCCGGTTGCCGCCGATCTTCTCGGGCAAGGACGTGGTGGGCGCGGCGACGATGCCGCCGGTCGGCTCGTAGGCGAGCGCCTTCAGCGTGATCAGCGAGCGGCGCACGGCGGCCGCATAGCGGCCCTGCACCTGGCAGCGCCCCGACCATTCGAGCCAGTAGTTCTCGGTGCGGGCGAGCATCGACAGCGGATCGCGCGCGGGCGGCAGCCGCAGGTGCGACGCCGCATAGCCGAGCGAGAACGGGATGCGCTCGTCGGCGCTCACCGTGAATTCGGCGAGCGTGTGCAGGTTCTTGCCGGTGAGGGCCACCGGCGTGCGCAGCACGACCGTATCGGGGCCGGCGATGGCTTTCATCCCGCTTTCGCGGGACAGCTGCGTGACCCACGGGATCGAGAAACCGTAGTCGAAGCGCAACACCAGTTCCATGCGCATCTTCATCGTGCCGTGGCGGCCGACGACGATCCGCACGAGTTCCGACCAGCCGTTGCCGGGCGGCATGAAGTCGATCACGGTGACGGCGCCGTCGGCGCTTTCGTAGTCGGTTTCGAGGATCAGCGTGTCGCCGCGATAGCGGCGTGTCGTGTGCGTGATCGCGGCGTCGGCGGCCGGCGCGAGCAGCCAGCGGCCATGTTCGGGCGTGCCGACCAGCGCCGCGAAACAGGCGCCCGAATCGAAGCGGGGCCAGCACAGCCAGTCGACGGAGCCGTCTTTCGAAATCAGCGCGGCGGTGTGGCCGTCGCCGACGAGGGCGTAGTCTTCGATCAGGGCGGGCATGGGCAAGCGGTCCTTGGATAGTCGAGTTCACAATGCAGGCTGCGGCGCCCGGGCTTCACGTGCCGGCGTCGCGCCCCGTATACTCGGCCGGGCGGCGGAGCGCATGATCGGCCGGCGTTTCGTCCTATCTCAACACTTGAAGCGACTCGATGCAAGGAGGATTCAATGCCCAACCGTTTACGCGAGCATGACGCGCGCGCTTCGACACGAGGGTTCCCGCTTAGGCTCGCTCACTGGATGAAAGGTTTCGCGATCGTGCTTTCCCTGTCCGCGACCCACGCCTTTGCGCAGCAATCGCCGGCACCGGCCGACGGCGTCTACAACCTGCTGGTCGGCACCTATACGGGCCACGGCAGCGACGGGATCTACGTGTATCGCTTCGATACCAAGACGGGCAGCGTCGCGCCCGTGTCGTCGGCGAAGACCGTGAACCCGTCCTATCTGTTGCCGAGCCGCGACGGTCGCACCGTCTACGCGGTCAACGAGTTGCCCGGCGACAACGGGCCGGCCAACGAGCGCGGCGGCGTCAGCGCGTTCAGCTTCGATGCGAAGACGGGCGCGCTCACGTTCATCGACCGCGTGTCGTCGGAAGGGAACGATCCTTGCTATCTGGCGCTGTCGCCGGACGGCAAGTACCTCGTCACGGCCAACTACTCGGTCGCGGCGGATCCGGGCGGCAGCTTCGCGGTGTTCCCGATCCGCGACGGCGGCGCGGTGGGCCAGGCCGTGCTGACCGTGCATCATGAGGGCTCGGGCCCGGTGAAGGGGCGCCAGGACGGCGCGCATGTGCACTCGACCGTGTTTTCGCCGGATGGCCACTACCTGTTCGTGCAGGATCTCGGCACGGACAAGATCTATGGCTATCGCTACACGGTGGACGGCAGCCGCGGGCTGATCAGCCCGACCGATACGCGCTACACGCCCGTGAAGGCCGGCTCCGGCCCGCGTCACATGGTGTTCAGCGCCGACGGCCGGTTCGCGTACGTGACGAGCGAACTCAGCGCGTCGGTCGAGGTGTTCGGCTACCACGACGGCAAGCTGGCGCCGGTCGAGATCGTGCCGATGACGGTGCCCGGCTTCAAGGGCAAGGTCGGCGGCGGCGCGATCCACCTGTCGCCGGACGGCCGCTTCCTGTACGTGAGCAATCGCGGCGACGTCAACGACATCGTGATCTACGCGGTGAACGAGGCCGACGGCCGGTTGAAGACGGTCGGACGCCAGTCGAGCCTCGGCAAGACGCCGCGCGAGTTCCTGATCGACCCGACCGGCAAGTGGCTGATCGTCGGCAACCAGGACAGCGACACGTTCTACGTGTTCAGCCGCGACGTCGAAACGGGGCAGCTCGGCCCGAATCCGCAGAAGGTCGCGGTCGGCAGTCCGGTCGATTTCAAGCTGGTGCCGGTGGCGCAGTAAATAAAAAAGGCGCTGCCGACGCAGCGCCCTTCGTATGCCGGGCGGCCGCTTGCGCGGCGCGCCCGTCCCGGCGGCGGCCGTCCGGCCGCCGCACTCAGTCGGCCGCGGCCGGCACGAGCACCTCGCGGCTGCCGTTGATGCCCATCGGCGACACGAGTCCGGCTGCTTCCATCTGCTCGACGAGACGCGCGGCGCGGTTGTAGCCGATGCGCAACTGCCGCTGCACCGACGAAATCGACGCGCGCCGCGTGCGCACGACGAACGCGACGGCTTCGTCGTACAGCGGATCGGCTTCCGCATCCGGCGCTTCGCCGAACAGGTCCTGCGCCGCGCCATCGGTGGCCGGGCCGTCCAGAATCCCTTCTTCGTACTGCGGCTCGCCGAACTGCTTCAGGTACTCGACGACCCGGTGCACTTCCTCGTCGGCGACGAACGCGCCGTGCACGCGCTGCGGATAGCCGGTGCCCGGCGGCAGGAACAGCATGTCGCCCTGGCCGAGCAGCGATTCGGCGCCCATCTGGTCGAGAATCGTGCGCGAATCGATCTTCGACGATACCTGGAACGCGACGCGCGTCGGGATGTTCGCCTTGATCAGGCCCGTGATCACGTCGACGGACGGACGCTGGGTCGCGAGGATCAGATGGATGCCGGCCGCGCGCGCCTTCTGCGCGAGGCGCGCGATCAGCTCCTCGATCTTCTTGCCGGCGACCATCATCAGGTCGGCCAGTTCGTCGATCACCACGACGATCAGCGGCAGCGTCGACAGCGGTTCCGGATCGTCCGGCGTCAGCGAGAAAGGGTTGCCGATCTTCTTTTCCTTCGCCTGCGCGTCGCGGATCTTCTGGTTGAAACCCGCGAGGTTGCGCACGCCGACGGCCGACATCAGCCGGTAGCGCTTCTCCATTTCGCCGACGCACCAGTTCAGTGCGTTCGCCGCCAGCTTCATGTCGGTGACGACCGGCGCGAGCAGGTGCGGGATCCCTTCATAGACCGACAGCTCGAGCATCTTCGGGTCGATCATGATAAGCCGCACGTCCTCGGGCGTCGCCTTGTACAGCAGCGACAGGATCATCGCGTTGATCGCGACCGACTTGCCCGAACCCGTCGTACCCGCGACCAGCATGTGCGGCGCCTTCGCGAGATCGGTGACGACCGGGTGACCGGTGATGTCCTTGCCCATCGCGATCGTCAGTTGCGACGTCGAGTGCTGGTACTGGCGCGATTCGAGGATCTCCGACAGGCGGATCATCTGGCGTTTCGCATTCGGCAGTTCGAGGCCCATGCAGGTCTTGCCGGGGATCGTCTCGACGACGCGGATCGACGTGAGGCCGAGGCCGCGCGACAGATCCTTCATCAGGCCGACGATCTGGCTGCCGCGCACGCCGAGCGCGGGCTCGATCTCGAAGCGCGTGATCACCGGGCCGGCCGATGCGCCGACGACCGTCACCGGCACCTTGAATTCCTGCAGCCGCTGCTCGATCACCTGGCCCGTCTGCGCGAGGTGCTCTTCGGAGATCGTCTGGACGTCGTCCGATGCGGGCTCGAGCAGGTCGAGCGTCGGCAGTTCGACGTTGAACGACGCGGGCGCGTGGAATTCGAACGCATTCGGCCGCGGCGGGCGGGCAGGCGGGGCCGACGCGTCGGCGGCCGGGGTGGCCGGTTCTGCCGCTGCGGCGTCGGCCGCCGGCGGCAGGCTCGCATCGGCGATCGTTGCGGCTGCAAGCGGTGCGGCAGTGACGACCGATGCGGCGATGCCTGCCGGGGCGGGCGTGGCGCCGGAGCCGGACATGGACCAGCTCGCCGGCGTTGCAGCAGGGGCGGGCGGCGTGGTGTACGACTGCGCCGGGGCCGAGGGTGCCGGCGCGATCGACGGTGCGGGCGCTGCGACGCCGAAGGTTGCGCTCGGTGCGAGGGCAACCGGCAATACCGACACCGCCGAGGTGACGGGCGACGGCGAGAGTGCCGGCGCAGCGGTTGCGGCAACGGACGCCAGCGTGCCGGCCGTCGTGACAGGCGTGGTGCTGAACGCGGCGGGCGTAGCGGCCGCGGTCGTGCCGGTCGTGGCCGGTGCGCCGGACGATGGGGGCGTCGCGATTGCAGCGGCAGGCGGAGTCGTGGTTGCAGGCTGTGTCGCTTCGGTCGGCACGGCTGCCGCGTTGATCGAGGGCGCATCGATTGCGCGGGTCCACGATGCCGTCGAACCGGTGGCCGATGCGGTGGATGTCGCGGCAAGCGTCGCGCCCGACGATGCGGACGGCATTGCGGTTGCCGCGGGTGTCGGGATGCTTGCGACCGGTTGCGATGCGGTTGCGCTGAATGACGTGTCGATCGATGCGGACGGCGCGGGCGTTGAAGGCTGCGCCGCGGACACGCCGGCGGTGTTTGCCGCAGGCGTCGGGGCAGGCGCGGCTGCTGCCGCCGGTGCAGGCGAGCGCGTAACCGAGTCGGATACCGGGCCGGCAGCGGCGCCGATCGTCGACGATGCTGCCGGCCCGATGGCCGACGCAGCAGACGACACGCGATGGCCGGAACCATCCACGGTGCTCGTCGCGCCAACCAGCGCCGACGGCGCAACCGATGCGACGGCCGATGCCGGTGCGGCCGGTTGCGACGGCGAACCCGATGCCGCGTTGGTCACGTCGCCAAACGAAGGCGCGATAGCGGCAGGCGTGCGGTTCGGCGTGATGGCCTGTGCGGGCGTAGCCGGAACGGGTGCGACGACGGGTGACGATGTGCTGGCGGTCGAGGCGGTCGAGGAAGTCGGCGCAGCAGCGAAGGGGCGGGCCGACAACGGGCTCGACCACGGCGCAGAGGTCGCGGCGTTAGCCGAGGCAGGTTCGGCGACCGCGGAAGTCGACGGTGCGGGCGCGGCGCTCATTGCCGGCGTCGTGGGGCGTTGCGTGCTCGTGGACAGCGGGACAGCGTCCGCGACGCGCTCTGCAACGTTTTTCACGGCCGCTTCATTCTTCCAGACGGTTCCCGTCACGGTGTGGGCCGGTGCCGTGCTCGACGCGGCGAGGGCGGTCGCGGCCGCCGCAACGGGCATCGCGTCGGCAAGCGTGCGCGCCGGTGTTTCCGCAACAGGCGCAACAGGGAGAGGAGAGGGCGTCGCGACTTGCTCGGCGGCCTTCGCACCGTTCACGCCATTCACGCCGTCACGCGGGTTGTGTGCCGAATCGGCCGATACGACGGTATCGGCAGAGCGCGCGGGCTGCGATTCGAACGGGGCGCCGATGCCGGTGGTGATCGCTGCTTCGTTCGCATCGAAGTTGCGAGCCGTGTCGCTTGCGGCGGATGTGACGGCGATCGAAGCCTGGCCGGCCGCGACCGGTTCACCGCCAACCGCCGGCGAAGCGGCAATCGGGCTCTTCTGCGGCGCATCGATAGCGGCAAACGGCGGGCTGACGCTGTCTTCCCACGGCGCAACGTCGATGGGGGCATGGAATGCCGGCGCGACAGGCGCATCCGCGACATGTCGACTCTCGTCGTTCGCGTGGCGCGCCGGCGTTTCGGGGGCGACACGGAGATCCGACGCCTCGGGTTGCGCGGTGTCGCCGGACACCATGGCATCCGGCGCGGCAGCATGCACGTGCGCGCTCGGCTCGGCGGGCATGAACGCGTCGAGCACTATCGGTGCGTCGTCGTATGCCGGCACAGGCTCGTGTTCGTCCAGGCGACCCGTGTCGCGCGGCGCGATCTGCGGTGCTACCGGAACGAACCCGCCCGGCACCGCGGTCGATGCCGGCGCGGCGCCGCTGCTTGCCGCTGCGATCGCTCCGGCTGCAGTCGCGGCGGTTGCCGTCGTGTTCAGTCCATTCGTCGAGCGGGTGTTATCCAGCGTCGCCCATTGCGCGGTGCTTGCCTCGATCGAGCGCAGCGTGTCATGAACGCTCGGCGACGGCGTGACCGGCTCCGCCGGCTGTTGCACCCACGTGTAGAGCGGCGCGCGTGCGGGCGTCGGCGGCGCGGGGCGGCGTCGCGCCGCATCGGCCGGCTGGCCGGCCGCGCCCATTCCCGTCGCCGGGCGTGCAGGCGTGCGCGGCGGCGTCGCGCTGACAGGCCGCGGCGTGACCGAAGTACGGGGCGCTGCCGGCTGTTTCAGCGCGGCGGCCGCAGGCCGGACGGCGGTTGGCCGCGGTCGTACCGGTTCGAACCCGGCCGGAAGCGGTGCGGGATCCGGGCGCGGCACTTGTGCGTTCGCCGCGGCGCGCGCGAGGCTCGCGGTGCTGCCGGTCGTCGGCGGCGGCAGCGGGCTGGTCGCGGTCGGCACGGGCGGCGTCGGCACGCGATTGGCCGGCGTCGGCTTCAGCCAGCCGGACGGCGCGACGGGTTCCGCGAGCGGACGCGGCGCTGCGTTGCTGCGCGGCTTCGGCCGGGCTTGCGGATCGGGTTTCCACAGCGTCGGGCGCGAATACCGGCCGTTCTGCCGGGGCGCCATCGAATTGACCGTGTGCGCGGTGGTCGGCTGCACGATGTCGTCGTCGCGGTGCAGTGCGTTGCGCGGCAGGTCGGCGACGCCGCGCGCGTCGTCGTCGTCGACCTCGCGCGCGAGCTTGACGCCGAACGACGTGTCGACCCACGCAGCGAACTGCCGCCAGCCGATGCCGGTCAGCCAGGGCAGCCCCGCGAGCAGCAGCACGACCATCGCGACCGGTGTGCCGATCGGGCCGAGCACGTGCGCGAAGCCGGTCGAGAACGCGTGGCCGAACCCGTTCGTGTCGGGGCCCGACAGCGGGCTCGTCAGCGTGCAGCTTGCGACGAACACGGCCGCGAAGCCGAGCCACAGGCGAATCGAGCCGCGGCCGGCGAGTCCGCCGCCACCGGGCAGCATCGCCTGAACGAGACGCCAGAAGAGAAGAAGGAACCAGACGGCGGAGATGCCGAACCAGCCGAAGACAACCGTATGCATGCTGTGATGAAACAGGAAGAGGGCGGGGAGCGCGGTGCGCGACCCGCCGAGTTTAACCGGCCGGCGAACAGGACTCTAAGTAAGGCAGCAGCGACGCGCGGATGCGCGTTTCGGCCGCGGGACGCATGCGTCCGGTATCCGCGCGCGGCAAAGGCGGCCGGTCGGCCTTTGCCCGCGCGTTGCTATCAGGGGCTCCGGCGCGTGAAGGTCAGCGTTGCACCGGCTTCGGTCACGATCTGCAACTGCTGCGGGTCGCGCATCTGCACGCCGGTCTTCTGGACGTGCGCGAGCGCGTCGAGGTACGCGTGTTCGAGTTCGCCGCCGAGCGTGTTCGGGCATGCCATGCGCGTGCCGGCGAGCGGGCCGAAGTTCAGCAGGCCGTTCTTCAGCGCGTAGGTTCCCATATAGCGATTGCAGCCCGAAAAGCCGCTTGCTTGCCGGATGCCCGATTGGGCGGACAGCGCGAGCTTGATCGGCTCGCCGTTGTCGCCGTGCGGAATCGTGCGCGGCGTGCCGTCGGCGTTCAGCCAGCTCGTGAGCTCCCAGCTCGTGTCGTCGAGCAGTTGCACGGCAGCGGGGTTGTACGGGTCGGGTGCGGGGGCGGCGGAATCGGGGTGGGTCGGCATCGCGCAGGCGGCGAGAAGCGTGGCAAGCGTCAACGCGCAGAGCGGCGCGCGCAACGGGCGAAGCAGGCCGGTGCGTGCGCGTGCGGCTGCGGACAGGTGGGACATGAGCCTCGTTCCTCATCGGATTCTGATCAAGGCGTAAGAGTAACGCACCCGCCCCGCGCGAGGCGAGCCGACACTTCATACGTGAAAACGTTCGCATCCCGCCCGCGAGCCTCGCGCGGCGTGGCGGCCGCGCGACGAAACCGCCCAAACCGGCGCGGATGCGCGTGTTAACATCGAAGCCGTTTTCGTCCTTCAACAGAACCAGCGGGAAATCACATGCAGATCGGTCAGCGGCTCGGTACGCCGCTTTCTCCGTCGGCCACGCGCGTCATGCTGCTCGGCGCCGGCGAGCTCGGCAAGGAAGTCATCATCGCGTTGCAGCGGCTCGGTGTCGAAGTCGTTGCGGTCGACCGCTACCCGGACGCGCCGGGCCATCAGGTCGCGCATCGCGCGCACGTGATCGACATGACGGACGCCGCCGCGCTGCGCGCGATCGTCGAGGCGGAGCGTCCGCACCTGATCGTGCCGGAGATCGAGGCGATCGCGACCGACGCGCTCGCGGCGATCGAGGCGGCCGGTCTTGCCGAGGTGATCCCGACCGCGCGTGCGACGCAGCTCACGATGAACCGCGAAGGCATCCGCCGGCTCGCGGCCGAGGAGCTCGGGCTGGCGACGTCGCCGTATGCGTTCGCGGAGTCGTTCGACGCGTTCAGCGCCGCCGTCGCGAAGATCGGCATGCCGTGCGTCGTGAAGCCGGTGATGTCGTCGTCGGGCAAGGGGCAGTCGGTCGTGCGGACCGAAGCCGACATCCAGCCCGCGTGGGACTACGCGATGGCCGGCGGCCGCGTGAACCACGGCCGCGTGATCGTCGAGGGCTTCATCGATTTCGAGTACGAGATCACGCAACTGACCGTGCGCGCGATCGATCCGGCGACGCTCGAGACGCGCACCTACTTCTGCGAGCCGGTCGGCCACGTGCAGGTGGCGGGCGACTACGTCGAATCGTGGCAGCCGCAGCCAATGAGCGCGGCCGCGCTGGAAAAGTCGCGCGAGATCGCGCACAAGGTGACCGAGGCGCTCGGCGGGCGCGGGATGTTCGGCGTCGAGCTGTTCGTGCGCGGCGACGAAGTCTGGTTCTCCGAGGTGAGCCCGCGGCCGCACGACACCGGACTCGTCACGCTCGCGTCGCAGCGCCAGTCGGAGTTCGAACTGCACGCGCGCGCGATTCTCGGGCTACCGGTCGATCCGACGCTCGGCTCGCCGGCCGCGTCGGCGGTGATCTACGGCGGGCTCGACGAGCGCGGCATTGCGTTCGAAGGCGTGCGCGACGCGCTGGCGGTGCCGGGCGCCGACCTGCGCCTGTTCGGCAAGCCGGAGAGCTTCGCGAAGCGGCGCATGGGCGTCGCGCTCGCGACCGGCGCGAACGTCGACGAAGCCCGCGAACGCGCGAAGCGCGCGGCGGCGGCCGTGCGGCCCGTGTCGACGCGCTGACCGGCAAAACCAGGAGAAAGCGATGGCGTCGACGCGGTTGCATATCGGAACGATTCGAAGGATCGGCAGACTGGGTGCCGCACTGGCGCTCGTCGCGAGCCTCGCGGGTTGCGGTCTCGCGGCCGCGCCGTGCCGGGTCGCATCGGCCGGGCTGAAGATCGTGCCGCTCGTCGGCCATGTCGCGGCCGCACCGACCGACGCGTGCGCCGACGTCATCGATCCCTGAGCGAAGTCCTGTCGAAGAACCATCGACGAGTAACCAACGATAACCGCGCGCCCCGCGAGGGCGCGTTTCCACCCGTCTCGTGAAAGGACCTGCATGATTCGCCAAACCTTCGCCGCGCTCGCGCTGGCCGGCACCGCCGTTTCCGTCGCGCATGCCGCGCAACTGACCGTCGAGGAAATCGACGCCGATTCGCGCCAGATTGCCGTGTACCAGTGCGCGAACCAGAAGCAGCCGGTGCGTGTGTCGTACTGGCACGCGGGCAACGCCCAGAGCTTCGCGCTGGTGCCGGTCAACGGCCAGCAACTGCTGTTCGTCGACACCGTGTCGGCGTCGGGCGTGCGCTACCAGGCCGGGCGCTATACGTGGTGGACGAAGGGCAAGGAAGGGACGCTGCGCGACGAGATCGCGGATCCGAAGTCGCCGCCGCTGCTCGGCGACTGCGTGCAGGTCGAGAAGAAAAAGAAGAAGGGCTGATCGCCGCGCGCGATCGGACGCGTATGCGGATGCACGGGAAGCGGTGCGCCGGCCGGTTCGACGTTGAGTCGTAGGGCGGGGCGGAGCGACGCTCCGGCGCGCCCGCAGCCCGCAGCCTGGCCGATCAACTGAAATGGCCGGGATTCGACCCCGAATTTCGCCAACCGGCCGATCGGGATAGCCCGATCGCCGCTCGCATCGACCCGCGCCCGGCCTGCCGGCGTACGCCGTGAGCCGCCACCGGGGCCGTTCGCGGCGTTGTCACGGACAGATGGCCGCGCAGTGCTACAATACGGCCCTTTCCGCCGGCATTCGCGCCGAACGGAGTCCGCACGGCCTTGTGGGAGCCGAGGTTCGAATTGAACCGGTTCCGAGCGCCAGAGCGGCGCCGCGCGGCGCGCCGCGGCTCCGTCTACTTCCGAAATGTGATGAGCGCAGGCCCGGCCGGCCTGACGCACGATGTCCCCGCCGCGCCTTTTGAGCGAAACGCCACCATGTCCGATTCTGTCGCCAAGCCCGTCGACGCAACCTTCGATCAATTCGGCCTTGCCGCCGATATCCTGAAAGCCATTGCGGAGCAGGGCTATACGACGCCGACGCCGATCCAGGCGCAGGCCATTCCGGTCGTGCTCGCCGGCCGCGACGTCATGGGCGCCGCGCAAACGGGTACCGGCAAGACCGCGAGTTTCTCGCTGCCGATCATCCAGCGGCTGCTGCCGCAGGCCAATACGAGCGCGTCTCCGGCGCGCCACCCGGTGCGGGCGCTGATCCTCACGCCGACCCGCGAACTCGCCGACCAGGTCGCCGCGAACGTGCACGCGTATGCGAAGCACACGCCGCTGCGCAGCGCGGTGGTGTTCGGCGGCGTCGACATGAACCCGCAGATGGCCGAACTGCGCCGCGGCGTCGAGATCCTGATCGCGACGCCGGGCCGCCTGCTCGACCACGTGCAGCAAAAGACGGCGAATCTCGGCCAGGTCCAGATCCTCGTGCTCGACGAAGCCGACCGGATGCTCGACATGGGCTTCCTGCCCGACCTGCAGCGCATCCTGAACCTGCTGCCGAAGGACCGCCAGACGCTGCTGTTCTCGGCCACGTTCTCGGGCGAAATCAAGAAGCTCGCCTCGACCTACCTGCGCAACCCGCAGACGATCGAGGTCGCGCGCAGCAACTCGACCAACGCGAACGTCACGCAGATCGTCTACGACGTCGCCGAAGGCGACAAGCAGGCGGCCGTCGTGCAACTGATGCGCGAGCGCGGGCTCAAGCAGGTGATCGTGTTCTGCAACAGCAAGATCGGCGCGAGCCGGCTCGCCCGCAACCTCGAACGCGACGGCGTGGTCGCGTCGGCGATCCACGGCGACAAGACGCAGATCGAGCGGATGCAGGCGCTCGACGCGTTCAAGCGCGGCGAGATCGAGGCGCTGGTCGCAACCGACGTGGCCGCGCGTGGCCTCGACATCGCCGAACTGCCGGCCGTGATCAACTTCGACCTGCCGTTCAGCGCGGAAGACTACGTGCACCGGATCGGCCGCACGGGCCGTGCGGGGGCGACGGGCGATGCGCTGTCGCTGTGCAGCCCGAACGAGCGCAAGCAGCTCGCCGATATCGAAAAGCTGATCAAGCGTCCGCTCGACGTGCAAACGCTCGCGCTGACCAAGCCGGCGCGTCATCGTCAGGACGAACGCGGCGGTGAGCGCGGTGAACGTGGCGAGCGCGGCGGCGAACGCGGCGGCCGCCGCGAGCGTGAAGAGCATCGCGGTGCGTCGGGCCGTCGCCCGGGCGGTTCCGAGCGCGGCCATCACCGCCGCCATGAGCCGCCGGTCGACGATTTCTTCCTGAAACCGTACGAACCGTCGGCGTCGGCGAAGCAGCCGGAAGACGCGCAGTCCGAGCAACAGCCGGAGAAAAAGGGGCCGAAGCGTCAGGTCGCCGCACTGCTCGGCGGGTTCGGGATGCCGCGCAAACCGTCGGCATAAGCAGCGGGAATACGCGGTGGGGCGGCGCGCGAGTGCCGCCGAGGAAACGGGTGCATGCGATGAGCATGTGCCCGTTTTTCATTGGGCGAGACGATTTGAAGGGGACTGTGATTGCCGGCAGCGACGATTTCGACGTGTTGCGGCGCCGTCGTCATCGAGCGCGGCGTTCCGGCTCCGTCACGCTTTCATGCGACCGGATTCGGCACCGAGGCGGCTGCCGCAAACCGAACCGGTGCCCGGCGAGCCGCTCAACCGGCCCGCAGCCCGAAGCGGCGCGCCCACGCGCCGGTGGCGGCCGCATGGAACGCATCCAGCGTATGGCCCGATAGATCGCCATCGGCCGTTAGGCCGAGATGCGCGGCGGCGGCCCGGAGCGCCGGCAGCGGATCGTCGCGCTCGAGCGCGCTCGCACCCGTTTGCTTGCTGAGCTTTTCGCCGTTGGCGTCGACGACGACGGGAACGTGCAGGTAGTCGGGTGTCGGCACGCCGAGACAGCGTTGCAGATAGATCTGGCGTGCGGTCGAATCGAGCAGGTCG
The DNA here is from genome assembly GCF_902498995.1 of Burkholderia anthina. GTDB lineage: Bacteria > Pseudomonadota > Gammaproteobacteria > Burkholderiales > Burkholderiaceae > Burkholderia > Burkholderia anthina. The sequence goes on from NZ_CABVLY010000001.1 coordinate 487,110, forward strand.
GCACCGCGCACGACGTGCGTGATGCCCGCGTCGGCGTCGTCGACCACGACCGCGAGCTGATAGGCCCACTGGCCGTCCGCGCGCTTCAGCACGAAATCGCCGACTTCGGTGGCAAGGTTCTGCGATTGCATGTGCTGCCAGCGGTCGTCGAATGTGACGATGGCGTCGGCGCCGTCCGGCACGCGCAGCCGCCACGCACGCGCGGGTTTGCCGTGCAGGCCGGTGCGGCAGGTGCCCGGATAGGCGAGCGTCGTGTGACGCTCGTGCGCCGCGCGCAGCGAATCGGCGATTTCCTTGCGCGTGCAGCCGCACGGATACACGCGCCCCGCGGCGACGAGCTGCTCGAGCGCGGCCGCGTAGCGCGCATCGCGCGTGTTTTGCCACACGGGCGGCTCGTCGGGTGTCATGCCGAAATGCGCGAGCGTCGCGAGGATGTCGTCGGCGGCGCCCGGCACCGTGCGCGGGCCGTCGATGTCCTCGATGCGCACGAGCCACGTGCCGCCGTGTGCGCGCGCATCGAGCCAGCTCGCGAGTGCGCCGACCAGCGAGCCGAAATGCAGCGGGCCGGTGGGCGACGGCGCGAAGCGGCCGCGGTAGCCGTTCATCGGGGCGCGGGGCGGCGCGCGCTTACGCGGCGCTGGCCGCCTGCGCGCAGGCCGGGCACGACTTGCCGGGCACGTAGCTCGGCGATTGCTGCGCTTCCGGCGTGACGACCGCGCGGCACGCGAAGCACGTGACGTTCTCGGTCGGCTGAAGTTGCGGGTTCAGCGCGGTGCGGTAGTCGAACACGAAGCAGTCGCCGTGATAGTGCGCGCCGCCGACTTCCTCGAAATACTTGAGGATCCCGCCTTCGAGCTGGTACACGTTCTCGATGCCGATTTCCTTCATGTGGATCGCGGCCTTCTCGCAGCGGATGCCGCCGGTGCAGAACGACACGACCGTCTTGCCCTCGAGGTCGGCGCGGTTCGCGTCGATCACTTCCGGGAACTCGCTGAACTTGTCGATCCGGTAGTCGAGCGCGTCGTCGAACGTGCCGACGTCGATCTCGAACGCGTTGCGCGTGTCGAGCATCACGACCGGGCGGCCCGCATCGTCGTGGCCGCGGTCGAGCCACGCCTTCAGCGTGCGCGCGTCGACCGACGGCGCGCGGCCGAGCTCGGGCTTGATCGCCGGCTTCTTCATCGTGATGATCTCGCGCTTCAGGCGCACGAGCATCCGGCGAAACGGCTGCGAGTCGGACAGGCTTTCCTTGAACTGCAGCGTCGCGAACTTGCCTTCGAACAGCGGATCGTGGCGGAGGTAGTCGATGAACGCGTCGGCCGCTTCGCGCGGGCCGGCGATGAACAGGTTGATGCCTTCCGGCGCGAGCAGGATCGTGCCGCGCAGGCCGAGTTCGTTGCAGCGGGCGGTGACGAGCGGACGCCATTGCTCGGTCGCGTCGAGCGACACGAAGTGGTAGGCGGCGAGGTTGACGATGGTCATGATGGTCCGACGGGAAAACGGCCGCGGCCGTGCGGCGGGCGCACGGCGGCCCCGCAAAAAAGGGTGCGAAGCCGGGGCGAAGATTCGAAAACCCGTATTATCCCGCAAACCGGGCATGCACCGGCACCCGGCCGTTCGGCCGACGTCGCGCGCATCGGCCGAACGGCCGGGCAGGGGGATTTTTTGGGCAGCCTGCGCGACGACGCGGCTACAATAACGCCCATGTCAGATCCCCGCTTCGTCCATCTTCGCGTTCACTCCGAATTCTCGATTGCCGACGGCATCGTGCGTCTCGACGACATCGTCAAGGCGGCGGCCGCAGACGGCCAGGGCGCGCTCGCCCTCACCGATCTCGGCAACGCATTCGGCCTCGTCCGTTTCTACCAGGAAGCCCGCGACAAGGGCATCAAGCCCATCGCCGGCTGCGACGTCTGGATCGCCAATCCGGACGATCGCGACAAACCGTCGCGCCTGCTGCTGCTGGTGAAGGACAAGGTCGGCTACCTGAACCTGTGCGAGCTGCTGTCGAAGGCGTGGCTCACGAACCAGTACCGCGGCCGCGCGGAGCTCGACGCGAGCTGGCTCGAAGGCGAGCTGTCGCAAGGGTTGCTCGCGCTGTCGGGCGCGCAGCAGGGCGACATCGGGCTCGCGTTCGCCGCCGGTAACGAAGAGGCGGCGCGACGTCATGCCGAGCGCTGGGCGAAGGTGTTCCCGGGCGGCTTCTACATCGAGCTGCAGCGTTACGGCCAGCCGGGCGCCGAGGCGTATATCCAGCAGGCCGCGACGCTCGCCGCGTCGCTGAAGCTGCCGGTCGTCGCGACGCATCCGACGCAATTCATGACCGACGATGATTTCACCGCGCACGAAGCGCGTGTGTGCATCTCGGAAGGCGACATGCTCGCGAACCCGCGGCGCCAGAAGCGCTTCACGACCGATCAGTATTTCCGCACGCAGGACGACATGGTCGCGCTGTTCGCCGACCTGCCGTCGGCGGTCGCGAACACGGTCGAGGTCGCGAAGCGCTGCAACCTGAAGCTCGAGCTCGGCAAGCCGAAGCTGCCGCTGTTCCCGACGCCGGACGGCATGTCGCTCGACGATTACCTGGTCCAGCTGTCGAAGGAGGGGCTCGAGAAGCGCCTCGAACAGCTGTATCCGGACGCCGCCGAGCGCGATGCGCAGCGCGACACGTACTACAAGCGGCTCGAATTCGAGTGCGGGACCATCACGAAGATGGGCTTCCCGGGCTACTTCCTGATCGTTGCCGACTTCATCAACTGGGCCAAGAACAACGGCGTGCCGGTCGGCCCGGGCCGGGGCTCGGGCGCCGGTTCGCTGGTCGCGTACGCGCTCGGCATTACCGATCTGGACCCGCTGCGCTACAACCTGCTGTTCGAGCGATTCCTGAATCCGGAACGCGTGTCGATGCCCGACTTCGACATCGACTTCTGCCAGCACGGCCGCGATCGCGTGATCCAGTACGTGAAGGAGAAATACGGCGCGGACGCCGTGTCGCAGATCGCCACCTTCGGCACGATGGCCGCGAAGGCGGCCGTGCGCGACATCGGCCGCGTGCTCGATCTCGGCTACATGTTCACCGATGGCATCGCGAAGCTGATCCCGTTCAAGCCGGGCAAGCACGTGACGATCGCCGACGCGATGAAGGAGGAGCCGCAACTGCAGGAGCGCTACGACCACGAGGACGAAGTGCACCAGCTGATCGACCTCGCGCAGCGCGTCGAGGGCCTGACGCGTAACGTCGGGATGCACGCGGGCGGCGTGCTGATCGCGCCCGGCAAGCTGACCGATTTCTGCCCGCTGTACACGCAGGGCGACGACGGCGGCGTCGTCAGCCAGTACGACAAGGACGACGTCGAAGCCGTCGGCCTCGTGAAGTTCGACTTTCTGGGTCTGACGACCCTGACGATCCTCGACTGGGCCGAGCGCTACATTCGCCGCCTCGATGCGTCGAAGGCCGACTGGTCGCTCGCGCAGGTGCCGCTCGACGATCCTGCGTCGTTCCAGATCCTGAAGAAGGCCAACACGGTCGCCGTGTTCCAGCTGGAAAGCCGCGGGATGCAGGGCATGCTGAAGGATGCGCAGCCCGACCGCTTCGAGGACATCATCGCGCTCGTGTCGTTGTACCGTCCGGGCCCGATGGACCTGATCCCGAGCTTCTGCGCACGGAAGCACGGGCGCGAGAAGGTCGACTATCCGGATCCGCGCGTCGAACCCGTCCTGAAAGAGACCTACGGCATCATGGTCTATCAGGAGCAGGTGATGCAGATGGCGCAGATCATCGGCGGCTACTCGCTCGGCGGCGCCGACTTGCTGCGTCGCGCGATGGGCAAGAAAAAGCCCGAGGAGATGGCCAAGCACCGCGAGATCTTCGCCGAGGGTGCGGCGAAGAACGGCCTCACGCGCGAGAAGTCCGACGAGATCTTCGACTTGATGGAGAAGTTCGCGGGCTACGGCTTCAACAAGTCGCACGCGGCAGCCTATGCGCTGCTCGCGTATTACACCGCGTGGCTGAAGGCGCACCATCCGGCCGAATTCATGGCGGCCAACATGACGCTCGCGATGGACGACACCGACAAGGTGAAGATCCTGTTCGACGACTGTGTCGTGAACAACCTCGCCGTGCTGCCGCCGGACATCAACCAGTCGCATTACCGGTTCGAGCCTGTCGCCGAAGCCGACGGCAAGCGCTCGCGCACGATCCGCTACGGCCTCGGCGCGGTGAAGGGCAGCGGCCAGAACGCGATCGAGGAAATCCTGCGCGCGCGCGAGGAAAAGCCGTTCACCGACCTGTTCGACTTCTGCGAACGGATCGACCGGCGCGTCGTCAACCGCCGCACGGTCGAGGCGCTGATCCGCGCCGGTGCGTTCGATTCGCTGAACGCGAATCGCGCGCAGTTGCTCGCGTCGGTGCCGCTCGCGATGGAAGCCGCCGAGCAGGCCGCGGCCAACGCGATGCAGGCCGGCCTGTTCGACATGGGCGCCGAGTCGCCGCACGCGCATGCGCTCGTCGATGAACCCGCGTGGGACGACAAGAAGCGTTTGCAGGAAGAGAAGGGCGCGCTCGGCTTCTACCTGTCCGGCCACCTGTTCGACGCGTATCGCGACGAAGTGCGCCGGTTCGTGCGGCAGAAGGTCGGCGACCTGAAGGAAGGGCGCGACAAGCTCGTCGCGGGCATCATCGCGTCGCTGCGCACGCAGATGACCCAGCGCGGCAAGATGCTGATCGCGTTGCTCGACGACGGGTCGGGCCAGTGCGAGATCACGATCTTCAACGAGCAGTTCGAGGCGAACAAGGCGCTGTTCAAGGAAGACGAACTGCTGATCGTGCAGGGTCAGGCGCGCAACGATGCGTTCACGGGCGGCATCCGTTTTACGACCGACACGGTGATGGATCTCGAACGCGCACGCAGCCGCTATGCGCAGGCGGTGCGGCTGACGATGAACGGCAATGCCGATGCGGCGGCGCTGCGCCGCGTGCTGGAGCCGCACGTGTCGAAGGACGATCCGGCGGCCGCGAACGTGGTCGAGGCGCCCGCGCCGCGTGGCGGCGGACGCGACGGTGGCCGTCGCCCGCAGGCGCCGCTGCCGAACGGGCTCGCGGTCCAGGTCCACTACAGCAACGCGCGCGCGCAGGGCGAAATGCGGCTCGGCGACGCGTGGCGCGTGAAGCCGAGCGACACGCTGCTCGCGGAACTGCGCGCGACGTTCGACGGCAGCATCGTCGAAATCACGTACTAGGCGCTCCCCCGCCGGACGGCTGTCGCACTGCGCGGCCCGTCGCATCGCCATCGTGCGGTGCGACGGGCCGTTTTCATGTGTGCGGGTTTTGTGCGGGTGCTTGGGGCCGTCATCCGGACGCTATGCAATCCGTCGCGCGCCGCCCGCGGTCCATCTCGTGGCCGGACCGAGCGGCGGCATGCCGGCGGTGCGTCACGCCATTGCCGGTTGCCGGGCTGGCGGCTGCGGCGAGCCTGCTCGATGCGCTGCGCCGGCCGCCGCAAAATCCTGTACATTGCGAGCCTTGTCCAGCCAGCTAGACGGATCGATTGCCGTGGCCCTGTTTTCTTCCGCCCGCCCGCCCAGAACCATCCTCGTTGCCGCACCGCGCCGTATCGGCGACGTGCTGCTGACGACGCCGCTCGTGCGTTCGCTGAAGGCGCGCTGGCCCGACGCGCAGATCGACATGCTGGTGTTTCGCGGCACCGAGGGCGTGCTGGAGCACAACCCCGATGTGCGGCGCGTGATCGTCGTCGCGCAGCGCGCGGGGTTCGGCGAGCGGCTGCGCGATGCGATGTCGATGTGGCGCCGCTACGATCTCGCGTGCGCGGCGCTGAGTTCCGACCGTCCGCGCTTCTACAGTTGGTTCGCCGGCCGCAAGCGCGTCGGCCTCGTCGATCCGAATCGCGTCACGTGGCTCACGCGGATGATGCTCGACGGGATCGCGATCAATCACCACGAATCCGCCCATACGGTCGTCAGCACACTGGCGCTCGCGCCCGTGATCGGCATCGAACCGGTGTCGGAGGTCGTCGCGCCGGGCATCGGCGACGATCCCGCGCGGCGCGCGCGCTTCGACGCGTGGCTCGCGGAGTCGCCGGCGATCCGCGACGGCAAGCCGCTCGTCGTGCTGCATCCGTATCCGATGTTCCGCTACAAGCAATGGCGGCTCGAAGGCTGGGTCGAGATGATCGAATGGTTGCGCGCGCAAGGGTTCGCGATCGCGCTGTCGGGCGGCCCGGCCGATCGCGAGCGCGAGTACGCGGAGCAGGTCGCGGCGATGGCGGGCGGCGACGTGCTGAACCTGGTCGGCCGCCTCACGTTCGGCGAAAGCGCGGAGCTCGTGCGGCGCGCGAAGCTGTTCATCGGGCCCGATACGGGCGCGACGCACGTCGCGGCCGCAACCGGCACCGACACGATCGCGCTGTTCGGTCCGTCCGATCCGGTGCGCTGGGGGCCGTGGCCGCAGCATTGGCCGGCGACCGAGAATCCGTGGTCGCTGCGCGGCTCGGGGCGGCACGGCAACGTGTGGCTGCTGCAGGGAGAAGGCGACTGCGTGCCGTGCCGGCACGAGGGCTGCGAGCGTCATGTCGAGAGCCGCAGCGACTGTCTCGTCAATCTCGGTACGCAGCGCGTGAAGGCCGCGGCCGCCGAGCTGCTCGGGCTGAATCCGCCCGGCGCGGCCGACACGGTCGTCGACACGTCGCGGCTGCACCGCGCGCGACCGGACTGACGCGCGCGCGAGTCGCGGTTTCCTGATTTGAAAAAGGAAAGTGACGCCGGGGCGTGACGCGTCGAAGGCGCGTACCCGTTCGTCCGATCACGGCGCGGGTGCTCCGCCACTGAAGCTGCTTCGGCGGCAGACAGGAGGCAACCGCGCGTACCGCTTACCGCCCGCTGCCTGTCCGCGCGTCGCGTTGCGCGGACGCGTTACGCGCTGCGCCGGATCGCCGACGTCTCGCGCGGGAGCGCTTCGCCGCGCTCGCCGCAGCCGAGCAGGATGCCCGCGAGCAGCACCAGCAGGTGCCCTTCGGCGAAATCGAGCAGCAGCGAATTCGCGAGACTGCCGATCGCGAAGATCGCGAGCCAGCCGAGCAGCAGATGCCGCGAGCGCGGATCGAGCGCGAGGCTGCCGCGCGCGATCTGCACGATCAGGTTCACGAACAGCAGCACGCCGAGCGTGCCGAGCTGCACGGCCATCAGCATGTATTCGTTATGCGGATTCGACGTGAGCTGGCCTTCCGCCGCCGTCTTGCCCGCCGCGAGCTTCTGGAACTCGAACTCGAGGCCGCCCGCACCATAGCCGAGCGCGGGGCGCGCGCGATACAGCTCGAGCCCCTTCTTGTACCACTCGAGACGCAGCCCGGTGGACGTGGCCGCATCGGTCTGCCGATACTGCTGCACTTCTGACACGACCTTCACGAGCCGGCCGTTGTGTACCGTGCACGCGGCCGCGACGAGTGCGGCGCCGGCCAGCACCAGCGCGCCGGCGGCGAGCCCTGCGCGCAGCGCGGACTGGCGGCGCAGCAGCAGCACGAAACGCACGGCGACGACGAGGATCAGCAGCAGCGCGATGACCTGCCCGGTGCGGCCTTGCAGCATCACGAACACGTTGATCAGCGACCACGCGGCGACGCCGGCATACGCGGCACGCGACAGCGCGGTGCGGGCCGACAGCGCGAGGTCGGCCGCCTGGTAGAACAGCAGCGCGCCGAACATGCCGCCCGCGATGTGGTTCTTGAACACCCATGCACGCGACAGCGGCAGCTCGGTCGCATGCGCGGGCCCGATCGCGGTCAGTCCGAGATAGTTGGTGGTCGACAGCAACAGGATCACGCACAGCGTACCGAACCAGCAGCGCCGCACGATCGGCGCCCAGTTCGAATGGCGGAATGCGAGAACGGCAAACGGCACCAGCAGCAGCTTGTCGTACTTGGCGACCCAGTTCCATGCTTTCGGGTGCGGGGCGACCGTGTACGCGACGCTCGCGGCCAGCGCCGCGAGGATCAGCAGCGCCGCGAGCGACACCGGTTCGGTGACGAACGTGCGCAGGTTGCGCCAGAATTCGGGGGAAATCACGAGCGCGACCGCGAACAGTGCGCAGAACACGTTGGTCAGCGCGGTCGAGACGGGCACCATGCAGAGCGCGATGACGGCGAAGGTGCGGGCCGCGGTCAGGCGCCGCGTGGCGTGAGACGAAAACGAAAGCATCGGGACCTGTCGAATGGACGAATACGGCATGCGGGCACCGTGCTGCGCGCCGCGCGCCCCGACGGCACCCGGGGCGAAGCGCGCAGTATACGCGAAGCAGCGTGCGTTTCCGCGCCGTTTCCGGGGCCCGATCAGCCGAATGCGCGCTTGATCCGCGAGCGCAGCAGCGCGCGCTTGAGCCGCCCTTCGACGGCCGGGGTATCGAGCGCGATGCGCGAGCCGGCCGGCTCGCCGCGATGCAGGTAATAGCGGTCGAACGTGGCCTGCGTCATGCCCCATTTGTTGAGGAACTGGCGGCGGCCGTCGTTCTTGACGATCTTGCCCGTGCTCTTCTGCTGGAAGTGGTAGACGAGGCTGTCGCCCACGCCGAGAAAGATCCGGCAGCCGGCATCCCAGCATTTCATCGAGAAGTCGTTGTCGCTGCTCATCCCGGGCGACAGCTCGCTGCTGTAGCCGCCGATGCGGTTCCACCAGTCGCGATGCACGAGCGTCGGCGGCCAGGTCGAGCCGAGCCAGTCCGCGCGCGCAAGCTTCGGCGTGGCCGCGACGAGGCCCGCCGCGTCGAACTGTTCGGCATCGCGGCCGAAATTGCTGACGACGACGCACGGGTTGCGCGTGTCGACCGGCTCGACCATCGTGCCGGACAGCATGAAGAGGTCGGTCGGCATCTGCTCGATGCGCCGCACGAGCGCCGCGTCCCAGCCGGGGCAGCAGTACATGTCGTCGTTCATGTAGACGACGTAGTCGCGCGTCGCGCGCGCGGCGGCCAGGTTCACCGCGTGACAGATGCCGATGTTGGCCGGCGAAGCGGTGTGCTCGATGCCTTCGTGGCGCACCCAGTCGAGCGTGCCGTCCGAGCCGTCGTTCACGTGCACGATGATCTGGTGATCGTACGCGGAATGGCGGCGCAGGCTGTCGACGACGAGCTTGAGGTACGGCAGGTTGTTCCAGGTCGGGATGATGATGGAGAACATGGCGGTCGAATTCGGTGGTCGTCGTGTCGGCGGCGCGTGGCGCGCCGCCGCGGGCGGGCGCGGATGGCGCGCCGGGCAGCCCGGCATTGTAACGCCGGGCCGGCCGCATGCCGGCGGCATCAGGGCAAGGGCAGCGCGGGGCGCGTTCAGCGGGCCGGTTCGTGGCCGAGCTTCAGGAACCGGTAGTAGACGGTCTCCGCGTTGAACACGGCGATCATGAAGCCCGCGCGGCCGTCGAGAAACCCGCGCCGCAGCACGTAGGTCCGCACGAACGCCCACGCACCGCGCGCGAGCGCCTTGCCGAAGCCGCCGCGCTGGCCGGCCGCGCGGCGCTGACGCGCGCCGGCCGTCGAATACGCATCGAGCTTGCGCACGACCGTTTCGAAATCCTCGTACGAATAGTGCATCAGCTTGCCGGATAGCCGTTGCGCGGGCGTATCGAACACGAGGCGTTCGTGCACCAGATCGTCGGAGAAGCGGGCCGTGCCACGCCGGAACAGGCGCGGGATCCAGTCCGGATACCAGCCGCTGTGGTGGATCCACTGGCCGCAGAAGCTCGACAGCCGGTCGACCGCGTAGACCTGCGCGGCCGGCGCGCGGATCGCGTCGCGGATCGATTGCGCGAGCGCTGGGCTGACCACCTCGTCGGTGTCGAGCGACAGGATCCAGTCGGTGTCGAGCGCGTCGAGCGCGCGGTTCTTCTGCGGGCCGAAGCCCGGCCAGTCGCGCTCCACGATCACGCGGGCGCCGTGCGCGCGGGCGATCGCGACGGTATCGTCGGTGCTGCCGCCGTCGATCACGACGACGTCGTCGGCGAAGGCCAGCGCATCGAGGCACTGCGCGAGCCGCGCGGCCGCGTTGAGGGCGATGAGGGCGACGCCGAGAGTGGGTTCTGCCATGAAAATCGTCGAAAAGGCGGAGAAAACGGTGAGCGGCAGTATACCCGCGCGCCGGCTGGCGGCCGCTTCGGCGGCGGCCGCGCCGGCGCAGGCGGTACGGCTATAATGTTGGGCCTTTTTCGGCACCCGCCGGACGGGGGCGAACCCCCGGACAGTCATGTTCCGGGCGCCGCGTCGCGGCTCAGGAAGGATTGCCTTGGAAACCCAGAACACTCTTCGCAAACCGATGGACGGCACGAGTACGTCGCCGGTCACGGTCCTCAAGCGCCTGTGGCCGTACATCCGGCCGCTCATCGGCATCGTGGTGCTCGCCGTGGTGACGATGGGCGTCGTCGCGGCCACGGAAGCCGGGATTCCGGCGCTGCTCAAGCCGCTGCTCGACCACGGTTTCGGCTCGCACGGCAGCGACCGCGCGAAATGGTACGTGCCGATCGCGGTGATCGGCCTCGCGCTCGTGCGCGGCGTATCGCAGTACGCGTCGAACTACCTGCTCAACTACGTTTCGAACCGCATCCTGCTGCAGCTGCGGCTCGAGATGTTCCAGCGGATGCTCCACACGGGCGCGTCGTTCTTCCAGCGCGAAACCGCGAGCACCGTGATCAACGCGATCGTGTTCGAGGTCAACCAGATCCTGTCGGTGCTGACCGGCGTGATGGTCACGCTCGTGCGCGACTCGCTGACGGTGGTGTTCCTGCTCGGCTACCTGTTCTACCTGAACTGGCGGCTCACGCTGATCGTCGCGGTGATCCTGCCGGGTATCGGCTGGCTCGTCAGCAAGATCAACCGCCGCCTGCGGCGCCTGAACCGCGAGCACCAGACGCTGACCAACGAGCTGTCGTACATCGTCGAGGAGACGGTCGGCGGCTACAAGGTCGTCAAGGTGCACAACGGCGAAGCATACGAGATGGACCGTTTCACGGCGATGAGCAAGCGCCTGCGCGGCTACGCGATGCGCATGACGATCTCGGGCGGGCTCGCGCAGCCGCTGACGCAGTTCCTCGCGTCGATCGCGCTCGCGGTCGTGATCACGATCGCGGTCATGCAGTCGAGCAACGACCAGACGACGGTCGGCGGTTTCGTCGCGTTCGTCACGTCGATGCTGCTCGTGATTTCGCCGCTCAAGCACCTGATCGACGTGAACCAGCCGCTGCAGCGCGGGATGACGGCCGCCGAGCTGATCTTCGGGCTGATCGACGAGCCGGCCGAGCCGCAGGGCGGCGGCCGTGCATTGCCGCACGCGCGCGGCGAGATCGAATTCCGCGACGTGACGTTCGATTACGGCGCGGCCGAGCGGCCGACGCTCGACCGCATTTCGTTCAAGGTCGCGCCGGGCGAGATGATCGCGCTCGCGGGGCCGTCCGGCAGCGGCAAGACGACGCTCGTGAACCTGCTGCCGCGCTTTTTCGACCCGACGGGCGGCGCGATCCTCGTCGACGGCGTGCCGGTGGCCGACTACGACATCCACGCGCTGCGCGGCCAGATGGCGATGGTCAGCCAGGACGTCGTGCTGTTCAACGACACGATCGCCGCGAACGTCGCGTACGGGCAGACGCCCGACCGCGCGCGCGTGCAGGCGGCGCTCGAGGCCGCGAACCTCGCCGACGCGGTCGCCGCGATGCCCGACGGGCTCGACACGCTGGTCGGCGGCAACGGGATGCGTCTGTCGGGCGGCCAGCGGCAGCGGCTCGCCATTGCGCGCGCGATCTACAAGGACGCGCCGATCCTGATCCTCGACGAGGCGACCTCGGCGCTCGATTCGGAATCGGAGCGCCACGTGCAGGCGGCGCTCGAACGGTTGATGGAAGGCCGCACGACGCTCGTGATCGCGCACCGGCTGTCGACCATCGAGCGTGCCGACCGTATCCTCGTGCTCGAGGCCGGCAAGATCGTCGAGGAAGGCAGCCACGACGAACTGCTGCGCCACGGCGGGCTGTACGCGCACCTGCACCGGATCCAGTACCAGCAGCAGGCCGCGTGACGTCGGTTCACGCGTGTGTGCTAGTCTTCATCGGGCAGGTGCAGTCGTTTCTGGTTCGACGTGACAATTCGGAGGGACGGACAATGAAGAAAATGCACGGAATGATGCTGGCCGCACTGGTCGCTGCGGGTTTCGCAGCGCCGGTCGCGATGGCGCAGGATCACGGCAACTACAACAAGCACGACAATCACGGCGGCCCCGGCATGCAGCGCGGCCATGGCCCGCAGCACATGCCGCCCGGCCAGGCGATGCATCGCGACGACGTCCCGCAGCGCTGGGCCGACCAGCCGCACCGCGACTGGCACAAGGGCGACCGGCTCCCCAACGAATTCCGCGATCGCCAGTACGTGGTCGACGACTGGCGCGGCTACCACCTGAGCGCGCCGCCGCGCGGCTATCAATGGGTCGGTGTCGGCGGCGACTATCTGCTCGTGCAGATCGGCTCGGGCATCGTGTTGCGGGTCGGCCCGTAACGCGTCGTTCGATCCTTCATCCGGCGGCCGGGCGTGTGTCCCGGCCGTCGCGTCATTTGGCCGCCGTCCGGCGGAACCAGCGTCGCTCGATGCGCGACATCGCCCAGCACACGGCCAGCGCGCATACGGTACCGAGCGCGACCTCGCCGAGCCGCATCAGCGGAATGTCCCATAGCGGGCCGTTGCCCGGAAACAGCAGCACGATCGTCGCGGTCACGCCGCCGAGTCGTGCCGCGCTGCCGACGTTCAGGCACCAGCAGCTGACGATCACGATCGCGACGGTGATTGCGTAAGCAACGAGGCGATCGCCGCCGAGCGCCGCGCCGGCGAAGCCCAGCAAGCCGCCGATCATCGCGCCGATGAACTGGTCGCGCGACAGCGACATCGTGTCCGAGTAGTTGTGCTGCGTGACGGCGATCGCGGTGATGGCCGCCCATACGGCCTGCTCGGTGTGCAGCGCGCGGCCGATCGCGTACGCGAGGCACGCGCTGCAGACGGCCTGCAGCGCCATCAGCGTACCTTGCGCGAGCCGTTCGCTGAACGAGAGCCCCTTGAACAGATCGAAGATCGACTGCTGGATCTGCTGGCGTGCTTCGTTGAGGGTCCTGATCGTATCCATCGGTTCGTCGGTCGAGAGTCGGTTGTCGGGGCGACTGCGTCAGCGCGCCTGTTCGGGCGACGCGGCGGCCGGCTCGTCCGTGGTCGTATCGCCGTTCTCGACGCGCGTTTCCGGCATCGCGAGCCAGACCAGCAGCACTGCGAGCGCGCCGGCGCCGGCGAGCCCGAAGAAGCTGGTCGCATTGCCGAAGTGATCGGCGACATAGCCGGCCACGGCCGTGCTGAGCGTCGCGCCGATCCCGGCCGCGAGCCCGAACAGCCCGATGCACAGGTTGTAGCGGCCCTTGCCGCCCGCGACGTCGGCCGCGATCAGCGGCAGCATCACGCCGAACACGGCGGCGCTGATGCCGTCGAGCATCTGCACCGGCACCAGCAGGTACGGGCTGCTCACGCCGGCGAAGAGCAACGCGCGTACCGGCAGCGCCGAGAAGCCGAGCAGCAGGATCGGGCGACGCCCCCAGCGTTGCGCGGAGCGGCCGACCCACGGCGACAGCATCGCGACGATCGCCTGCGGCACGATGATGCAGGCGGCGATCACGAGCTGCACGTTCTCGCCCATCCCGGCCGTTACTTCGCCGGCCGCGAGGTTGAGCATCGCCGCGTTCGACAGGTGGAACAGCACCACGCATGCCGCGAAGATCAGCATCCGGCGATCGCGCAGCAGCTCGAGCAGCGTTTCGCGTTGCTCGCCTTCGTCGCGATGGCCGTGATCGTCGGGCTTCGACGACTGCGGGATCACTTCGTGCGTCGGCTGGATCATCGCGAGCGCGAACAGCGCGGGCAACGCGAGCACGGCAGTCAGCCAGAACACCGCGCGTGCGGAGAAATACTCGCCGGTGAGCCCCATCAGGCCCGCGGCGACCGCGCTGCCGATCGACGCCCAGCGTGCATTGCGGCCGAGCCGATCGCCGAGATCCGCGCGCCCGACCAGCGAGAACGAGATCGCGGCCATCGCCGGCACGAGCATGCAGCTCGCGAAGCCGTGGAACACTTCGGCTGCGATCACCGGCACGATCGTCGGGCTCGACGCGAGCAGCACCGCCGACAGGATGATCGCCGCGATCGCCCACGCGGCCGCGCCTTTCTTGTTTTTCAGCGCATCGACGGCCGCGCCGCCGGGCACCTGGCTGACCATCGCGCTGATCGTGCCGATCGACAGCACCATGCCGATCTCGCCCTGCGTCCACTTGTGCGACGCGAGGTAGGACGCGATGAACGGACCGAACCCGGTTTGAACGTTTGCGACGAAGAAGTTGAGCCAGTCGAGGGACCGCAGACTGCGAACGGTGACGGAATGCTTGATCGTCATCGGGTCGCACTCGCAGACGAAGCCGGTGCCGGGGCAACGGGCGGGAAGACCGCGACGATCGGCTTGTCGGCCGCGTAGGGCGGCGACGCCTTGATCTGTGCGTCGTTCAGGTCAAGCTGCGGATGCAGCGCCTTGTCGCGCGTGACGAAGCGCAGCGCGCCCCAGCTCGCGGCGATCGAGCGGCGGTCGGTATTGACGAGCCCGCCGAGGTCGAGCACGACGGCCTGCGGCTGCGCGGCGCGGTCGATCAGGACGTCGACGACGCGGCCGATCTTCGTGCCGTTCGGGCGCTCGACGTCGCTGTCGAGCATCGGCAGCCGCGTCGCGGGCGACGCCGCGGCCGAACCCGACAGCGGCACGGCCTTGGGCCGCGCGGCCGGGGGCAGCTCGCCCGACGGCACGTCGAGCACGATCGGCTCCTGTTTGCCGCCCGGCGTGAAGCGGAACACATTCCACGGGAAGCTGACCTTGCGGTCGCCGACGCCCATGAAGCCCTGCAGGTTGACGATCATCTCGCGCGGCTTGCCGCTCGCGTCGGTCACCATGTCGACCGCGCGGCCGATCACCTTGCCGTTGCGTCGCGCGACTTCGCTATCGAGCAGCGCATGGATCTGGGTGCGGTCGAGCGGGCGCGTCGCGATGAGCGGGGCCGGCGGCGGAGGCGGCGGGGTCGGCGTTTCGGGACGCTGCACCGGCTTCGGCCGCGTCACCTCGCGGTGCGGCTTCTTCGGCGCTTCCGGTTCTTCCGGTTGCACGGGCGGCGGCACGGGCGGCATCGTGAGCGGCTCGCCGGCGGCTTCCTCGATGGGCTCGACGAGCGCCTCGCTGATCGGCGCGGGCGGATTCTGCGTCGACAGCAGCCCGCAGCCGGACAGCAGCGCGGCAGCGGCGAGAATCAGCAGGACCGTCGAGGACGGGGACGACATGCGGGATGCGGGAAACGGAGGTCCGCCGCTCATTGACACTCACTCCATGGGTCGGGGGCGCGTACGAAGGCACGCGGCTGGCGATGGATGGCGGGTGCGGGCGGCGCACCACGCGAGGTGAGAGTTTAACGTGTCTTCCTTTCAGGACCGATTTCTGCGGCTTTTTGCAGCAGCGCGGGTGCCCGGGACAGGGCGGAAGGGTGGGGGCGTGCAGGCGGGAGAAGCGGCCCGGCCCGCCGTCATGGCGGGCCGGAGCGAGTACGGCTCGAGGTGCGCGGAAGCCGGGCGCTCAGGCGTCCGGATACCACGCGTCGCTGAATTCGCTGACCTGGACGTCGGTCAGCTCGGAGCGTGCGGCGAGCCATGCACGCACGCTTTCGCGGTCGGCGTCGGTCGTCGTGCCGCGCGGCGCGCCGGAGATCACGTAGGCGCCGATCCCTTCGTCCGCGGACGCGACGGTCAGCAGGCCGTTCGCCTCGACGAAGTCGATGAACGCGTCGATCAACTGGCCGCGTTCGAGGTCGGACAGCTCGTTACGGTATTGCGCGGTCGCGTTGAACGCGAGTTCCTGGAATTCGGCGATGTGGAGTTTCTTGCGCTGGCGGCGGTTGTGGCGTTGGCTCATGGTGTGTGACGAGTGAATGAGAGGTGGGAAAGGAGCGTGCGGCGGCGGCGGGCACTATCTCGACGTGCCGCGCGGTCCGGGCCTTGTCGCTGAACGCGCGAGCGTCGCGCCGTCGCGATATCGTGCTGTTGCACGATTGATCAGGAAACCATTGTTAAACATGGGTTCGACTTGGCTTTCGCGGTGTGGCCTGGCCCGGCGGCTGATTGCACGCATGACCGAATGATACAGGGATGGCGAGCCGCTTCGGCTTTGCTGAGGCGGCGGCCATCCGGACGATGGCGAGGGCCGGGGAAGTCGCCCCGCCGCCGATGGGATGCGGAAGTGATCGAACGCGTCGCCCTGGATCAGGCCGTGCATCGGGAATAGCCGCTCGCCGATGCGTGCCGGTTGCGCGAAATTCCCGCCGTACACGACGGCATTCGCGCAACCGCACAGTCGAACGAAGCGTTACATCAGCACGATGTCGTACTGTTCCTGACTCAGATTCGACTCGACCTGCAGCGACACCGGCTTGCCGATGAAGTCGATCAGCATCGCGAGATGCTGCGATTCCTCGTCGAGGAACAGGTCGATCACCTGCTGCGCGGCGATCACGCGGAATTCGCGCGGGTTGAACTGGCGCGATTCGCGCAGGATCTCGCGCAGGATGTCGTAGCACACCGTGCGCGACGTCTTCACCTGGCCCTTGCCCTGGCACGTCGGGCACGGCTCGCACAGCACGTGCGCGAGCGACTCGCGCGTGCGCTTGCGCGTCATCTCGACGAGCCCGAGCTGGGAGAAGCTGTTGACCGTCACGCGCGTACGATCGCGCGACAGCGCCTTCTTCAGCTCGGACAGCACCGCGTCGCGATGCTCGGCGTTCTCCATGTCGATGAAGTCGATGATGATGATCCCGCCGAGGTTGCGCAGCCGCAACTGCCGCGCGATCGTATGCGCGGCCTCGAGGTTGGTCTTGAAGATCGTGTCGTCGAAGTTGCGCGCACCGACGTAGCCGCCGGTGTTCACGTCGATGGTGGTCATCGCTTCGGTCTGGTCGATCATCAGGTAGCCGCCCGACTTCAGGTCGACGCGGCGCGACAGCGCGCGCTGGATCTCCGTCTCGATGTTGTACAGGTCGAACAGCGGCCGCTCGCCGGTGTAGTGATGCAGCTTCGGACTCACCGCCGGCGTGAACTCGCCGGCGAATTCCGACAGGCGCTGGTACGTCTCGCGCGAGTCGACCTGGATGCGCGTCGTGTCGTCGTTCGCGAAATCGCGCAGCACGCGCTGCGCGAGGTCGAGATCCTGGTACAGCAGGCTCGTTGCCGGCAGCCGCTGCGCCTGAGCCACGATCGTCGCCCAGGTCTTGCGCAGGTAGGTGACGTCGCCGGCCAGTTCGTCGGAGGTCGCGTCCTCGGCGATCGTGCGCACGATGTAGCCGCCTTTCTCGTCCGGCGGGATCACGGCGGTCAGGCGCGCACGCACGGCCTCGCGCTCGGCCTCGCTCTCGATCTTCTGCGAGATGCCGATGTGCGGCTCCTGCGGCAGGTAGACGAGCGTGCGGCCCGCGATGCTGACTTGCGTCGACAGCCGCGCGCCCTTCGTGCCGATCGGGTCCTTGATCACCTGGACCATCAGCGTCTGGCCTTCGAACACGGTTTTCTCGATCGGCTGGTGCTGTGCGCCCGACTGCGGCTCGCCCGCGAGGCGCGGATGCCAGATGTCGGCGACGTGCAGGAACGCCGCGCGCTCGAGGCCGATGTCGATGAATGCCGACTGCATGCCGGGCAGCACGCGCACGACCTTGCCGAGATAGATGTTGCCGACCCGTCCGCGCGACAGCGTGCGCTCGACGTGAAGCTCCTGCACCGCGCCTTGCTGCACGAGTGCGACGCGCGTTTCCTGCGGCGTGAGGTTGATCAGGATTTCTTCGTTCATGGTGCGATTCAGAAGGCGACGCGTGCGGTGCGCAGCAACGCGGCAGTCTCAAAAAGGGGCAGACCCATGATACCCGAATGGGAACCGTCGATTCGCTCGATGAATTCGGCCGCGCGCCCCTGGATCGCGTACGCGCCCGCCTTGCCGAACGGCTCGCGGGTTTCGACGTAACGCTCGAATGCGTCGCGCGGCGCGGCGGCGAAGCGTACCGACGAGCGCGACAGCGCGGGCGGCAGCAATTCGCCGTCGGCGCCGATCACGGCGACGGCGGTCAGCACTTCGTGGTCGCGGCCGGCGAGCCGGGTCAGCATCGCGAGCGCGTCGTCGGCGTCGGCCGGCTTGCCGAGGATCGCGCCGTCGATCGTCACGGTGGTGTCCGCCACCAGCACGGGCGCGGCCGGCTTGCCGCTCGCGACGAGACGCGCACGCGCGGCTTCCGCCTTCGCGACGGTCACGCGCTGCACGTACGCATCGGCGGCTTCGCCGGGCAGTTCGGTTTCGAGCGCTTCGGCGTCTTCGTCGGGGCGCGGCAGCAGCAGTTCGAAGCGCACGCCGATCTGCAGCAGCAGCTCCTGGCGGCGCGGGCTTTGCGAAGCGAGGTAAAGGGTCGGAAAAAGCTGGGAGGGCGTGCTGGACGGCATGGTGTCGTTATCTCGTTGAGCGCGCGCGGCGCGCGTCCCGAGGACGACGCGTCATGCGCGGTGATAGGGGTGATTCTGCGTGATGCTCCACGCCCGGTAAAGCTGTTCGGCGAGCAATACGCGCACCATCCCGTGCGGCAGTGTCATGCTCGAGATGCGCAGCAGCAGGTCGGCGCGCGCCTTGAGCTCCGGATCGAGCCCGTCGGCGCCGCCGATCACGAACGCGACGTCGCGGCCGTCCTGCTGCCAGCCGGGCAGCGCCTGCGCGAGCTGCATCGTGGTCCAGTCGCGGCCGTGCTCGTCGAGCGCGACGATGCGCGCGCCCTTCGGCAGCGCGGCCTCGATCTTCTGCCGCTCGGCGGCCATCACGCTTTCCGCGCTACGGCCGCCCGAACGCAGTTCGGGCTTGATTTCGCGCAGCTCGATGCGCAGCTCGGGCGGCATCCGCTTCGTGTATTCGTCGAAGCCGGAGGCGATCCAGCCCGGCATCTTGTGGCCGACCGCGAGGATGAAAAGCTTCATCGGGACGTCGCGACGCGTCAGCGGCGGCGGGCCGCCGTCTTGCGCGCCGGGCGTGCCGGCGCCGCTTCCTCGTCGTCCTCTTCGTCGCTGGCCGTCGCGAAGCCGTTCGGGGCCTTGCCGCCGCCGAGCTTCATCCGCACGGGCTTGTCGCCCCAGATTTCCTCGAGGTTGTAGTACTGGCGCAGGGCCGGCTGCAGGATGTGCACGACCGCGTCGCCGCAGTCGACCAGCACCCATTCGCCGGTGTCTTCGCCCTCGGAGCTGACGATGTCGCCGCCGGCTTCCTTGACCTTGTCGCGCACGCTCGATGCGAGCGCCTTGGTCTGGCGGTTCGACGTGCCCGACGCGACGATCACGCGGTCGAACAGTTCGGTCAGGTGGCTGGTGTTGAACACCTTGATGTCTTGCGCCTTGATGTCTTCGAGTGCGTCGACGATCACGCGCTGCAGTTTGCGGATATCCATGGAATCAGGAATGGTAGAGACGATGTTGAAGAATATAGGCCCAGACGGCGGCCGGCACATGTTCGGCCGACGCATCGGGCATTTGCGCATGACGCGCGATGCATTCGCGCAAGTGTGCACGGATGTCGGTTGCGGCGATATCGAACGCGAGCGTCCTGTCGATCAGCAGATGGCCGCTCGGCGTGGCTTGCAGTATGTCGGCGCCGGCCTGCCGCCGCGCGATTTCCTGCGCGACGTCGGGCGGCGCCGCGTCGAGTTCGAAGCCCGGACGCGTCGACGCGCAGATGTGCGCATAGTCGAACAGCTCGCGCCAGTCGCGCCACGTGTCGAGGCGGACCAGCTGGTCCGCGCCGATCAGCAGCGACAGCGACGCGTCGGGGCCGATGCGCTCGCGCCAGCGCGCGAGCGTCTCGACCGTATAGGTCGGACCCTCGTGCTCGATCTCGTCGGTCGCGACGGTGACCGTCACGCCCGGCAGGGTCAGCGCGCCGGCGGCGGCGCGCGTCATCGCGAGCCGATGCTCGGCGGCCGACACGTCGCGCTTCTGGTACGGCTGCCCGGCGGGCAGCAGCGCGAGCTCGGTCAGGCCGAGCACGTCGGCGAAACGGCGCGCGAGTGCGAGATGGCCGTCGTGGATCGGGTCGAACGTGCCGCCCAGCAGGCCGATACGACGTAACAGCGGGCGCGGCAGCGGGGCGGAGCGGGCGGTGGTGTCCAGAAAAACGTGTCCTGTTCTTGAGACGGCGGTGCGCGGCGGGCTCAGACCCAGTCGCGCGGCACGAGGAAGTCGGTCAGGCGCGCCTCCGGCGAGCCCGGCTCGGGCTGCCAGTTGTAGCGCCAGTTCGCGACCGGCGGCATCGACATCAGGATCGACTCGGTCCGGCCGCCGCTTTGCAGGCCGAACAGCGTGCCGCGGTCGAATACCAGGTTGAATTCGACGTAGCGGCCGCGCCGGTAAGCCTGGAAGTCGCGTTCGCGTTCGCCGTACGGCAGCGCGACACGGCGCTCGACGATCGGCAGGTACGCGTTCAGGAACGCGTCGCCGACGCTTTGCATCATCTCAAACGCGCGTTCGAAATCGGGCTCGGCGAAATCGTCGAAGAAGATCCCGCCGATGCCGCGCGTCTCGTTGCGGTGCTTCAGGAAGAAATACTCGTCGCACCACGTCTTGAAACGCGGGTAGAGCTCGGCGCCGAACGGATCGAGCGCGTCCTTGCAGGTCTGGTGGAAATGCCGCGCGTCGTCTTCGAACGGATAAACCGGTGTCAGATCCATCCCGCCGCCGAACCAGAAGATCGGCGCTTCGCCCGGTTTCGTCGCGATCAGCATCCGCACGTTCATGTGCACGGTCGGGCAGTACGGATTGCGCGGGTGCAGCACGAGCGATACGCCGAGCGCCTCGAAGCCGCGGCCCGTGAGCTGCGGGCGTGCCGCGCTCGCCGACGGCGGCAGCGCGTCGCCCGCGACGTCGGAAAAGCCGATCCCCGCCCGCTCGAACACGCGTCCGCCTTCGAGAATCCGCGTGCAGCCGCCGCCGCGCAGGCGCTCTTCGGGCCCGCGCTGCCACGCGTCGGTCGCGAGCGGCGTGCCGTCGAGCGCGCCGAGCGCGTCGGCGATGCGTGTCTGCAGGTCCTGGAGGTACGTGCGCACGCGTGCCACGTCGTAGGTCGAATCGGTCATGTCTGGACTGGGCGCCCCCGCGCGAAGCGGGGGCCGTAAAAAAGGCATCTGCCGGGCATTCTATCGAACCCGGCAGAGGAGGCCGCCGCCTGCGCGGGCAGGGCGGCGGTCAGGGCAGCGACCGGGGCCTCAGGCGCTCTTGCGGTTCAGTGCGCGAAAGCCGATGTCGCGGCGGTACTGCATGCCTTCGAAATGGATCTGGTTGATCGTGTCGTACGCATGCTGCTGCGCTTCGCGCACCGAATCGGCGAGGCCGACCACGCACAGCACGCGCCCGCCCGACGTGACCAGTTTGTCGCCTTCGGCGAGCGTCGTGCCCGCATGGAACGTCACCGCCTGTTCGGTCTCGGCCGGGATCCCGTTGATGCGGTCGCCCTTGCGCGGCGCGTCCGGATAGCCGTGCGCGGCCAGCACGACGCCGAGCGCGGTGCGGCGGTCCCAGTCGAGCTCGACCGTGTCGAGCGTGCCCGCGATCGCCTGTTCGACGACCTTCGAGAAATCGCTCTTCAGGCGCGCCATGATCGGTTGCGTCTCGGGGTCGCCCATCCGGCAGTTGAACTCGAGCGTGCGCGGATTGCCGTCCTTGTCGATCATCAGGCCCGCATACAGGAAGCCCGTGAAGCGGATGCCGTCCTTCTCCATCCCGCGCACCGTCGGCATGATGATTTCGCGCATCACGCGTGCGTGCATCTGCGGCGTGACGATCGGCGCGGGCGAGTAGGCGCCCATGCCGCCCGTGTTCGGGCCGCGATCTTCGTCGAGCAGGCGCTTGTGGTCCTGGCTCGAGGCCAGCGCCAGCGCGTGCTTGCCGTCGACCATCACGATGAAGCTCGCTTCCTCGCCGTCGAGGAATTCCTCGATCACGACCCGCGCGCCGGCGTCGCCGAGCTTGTTGCCCGACAGCATCATGTCGACCGCGGCATGCGCCTCTTCCAGCGTCATCGCGACGACGACGCCCTTGCCGGCCGCGAGGCCGTCGGCCTTCACGACGATCGGCGCGCCCTTCGCGTCGATGTATGCGTGTGCCGCCGCCGCATCGGAGAGGGTTTCGTAGTCGGCGGTCGGAATGCCGTGGCGCTTCATGAACGCCTTCGCGAAATCCTTCGAGCTTTCGAGCTGCGCGGCTTCGCGGGTCGGACCGAACACCTTCAGGCCGCGCGCGCGGAACAGGTTGACGATGCCGGCCGCGAGCGGCGCTTCCGGCCCGACGAGCGTAAACGCAACGCCTTCGCTTTCCGCGAAATCGGCGAGCGCGTCGAGCGACGTGATGTCGACGTTCTTCAGACGCTCGTCCTGCGCCGTGCCGCCATTGCCCGGCGCGACGTAGACCATCTGGACGCGCGGCGACTGCGCGAGCTTCCACGCCAGCGCATGTTCGCGGCCGCCGGAACCGACGACGAGTAGTTTCATGGGATTCCCCGCAGACTAGAAAACAGGGCGGCCGGCACGCTCAGGCGCGCCGGCCGCGAAATCGGTCGGGCTGCCGTCGCAACGCTGCGCACGGCGGCCCGCATGTCATTCCTCGACGATGACGGCGTTCGTATACACCTCCTGCACGTCGTCGAGGTTCTCGAGCGCGTCCAGGAGCTTCTGCATCTTCGCCGCATCGTCGCCGGTGAATTCGACTTCGTTCTGCGGCTTCATCGTCACTTCGGCGAGTTCGGCCTTGAAGCCCGCGGCTTCGAGCGCGTCCTTCACCGCCGAGAAGGTCTGCCAGTCGCACAGCACTTCGATCGAGCCGTCGTCGTTCGTGCTGACGTCGTCCGCGCCGGCTTCGAGCGCGGCTTCCATCAGCGCGTCTTCCGACGTGCCGGGCGCGAACAGGAACTGGCCGACGTGATCGAACATGAACGCGACCGAACCGTCGGTGCCCATGTTGCCGCCGAACTTCGAGAACGCGTGACGGACTTCCGCGACCGTGCGGATGCGGTTGTCGGTCAGCGTGTCGACGATGATCGCCGCGCCGCTGATGCCGTAGCCTTCGTAACGGATTTCTTCGTAGTTCGCGCCGTCCGCGCCGCCGACGCCGCGATCGATCGCGCGCTTGACGTTGTCCTTCGGCATGTTGGCGTCGGCTGCCTTGTCGACTGCCAGGCGCAGGCGCGGGTTCGAGCTCGCGTCGCCGCCGCCGAGGCGGGCCGCGACCTGGATTTCCTTGATCAGACGGGTCCAGACCTTGCCGCGCTTCGCGTCAGCTGCTGCCTTCTTGTGCTTGATGTTGGCCCATTTCGAATGACCAGCCATACCTTTCTCCGTGCCCGGGCGCGCTGCGCGGGCGATTGTGCCAATGTGTCGTTGAATCGGCGGCCGTATTGGCGGGCGTGATGCCGCGGGGCCGCGCGTGTCGAGTGGAACGAGATTTTATCACGCGGCGACCGCCGTTTCGGGGCCGCCGCGCATGGCCGAACGGCCGGGCGGCCGTCGCGGCGCGCCGGGCCCGTACGGCCCGGCCGTGCCGGTGCGTCAGTTCTTGGTGCCGAACAGGCGGTCGCCCGCGTCGCCCAGGCCCGGCACGATGTACGCGTGCTCGTTCAGATGCGAGTCGAGCGACGCGACGAACAGCTTCACGTCCGGGTGCGCGTCCTGGAACACCTGCACGCCTTCGGGCGCGGCGACCAGCGCGACGAACATGATGTTCGCGGCCGGCACGTTGCGGCGCTTGAGCACGTCGACCGCGTGCACGGCCGAATAGCCGGTCGCGACCATCGGATCGCACAGGATGAAGATGCGATCCTCGAGATCGGGCAGGCGCACCAGGTATTCGACCGGGCGGTGATCTTCCGCGCGATACACGCCGATGTGGCCGACGCGCGCGGACGGCACCAGGTCGAGCAGGCCGTCCGACATCCCGATGCCGGCGCGCAGCACGGGCACGATCGCCAGTTTCTTGCCCGCGATCACCGGCGCGTCGACTTCCACCAGCGGGGTTTCGACCCGTTTGGTCGTGATCGGCAGGTTGCGGGTGATCTCGTAGCCCATCAGCAGCGTGATCTCGCGCAGCAGCTCGCGGAACGTGCGCGTCGACGTGTCCTTGTCGCGCATGTGCGTGAGCTTGTGCTGGATCAGCGGGTGATCGGTGATGAAGAGATTCGGGAAACGGCTGTCCTGTTTCATGACGGGGTGCCTTGGCGGCAAAAGGGGATCGGGGAGCGGCGGTGGGCGCGAGGCTGGCTGCCGCTTATGGCCGCAATTTTACCAAGGCGCGCCACGCGATCCGGATATTATCGACGTCTCACGACAATCCGCGCGCCGCGCATGCCCGTTGCCGCCCGTCCGGCGGCGCGGCCGGGCCGCGCCGGCGCGCGTCGCCATAAAGAGGAATCGACGATGGATCTCGGCATCGAAGGAAAGACCGCGCTCGTGTGCGCGGCCAGCAAGGGACTCGGGCGCGGCTGCGCGGAAGCGCTGGCCGCCGAGGGCGTGAATATCGTGATCGTCGCGCGCACGCGCGACACGCTCGAGGAAACCGCCGAGGAGATCCGCGCCGAGTCGAACGTGTCGGTCACCGCGGTCGCGTGCGACATCACGACGCCGGACGGGCGGGCGGCCGCGCTGGCCGCGTGCCCGCAGCCCGACATTCTCGTGACGAATGCCGGCGGCCCGCCGCCCGGCGACTTCCGCGATTTCTCGCATGACGACTGGATTCGCGCGCTCGAGGCGAACATGCTTACGCCGATCGAGCTGATCCGCGCGACCGTCGACGGGATGATCGCGCGCGGCTTCGGCCGGATCGTCAACATCACGAGTTCGGCGGTGAAGGCGCCGATCGACGTGCTCGCGCTGTCGAACGGCGCGCGCTCGGGGCTGACCGGCTTCGTCGCCGGGCTGTCGCGCAAGGTGGCCGGGCAGGGCGTGACGATCAACAACCTGCTGCCGGGGCTGTTCGACACCGACCGGATTGCGACGACGCTCGCCTCGTCGGCGAAAGCGCAGGGCGTGACGGTCGACGAATTGCGCGCGCGGCGCGCGAAGGAGATCCCGGTCGGGCGCCTCGGCACGCGCGCCGAATTCGGCGCGGCGTGCGCGTTCCTCTGCAGCGTGCACGCCGGCTACATCACCGGGCAGAACTGGCTGCTCGACGGCGGCGCGTATCCGGGCACGTTCTGACGTACGCGCCCGCCATTTACCCCACGACAACAATCGAAACACGAAGGAACCGGAGATGAGCAAACCCCGCATCGCATTGATTGCGCACGACGCGAAGAAGGACGAGATCGTCGCGCTCGCAGGCCAGTACCGTACGACGCTCGCGCAATGCCGGCTGGTCGCGACGGGCACGACCGGCGGGCGCATCGCTGCCGCGCACGGGCTCGAGGTCGAGCGCAAGCTGTCGGGGCCGCTCGGCGGCGACCTGCAGATCGGTGCGGAGCTGGCCGACGGCCGCGTCGACATCGTCGTGTTCCTGCGCGACCCGATGACCGCGCAGCCGCACGATCCGGACATCACCGCGCTGGTGCGCGCATGCGACGTGCACGACGTGCCGGTGGCGACCAACGTGGCGACCGCGCGGATGCTGCTCGACGATCTGGCGCGGAACATGCAGGACGTTTGCTAGGGCGTCGACCACGGATGAGCGCGCCCACTCGACGTCATCTGCCGCGTGGAGGATGCGACAGGCGACGCCGAGCATTAAGGGGGCGGTGTGTCGATATGGGTGCCGGTTGCGACGGGCGAGATCGGGGACCGGCGGTCATCGTAGCGGCCAGAACCACACGGTCGATGCCGTCCAGTAGCAATCCGAGCTGCAGAGGGCGCGTGCACCGTCAATCAGGTCGATGTGGCCGCCACGGCCGTTCATGTAGCCTGGGATATTCCAGAACGCCACTACGCCTTTTCTGCCGGCAATGCCGGCTGCCGCGTCGTCCCGCCGGAACACTTCGGCTTTGCCGAAATACGCCGGCTCTGCCAGCATTCTGGCCAGTCTGGCTTGTCCGGCTTCAATGCGCCGACCCCGGTGCAGACCTTTCTGAATCACGAGCCCGCCGCGCAATGTCATGCCGCTCCTGACGAGCGCCAGGCTGACCCGGATGGCGCAGGTATTCGCATACGACGGATTGGAGATCAGGTCCTGCCAGCCCAGTGCTTCGTAAAGCGCTTCCCGCGAAACGGTTCTGTTGCTCGGGTAGTGGCTGCTCAGCAAAGAAAAGTGTGGTTTCAAACAAATGTTCTCCGATCAACGGCAAGGATATTTTTGTCGCAGGATGCGGGTGACCAGTCCTGCTGCGTTTGCCCGCAACGCAACGTTCGGCAGCTTCCGGAGATCGCTGAGTACTTCGGAATCGATTTCTCCCGGTTTGACGCGCCCGTTGTCGCACCAGTCCTTGCCTTCGGAGGTATCGGCCACGCCGGCCAGATAACCGGTCATGGCATGACGCTCGGCGTCGGCGTACGGCGTGTTGTCGGCGCGACTCATACCGTTGAGTAGTCGGGTGCCGTCGACACGCGGTAGCGCGGCACCGTGTGCGATGCCGATGCTTGCCGACAACGACGCGAAAACAAACACACTTCGGATGACAAAGACGTTCATGGCATGGGGCTCGTGGATTCGGCGAAAAGCAAAATAGCACGGCCGTCTCCCCTTCAATTTCCTTCGACGCTCCATTGCGGGGCACGGCACACGGGTCGGCCAGGCGACAGCGCTTTGCCGTCGCTTACTTGGCGGCCATTTCATCCATCCTGCAGGTCGTGACTTGAAGGTGACAAAGTGTTGCGCTTGGCATGTGCGCCATGCACCAATAACGGCGACCAGCTGGACGTCGTACCATCCGTCTTCCGCGAAAACCCTACGGACGTGAAGGGATTTCGACGACGCGCTGCATGACCATGCGCGACGCGCGAGAATCACGCGCTGAGCCCCGCGTCTGCATGCATCGCTTTTGAGCGGCATCGACGCGTTTGCCGAACCCGATTTCCAGACAAACAAGGAGCGAAACGATGCCGAAAGCAATCCGATACGACCAGCCGGGCGGCCCGGACGTGATGAAGTGGGTCGATGTCGAGGTCGGCGAGCCGAAGACGGGCGAAGTCCGCATCCGGCAGCACGCGGTCGGGCTCAACTACATCGACGTGTATTTCCGCACGGGCCTCTATCCGCAACAACTGCCCGCCGGCCTCGGGATGGAAGCGGCGGGCGAGGTGACGGCCGTCGGCGAAGGCGTGAGCACGCTGAAGGCGGGCGATCGCGTCGCCTACGTCGGGCAGCCGCCGGGCGCCTACGCGCAGGAGCGCGTAATGCCGGCCGAGCGGCTCGTGAAGCTGCCGGACGGAATCAGCTACGACGACGCGGCATCGGTGATGCTGCAGGGCCTGACCGCGCACTACCTGCTGCGCCGCACGTACCCGGTGAAGGCCGGCGACACGATCCTGATCCACGCGGCGGCCGGCGGCGTCGGCCTGCTCGTATGCCAGTGGGCGAAGGCGCTCGGCGCGACCGTGATCGGCACGGTCGGCTCCGACGAGAAGGCCGCGCTCGCCAAGGCGCACGGCTGCGATCATCCGATCGTCTATACGCGCGAGAACTTCACGCAGCGCGTGAAGGAGATCACGAACGGCGCGGGCGTGCCGGTCGTCTACGATTCGATCGGCAAGGACACGTACATCGGCTCGCTCGACTGCCTCGCGCCGCTCGGCTACTTCGTGAGCTTCGGCAATGCGTCGGGCCCGCTGCCGGCGATCGACTCGAAAGAATTCTCGTCGCGCGGCTCGCTGTTCTTCACGCGCCCGACGCTGTTCTCGTACATCGCGAAGCGCGCCGATCTCGAAGCCGCGGCCGCCGAGCTGTTCGACGTGATCCTGTCGGGCAAGGTGAAGACGAGCATCAACCAGCGTTATCCGCTCGCCGAAGTCGCCCGCGCGCACGCCGACCTCGAGTCGCGCAAGACGACCGGCTCGACGATCCTCGTTCCCTGACGCATCCCTTCGTGCCGGCTTCACGCCGGCACGCCCCCCCGGGCGGCGCCGGCGTGCCGCCCGTCCTGTCCCCGGTCTCCTGTCCCGCCCGACGTCCCGTCCGCTGTTTCCCGCTTTACGCGTTTACACGTTTTTTATATCCGCCCGAGCACCTTTGACCTGTCCTTTACGCGCGTTCCCATAAGGTTCTAGTCGTCCGATTTCGACGACGGAGAACACAAAAATGGATGGGGTTTTCATCGGCGCACTGGTGCTCTTCACCTCGCTGATCCTCGGTTTGCTTGGCGGTTGCGAGCAGCTTTCGCAATACGGCCGCGGAGGGCGCGCATGACCTGGATGCTTTGGCTGGCGGGTGCCTCGACGGCCCTGCTGTTCGCGTATCTCGTCTTTGCGCTGTTGCGCGCGGAGGACATCGAATGAACGCGAACAATCTGCTGCAGACGCTGCTGTTCATCGTCGTGCTGCTCGCGGCGGCCGTGCCGTGCGCGCGCTACCTGACGAACGTGATGGACGGCAGCGCGCGCGTGGTGCGCGTGTTCGGGCCGCTCGAACGCGCGCTGTACCGCATCGCCGGCGTCGATGCCGGCACCGAAATGAACTGGAAGCAGTACGCGATCGCAACGATCGCGTTCAACGCGCTCGGCGCGCTGTTCCTTTACGGCTTGCTGCGGCTGCAGGGCCTGTTGCCGGGCAATCCGCAGCAATTCGGCGCGATGACGGCCGACGGCGCATTCAACACGGCGGTGAGCTTCGTCACCAACACGAACTGGCAGGACTACACGCCCGAACAAACGGTCAGCTACCTGACGCAGATGCTCGGCCTGACCGTGCAGAACTTCCTGTCGGCGGCCACCGGCATCGTCGTCGTGATCGCGCTGATCCGCGGCTTCGCGCGCCACACCGCGCAGACGATCGGCAACTTCTGGGTCGACCTCACGCGCGTGACGATGTACGTGCTCGTGCCGATGGCGATGGTGATCGCCGCGCTGCTGATGAGCCAGGGCGTGATTCAGAACATGCAGGCGTACCAGGACGTGCCGGTGCTGCAGACGAGCACCTACGCAGCGCCGAAGCTCGACGCGCAGGGCAGCCCGGTGAAGGACGACAAGGGCAACCCGGTGACGGTGCCGACGCCGCTCGCGAAGCAGACGCTCGCGATGGGCCCGGTGGCATCCCAGGAAGCGATCAAGATGCTCGGCACCAACGGTGGCGGCTTCTTCAACGCGAACTCCGCGCATCCGTACGAGAACCCGACGCCGTTCTCGAACTTCATCCAGATCTTCGCGATCCTGATCATCCCGGCCGCGCTGTGCCTGGCGTTCGGCCGCGTGATCGGCGACCGCCGGCAGGGCGTCGCGGTGCTCGCGGCGATGACGGTCGCGTTCGCGGTCGCGATCGGCGTCGAGGTGAGCGCCGAGCAGGCCGGCAACCCGGCGTTCGCCGCGCTGCACGTCGACCAGTCGGCAAGCGCGCTGCAGCCGGGCGGCAACATGGAGGGCAAGGAAACGCGCTTCGGGATCGCGCAGACCGGCATCTTCACGGTCGCGACGACGGCCGCGTCGTGCGGCGCGGTCGACACGATGCACGATTCGCTGACGCCGCTCGGCGGCCTCGTACCGATGCTGCTGATGCAGCTCGGCGAGGTGATCTACGGCGGTGTCGGTTCCGGTCTCTACGGGATGCTCGTGTTCGCGCTGCTCGCGGTGTTCGTCGCCGGCCTGATGATCGGCCGCACGCCGGAATACGTCGGCAAGAAGATCGAGTCGTACGAGATGAAGATGGTGTCGATCGTCGTGCTGCTCACGCCGCTGCTCGTGCTGGTCGGCACGTCGATCGCGGTGCTTGCCGACGCGGGCAAGGCCGGCATCGCGAACCCGGGCCCGCACGGCTTCTCGGAAATCCTGTACGCGTTCAGCTCGGCCGCGAACAACAACGGCAGCGCGTTCGCGGGCCTGACGGTCGGCACGCCGTTCTACAACTGGATGACCGCGATCGCGATGTGGTTCGGCCGCTTCGGCACGATCGTGCCGGTGCTGGCGATCGCCGGCTCGCTCGCCGCGAAAAAGCGCATCGCCGTGACGAGCGGCACGCTGCCCACGCATGGTCCGCTGTTCGTCGTGCTGCTGCTCGGCACAGTGATGCTGGTGGGCGCGCTGACCTACGTGCCGGCGCTGGCGCTCGGCCCCGGCGTCGAGCATCTGATGATGTGGCTGGGCGCGTGAACGCGCGCCCGCATGGCGACACCTTGAAAAGACTGAAGAGATTGAAGAGATCGCAATGACTCAACATTCCGCAACACGGTCCATGTTCGATCCGGCGCTGCTGCGTCCGGCGATCGTGGATTCGTTCAAGAAACTCACGCCGCGCACGCAGTTCCGCAACCCGGTGATGTTCTGCGTGTACGTGGGCAGCATCCTCACCACGATCCTGTGGATCGCGGCGCTCGCCGGCCAGGCCGAGGCGCCCGCGGGCTTCATCCTCGCGATCGCGCTGTGGCTGTGGTTCACGGTGCTGTTCGCGAACTTCGCCGAAGCGCTCGCGGAAGGGCGCTCGAAGGCGCAGGCCGCATCGCTGCGCAGCGCGAAGAAGGACGTGATGGCGAAGAAGCTCAACGAACCGCATCCGAAGTCGCCGATCCGCATCATGACCGCGTCCGACCTGCGCAAGGGGGACGTCGTGCTGGTCGAGGCCGGCGACGTGATCCCGGCCGACGGCGAAGTCGTCGACGGCGTCGCATCGGTCGACGAATCGGCGATCACCGGCGAATCCGCGCCGGTGATCCGCGAATCGGGCGGCGACTTCTCGTCGGTGACGGGCGGCACGCGCGTGCTGTCGGACTGGATCGTCGTGAAGGTCACCGCGAACCCCGGCGAGGCGTTCCTCGACCGGATGATCGCGATGGTCGAAGGCGCGAAGCGCAAGAAGACGCCGAACGAAATCGCACTGACGATCCTGCTCGTCGCGCTGACGATCGTGATGCTGCTCGCGACCGCGACGCTGCTGCCGTTCTCGATGTTCTCGGTGGAAGCGATGAAGGCCGGCCATGTGGTGACGATCACCGCGCTCGTCGCGCTGCTCGTGTGCCTGATCCCGACGACGATCGGCGGGTTGCTGTCGGCGATCGGCGTGGCGGGGATGAGCCGGATGATGCAGGCGAACGTGATCGCGACGTCGGGCCGCGCGGTGGAAGCGGCCGGCGACGTCGACGTGCTGCTGCTCGACAAGACCGGCACGATCACGCTCGGCAACCGTCAGGCGTCGGCGTTCGTGCCCGCGCCGGGCGTGACCGAGGAAGCGCTGGCCGACGCCGCGCAACTGTCGTCGCTCGCCGACGAAACGCCGGAAGGCCGCAGCATCGTGGTGCTGGCCAAGGAACGTTTCAACATCCGCCAGCGCGACATGGCGCAACTGCACGCGACGTTCCTCGGCTTTTCCGCGCAGACGCGGATGAGCGGCGTCGATCTTCCGGGTCGCGAGATCCGCAAGGGCGCGGCCGATGCGATCCGCCGCTATGTCGAGACGCACGGCAGCCGCTTCCCGGAAGAGGTGCGTCGCGCGGTCGACGAGGTCGCGCGGCGCGGCAGCACGCCGCTCGTCGTGGCCGACCTGCATGACGGCGCGGCGCGCGTGCTCGGCGTGATCGAGCTGAAGGACATCGTGAAGGGCGGCATCAAGGAGCGCTTCGCGGAGCTGCGCAAGATGGGCATCAAGACCGTGATGGTGACGGGCGACAACCGGCTGACGGCCGCGGCGATCGCGGCGGAAGCGGGCGTCGACGATTTCCTCGCGGAAGCGACGCCGGAAACCAAGCTCGCGACGATCCGCGAGCACCAGGCGGCCGGCCGGCTCGTCGCGATGACGGGCGATGGCACCAACGACGCGCCGGCGCTCGCGCAGGCCGACGTGGCGGTGGCGATGAACACCGGCACGCAGGCCGCGAAGGAAGCCGGCAACATGGTCGACCTCGACTCGAATCCGACCAAGCTGATCGAGATCGTCGAGATCGGCAAGCAGATGCTGATGACGCGCGGCTCGCTGACGACCTTCTCGATCGCGAACGACATCGCGAAGTACTTCGCGATCATCCCGGCCGCGTTCGTGACGACATACCCGCAACTGCGCGTGCTCGACATCATGCACCTCACGTCGCCGGCATCGGCGATCCTGTCGGCGGTGATCTTCAACGCGCTGATCATCGTCGCGCTGATCCCGCTCGCGCTGAAGGGTGTCACGTACCGGCCGCTCGGCGCCGCGTCGCTGTTGCGCCGCAACCTGCTGGTGTACGGCCTGGGCGGCGTGCTGCTGCCGTTCCCGTTCATCAAGCTGATCGACATGACGCTCGCCGCGCTCGGCTGGGCCTGATGCGCCGCATTTGAAGGAAGATCCATCATGAAAACGTTGATTCGCCCGCTCGTCGTGATCTTTGTCGTGCTGACCGCCGTGACGGGGCTCGCTTACCCGGCCGTGATGACCGTGTTCGGCCAGGCCGTGTTTCCGTCGCAAGCCAACGGCAGCCTGATCGAGAAGGACGGCAAGGTGGTCGGCTCCGCGCTGATCGGCCAGTCGTTCGATGCGCCGAAGTATTTCTGGGGCCGGCTGTCGGCCACGTCGCCGATGCCGTACAACGCGGCCGGCTCGGGCGGCTCGAACCTCGGCCCGCTGAACCCGTCGCTCGCCGACCAGGTGAAGGGGCGCATCGCCGCGCTGCGCGACGCCGGCACCGACCTGTCGAAGCCGGTGCCGGTCGACCTCGTGACGGCGTCCGCCAGCGGTCTCGATCCGGAGATCACGCCGGCTGCCGCCGCGTACCAGGTCGAGCGCGTCGCGAAGGTGCGCAACCTGACGCCGGACGCGGTCGCGCAACTCGTCGCCGCGAACACGACGGGCCGCCAGTTCGGCGTGCTCGGCGAGCCGCGCGTGAACGTGCTCAAGCTGAACCTTGCGCTCGACGCGGCGCAGGCCGCGCACTGAACGCCGGGGCAGCCCGGCGCGGCTGGCTGCGCGCCGGGCCCGATTCGTGACCGACGGCGCATGCGCCGTCTTTGCCTTTGCGGCGATTTGGAACAACAATGCCTGTACTCGCGCGTAACCCAGCGCACCGCCTTCCCGACGCATGAACCGCCCCGATCCAGACCAACTCCTCGACAAGCTGCAGCGAGACGAAGAAAAGCAGCGGCGCGGCCAGCTCAAGATCTTCTTCGGCGCGTCCGCCGGCGTCGGCAAGACCTACGCGATGCTGCAGGCCGCGCGCCAGCGCCTGCAGGACGGCGTCGACGTCGTCGTCGGCATCGTCGAGACCCACGGCCGCGGCGAAACCGCCGCGCTGCTCGACGGGCTGGACGTGCTGCCGCTCGCGCGCATCGACTATCGCGGCCGCACGCTCGCCGAGTTCGATCTCGATGGCGCGCTCGCGCGTGCGCCGCAATTGATCCTCGTCGACGAACTCGCGCATTCGAACGTGCAGGGCGCGCGGCACCTGAAGCGCTGGCAGGACGTCTACGAACTGCTCGACGCGGGCATCGACGTATATACGACCGTCAACGTCCAGCATCTCGAAAGCCTGAACGACGTGGTCGGCGCGATCACCGGCATTCGCGTGTGGGAGACCGTGCCCGACCGTGTGTTCGACGCGGCCGACGAGGTTACGCTGGTCGACCTGCCGGCCGAGGAACTGCTCGAACGGATGCGCGACGGCAAGGTCTATCTCGCGCAGCAGGCCGAACGCGCGGTGCGCAACTTCTTCCGCAAGGGCAACCTGATCGCGCTGCGCGAGCTGGCGTTGCGGCGCACGGCCGATCGCGTCGACGCGCAGATGCGCGAGTACCGCGCGGACCGCTCGATCCAGCGCATCTGGCAGGCGCGCGAGCGGCTGCTCGTGTGCGTCGGGCCCGGCCCCGAGGCGCCGACCCTCGTGCGCGCGGCCGCACGGCTCGCCGCGAGCGTGAAGGCCGACTGGATCGCCGTGTATGTCGAGACGCCGCGGCTGCAGCGGCTACCCGACGCGCAGCGGCAACGCACGCTCGATGCGCTGAAGCTCGCGGCCGAGCTCGGCGCGGAGACGGCCACGCTGGCCGGCGACGACGCGGTCGCCGCGCTGATCGGCTATGCGAAGGTGCGCAACGTGTCGAAGGTCGTCGCCGGCGGCTCGCCGAAGGTCGGGCTCGCGCGCCGCTTCGCGCGGCCGTTCGGCGAGAAGCTGGCCGAACGCGCGGGCGACGTCGACCTGATGCTGATCCGCGCGTCGGCGAGCGACGACGCGCGCGTGGCGCCGCTCGACCCGCGCGTGCGCGACTGGCGCAATGCGTTCGCGCAGTTCGGCACGCACCGTTCGCCGCCGCGGCACTACGCGTATGCGGCCGCGATCTGCGCGGCGATCACCGTCATCGCGAGCGTCGTGTCCGAGCGGCTCGATCTCACGAACCTCGTGATGCTGTACCTGCTCGGCGTCGTGTTCTCGGCCGTGCGGCTCGGGCGCGGCCCGGGCGTGCTGCAGTCGTTCCTGTCGGTCGCCGCGTTCGACTTCTTCTTCGTGCCGCCGCGCATGTCGTTCTCGGTCAGCGATACACAATACCTGCTGACCTTCTTCGGGATGCTGCTGACATCGCTCGTGATCAGCCACCTGACGTCGACGCTCACGCGCCAGGCGAGCGTCGCGCAGCGCCGCGAACGCCGCACCGGCGCGATCTATGCGATGGCGCGCGAACTGGGCGCCGCGCTGACGACCGAGCAGATCGTCGAGATCGGCAGCCGCCACGTCGGCGAGGTGTTCCGCGCGCGCGTCGCGTTCCTGCTGCCCGACAGCGCGGACCAGGTCCGGCAGAAGATCGAGGATCCCGACGCGGCCGTCACGCTGACGGGCGCGGAACTCGACAGCGACGTCGGCCAGTGGGTGTACGACCAGCAGAAGGCGGCCGGCCGCGGCACCGACACGCTGCCCGCGACCGCCGCGCTGTACCTGCCGTTGAAGGCGCCGATGCGCACGCGCGGCGTGCTCGCGGTGGCGTCGCGCGAGCCGCGCGAACTCGAGGTGCCCGAGCAGCAGCGGATGCTCGACGCGTTCGCCGCGCAGATCGCGCTCGCGCTGGAGCGTGTGCACTACGTCGAGATCGCGCGCGATGCGCTCGTCAACATGGAGTCCGAGCGGCTGCGCAACTCGCTGCTGTCGGCGATTTCGCACGACCTGCGCACGCCGCTCACGACGATCGTCGGCTTCTCGTCGATGCTCGCGAACGCGCGCGCGGCCGCGCCGCGCACGCAGACCGACGCCGCCGCGGCCGAGCGCGGTGCGCAGCGCGAAGGCGAGCTCGTCGATGCGATCCACGACGAGGCGCTGCGCATGACCGGCATCGTCACGAACCTGCTCGACATGGCGCGGCTGCAGGCCGGCAGCCTGCAGCTCAAGCGCCAGTGGTCGCTGCTCGAGGAAACCGTCGGCGCGGCGCTGGCCGCATGCAAGCGCGTGCTCGCGCACCATCCCGCGCGCGTGTCGCTGCCGGCCGACCTGCCGCTGTTGCGGATGGACGCGGTGCTGATGGAGCGGCTCTTCACGAACCTGTTCGAGAACGCGGCGAAGTACACGCCGTCGGGCGCGCCGCTCGACATCGGCGCGGAGTGTGTGACCGATGACGGGCAACCGTACGTGCGCGTGCACGTCGACGATCACGGCCCGGGCCTGCCGGCCGGGATGGAGGCGCGAATCTTCGACAAGTTCACGCGCGGCGAGAAGGAATCGGCGACGCCGGGCATCGGGCTCGGCCTCGCGATCTGCCGCGCGATCGTCGAGGCGCACGGCGGTAGAATCGGCGCGCTCAACCGTACCGGGCCCGACGGCCGCGTGACGGGGGCGCGCTTCTGGTTCACGCTGCCGGTCGATACGCCGCCGGCCGTGCCTGCCGTACCCGACGACGATATCGACGCGCCCGGCGCATCGTCCCCATCCGAGCCCTTGCCAGACCATGAGTGAACCGAGCCTGACCGTCGTCCTGATCGAGGACGAAAAGCAGATCCGCCGCTTCGTGCGCGCCGCGCTCGAAGAGGAGGACATCGCCGTATTCGAGGCGGAGACGGGCAAGCAGGGGCTGATCGACGCGGCGACGCGCAAGCCCGACCTTGTGATCGTCGACCTCGGCCTGCCCGACACCGACGGCCTCGACGTGATCCGCGAGCTGCGCGGCTGGTCCGAAGTGCCGGTGATCGTGCTGTCCGCGCGCACGCAGGAGGAGGAGAAGGTTGCCGCGCTCGACGCCGGCGCCGACGACTACCTGACCAAGCCGTTCGGCGTGTCCGAGTTGCGTGCACGGATGCGCGCGCAACTGCGCCGGCGCAACCAGGGCGGCGCGAGCGAGTCGCCGAAGGTGAGCTTCGGCGGCGTGACTGTCGATCTCGCGCTGCGCCAGGTCTGGCGCGACGGCGAGATCGTGCACCTGACGCCGCTCGAATACCGGCTGCTCGCGACGCTCGTGCGGCACGCGGGGCGCGTGCTCACGCACCGCCAGCTGCTGCGCGACGTATGGGGGCCGTCGCACGTCGAAAGCCATCACTATCTGCGCATCTACATGGCGCATCTGCGCCAGAAGCTCGAACGCGATCCCGCGCAGCCCGAGCACATCGTGACCGAGACGGGCGTCGGCTACCGGCTCGTCGGCGCTGCGTGACGTTCGCGGCCGGAAAGCAAGCGCGCTCGGTGTCGAAGTTGCATCGGCGCGACATCGCCGGCGCGCGCGCCGGCCGCGCACACCGGTTGCGGATTCCCCGCTATGCTGACCGTTCCGAGAACGAAACCGAGGAGCGTGCAATGTCCGTCCGTCTGGCCGTCATCTGTGCGCTGGCGCTTGCTGCGCCCGGCGCGTTCGCGCAGCCGCTTCCTCCCGGTCAGCCGCCTTCGTCGTCGCAGCCCGCGCTCGCCAATCCCGCGTCGGTCAACTGCGAGAAGCTCGGCGGCCGCCACGTGATCCGCAACCTGCCGCGCGGGCAGGTCGGGATGTGCGTGTTCAAGGATGGCCGCGTATGCGACGAATGGGCGCTGTATCGCGACGACCGCTGCGTCGGCGGCGCGGCCGCCAAGCGCGTGTCGAACTGAGCGGTTGAACCGCCGAACCGCCGCGCGCGGCAGGCGCACCGGCGCCCGCCGCGCGATGCCGCGGCCGGATTCCCCGTGCGGGCGTGGCCGGCAGCATCCGGCGCGCCCGTAAGCATCTTGTTATACTCGGCGCCGCCCGGGGACGACCCCGGGTCATTCGCTTCAACGGGGACGGCCTCATCCGATACGGAGTACGTCGAGATGGCGTGGGGATTGTTGTTGATCGCCGGTTTGCTGGAAGTGGCCTGGGCGGCCGGCATGAAATCGTCCGAGGGCTTCACGCGGCTCGGACCGTCGGTGTTTACGATCGTGACGGCGCTGGCCAGCTTCGGGCTGCTCGCGGTCGCGATGCGCCAGTTGCCGCTCGGCACGGCGTATGCGGTGTGGACGGGCATCGGCGCGGTCGGCGCGTTCGTGTTCGGCATCGTGATGATGGGCGAGGCGCTGACTGTCGCCCGCGTCGCGAGCGCATCGCTGATCGTGCTCGGGCTGATCGGCCTGAAACTGTCGTCGGCCGCCTGAGGCCGGCATGCCGGGCGCGCTCGCGCCCGGTCGCCCGGCCGTGACGCACTGCGGAATTGCGCCGGCCATCCCGATAGCCTGTCTATAATGGAACGCATTCGGGCCTGAATGCCGTTTCGCCGTCCCCGGCGGGCGGCGCCGGTCGCCACGCGCCGCGCGGCCGGTCATGCGACCCGATCCGATCAATCGGCAAAAGCGCACGGAAAGTGCAAGGAGAGGGCCATGATCGAAGCCATTTCGCTCGGCGCGGGGCTCGCGTGGGCGAGCGGGCTGCGCCTGTACCTGACGGTGCTGATCGCCGGCGTGCTCGCGCGGGCCGGCTGGCTTCATCTGCCCGATACGCTCGCCGTCCTCACGTCGCCGTGGGTCATCGGCGCCGCAGCCGTGCTCGCCGTTACCGAATTCCTTGCCGACAAGATTCCCGCGTTCGATTCGCTGTGGGACGCCGTGCATACGTTCATCCGCATCCCGGCCGGCGCGGTGCTGGCCGCCGGTGCGCTCGGCCATGCCGATCCGACCGTGCTCGCGGTCGCCGGGCTGGCCGGCGGTTCGCTCGCCGGTGCCGCGCACATCACGAAGGCCGGCACGCGCGCACTGATCAACCTGTCTCCCGAACCGATCTCGAACTGGATCGCATCGTCGACCGAGGACGGTCTCGTGTTCGGCGGCCTCGCGCTCGCGTTTTTCGTTCCGCTGGCGTTCCTCGTGCTGCTCGCCGCGTTCATCGTCGCGTCGGCGTGGGCGCTGCCGCGCTTGTGGCGCGGCGTGTCGGGCGGGTTCCGCGGGATGGCGAACCATATGGTGTCGCGGCTCAACTCGATCGGAGGCAAGCGCGATTGAAGGCGCAGTCGTCCGTCGAGCGGCAGCACGCTGATTCGTCCGCACCCGGGCCGCGCGGCCACGCCGGCCGCTTCGGCTGGCACGACCTGATCCGCCAGGCCGCGCGGATGACCGCGCGCGACTGGCGCGCCGGCGAGCTGACGCTGCTCGTGCTGGCGCTGGTGCTCGCGGTCGCGGCGCTGACGAGCGTCGGTTTTCTCGCCGACCGGCTGCGTCAGGGGCTCGAGCGCGATGCGCGCCAGATGCTCGGCGCCGATTTCGTCGTGCGCGCCGATCATCCCGTCGATCCGTCGTTCGATCGCGACGCGCGCGCACTCGGCCTGCGTACCGCGACGACCGCCATTTTCCCGAGCATGATCGCTGCGGCTGCGGGTGGTGGGCCGGCGGCCGGTGCCGCGCCCACGCGCCTCGCGGCGGTGAAGGCCGTGTCGCCCGGGTATCCGCTGCGCGGTGCGGTCGAGATCGTGCCGGCCGGCGCCGCCGCCGCGCACAAGGCGACCGCGATTCCGGCGCCCGGCACCGTGTGGGCCGATCCCGCGCTGCTCGATGCGCTGCATCTGCGAGCAGGCGACACCGTGCGCGTCGGGCTGCGCACGTTCACGGTCGCCGCATCGATTTCCCGCGAGCTCGATCGCGGTTTCTCGTTCGTCAATTTCTCGCCGCGGCTGATGATGCGCGCGGACGAACTCGCCGCGACCGGGCTCGTCGGTTATGGCAGCCGCGTCACGTACCGGCTGCTGGTTGCCGGCGACCCGCAGGCAGTTGCGCGCTTCGAGGCGTATGCGCACGGGCGCGTCGACGGCGGCAAGCTGCGCGGCGTCGGACTCGAATCGCTGCAGGAAGGGCAGCCGCAGGTGCGGCAGACGCTCGATCGCGCGCGCCATTTCCTGACGCTCGTCGCGCTTTTGACCGCGCTGCTCGCGGCGGTCGCGATCGCGATGGCCGCGCAGCGCTACATGCGGCGCCATCTCGACGGCTGCGCGACGATGCGCTGCCTCGGCGTGAGCCGCCGCACGCTCGGCGCGCTGTTCGCGCTCGAATTCGTCGGCATCGGCGTCGTCTCGGGCGTCGCGGGCGCGCTGCTCGGCTATGGCGGCCACTGGGCGCTGCTGGCGGCGCTCGGCGGCCTGATCGACGTCGTGCTGCCGCCGCCGACGCTGTGGCCGGCGCTCGTCGGCATCGGCGCCGCGCTCGTGCTGCTGCTCGGCTTCGCGCTGCCGCCGCTCGTGCCGCTCACGCGCGTGCCGCCGGTGCGCGTGCTGCGGCGCGACTGGGGCGGCGCGTCGCGCACCGCGTGGGCCGCTTATGCGATCGGCGTCGTGCTGTTCGCCGGGCTGCTGATCGTCGCCGCGGGCAACCTGAAGCTCGGGCTGATCGTCGCGGGCGGGTTCGCAGGCGCCTTGGTCGGCTTCGCGCTGATCGCCCGGCTTGTGCTGTACGCGGCGGCGCGCGCGGTGCGCAACGCGCGCGTGGCCGCGGGCATCGGCTGGCGTTATGCGCTTGCATCGCTGCACCGGCGCGGCACGGCCAGCGCGCTGCAGATCACCGCGCTCGCGCTGGGCCTGATGTGCCTGCTGCTGATCGCGATCACGCGCAACGACCTCGTCGCCGGCTGGCGGGCGTCGACGCCGCCCGATGCGCCGAATCAGTTCCTGATCGACATCCAGCCCGACCAGCGCGACGACGTCGCGGCGTGGCTGGCCGCGCACGGCGTGCGCGATGCGGTGCCCGCGCCGATGGTGCGCGGCCGGCTCGTCGCGATCAACGGCAAGCCCGTGAACCCGGACGCGTATCCGTCCGACGAAGCGCGCCGGCTCGTCGATCGCGAATTCAACCTGTCGTATACGACCGATCTGCCGTCCGACAACCGGATCGTTGCCGGCGACTGGTTCGGCACGTCGGCCACGCCGCAGATCTCGATCGAGGCCGGGCTCGCGAAGACGCTGAACGTGAAGCCGGGCGACGTGCTGCGCTTCGACGTGACCGGGCTGACGGTCGATGCGCCGATTACCAGCGTGCGCAAGCTCGACTGGGGCACGTTCCGCGTCAACTTCTTCGTGCTGATGCCGCCGCCGGTGCTGAAGGATTTCCCGGCCGTCTACCTGACGAGCTTCCATCTGCCGGCCGATCGGGCGGCGCTGCTCGACCCGCTGATCGCGCGCTACCCGAACCTGACCGCGATCGACGTTGCGCCGATCCTCGCGCAACTGCAGCGGATGATGCTGCAGGTGGTGGGCGCCGTACAGTTCCTGTTCGCGTTCACGCTCGCGGCCGGCGTGCTCGTGCTGTACACGGCGCTTGCCGGCTCGCGCGACGAGCGCGTGCGCGAGGCCGCGCTGCTGCGTGCGCTCGGCGCGTCGCGCGCGCAGGTCAATGCGGTGCAGCGCGCGGAATTCGTCGTCGTCGGTGCGCTGGCAGGCGCGCTGGCATCGGCGGGCGCCATCGCGGTCGGCTGGGTGCTCGCATCGCGCGTGTTCGATTTCCGGCTCGCGGTCGATCCGTGGCTCGTGCCGGCCGGCATCGCGGCCGGCGTCGCGTGCGCCGCTGCGGCCGGCTGGCTGAGCCTGCATAATGTGTTGCGGCGCCCCGCGCTGCAGTCGCTGCGCGACGCCTGAGCGTCGCCGGCGGCCCCGACTATCCCGTTTCCGATTATCCGTATGACCGATGTGAATGATGATGCGCCGTCACAGCCGACGGCGTTCGAGCTCGTGGGCGGCGAAGCCCGCGTGCGCGACATGGTGGACCGCTTCTACGACCTGATGGATCTCGAGCCCGAGTTCGCGGAGATTCGCGCGCTGCACCCGGCGTCGCTCGATGGCTCGCGCGACAAGCTGTTCTGGTTCCTGTGCGGCTGGCTCGGCGGCCCCGACCACTACATCAGCCGGTTCGGCCATCCGCGGCTGCGCGCGCGGCACCTGCCGTTTCCGATCGCATCGGTCGAGCGCGACCAGTGGCTGCGCTGCATGGCGTGGGCGATGGAGGACGTCGGGCTGCCCGAGCCGCTGCGCGAGCGGCTCATGCATTCGTTTTACGATACGGCCGACTGGATGCGCAACCGGCCCGGTTGATCGACCGGTACGCTGCTGTCCGGGCGCCGGACGATCTGCGTCTGGGCGCCTGTCCGATGCGGCGCGACACTGACCGTTTCCCCATCGATACGAGGTTCGCCCGATGACGACCCAGGCCCTGTTTCGCGAAGACGCCTACCTCACGCAATGCGACGCCGTCGTCGCGGCCGTCGGCGATGACGGCATCCGGCTCGACCGTACCGTGTTCTATCCGCTCGGCGGCGGGCAGGCCGGCGACAGCGGCACGCTGACGCTGTCCGACGGCAGCACGATCGTGATCGCCGACACGCGCAAGGCGAAGTTCGACGGCGCGACGCCCGACGACGCCGTGCACGTGCCGGCAGCGGGACAGGAAGCGCACCTGGCGGCGCTTGCGACCGGCGCGCGCGTGGTCGCGGACATCGACTGGCTGCGCCGTTATCGTCACATGCGGCTGCACACGGCCGCGCACCTGATGTGCGCGGTGCTGCCGTATCCGGTCGACGGCTGCAGCGTGACGGCCGACTACGTGCGGCTCGATTTCGCGACGTCCGACGCGATCGACCGGCAGGACGTCGAACGCCGTCTCGCGGCGCTGGTCCACGGCGCGCATCCGGTCACGACCGAATGGATCACCGACGCGGAGATGGCCGAGCGGCCCGAACTGGTGCGCACGATGAGCGTGAAGCCGCCGATGGGGCTGGGCCGCGTGCGGCTGCTGCGCATCGTCGGCGTCGACCTGCAGCCGTGCGGCGGCACGCACGTGCGCAATACGGCGGAAATCGGCGACCTGCGGGTCGCCAAACTTGAAAAGAAGAGCGCGCGGACGCGGCGCCTCGTACTGGAGTTTGCATGACGATCGACACCCTGACGGATGGCGCCGCGGCGCTCGATCCGCGCGCGCGAGAGATTCTCGATTTCTGGTTCGGCGCGCCGGATTCGGCCGAGTTCGGGCACGCACGCAAGGTATGGTTCAACGGCGGCGCGGCGTTCGACGACGTGCTGCGCACGCGCTACGGCGCATTGCTCGACGCCGCATGCGACGGTGCCTGCGACCGCTGGGCCGGCTCGCCGTCGGGCGCACTCGCGCTGATCGTGGTGCTCGACCAGTTTTCCCGCAACATTCATCGCGGCACGCCGCGTGCGTTCGCTGCCGACCCGAAGGCGCTGGCGCTCGCGCGCCGCGTCGTCGCGGCCGGGTGGGACGCGCAATTGCCGAGCGGCCATCACCGCGCGTTCGCGTATCTGCCGTTCGAACATGACGAGTCGCACGAGAGCCAGCGCGAAGCCGTGCGTCTGTGTGCGGGCATTCGTGATGAAGCGGGGTGCGAGAGCTATCACGACTTCGCGTTGCGGCACGCGGCCGTGGTCGAGCGCTTCGGGCGCTTTCCGCACCGGAACGCGATTCTCGGCCGTGCGTCGACCGACGAGGAAACGGCATTTCTGCGCGAGCCTGGCTCGTCGTTCTGACGCGTCTGGGCAGCGGGCGGGGCGGGCATGAAGCCGCGTGCGCGTGGCGAGTGCGGGTGAAGCCTCTGCCGAAAATGACGACGGCGCCCGTGGGCGCCGTCTTGCATTACGGTGTCGCGCGCTCTTCAGGCGTGCGCACGTACACGCGCAGCAGTTCCTCGCCGTCGCCCGGCCGCGCGCCGGTCCAGAACAATTTCCACTCGCTGCCGGGTGCGGGATCGACTGCCCGTACGCCCTGGACGATCATCCACGTGCAGCGCGTCGCCTTCGCGTCGTTGATCGGCGTGTGCTGGATGCCCGAGAAGTAGTACAGCATCGGCGCTTCCGACTCGCCGAGCCCGTGCAGGCTTGCCATGCAGTCGCCGTCGTTCCATTCGAGCGCGAGATGCGCGTTGAGGTCTTCGAACACCGACCGGTAGCTCTTCGCGACGTCGAGCCACGGCAGCAGCAGCGTGTACACGAGCCCCCACGCGACCAGCGCGCCCGCGCCCCACGACAGCGCGCCGCGCCACCGGCCGGTCGTGCGCAGCTTCGGCAGCAGCCACAGCCAGCCGACCGTCAGCACGAGCGCGCCGATCACGAACCCGGGCACGATCGGCATCGTCCAGTCGAGCGGCAGCCAGCGGCCGAGCAGTGCGAGGTTCGCGTGCGATGCGCGCGGATCGGCCATCACCGCCCAGATCCCCCACGCGAGTGCGACGACGGCGCCGAACAGCAGGCGGCTCAGGTAATCCCACGCGAGATGCAGGCCGCGCGGCAGCCGCTCGATCGCCTGTGCGGCGACCAGCGCGAGCGGCGCGAAGAACGGCAGGATGTAGAGCTGGCGCGAGGTCGCGGACACTTGCAGCACCGCGAGGCCGATACCGGTGAACAGCACGGGCAGTGCGACGCGCGGCGTGCGCCAGTCGCGCCAGGCGCCGCGCGCCAGCGCGACGATCGCGAGCGGTGCGACCGGGAAACCGACCAGCAGGAACGCACGCAGGATGAAGAACGGCTTGTCGTTTTCCGCGCCGAGTTGCGGCACGGAGAAACCGAAGAAACGGCCGACGTTGTTGTCCCAGAACCACGTCATGAACAGCGTCTCGGAGCGCAGGAACAGCGCGGTCGGCCAGATGAGCGCGAACGGCGCGCACACGAGCACGGCGACGCCGAGCGAGCGTGCGAACGCGCGGGTGCGGCAGGCCGGGTAGAGCACGAGCGCGCCCGTGAGCGTGGCCGCGAACACGAGCGGCACGAACAGGCCTTTCGCCATCAGCGCGATGCCGACGCCTGCGCCCAAGATCGGCGCGGCCCAGCA
Source organism: Burkholderia anthina (assembly GCF_902498995.1). Taxonomy (GTDB): domain Bacteria; phylum Pseudomonadota; class Gammaproteobacteria; order Burkholderiales; family Burkholderiaceae; genus Burkholderia; species Burkholderia anthina. The sequence goes on from NZ_CABVLY010000001.1 coordinate 531,511, forward strand.
GCCCGACGGCCGTACCGGCAGCCCGTGCCGCATGTGCTGCGCGCGCGCGAGGTGCCGCATCACGAGTTCGAGCATGCCGCAGAAACCCATCGCGGTGCCGGCGAACAGCGCGACGTCCGTCATCATGTCGTGCACGTGCTTGATCACGACGAGCGTGCCTGCGCTCAGCACGACGGGGCCGATCACGCGCAGGTCGAGCCAGTTGTCCGCGCGGTTTGCGCTGCGTGCCGCGCGCGCGATGAAACCGAACCCGAGTGCCGCGAACAGCGCGCTTGCGAGTCGTGCCGCGTCGTGCAGCGGCATCACGCGCTGCAGCAGCCACGCGAGACTCGTCGCGACCCACGCGTAGAGCGGCGGCTTTTCCATGAACGGCTGGCCGGCATTGGTCGGCACGACGAAGTCGCCGGTCTCGAGCATGTGCTGGATGATGCCGAACGTATAGGTCTCGTCCTGCTTCCACGGATCGTGACCGAGCACGCCCGGCAGCGTGTAAGCGCAGACCAGCGCGGCGACCAGCAGCCACGCCTGCCAGCCGAGCCGGGAGACGCGCTCGCGCGCCGCATGCGTTGCGGCGGCGGGGCCGGCCACGGCCGGCGTAGCGGCGGCATCGAGCGTCGCGCCGAAGTCGGAATCGGCGGCTGATCGGGCATGATGAGCCGAAGCGGGCACGGACGTGCGTCGCCGGCCGGGCGCTGCGGAACCTGGCATGGAAAAGATCTCGGTCGGGTCAAGCCGGTCCGGCGACATGGGCCGGGACCGATACGGGTCGCGTCGAGGCGAAATGACAGCCGGATGATCCGGCTGTTTGATGTGGCGCTAGTAGAGCACGGAATTGTTACCGATGTTTACTGAAACTGTCGCGATATTGTGGAGATTTGTGGTGTCGTGACGATGGACGGTTTCAGTGGGCGGTTTTTGCCGCCCTGCACGGTCGGCGCGGTTAGCGGCCGCCGCCCACGTCGAGCAGGGCGCCCGTCGTGTAGGACGCCGCGTCGCCGAGCAGCCAGACGACTGCTTCGGCGATCTCCCGCGCGTCGCCCGCGCGGCCGAGCGGCGTCTGGGCGCCGAGGCGGGCCGCCCGGCCCGGCTGGCCGCCGCTCGCATGGATTTCGGTTTCGATCAGGCCGGGGCGCACCGCGTTGACGCGCACGCCGTGGGGGCCGAGTTCCTTCGCGAGGCCGATCGTCAGCGAGTCGACCGCGCCTTTCGAGCCGGCGTAGTCGACGTATTCGTTCGGCGAACCGAGCCGGGACGCGATCGACGACACGTTGACGATCGCACCGCCGCGGCCGCCGCGGTTGGTGGACAACCGGCGGGCGGCTTCGCGCGCGCACAGATACGCACCGAGCACGTTGGTGTCGAACATCCGCCGCAGCCGGTCCGCCGGCATGTCGGCGAGCGGCATCGACGGCGCGACGATACCTGCATTGTTGACGAGCGCGTCGAGGCGCCCGAACGCCGCCGCGACGGTGTCGAACATCGCGATGACGTCCGCTTCGTTCGCGACGTCGCCGGCCACGATGCAGGCGCGTGCACCCGCGTCGCGAACGGCCTGCGCGGTCAGTTCGGCCGCGGCCGCGTCGCGCGCGTAGTTGATGCCGACGTCCCAGCCGCGCTCGGCGGCGAGCACGGCGGTCGCGCGGCCGATGCCGCGGCTGGCGCCGGTGATGAGGACGGCCTTGCGATCGGACGGGGCGGTCATGGGCTTCCGATGAGCGTTACTTGGCTGCGTCGGGTGCCCACTTGTCGCGGGCGGGTGGCTGATAGCGGCGCAGCCGGTCGATCAGCGCGACGGGTTCGGACTCGACGCACAGCGCGTCGAAATAGGCCGGGCGCATGAAGCCTTCGTCGACCGTATGGCGCAGCAGCGCGATCAGCGGATCGTAGAAGCCATCGATGTTGTACACCGCGACCGGCTTGCGGTGATAGCCGAGCTGCGCCCACGTATAGACCTCGAACAGCTCCTCGAGCGTGCCGGCACCGCCGGGCATCGCGACGAACGCGTCGGAGAGGTCGGCCATCATCTTCTTGCGGTGGTGCATGTCTGGCACGACGTGCAGTTCGGACAGCCCCGTATGACCGACTTCCTTGTCGACGAGCAACTCGGGGATCACGCCCACGGCACGGCCGCCGACGGCCATCACTTCATCGGCGATCACGCCCATCAGGCCGACGCGGCCGCCGCCGTAGACGAGCGTGAGGTCCGCCTCGACGAGTGCGCGGCCGAACGCGCGCGCGGCGTCCGCATAGACCGGCCGCACGCCGGACGACGAGCCGCAATAAACGCAGACTGCCTTCATTGTTTCGTGTCCTTCGCGGCGGGCTTGGCGGCGACCGGGCTGCCCGCGGCGCGTGGCGAACCGTCGCGCGGCGGCAGGTAGTCGGTGAATTCGCGCTTGGGCAGCTTGCCGGAGACGAGATCGTCGAATAGCTGGCGCGAGCGGCCGCGCAAGTAGGGCGCCATGACGGAGATCACGTGCATGCTCACCTGGTGCAGCTCTTCGCGGATCGCATCCTGGTCGTTGTATTTGCGCGGATGCATCACGTACTGATACGACAGCCAGTACGTGGAGATCACCGCCATGTTGGTGGCGATGACTTCGATCTCGGCGGGCGTCGCGACCATTTCGGCGTCGGAGACGAGCAGCTCGCACATGTCGTGCGCGAAGCGCACCTTGTGGCTGATGATCTGCTTGAAGTGCGTCTCGAGCGTGCGGTTGCGCGCGAGCAGGTCGTTGAGGTCGCGATACAGGAACCGGTAGGTCCACATGAAATCGGCCATGTACTGCAGGTACGACCAGGTCTCGTCGATCGTCGGACGGTGATCTTCGGGAAAGCGCAGCCGCCGTTCGATCTGCTGCTCGAACTGCGCGAAGATGCTGTTGATGATGTCGTCCTTGTTGCGGAAATGGTAGTACAGGTTGCCTGGACTGATTTCCATTTCCTCGGCGATCGTCGTGGTCGTGACGTTCGGCTCGCCGATCTCGTTGAAGAGTTTCAACGACAACTCGAGAATCCGTTCGCGCGTGCGGCGGGGAGGTTTCGCTTCCATGTCGTCCGGCCCTGTGTGTGCCGGACTGGCGGGCGCTGCAATCGATGCTGCGAGATTCGTCCGGCGCGGGTTGCTGTTCTAAGTCTAGCGGACGATTATAAACCGCGGTTTCCTTACATCGGGCGCATTTCGTCATCGCAATGCGTGCGGCGCATGGTGCGCCGCCGCATGCAGGCGTCCGCTAGAAGCCGAGCCAGTGCGCGACCACCGGGCCGAGCACGAAGCCCCACGTCGTCACGCACGCGAACAGCGCGACCGTGACCGCCGCGCTGCCGAGGTCCTTCGCGCGCTTCGACAACTCGTGGCGCTCGAGCGAGATGCGGTCGATCGCGGCCTCGACGCTCGAGTTCAGCAGCTCGACGATCAGCACGAGCAGCACCGAGCCGATCAGCAGCGCGCGCGATGCGGCCGGGACCGGAGAAAACGCGCCGATCGGCAGCATCACCGCGGCGAGCGTCAGCTCCTGGCGAAACGCGCTTTCCTCGCGGATCGCGACGCGAAAACCGTTCAGCGAATGCTTGAGCGCGTACCACGCACGGGTGATGCCGCGGTGGCGCTTGTACGGGTTCGGTGCGAGCGGCGCCAGACGATCGTCGGGGCCGAGCGGCTCGTGCGGATGCACGTCCGCGTCGGCGTGCGGCTCTTCTTCGTCGAACGGCCGATGCGGTTGCGCCGCGGTGGCAGGGGGCGGGGTCTTGTCGTTCAGGTCTCGTTTCAAACGGCGGCACCTTCGGCGGGCGAGTACGCGGTCTTCGGCAGCGGCTTCAGATGCGACGCGAATTGCTCGGACGCCGCGCGCCACGAGAAGCGTTCCGCCCATGCGCGCGCGGTTTCGCGTTCGATCTTCAGCGCTTCGAGGCAGGCTTCCTGCAGATCCTCGTGCATCGCGCCGGCGTCGCCCCCGCCGAGCACGTCGATCGGGCCTGTCACGGGGTACGCGGCAACCGGCGTGCCGCATGCGAGGGCCTCGAGCAGCACGAGGCCGAACGTGTCGGTGCGACTCGGAAACACGAACACGTCGGCCGCAGCATACACCTTGGCGAGCTCGGCTTGCGACAGGACGCCGAGATAGTTTGCTTCCGGGTAGCGCGACTTCAGTTCCGCGAGCGCGGGGCCTTCGCCCGCGACCCATTTCGAGCCGGGCAGGTCCAGCCGCAGGAATGCCTCGACGTTCTTTTCGATCGCGACGCGTCCGACGTACAGGAAGATCGGTCGTGCGGTATTGAGCACTTTCGACTCCATCGGCCGGAAGATGTCGAGGTCGACGCCGCGCGTCCACAGCACGACGTTCGTGAAGCCGAATTTCTCGAGGTCCTGCTTCACGACCGGGGTCGGCGCCATCACCGCGAGCGACGGCCCGTGGAACCAGTGCAGGAAGCGGTAGGTTGCCGCCAGCGGGATGCCGAAGCGCGCCTGCACGTATTCCGGAAAGCGCGTGTGATACGCGGTCGTATACGGCAGCTTGCGGGCGCGCGCATAGCGTCGCGCGGCGAGGCCGAGCGGGCCTTCGGTCGCGATGTGCAGCGCATCGGGCGCGAACGCGTCGATCCGCGCGCGCAGCTTGCGGTACGGCAGGATCGACAGGCGGATCTCGGGATAGGTCGGGCAGGGCAGCGTGCGAAATTCCAGCGGCGTCAGCATTTCGACCCGATGGCCGAGCGCGGTGAGTTCGTGCGTCGTGCTCTTCAGCGTGCGCACGACGCCGTTGACCTGCGGTTCCCACGCGTCGGTGACGATCATGATCTTCATCGCGGCATGTGTCCTGTAAGTGGTTGTGTCAGGCGGTGGCCTTGGCCTTGCGCGACGGGGCTGCGGTCGGCGCGGTGCGCATCGCCGTCCAGTAGACGATCTTCAGTTCGCCTTCCGTCGTTTCGACGAGCGCGGACAGGCTTTCGACCCAGTCGCCGTCGTTGCAGTACAGCACGCCGTCGATGTCGCGGATCTCCGCCTTGTGGATGTGTCCGCATACGACGCCGTCGCAGCCGCGGCGGCGTGCTTCGTCGGTCATCACGGTCTCGAACTGCGAGATGAAGTTGACCGCGTTCTTCACCTGGTGCTTCAGGTACTGCGACAGCGACCAGTACTGAAACCCGAGGCGGCTGCGGATCCGGTTGAACCAGCGGTTCAGCACGAGGATCAGCGTATAGAGCGTGTCGCCGAGGTACGCGAGCCATTTCGCGTGCTGGATCACGCCGTCGAACAGGTCGCCGTGCACGATCCACAAACGTTTTCCCGCGAGCGTCGTGTGAAATGCCTCGCCGCGCACCTGGATGTCGCCGAACGCGAGGTCGCAGAACTGGCGCGCACCTTCGTCGTGATTGCCGGGGATGTAGACGACCTGGGTGCCCTTGCGCGCCTTGCGCAGGATCTTCTGCACGACGTCGTTGTGCGCCTGCGGCCAGTACCAGCCCTTCTTCAGTTGCCAGCCGTCGATGATGTCGCCGACCAGGTACAGGTATTCGGAATCGTTGTGGCGCAGGAAGTCGAGCAGGTACGGCGCCTGGCAGCCGCTCGAGCCGAGATGGATGTCGGACAGCCAGATGGTGCGGTAGCGATGGGTGGACGAGTCGGAGTCGTCGCGCTGCGACGCATGCGCGGCAGGGGGCTCATCCGACGACAGCGCGTCGGTTGTGGCCGCCCCGGACAGGAAGGCGGTGGCGGCGCGGGCGCCGAGCGGTTGACGGAACAGGGAGGTCGCGGACGTTTTCTGGCCCATGCATGACTCGCGCCGGTTGACAGTACAGGCATTGCGCCATGCGGGCGTGACTGTGCCGTGACAGTCACGAGACGTTCTTATTACCACCGTTGCGGCATGTTTAGCGGTGAGTGCGGCGGCGTTGCGTAACCTGCCGAACCGACGGATTTTTCTTCGACGGATAAGTCGCGCGCAGCGGCCGCGCAAGCGTCTTCGTGGATTTTCGTCTGATGGATGCGCGCAGGCGGCTGCGGCGGCGCGGGCCGCGCGATGCGTCGGTGCGTGAGCCGCTCAGCGTGGAATGGCGACGATGCGCGTACGGGCGAGACGGTCGTGCGGGAACTGGCGATCGCCGTGCAGACGGGCCGCGCCGGCCCACACGGCGATCCATGCGGCGGTGAGCGCGAGCGTGACGGGCACCGACAGGCCGAGCAGCGGGTGCAGCGCGAGCGGCGGCAGGAACCACAGCCAGCCGAGCACATAGCGAACGAGCGCGTGAACGGCGTTCAGCGGCCTGCCGCTCGACGACTCGAGCCGCAGCCGCCACGTCTTCATCGGCAGCGTCTGGCCGCCGTGGGTCCAGAACCAGACGAAATACGCGCCGACGACGAGCGCGATCCACGCGGCGAGGAGATTGTGGTGAACGAGGCCGTTGCGCTGCTGCGTCGCGAGACCGAACGCGAGCCCCGCGAAGAACACGATGCCGAACAGCAGCACGGCTTCGTACAGCAGCGCCGCGAGACGCCGCCGCACGGACGGCGTGGCGACGGCCGTGGCCTGGGGCGCGGGGGCGTTCGCCACGGCCGCTCAGGAACCCTTGAAGAGCGACGGCGCGTCGGCGGGCGACACGGGCGTGACGGCGGCCGGCGCCGGGGCAGCCCCCGACGTGGACGACGCGGCGGCGGGCGACGCGCCTGCACCGGCCGACGCGGGTGCAGGCGCCGGTGCGGGTGCCGGATTGCTGGCCGGATGCTCGTGCGAATTGACGAGGCGGCGCACGTCGCGGTCGGCGACGGTCGGCGGCGCACTGACGACGCTCGGCCGGCGGCGGCGCTCGGCCGCCGCGAGGCGTTCCTTCTGTTCTTCGGGCAGTTGCTGATAGGCCTTCCATGCACGCTCGCGCGCCTGCGCGGACAGTTCCTTCGCGCTCTGGTAGTTCTCGCGCGCGACGCGGCGCTGCTCGGGCGTCATCCGCACCCACTCGGACATCCGGTCCTGCAGTCGCTTTTGTGCATCAGGCGTCAATTTCGCGAAACGCGATGCGATCTTCAGCCATTTCCGCTTGCGGGCGTCGCTGAAGCCGTCCCATTGATCGGCGAACGGCGCGAGCGCCGCATGCTGCGCGGGCGTCAGGCGCGCCCACGACAGCGGGCCGTTGGCGGCCGGCAGCGGCAGGGGCAGTTGCGGGAGTTCGGGGGTCAGCCCGGCAGCGGCCGAGGTTGGCGCGGGCGCACTGCTGGCCGCGGCGGAAACCGTCGCGGGGGGCGGGTTGAATCGCGAATAGGTGGCGACGTAGGAAACGGCGATCGCGATCACGCATCCGAAAAATACGGCCAGGCCGCGCTTCTGACTCACCCGTGCGATCCCCTCGTTATTGTCTGTTAGCGTGTGTGCGAAAGATACGCGTTGAACCCGTGATCGAGGTACGCGTTCAGCGGCAGGTCGTCGCTGAGCATCGCCGCGTCGATGTCGGCGAGTTCCGCGGTCCGTTGCATGTCTTCCCAGTATGCGATGCCGACGAGCCCCGCGAGCAGCACCGCGAGCGGCCATGCGCGCAGCAGGCGGCGTGTGAACGACGCCGGCGGGCGGCTCGCGGGCGTCGTGCCGTATGCGCCGGCCGTGCCGGCGAAGGCGGGCACGAACACCGGCGCGGTCGCGGCTTCGGGCTTCTTGCGCGCGAGCGCGGCCCGGCGCGCGGCGGCCAGACGGTCGGTGGTCGCGGCAGGCAGCGCTGCGGCACGTTCGTCCAGCGCGCGGCGAACCTTCAGCGCGAATTCATGTTCTCGATTTACGGGAGCGGAGCTCATAGCGTGATTCCTTTGGCCTTGAGCGCTTGCGCCAGGGTGTGGGTGGCTCGCGAGCAGTGCGTCTTGACGCTGCCTTCGGAGCACCCCATTGCGGCGGCAGTCTCGGCGACATCCATATCTTCCCAATAACGCATCAGGAACGCTTCCCGTTGACGCGTCGGAAGTTTCTGGATTTCTTCGTCGATCAGGGCCAGAACCTGCTCGCGTTCGAGACGGTGCTCGCTGCTCTCGACACCTGCATTGTCGTCCGCGGATTCGAGCGTTTCCAGTGGATCGAAGTCGTCGTCGTCGGTGTTGTTCAGCGACGAGAAGAGCGTGACCCAGGTATTGCGGACCTTCTGCCGGCGGAACCAGTCGTGGATCGCGTTCTGCAGGATCCGCTGGAACAGCAGCGGCAGTTCGGCCGCCGGCCGGTCGCCGTACTTCTCCGCCAGCTTGATCATCGCGTCCTGGACGATGTCGAGCGACGCATCGTCGTCACGCACGGCGTACGCAGCCTGCTTGAACGCGCGCCTTTCGACGCCCGCCAGAAAGTCGGCGAGTTCCTTGTCTGATGCCATTCCGTAAAGGTATGCGCTGCGGACTGCGGCGTGTGAAAGGTCGAAAAATTTCGTAAAACCCGCGGATGCTAACAAATTTTCGCGTGACTGGGCACCGGTGGCGGCGCGCTACGTTGCGCGCGAGCCGCGTCCGCGGGCCGTGCGGCGGCGCGCATGATGCGCTGCGGGATATTTTGCTTGACGGCCCCATCATGACCCGCTATCGTCAGCGATTCGCAACATGAAGTGATGGTCTCATTTGAGGCTGGCCCAAGAAGCCCGCCCTTCAACTGGACGCGCCGCTTGAACCCGAGCCACAAGCCCGGCAGAGAGCACCCGATCAATTTTTTGCCGAAAATTCGAAAGGTCAAAATGAACATGCCCAGCGCGGAATTCTCCACGTCGGAACCCCTTTCCCCTCCCGATAGCGACTCCATTGGCGGCACCGTGCTCATGAAGGCACTGGCCGACGAGAACGTCGAATTCATCTGGGGCTACCCCGGCGGCTCGGTACTCTACATCTACGACGAGCTTTACAAGCAGGACAAGATTCAGCACGTGCTGGTGCGCCACGAACAGGCGGCCGTGCACGCAGCCGATGCGTATGCGCGCTCAACCGGCAACGTCGGCGTCTGTCTCGTGACGTCCGGCCCCGGTGTCACCAATGCGGTGACCGGCATCGCGACGGCCTATATGGATTCGATTCCGATGGTCGTGATCAGCGGCCAGGTGCCGACTGCCGCGATCGGCCAGGACGCATTCCAGGAATGCGATACGGTCGGCATCACGCGTCCGTGCGTGAAGCACAACTTCCTCGTGAAGGACGTGCGCGACCTCGCGGAAACCGTCAAGAAAGCGTTCTACATCGCCCGTACCGGCCGTCCCGGCCCGGTGCTGATCGACATCCCGAAAGACATCTCCAAGACGCCGTGCCAGTACGAGCCGATCAAGAACGTGTCGCTGCGTTCGTACAACCCGGTCACGAAAGGTCATTCGGGCCAGATCCGCAAGGCCGTGTCGCTGCTGCTGTCGGCGCAGCGTCCGTACATCTACACGGGCGGCGGCATCATCCTCGCCGACGCGGCACGCGAACTGAACCAGTTCGCCGACCTGCTCGGCTACCCGGTCACGAACACACTGATGGGCCTCGGCGGCTATCGCGCGTCGGACAAGAAATTCCTCGGCATGCTCGGCATGCACGGCACCTACGAAGCGAACATGGCGATGCAGCACTGTGACGTGCTGATCGCGATCGGCGCACGCTTCGACGACCGCGTGATCGGCGATCCGGCGCACTTCGCGTCGCGTCCGCGCAAGATCATCCACATCGACATCGACCCGTCGTCGATCTCGAAGCGCGTGAAGGTCGACATCCCGATCGTCGGCGACGTGAAGGAAGTGCTGAAGGAGCTGATCGAACAGCTGCAGACGGCCGAGCATGGCCCCGACACCGAGGCGCTCGCGCAATGGTGGAAGGACATCGAAGGCTGGCGCTCGAAGGACTGCCTGAAGTTCGACCGCAACAGCGAGATCATCAAGCCGCAGTACGTGGTCGAGAAGGCGTGGGAGCTGACGGACGGCAATGCGTTCGTGTGCTCGGACGTCGGCCAGCACCAGATGTGGGCGGCGCAGTTCTACCGTTTCAACAAGCCGCGTCGCTGGATCAACTCCGGCGGCCTCGGCACGATGGGCTTCGGCCTGCCGGCAGCGATGGGCGTCAAGATGGCGCACCCGGACGACGACGTGCTGTGCATCACGGGCGAAGGCTCGATCCAGATGTGCATCCAGGAACTGTCGACCTGCCTGCAGTACGACACGCCCGTGAAGATCATTTCGCTGAACAACCGCTATCTCGGCATGGTTCGCCAGTGGCAGCAGATCGAATACAGCAAGCGCTATTCGCATTCGTACATGGATGCGCTGCCTGACTTCGTGAAGCTCGCCGAAGCGTACGGCCATGTCGGCTTGCGGATCGAAAAGACTTCGGATGTGGAGCCGGCGCTGAAGGAAGCGCTGCGCCTGAAGGACCGCACCGTGTTTCTCGACTTCCAGACCGATCCGACCGAAAACGTCTGGCCGATGGTACAGGCCGGCAAAGGCATCACCGAGATGCTGCTCGGATCGGAAGATCTGTAACGGCGCGACGCGCGCCCGGCCCCGCGCGGCCGCCTTCACGAAGGGCGGTGCGGCATCGGGCGGCGCGCGGCGCGAGTGAATCGACACGGCACATTCTGGAAGAAGCGAACATGAGACACATCATTTCCGTCCTGCTGGAAAACGAACCGGGCGCGCTGTCGCGCGTGGTCGGTCTGTTTTCCGCACGCGGCTACAACATCGAAACCTTGACGGTGGCGCCGACCGAAGACCAATCGCTGTCGCGGCTCACCATCGTTTCCATTGGCTCGGACGACGTGATCGAACAGATCACGAAGCATCTGAACCGCCTGATCGAGGTGGTGAAAGTGGTGGACCTGACCGACGGTGCACACATCGAACGCGAGCTGATGCTGATCAAGGTACGTGCAGTGGGCAAGGAGCGCGAAGAAATGAAGCGGATGTCGGATATTTTCCGCGGCCGCATCATCGACGTGACCGAAAAGACCTACACGATCGAATTGACGGGCGCGAGCGACAAGCTCGACGCATTCATCCAGGGGCTGGACGCGAGCGCGATCCTGGAGACCGTGCGTACCGGCAGCTCCGGCATCGGACGCGGCGAGCGCATCCTGAAGGTGTGATGCCGAAAAGGCACGCCGGGTGCGCCGTCATGTCCCGGCCCGCAGTACCCAATCCGAACGAATTGTTGAATTTTTGAATTAGCGAAGGAACCATCATGAACGTTTTCTACGACAAAGACGCTGACCTCTCCCTCATCAAGGGCAAGCAAGTCACGATCATCGGCTACGGCTCGCAAGGCCATGCACACGCACTGAACCTGAAGGACAGCGGCGTGAACGTGACGGTCGGCCTTCGCAAGGGCGGCGCGTCGTGGAGCAAGGCCGAGAACGCAGGCCTGTCGGTCAAGGAAGTCGCGGAAGCGGTGAAGGGCGCAGACGTCGTCATGATGCTGCTGCCGGACGAGCAGATCGCCGACGTGTACGCGAAGGAAGTGCACGCGAACATCAAGCAGGGCGCGGCGCTGGCATTCGCACACGGCTTCAACGTCCACTACGGTGCGGTGATCCCGCGCGCCGACCTCGACGTGATCATGATCGCGCCGAAGGCTCCGGGCCACACCGTGCGCGGCACGTACTCGCAAGGTGGCGGCGTGCCGCACCTGATCGCGGTTGCGCAGAACAAGTCGGGCGCGGCACGCGACATCGCGTTGTCGTACGCGGCAGCGAACGGCGGCGGCCGTGCCGGCATCATCGAAACGAACTTCCGTGAAGAGACCGAAACCGACCTGTTCGGCGAGCAGGCCGTGCTGTGCGGCGGTACCGTCGAGCTGATCAAGGCTGGTTTCGAGACGCTGGTCGAAGCGGGCTACGCGCCGGAAATGGCGTACTTCGAGTGCCTGCACGAGCTGAAGCTGATCGTCGACCTGATCTACGAAGGCGGCATCGCGAACATGAACTACTCGATCTCGAACAACGCCGAGTACGGCGAGTACGTGACGGGCCCGCGCATCGTCACGGAAGAGACGAAGAAGGCGATGAAGCAGTGCCTGACCGACATCCAGACGGGCGAGTACGCCAAGAGCTTCATCCTCGAGAACAAGGCGGGTGCCCCGACGCTGCAGTCGCGCCGCCGCCTGACGGCCGAGCACCAGATCGAGCAGGTCGGTGCGAAGCTGCGCGCGATGATGCCGTGGATCGCGAAGAACAAGCTCGTCGACCAGACGAAGAACTAAGCATCGCGAGCTGTTCCGGCCCTTCGAGTGGAGGGTCGGTATCAAAAAGCCGCCCGAAGGCAGCAGTGCCCCGGGCGGCTTTTGCTATCCTACGGGCTTTGCAATTCACCGAACACCGAACGAACCCATGAACTATCCTCATCCGATCATCGCGCGCGAAGGCTGGCCGTTCATCGCGATCGCAGCCGTCCTCGCGTTGTTGATCCACGCCGTCGGGGGCTTCGGCTTCGCGTGGCCGTTCTGGCTGCTGCTCGTCTTCGTCGTCCAGTTCTTCCGCGATCCGCAGCGCCCGATCCCGGCGCAGCCGAACGCGGTGCTGTGCCCGGCGGACGGCCGCATCGTCGCGGTCGAGACCACGCAGGACCCGTACGCGAATCGCGAAGCGCTGAAGATCAGCGTGTTCATGAATGTCTTCAACGTTCATTCGCAGCGTTCGCCGGTCGATGGCGCGATCTCCAAGGTCGAGTACTTCCCGGGCGCGTTCCTGAACGCGGCGATCGACAAGGCGTCGACCGAGAACGAGCGCAATGCGGTCGTGATCCAGACGGCGAGCGGCAAGACCGTCACCGCCGTGCAGATCGCCGGCCTCGTTGCCCGCCGGATCCTCTGCTACGTGCGCGCGGGCGAACCGCTGTCGCGCGGCCAGCGCTACGGTTTCATCCGCTTCGGCTCGCGCGTCGACGTGTACCTGCCGCTCGGCAGCCGCGCGAAGGTGTCGATCGGCGAGAAGGTCTACGCATCGTCGACGATCCTCGCCGAGCTCGAACAGTAAGCGGCGGACGCACGATGGCCGCATTCAAACCGCGCCGGCCGCGCAACGGCGCCAACCAGACTCCGCGCCCGTTCCGCCGCAACAAGGTGATGGCGCCCGATCCGCTGCCCAGCGAAAGCCGCCGTGCCGCGCGCCAGCGGTTCCTGAAGACGCGCGGCATCTACCTGCTGCCGAACGCGTTCACGACCGCCGCGCTGTTCTGCGGTTTCTTCGCGGTTGTGCAGGCGATGAACGTGCGTTTCGAGATCGCCGCGATCGCGATCTTCGTCGCGATGGTGCTCGACGGAATGGACGGGCGCGTCGCGCGGATGACGCATACGCAAAGCGCATTCGGCGAGCAGTTCGACAGCCTGTCGGACATGGTGTCGTTCGGCGTCGCGCCCGCGCTCGTGATGTACGAGTGGGTGCTGAAGGATCTCGGCCGCTGGGGCTGGCTTGCCGCGTTCGTCTACTGCTCGGGCGCCGCGCTGCGCCTCGCGCGCTTCAATACGAACATCGGCGTCGTCGACAAGCGCTTCTTCCAGGGGCTGCCGAGCCCGGCCGCCGCCGCGCTGATCGCCGGCTTCGTGTGGCTCGCGACCGACAACCGCGTGCCGATGAAGCTCGGCTGGCTGCCGTGGGTCGCGTTCGTGCTGACGATCTATGCGGGCGTGACGATGGTGTCGAACGCGCCGTTCTACAGCGGCAAGGCGCTCGACGTGCGGCACCGCGTGCCGTTCGCGGCGATCCTGCTGGTCGTCGTCGCGTTCGTGCTCGTATCGTCCGATCCGCCGTTGATGCTGTTCTGCCTGTTCGTGCTGTACGGGCTGTCCGGCTACGTGTTCTGGGCCTACATGGCCGTGCGAGGGCGCGCGAACCCCGCGCGATCGTCGCAGCGCGATCACTGACGCGCAACCTGCTCCCGCAACGGCGGCCCCGGTTTCGAGGCCGCCGTTTTCATTTGCCCCTTTTTTGAATGACGCAGCGCGGCATCCCGGGTGTCGTCCGATTGCGCACCCGGCGGAATGTCGCTATAGTCTTCGGCATGACTGCATCTTCCCGCCTCTCCCTCCTTCTAGCCGGTGCGCCGCTACGCGCGCTAGCTTTGGCGCGCCTGCCGCGCTGACCGTTCTCGCCCTCCGTCAAGCCTCGTCTGTTGTTGAGCGTCGCCAGCGGTGGCGCGATCTCATTACGTTTGATTTCCGTATAAAGAGCCCTGGAGCCCCCCATGACAGACAAGCTGATCATTTTCGATACGACGTTGCGTGACGGCGAACAATCGCCCGGTGCGTCGATGACGAAGGAAGAGAAAATCCGCATCGCGAAGCATCTCGAGCGGATGAAGGTCGACGTGATCGAGGCAGGCTTCGCGGCCAGCTCGAACGGCGACTTCGACGCGATCCACACGATCGCCGGTCTCGTGAAGGACAGCACGATCTGTTCGCTGGCGCGCGCCAACGACAAGGACATCCAGCGCGCGGCCGACGCGCTGAAGCCGGCCAACAGCTCCCGGATCCACACGTTCATCGCGACGTCGCCGCTGCACATGGAGAAGAAGCTGCGGATGACGCCCGACCAGGTGTTCGAGCAGGCGCGCCTCGCGGTGCGCTTCGCGCGCAAGTTCACCGACAACGTCGAATTCTCGCCCGAAGACGGCAGCCGCTCGGATCTCGACTTCCTGTGCCGCGTGCTGGAAGCGGTGATCGCCGAAGGCGCGACGACGATCAACATCGCCGACACGGTCGGCTACGGCGTGCCGGAACTCTACGGCAACCTCGTGAAGACGCTGCGCGAACGCATTCCGAACTCGGACAAGGCGATCTTCTCCGTGCATTGCCACAACGACCTCGGGATGGCGGTGGCGAACTCGCTCGCCGGCGTGAAGATCGGCGGCGCACGCCAGATCGAGTGCACGATCAACGGTCTCGGCGAGCGCGCGGGCAATACGTCACTCGAAGAAATCGTGATGGCCGTGAAGACGCGCAAGGACTACTTCGGCCTCGACGTCGGCATCGACACGACGCAGATCGTGCCGACGTCGAAGCTCGTGTCGCAGATCACCGGTTTCGTCGTGCAGCCGAACAAGGCCGTGGTTGGTGCGAACGCATTCGCACACGCGTCGGGCATCCATCAGGACGGCGTGCTGAAGGCGCGCGACACCTACGAGATCATGCGCGCGGAAGACGTGGGCTGGACCGCGAACAAGATCGTGCTCGGCAAGCTGTCGGGCCGCAACGCGTTCAAGCAGCGCCTGCAGGAGCTCGGCGTGTCGCTCGACAGCGAAGCCGAACTGAACGCCGCATTCATGCGCTTCAAGGATCTCGCCGACCGCAAGGCCGAGATCTTCGACGAGGACATCATTGCGATCGTCTCCGAAGAGTCGGCGCTGGCGCAGGAGCAGGAGCACTTCAAGTTCGTGTCGCTGTCGCAGCGTTCGGAAACCGGCGAGCAGCCGCACGCGAAGGTCGTGTTCGCGGTCGAGGGCAAGGAAGTGACCGGCGAGGCACGCGGCAACGGTCCGGTCGATGCGACGCTGAACGCGATCGAGAGCGAAGTCGGCAGCGGTTCCGAACTGCTGCTGTACTCGGTGAACGCGATCACGACCGGCACGCAGGCGCAGGGCGAAGTGACCGTCCGGCTGTCGAAGAGCGGCCGGATCGTCAACGGCGTCGGCACCGATCCGGACATCGTCGCGGCTTCCGCGAAGGCGTACATCGCCGCGCTGAACAAGCTGCACTCGAAGGACGACAAGCTCAACCCGCAGCGTTCATAACCTGCGCGTCGGGCGCCGAACGCCTGAAACGCCCCGTGCGGCCTTGCGCCGCCCGGGGCGTTTTTTCATGTGCCGCTCATTCCGCGGCCGGCGCGCGGAGCAGCCGGCGGCGCGCGGCCGGGCGCGGCGCCGGGCGGCGGCGGCGGAATTCGACCGTGATGGCGCGCCGCGGCGCATCGGCGACGAATGCGTCGATCAGCTCCAGCACGTCGTGATCGATGTAGTCGGCGCGCGTCGCGTCGATGATCACGGCCGCACGGTCCGGAATGTGCCGCAGGTGATGCTTGACCTGCACCTTGCCGACGAACGAGACGTCCTTGCGGAACGACAGCAGGAAGTGATCGTCATGCTGTGCGAGCGTGACGGGGCTCTTCAGGTTCGCGACCGCGATCGCCAGCACGCTGCACGCGAGGCCGAGTGCGATGCCGAACAGCAGGTCGACCGCGAGCACGCCCGCAATCGTCGCGGCGAACGGCACGAACGCGGCCGGACCCTGCTTCAGCACCGAGCGGAACAGCGCCGGTTTCGCGAGCTTGAAGCCGGTGTGGATCAGGATCGCCGCGAGGCTCGCGAGCGGGATCAGGTTGATCAGGCCGGTGAGCGCGAACACGCTGGCAAGCAGCAGCACCCCGTGCACGATCGCCGACATCCGGCTTTGCGCCCCCGCATTCACGTTGACCGAGCTGCGCACGATCACCGACGTGATCGGCAGCCCGCCGACCGCACCCGCGACGAGGTTGCCGACACCCTGTGCCTTCAGCTCGCGATCCGGCTGGGTCGGCCGGCGCTTCGGGTCGATCTGTTCGACCGCTTCCAGGCTCAGCAGCGTCTCGAGGCTCGCGACTACCGCAATCGTGATCGCGACGCGCCACACGTCCGGGTTCACGAGCTGCCCGAAGTTCGGGCCGAGCTCCGCGTGCTTGAGCGATGCGGCGAGCGCCGCGAACGATTCGAGTTCGGGCAGTGTCACGCGATGCGCGGCGCCCGGCGCGACCGACGGCGCGATCGCGCCGAGCAGCAGCGTCGCGCCGATGCCGAACAAGACGACCGCAAGCGGCGCGGGAACCGCGCGGGCCCATGCGAAGCGCTTGAGCGCCGGCGTGTCCCATGCGGCGAGCAGCGCGACGGACACGAGCGCGATGACCGTGGCCGCCCATGCGGTCGGCAGGCCCGGCCATGACGCAAACGATTGCGCGGCCGCGCCGCCGATACCGAATGCGAACGGAATCTGCTTCACGATCAGCAACAGGCCGATCGCGGCAAGCATGCCCTTGATGACGGGCGACGGCACGTAGGCGGCGAAGCGGCCGGCGCGCAGCATGCCGAAGCCGAACTGGAGGACGCCGGACAGCAGTACCGCGAGCAGGAATGCGGAGAAGCTGCCGAGTTGTGCGATCCCTTCGACGACGATCACGACGAGGCCGGCCGCCGGCCCGCTCACGGACAGCGACGAGCCGCTCAGCAGCGCGACGACGATTCCGCCGACGATGCCGGACACCAGCCCGGCGAACGGCTCGACGCCGGATGCATTGGCGATGCCGAGACATAGCGGCAGCGCGACGAGGAAAACGACGATGCCGGCGACGATGTCGCGCGGCAGAGTGGACAGGCGCTCGTTCAGTTTCATGGTTAGGGCGTTTTCATGGGCGTTGGGGTAGGGCGCGGGTCAGCCGAATGCGACGGCCGTGGCGGTGTGCTGTGGTTCGGCCGCGACCGGCGGCGCCGTGTAGCCGGAATCGAGCTCCGTCAGGCGGCCGTCGGCGACGGAGAAGATCCAGCCGTGCACGAGGGGCGGTCGGGGGCGGCCCTGCACGATCGGCGACGCACGCAGCAGCTTCACTTGTTCGAGCACGTTCAGCTCCGCGAGGCGGTCGGCCGCCGCCGCGTCGTCGAGCCCGCCGAGCGTGTCGCGATGGCGCCGCGCAAGCGCGCGGAGCGGCGCGATGCGGCGGGCGACGTGCGGCAGGTCGGTCGGCGGCGGCAGCAGCGATGCGCGTACGCCGCCGCAGCCGTAGTGGCCGCACACGATCACGTGATCGACCTCGAGCGCGCGCACCGCGTACTCGAGCACGCTTGCGGCGTTGTCGTCGTCGGGATGGAACAGGTTCGCGATGTTGCGATGGACGAACAGTTCGCCCGGCGCGCAGTGCGTGATGGTTTCGGCCGGCACGCGGCTGTCGGCGCAGCCGATCCACAGCACGCGCGGATTCTGGCCGCGCGCGAGTGCGTCGAAGAAGCCGGGCGTGTGTTCGCGCGTCTCGCGGGCCCAGGCGATGTTGGCGACCAGCATGCTCTTGGGGCGATTCATGAGGAATCCTTTTAAATTGGGATAGACAACGCACACTCGAAATGGCGCCGCCGAATCCTTTCGGAATTGAAAGGTCTATTCCGACCGATATTAGGGGTATGCCCTAGCACTCGGTGCCACAGATACAAATTGTTTCAAATAGGAATGTCGAGGTGCGCCGCATGCATCCATGCACCGAATGACATGCATTGCGCATGCTGGTTTCCCTTCCGGTAAGGGATTCCGCTCGACGACATCGCGACAGCGAGTCGATCGGAAAGGATTGCCGATCTCTTTTCCGGATCAACCGGATAGGGCGGAAAAATGAAATGGCCATTCACGTGTTTATTCGTGAATGGCCATCGGGAAATTGCGCGGAAATTGCGTAATCGTTCAGAACAGATTGCGGCGGTCGGGGTCGTGCAGCGGGTCCGGTGTTTTCTGCGTGATGCGCAGGATGCCCTGCGGATCGAAGTAGAAGCTGTACATCATGTACCAGACGTTGTCTTCCAGATACCGGTAGGTCCACACTTCGCGCTTCATCAGCGGGAAGTAGGAAGTCTCGACCGGCCGGCCGAAATTGACGAGCACGTCGGTCTTCGTCCATTTGCCGATCTCCGCGCGATAGAACTCGCTCGGCTGCAGGACCTGGCGCACGTTGACGATCTTGTGGGCTGCGTCGACGTCGGCCGCGACGGTGGTCTCGCCCATCGGCTGGGTCGGCCACATCAGGCGCTTGCCGCCGCCGGGCAGATCGTAGATCTCGCGCGGCGGGCCCATGCGTGCGACGATCGCCGACTCGTCCTGACCGGCCTGGTATTGCTGCCACGGTTGCGCGCAACCGGCGAGCAGCGCCGCCGCACTGGCGACCAGCACCGGCAGGCGCACGGGAATGCGAATGCGCATGGGATCCTCCAGAACTCTCTGACAGTTCCGTTGTATCACGGACGGCGCGCGCCGGCGCATCGCGCCGAAAAAACCGGTGCGGGATCGCCGCCGGCGTGTCGTGTCTCGCCATGCTTGCGGGCGACGGGGCCGGCGGCCTATGATCCGCGCTTCTCGACCGGATTGAAGGGCAGGTAGCCGATGCAGCTGTGGAAGCGGTGTGCGCTCGCGTTGAGCGTGGGGTGGATGCTGGCGTCGTCCGCGTACGCGACGGGCGAGCCGGTGCGGATCGCGCTGGTCGAAGGCATGTCCGGCCCGTTCGCGAACGCGGGCGCGGCCGTCGAGCGCAACCTGCGCTTCGGTGTCGAACAGGTCAACGCGGCGGGTGGCGTGAAGCTGCGCGATGGCGCGCATCCGCTGGAGCTGGTCGTGCTCGACAGCAAGGGCAGCCCGGAAGAAGCGCTCGTCCAGTTGCGCGTGGCCGCGGACCGGCACATCGGATTCGTCGCGCAGGGCAACAGTTCGGCGGTCGCGGCGGCACTCGTCGCGGCGCTCGACAAGCTGAACGCGCGCAATCCCGACAGCCGGATGCTGTTCCTCAACTATTCGGCCGACGATCCGGCGCTGACCGGCGCGCATTGCAGCTTCTGGCATTTCCGTTTCGACGCGCACGCGGGGATGCGGATGGCCGCGCTGGCCGACGTGATGGCGCGCGATCGTACGTTGCACAAGGTTTATCTGCTGAACCAGGACTACAGCTTCGGCCACGACGTCAGCGCGCTGGCGCGGCAGGCGCTGGCCGGGCGGCGTCCCGACGTGACGATCGCCGGCGACGAATTTCATCCGATCGGCCGGATCAAGGATTTCTCGCCGTATATCGCGAAGATCCGCGCGAGCGGCGCGGACGCGGTCGTGACCGGCAACTGGGGCAACGATCTCACGCTGCTCGTGAAGGCCGCGCGCGAGCAGGGGCTCAACGCAAAGTTCTATACGTTCTACGGCAACAGCCTCGGCGCGCCGGCCGCGCTCGGCGACGCGGGCGTCGGGCGGGTGGTGGCCGTCGCGGACTGGCATCCGAACGCGGGCGGCGCGAAGTCTGACGCGTTCTACCGTGCGTTCCGGACCCGTTTCCCGGCACCGCAGGACGACTACCCGGTGCGCCGCATGAGCCTGATGGTCGAGATGCTCGCGGCCGCGATGAATCGGGCCGGCTCGGCCGACCCCGTCGCGGTGGCGCGCGCGCTGGAGGGGCTGTCGTTCGACGACGGTTTCCATGCGTCCGCCATGCGCGCGCAGGATCACCAGCTGATCCAGCCCCTTTACGTGATGGAAATGGACAAGGTCGGCACGCCCGGCGTGCGCTTCGACAACGAGGGCTCCGGCTACGGTTTCCGGACGGTTCTCGCGGTGCCCGCGCAGCGCACGCAGATGCCGTCGACCTGTTCGATGACGCGCCCGTGACAGGGGGCGGTAGGAACGGCGTGCAGTTGTGCTACAATGCCCGCCGGTTGTAAGTCACGGCACGGCCATTCTTCCGTGTCCGCCTGTTAGCTAGCAAGTAGGAAACAAAGGAAATCACATGTCTGTTGCAGATATCAAGAAGTCGGAAGTCGTTGCTCAGTTCGCCCGCGGTACCAACGACACGGGTTCGCCCGAAGTCCAGGTCGCACTGCTGACCGCACGTATCGTCGAACTGACGGGTCACTTCAAGACCCACGCGAAGGACCACCACAGCCGCCGCGGCCTGCTGCGCATGGTGAGCCGCCGCCGCAAGCTGCTCGACTACCTCAAGGGCAAGGATGCCGACCGTTACCGCGCACTGATCGAGAAGCTGGGTCTGCGTAAGTAATCGAGGCGATTGCCGCCAGCAAGATGCCTGTGTCAGTCCGCTGATGCAGGCATTTTGTTTTTGCGCGGTGCGTAGCGTCACGCGCACCGCAGGTCGTTCGGCACGTGGATGCCGGGCTGCCGGAACGGCTGATGCCGGGGTCGGGATTTGTGTCATTCCAGCGCGCTGCTCTTCGAGCGACGCACTGGAATGGCATAAAAAACACACCTTGCTCTGGTGATTCAGTCGGGACGCCGCCGCGCGGGATGGCCCGGGCGGCGAATGAAATGAATGAATTCAAAGGAGCAACCATGTCCATGTTCAACAAGGTCGTGAAGGAATTCCAGTGGGGCCAGCACAAGGTGCGCCTCGAAACCGGTGAAGTCGCCCGTCAGGCGAGCGGTGCCGTGATCGTCGACGTGGAAGATACCGTCGTGCTGGCAACCGTCGTCGGCGCGAAGTCGGCGAAGCCGGGTCAGGATTTCTTCCCGCTGACCGTCGACTACCTCGAAAAGACCTACTCGGCCGGCAAGATCCCGGGCGGCTTCTTCCGTCGCGAAGGCCGTCCGTCGGAGCACGAGACGCTGACGTCGCGCCTGATCGACCGTCCGCTGCGTCCGCTGTTCCCGGAAGGCTTCTACAACGAAGTGCAGGTCGTGATCCACGTGCTGTCCGTGAACCCGGAAATCCCGGCGGACATCCCCGCGCTGATCGGTGCATCGGCTGCGCTCGCCGTGTCGGGCCTGCCGTTCAACGGCCCGGTCGGTGCCGCGCGCGTCGCCTACATCGACAACGCCTACGTGCTGAACCCGACGCGTGACCAGATCAAGGCATCGAGCCTCGACCTCGTCGTCGCCGGTACGGAGCGCGCGGTGCTGATGGTCGAATCGGAAGCCGATCAACTGCCGGAAGACGTGATGCTCGGCGCGGTCGTGTTCGGTCACGAGCAAATGCAGACGGCGATCGACGCGATCCACGAACTCGTGCGCGAAGGCGGCAAGCCCGAGTGGGACTGGCAGCCGGCGCCGAAGAACGAGGCGCTGATCGCACGCGTGACGGAACTGGCGCAGAACGACCTGCTCGCGGCTTACCAGCTGCGCGACAAGCAGGCGCGTTCGACGAAGCTGAAGGAAGTCTACGCGGCGACCTCGGCGAAGCTCGAGGAAGACGCGCTGGCGGCCGGCACGGTCGCGGCCGACAAGGCCACCGTCGGCAACGTCCTGTTCGACATCGAAGCGAAGATCGTCCGTTCGCAGATCCTGAACGGCGAGCCGCGTATCGACGGTCGCGACACGCGCACCGTGCGTCCGATCGAGATCCGCACCGGCGTGCTGCCGCGCACCCACGGTTCGGCGCTGTTCACGCGTGGCGAAACGCAGGCGCTCGTCGTCGCGACGCTCGGCACGAAGGGTGACGAGCAGATCATCGACGCACTCGAAGGCGAATACCGCGAGCGCTTCATGCTCCACTACAACATGCCCCCGTTCGCGACCGGCGAAACGGGTCGCGTCGGCTCGCCGAAGCGCCGCGAAATCGGCCACGGCCGCCTCGCGAAGCGCGCGCTGGTCAAGTGCCTGCCGAGCGCCGACGAATTCGGCTACTCGATCCGCGTCGTGTCGGAAATCACCGAATCGAACGGTTCGTCGTCGATGGCCTCGGTGTGCGGCGGCTGCCTCGCGCTGATGGACGCCGGCGTGCCGATGAAGGCACACGTCGCGGGTATCGCGATGGGCCTGATCCTCGAAGGCAACAAGTTCGCGGTGCTGACCGACATCCTCGGCGACGAAGATCACCTCGGCGACATGGACTTCAAGGTGGCCGGCACGGAACAAGGCGTGACGGCACTGCAGATGGACATCAAGATCCAGGGCATCACGAAGGAAATCATGCAGGTCGCGCTCGCGCAGGCGAAGGAAGGCCGCATGCACATCCTCGGCAAGATGACGTCGGCGGTCGCGGGTGCGAACACGCAGCTGTCGGAATTCGCGCCGCGCATGATCACGGTCAAGATCAACCCGGAAAAGATCCGCGACGTGATCGGCAAGGGCGGTTCGGTGATCCGCGCGCTGACCGAAGAAACCGGCACGACCATCGACATCTCGGACGACGGCGTCGTGACGATCGCGAGCACGAACAGCGAAGGCATGGCCGAAGCGAAGAAGCGCATCGAGCAAATCACGGCCGAGATCGAAGTCGGCCAGGTATACGAAGGCACGGTGCTCAAGCTGCTCGATTTCGGTGCGATCGTGAACCTGCTGCCGGGCAAGGACGGCCTGCTGCACATCTCGGAAATCGTCAACGAGCGCGTGAAGGACATCAACGACTACCTGAAGGAAGGTCAACAGGTCAAGGTCAAGGTGATCCAGACGGACGAGAAGGGGCGTGTGCGTCTGTCGGCCAAGGCGCTGCTGAACGAAGCCGCTGCCGCGTCGCAGTCGGATACGCCGCCGCAGCAGTAAGCGGACAGGCGTGAAAACGGCCGGCAGTGCGAAAGCGTGCCGGCCGTTTTTTCTGTAGCATCGTTGTGCGGCGCAGCAGCGCCGGCGAGCGGCCCGTGCGGCGTACGGGCCCGTCCCCGATTCCGATCCTGGAGGCCACCATGAAAGCCATCGAAATCACCGAATTCGGCGCCCCCGACGTGCTGAAGCTCGCGGAGCGTCCGCGCCCCGAACCGAAGCGCGGCGAGGTGCTGATCAAGGTGACGGCTTCCGGCGTGAACCGGCCGGACGTATTCCAGCGCAAGGGCGCGTATGCGCCGCCGCCGGGTGCGTCGGACCTGCCCGGGCTCGAAGTGGCGGGCGAGATCGTCGGCGGCGACTTGTCGGATGTCGCGTCGAATCCGTTCGGCCTGAAGCTCGGCGATCGCGTCTGTGCGCTGCTCGCGGGCGGCGGCTATGCCGAGTATGCGGTGGCGCCGCTGCCGCAATGCCTGCCGGTGCCCGACGGGCTCACCGACATCGAAGCCGCATCGCTGCCCGAGACGTTCTTCACGGTGTGGAGCAACGTGTTCGATCGCGCGCAACTGGGTGCGGCCGAGGGCGGCGGGCAGGAAACGCTGCTTGTGCAGGGCGGCTCGAGCGGGATCGGCGTGACGGCGATCCAGATTGCGCACGCGCTTGGTTTTCGCGTGTTCGCGACGGCCGGCAATGCCGACAAATGCCGCGCATGCGAGGCGCTCGGCGCCGAACGTGCGATCGACTACAAGACCGAGGATTTCGTCGGGGTCGTGAAGTCGCTGACGCACGATCGCGGCGTCGACGTGATCCTCGACATGGTGGCGGGCTCGTATGTGCCGCGCGAATTGTCCGCGCTTGCGGACGGCGGCCGGCTCGTGCTGATCGCGCTGCTCGGCGGCGCGAAGGCCGAGGTGAACCTCAACGAGATCCTGCGCCGCCGGCTGACGGTGACGGGCTCGACGCTGCGCCCGCGTCCGGTCGAGTTCAAGGCGCGCATCGCTGCGCAGTTGAAGGCGCGCGTGTGGCCGCTGATCGCCGAGGGGCGCATCAAGCCGGTCATCTACCGCGTGCTGCCGGCCGGCGAGGCCGCGCAGGCGCATGCGCTGATGGAAAGCGGCGAGCACATCGGCAAGATCGTGCTCGATTGGGGCGCGAACGTGTGAGGGCCCGCGCAGCGGGCTTGACATGCGCGGTTTGACCGGTTCAAGTCGCGCGCAGTAAAATCGCGGGTTTGCTTCGCCAGATCCAACCTGACGGCCGGTTACCGGCGCGTTGATGACAAGATAGTGACGAGACAGACACGATGTCGAAACAAAGAACGAAGCGAGTGATCGGCAACTGGAAGATGCATGGCCGACTGGCCGGCAACCAGGCATTGCTGAACGAAGTGGTGCAGGGTGCGGGCGCGGTGGTGGCTGAAACGTCGATCGGCGTGTGCGTGCCGTTCCCTTACCTCGCGCAGGTTCAGGCGCAGCTCGGCGATGGCCGTGTCGCGTTCGGCGCGCAGGACGTGTCCGCGCACGAGCAGGGCGCGTTCACGGGCGAAGTGGCGGCCGCCATGGTTGCGGAGTTCGGCGCGCAGTATGCGATCGTCGGTCACTCGGAGCGTCGCGCGTATCACGGCGAGCGCAACGAGACGGTTGCAGCGAAGACGCAGCGCGCGCTCGCGGCAGGCCTTACGCCCGTCGTGTGCGTCGGCGAAACGCTCGACGAGCGCGAAGCGGGCGCGACCGAGCAGGTGGTCGGTGCGCAGCTCGACGCCGTGCTGGCCGTGTTGACGGCTGACGAATCGGCGCGCATCGTCGTCGCGTACGAGCCGGTCTGGGCGATCGGCACGGGCAAGAGCGCGACGTCGGCGCAGGCGCAGGACGTGCACGCATTCCTGCGTGCGCGTCTCGCGACGAAGGGCGCGGCGGACGTGTCCGTGCTGTACGGCGGCAGCGTGAAGCCGGACAACGCGGAAGAGCTGTTCGCGCAGCCGGACATCGACGGCGGCCTGATCGGCGGCGCGTCGCTGAAGGCGGAAGATTTCCTGGCGATCTGCCGGGCTGCACGTTGAGCGGCTCGGGATCGAATTGAACCATGATGGCGGCCGGTCGGTCCGGTCGCCTGATCCAATCGGGTGGGTGTGATGCTGTTATTCAAGACGCTGATTATTGTCGTGCAGGTACTGTCTGCACTCGGTGTGATTGGTCTCGTGCTGCTGCAGCACGGCAAGGGCGCCGACATGGGCGCCGCATTCGGCAGCGGCGCGTCGGGTAGCCTGTTCGGTGCGACCGGCTCGGCGAACTTCCTGTCGCGCACGACGGCCGTGCTCGCGACGGTCTTCTTCGTTGCGACGCTCACGCTGACGTATCTCGGCTCGTACAAGTCGACGCCGTCGGCGGGCGTGCTGGGCGGGGTCGCGACCGCACCCGCATCGGCGCCTGCTGCGTCGGCGCCGGCTGTTGCTGCGTCCGCCGCGACGGCTTCGGCCGCGAGCGCGCCGGGCCAGGATGTTCCGAAATAAAAAACTGAAATATTTGCCGTTGTGCGTTGAACAATTTTGAAAGTCAGGTTAGAATTTAATTCTTGAAGCGATTCGCGGGAAACAGGCAGTACGACCCGAGTTGCATGCAGTGCCGACGTGGTGAAATTGGTAGACACGCTATCTTGAGGGGGTAGTGGCGAAAGCTGTGCGAGTTCGAGTCTCGCCGTCGGCACCAAAGTTACTCAATGCCAGCCGCTTCCGAGTGGCTGGCATTTTTCATTTCTGGGGTGTGTCTTGCGATTGTCTTGTGATTGCAGGCACTCCGAAATGATTCCTTTCTCCGGAAGTGGTATTCTCCGGACGCTCAGAACTAACCGATAGAGGATTGCCTTGAACCTCGCAGCCTATTACCCCGTCTTGTTGTTCCTCCTCGTGGGCACTGGTTTAGGTATAGCGCTGATCAGCATCGGCAAGCTTCTTGGTCCCAACAAGCCGGACGTCGAGAAGAACGCACCGTACGAGTGCGGCTTCGAAGCCTTTGAAGACGCCCGGATGAAATTCGACGTCCGGTACTACCTCGTCGCCATCCTGTTCATCATCTTCGATCTCGAAACCGCATTTCTGTTTCCGTGGGGCGTTGCGCTGCGGGACATCGGCTGGCCCGGTTTCATCGCAATGATGATTTTCCTGCTCGAATTCCTGTTGGGCTTTGCCTACATCTGGAAGAAGGGCGGCCTCGACTGGGAGTGATGGGCTAATCGCCGGTTTGCATGGGCGGCCACGCTGGGTCGCCCGTCTGGAGTGGAAAGCAAATGAGTATCGAAGGGGTCTTGAAGGAAGGGTTTGTCACCACGACGGCTGACAAGCTGATCAACTGGACGCGTACCGGCTCGCTGTGGCCGATGACGTTCGGGCTCGCGTGTTGCGCCGTCGAGATGATGCATGCGGGCGCGGCCCGTTATGACCTGGACCGGTTCGGTGTCGTGTTCCGTCCGAGCCCGCGTCAGTCCGACGTGATGATCGTTGCCGGCACGCTCTGCAACAAGATGGCGCCGGCACTGCGCCGCGTGTATGACCAGATGGCCGAGCCGCGCTGGGTGATCTCGATGGGGTCGTGCGCGAATGGCGGCGGCTACTACCACTACTCGTACTCGGTGGTCCGCGGCTGTGACCGGATCGTGCCGGTCGACGTCTACGTGCCGGGTTGTCCGCCCACTGCCGAGGCGCTCGTCTACGGCGTGATCCAGCTTCAGGCGAAGATCCGCCGCACCAGCACCATCGCCCGTCAATAAAGCCCCCGAGCGTCCCCTCAATATGGCAAGCAAAATCGAGACCCTCAAGGCAAACCTCGAAGCCGCGCTCGGCGCGCGCGTGGTGAGCCTCACCGAAGCGATCGGTGAACTGACGCTCGTCGTGAAGGCGAGTGATTACCTCGAAGTCGCAAAGACGCTGCGCGACGATCCGAAGCTCCGTTTCGAGCAGCTGATCGACCTCTGCGGCGTGGACTACCAGACCTACGGCGACGGCGCCTACGACGGCCCGCGTTTTGCCGCCGTGTCGCAGCTGCTGTCGGTCACGAACAATTGGCGCCTGCGCCTTCGCGTATTCGCGCCGGACGACGATCTGCCGATCGTGGCATCGGTCGTCGACATCTGGACCTCCGCAAACTGGTACGAGCGCGAAGCGTTCGACCTGTACGGCCTGGTGTTCGAAGGGCACCCCGATCTGCGCCGCATCCTTACCGACTACGGCTTCATCGGTCACCCGTTCCGCAAGGACTTCCCGGTGTCGGGCTACGTCGAAATGCGTTACGACCCGGAAGAGAAGCGGGTGGTCTACCAGCCGGTGACGATCGAGCCGCGCGAAATCACGCCGCGCGTGATCCGCGAGGATCGCTATGGCGGTCTGAAACATTAAGGGGGCGTCATGGCAGAAATCAAGAACTACACCCTCAACTTCGGCCCGCAACACCCGGCGGCGCACGGCGTGCTGCGCCTGGTGCTCGAGCTCGACGGCGAAGTCATCCAGCGCGCCGATCCGCACATCGGCCTGCTGCACCGCGCGACTGAAAAGCTCGCGGAAAACAAGACCTTCATCCAGTCCGTGCCGTACATGGATCGTCTCGACTACGTGTCGATGATGATCAACGAGCACGGTTACGTGCTCGCGATCGAACGTCTGCTCGGCATCGAAGTGCCGGAGCGCGCGCAGTACATCCGCGTGCTGTTCGACGAGATCACGCGCGTGCTGAACCACCTGATGTGGATCGGCGCTCACGGACTCGACGTCGGCGCGATGGCGGTGTTCCTGTACGCATTCCGCGAGCGCGAAGACCTGATGGACGTGTACGAAGCGGTGTCCGGCGCACGGATGCACGCGGCGTACTACCGTCCGGGCGGCGTCTATCGCGACCTGCCTGACGCAATGCCGCAATACAAGGCGTCGAAGATTCGCAACGAGAAGGCGCTCGCGAAGATGAACGAAGCGCGCAGCGGCTCGGTGCTCGACTTCATCGACGACTTCTTCACGCGCTTCCCGAAGTGCATCGACGAATACGAAACGCTGCTGACCGACAACCGGATCTGGAAACAGCGTCTGGTCGGGATCGGCGTCGTCAGCCCGGAACGTGCGCTGCAGATGGGCATGACCGGCCCGATGCTGCGCGGCTCGGGTATCGCGTGGGATCTGCGCAAGAAGCAGCCGTACGAAGTGTACGATCGCATGGATTTCGATGTGCCGGTCGGCGTGAACGGCGATTGCTACGACCGCTATCTGGTGCGCGTCGAAGAAATGCGCCAGTCTGTCCGTATCGCGAAACAGTGTATTGAGTGGCTCCGCAAGAATCCGGGCCCGGTGATGACCGACAATCACAAGATTGCGCCGCCGTCGCGCGTCGGCATGAAGACCAACATGGAAGACTTGATTCACCACTTCAAGCTCTTCACCGAAGGTTTTCACGTGCCGGAAGGCGAAGCGTACGCGGCAGTCGAGCATCCGAAGGGCGAATTCGGCATCTACCTCGTGTCGGATGGTGCCAACAAGCCGTATCGCCTCAAGATTCGCGCACCGGGCTTCGCGCATCTCGCGTCGCTCGACGAAATGGCGCGCGGTCACATGATTGCCGACGCCGTCACGATCATCGGTACGCAGGACATCGTGTTCGGCGAAATCGATCGCTAATGGTTGCGCCGCCTGCGCGAGCGGGCGGCGAGCAGTCAGTCACACGCGATGCGCGCTGAACCGGCGCGGCTTCGCAAGCTGTCAACAGTGAGCGCCAGGTCTGCCGTGCATGCACCGCAGTGCGGCAGGTTGTTCGTTCGGTAGGAATTGAAAGAGTCGTGTCTGAAAATGATCTCAGCTGAAGGCCTGAAAGAAATCGATCGAGCGTTGACGAAGTATCCCGCCGATCAGAAACAGTCCGCCGTGATGTCGGCGTTGGCCGTTGCTCAGGAAGAGCACGGCTGGCTGTCGCCCGAACTGATGCAGTTCGTCGCGAACTATCTCGGCATGCCGGCCGTCGCGGTGCAGGAAGTCGCGACGTTCTACACGATGTACGAGCTCAAACCGGTCGGCAAGCACAAGATCACGCTCTGCACGAACCTCCCGTGCCAGCTGGGCCCGCACGGTGGCGCCGAAGCGACGGCCGACTACCTGAAACAGAAGCTGGGCATCGACTTCGGCGAGACCACGCCCGATGGCAAGTTCACGCTGAAGGAAGGCGAATGCATGGGCTCGTGCGGCGATGCGCCGGTGCTGCTGGTGAACAATCACAGAATGTGCAGCTTCATGAGCCGCGAGAAGATCGACCAGCTGCTTGAGGAGCTTTCGAAATGACGTCCCTCCACGACCGTCACATCAAACCGCTGATCCTCGCTGGTCTGAACGGCGAGAACTGGCACCTCGAAGACTACGTTGCGCGCGGCGGCTACAAGCAGCTGCGCCGCATTCTCGAAGAAAAGATCACGCCCGAGCAGGTGATTGCCGACGTGAAGGCGTCGGGCCTGCGTGGCCGCGGCGGTGCGGGCTTCCCGACCGGCCTGAAGTGGAGCTTCATGCCGCGTCAGTTCCCGGGGCAGAAGTATCTCGTCTGCAACTCGGACGAAGGCGAGCCGGGCACGTTCAAGGATCGCGACATCCTGCGCTGGAACCCGCATGCGCTGATCGAAGGCATGGCCATCGGCGCGTACGCGATGGGCATCACCGTCGGCTACAACTACATCCACGGCGAAATCTTCGAAGTGTATCGACGCTTCGAGGCAGCGCTCGAGGAAGCGCGCGCCGCGGGTTTCCTCGGCGACAACATCATGGGCTCGGAATTCTCGTTCCAGCTGCACGCGCACCACGGTTACGGCGCGTACATCTGCGGCGAGGAAACGGCACTGCTCGAGTCGCTCGAAGGCAAGAAGGGCCAGCCGCGCTTCAAGCCGCCGTTCCCGGCGAGCTTCGGCGTGTACGGCAAGCCGACCACGATCAACAACACCGAGACGTTTGCCGCGGTGCCGTTCCTGCTGTCCATCGGGCCGCAGAATTACCTCGAGATCGGCAAGCCGAACAACGGCGGCACGAAGATTTTCTCGGTCTCGGGCGACGTCGAGCGTCCGGGCAACTACGAAGTGCCGCTCGGCACGCCGTTCGCGACGCTGATGGAGCTCGCCGGCGGGATGCGCGGCGGTCGCAAGATCAAGGCCGTGATTCCGGGCGGCTCGTCGGCGCCGGTGATTCCGGGCGAGATGATGATGCAGACCGATCTCGATTACGACTCGATCGCGAAGGCGGGCTCGATGCTCGGTTCCGGCGCGGTGATCGTGATGGACGAGACGCGCTGCATGGTGCGTTCGCTGCTGCGTCTGTCGTACTTCTACTACGAGGAATCGTGCGGCCAGTGCACGCCGTGCCGTGAAGGCACCGGCTGGCTGTATCGCGTCGTGAATCGTATCGAGCACGGCGAAGGTCGCCAGGAAGATCTGGACCTGCTGAATTCGGTTGCGGAGAACATCATGGGCCGCACGATCTGCGCGCTCGGCGACGCAGCGGCGATGCCGGTGCGCGGGATGCTCAAGCACTACTGGGACGAATTCGCATACCACGTCGAGCACAAGCATTGCATGGTCGGCGGTCACGCACACGCGGCAGCGGCCTGAAGCGAAGCACCGGGTTGCGGAATTTGAGCGCACGGTCGGGCCAAGGCGCGAGCGGGCGAAAATAGGTTAAGGACCATTCACCATCATGGTTGAACTTGAAATAGACGGCAAGAAGGTCGAGGTGCCCGAAGGCAGCATGGTGATCCAGGCTGCACACAAGGCTGATACGTACATTCCTCACTTCTGCTATCACAAGAAACTGTCGGTTGCGGCCAACTGCCGGATGTGTCTTGTCGAAGTCGAGAAGATGCCGAAGGCCGTGCCTGCCTGCGCGACGCCCGTGTCGGCCGGCATGATCGTCCGCACGCAGTCCGAGAAGGCCGTGAAGGGTCAGCAGGCGGTGATGGAATTCCTCCTCATCAACCACCCGCTCGACTGCCCGATCTGCGATCAGGGCGGTGAATGCCAGCTGCAGGATCTGGCGGTCGGCTACGGCAAGTCGTCGTCGCGCTACTCGGAAGAAAAGCGCGTGGTGTTCCACAAGAACGTCGGCCCGCTGATCTCGATGGAAGAAATGTCGCGTTGCATCCACTGCACGCGCTGCGTCCGCTTCGGCCAGGAAATCGCCGGCGTGATGGAGCTCGGCATGCTGGGCCGCGGCGAGCACTCGGAAATCACGACGTTCGTCGGCAAGACGGTCGATTCCGAACTGTCGGGCAACATGATCGACCTGTGCCCGGTCGGCGCGCTGACCAGCAAGCCGTTCCGCTACAGCGCCCGTACGTGGGAACTGTCGCGCCGCAAGTCGGTGAGCGCGCACGATTCCGTCGGCGCGAACCTCGTCGTGCAGGTGAAGAACAACCGCGTGATGCGCGTGCTGCCGTTCGAGAACGAAGCGATCAACGAATGCTGGATCTCGGACAAGGATCGTTTCTCGTACGAAGGCCTGAACAGCGAAGAGCGCCTGACCAAGCCGATGCTGAAGCAGGGCGGCCAGTGGATCGAAACCGACTGGCAGACCGCGCTCGAATACGTCGCGAAGGGGCTGAAGGGTATCGCCGCGGATCACGGCGCGAACGCGCTGGCGATGCTCGCAAGCGCGCACAGCACCGCCGAAGAGCTGTTCCTCGTGAAGCAGCTCGCCAACGAACTGAAGACGCCGAACGTCGACTTCCGTCTGCGTCAGCAGGATTTCTCGGCACCGGTCCAGGGCGCACCGTGGCTCGGCATGCCGATCGCCGACCTGTCGAACGTGGATGCCGCGTTCATCGTCGGGTCGTTCCTGCGCCGCGACCATCCGCTGTTCGCCGCACGCCTGCGTCAGGCCGCGAAGAACGGCGCGCAGTTGCATTTCCTGCATGCGACCGCCGACGACTCGCTGATCCGTACCGCGAAGCGCATCGTCGCCGCGCCGTCGGCATGGCTCGACGAACTCGCTGGCATCGCTGCGGCCGTCGCGCAACTGCGCGGCGTCGCGCTGCCCGACACGCTCGCGGGCGTCACGGCATCGCCGGCCGCCCAGGCTGTCGCACAGTCGCTCGCGAACGGCGAGCGCCGCGCGGTGCTGCTCGGCAACGTGGCCGTCCGTCATCCGGAATTCGCGAAGCTGCATGCCGTTGCACAGTGGATCGCCGAGAACACCGGCGCTACGTTCGGCTTCCTGACGGAAGCGGCGAACACGGTCGGCGCGCACGTCGTCGGCGCACTGCCGGGCGAAGGCGGCCTGAACGCACGCGAAGCGTTCGCGCAGCCGCGCAAGGGCTACGTGCTGCTGAACGTCGAACCGGAATTCGACACGGCCGATCCGGCGCAGGCGCTTGCCGCGCTGAACCAGGCTGAAATGGTCGTCGTGATGTCGCCGTTCAAGCACGGCCTCGATTACGCGGACGTCGTGCTGCCGATCGCTCCGTTCACGGAAACGGCCGGTACGTACGTGAACGCCGAAGGCTCGGTGCAGAGCTTCAACGGCGTCGTGCGCCCGCTCGGCGACACGCGTCCGGCGTGGAAGGTGCTGCGCGTGCTTGGCAGTCTCCTCGGCCTGCCGAACTTCGAATACGAGACCGCGGAAGAAGTGCGTCTTGCCGCGCTCGGCGATGCCGGCGTCGCGGGCAGCCTGTCGAACAAGACGTCGGTCGCGCCGGTGCGCGTTGCGGCGAATGCCGCGAACGGCAGCTTCGAGCGTCTCGCCGATGTGCCGATCTATCATGCCGACGCACTCGTGCGCCGCGCGGGTGCGCTGCACCTGACGGCTGCCGCGAAGGCGGCGAACGTCGCAGCCCTGCCGGCCGCGCTGTTCGACAAGCTGGGCTTGAAGGAAGGCGACGCGGTGCGCGTGCGCCAGGGCGAGCGTGCGGTGCAGTTGCCGGCCGTGCGCGACGCGAATCTTGCGGAGACGGTCGTTCGCGTGTCGGCGGCAACGCCTGCCGGCGCAGCGCTCGGCAGCCTGTTCGGTGAACTGGTGGTGGAGAAGGCGTAAATGAGCTTGTTCGATACGATCAACGCGGGCGGGGCCCAGCTTCTCGGCTTCGCGTGGCCGACGGTGTGGGCACTCGTGCGCATCCTCGTCGTCGCCGTCGTCATCCTGCTGTGCGTCGCGTACCTGATTCTGTGGGAACGCAAGCTGATTGGCTGGATGCACGTGCGTCT
This sequence comes from Burkholderia anthina, assembly GCF_902498995.1. GTDB lineage: Bacteria > Pseudomonadota > Gammaproteobacteria > Burkholderiales > Burkholderiaceae > Burkholderia > Burkholderia anthina. The sequence goes on from NZ_CABVLY010000001.1 coordinate 564,851, forward strand.
CGGCCCGAACCGCGTCGGCCCCGGCGGCTTGTTGCAGCCGATCGCCGACGTGCTGAAGCTGCTGCTGAAGGAAGTCATTCAGCCGAGCGCCGCCAGCCGCTGGCTCTACCTGGTCGCGCCGATCATGACCGTCGTGCCGGCGTTTGCCGTGTGGGCAGTGATCCCGTTCCAGGCCGAAGCCGTGCTCGCGAACGTGAACGCCGGCCTGCTGTATGCGATGGCGATCTCGTCGATCGGCGTCTACGCGGTGATTCTCGCCGGCTGGGCGTCGAACTCGAAGTACGCGTTCCTCGGTGCGATGCGCGCAGCAGCCCAGATGGTTTCGTACGAAATCTCGATGGGCTTCGCACTGGTGCTCGTGCTGATGACGGCAGGCAGCCTGAACCTGTCGGAAATCGTCGGCTCGCAACAGCACGGCTTCTTCGCCGGCCACGGCGTGAACTTCCTGTCGTGGAACTGGCTGCCGCTGCTGCCGGCGTTCGTCGTCTACTTCGTGTCGGGCATCGCCGAAACGAACCGTCACCCGTTCGACGTGGTGGAAGGCGAGTCGGAAATCGTCGCGGGTCACATGATCGATTACTCGGGTATGGCGTTCGCGCTGTTCTTCCTCGCCGAGTACATCAACATGATCGTGATCTCGGCGCTGGCCGCGACGCTGTTCCTCGGCGGCTGGGATGCGCCGTTCGAATTCCTGTCGTTCATTCCGGGCATCTTCTGGCTGGTGCTGAAGGTATTCGCGCTGCTGTCGGTGTTCATCTGGGTTCGCGCGACGTTCCCGCGCTACCGTTACGACCAGATCATGCGCCTGGGCTGGAAGGTGTTCCTGCCCGTCACGGTGATCTGGGTGGTCGTGGTCGGCTTCTGGATGATGTCGCCGCTCAACATCTGGGTGAAGTAAAGATCGGACGAAATCATGACGGCAATCCAACACTTCTTTAAGACCTTCTTCCTGACGGAGCTGCTGAAGGGGCTCGCGCTGACCGGCCGTTACACGTTCCGGCGCAAGTTCACCGTGCAGTTCCCGGAAGAGAAGACCCCGATTTCGCCGCGTTTCCGCGGGCTGCATGCACTGCGCCGCTACGAGAACGGCGAAGAGCGCTGCATCGCGTGCAAGCTCTGCGAGGCCGTGTGCCCCGCACTGGCGATCACGATCGAATCGGAAACGCGCGCGGACAATACGCGCCGCACGACGCGCTACGACATCGACCTGACGAAGTGCATCTTCTGCGGTTTCTGCGAAGAGAGCTGCCCGGTCGATTCGATCGTCGAGACGCAGATTCTCGAGTACCACGGCGAAAAGCGCGGCGACCTGTATTTCACGAAGGAAATGCTGCTCGCAGTGGGCGATCGTTACGAGAAGGACATCGCAGCGGCGAAGGCTGCCGACGCGCCGTATCGTTGATTGTGTTTGCAGTGCCGGCCCGGCATCAACGGGCCAGCCGCCGCGACGGGTGCGGGCGTCCCGCAAGCCGCGCCTGACTATGGCCTAACGATGAACCGGTAATCATGGAATTCACGACCGTACTGTTCTACATCTTCGCGCTGCTCCTGGTGGTATCAGGGCTGAAGGTGATCACTTCGCGCAACCCGGTGGCGTCTGCGCTTTTCCTTGTGCTGGCGTTCTTCAACGCCGCCGCGATCTGGATGCTGCTGGAAGCGGAGTTCCTTGCGATCCTGCTGGTGCTGGTGTACGTGGGCGCGGTGATGGTGCTGTTCCTGTTCGTCGTGATGATGCTGGACATCAACGTCGATTACCTGCGTCGCGACTTCAAGCGCTTCGTGCCGATGGCAACGGTGGTCGGCGCGATCATCGTGGTCGAGACCGCGCTGATCCTGTGGCGCGGCTACGGCGACACGCACTCGGCGCATGCGATGGCGACTGGCGCGATGGCCGACTGGTCGAACACGCGACTGATCGGCAAGGTGATCTACACCGACTACATCTTCGCGTTCGAAATCGCCGGCCTCGTGCTGCTGGTCGCGATCATCGCCGCGATCGGGCTGACCGAGCGCAAGGGCAAGGACAGCAAGCGCCAGCGCGTGTCGGATCAGGTCAAGGTGCGTCGCGCCGACCGCGTGCGCCTCGTGAAGATGGAAGCGGAAAAGCCGCAGCCGGAAACGGCGCAGAGCGAAGCCGGTACGAGCACCAACGGCTAAGCGGAGGAAAAAGAAAACCATGTTGACTCTTGCTCACTACCTCGTGCTCGGCGCGATCCTCTTTGCGATCGCGATCGTCGGGATCTTTCTCAACCGCCGCAACATCATCATCATCCTGATGGCGATCGAACTGATGCTGCTGGCGGTGAACACCAACTTCGTCGCGTTTTCTCACTACCTCGGCGATATACACGGCCAGATCTTCGTGTTCTTCGTGTTGACCGTCGCAGCAGCGGAAGCGGCGATCGGTCTCGCGATTCTGGTGACCCTGTTCCGTAAGCTCGACACGATCAATGTCGAGGATCTCGATCAGCTCAAGGGCTAATTTCAGGTAACGCTGTTATGTCAACGACACTCAATGAAAACCTGCTGCTGGCGATTCCGCTCGCTCCGCTGGCCGGCTCGCTGATTGCGGGGCTGTTCGGGAACGCTGTAGGGCGTAAGGGCGCACACCGGATCACGATCCTCGGCGTATTGATCGCGTTTCTGCTGTCGGCGAAAGTCTTCCTCGACGTGATGGGGGGCGCGAGCTTCAACGCGACCATCTATCAATGGATGAACGTCGGCTCGCTGAAACTTGAAATCGGCTTCCTCGTCGATTCGCTGACCGCGATGATGATGGTCGTCGTGACCTTCGTCTCGCTGATGGTGCACATCTACACGATCGGCTACATGTCGGAAGAAGACGGCTACCAGCGCTTCTTCTCGTACATCTCGCTGTTCACGTTCTCGATGCTGATGCTCGTGATGAGCAACAACTTCCTGCAGCTGTTCTTCGGCTGGGAAGCGGTGGGTCTGGTGTCGTACCTGCTGATCGGCTTCTACTTCACGCGTGAAAGCGCGATCTACGCGAACATGAAGGCGTTCCTCGTGAACCGCGTGGGCGACTTCGGCTTCCTGCTGGGCATCGGCCTGCTGCTCGCGTTCGCGGGTTCGATGAACTACGGCGAAGTGTTCGCGAAGCGCGCGGAGCTCGCGAGCCTGCACTTCCCGGGCACCGACTGGGGCCTGCTGACCGTCGCCTGTATCTGCCTGTTCATCGGCGCGATGGGCAAGTCGGCACAATTCCCGCTGCACGTGTGGCTGCCTGACTCGATGGAAGGCCCGACCCCGATTTCCGCGCTGATTCACGCGGCGACGATGGTGACGGCCGGCATCTTCATGGTGGCGCGCATGTCGCCGCTGTTCGAGCTGTCGGACGCCGCGCTGTCGTTCATCACGGTGATCGGCGCGATCACGGCGCTGTTCATGGGCTTCCTCGGCATCATTCAGAACGACATCAAGCGTGTCGTCGCGTACTCGACGCTGTCGCAGCTCGGCTACATGACGGTTGCGCTCGGCGTGTCCGCTTACCCGGTCGCCGTGTTCCACCTGATGACGCACGCGTTCTTCAAGGCGCTGCTGTTCCTCGGCGCCGGTTCGGTGATCATCGGCATGCACCACGACCAGGACATGCGCAACATGGGCGGCCTGCGCAAGTACATGCCGATCACGTGGATCACGTCGCTCGTCGGTTCGCTGGCGCTGATCGGTACGCCGTTCTTCGCGGGCTTCTACTCGAAGGACTCGATCATCGACGCCGTGAAGCTGTCGAACCTGCCGGGTTCGGGCTTCGCATACTTCGCGGTGGTCGCGAGCGTGTTCGTCACGGCGCTGTACTCGTTCCGCATGTACTTCCTGGTGTTCCACGGCGAAGAGCGTTTCCGCAAGCCGAAGCATCCGGAATCGCCGATGGGCATGGCGGCCGCACACGGTCACGACGATCACGGCCATGGCCACGGTCATGACGACCACGCGCACGAGCCGCACGAGACCCCGTGGGTCGTGTGGGTGCCGCTGGTCCTGCTGGCGATCCCGTCGGTGATCATCGGTGCGATCGCGGTCGGCCCGATGCTGTTCGGCGACTTCTTCCAGCACGGCGTCGCGTTCGACAAGGTGATCTTCATCGGCGCGAATCATCCGGCACTGGCCGAAATGGCCGAGGAGTTCCACGGCTGGGTGGGCATGGGCCTGCACTCGGTGTCGGGCCTGCCGGTGTGGCTGGCGCTCGCCGGCGTGGTTGTCGCGTGGTTCCTGTACCTGAAGCGTCCGGAACTGCCGGCGTCGATCCGCCGCGCGTGCGGTCCGATCTACACGCTGCTCGACAACAAGTACTACATGGACAAGATCAACGAGGTGGTGTTCGCCCGTGGTTCGGTGGCGCTCGGCCGAGGCCTGTGGAAGGAGGGTGACGTCGTGGTGATCGACGGCCTCGTGAACGGCAGCGCCCGGTTCATCGGCTGGTTCGCCAGCGTGATCCGCTTCCTGCAATCCGGTTACATCTATCACTACGCGTTCGCCATGATCATCGGCATGCTGGGGCTCCTGACCCTGTTTGTGACGCTGGGCGGCAAATAAGACGGGGGACAACTTAATGCACGCTTTTCCGATTCTCAGTACCGCGATCTGGCTGCCGATCGTTTTCGGCCTCCTCGTGCTCGTGGTGGGTAACGACAGAAAGCCGGGGACGGCCCGCTGGGTCGCGCTGGTCGGTTCGCTGCTCGGGCTCGCGGTCACGATTCCGCTGATCACGGGCTTCGACTCGAGCACGGCAGCGCTGCAGTTCGTCGAGCATTCGACCTGGATCGAACGCTTCGACATCTCGTATCACCTGGGGGTCGACGGCCTGTCGATGTGGTTCGTGGTGCTGACCGCGCTGATCACGGTAATCGTCGTGATCGCCGCGTGGGAAGTGATCACCGAGAACGTCGCGCAGTACCTCGCGGCGTTCCTGATCCTCTCGGGGATCATGATCGGCGTGTTCTCGTCGGCCGACGGCCTGCTGTTCTACGTGTTCTTCGAAGCGACCCTGATCCCGATGTACATCATCATCGGTGTGTGGGGCGGTCCGAATCGCGTGTATGCGGCATTCAAGTTCTTCCTGTACACGCTGGCCGGTTCGCTGCTGATGCTGGTCGCGCTGATCTACCTGTACACGCAGACGCATTCGTTCGACCTCGCGACGTGGCAGGACGCGAAGATCGCGATGACGCCGCAGATCCTGCTGTTCATCGCGTTCTTCCTCGCGTTCGCGGTGAAGGTGCCGATGTGGCCGGTGCACACCTGGCTGCCGGACGCGCACGTGGAAGCGCCGACGGGCGGCTCGGTCGTGCTGGCAGCGATCATGCTGAAGCTCGGCGCGTACGGTTTCCTGCGTTTCTCGCTGCCGATCACGCCTGACGCAAGCCACTTCCTGGCGCCGGTCGTGATCACGCTGTCGCTGATCGCGGTGATCTACATCGGCCTCGTCGCGATGGTGCAGGCCGACATGAAGAAGCTGGTCGCGTATTCGTCGATCGCGCACATGGGCTTCGTCACGCTCGGTTTCTTCATCTTCAACCAGCTCGGCGTCGAAGGCGCGATCATCCAGATGATCTCGCACGGCTTCGTGTCGGGTGCGATGTTCCTGTGTATCGGTGTGCTGTACGACCGCCTGCACTCGCGCCAGATCGCCGACTACGGCGGCGTCGTGAACGTGATGCCGAAGTTCGCGGCGTTCGCGATGCTGTTCTCGATGGCCAACTGCGGCCTGCCGGGCACCTCGGGTTTCGTCGGCGAGTTCATGGTGATTCTCGCAGCCGTCCAGTACAACTTCTGGATCGCGTTCGGCGCAGCGTTCACGCTGATCCTCGGCGCCGCCTACACGCTGTGGATGTACAAGCGCGTGTACTTCGGCGCGGTTGCGAACGATCACGTTGCCAAGCTGAAGGACATCGGCCGTCGCGAGTTCCTGATGCTGGCCGTGCTTGCCGCGTTCACGCTGTTGATGGGCCTGTATCCGAAGCCTTTCACCGACGTGATGCACGTTTCCGTGGAAAACCTCCTCTCCCACGTCGCGCAGTCCAAGCTGCCGCTGGCGCAGTAATCGCGAGCGGAGGAAATCAAAATCATGAATGCTCCTATGAATGTCCTGTTGCCTGACGCGCTGGTGATGGTCGCCATCGTCGTCGCATGGCTGAACGACACCTTTACGGGTGCCGCCGGCCGCCGCCTCACCTATCTGATCGCGGTGGTTTCGTCGGTCGTCGCAGGCGTATGGTTCGCCGTGCAGGCGCTGGATCCGCAGCAGTACTACTTCTTCTCGCGGATGGTCGTCGTCGACTCGTTCGCGAGCATGATGAAGGCCGTCGTGTCGATCGGCTTCGCGGTCACGCTCGTCTATTCGCGCAAGTACCTCGAAGACCGCGACATGTTCCGCGGCGACGTGTTCCTGCTCGGCATGTTCTCGCTGCTCGGTCAGTTGGTGATGGTGTCGGGCAACAACTTCCTGACGCTGTACCTCGGCCTCGAACTGATGTCGCTGTCGCTGTACGCGATCATCGCGCTGCGCCCCGATGCCACGCAGTCGAGCGAAGCCGCGATGAAGTACTACGTGCTGGGCGCGCTCGCGTCGGGCTTCGTGCTGTACGGCATCTCGATGCTCTACGGCGCGACCGGCTCGCTCGAGCTGGGCGAGGTGTACAAGGCGGTCGGCGGCAACACCGACGCTGCCGTGCTGATGTTCGGCGTGATCTTCATCGTCGCCGGTATCGCGTTCAAGCTCGGCGCCGTGCCGTTCCACATGTGGGTGCCGGACGTCTACCAGGGCGCACCGACCGCGATGACGCTGTTCGTCGGCGGCGGCCCGAAGGTTGCCGCGTTCGCGTGGGGCCTGCGCTTCCTGGTGATGGGCCTGCTGCCGCTCGCGCAGAACTGGCAGACCGCGCTCGTGATTCTCGCCGCGTTGTCGCTGATCGTCGGTAACATCACCGGTATCGTCCAGCGCAACATCAAGCGGATGCTCGCGTACTCGGCGATCTCGAACATGGGCTTCGTGCTGCTCGGCCTGCTCGCCGGCATCGTGAAGGGCGACGCGGCCGCACCGGCGGGTGCGTACAGCTCGGCGATGTTCTACGCGATCGTCTATCTGATCACGACGCTGGGTTCGTTCGGCGTGGTGATGCTGCTCGCGCGCCGCGATTTCGAGGCGGAAACGATCGACGACTTCAAGGGGCTCAACAAGCGCAGCCCGGTGTTCGCGTTCGTGATGATGGTCATGATGTTCTCGCTGGCCGGCATTCCGCCGACCGTCGGCTTCTACGCGAAGCTCGCCGTGCTCGAGGCGACCGTCAACGCGGGTCTGACGTGGCTGGCCGTGCTGGCCGTGATCACGTCGCTGTTCGGCGCGTTCTACTACCTGCGTATCGTCAAGCTGATGTACTTCGATGCGCCGCAGGACACGGCTCCGATCACCGGCGACTTCTGCAAGCGCACGCTGCTCGTGGTGAACGGTCTCGCGGTTGTCGTGCTCGGCCTGATCCCGAGCCCGCTGCTGACGGCCTGCCTGCAGGCAATTCGTCATACGCTGCCGCTGTAATGTCGGCAGCCGGCTGGTTCATTGTGCTGTTGGCGTTCGTATGCGCCAACGTGCCGTTCCTGAACCAACGCGTCTTTGCCGTCGTGCCGATCGGTGCGGCGAAGAAGAACGCGTGGGTTCGGATCGGCGAGCTGATCGTGCTGTATTTCATCGTCGGCGCACTCGGCTTCTGGCTCGAGTCGCGCGCCGGCAACCGCTTCGAACAAGGCTGGCAGTTCTACGCGATCACGTTCAGTCTGTTCGTCGTGTTCGCGTTCCCCGGCTTCACGTTCCAGTATCTAGTCAAACGACGCTGACCGGCCTTCGGCCGTCGCGTGCCCACTTCCCCGGAGCAGCCCGATGGCCGAACTACCCAATCACGATGCCGCACTGACCGAAACCTGCGTCGAGAGCGAGGCGATTTTCGAAGGCTCGTTCCTCAAGCTCAAGCGCGATACCGTCCGCCTGCCGGACGGCAAGCAAGCCACGCGCGAATACGTCCAGCACCCGGGCGCCGTGATGGTGATCCCGCTGTTCGACGACGGCCGCGTGCTGATGGAAAGCCAGTATCGCTATCCGATCGGCAAGGTCATGGCCGAATTTCCGGCCGGCAAGCTCGATCCGAACGAAGGTGCGCTCGCCTGCGCGGTGCGAGAGCTGCGCGAAGAAACCGGCTACACGGCGCGCGAATACGTGTTCCTGGCCCGGATCCACCCGATCATTTCCTACTCGACCGAATTCATCGACCTGTACCTCGCGCGCGGGCTGACCGCCGGCGAGCGCAAGCTCGACGAAGGCGAGTTTCTCGAAACCTTCACGGCGACGCAGGCCGACCTGCAGGAATGGGTGCGCACGGGCCAGATCACCGACGTGAAGACGATCATCGGCACGATGTGGCTCGACAAGGTGCTGTCCGGCACGTGGCCGCTCGGCCCGGTTCAGAAGCCCTGACGGCACGTCAGCGGCGGGCAGGGCGCCGCGTTACAATCGTATGACGCGGCCGCCTCCGGCCGCGCGATCCTGGTTTAGCACGATCGTTCACAAAAGCGCTTTTTGCGCTACACTCGTCACACGCCCTGATTCAGCATGAAGGTCCTCGATTTACAGTGCCCGCACGGTCATCGGTTCGAAGGCTGGTTCGCTTCCGCCGATGAGTTCGAAGCGCAGTTGTCCCGCAAGCTGGTCGAATGCCCGGTGTGCGGGACGACCGAGATCAACCGGATGCCGTCGGCGCCGCGCCTGAACCTGTCTGGCGCGACGCAGGCCAAGCCGGCCGATCCGCGTGCGCTCCAGGCGCAGGCGATGCGTGCGCTGCGCGAGGTGCTGGAGAAGACCGAGAACGTGGGCGAGCGCTTCGCCGAGGAAGCGCGGCGCATCCATTACAACGAGGCGCCCGCGCGCAGCATTCGTGGCGTCACGACGCCGGCGGATGCGCAGTCCCTCGCCGAAGAAGGCATCGAAGTGATGCCGTTGCCGATTCCTGCCGCGCTGAAAGAACCGCTGCAATGACGTACGCAGCGTGTCCTCGCCGGGCCGGATGGCCGCGGCCAGGAGACACTGCGCATGGATCTGGATTATTCCCCCGCCGACGACGCATTCCGCGTTGACGTCCGCGCCTGGCTCGAGGCGAATCTGCCTCACGCACTGCGCGCCAAAGTACTCGATCACAAACGACTCGGCCGCGAGGACTTCGCGAGCTGGCACCGCATTCTCGGCCAGCGCGGCTGGTCCGCGCCTGCCTGGCCGACCGAATACGGCGGCCCGGGCTGGAACGCGACGCAGCGGCACATCTGGGACGAGGAGTGCGCGCGCATCGGCGCGCCGACCGTGCTGCCGTTCGGCGTGTCGATGGTCGCACCGGTGCTGATGAAATACGGCAGCGAAGCGCAGAAGCGCCATTACCTGCCGCGCATTCTCGACGGTACCGACTGGTGGTGCCAGGGCTACTCGGAGCCGGGCTCCGGGTCGGATCTCGCGTCGCTGCGCACGCGTGCCGAGCGCCACGGCGACCACTACGTCGTCAACGGTCAGAAGACCTGGACGACGCTCGGCCAGTATGCCGACATGATGTTCTGCCTCGTGCGTACCGACCCGGCGGCGAAGAAGCAGGAGGGCATCTCGTTCCTGCTGATCGACATGAAGACGCCCGGCATCACGGTGCGCCCGATCATCACGCTCGACGAGGACCACGAGGTCAACGAGGTGTTCTTCGAGGACGTGAAGGTGCCCGTCGAGAACCTCGTCGGCGACGAAAACCGCGGCTGGACCTACGCGAAGTACCTGCTGGGCCACGAGCGTACCGGCATCGCGCGCGTCGGCGCGTCCAAGCGCGAGCTCGTGTTCCTGAAGCGCGTGGCGTCGAACCAGCGCAAGAACGGCAAGCCGTTGCTTGCCGACCCCGTGTTCGCCGCGAAGGTCGCGGCGCTCGAAGTCGAGCTGATGGCGCTCGAGGTGACGGTGCTGCGCGTCGTGAGCCGCGAGACGAGCGGCAAGGGGCCGGGCCCCGAGGCGTCGATGCTGAAGATCAAGGGTACCGAAGTGCAGCAGGCGCTCACCGAACTGATGTTCGAGGCGATCGGTCCGCTTGCCGCACCATTCGACGTGCCGTTCCTCGAAGGCGAGCGTGAGCACGGCATCGCGGGCGACGACGATGCGGCGCCGCTCGCCGCGTACTACTTCAACTATCGGAAGACCTCGATCTACGGCGGTTCGAACGAGATTCAGAAGAACATCATCGCGCAGATGATTCTGGGGCTGTGAGCCGGCCGCGACGCATGGGGCGAGAGTCGGGCGCCAAAGCGCCGCTCTGGCCAACAGGAGACAACGATGGATTTCAGCTTTACCGATGAGCAGCAGCAATTCGCCGACGCGCTGCGTCGTTATCTCGGCGAGCAATACGGGTTCGACGCGCGCCAGGCCATCGTGCGCAGCGACGCGGGCGTGTCGGACACGCAATGGAGCGCGTTTGCGGAACTCGGGTTGACCGCGTTGCCGGTACCGGACGCGCAAGGCGGATTCGGCGGCGGTCCGGTCGACATGCTGGTCGCGATGCAGGCGCTCGGCCGCGCACTCGTCGTCGAGCCGTACTGGGCGACGGCGGTCGGCATCGAGGCGCTGCGTGTCGCGGGTTCCGGCACGGGCGACGATGCCGCGTTGCTGGAGGCCGTCGCGCAGGGGCAGAAGCGGCTGGCGGTCGCATTCCACGAACCGCGGGCGCGCTACGATCTGTACGAACTCGATACGCACGCACATGAACAGGGCGGCACGTACCGGTTGACCGGCACCAAGTCGGTCGTTCAGCATGGCGCACAGGCGCATGCGTGGATCGTGCCCGCGCGCGTCGATGGCGGCGGCATCGGTCTGTTCGTCGTCGAGCGCGATGCAGCGGGCGCGCAGGCGATCGACTACCGGACGATCGACGGGCAGCGCGCCGCGACCATCGAACTGAACGAAACGCCGGCGCGGCTGCTCGCGGGCGGTGCGCGCGATGCGGCCGCACTCGAGCAGATCGCCGACTATGCGACCTTCCTGCTGTGCGCGGAAGCGGTCGGCGCGCTCGACGAACTGAACCGGGCGACGGTCGAATACACGAAGACGCGCGAGCAGTTCGGCGTACCGATCGCGCGTTTCCAGGCGCTGCAGCACCGGATGGTCGACATGCTGATCCATGCGGAGCAGGCGCGTTCGCTGACTTACCTGGCCGCGGTGCGTTACGCGGCCGGCGACGCCGATGCACGCCGCAAGGCGGTTTCGGCCGCGAAGGCACGCGTCGGCGCAGCCGCGCGCTTCGTCGGCCAGCAGGCGGTGCAATTGCACGGCGGCATGGGCGTGACCAACGACGTTGCCGCCGCGCATCTGTTCAAGCGGCTGTCGATCATCGAAACGACACTGGGCGACACCGATCATCACCTTGCGCGGATTGCGGCACTGCCGGATTTCGCGCAAGCCGACGCGGCATGACGGCGACGCGCGAGCGCGCCACAGGAGATATACAGTGGGTATCAGTTACGAAGATCTGGCGGTAGGCAGCAACACGGAGATCGGCCGCTACACGTTCGAGGCCGACGACATCAAGGCGTTCGCGCAACGCTACGATCCGCAGCCGTTCCACCTCGACGAGGAAGCCGGCAAGGCATCGCCGTTCGGCGGACTGGTCGCGAGCGGCTGGCATACGTGTTCGGTGTTCATGAGCCTGCTCATCAAGAAGCTGGGGCCGGACTCGACCAGCATGGGGTCGCCCGGCATCGACTCGATTCGCTGGCTCAAACCTGTGCGCGCGGGCGATACGATCACGATGTACCAGAAGATCCACGACAAACGCGTGTCGGCGAGCAAGCCCGATCGCGGCATCGTGTCGACGGAGTGGGTCGGCATCAACGGCGACGGCGAGACCGTGATCACCGTGCATACCAAGGTGATCTTCGGGTTGCGTCATCCGGAAGGGGCGAACGCATGACGGACGTGACATTGCCGTTGATCGCGTCACCCGAGGCGCTGCATGCGCGGGTCGGTGCGGAGCCGCTCGCGAGCGGCTGGGTCGAGATCGACCAGCCGCGCGTGGACCGCTTCGCCGACGCAACGGGCGATCACCAGTGGATTCACGTCGATCCCGAGCGCGCACGCAAGGAGTCGCCGTTCGGCGGTCCGATCGCGCACGGGTTCCTGACGCTGTCGCTGATTCCGGCGCTGATGGTCGACGCGATGCGCTTCGAGCAGAAGATGGGCGTGAACTACGGACTGAATCGCGTGCGGTTCCTGAAGCCGGTGCCGGTCGGCACACGCGTGCGCGCGTTGTTCGCGGTGAAGGAAACCTCGGAAGCCGCGCAGGGCGGCGTACAGGTGACGTGGTCGGTGTCGGTGCAGGCAGAGCGCCCCGACGCACCGCTGCTCGTTTGTGCGGCGGAGTTCATCACGCTGCATTACTTCTGACGCACGCAGCGGCATCCACGGATGCCGCTGCGTCGTCCGGCGCATGTTCGTTCAGTGCTTCGCGTATTGCGTTGCGCCGAACAGCACCTCGCGCGCCTTGTCGTCCTGCAATGCCTTGCGCAGCGATGCGAGCACTTCGACGCCGCGCTGCACGGCCGGTCGCGCGGCGATCGCCTCGTGCCAGCGCTTCACGTTCGGCAGTTCGTCGAGCACGATGCCCTGGTTCTGCCATGAACGCGTCCACGGGAACGTCGCGATGTCCGCGATCGTATACGCGTCGCCGGCGAGATATTCGGATTCGCCGAGGCGTTTTTCCATGACGTTGTACAGGCGCTTCGCTTCGTTCGTGTAGCGATTGACCGCATATTCGATCTTCTCCGGCGCGTACAGGCGGAAGTGGTGCGCTTGTCCGAGCATCGGGCCGACGCCGCCCATCTGGAACATCAGCCATTCGAGTGTCGCGTAGCGCGCGGCCGGATCGGTCGGCAGGAACTTGCCGGTTTTTTCCGCGAGGTAGACGAGGATCGCGCCCGATTCGAACAGCGAGATCGGCTTGCCGCCGGGCCCGTCCGGATCGACGATCGCGGGGATCTTGTTGTTCGGGCTGATTTTCAGGAATTCGGGCTTGAACTGGTCGCCGGCGCCGATATCGACCGGGTGTGCACGATACGCGAGGCCGGTTTCCTCGAGCATGATGTGTACCTTGTGGCCGTTCGGGGTCGCCCAGCTGTAGACGTCGATCATCTCAACTCCTTCATGGCATGCGCGAAAACGGCGCCGACGGGGCGCCGCGACAGGCGGTCATTAGAGCATGGATCGACGCGGGCTGCAGACGGCGGGAACGTGCGGCTGCGTGGCTGCGCCTGCGTGCCGTTGCGGCAGCGTCGACGCTGTTCGAACGGCGTCGACGCGCCGGATCAGCGTTTGTAGCGAGGCTGACGCTTCTCGAGAAATGCGGTGATGCCTTCGAACGCGTCCGCATGATGCAGCGATGCGACGAAGTGATCGCGCTCGGTGCCGAGATGCGCTTCGAGCGGCTGCGCGGTTGCATCGTCGAGCAGCGACTTGATACGCGTGAGTGCGTTCGGCGAGATGCCGGCGAGCGAGTCGGCCCACGCGAGCGCGTCGGACAGCGCCGCGCCGGGTATGGCGAGGCGATTGACGACGCCGAGCGCATGCAGGCGTTCGGCCGCGACCGGTTTGCCTTCGAACAGGATTTCGGCGGCAAGCGCGCGCGGCAACGCACGGGCGAGGAACCACGAACCGCCGCCATCGGGCGTGAGGCCGACGCGCGCATACGACATCACGAATTTCGCGTCATGCGCGGCAACGATCAAGTCGCAAGCGAGTGCGAGCGAGAAGCCCGCGCCGGCGGCCGCGCCTTCGACCGCCGCGATCACGGGTTTCGTCGATGCGCGGATCGCGCTGATCCACGCAGCGAGCTGGTCGATGCTGTCGGCCTGGTAGGACGGATCCTTCGAACGGTTGTCGAGCAGCCGGTTCAGGTTGCCGCCCGCGCAAAAGAAACGATCGGCCCCCGTGAGCACGACGGCGCGAATCGCGGGATCGCGCTCGGCGGTAGCGAGCGCTTCGACGCCGGCCGCGTACATGTCGGGATGCAGCGCGTTGCGCGCACCGGGATTGGACAGCGTGAGGACGAGCGTCGATTCGCTCTCGGGCGGACGCGAAGCCAGCAGTTCAGCGCTCATGCGAGTGTGTCTCCATCGGATGGTGCGGCTGCGGTGCCGTGCATTGCGCGCGTGCCGGCGCATGCACATGAAGGTGTTGCTGCAGCGGATGCAATGTTGTCATGACGGACGCGAAACTGCTTTAGACTAGCACGAACGTGCTTTTCAGCGCGACGCATCCCGATGCGGCCGGTATCGCAGCGGCCGCGCTTCGCAACGAAGGAGACTCCGATGCTACAGCTGTGCGGTATTCCGTTGTCCAACTACTACAACAAGGTGAAGTTCGTTCTGCTCGAGCACGACATCCCGTTCGAGGAAGTGACATGCGGTCTGCCGATCAGCGATCCGGCACTGCTCGTCGATTCGCCGCTCGGCAAGATTCCGTTCGTGAAGACCGAAGAGGGCGCGCTGTTCGAATCGCAGGTGATCGTCGAGTACCTGGCCGCGCGTTATCCCGAGAAAGCCATTTTCCCGCCGAGCCCGTTTGCCGCCGCAAAGGTGCGTGAGCTCGTCGAGACGCTCGAGCTGTATCTCGAATGGACCGCGCGCGAGGTCTATACGGAGGCGTTTTTCGGCGGCAAGGTCAGCGACGGCATGAAGGCGCATGTCGAGAAGCGCTTGCCGCGCGCGATCGATGCGTTCAAGCGGATGGCGCAGTTCTCGCCTTACGTGCTCGGCGATTCGTTCAGCCTCGCCGACATCGCCGCGTCGATTCATCTGCCGGTGATCGGGATGGCGACGAAGGCGATATACGGCCGCGATTTCCTGGTCGACGCGGGGATCGACTGGAAGGCGCACGCGAAGATGGTCGGCGAGCGGCCGGCCGCGCAGCGCGTGGCGGCCGATCGCAAGGCGTATATGGAGGCGATGAACGCCGCGCGTTCGTAGTAAGCGCGGCCCGGGCGCGGCGCGGCGCCGCGCCTGACTTACAGGCGCGCGAGCCGTTCGAGTGCGGCCGCGAGCGTGCTTTCCTGCTTGGCGAAGCAGAAGCGCACGACGCCCGATTCGTGCGGCGCGTGATAGAACGCCGACACCGGAATCGCGGCCACGCCGATCTCCGACGTGAGCCACTTCGAGAACTCGGCTTCCGGCAGGTCGCTGATCGCCGAATAGTCGACACACTGGAAGTACGTGCCCGGGCACGGCAGCAGCTTGAAGCGCGTGCGCTCGAGACCGGCACGGAAGAAGTCGCGCTTCTTCTGGTAGAAGTCGGGCAGCGTCAGGTACGGCGCCGGGTCGCGCAGATAGTCGGCGAGCCCGATCTGCATCGGCGTGTTCACCGTGAACACGTTGAACTGATGGACCTTGCGAAACGCCGCGGTCAGTGCGGCAGGCGCCGCGACATAGCCGACCTTCCAGCCCGTCACGTGATAGGTCTTCCCGAAGCTCGACACGATGAAGCTGCGCGCGGCCAGTTCCGGGTAGCGCGCGACGCTCTCGTGCCGTGCGCCGTCGTAGACCATGTGCTCGTAGACCTCGTCCGACAGGATCAGTACGTTGGTGCCGCGCACGATCTCCTCGAGCTTGCGCATGTCGGCCTCGCGCCACACGGTGCCGGTGGGGTTGTGCGGCGTGTTGATCATGATCATCCGCGTCTTCGGCGTGATCGCGGCGGCGAGCCGATCGAACGGGATCGCATAGTCGGGCGCTTCGAGCGTGACGAATACCGGTTTGCCGCCCGCGAGTTCGATCGACGGCAGGTAGCTGTCGTAGGTCGGTTCGATGACGATCACTTCGTCGCCCGGATGCACGGCGCACAGGATTGCCGTCAGTAGCGCCTGCGTCGCGCCGGCCGTCACCGTGATCTCGGTGGCCGGATCGTAGCGCCGGCCGTACATCTGCGCGATCTTGTCCGCGATCGCGTCGCGCAACGGTGCGACCCCTGCCATCGGCGGATACTGGTTGTGGCCGTTGCGCATCGCGGTCGCGACCGCGTCGACGATGCGCGGATCGCAGTCGAAATCGGGGAAGCCCTGGCCGAGGTTCACGGCGCCTTTCTCGGCGGCGAGCGCGCTCATGACCGTGAAGATCGTCGTGCCGACGTTCGGCAGGCGCGAGGGGAAAACGGGAGTCGTAGGCATGTCGGAAGGAGCGTTCATCGATACGGTCGCAATCGGTGGCGCCAGGCGCGTCAGGCCGGCGTGGTGGTGTTGGCCGACGCGGCGTCGAGCGCGCAGGCCTCGGTAAACGGGGCGGGTTGCGCGATCCGGAAGCCGAAGTCGCGCGCGGTGCGCTTTGCGAGCTTGAGCAGCGCACGATCCTTCGACACGAGCCATTCGGCCTGTGCGGCGCGGGCAAGCTCGAGAAACTTCTGATCGTCGCGATCCTTGCATTTCGGCAGCGGCGGTGCGTCGGCGTCGACGGGCGGCGGCTCCACGAGGCTCGTCAGGCGGGCGACGGTCGCGAGCGCCGCGGCCTTGTCGATTGCGCGCGACTGGAACTGCGGATAGTCGAGCACGAGTTCGAGCTCGTTCAGGCAGCGGCCGTCGATCACGGCGGCCAGCGTGCCGCGTTCGAGTGCCGCCCGGATCGGGCGTGTGGCAGGGTCGTCGAATACGAGTATGTCGATCCAGACGTTCGAGTCGAGTACGACGCGATGTGCGGCGTGTGGGGCGAGGGAGCGGGTCATTCGTTACAATCGGTGGTTTTCGTCTGACCGCAAGGCACGGCGTGCCAGCGAGCCTCTATGATAATCGTTCTCTCTCCAGCCAAATCCCTCGACTACGATACGCCCGCGCACGTGCCGTCTTACACGAAGCCTGCATTCGTCGACGACGCGTCGGAATTGATCGACGGCCTGCGCAAGCTGTCGCCGCAGGATATCGCGACGCTGATGGATATTTCCGATCCGCTCGCACGCCTGAACTTCCAGCGCTACGCGGACTGGTCGCCGGTCTTCACGCCGGCCAATGCGAAGCAGGCGGTGCTCGCATTCAATGGCGACGTGTACGAAGGGTTCGACGCGAAATCGCTGTCGGCCACCGATCTCGACTATGCGCAGCAGCACGTGCGCGTGTTGTCGGGCCTGTACGGGCTGCTGCGTCCGCTCGACCTGCTGCAGCCGTACCGGCTCGAAATGGGTACCCGTTTCGCGAACGCGCGCGGCAAGGATCTGTATGCGTTCTGGGGCGACCGGATCACGCGCGCGCTCAACGAACAGCTCGAGACACGCACCGGCGCGGCGCGCGTGCTGATCAACTGTGCGTCGACCGAGTACTTCAAGTCGGTCAAGCCGAAACTGCTGGCCGCGCCCGTCGTGACGCCGGTATTCGAGGACTGGAAGGGCGGCCGCTACAAGATCATCAGCTTCCACGCGAAGCGCGCACGCGGCCTGATGGCGCGCTATATCGTCGAGAATCGCATCGCCGACCCGGCGGCGCTGAAGGATTTCGCGGTGGAAGACTACGCGTTCGATGCAGCCGCATCGAACGATTCGACTTACGTATATCGCCGGCGAGTCGGCGAGTGACCCTGCTGGCCGTTCACGAGACGGCCGGTGCATGCATGCGGCCGGGCAGGCGGCAAACAGTCCGTTCCGGCCGCACCAGGAGAGATAGATGGCCCTTTCGATCACCAGCAATTTCGACGCGGGCGCAATCGACGTCGTGTCGTGCGACAGCCCGGACGCGATCCGGCTGCGCGTGCGCGGCGACAGCCGCTCGGAATTCGCGCAATGGTTCTACTATCGCCTGACGGGCGCGCGCGGCGAGCGGTGCGTGATGTCGTTCGAGAATGCCGCCGAGTGCGCGTATCCGTCCGGATGGCGCAACTACGGCGCGGTCGCGAGCTACGACCGGGTCGACTGGTTCCGCGTGCCGACGACGTTCGACGGCAAGACGATGACCATTGACCACACGCCTGAATTCGACAGCATCTACTACGCGTATTTCGAGCCATATTCGGAAGAGCGTCATGCGGCGTTTCTCGGTGCGGTCCAGCAGTTGCCGCAAGCGAGCGTCGTCGAGCTCGGACGCACGGTCGAGGGCCGTCCGATGTCGCTGCTGACGCTCGGCACGCCCGAAGTCGACGGCGCGCCGAAGAAGAAGGTGTGGATCATCGCGCGCCAGCATCCCGGCGAGACGATGGCCGAGTGGTTCGTCGAAGGGCTCGTCAAGCGTTTGGCCGGATGGGGCGACTGGGCGGGCGATCCGGTGGCGCGCAAGCTCTACGATCACGCGACGTTCTACATCGTCCCGAACATGAATCCGGACGGTAGCGTGCACGGCAACCTGCGCACCAACGCGGCAGGCGCGAACCTGAACCGCGAGTGGATGGCGCCCGACGCCGAGCGCAGCCC
This sequence comes from Burkholderia anthina, assembly GCF_902498995.1. Taxonomy (GTDB): domain Bacteria; phylum Pseudomonadota; class Gammaproteobacteria; order Burkholderiales; family Burkholderiaceae; genus Burkholderia; species Burkholderia anthina. Next base: position 583,296 of record NZ_CABVLY010000001.1, read on the forward strand.
CGAAGTGCTGGCCGTGCGCGATGCGATCCATGCGATCGGCTGCGACATGTTCTTCGACATCCACGGCGACGAGGATCTGCCGTACGTGTTCGTCGCCGGTTCGGAGATGCTGCCGAGTTTTACCGAGCAGCAGGGCAAGGAGCAGACCGCGTTCATCGAAGCATTCAAGGTCGCGAGCCCGGACTTCCAGACCGAGCATGGTTATGCGGCGAGCAAGTACAAGGAAGATGCGCTCAAGCTCGCATCGAAGTACATCGGTCATCAGTTCGGCTGCTTGTCGCTGACGCTCGAGATGCCGTTCAAGGACAATGCGAACCTGCCCGACGAGCGGGTTGGCTGGAACGGCGAGCGTAGCGCGGCGCTGGGTGCGGCCATGCTGGCGGCGATTCTCGTGCACGTCGAGAAGTTCGCGTAAGCGCGCTTTTGCTGAAATGAAAAAGGCCGGGGCATCATGCGATGCCTCGGCCTTTTTGCTTCTGTCGTTGCCGCTCCGTCGTATCAGGACTTCTTCGCGGTTCTCTTCTTCACGGCTTTCTTCTGGCCGCCTGATTTCTTCGCTGCAACCGCCTTCTTGCCGGTGCGGCCTGTTGCCTTGACCTTGCCGCGGTGCGATTTACCCTTGAATTTTTTCGTCGACGACGGGCGTTCAACGCGCGGCTTCAGCGGCGGAACAGGGTCGTTCCAGCTGAATGCAAGCATTTGCTGACCCACATAGCCGCAGCGAAATTTCAGCGGTGTCGGGTCGCTGCCGTCGCTATGGATGCCGAGGCCATCCACGGTAACGATGTTGTCGACCTTCACGCGCTGCTTGCCCTGATCGAACGAGTCGTTCCACGGCGTGATCGTGGCATTGCCGCTGTCGAATGCGTCCGGTGCGAAGTCGACACGATCGAAGGCCGACGACGTGCTGGCGATGAAGCTGCCGTGCGCCGCACAATCGGCAACGATCGGATCGGCATGCATCTCGTTGACGAATTTGTTGATCAGTTCGGAGCGCTGGTCGAGGAGGTCGGCGAATACCGGTGCCGGAAGCGCAAGCGACAGGCCTGCGACACAGGCCGCCAGCTTGCCGAGCGCCCGGAAAAACCGGAGCGAGGCAGGAGAGCTGTCCATCTGGTTATTGGTGAGGAGCGAATGAGGCATCGGGCACGTATAGATGCCCGATGGAGAACAGGAGTTCAATCTTAGCGTAAAAAAGATGCGCGGCAGTAGGTGCCGCACTCTGCCGCGCTGCGGGAGAGGGGCGCAGCACGCGTTGTCCGCATTTCGACACGAAGCGCGTTCACGCGCGCGGACCGCCGAGACGATAGCGCCGAACGTCGAACGTCGTGACCCATGCCGGGCGATATACGGCGATAAGCGCAGTTGCCATGCCGGTGAACCATGCTTCGCCAAGCGCGAGCAGCGCGGTGTTCAGCAGATAGCCGGCAGGAATCACGACGGGCACGCCGTCCGCGAGCGCGAGCTGCACGCCGGCTGCGGCCGCGGCGACCGTGATGATCGCGATGGCCGGCGACAGAAATCCCTGGCCGGTAATGAACGACGCGAGGTTATGCGGCAACCACGCGATCGCGGCGCGCTGCAGCAGCGCGGACACGGCGACCGGGAGCGCGCCGTAGACCAGATAGGTGAGGCCGATGCCCTGCCACGACGCATCGAAGACGATCGCGGCGACGGCCGTGACGGCGGCCATCCCGATCAGTGCGAGCGTCCAGTCGAACAGTGTGACGAGCAGCGTCGCGCCGAGCAGATGCATGACGATGCCGTCCTCGAGCCATGCATTCGAGGCCCAGAGAACCGTGATCGCGGTGACGAGCGCGAGCCACACGTGCTGAAGCGTTGCGTCCTGGAGCCGGACGAAGGGGCGTCTCCAGATCGCGAGCGCGAGCAGCGCCACGGCGGCGATCCAGCCACCGACGCCAACCCAGAACGGAAGCGGTGTGAAAAGAAAACCCATGCGTTCATATTACTCGTTGGGCATCAAAGGTGGGAATCCGCACATGCCGACCGTCGCAATATCGATACGACTAGCGCTCGCGCCGAAACCGCGGCGTCGGCTCGGCCGCGAGCGGCAGATCCGGGGTGCCGGCGTTCGCGGCAGGCAACGGGTACGGACGGTTGTTCCGTTGCGCACGCAGCGGAACCGGGCCGCGTTCGCCGATGACGGGCTTGCGTACGCGATCGCGGTTTGCCAGCAATACCTCGAGATGTGGCGACAGCCAGCCGTTGTAGATCGCAACCGCGGCGGCGCGGTTTGCCGCGCCGAGTTGCTGGAAGATGCTGGCGAGGTGGATCTTCACCGTGCCTTCGCTGATGCCGAGCGTGCGGGCGATCATCTTGTTGGTACTGCCCATATGAACGAAGCGCATGATCTGCGCCTGTCTCGGCGACAGCAGGCCGGTTGGCGGGCGGCGCGGCAGCGATCCGGCGAGCGTCTGGAAATGGGTGTCGTGGCGTGCTGCCGCTGCGGACGGCAACAGGCTGAGCGCGATGGGCGGAATGTAATGACCGCCCAGCATCACCATTTCGAGTGCGCGTACGATCAGGTGCGGCCGGGTCGAGTGCGGGATCACGCCCGCGACGCCATAGTTGTAGAAGCGCTGGATGGCTTCCGGCGTGGATTCGTCGATCAATACCGCGGCAGGCGTCGGCGAGCAGGCGCTGCAGAGCGCCTGAAGTTCGCTGAGCCGTCCGACGTCCAGCCAGTCGATCGCAACGAGGTCGAAACGCTGGGTGCGCAGCAGCCGGCGCGCCTGGAAGCCGTCGGGTGCATCGTTGATGCTGGCGTGACGGTCGATCTGCCGTAGCAAGGCCTTCAGTCCGTCACGCCGCTCGGCGTCTGAGTTCAGCACCAGGAACCGCATATTCAACCTCCATAAGGTAAGTCATTGAGCTGCCGTCGGCATGCCGTGGGCCCGATAATGACAAAGACCTTACACGATGTCTGCTTGGCTGAAAGGCTTAGGAAAAGTCTGAAATTTCCGGTGCCGGAAATACGGACGAGAAAAAAGCCGCTCCGGCTGGAACCGGGAGCGGCTTTGTGCGGGCAGGCGCTGCAGGCCCGCGGCGTGGATCAGTGAAAGTGCGGCTGCGCGGGGGAGGCGTCTTCAGGCATTTCCGCGTGGACGATTTCACCGAGCGGATCGGCGTACAGCGGCACGCCGCAGTCGTCGCAGTACTCGGGTTCGAAGCGGCCCGCGTGCCGCCGGACGTCGGTTACGCCGCATTCCTTCAGCAGACTCACGATTTCTTCGAGCGGCCCTTCCATCGGCGCTTCGCCTTCGAGCGTTGCGCTGTCGATCGATACGTCACCGTTCTCGCGGCCGTAGAGCGGCCACACGACGCCGTAGATCACGTCGTTGCTGGCGCGGCGCGTGAAGCCGACGCGATACTCGTCGATCCTGCGTTCGCCGAAGCCGGCGACCACCGCGCGCAGTTCCTGCGGCGCCGCACCAAGTGTGTCGAAAAGATAACGGATGGCTGTTCGGACGGTGTGCGGACGAATGCGTTCGTCCGCATCACGGCAAGCCGAATAGTACGCGTCCGGAAGCAGGCATTCGAACTCGCAGCCGGGGAGGGCAACCGACAGGTTCGGGCCGCCTTGGGCGGTCCACTGCTCGAGGCACTGGCCGCGTTCGATCCGGTTGCCGTGTTCTTCTTCCTGCCAGCGGAACAGCGGCGCGCCGGCCGGTGCGGCGACGACGGCGAGCAGAAAACGCGGGTCGGCCAGAATCGGCGAAGTTTCGGGCAGGTCGCCGAAGCTCAGTTTCGCGGCATGCTGACCGATTGCCGCATGCGCGAGTTGCTGCGCGAGCCGGTAAGTTTCGACGTGGTGCCGCGGCAACTGGTCGATGCTGTACAGGAACGGTGCGAGTCCGACGAGCGTGCCGCTCGCGAGCACGTGTGCCTGCAGGTGCGTACGCAGCGCGTCGGCGACGTCACCCTTGAGCGGGCCCGACGGAATCATGTAGCGCGTCCAGGCGAGAACGGGGACGGCGACCAGCAGCGCGTCATGCGGCTGACCATCGTGCTCGATCACCATCGACTCGCTGTGCGTTTCGGCCATGTCGGCGAGCGCGCCGTATGCATCGGGATGATTCTGCTGCAGATGGTCGAGTGCGGCGTCGAGCGTGGTCTGATTGCCGTTGCGAACGATCTTGGCGAGCAGCGCATCGAGCTTCGCTTCCCAGAAGCGATCCTCGATGCGGCTGCCCGAGGCGAAGAGCGCGAGCGACAGGCCGACCAGTTTGTCGGCGTCGGGGGGGAGGCGTTTGGCGATTCGCTGGCGCATATTAAATACGTATAGAAAGAGGCGAAGAACCTCACATTCTAGTCCGTTCTTTGCACCATAAGCGCTCTCGTGCTCGGGCATGGCCGGAAGGCCGAAACGAGGGTCATTGAAAAAATGCACCGAAATCTCTTGCGCGCTCGGCGGCGACTGCTTAGAATCACGCCTCTTTCGCGCTAACGGAAACGCAGCGCGGGGGAAGAAGGAAGGGAAGCGGTGCGGTGAGGTTGCTGTCGAGCCTTGGCGCATACGGAGTTGAACCCCCAGCCGTCGCGACGAAGCAGTTAAAAATGTTGTTGACGATCTGGAAAAAGCGGTTCATAATCTCGCTTCTCTGCTGCTGAAAACGCAGCGCTGCTGAGAAAGAAAGATTTCTCGCAGTCACGCTCTTTAAAAATTAACAGCCGATAAGTGTGGGCGCTTGATGGACGCGAACTGATCCTCGGATCAGATAGCGAAAGTATCAAGAGTCTCACACTAAAGTAAGTCAGGTTTATGAAGCAATTCATATTCCTGTCAGCTTTGAGTGAGCGACCGGTTCGAAAGAACCGAAAACAGTAACAGGTTTAAACTGAAGAGTTTGATCCTGGCTCAGATTGAACGCTGGCGGCATGCCTTACACATGCAAGTCGAACGGCAGCACGGGTGCTTGCACCTGGTGGCGAGTGGCGAACGGGTGAGTAATACATCGGAACATGTCCTGTAGTGGGGGATAGCCCGGCGAAAGCCGGATTAATACCGCATACGATCTCTGGATGAAAGCGGGGGACCTTCGGGCCTCGCGCTATAGGGTTGGCCGATGGCTGATTAGCTAGTTGGTGGGGTAAAGGCCTACCAAGGCGACGATCAGTAGCTGGTCT
>NZ_CABVLY010000002.1 GCF_902498995.1 Burkholderia anthina
CCGGCGATGATCCCGTTCTTCGACAGCGGCAGCGTGATGCGCGTGAACGCGACCCACGGCTTCGCGCCCAGGTCGTATGCGGCTTCGAGCAGCGTGAGGTCCATCTTCACGAGGTGCGCATAGAGCGGCATCACCATGAACGGCAGGTACGAATAGACCATCCCGATGTAGACGCCCGCGTCGCTGTGATAGAGGCGCAGCGGCGTGTGGATGATGCCGAGCGCGATCAGCGCGTGGTTCAGCAGGCCGTCGTCCTTCAGGATGCCGATCCACGCGTACACGCGGATCAGGAACGACGTCCAGAACGGCAGCATCACGGCCATCATCAGCACGTTGCGGCGCGCCGGTTCCGCGCGCGCGATGTAGTACGCCATCGGGTAACCGATCAGCAGGCAGAGCAGCGTCGACACGGCGGCCATCTTCAGCGAGCTGAGGTAGGTCGCGATGTACAGGTCGTCCTGCAGCAGGAACGCGTAGTGCCCGAGTTGCAGCGCGAAGTGCACGACGCCGTCCTTGAACTCGACGAGCGACGTGTACGGCGGGATCCCCATCACCTGGTCGGCGAAGCTGATCTTGAACACCAGCACGAACGGCAGCGCGAAGAAGACCGTGAGCCACAGGAACGGCACGCCGATCGCGACGCTGCGCCCCGACGGCAGGAAGCGCGACAGCAGCGCGAAGCGGCCCGCGCGGGCGCGGCCCGGGCCGGTGCTTGCGGCGCCGGTCGATACCGGCGCGGACGGTGTGGACGGTGTGGAAGCGGAAGTTCTCATCATGTCGTCCTCATTGCGTCAGCACGACGCCGCTGGCCGGCGACCACGACACGAACACGTCGTCGTTCCACGAAGGCGCGCTGTCGTGCATCAGGTGCGAGCTCGACAGGTTCGACACCACCGTCTTGCCGCTCGGCAAGCGCACGTGATACAGCGAGTAGCTGCCCATGTACGCGATGTCGGTCACCACGCCGCGCGCCCAGTTGTGATGCGAGCCGGGCTTGTCGCGCGACACCTGCACGCGCTCCGGGCGCACCGAGATGCCGACCGGCATCCCGAGCGGACCGGACACGCCGTGGCTCACGTACATGCGTGCTTCGAGATCGTCGCTCTCGACGAAGATGTGATCGGGTTCGTCCTCGACCACGCGGCCTTCGAACAGGTTCGTCGAGCCGATGAACTCGGCCGAGAAGCGGCTGTTCGGGTATTCGTACACTTCGCCGGGCGTGCCGATCTGCACGATCTTGCCTTCGCTCATCACCGCGAGGCGGCTGGCCATCGTCATCGCCTCTTCCTGGTCGTGCGTGACCATCACGCAGGTCACGTCGACCTTCTCGATGATGTTCACGAGTTCGAGCTGGGTCTTCTGGCGGATCTTCTTGTCGAGCGCGGACATCGGCTCGTCGAGCAGCAGCAGCTTCGGGCGCTTCACCAGAGAGCGGGCGAGCGCGACGCGCTGCTGCTGACCGCCGGACAATTGATGCGGCTTGCGCTTCGCGTACTTGCTCATCTGCACGAGCGCGAGCGCATCGGCCACGCGTTCCTTGATCTCGTTCTTCGGCGTGCCTTCCTGCTTCAGCCCGAACGCGACGTTCGACTCGACCGACATGTGCGGGAACAGCGCGTACGACTGGAACATCATGTTCACCGGGCGGCGGTACGGCGGCAGCGACGCGAGGTCCTCGCCGTCGACGAAGATCTTGCCGGAGGTGGCCGTCTCGAGCCCGGCGAGCATGCGCAGCAGCGTCGACTTGCCGCAGCCGGAGCTGCCGAGCAGCGCGAACAACTCGTTCTTCGCGATCGTCAGGTTCACGTTGTCGACGGCCGTGCTGTCGCCGAATTTCTTCACGACGTTTTCGATGCGCACGAAGGCGTCGTTCGGCTTGAGCGTGTCGGTCGCCGCGTCCCGACGCACTGCCTCAGGTGTACTGAATGAATCCCGTTTCATGATGGTCCGTGTTGAAAAAGTATGCGAATGTCGGGGGTCAGGCACGACCGCTCGTGCGGCCGCGCGGTGCCGGCGGAGAGGGATCGAGCGATTCCTCATCCGGGTCGTGTGGCGCAAGCAAGCGGGTGTCGGGGCAAAGTGCGACGATCAGCGGCGGCGGCATCCGGCCGGCGCACGGAACGGCGCCGGCACATCGCGCACGGCGATCGTCGGCGGCCGCTCGGGCACGCCGCCGGCTTCGTTCGCCATGCTGGCTGTCATGATGATTTCATTGGTTTTCATCGGGCTTTCTGCTCGCATCTGTCGTCTCCAGTGCGAATTTTTAAACCCGTCAAAAACCTTTTGGATCGCGGATTTCCGTTCCGGACATTGAACGGAATCGATGTGAGAAGGGCCGGGAAAACGGGGCGCGGCACGCGCCCGCGCTGTCATGCGGGAAACCCGGCCGGCACGATGGCCGCCGGGCGAAGCGGAGGGTGGGGAAAACGAGCAGTCGCGGCGGCGGTGCCGCGCCGCCGGCATCACTTCGCGTTCAGTTCCTTCCAGCGCTGGTAGACGCGAATCGCGTCGCCGTGCTTTTGCTGCACCATCGGCAGGCGGCGCGCCTCGACCGGCTTCGCATACTCGGCATAGAACGTATCGAGCTCGAAATACTTGCGGTCGTCGCGATAGAACGGCGCGTAGTCCTCGCGCGTCGTGATGTAGATCACGCGCTTCGGGCTGCAGTAGTACAGCGAGCCCAAGCACATCGGGCACGGGCTCGCGAGAATGTAGATCTCGCAGTCCGTCAGGTGCTCGGTGCCGAGCTTGCGGCACGCATCGCGCACCGCGAGGATTTCCGCGTGCGCGGTCGGATCGCTCGTCTGCGCGACGAGGTTCGGGCTTTCCGCGACGATCTCGCCGTCGCGCACGATCACCGTCGCGAACGGGCGGCCACCCTCTTCCACGTTCTTCATCGCGAGATCGATCGTGCGTTTCACAAAATCCATGGCTGTGTCCTCGTTGAAACGAATTGGCGGAATCGCGCGCCGGCCGGCAGCCGGCGTGCGTCAGACGAATCCGCGCCGCACGACCTCGCGGCCGCGGCGCGGCAACCGCATCAGAACGGCCTGGTCGGCAGGTACTTGCCGTCGAGCGTGATCACCGCGCGCGAACCGCCTTCCGGATCGTCGACCTTCTTCACGTCGAGCCGGAAATTGATCGCGCTGATGATGCCGTCGCCGAACTTCTCGTGGACGAGCGCCTTCAGCGTCGTGCCGTACACCTGCAGCATTTCGTAGAAGCGGTAGATCGTCGGGTCGGTCGGCACGCGATCGTCGATGCTGCCGCGCAGCGGAATCGTCTGCAGCAGCAGCACCGCGTCGTCATCGAGGCCGAGCTTGCCGGCGACGCTGCGCGCCGCGTCGGCCGGCAGCGCGTGCTGGCCGAGCAGCGCGGCCGTGACGAACGCTTCGCTCAGGCCGGTGCCTTCGGTGAGCTGCGCGAACGACAGGTTCTTGCGCGCCTTCGCGAGCACGACGGTTTCGGCAAGCGCGTGGCGTGCGCTCTGGCTGTGCTGGGACTGAATCATGGCAATACCTCGTGGGTGAACAAACAGGTTTCAGGCCGCGGCGGACAGCGCCGCAGGCGTCGCACGTACGCCGGGATGCCCGGCGAGCGACACGAACCGGCCGGTCGCGCCGTCGTACGCGTCGATCGAGCCCGACTCGATGTCGTAGACCCAGCCGTGCAGCGCGAGGCGGCCCTCTTCGCGCGCGAGCCGCACGGCGGGATGCGTCTTCAGGTTCGCGAGTTGCGCGATCACGTTTTCGCGCACCATCGAGTCGATCCGCTCGCGCTCGCTGCGATGCGTGCGCGCCTCGTTCACGACGCGCGCCGAGTCGGCATAGCGCAGCCAGTGGCCGACGGCCGGCATGTGGTCCATGCACTGGCACGTGGCGATCGCGGTCATCGCGCCGCAGTCGGAATGTCCGCAGATCACGACGTCGGTCACGCGCAGCGCGGCGACCGCGTATTCGACCGACGCCGACACGCCGCCCGGCTCCGGGCCGTACGACGGCACGATGTTGCCGGCATTGCGGATCACGAACAGGTCGCCCGGCTCGCGCTGCGTGACGAGTTCCGGCACGAGCCGGCTGTCCGAGCACGAGATGAACAGCGCGCGCGGGTTCTGCCGGCGCGCGAGATCGTGGAACAGCGCGGCGCGCTCCGGATAGGCTTCGCGCTGGAACTTCAGAAATCCGTCGATGATGTCCTTCATCGCGTGGCCTCCGGTGTGGGCGGGATCGATGAAGGGCAGGTTACGCCCCGCTTCCGATAACGTAAAAGACTGATTTATGATCTGCCGCATAAGCACCACTTATAGGATCGAACAATGCTGCTGCGCCATATCAACTACTTCCTGGCCGTCGCCGAGCATCGCAGCTTCACGCGCGCCGCCGCCGCACTCCACGTGTCGCAGCCCGCGCTGTCGCAGCAGATCCGCCAGCTCGAGGACACCCTCGGCGCGCAACTGTTCGACCGCACCGGCCGCGTCACGCGGTTGACGGATGCGGGCGACGTGTATTTCCGCTATGCGCGGCAGGCGCTGCACGATCTCGCGGAAGGCCGGCGCGCGATCCACGACGTGCAGGACCTGAGCCGCGGCTCGCTGCGCATCGCGGTCACGCCGACCTTCACGACCTACCTCGTCGGGCCGCTCGTCGACGCGTTTTACAGCCGCTATCCGGACGTGTCGCTGTCGGTGCGTGAGATGTCGCAGGAGCGGATCGAGGCGCTGCTCGTCGACGACGAGCTCGACGTCGGCATCGCGTTCGAGGATGTGCAAAGCGCGGATATCGAAGTGCAGACGCTGCTGGTCGAGACGCTCGCGCTCGTCGTGAACCGCCGGCACGCGTTCGCGAAAAAGCGCACCGCCGGCCAGCGCGCGCTACGCGATGCGACGCTCGTGCTGCTCACCGCCGAATTCGCGACGCGCGGCCAGATCGACCGCTATTTCCGCGAGCACGACGTGCAGCCTCGCGTGCTGATGGAGGCCAACTCGATCGGCGCGGTGATCGAGATCGTGCGCCGCACCCACCTCGCCACGCTGCTGCCCGCCACGATCGCCATCGAGCACGAGGATCTCGTCGCGGTGGCGCTCGATCCGGCCGTGCTGCGGCGCACCGCCGTATTGCTGCAGCGCAAGGGCGCGTATCGCAGCGCCGCGGCGCGCGCGTTCGTCGAGCTGGCGCTCGCGCAGCACGCCGGCACGGGCAAGCGCGCGCGATGATCGAAGCTGGGGGTGGTGGTGGGTGGGCGTGGCCGTCGGATCGACGCGCATGTTCCGGACGCCCGCTAGACGGACAAACGTGAGGGATCGAACGATGGAGTCATGGACATGTCAAGCGTGATGCACCGCCTCATTCGCAACCCGCTCATCGTCGCCGTCGTGCTATTAGGCGGTGCATGGTGGCTGCATGCACAGACCGCCAGCTACGGCCCCTATCACGTGGTGGGTTTCAACTACACCAACCGTGGCGTCTACAACTTCGTCGTCGACGGCTTCGGCGCAGGCAGCGCGCACGCCCGCCAGTTCGGCGGTGGCGGCGGTACAGTCTGCTGCATGGAAGTGCCGCGCAACAAGAAGACCTGGCACCTCGAGATCACGTACGACCTGACACCCGACGAAGATGCGAAGAACATGTCGCCGGAAATCTACGAGACGGACATCGCCGTCCCGCAGTTGCCGAACAAGCGCGACGGCTATATCGAGCTTCATTTTCTGCCCGACCGCAAGATCGAAGCCCAGTGGGTCGAGTATCCGACGATGCCGCGCATGCGGGCCGCCGGCTAGTCGGGCGACTGGGCATCACCGCAAGTCACAGCCGGTCGCACCGGCAAACAATACACCCCCACCCGGCGCACACGCGACCGGGTGTTCACCACGTTCGACACCGCGTCAGTTGTACCCGAGAATCGCCACCGCCGCGACATCCGGCCGATCGAACGTGCCGCCGACGAGCGACGTCGTCGGCTCCAGCATCGCGGCCTGATACGACGTTACGTGCGCCTCTTTCGGCGCACCCGTTTCGTCCCAAACCGGCTCGTCGAACGCGTCGAGGCTGCTGAAAAATCCGGGTTGCGTTTGCACAGGATTCATCTCCACTCCTTTGATATGTCGTTGATCTTCTAGCTTGCCTGCTTCAATGCCGCCGCATGCACGAGTGCATCGTCATGCGCGGCCTCCGAGCGCGCCAGCTGCGCGCGCGTGCGCCGCGTGATGTGAATCACCGCGAACACGACGGGCGCGATCAGCAGGCCCTCCGCCAGTTCGGGATCGACCGGCAGGTTCATCACGTGCAGCGCCTTGAACGCCGCGGCCGCAAGCGACAGCACGTAGTACGAAATGGCTGCCACCGACAGCCCTTCCACCGCATGCTGCAGATGAAGCTGGTTGCGCGCGGTGCGCTCCATGCCCGCCAGCAGTCGCGTCACATCTTTTTCCTGCGCGAGGTTCACGCGCGTGCGCAGCAGATCGACGGCACGCGCGATCCGCGCGGCGATCTGCTCGTGACGCGCCCACACGCTGCGGCAGGTTTCCATCGCCGGCGCGAAGCGCCGCTCCATGAACTCGGCGATCGTCGGCATGCCTTCGATGCGCTCCTCGCGCAGTTCCTGGATGCGCGCCAGCACGAGCTTCTCGTACGCGCGCGATGCGCTGAAACGCCCGCCGGAGCCCGACAGCGCCTCGACGCGCACCGCGAGATGCGTGAGCTTCACGAGCAGCGCCGCGTCGTCGCCGGCCGCGCCGCTCGCGTCCATCCGCTGCATCAGCGCATGCAGCGCCGCATGAATCTCGTCGAGCTCGCGGCTCATCTGCCGCGCAACCGGCAACGCGAGCAGCGCCATCATCCGGTACGTCTCGATCTCGTAGAGGCGCTGCAGCAAACGGCCGCCCTGCTCCTCGCGGAAATCCTCGTCGACGACGAGAAAGCGCATGAAGCCGTCGGCACGCACATGCCAGTCGCAGAACACCTTGCCGCCGCCGAGCACGTTGCTGCCGACGAGCGCGGGCCCGTCGATCCAGCGGCGCAGGTCGCCGCACACGAGCCGCGCGGCGTCGCCCGACAGCAACTCCATGCGCACCGCGACGAAACGGATCCCGGCGAGCCGCGCGAACCACGCGGCCGGGATGCCCTCGATCGCGAGATCGTCGAAATAGCCGGTGTCGCGGCGCGGCGCGACGAACGTGAAGGTCGAGAATTCGGTGTGGCGCTCCCACTTCAGATGCCAGCCGGACGGCGACTGCACCGCGTAGTGCGTCGCGCCTTCGTGCGGCGCATCGATGCCGGTGTCGCGGCACAGCGCGTGCAGCAGCGTTTCGTGAAGATCGGGCTGGCCGTCCGCGTAGATCGCATAGTGCGTGAGCGACACGGCTTCGGCGAGCCGCAGGAACGGCCGGGCATGCAATTCCGCGGCCAGTGCGGCGCGCAACGGATGATCGATCATCGGTACACCACTTTCCCTGTTCAACGCTGCATGCCGGCCACGCCGGCGCAATTGCCGCGCTGCATCGGACGATGCAGCCGGTGTGATTCCACTATGGCAGACACATTGCGACAATAAAAACGCATAATGTTGATCGTTACATTCAGTTTTACTGATACCGATGAAGATGCTCGATCACGACGTGCTGGCCACCGTCGTCGCCGTCGCGGAAACCGGCAACATGACCCGTGCGGCCGAAGCCGTGAACCGCTCGCAGTCGGCCGTGAGCATGCAGATCAAGAGCCTCGAGGACGCAATCGGACGGCCGCTGTTCGTGCGCAAGCCGCGCAGCATCGTGCTCACGCGCGAAGGCGAGGTCTTGCTGGGATTCGCCAGACGAATGCTGGCGCTGCGCGACGAGGCGTGGGCGGCCGTGGTGCGCCCGGAAGTGACCGGCAAGGTGGTGATCGGCGTGCCGGACGACTATGCGTCGTCGCTGCTGCCGTCGGTGCTGAAGAAATTCTCGGCGACCTATCCGAAGGTCGAGATCCAGGTGATCGGGCTGCCGAGCAGCGCGCTCGCGCCGCTGCTGAAGGACGGCACCGTCGATCTCGTGTGCGGCACGCGCATCAAGGGGCTGTCGGGCGACTTCATCCGCCACGAGCCGATGGCATGGGCCGCGATGACGAACGGGCCGCGCGTCTGGGAGGAACGGCCGCTGCCGATCGCGGTGTTCATGCCGGGCAGCGTCGCGCGCGAGAACGCGATCCGCAGTCTCGAACGCGCGAAGCTGCCGTTCCGGACCTCTTACGAAAGCCCGAGCCTGCTCGGACTGCTGAGCATGGTCGAAGCCGGCCTCGCGGTCGCGCCGCTCGCGCGCTGCGCGATTCCCGCGCAATTGTCGATGCTCGGCCGCTCGCACGGGCTGCCCGATCTGCCGCCGCTCGAGCTGATCCTCGCGCGCAGCACGAAATCGAAGCGCCCGCCGTGCGACTTTCTCGCGGAACAACTGATGGAAGATCTGCAGCGGCAAACCGGCCAGACCGGCGACGCCTGAACGCGATCAGGCGCCGCTGCGTGCGGCGTCACGAATCGCCCGCTCGCGGATGGCCCGCGGCCGGCAGCGCCGCGTTGACGATGCCCGCGACCGTATCGACGAGCGCTTCGAGCGTGTCGCCGCGCACGTACCGCCCGGCCGGCGGAATGCATTCGTCGCGCCGGCCGCCCCGCCGCGACCCGGCCGTCACCGACAGCGTCGCGCCGAACCGGTTGCCATGCCGCCTGCCGAAGATGCCGATGCGCTGTTCGCCCAGATAGGCCTGCTCGGGAAGAAACAACCGGATTTCGACGGCGATCCGGTCGGGATCGCCGGCCCGCGCGTTCGCCTCGATACCCGGCTCGAACGTCCCGGCGATGCGGAACATCGCGTGCGAATCCCATGCGGCCAACGGGCCGCCGGCCGCGTCGACCCGCTCGATGTCGACCGACCACTGATGCCGATCCGGCATCCGGATCGCCTGGCGCAGCAGCACGTCCGCCGTGCGAACCGTCACCATCAACTGCCGGGCGAGCTGCCCGCCCGACGGCAGCGTCGCGCCCCGCACGCGCCGGCCTGCCGGCCGCGCGGTGCGCACTTCTTCCGTGAGATACATGAATCCTCCCTGTCGAGGGTCGGCGCCACGTACGACGCGGCGCACGAACGTTCGCCGCGGCCGGTTCACCGACAACACGGCAACCGGAGAAAAGGTGGCGGACCGAACAAGCAATCAGCGCGCCCCGGGCTGGCGGTGCTGCGATCCGACATGCAACCGGCGGGCGACGGGGCCGATCACGGCGTCGGCCTGCAGCGCGATCAGCATGTGCAGCGTGAAGTCCAGATCCTCCGCCGCGATGTCGAATTGCACGTGGATCACGTCGCGCACGGTGCGCGCGCCGACGACATGGACGCCGAGCGGGGAATGCAGAAGCGCCGCGAGCCGGGCGTGTGCGAGCGCGGCGGAACCGGCCGTCAGCGTGACGGGCAGTTGCAGGCGCGGGCGCGGCAAAGGAAACGGCATGACGCTGCGGCGCTCGCCGGTGCGCAACTGGCGGCCGGCGACGTCGAAAGCGGGGACGGGATGGATGAAGGTCATGGAACGGACGGAGGCCGTCGCGGCTGTTCAACACATCCCGAGCTTAGAAGAAGAGATATAAACGCCGTGCAAAAAAACGGCATTGCAGTGCAAAAAACGGCTTGCGGCAGCACCCGCGCCGCCGGCAGGCCGCCGCCCACCGGCCTTCCCGATTCCGGGACTCCCGGCTCGACGGAATGCCGGCCTGCCGCCCCGGCATCCACGCGCCGGGCGCTCGACTACGCGAACGCCTCGAGCGACGCCCGCCGCCGTTCGTCGACCATCGCCTCGATCAGCGAGACCAGATCGTCGGTCAGCGGATCGCAGATGCCGGGCGAGCGATGCAACTCGAGATCGGCCGGCGGCAACGGCGGCAAACCGTCTGCGTCGTCCAGCACGCGCCAGTTCCCGGGGAGCGTGCAGCGGTCGATCATCGTGACGGCCGCGCCATGGTTCACCGCGATCTTGATGCCGGTCGGGCTCTGGCTCGTATAGACGACGTGATACGGCCGCTCGGCGGTCGCGAGCGCCTGCAGCCCGCGCTGCCGGTAGCAGCAGGTTTCAGGAAACAGCGCGAGCGGCACCGAGGCGAGCGGGTCGAGCGCAAAGTCACGATGCGCGGCCCACACGACGTCGTGGCGGCCGAGCAGCCGCCCGCCCGCATTCGGCCCATGCCGCACCACCAGCGCGACATCGAGCTCGCCTGCCTGCAGCCGCTCGACCAGTTCGAGCGACATCCGGCAATGCACGTGCAGGCGCGCACCCGGCCGCAGCGCGTAAAACGACTTCAGCAGGTCGGGCAGCCACAACTCCGCGTAATCCTCGGGCAACCCGAAACGCACGACGCCGCGGTCGCTGCTCGTCTGCTTCAGCGCGATGATCGCGTCGTTCTGCACCTGGATGATCCGCCGCGCGTGAATCAGGAAGTTCTCGCCGTCCCGCGACAGTTCGAGCCGCCGGCTGTTGCGCATGAACAAGTGCGTGTCGAGCCGCTCCTCGAGCGTCCGGATCCGCAGGCTGATGGTCGACTGCGTGCGATGCAGTTGCCGGGCCGCCGCGGTAAAGCCGCCGCTCTCGACGACGGCAACGAATGCGCGGATCAGCTCCGGGTCGAGCGAACTCAGCTTCGACCAATCGGGCTTCTGAATGGCTGCCATCGGAATTACTCGCTTTCGAAAAAGGACGGGGCGACGAAAGATAGGACTGGCGATGCCGATTGTTGTCCAGACCCGCACGGCCCTCCAACCCCTGCCCGGGTATGACAAACCCGGAGCCGGCAGGCAGCCGTTCGCCCGCGCCGCCCGTTCCGCGACACCGTCCCGAAGCGCCGGCCGCCCGGCCGGCGGGCGTCCGCGCGCGGCGTTCAGGGCTTTCCCGGAGACGACGAAAACTCATACCTCGATCAGAAAACATCGATTCACCGGCCGCGCCGCGGCCCCCGACAATCGCCTCACACCCACCTCATCGACGAGACACAGCAATGACCGCACTGCAACCCAGACAGCTTTTCATCGGCGAAGGCTTCGAAGGCCCCGGCGTCAACCTCGCGCACATCAACGTGCTGATCGGCCCGCGCAACGGTCCCGCCGGGCAGGCGTTCGCGACCGCACTCGCGACGCCGTCGGCCGGCCATGCGCCGTTCGTCGTGATCGCGCAGCCGGGCATACCGACCAAGCCGCTCACGCTGTACGTGAACAAGGCGCAGATCGACGGCGACTTCCACGGCAATGCGACGTGGGGCGCCTCGCAGGCCGGCATCGCGAAGGCGGTCGCCGAAGCGCTCGAAAACGGCACGCTGCCGCCCGAAGCGGAGAACGACTGGGTCGTCGTGTCGGCGAACTGGGTGAACCCGAAGACCGACGATCTCGACGCCGTGTTCGAGAACAACTACCGCGCGTGCCGCAACGCGATCGTCGCCGCGATGGAGGGGCTGCCGCATCGCGACGCGGTGTTCGCCGCCGCGCGCGACGTATCGAACCCGTTCTACACGCCGAACCAGCACTGACCGACAACGAACGGCCGGCAAGGCCGAATCAGGAGGAAGCATGGAATACGTCCGCCTCGGCCAGTCCGGCCTGAAGGTGTCCCGGCTGTGCCTCGGCACGATGAACATGGGCACGCCCGAATGGAAACCGTGGATCTTCGACGAAGCGCAGAGCGAACCGATCGTGCGCCGCGCGCTCGATGCCGGCGTCAACTTCATCGATCTCGCGGATTTCTATTCGACAGGCGTCGGCGAGGAAGTGGTCGGCCGCATCCTGAAGCGCAACGCGCGCCGCGAGGAGCTCGTCGTCACGACGAAGGTCGGCTACGACATGGGCAGCTATCCGAACGCCGGCGGCCATTCGCGCAAGCACGTACTGGACGGCATCGACGGGTCGCTGAAGCGTCTCGGAATGGACTACGTCGACATCTTCATGCTGCACTTCTTCGACGTGAACACCCCCGTCGAGGAAACGATGAGCGCGATGCACGACATCGTGCGCGCAGGCAAGGCCCGCTATATCGGCGTGTCGACGATGTATACGTGGCAATTCGCGAAGATCATGCAGGCGTGCGAGCGCAACGGCTGGGACAAGCCGATCAACATGCAGTTGCAGTTGAACCTCGCGTATCGCGAGGAAGAGCGCGAAATGGTGCCGTACTGTATCGACCAGGGCGTCGGCGTGTCGGTATTCAGCCCGCTCGCACGCGGCCTGCTGACCTGCGAGCCGCAATCGACGCGCAACCAGACCGACTTCTTCACCGCGCAGATGTACGGCGACGAGGCATCGCTCGCGATCGCCGAATCGGTCGCGAAGGTCGCGAAGCGGCGCGGCGTGCCGCCCGCGCAAATCGCGCAGGCCTGGGTGCTGAGCCGTCCCGGCATTGCCAGCATGCTGGTCGGCGCCGATTCCGTCGCGCAGTTCGACAGCGCACTCGGCGCGCTCGAAACCCGGCTCGGCGAAGACGAACTGCACGAGCTCGAACGCAACTACACGCCGTGCGACCTGATCAACGACTACACGGCCGGCCGGCGCATCGCGCGCGCGTCGCGCCCGGCACAGGGCAGCTTCACGGATTGAAGGGACCACACACGATGACCGAATTTCTCAGAACCGGCCACTACATCGGCGGCGAATGGCACGAACCGCATGGCGCGAGCGACGCGACCTATGCGGTGCTGAACCCCGCGACCGGCGAGACCATCGCGAAAGTCGCGAAAGGCGGCGCGGACGACGCCCAGCGCGCGATCGACGCCGCGGCGCGCGCGTTGCCCGGCTGGCGCGCGCTGACCGCGAAGGCGCGCGGCGCCCGGGTCAAACGCTGGGGCGAACTGATGCTCGAACATCGCGACGCGCTCGCCGAGCTGCTGACGCGCGAACAGGGCAAGCCGCTCGCGGAAGCCCGCGGCGAAGTCGCGTACGCGGCGAGCTTTCTCGAATGGTTCGCGGAAGAGGCGAAGCGGATGTACGGCGACGTGATCCCGAGCCCGAAGCCTGACGCGCAGATCGTCGTCACGCGCGAGCCGGTCGGTGTCGTCGCGGCGATCACGCCGTGGAATTTCCCGCTCGCAATGATCACGCGCAAGGCCGGCCCCGCGCTCGCGGCGGGCTGCACGATGGTGCTGAAGCCGTCCGAGGAAACACCGCTGTCGGCGTTCGCGCTCGCGGTGCTCGCCGAGCGGGCGGGCGTGCCGGCCGGCGTGTTCAACGTCGTGTCGGGCGACGCGGTCGCCATCGGCGAGGCGCTCACGCATTCGCCCGTCGTGCGCAAGCTGTCGTTCACGGGCTCGACACGCGTCGGCAAGCTGCTCGCGAAGCAGTCGGCCGACACGCTGAAAAAGCTGTCGCTCGAACTCGGCGGCAACGCGCCGTTCATCGTGTTCGACGACGCCGATCTCGACGCGGCCGTGCAGGGTGCGATCGCCTCGAAGTTCCGCAACACGGGGCAGACCTGCGTGTGCGTGAACCGCTTCCTCGTGCAGGACGGCGTGTACGACGCCTTCACGCGCAAGCTCGCCGACGCGGTGCGCGCACTGCGCGTCGGCAATGCACTCGCGGGCGACGTCGACCAGGGGCCGCTGATCAACGAAGCGGCGCTCGGCAAGGTCGAGCGGCATGTGGCCGACGCGACCGCGAAAGGCGCGCGCGTGCTCACCGGCGGCAAGCGCCACGCGCTCGGCGGCACCTTCTACGAACCGACCGTGCTGACCGGCATGACACCCGACATGCTGATCGCCGAAGAGGAAACCTTCGGCCCCGTCGCCGGCTGCTTCCGCTTCGCGACCGAGGACGAAGCCGTCGCCGCGGCCAACGACACGCCGTTCGGTCTGTCGGCGTACTTCTACACGCGCGACCTCGGCCGCGCATGGCGCGTGTCCGGCGCGCTCGAAAGCGGGATGGTCGGCGTCAACGACGGGATCATCTCGACGGAAGTCGCGCCGTTCGGCGGCGTCAAGCAATCGGGGCTCGGCCGCGAAGGCTCGAAGTACGGCCTCGACGAGTACGTGGAGCTCAAGTACACGCTGATGGCCGGTCTCGGCCGCTGACCGCGCCCGGCGGTCCCGACGCTCGACATGCGCCGCGCGCCATCCGGCCGCGCGGCGCCCGGCACGGCTTCCCGGCGTCGATCGATGCCCGCACGTCGCATGCCGGACGCACAACAATCCAGGAGACAGCTTGAATCAGGCCAACCTTCAATCCGGCACGGCGCGCGCATTGCCGCCGTCGCGCGGCGCCGATGTGCCGCACCACCCCGTCGCGCTCGACGACGTGCCGCTCAACCGCTTCCACGTGAAGATCGCGGGGCTGACGTTCGGCGCGCATTTCACCGAAGGCTATACGCTCGGCACGATCGGCTACGCGCTGGCCGCGCTGGGCAAGCAGATGCCGCTCGATGCGTTCTGGATGGGGATGATCGGCAGCTCGGCACTGGTCGGCATCTTCTTCGGCAGCCTCGTGTTCGGCTGGCTGTCCGACCGGATGGGCCGCCAGAAGATCTTCCTGACGAGCTTCGTGATCATCACCGCAGCCGCGTTCGCGCAGTTCTTCGTGTCGTCGCCGCTCGAACTGTGCCTGCTGCGCGTGCTGATCGGCTTCGGGATGGGCGGCGACTTCACGGTCGGCCACGCGATCCTCGCCGAATTCTCGCCGCGCAAGCATCGCGGCGCGCTGCTCGGTTCGTTCAGCGTGATCTGGACGATCGGCTATGTCGCCGCGAACGTGCTCGGCCTCGCCTACAGCGACGTCGCGCCCGACGCATGGCGCTGGCTGCTGGCGTCGGCCGCGCTGCCGGCGTTCGTCGTGCTCGTGTTGCGGATCGGCACGCCCGAATCGCCGCGCTGGCTGCTCGGCAAGGGCCGCGAGCGCGAAGCGCGCGCGATCGTCGCAAAGCACTTCGGGCCACACGTGATGCTCGACGGCGCCACCGAACCGCACGCGCACGGCGGCTTTGCCCGACTGTTCCAGCGCGACCTGATTCGCCGCACGATCTTCAACTGCGCGTTCTTCGTGTGCCTGGTGATTCCGTACTTCGCGATCTACACGTTCCTGCCAACGATCCTGAAGACGATCGGCCTCGCCGAAGGCTTCGGCGCCGACCTGATGCTGAACGGCTTCCTCGTGCTCGGCGCGCTGATCGGGATCTGGCTCACGATCCGGCTGTCGCGGCGCGGCTTCCTGATCGGGTCGTTCGCGGTAACGTGCGCGTCGCTCGTCGCGCTGGCGCTGCTGCCGTCGTCGGCGGCCATCGCGATGATCGTTGCGTTTGCCGTGTTCACGCTGACGATGTCGGCATTCAGCAATCTTGTCGGCGTGTTTCCGCCCGAGTGCTTCCCGACCGAAGTACGCGCAAGCGGCGTCGGCCTCGCGATCGCGTGCAGCCGGCTCGGATCGGCGATCGGCACGTTCCTGCTGCCGGTCGGCATCGCGACGCTCGGTTTTCACGCGACGATGTTCGCGCTGGCCGGCGTGTTGCTGGTCGGGATGATCGTATCGATCGCGTGGGCACCGGAGACGAAGCACCTGACGCTGGAGGAGGCGGCCGGGCATTGAAGGACCGATGCGCGGTGCGCTTGCCGGAAGGGCCGGGCATGCCGGCAGGCGCGACGCGACATCGTGTGTATCGGTACGAACCGGGCGGAAGCCCGGCAGGACGCCCGCTGCGGCACGTTCGAGCTGGCTGTTCGGCAGACTGGGGCCGCCGGATTCGCGGCGATATGCTGGGGCTTTCCGTTTCCTGTGCACGACCATGCCGGCCCTTCATGTCGATCTCAGTCATGTTCTCCCGTACGAAGCGATCTACTTCGACGATCGACTGACGGTCGAGCGAAACGATCTGGACATTCCCGCGCTGCTTGGTATCGAAGGCGAAGTCGCCGACGAGTTGCTCGTGTCCCTGTGCGGCGCGCCGGCCGAATCGGATATCCAGAGCTATCTCGACAGTTCAGGCAGGCTGACTTTCGCCGTCACCCACCCGGCGTTGATCCGATCCGAGAATCGGATATCCGTCCTTCGAAACACGGACGCGTCCGTACTCGAACTAGAGACCATCGATCTTTCCGACAGCGCGGTCGTCGGACTCGGCGCGGCCATGCTCTGGAGAATCGCCCGAGCGTGCGCTACCTTGGGCATCCCCCGGATCGTCGCACTGGCCGTGGGCGGTCGAAAGGCTGCGCCGAAACCCGGCGGCCCACGGCTCTACGGATACTACGCGTGGCCGAGATTCGGCTTCGATGCACCGATTCCCGGCGAGCACGATGACGAAGCAGCGCTGTTCCAGTACTTCCGCGGATACCCGATCGGGCTGGCCGACGGGTCCCTTCGATCGCTGCGGGCACTTTACGCGACGAGCGTCGGCCGCGACTTCTGGCGAGTAGCCGGGTCGCACCGGTGGATGACATTCGACGTCGCACCGCATCGCGAGTCCGTGCGGGCGCTGCGCGCATACCTGATTGAAAAGGAGATTTACGAATGACTGTAAAGCGCTGTCGCATCACGGGATTCCGGATCGCACGCACTGCGGCGAAGCGAGATCGCTCGACAATCGGGCACCGCGTAGAAACCATGCAGGTCATCGGTACGTTCATCGCGAACGCACTCCATGACAGCCTGGCGCGCGTCATGCGCGGCTTTGCCGCGGAGCACGTCCAGCGACCCGCCAGTCAGCCCGTATCACGGCCGCCAAGAAAAGTCTTCGATACGGGGCGCATCGATCACTCGAAGAGTCAGTTGCCCATCATTTCGGAAGCTGAAGCAAGGGCCGTCGGGCGCCGGAAAACTCTTCTCCATTTCGGCCAGGACCCCGATCAATGACCCAATGACCCACAGCCGGCACGGTAACCATCTTTAACGGATAACAACGCGGAGGCCATGCGTGCCGGATTAGGACGAGGCCCGGGTTTTCCAACGTCCCGATCAGCCGCGTCGCATCGTCGCCCCTACCCCTTCCTCGCCGCCTGCTCCCGCAGCCACGCGGCGAACGCGCGCACCGGCTCGATCGCGACGTTCTCCGGCGCGATGTCGAGCCAATAGCCGAACGGCCCGATCGGCAGCACCGGCGACAGCCGCACGAGGCTGCCCTCGGCGATCTCCTCCTCGATCATCGTGAGGTCGACCACGGCAAGCCCGGCGCCCTTGCGCGCCGCGCGGATCGCCTGTTCGAGGGTCGAGAACTCGATGCCGTCGCCGATCCGCTCGACCGCGATCCCCGCCTGCTCGCACCAGTCGGCCCACAACGTCAGGCGCTTGCCCTCGTGCAGCACGTGCAGCGACGGCAGCCGGCCGAGCAGCGCATCGAGCGCGTCGCCGCGGTAGCGCGGCGCGCCGACCAGCGCATGGCGCTCCATCATCAGCAGCTCCGACTGCATGCCCGGCCGCGCCACGCGTCCGAAGCGGATGTGGCAATGGCAATCGTCGGCCGGCTCGGTGCGGATCGACAGCTCGACATCCGGCAGCACCTCCGCGAGCGTGCCGAGCCGCGGCGAAAACCACTGCGTCGCGAACGTCGGCGGCAGCGACACCGTAAGGCGCCGCTTCGCGCCGGGCCGTGCGGCGGCGATCTCGCCGACGCCGCGCTCGATCGTGTCGAACGCTTGCCCGACGAACGGCAGCAGCCGCTCGCCGGCATCCGTCAGACGCACGCCCTTGTGATCGCGCTCGAACAGCCGCGCGCCGAGCGCCTCCTCGAGCAAGCGGATCTGCCGGCTCACCGCGCCTTGCGTCACGCACAGCGAAACCGCCGCGCGGTTGAAGCTCAGATGACGCGCGGTTTCTTCGAAAAATCGCAACGCGATCAACGATGGCAGGCGTCGCATGATATGTGTTTCCTCTCCGTCTTTCGTCTGGCTGCCGGTCAGGCCGCCGGCAATCTTGCGCGCAGCTTTATCGCAGAAAAGCACGCCGCCCGGCAGGTCGTGAAAACCCCGATATCCGTTGCGCGCGGCCCATCGGCCGGCCACGTCATTCGTCGTTCCCGCCGCGCCGCCCACCCGCCTACAATAAGCATCCCGCACCAAACACGACACCGCCCCGTGAGACGCAAGATGCCGGCGCTGAATGCGCTGAAAGCCTTCGAGATGGCCGGCCGCACCGGCAGCTTTACACGCGCGGCCGAACTGCTCAACGTGACGCAGAGCGCGGTGAGCCGGCAGGTGCGCCAGCTCGAAGGCCAGCTCGGCGAAACGCTGCTCGAGCGCCGCCATCACCAGCTCGAACTGACGGCGGCCGGGCGCGTGCTGCTGCGCGCGCTGCAGCAGTCGTTCGACAAGATCGAGCTGACCGTGCGCAGCCTGCAGGAGAAAACCCATCTGAACCGCCTGCGCGCCAACGTACCGCCGACCTTCGCCGCGCGCTGGCTGATGCCGCGCCTCGGCCGGCTGCGCGACGCGCATCCCGAATTCGAGCTGAGCCTCACGACCCGGATCCACGACAGCCTCGGCGAATCGCGCGTGCTCGACTGCGCGATCCGCTTCGGCGACGGTGAATGGGACGGCTTCGACAACGCACTGCTGATGCAGGAGCAGCATATCGCCGTCTGCGCCCCCGCGCTCTACGCACGGCTGCGGCAAGACGGCGCGCCGATCGACCTGAACCGCTTCACGCTGCTGCACGTGCTCGCGACCGACGACCAGCGCTACCTGACCTGGCAGCACTGGCTGAAAGCCGCCGGCATCGCCGATGTCGATACGCGCGGCGGCTACGAGTTCGACCTGCTCGACCACGCGATCCGCGCGGCGATCGACGGCCTCGGGATCACGATCGCCGACCGCCACATGGTCGCGCGCGAGCTCGCGACCGGGCAATTGATGCAGGTGCTCAACGTACACGTCGACGGCCATCAGTCGTACTGGTTCGTCACGCGCCCCGAACAGACGAACCTGCCGCACATCGTGCAGTTCCGCGACTGGCTGCAACAGGAAGTATGGCTCGCGAAACGCCACCTCGAACCTTCATCGCCGCTGCCGCAGGTGCCGCTGCGCTAGGGCCTGTTCACGCTAATAACGGGCTTGCGAACGTGCCTTTCCGCCCGTCCCCCAGGGGGACTTCCTCCGGGCGCAGGCAAGGAGCGAGGAGGCGCAATAGCCGTAGCTATTGCAACGACGAACGACGCGTCGCCTGGCTGACGGGCGCCGCCCTGCCGGCTCCCGCGCCCCGGCACACGCGAATCAGTCGGGGAATACCCCCGCCGGTGCCACCGCCGCCCGCCGTCCCGATCACCGCGGGGGCCTTGTATGACGGGCGATTCCGGTTGCCCGGCCGAGTAACGTGCGTTTTTCTCATGATCGGCGCAAAAATAAGTCGTTTGCCGTGCAATAAACGCATGAACAGAATGGCTCCTGTCCTGTTGTCGCGCGTTTCGCCATCCGAAGCGATCCGCCCGCACCCCTTGGAGGAGCCTCTTCATGCGAACCGAACGCAACTACGTGAACGGCCGTTTCGTCGTCCCGGAAAGCGACGCGTTCATCGTCGTCCACGATCCCGCCACCGAAGCGCCGTTCGCGCGCGTGCCCGCCGCGACGCCGGCCCACGCGCTCGCCGCGGCCGACGCGGCCGCCGCCGCGCAAAAAGGCTGGCGCACGCTGCCGAGCGCCGAGCGCGCGGCGTACCTGCATCGTTTCGCCGATGCGCTCGCCGCACGCGCACCGCAGATCGGCGCGGCGCTGGCTCGGGAATCCGGCAAGAGCGTCGAGGACGCGTCGAACGAAGCCGTCTACGCGGGCCAGATCACGCGCTATCACGCCGAATGGGCGCGCCGGATCGAAGGCGAAATCATTCCGAGCGACACGCCCGACGAGAACCTGTTCCTGCAACGCGAGCCGATCGGCGTCGTCGCGTGCCTGATCCCGTTCAACTATCCGGTCTACACGCTGCTGCGCAAGATCGCGCCGGCGCTGATCGCCGGCAACACGGTGGTCGTGCGGCCGAGCAACCACACGCCGGTGTCGGCATTCGAGATCGCGAAAGCCGTCGACGACGCGGGCTTCCCGCCGGGCGTCGTCAACATCCTGACGATGGATCATGCGACGGCCGAGGCGCTGTGCACGCATCCGGCGGTCGGGATGATCACGCTCACGGGCAGCGTGAACGCGGGCCGCAAGGTGCTCGACTACTGCAAGGCGAACATCGCGAAGCCGTCGCTCGAACTCGGCGGCAAGACACCCGCGATCATCGAGCCCGATGCCGATCTGGAACGCGCGGCCGCGGCGCTCGTCGCGTCGAAGACCACGCACTGCGGGCAGCTCTGCACCGCCATCGAACGCGTGTACGTGCATGACGGCGTATACAACCGCTTCGTCGCGTTGCTGAAGGCGAAGATGGCCGCGGTGCGCAGCGGCGATCGCGCAGCCGATCCGTCGAACATGGGCCCGCTCGTCAGCGCATCGGCGCGCGCGCACATCCATGCAATGGTCGAACGCGCGGTCGCGGCCGGCGCGACGCTCGAAACGGGCGGCGCGATTCCCGACGGCCCCGGCTTCTTCTACCCGGCCACGCTGCTCACCGGCTGCCGGCAGGACATGGAAATCGTGCAGGAGGAAACCTTCGGCCCGATCATGCCGGTGCTGCGCTACACGACGATCGACGAGGCCATCGCGCTCGCGAACGATCACCAGTTCGGGCTGTCGTCGGTGCTCTACACCGAGAACTACCGCACCGCGATGAAGGTGGCGAACGCGATCGAAGCCGGCGAGCTGTACGTCAATCGCACGCCGGCCGATCCGTACCAGGGCTTTCACGCGGGCTGGAAACGCTCGGGGCTCGGCGGCGACGACGGCAAGCACGGCATGCTCGAATTCACGCAGACGCGCCTCGTCGTCATGAAGTACTGACACTGACGCACGCCCCGGCGCCATTTCCCGGTGCCATTTTCCGGCGCGCCTGGCAACGGCCCCCGTCGCACGCGCCGTTCCCACGATCGACCAGCACATAACAAATCTGCAGACGCCCGCTTCCAGGGCGCCTGATGGAGGAAGACATCATGCCTACCCAGCCGTCGACGCCCGCCGCGTCGCTCGCCTTGCCCGGCGCCGCGCACGAGTCGCGCGCGCAGCGCTACCTGCAGCTGCTGCTGCTCGTGATCGCCGCCGGCGCGATCTACCCGATGCTGTACCTGCGGCAGGTGTACCAGCCGACGATGCTGCAGTTCTTCCGGATCGACGACGTGCAACTCGGCTACCTGTACTCGTCGCTCGGCACGATTTTCCTTCTCAGCTACCTGCCGAGCGGCTGGCTCGCCGACCGTCTGTCGCCGCGCTGGCTGATCTGCTTCTCGCTGCTCGCGACCGGCGCGCTCGGCCTCGTCTACGCGACCGGACCGTCGTTCAACGCGCTCGTACTGATCTTCGGCGGCTGGGGGCTGACGACGGGCCTCACGTTCTGGGCGGCCGTGATCAAGCGCGTGAACATGATCGCCGGCCCCGACGAACAGGGCCGCTTCTTCGGGCTGCTCGACGGCGGGCGCGGGCTCGTCGAGGCACTGCTCGCGACGATCGCGATCACGCTGTTCGCGTACGTGACGCAGGCGCGAGGCGGCACCGACGCGGCCGGCTTCACGCTCGTCGTGCATCTGTACGCGTGCTTCTGCATCGCGCTCGGTGTGCTGCTTGCGCTGGTGAAGGATCGACCGCGCGCCGACGGGCGCCAGGCAGCGCAGCACCGCCGCGGTGACGACCGCCGCGGTAACGACCGCCGCACCAATGTGCTGACCGATCTGAAGACGCTCGCGGCGATTCCCGAGCTGTGGCTCGTCGCGGCGATCGTGTTCTGCGGCTATCAGGTGTTCTGGGCAACCTACAGCTTCTCGGCCTACCTGCACGAAGGCAATTTCGGGCTGAGCGCGACCGCGGCCGGCTTCATCACGACCCTCAAGCTGTGGATGCGCCCCGTCGGCGGGATCGGCGGCGGCTTCCTCGGCGACCGCGTGTCGAAGGTGTCCGTGCTGTTCTGGGCACTCGTGCTCGCGGCGCTGTCGCTCGTCGGGCTGATCGCTGCGCCGCCGCACAGCCCGCAAGCGATGCTCGTCGTGCTCGTGCTGTTCATCGGCATCCTCACCTATGCGATACGCGGCCTCTACTGGTCGCTGCTCGACGACTGCCGCGTGCCCACGCACTGCGCGGGTCTCGCCATCGGCCTGATCTCGGTGCTCGGCTATTCGCCCGACGTGTTCGTGCCGCTGATCAACGGCTACGTGACGCAGACCTGGCCCGGCGCACACGGCTATCAGCTCTATTTCGGCTATATCGCGGCCATCGCTCTGTGTGGCGCGGGCGCCGCGGCATGCCTCAAACATCGTCTCAACCGCATCAATCGCGTCAACCGCCTCAAGGAGTCCGCATGAAGATCGTTTCGCTCGAAACCCACATCGTCGCCGTCCCGCCGCCGCATATTGGCGGGATGTACTGGATCTTCGTGAAGCTGAAGACCGACTGCGGCATCGAAGGCGTCGGCGAGATCTACTCGGCGACGTTCCACCCGAAGGCGATGGGCCCGATCATCGACGACGTGTTCGACCGCTACCTGCTGAACCACGATCCGCACCACGTCGAGCGGCTGTTCCGCGAGACCTACTCGAGCGGCTTCACGCAACGGCCCGACCTGACGATGATGGGGGTCGTCAGCGGGCTCGAGATGGCGTGCTGGGACATCGTCGGCAAGGCCGCCGGCAAGCCCGTGTACGAGCTGCTCGGCGGCCGGATCCACGAACGGCTGCGCGCGTACACGTACCTGTACCCGAAGAACGCGGACGGCGAATACGACTACGACGATCCCGATCTCGCCGCCGAATGCGCGGCCGAGAACGTGAAGCGCGGCTTCACGGCGGTCAAGTTCGATCCGGCCGGCCCGTACACGGCCTATTCGGGCCACCAGCTGTCGCTGGAAGTGCTCGATCGCTGCGAGCTGTTCTGTCGCCGCGTGCGCGAAGCAGTCGGCAGCAAGGCCGACCTGCTGTTCGGCACGCACGGCCAGATGGTGCCGTCGTCGGCGATCCGGCTCGCGAAGCGGCTCGAGAAGTACGACCCGCTGTGGTTCGAGGAGCCCGTGCCGCCGGGTCAGGAAGAGGCGATCGCCGACGTCGCGAAGCACACGTCGATTCCGATCGCGACCGGCGAGCGCCTGACGACCAAATACGAATTCCACAAGCTGCTGCAGGCGGGCGGCGCGTCGATCCTGCAATTGAACGTCGCCCGCGTCGGGGGGCTGCTCGAAGCGAAGAAGATCGCGACCCTCGCCGAAGTGCACTACGCGCAGATCGCGCCGCACCTGTACAACGGACCGGTGGGCGCGGCCGCGAGCATCCAGCTCGCGACCTGCACGCCGAACTTCCTGATCCAGGAAAGCATCATGACCTGGGGCGGCTTCCATGCGGAGGTCGTGAAGACCCCGATCCGCTGGGAAGACGGCTACATCGTCCCGTCGAACGAGCCGGGCCTCGGCATCGAGCTCGACATGGACGTCGTGCGCCGGCACACGCCGTACACCGGCGAGCGGCTGCATCTGCAGATGGGCGAGAAACCCGTCGACGTGAAGGATCTCGCGCCCGCGAAGGGCTGAGCACGAAGGACGAGACATGACCTACGACTACATCATCGTCGGCGCGGGATCGGCCGGCTGCATTCTCGCGAACCGCCTGAGCGAATCGGGCCGGCACTCGGTGCTGCTCCTCGAAGCGGGCGAACAGGACGCGTCGTTCTGGTTCAAGGTGCCGGTCGGCTTCACGAAGACCTACTACAACCGCCGCTACAACTGGATGTACTACAGCGAACCGGAAGCGCAGCTCGGCGGCCGCAGCCTGTACTGCCCGCGCGGCAAGGTGGTCGGCGGCTCGGGCTCGATCAACGCGATGGTCTACGTGCGCGGCCAGCGCAGCGACTACGACGACTGGGCCGCGGCCGGGAATGCCGGCTGGGCCTACGACGACGTGCTGCCGTACTTCCGCAAGCTCGAAACGCACGCGGCCGGCGCAACCGATCCGCAGCATCACGGCACGTCGGGGCCGATCCACATCACGTCGATGAAGGCCGACGTGCATCCGATCGTCCATGAATTCCTGAAGGGTTGCGCGCAGCTGAACCTGCCGCGCACCGACGATTTCAACGGCGCGCGGTTCGAAGGCGCGGGCATCTACGACCTGAACACGAAGCACGGCGAACGCTGTTCGAGCAGTTTCGCCTATTTGCGACCCGCGCTCGGCCGGCCGAATCTCACGCTGCGCGCCGGCGTGCTCGTGCGCCGCGTGACGTTCGACGGTACGCGTGCGGCCGGCGTGATCGTCGCGGGCGAACACGGCGACGAAACGCTGAGCGCCGCGCGCGAAGTCATTCTCGCGGCCGGCGCGGTCGATACGCCGAAGCTGCTGCAACTGTCGGGCGTCGGCGATCCGGCGCTGCTCGCGCGTCATCGCGTGCCGCTCGTGCATGCGTTGCCGGCCGTCGGCCGCAACCTGCAGGACCACCTGTGCGTGAGCTTCTATTTCAAGGCGAACCGGCCGACGCTCAACGACGAGATGGGGACGCTGCTCGGCAAGGTGAAGATCGGATTGCGCTATCTGCTGACGAAGCGCGGCCCGCTCGCGATGAGCGTGAACCAGGCCGGCGGGTTCTTCCGCGGCACGGCGGACACGCACGAGCCGAACCTGCAGCTTTACTTCAACCCGCTGTCGTACCGGATCCCGAAGAGCGATCGCGCAAGCATCAAGCCCGAGCCCTACTCCGGTTTTCTGATCGCGTTCAACCCGTGCCGGCCCACGAGCCGCGGCACGATCGAGATCGCATCGAACCGCGCGGAAGATGCCGCGAAAATCCGCATCAATGCGCTCACCACGCAAAAGGATCTCGACGAAGCCGTGCAGGGCAGCAAGGTGATCCGCGCGCTGATGCAGGCGCCGGCGCTGAAGGCGATGACGGTCGAGGAAATTTCGCCGGGGCCGCAGGTCGATTCCGACGAAGCGATGCGGCAGTACTTCCGCGAGCAGTCGGGTTCGATCTACCACCTGTGCGGATCGTGCGCGATGGGGCCGGATGCGGCGACGTCGGTCGTCGACGCATCGCTGCGCGTGCACGGGCTGAAGGCGTTGCGCATCGTCGATGCGTCGGTGTTCCCGAACATCACGTCGGGGAACATCAATGCGCCGACGATGATGGTCGCGGAAAAAGGCGCGGATCTGATCCTGGCCGATGCGTTGCGCGGCGAGGCGGGCGGCGTGCCGGCCGGCGCGCGGGAAACCGTCGCACATTGATCCGGCGGCCGGGCGCGTCGGTACGAATCGCACACCACAGCCCGGCTTCCCTGCAGGCATCCGTACGAGGTTATAGAATCGACCACTCCGCTTCCACGTGTACCCGTCATGTCGAACGTCGATTCCACGCTTTCAGAAAACCTTTTCTCGTACGGCACGCTTCAGCTCGAACAGGTGCAGCTTGCAACGTTCGGCCGATTGCTGGGCGGTCATGCCGATCACATGCCCGGCTATTCGCTCGCGATGCTGGAAATCAAGGATCCCGAGGTCGTCGCGACCAGCGGGAAGACGCATCACCCGGTCGTGACCTATACCGGCCATCCCGGCGACAAGGTCAGCGGCACCGTGTTCGCGATCACGCCCGAGGAACTGAAGCACGCGGACGACTACGAAGTCGATGCATACCGCCGCGATCTCGTCGTGCTCGCGTCGGGCGCATCGGCGTGGGTGTACGTGGACGCGAACTCGCCGCGTCAGGGCTGACGGCGAAACGCCGGCACGCCGCGCGGGTTCGTATCGCCGGCGCCCGGTAAAAAACCGGCGCACCGCTCGTCGCGATGTGCCGCGTTTCATGCGCGAGCCGACCCGACCGGTCAGTTCACGCCGGTCCGCTTCTCCACGAACCGCCGCACATACTCGTCGGCCGGCCGCGACAGGATATCGTCCGGCGTGCCGACCTGCACGAGCGTGCCATCGCGCAGGATCGCGATCCGGTCGCCGATGCGCAAGGCCTCGTCGAGATCATGCGTGATGAACACGATCGTTTTCGAAAGCGTCGCCTGCAACTCGAGCAATTGATCCTGCATCTCGGTGCGAATCAGCGGATCGAGCGCGGAAAACGCCTCGTCCATCAGCAGCACGTCGGTGTCGGCCGCCAGCGCCCGCGCGAGCCCGACACGCTGCCGCATCCCGCCCGACAGCTCGTCCGGATAATGCTCGCCGTACCCGTCGAGCCCCACCTTCGTCAGCCAGTTGCGCGCGGCATCGAGCGCGTCGTGCCGGTTCTCGCCGCGCGTGCGCAGCGCGTACGCGGCATTGTCGAGCACGGTCTGGTGCGGCAGCAGCCCGAAATTCTGGAACACCATGCTGACCTTGTAGCGGCGCAATTCCCGCAATCCGTTCGCATCGAGCCCGATCACGTCGTTGCCGTCGATCACGATCTCGCCGGCCGTCGGTTCGATCAGCCGGTTGAAGTGGCGCACGAGCGTCGATTTCCCCGAGCCCGACAGCCCCATGATCACGAAGATCTCGCCCGACGCGATACCGAGGCTCACGTCGTTGAGTCCGACGTTGCAGCCCGTTTCCGACAGCACGTCGGCCTTGCGCTTGCCCGCCCGCAACAGGTCGAGCACGCGCGGATGCGCGGCCTCCGGCCCGAACAGCTTGTACACGTGCCTGACGTCGATGGTTGCCATGTGTGCCTCCGTGGCTATGCGCGCGACGATTGCGCCGGCGGGTTCGAATCGGTGCCGGACGGCGCCGCCTTGCGCGGCAGGCGGTACGGCACGCGCGACGCGCCCTTCTGCCGGCGCTGCTGCGCAAGCCGCCGCCGCGCGCGCCGCTCCTGGCCGAAGCCCTGGCTGATGCGGTCGATGACGATCGCCAGGATCACGATCGCGATGCCGGCCTGCGTGCCCTTGCCGACGTCGAGCGTCTGGATGCCCGCGAGCACGTCCTCGCCGAGCCCGCGCGAGCCGATCATCGACGCGATCACGACCATCGACAGCGCCATCATCGTCGTCTGATTGATACCGGCCATGATGCTCGGCCGCGCGAGCGGCAACTGCACGTTGACGAGCAACTGCCAGCGCGTCGTGCCGAACGCGCGCGCGGCCTCGGTCACGTCCGGATCGACCTGGCGGATGCCGAGGTCGGTCAGCCGGATCAGCGGCGGCAGCGCATAGATGATGGTCGCGAGGATCGCCGGCACCTTGCCGAGCCCGAACAGCATCAGCACCGGAATCAGGTAGACGAAGCTCGGCAGCGTCTGCATCACGTCGAGCACCGGCAGCAGCAGCCGGCGCAGCCACGCGCTGCGCGACGCGAGAATGCCGAGCG
This sequence comes from Burkholderia anthina, assembly GCF_902498995.1. GTDB lineage: Bacteria > Pseudomonadota > Gammaproteobacteria > Burkholderiales > Burkholderiaceae > Burkholderia > Burkholderia anthina. The sequence continues at coordinate 27,294 of NZ_CABVLY010000002.1, forward strand.
GCACGCCGATCGCGACCGACAGCACCGTCGCGACGAGCATCAGCGCGAGCGTCTGCATCAGCTTGTCCCACAGGCCGAAGCAGCCGATCGCGTAGAGCAGCAGCATGAACACCGCGCCGAGGCCCGCACGGCGCGTCGCATTCCACGCGATCGCGCCGACCACGAGCAGCACGAGCCACGGCGGCGCCACGCGCAGCACGCCCTCGAGCGGCACCAGCAGATAGCGCAGCAGCAGCGCGCTGACGTGGTGAAAGCTGTCGCCGTATCGCGCGACGAAGGTTTCGACCGCGCCGTTCACCCAGTCGGCGATCGACAGGTGCAGGAAGAAGCCGTTCATGTTCGTTCTCCGGCGCGCCGCGACGGCGCGCATGATGCCGCCGCCCGCGTTACGCGCCCTTCAGGCCGGCCGCGATCTTCTGCGCGACATCGGCCGGCACCCACTGCTTCCACATGTCCGGACGCGTTTTCAGGAACTGCGTCGCCATGGCCGCGCCGTCGATCTTCTTCGTCGTCATGTCGAGGATCGTCTGGTTCAGGAAATCCATCGGGAAGCCGACCTTCTCGAACACCGCCACGAGCGCGGGATTCGCGTCGTAAAACGGCTTCGACACACCGATCTTCAGGTGCGACACCATGTACGCCGACGCGCACGGGTTCGTCGCACGCTCTTCGCGCAGCGTCTTCCAGCACGCTTCGTTGTACGCGGGCATCTTCAGCGCGACGAACCGGTATTTCGCCATCAGCGCGGCCGGCCCCCAGTAGTAGAACAGGATCGGCGCGCCGCGCTGGTACGCGGATGCGATCGCCGCATCGAGCGCCGCGCCCGTGCCCGGATGGAAATTCGTGTACGACGCATCGAGCTTCAGCACGCGCAGCAGGCGCGTATTCACGCGCTCGCAATCCCAGCCGGTCGGGCAGTTCAGGAAACGGCCCTTGTCGGGCTCCTCCTCATCCGCGAACACCTGCCTGAACTTCGGCAGATCCTCGACCGACGCGAGGCCCGCCGCCACCGGCTTGAGGTTGCGGGCCGGGTCGCCCTTCACCACGTACTCGGGCACGTACCAGCCCTCCTTCGTGCCGCCCGGCAACGTATCGCCGACGAGCTTGACGGTGCCGGCCGCAACCGCCTTCGCGACAATTTCGCTGCGGCCCGTCCACTGCTCGGACCACACCTGCAGATCGTTACGCGCGAGCGCCGTTTCCGTCGCGGCCGTGCTGCCGGGCACGACATCGGTCTTGCAGCCGTAGCCCTTCTCCATGATCTGCCGCAGCACTTCGGTCGAGAACGACCCGCTTTCCCACGTGACGCCGGCGAAATGGACCGTCTTGCCGTCCGCGCACGCGCCGGCGGCCGCATGAGCCAGGGGCGCCGACAGGATCGCCGCGGCGGCGAGAAGGACTGTCTTCAGTCGTCGAATCTGCATGATGGGTCGTCTCCAATCTGATCTGTTGTTTGTGCGTCGCGGCATGCGCGCGGCGGCCGAAAAACGTGTGCATGTCCCGCGTCCACGTCCGGTCAGCCTGCATGTTTCAACCGCCAATTTGTTTAGGGAAACGAGTAATTCCGATCATTTCGATCGGGTTCGCCAATCTTTCCCGATCCGGGCTCCGGCGGCCGAGGCGGCCCGTCGCGCGCCCCATCGGCGAACCCGATTCCATCCATCGAAATTACTCGCTTTCGATTCCGTTTCGGCTTGGGAACAATGCGCGGTGTCATCGGAGGAGACCGGACCGGACGCCGCCCGCCGCCACGCCGCCGCACCCGCGGGCCGGCGCCGCGCGCGCCGCGCCGCTTCGCCCAGGATGACGGGACGCGCCGCACCGGACGCGCTCACGACAACCGATACAAGCTGGACACCCGGAGATCTGAATGAACAAGACACTGACCGCGCTCGCCGTGACCGCCGCCTTCGCGTCGCCCGCATTCGCGCAGAGCAGCGTCACGCTGTACGGCGTGATCGACGAAGGCCTGAACTACACGAACAACGTCGGCACCGGCCACGTCTACGAAATGGCGAGCGGCTACGCGCAGGGCAGCCGCTGGGGCCTGAAGGGCAACGAGGATCTCGGCGGCGGCCTGAAAGCGGTCTTCCAGCTCGAAAACGGCTTCGACGTGAACAGCGGCCGGCTCGGCCAGGGCGGGCGCATGTTCGGCCGCCAGGCGTACGTCGGCCTGAGCCAGACGCAGTACGGCACGCTGACCTTCGGCCGCCAGTACGACTCCGTCGTCGACTATCTCGCGCCGACCACCGCCAACGGCAACTGGGGCGGCTACCTGCTCGCGCACCCGTTCGACAACGACAACACCGACAACTCGTTCCGGCTCGACAACACCGTGAAGTATGCGAGCCCGAACTTCGCGGGCTTCCAGTTCGGCGGCGCATACAGCTTCAGCAACAGCACGGGTTTCTCGGACAACCGCGCGTACAGCTTCGGCGCGCAATACCAGAACGACGGGCTGCTGATTGCCGCCGCGTACCTGCAGGCGAACCACCCGGGAGACGGCTCCGCCGGCGCGATCACGTCGAATGACGCGAGCTACATCGCCGAGCGCATGCGCGTGTTCGGCGCGGGCATCAACTACACGTTCGGGCCCGCGACGGTCGGCTTCGCGTACACGAACTCGAACTACAAGAACCCGACCGGCAACGGCTATCTCGGCACGCCGGGCGCGATCATCGCGCCGGGGGCGACGGTCAGCGCGATCAAGTACCAGAACTTCGAAGTAAACGGCGCATACCAGATCACGCCGGCGTTCATGGTCGGCGCGCAGTACGTGCTGTCGCTCGAGAAATACGACGCGTCGACCGGCGACGCGAAGCCGAAGATCCACTCGGTCGGGCTGATGGCCGACTACAACCTGTCGAAGCGTACCGACGTGTACGTGCAGGCCGCGTACCAGCACATCGCCGGCGACAAGACGGGTTCGATCCTCGACCAGGCCTTCATCCCCGGCACCGATGCGCCGTCGTCGACGTCGAACCAGGTGGCCGTGCGTCTCGCGCTGCGTCACAAGTTCTGACGCGGTTTCGCCGTCTTCACGCGACACCCCGCGCGGTCCGCCGCGGTGTCTTTGCCCGCTCGCAGGCGCATGCCTGCCGGCGGGCTTTTTGTTTCGGCGCGCGCTCGGACGAGTGGGCCGCCGGGCCGTGCGCGCCCCGTCAACGATGACAGGACAACCGCCCGTGCTTCGCCGATACACTGTGGGCCATCTCGACCTCCGGCGGCCACGCTGCCGGACTTGGCTTTCATGGCGCATACGATCGGCCGCTTCCGGGCGGCCCGCCCCCGCCCCGATCCGATGGAGTTTCGCTTGAGCCTGAATCACGCGCGCATCACGCTGCTCGACTGGCAACCGGAAGCCGGCCTGCGCTCGCGCGACGCATTTCTCTCGGCGCTGCCCGCGTTCGCTCAACCAGGCCGCCCGCAATGAGTACCGGGCCGCGCAACGCGCGGATCGACGTACTGCGCGGCGTGTCGATCCTGCTGGTCCTGCTGCATCACTTCAACATCCCGTATTCGCTGCGCGACACGTCCGTCGCGCGCGTGGCCGGCTGGGAGGCCGTGCATGCGGTGGTCCGCAACGGCAACTATGGCGTGACGATGTTCTTCGTGATCTCCGGCTACCTGATCACGTCGAATGCGCGCCGCCGCTGGGGCAGCCTCGACGCGCTCGACGTGCGCGCGTTCTACGTGTCGCGCATCGCGCGCATCGTCCCGTGCCTGCTCCTGCTGCTCGCGCTCGTCAACGGGCTGGCCGCGGCCGGCGTGCCGATCTTCGAAAATCACGCGCCGCAAGGCGTCGCCGTGTCGTTCTGGCGCGTGAATCTCGCGTCGCTCACGTTCTGGATGAACGTCCTGATCGGCGCGGCCGGATGGGTGAATTACGCGCTCGGTGTGCTGTGGTCGCTGTCGGTGGAGGAAGTGTTTTACCTGTCGTTTCCGCTGCTGTGCCTCGCACTGCGCCGCGAAGCGCGGCTGTTCGCGTTCTGGGCGGCGGTCGTCGCGATCGGTCCCGTGTACCGCTTCACGCATGCGGGCGACGAAGGCGGATTTCTCTACGCGTACTTCGCATGCTTCGACGGCATCGCGATCGGCTGCTGCACCGCGCTGCTCGCAGCACGCGCCCGCTGGCAGGTGCTCGCCGCGGCGCCCGTGCAAGGGCTGACGGCGATTGCGATGAGCGTGCTCTATCTCGCATGGCCGATCTCGGAAAGCCATGTCGTCGGCGTGTCCGCGATGGCGCTCGGCACCGCGGTGCTGCTGATCGGCGCGCACGCCAACGGCACGAACACGCCGGGCCGCGCGCTGGCGCCGCTGCGCTGGAGCGGCCGGCTCAGCTACGAGCTGTACCTGTTCCACCTGATCGTGCTCGGCGCGCTCCGCACGGCGTGGCCGCCGTCGCTCATGCACGGCGACGGCAAGCTCGTGTTGCTCGTCGCGTATCTGATGGTGTCTGCCGCATTGAGCGCGGCCATCGCGCGCGGCTACGCGACGCCGCTCGACCGCTTCATCAGACGGGCCGCGTCACGGCCGTCGGCGCGCATGCCGGACGCCGCGGCATGACCGTCAGCCGCGAGCGTCCGCAGGCTCGATGAAAGGAAAGAAAGCGCCCCGCCGCACCGCCGTCACGCTGCCTGCCCGACGTCGGCCCGGCGCATGGTCACGATTCGCGCGGGCGGAATGTTGGCCCACACGATGCGGCTCTCGGCGGCGACCCATCCCGAGTTGCCCAGCGGGTGGCGATCGGGCGCCCGCAAGTCGTAGGTGAACTGGATCATCGCGCCGTCGTCCGGCAGCACGCGCCGGCACTGCTCGACGATCGCCGTCACGGCATCGCGCGGCAGCGTGCGCAGCGGCAGGCACGATACGATCGCGTCGACCCGCGCGGCCGGCGGCAGCAGCCGCTCGAGCTGCCGCGCATCGCCCGACACGATCGTGATGCCCGGAAAGCGCGTGCGCAGATGCCGCACGAACGCGGGCGACCGCTCGACCACGACCAGGCGCCGCGGCGCGATGCCGCGTTCGAGCAACGCCGCCGTCACCGCGCCGGTTCCGCCGCCGAGTTCGACGACGAGCCCGTCGCCATCCGGCACGGCATCGGCCATCTCGCGCGCCAGATGCCGCGAACTGGGACACAACGCGCCCACCGAGGCCGGACGGCCAACCCACTCGCGCACGAACAGTGCCGAGACACGCAACGCGTTCGGCCAGATCATCAAACCTCCGTGCCCTGTCGCGCGTCCTGCGTCGACGTGCCGACGACTTCGCCGCGCCATGCAACGGCCATCCGGGTCTTCTTCATGCGCATCCTCCCGACGAATCGTTCCGCCGCAGGAAGCGCGGCGATGAAACGATTCTAGGAAACGCGAACTTAAGATGACGTGAAGATTGTCCGAGGCGCCGATCCGCCGACCGCGCTGCGGCTGTTCGTGGAAGCGGTACGCGAATGGGCAGCCGGCGCAGGCGACGCGTTGCACGACCGACGGTTCGCGAGCGGGGCCAGGAACGGCGACAGACGGCCGGGCCCGGTGCAAGCGCCGTCAGTTGCCTGCCCAGCCCGCCCTCCCAATCCGGTTTCGGGAAAACAGCGCGCCGGGCAGGTTCGACGCCTGCTGCCTTCCGCCAAACGGCTTCCAGACGGGCCCGACCTTCGAAACCGGCCGGGCCGCATCCCGCGCGTGCCGGCCGATGCGGCCGCGGGCCCGACACCCGCGCCGCCTCGCGGCCTCACCGCAGATTGGTCCGCGCCAGCTCGACGATCTCGTCGCCGCGCCCGCTCAGGATCGCGCGCAGCATGAACAGGCTGAAGCCCTTCGCGTGCGCGATCTCGATCTTCGGCGGCATCGCGAGTTCGTACTTCGACGTGACGACGTCGACCACCGCCGGCCCGTCATGCGCGAATGCGGTACGCAATGCGTGCTCCACATTCTCCGAATGCTCGACGCGCACGCTGAAAATCCCCGCGCCCTTCGCGATTGCCGCGAAATCGGTCGGGCTCAGGTCGACGTTCGTGTCGAGATAGCCGGCCGCCTTCAGCTCCATCGACACGAAGCCGAGCAGGCTGTTGTTGTAGACGACGATCTTGATCGGCAGGTTGAGCTGGCGTGCGCTCAGCAGATCGCCGAGCAGCATCGACAGCCCGCCGTCGCCCGACAGCGACACCACCTGGCGCCCCGGGTGCGCGCCTTGCGCACCGAGCGCCTGCGGCATCGCGTTCGCCATCGAGCCGTGATTGAACGAGCCGTGCAGCTGGCGCTTGCCGTTCATCGTCAGGTAGCGCGCGGCCCATAGCGTCGGCGTGCCGACGTCCGCCGTGAAGATCGCATCCTCCGCCGCGACTTCGTCGACGATCTTCGTCAGGTACTGCGGATGAATCGCGCGGCCCGGCGGCTCGGCCACCGCGAGATCGTCGAGCCCCTTGCGCGCGGCCGCATAGTGCTTCAGCGCGTTCTCGAGGAAGCGCCGCTGCGTCTTGCGCGTGAGGCGCGGCAGCAGCGCCGCGATCGTTTCCTTCACGGTGCCGACGAGCCCGAGCGCGAGCGGCGCGCGATGGCCGAGCTGCGACCCCTTCCAGTCGATCTGCGCGACCTTCGCGTTGGCCGGATAGAACGGCCGGTACGGGAAGTCCGTGCCGAGCATCAGCAGCGTGTCGCACGACTCCATCGCGTGATAGCCCGAACTGAAGCCGATCAGCCCGGTCATCCCGACGTCGAACGGGTTGTCCCATTCGACGAACGGCTTGCCGCGCAGCGCGTGCACGACCGGCGCGCCGAGCGTATCGGCCAGCGCGACCACTTCGTCGTGCGCGCCCTGCGTGCCGCTGCCGCACAGCAGCGTGACCGCGTCCGAGCCGTTGAGCAGCGCCGCGAGCCGGTCGAGGTCGGCATCCGCCGGCAGGATCGACGGCGGCGCCGATTCGCTCCACGCGGGCGTTTCTTCCGGTCCGTCGCCGAGCGCAATGTCGCCCGGCAGCACGATCACCGCGACGCCGCGCGCCTGGATCGCCGTGCGCATCGCGCGCGCGAGCACGCGCGGAAACTGCGACGCGTTGGTCACGAGCTCCGCGAAATGGCTGCATTCGCGGAACAGTTCTTGCGGATGGGTTTCCTGGAAATAGCCGAGGCCGATCTCGGTCGACGGGATGTGCGCGGCGATCGCGAGCACCGGCTGGTGATTGCGGTGACAGTCGTACAGCCCGTTGATCAGGTGCAGGTTGCCGGGGCCGCAGCTGCCCGCGCATACGGCGAGCCGCCCGGTCGATGCGGCATCCGCGCCGGCCGCGAACGCGGCGCTTTCCTCGTGCCGCGTATGCATCCAGCGGATCGTGCCGAGCTGGCTCAGGCTGAACGACAGGCCGTTCAGGCTGTCGCCCGTCACGCCCCAGATGCGCTCGATGCCCGCTGCCGCCAGCGTCTTCGCCAGGTATTCCGCCATCGTCTGTCTTGCCATGATGCCCTCGCTCGTTGATGCGTCGTCACACGATTGATCCGGCCACGGCAGCCACCGTCGCCGCTGACGGGACGAGCATACGCGATCGTCCCGAGCGGTGTCGCGACGACGCAGGCATCGTGACCGCCACACGGCGGCGGCCCGCCGCGCGACCGCTCATTCCTTTCGGCACCGTCGGGCAATCGTCGCCTTCTCGTCACCATTTCGTCGGCGCTTCGTCCGAAATCCGAAACCCGGGCCGCCGTTCAGCTCCAGTCGGACGCCGACTCGTCCGGGTCGACCAGCGTGAGCCCCGTCGCCGGCAGCGGCAGGGCGGTCTTGTAGCGCACCTGTTTCAGCGCGAAGCTCGACCGGATGTTCGACACGCCGGGAATCGTCGTCAGCCGCTCGATGATGAAGCGCTCGAGCGTGCGCATGTCGGGCATCACGACGCGCAGCAGATAGTCGGCGTCGCCCGACATCAGGTAGCACTCCATCACCTCCGGGCGCTGCGAGATCGCTTCCTCGAAGCGCTGCAGCGCGTCCTCGACCTGCTTCTCGAGGCTGACCTGGATGAACACGTTGATCCGCAGCCCAAGCGGCTCGGGGTCGAGCAGCGTGACCTGCTGGCGGAACAGTCCGAGCTTCTCCAGCGCGCGCACGCGGTTGAAGCATGGCGTGGCCGACAGGTTCACCGCGCGCGCGAGTTCCGCGTTCGTGATCCGTGCGTTCTGCTGAAGCTGGTTCAGGATGCCGATGTCGATGCGGTCGAGCCGCCTGGGGTTGCTGCTCATGGTCGAAATATTCCAGAAGAGTGGCCACAACCGGAATATTTACACTATCCGCGCACGAAATCCCAATGAAATCAGACGCATATTTTGCAGATCGGCGGGTAGCATGATTCGACCGATTGCCACTGATTGCGCGCCGCCCCGAAGCGGTGTGCGGGAGACCTGCGATGACGGACCTGTCCAACGGTATCGATGCCACGCGGCGCGCGGGCCTCGCCCACGCCGACGCCGACCCGGAAGAAACCGCCGAATGGCTGGAGTCGCTCGACGCCGTCGTCGCGCACGCGGGCAAGGAACGCGCGCAATACCTGCTCGACCGGCTCGCCGCGCATGCGCACGGCCGTGGGCTCGCGGCGCCGCGCGGCCCCGTCACGCCGTACGTGAACACGATCGCCGCGCACGAACAGCCGCCCTATCCGGGCGACGTCGAGCTCGAAGAGCGGCTGTCCGCCGCGCTGCGCTGGAATGCGCTCGCGATGGTCGTGCGCGCGAACCGCGCGTATGGCGAGCTCGGCGGCCACATCGCGAGCTACGCGTCGGCGTCCGACCTGTTCGAAACCGGCTTCAACCATTTCTTCCGCGCGGCGCCGGCCGGCAGCAGCGACGCCGGTGACGGCAGCGGCGCCGGCGGCGATCTCGTCTACTTTCAGCCGCATTCGTCTCCGGGCGTCTATGCGCGTGCGTACCTCGAAGGTTTTCTCGGCGAAGCGCATCTCACGCACTACCGTCGCGAAATCGCCGGCCCCGGGCTGTGTTCGTATCCGCATCCGTGGCTGATGCCGGACTTCTGGCAGTTCCCGACGGGTTCGATGGGCATCGGCCCGATCAACGCGATCTACCAGGCGCGCTTCATGCGTTACCTGCAGCATCGCGGGCTCGCGAACACCGGCGGCCGCACCGTGTGGGGCTTCTTCGGCGACGGCGAAATGGACGAACCCGAGTCGCTCGGCGCGCTGTCGCTCGCCGCGCGCGAAGGGCTCGACAACCTCGTGTTCGTGATCAACTGCAACCTGCAGCGGCTCGACGGCCCCGTGCGCGGCAACGGCCGCGTGATCGACGAGCTCGAGGCGCTGTTCGCCGGCGCCGGCTGGAACACGATCAAGGTGCTGTGGGGCGCCGACTGGGATCCGCTGTTCGCGCGCGACCACGCCGGCGCGCTCGCGCGCGCGTTCGCCGACACCGTCGACGGCCAGTTCCAGACCTTCTCCGCGAACGACGGCGCCTACAACCGCGCGCGCTTTTTCAGCCGCGACCCGGCGCTCGAAGCGCTCGCCGCGCAGCTCACCGACGCGGAAATCGACCGTCTGCGCCGCGGCGGCCACGACGCACGCAAGCTGCACGCCGCGTATGCGCGCGCGCTCGCGCATCGCGGCCAGCCGACCGTGATCCTCGCGAAGACGATGAAGGGTTACGGGATGGGCGCGGCCGGCCAGGGACGCATGACGACCCACCAGCAGAAGAAGCTCGACGTCGACGACCTGAAGGCGTTCCGCGACCGCTTCCGGCTGCCGCTGTCGGATCTCGACGTCGAGCAGCTCAAGTTCTACAAACCAGCCGAAGACAGCCCCGAGATGCGTTACCTGCATGCTCGCCGGGCTGCCCTGGGCGGCTATCTGCCCAGAAGGCGGATGGCGGCGTCGAAGGGGCTGACCGTCCCGCCGACGCCGGCCTGGGGTGCGTTCGCGCTGGACGCGGCGGGCCGCGAGATGTCGACGACGATGGCGCTGGTGCGCATGCTCGGCGCGCTGCTGAAGGATCCCGGGCTGGGCCCGCGCGTCGTGCCGATCGTCGCGGACGAAGCGCGCACCTTCGGGATGGCGAACCTGTTCCGGCAGGTCGGCATCTATTCGCCGGTCGGACAGCGCTACGAACCCGAGGATCTCGGCTCGATGCTCTACTACCGCGAGGACACGCGCGGACAGATTCTCGAGGAAGGGATTTCGGAAGCGGGCGCAGTGTCGTCGTGGATCGCCGCCGCGACCGCATACAGCGTGCACGACCTGCCGATGCTGCCGTTCTACATCTACTACTCGATGTTCGGCTTCCAGCGCATCGGCGACCTGATCTGGGCCGCCGCCGACCAGCGCTCGCGCGGCTTTCTCGTCGGCGCGACGTCGGGCCGCACGACGCTCGGCGGCGAGGGCCTGCAGCACCAGGACGGCAGCAGCCACCTCGCCGCATCGACGATTCCGAACTGCCGCGCGTACGATCCGGCGTTTGCCTACGAAGTCGCAACCATCGTCGATGCCGGCATGCGCGAGATGGTCGAGCAGCAGCACGACGTGTTCTATTACGTGACGGTCACGAACGAGAACTACGCGCAGCCGTCGATGCCCGACGACGATCCGGCCGCGCGGCGCGACGGCATCCTGAAGGGCATGCACCGGCTGCCGTGCGCATCGAATGAAGCCGCGCGCGTGCAGTTGCTCGGCGCGGGCGCGATTCTCGGCGAAGTGCTCGCCGCGCAGCGGATGCTGAAGGACGACTGGGGGATCGACGCGGCCGTGTGGAGCGTCACGAGCTTCAGCGAACTGCAGCGCGACGGGATGGAAGCCGAGCGGCTGTCACGGCTCGGCGACGCGGCGGTCGCACCTTATGTCACGCAGCAGCTTGCCGCGACGCACGGCCCCGTGATCGCGGCGACCGACTACGTGCGTGCGGTGCCCGAGCTGATCCGCGCCTGCGTGCCGCGCCGCTACGTGACGCTCGGCACCGACGGGTTCGGTCGCAGCGACACGCGCGATGCACTGCGCGCGTTCTTCGAAGTGGATCGCGCGAGCATCGTGCTCGCCGCGCTGAAGGCGCTCGCGGACGACGGCGAACTCGATGCGGCCCTCCTGCGCGCAGCGCGTGAGCGGCTCGGCAAGGCGGTGCAGCAGCAACCGGGGGCAGCGCCGTGGCAACGTTGACGGTGCGCCCGGCGCCGCTTGCATCCTGTCTTTTGTGGATACGGGACGGGACAGTTCGAACGCCACGCGTGACGCCGTATGGCAGAAAGTCGAAGCGATCTTGCAAGGCCAGTCACGGAGCATGAGCGGATAAAGCGACGCCCGTATGCCCGTATTCCAGCGCGTGCGGAAGGTTGGAACAATACCGCCGTCACATGCGGCAAATAAAAATCACAGGCGCGGCACGCGTCGCGCCGTGCACAACGGCTGACAAGCCCTGCCCCATCACCACGCGCTACAACGGCAGCGCATGCGTCGACAGAATCTCCTTGAGCACCATGAACGAGCGCACCTGCCGCACCCCGGGCAGGTACAGCAGTTGATCGGCGTGCAGCCGGTTGAAGCTCTCGTTGTCGCGCGTGCGCACCAGCATGAAGTAGTCGAACTCGCCGGTCACCACGTGGCATTCGACGCATCCCGACACTTTCTGCGCGGCCTTCTCGAATTCGGCGAACGCCTCCGGCGTCGAACGATCGAGCACGAAGCCGATCACGACCAGCATCCCGGCGCCGAGCGGCTTCGGATCGAGCAGCGCGACGATGCCGCGGATCAGCCCCGTTTCCTTCAATCGCTCGACGCGCCGCAGGCACGCCGGCGCGCTCAGCTTCACCTTCGCGGCGAGGCTCACGTTCGAGATCGACGCGTCCTGCTGCAGTTGCCGCAGGATCGCGCGGTCGATGCGATCGAGCGCCGGCGCGGCGTCGGCCGGCGCCGCGTTACCGCGATCTAATTTCATTGCGCCTCCTGTCGATTTCACGAATCAAAATTATTCCATTCATTCATACCACATCGATAACGTAGGTCTTCACGATTTATTTCGCAAGCTCATTTCTCGCGGTCCTGCCTATCATTTTTCCATCGGAACACGGGCCGCACGCCGCGCCCGACCGATCCGGTTTCCCGCCCACCGCCCTTCGGAGCTTGTCGATGAATCTGCAACGTTTCCCCCGTTATCCGCTCACGTTCGGCCCGACGCCGATCCAGCCGCTCAAGCGCCTGAGCGCGCATCTCGGCGGCAAGGTCGAGCTGTATGCGAAGCGCGAGGACTGCAACAGCGGCCTCGCGTTCGGCGGCAACAAGACGCGCAAGCTCGAATACCTCGTCCCCGACGCGCTCGCGCAAGGCGCCGACACGCTCGTGTCGATCGGCGGCGTGCAGTCGAACCAGACCCGCCAGGTCGCGGCCGTCGCCGCGCATCTCGGGATGAAGTGCGTGCTCGTGCAGGAGCACTGGGTCAACTACGAAGATCCGGTGTACGACCGCGTCGGCAATATCCAGCTGTCGCGGATGATGGGCGCCGACGTGCGGCTCGTGTCGGACGGCTTCGACATCGGCATTCGCCGCAGCTGGGAAGAAGCGATGGAGGGCGTGCGGCAGGCCGGCGGCAAGCCGTATCCGATTCCGGCCGGGTGTTCCGAACATCCGCTCGGCGGCCTCGGGTTCGTCGGCTTCGCGGAAGAAGTGCGCGAGCAGGAAGCGCAACTCGGGTTCAAGTTCGATTACGTCGTGGTCTGCTCGGTCACGGGCAGCACGCAGGCAGGGATGGTCGTCGGCTTCGCGGCCGACGGGCGCGCGGATCGCGTGATCGGCATCGACGCGTCGGCGACGCCCGAACGCACGCACGAACAGATCACGCGCATCGCGCGGCATACGGCCGAACTAGTGGGCCTCGGCCGCGACATCGACGAAAAGGATGTGGTGCTCGACACGCGCTATGCCGGGCCTGAATACGGGCTGCCGAACGACGGCACGCTGGACGCGATTCGTCTGTGCGCACGGCTGGAAGGCATGCTGACCGACCCCGTCTACGAAGGGAAATCGATGCACGGAATGATCGACAAGGTGCGCCTCGGCGAATTCGAGCCGGGATCGAAGGTGCTCTATGCGCATCTCGGCGGGGTGCCCGCGTTGAGCGCGTACTCGGAGATCTTCCGCAACGGCTGATGTCCGGTCGATATCGGCCCGGCGCGCGTTCATGCGCGCCGTGAGGTAAAGCCGGCCCGGGCGGCGATTGTCCGCATCGGGCCGCGGTCATTTGCGATTCGGCATGCCATGCGCAGCCCGGCCGGCTATTCCATCTCTCCGCTGCATCCGGACGTCATCGGCCGCGCCCCGAATCGCAGGTGCGCAAGCCGCGCCGGCCGGCATCGTGACGGCAATCGACGGTTTTGCGTAGCGCGCTGATACGACAATTCATGCAGCGAACGCACATCGCGCCCAAAATCGTGCAAGACAGAGTGTTCTCGCATGCGCGCTCGTACTTGTTCAATATCCACACCCGCAACCGTTTCGTAATATCCCCGGCTATATCAACGAGCCGGCGCAAACGTTTGAGACCGGTCCATATTTTCCGATCCGGGGTGGAATATTCAATTCATCCGTCGCACTCACGTGCCGGCGATCGCCGGCACGTCGACCGCCGTCTCCGGTTTGCCGGCGATGCCGCAACCGGCAACCGTCGTCACGCCGCACGCGCCTCGCGACCCGCACACCAGCGCCCGCACACGGCGGGCCGCGTTACCGCGCCCCTGGTGCTTCGCCGCGGCGCTGCTCCTGCCCGGCCTGGTCCATGCGCAGCCGATACCCGGCGCCGGACAATCGATGCGCGACATCGAGACCGTGCGGCCGTCGCTGCCGGCCGCCACCGCCCCGCAAATCGACATCGCGCCCGCCGAACCCGCCCCTGCGTCGCCCGATGAAGCAGGCCCGCGCGTCACGGTCAGCGCATTCGCCATCGAAGGCAATGCGGCCATTCCCGCCGCGCGGCTCGCCCCGCTGCTCGGCGATCTGGTCGGCGGCGAACTGAGCTTCGGCGATCTTCAACAGGCCGCCAACCGGATCACGACGTACTACCGCGAACACGGCTACGTCCTCGCCCGCGCGTATCTTCCCCGCCAGGACATCGAACACGGCATCGTGCGCATCGCCGTCGTCGAAGGCCGCTACGGACAGATCGAATTGCACAACCGCACGCGCGTGCTGGACCGCGCGCTGCGTCAACCGCTGGCGTCGCTGCAGCCCGGCGAAATCGCGCACGGCAACCGTCTCGAGCGCAGCCTCATGCTGCTGAACGAGATCCCCGGCGTCGATGCGAAGGGCACGCTGCGGCCCGGCGCCGAACCTGGCACGACCGACCTCGTGATCGATGCCGAACGCGGTCGCTTCGCCACCGGCTCGATCGAACTCGACAACTTCGGCGATCCGCTGACGGGCCGCTATCGCGCGACCGGCAGCGTCGACGTCAATGCGCCGCTGCGGGTCGGCGACCGCTTCTCGCTGCGCGGACTGACGAGCAACACGAATCAGCGCTATTACCGCGCGTCGTATCAACTGCCCGTCGGCCCCGCATCGACCCGCATCGGCATCGCATATTCCGACATGGACTACCGGATCGGCCGCGACCTCAAGGACCTGCGCTACCACGGCGGTGCCGACGTTCGCTCCGCGTTCGTCACGCAGCCGCTACTGCGCAGCAGGCGCGCGAGCCTCGACGCGCAGGTCGTCTACGAAAACAAGCATCTGCGCGACGTGTACGGCGCGTTCGACGTGGTCAACGACAAGACCGTCGATCTGTGGTCGTTCGGTGTGAGCGGCAACCAGCAGGACACTTTCGGCGGCGGCGGCAGAAGCGGCTTCTCCGCCACGCTCGGCATCGGCCATCTGAGCGGCAACGATCCGTTCGACATGGACTACTACGTGCATACGCAAGGCCAGTTCGCGAAGCTGAATGTCAGCGCGCTGCGGCTCCAGGCGCTCGGCTCGCGATTGCAGCTCTATATCCAGCTCAGTGCGCAACTGTCGTCGCGCAATCTCGACGCATCCGAAAAATTCAGTCTCGGCGGCCCGTACGGCGTGCGTGCATTCGCACTCGGCGCCGGCAGCGGCGATCAGGGTTGGCAAGCCACGGCCGAACTGCGCCATCTCGTCGCGCCCGGCTGGCAACTGAGCGCATTCGCCGACACGGGACGCATTCAGCTCAGCAAGCAGCGATGGTCGCGCGAGCGCAACACCGTGCAATTGTCGTCGCTCGGCATCGGGGCGAGCTGGTTCGGCACGCGTCGTCAGGCCAGCGTCACCGCCGCGCTGCCGGTCGGCTACACCGACCCGGTCGCGTCGGCCACGCGTTCGCCAAGCATCTGGTTTCAGGCCGCACAGTATTTCTGAGCGGCGGCCGACCTGCGGCCCGCCACATGTCGGGGCGCAAGCAGCATGGGTGGCATAGCCACCCGCACCGTCGGAAGCGCGCATGTCGCGTCTTTCCGATTTCCCATCTTCGTTAGGTATACGTATCAATACGAAGTGGTCACCCTGTAGTTTTCCTGAGGAACATCATTTCATGAACAAGACCTACGCACTGGTCTGGAACCAGACCCAGGGATGCTGGAGCGCCGTTGGGGAAACCGCGCGCCGCCGCACCAAGCCCGGCAGCGCCAAGCGCATCGCCGCCACCCTCTCGCTGCTCGGCTTCACCTCGCTGCCCGCCTTCGCGCTGCCCACCGGCGAGAACATCGCCGCCGGCAAGGCCGACATCGTTCGCGAAAACGACGGCAAGTCGATGTCCATCAACCAGCACACCGACAAGCTCATCACCAACTGGAACGACTTCAGCATCGCCGGCAACGAGCGCGTGTCGTTCCATCAGCCCGGCACCACGTCGATCGCGCTGAACCGCGTGATCGGCAACAACGGCAGCCAGATTCACGGCCAGCTCGACGCCAACGGCAAGGTTTTCCTCGTCAACCCCAACGGCGTGCTGTTCGGCTCCGGCGCACAGATCAACGTCGGCGGCCTCGTCGCGTCCACCCAGAACATCGCCGACGCGGACTTCCTCGCAGGTAACTACCGCTTCTCGGGCAACTCCACCGCGTCGATCGTCAACGACGGCCACATCGCCGCCGACGACGGCGGCAGCGTCGCGCTGCTCGGTGCGCGCGTATCCAACAACGGCGTGATCCAGGCGAAGATGGGGCGCATCGCGCTCGGCGCAGGCAATACGTTCAAGGTCAACTTCGACGGCAACGATCTCCTCAGCCTGCAGGTCGAAGGCGGCGCGGTCGATGCGCAGGCCAGCAACGGCGGCCTGCTCAAGGCCGACGGCGGCGAAGTGCTGATGACCGCGCGCGCAGCGGGCAACCTGCTGAACGCCGTCGTCAACAACACCGGCACGATCGAGGCGAAGGGCCTCGCCAGCCGCGCCGGCAAGATCACGCTCGACGGCGGCACCGTCAAGGTCGCCGGCACGCTCGACACGAGCGCGGCCGAAACCGGCGCACCGGCCGGCTCGGTCGTCACGCGCGGCGAGCGCGTCGACGTCGCCGCCGACACGCGCGTCGACACGCGTGCAGGCGGCACCGCCGGCACCTGGTCCATCGAAGCCGCCAATGCCGGCGTGAACGGCGATCGTTCGATCGGCGCCGACACGCTGTCGCGCAACCTCGGCACGACCAGCGTCGCACTGACGAACACGCAAGGCGACCTGACGGTCGGCGGCCCGGTGTCATGGAACGGCGATCGCGCGCTCACGCTCACGTCGCAGAAGGGCAACGTCGATCTGCAGCAGACGCTGTCGGCCACTGGCGCGAATGCCAACCTGAACGTCAACGCCGCCGACAAGATCCGCATCAACGATGCAGTCAAGCTCACCGGCCGCAACGCGCACCTCGAACTCAATTCGAAGAACGGCCATACGCTGAACAACAACGCTGCCGTGACGCTGTCCGGCGACAACGCATCGTTCCGCTCGAACGGCGAGGACTACAAGGTTCTCCATACCGTGGCCGACCTGCGTAACGTCGATGCAAACCGCGGCGGCCGCTACGTGATCGGCAACACGATCGACGGCGCGAATACGAGCTTCCGCAGCATCGGCGGCAACCAATCGTTCTACGGCGTATTCGACGGCCTCGGCAACACGATCGAGCGCCTGCGCATCTCCAACCCGGGCCAGTCGAACGTCGGCCTGTTCTCGCACAACGCCGGCCGCATCGCCAACCTCAACCTGCGTGACATCGTGACGACCGCATCGGGTCAGCCGTATTGGCTGACTTCGATCGGCACGCTCGCCGGCAGCAACTCGGGCGTGATCTCGAACGTGACGGCCAACAACGTCACGGTCTCGGCCACGGGCTCGGCAATCATCGGCGGTCTCGTCGGCTCCAACTATGGCGGCACGATCGAGCACGCGAAGGTCACCGGCCGCATCGACGGCGATCGCTACGCGCAGTCGATCGGCGGCCTCGTGGGTGAAAACCTGACGCTGCTGGACCAGCCTCCGGTGACGGCCACCATCCGCGACAGCCACGCCGACGTCGAGGTGAACGCCGCGCACGACGGCCCCACCGGCGGCCTGGTCGGGCACAACACCGGCTTGATCGAGCGCTCGTCGAGCGCGGGGCGCATCAACGCGACGGGCGCCAGCCCGATGGTCGGCGGGCTCGTCGGCTTCAACGACGGCAACGGCATCATCAAGCAGTCGTCGTCGTCCGCAAGCGTGACTGCGCGCAACAACGCCATCGCAGGCGGGCTCGTCGGCCTCAACCTGGCCACCATCACGGATTCGCGCGCCAGCGGCAAGGTGAGCGTCGGTGAACGCAGCGTCGCCGGCGGCCTCGCGGGCGTGAACCTGGGTCAGATCGACGCGTCCACGGCCGACGGCGACGTGTTCGCAGCCGCCTCGAGCACGATCGGCGGGCTCGTCGGCACCAACAGCGGCCGGATCATGAAGTCGCAGGCCAACGGCAACGTGACGGCGGGCAGCAACGCGGTAGCCGGCGGCTTCGCCGGCTACAACGACGGCGACATCGACGGGTCGACCGCGACGGGCAACGTCGTCGCGGGCGCCGACAGCGTCGCCGGCGGCTTCGCCGGGCGCAACGGCAAGACGGGCCGCATCCATGCATCCGACGCGCAAGGTCACGTGCGGGCCACGGGCAAATCGACGCTCGGCGGCTTTGCCGGCGCGAACGACGGCTTCATCGAGACGTCCCTCGCCAGCGGCAACGTGGCCGGCGACCACAACAGCACGGTCGGCGGCTTCGTCGGCACGAATGCCGGCACGATCGAGGCATCCGACGCATCCGGCGACGTGGCCGCGGGCGACAACGGCACGGCGGGCGGCTTTGCCGGGATCAACACCGGTACGCTGGATTCCTCCAACGCATCGGGCACCGTCACCGTCCGGAACGCCAGCACGGCGGGCGGCCTCGTGGGGCTCAACCAGGGCCTCGTCCGCACGTCGAGCGCCAACGGCAAGGTATTGGCCGGGCAATCGAGCTACGCCGGCGGCCTCGCGGGCCGTAACAGCGGGACGATCGCAGATTCCCGCGCGACGGGCGCGGTGAAGGCGGGCGACTTCTCGTCGGCCGGCGGCCTGGTCGGCAGCAACGAGAACGGGACCATCGCACGGTCAACGGCGTCGGGCGACGTCGAAGCCGGCATGCAGGGCAAGGTCGGCGGCCTCGTCGGCAGCCTGACCGGGACAGTCGACCAGTCGCGCGCGACGGGTTCCGTCAAGGGCGGCGACGCCAGCTACGTCGGCGGCCTCGTCGGCAGCAACGGCGGCATCATCACGGCCTCGTCGTCGAGCGGCACCGTATCCGGCGGCCGGTACGCGCGGCTGGGCGGGCTCGTCGGCGGCAATTTCGGTTTCGTCTACGGCTCGTCGAGCACCAGCCGCGTCGATGTGAAGCCGGGCTACGACCAATCCTACGGCGCACTGGTCGGCGTGAACTACGGTCAGGTGAAGCCCTGACGTGAACCCGGACGGCTCCGGCTCCGCCGCCTGAACGGCAGGCCGGATTCCGTCGCCTGCTGCGAGCGGTCCGACCGCTCGCTGCCGGCGGCCGCGAGGCCGTCGGTCGCCCCCTCCGGCCGACCAGCCGTCACGGTCGGCCGGCTCACGAAAATCAATCTGGATAACGAAACGATGAACAAGACCTATGCATTGATCTGGAACCAGACCCAGGGATGCTGGAGCGCCGTCGGGGAAACCGCGCGCCGCCGCACCAAGCCCGGCAGCGCCAAGCGCGTCGCCGCCGCCCTCTCGCTGCTCGGCTTCACCTCGCTGCCCGCCTTCGCGCTGCCCACCGGCGAGAACATCGCCGCCGGCAAAGCCGACATCGTTCGCGAAAACGACGGCAAGTCGATGTCCATCAACCAGCACACCGACAAGCTCATCACCAACTGGAACGACTTCAACATCGCCGGCAACGAGCGCGTGTCGTTCCATCAGCCCGGCACCACGTCGATCGCGCTGAACCGCGTGGTCGGCAACAACGGCAGCCAGATTCACGGCCAGCTCGACGCCAACGGCAAGGTTTTCCTCGTCAACCCCAACGGCGTGCTGTTCGGCTCCGGCGCGCAGATCAACGTCGGCGGCCTCGTCGCGTCCACGCAGAACATCGCCGATGCCGACTTCCTCGCAGGTAACTACCGCTTCTCGGGCAACTCTACCGCGTCGATCGTCAACGACGGCCACATCGCCGCCGACGACGGCGGCAGCGTCGCGCTGCTCGGCGCGCGCGTATCCAACAACGGCGTGATCCAGGCGAAGATGGGCCGTATCGCGCTCGGCGCAGGCAATACGTTCAAGGTCAACTTCGACGGCAACGACCTGCTCAGCCTGCAGGTCGAAGGCGGCGCGGTCGATGCGCAGGCCAGCAACGGCGGCCTGCTCAAGGCCGACGGCGGCGAAGTGCTGATGACCGCGCGCGCAGCGGGCAACCTGCTGAACGCCGTCGTCAACAACACCGGCACGATCGAGGCGAAGGGGCTCGCCAACCACGCCGGCAAGATCACGCTCGATGGCGGCACCGTCAAGGTCGCCGGCACGCTCGACGCGAGCGCGGCCGAAGCCGGCGCACCGGCCGGCTCGGTCGTCACGCGCGGCGAGCAGGTTCGTGTCGCACGCGGCACCACGGTCGACACGCGTGCGGGCGATACGGCCGGCACCTGGACCCTCGAGGCCGCCAACGCCGGCGTCGCAAACAACAACGCCGACAGCCTCTATCCGGTCGACGCGTCGATCGATGCCGACACGCTGTCGCACAACCTCGGTACCACCAACGTCGCGCTCGCCAACACCCGCGGCGATCTCTCCGTCGCCGGCCCCGTCGCCTGGAACAGCGATCGTACGCTCACGCTGACTTCGCAAAACGGCAACGTCGATCTGACGCAAACGTTGTCGTCCACCGGCGCGAACGCCAGCCTGAACATCAATGCCGCCGGAAAGATCCGCATCGACGATGCGGTCAAGCTCACCGGCCGCAACGCGCACCTCGAGCTCAATGCGAAGAACGGTCATACGCTCTCGAACCGCAATGCCGTCGTGACGCTGTCCGGCGCCAACGCATCGTTCCGCTCGAACGGCGAGGATTACACGGTGCTGCACACGGTCGCCGACCTGCGTAACGTCGATGCGAACCTGGGCGGCCGCTACGTGATCGGCAACACGATCGACGGCGCAAACGCGAGCTTCCGCAGCATCGGCAGCGATCGTGCGTTCCACGGCGTGTTCGACGGCCTCGGCAACACGATCAGCAGGCTGTCGATCACCAATACCGGCCCGAACATCGGCTTGTTCGGGCAAAGCAGCGGCCACCTGGCGAACCTGACGCTCGATTCGCTCGTCGTCGACGGTACCTCGGCCGGCCGCGCCGCGTTCGTCGGCGGGCTCGTCGGCGACAACCTGGGCGGACGCATCACCAACGTCACCGCGAAGAACATGAGCGTCTCGTACAACGGCAGGGACGCAGTCCAGATGGGCGGCCTCGTCGGCCGGAACCTCGGCACGATCGAACGCGCGAGCTTCACCGGGCGGGTATCCGGCAGCAACAACACCGTCTCCGTAGGTGGCCTGGTCGGCGCCAACGCCGGCACGATCGCCGACAGCGAGGCCTTCGCCGACGTCACGTTGTCGGGCCGACCCGGCAGCCCGTTCGACCCGCAGTTCAACCGTGAGGTGCAGAGCGTCGGCGGACTCGTCGGGACCAACGGCGGCCTGATCGTTCGAGTGTCGAGCGGCGGACGCGTGTCCGGTCGCGACGACACGAGCGCCGGCGGACTCGTCGGGATCAACTACGGCACGATTCGCGATGCGTCGACCTCCGCCACGGTCACGGCAGGCAGAGGCGGGTATGTCGGCGGCCTCGTCGGCAAGAACCGCGACGGCGGCACGATCGCAAACGCGTCCGCATCCGGTTCGGTCACGGCCGCCGGTGCGATGGCGATCGGCGGTCTCGTCGGTGAAAACGCACGCGGCACGCTGGACGACGTGCGCTCGACCGGCGACGTGACCGACCTCGCGAGCGGCCATGTGGGCGGCCTGGCCGGCGCGAACCGCGGCACGATCCGCAACGCGCATGCAACGGCCACGGTGACGGCCGGTCGCAACAGCCATGCTGGCGGGCTTGTCGGCACGAACGACGGCACCGTGTCGAACGCGCGCGCCGCAGGCAGGGTCGACGCGCGCGACGCGAGCGACGTCGGCGGGCTCGTCGGGCAAAACTCGGGGGTGCTGGACACCGTGCAAGCCGCGGTCGACGTGACGGCCGGCAACGGTAGCCGCGTCGGCGGACTGGTCGGCACGAACCGCGGCAACGACGCGATCGTTCGCCACGCGCAGGCGTCGGGCAGTGCGGCGGCCGACGGCTCGAGCGTCGGCGGTCTGGCCGGCCTGAACGACAAAGGCGCCCTCATCGACGATGCATCGTCCACCGGCACGATTGCCGGCGACCGGTCGAACCTGGGCGGCCTGGTCGGTGAAAACGCCGGAACAATCCGGGCCTCGACGTCGAGCAGCCGCCTGAACCTCGTGGCACCGACCTACGGTCCGTTTTTCCAGGGGCGCCTGGTCGGGCTGAATACGGACAGCGGCCACATCGAAGCCAGCTCGGCCAGCGGCCCGGACCAGTCGTACGCCACGGTCGGCATGAGTTTCGGCAAGATCGACGGGCAGTGGCGCTACGGTCCCGCCAACTGGTAAGGGTGCGTTGAACCCGCAGGGTTCGGCATGACGGCCCCCGCTCGTTTCAAGCGCGGGGGCCGAAAATGAAGGATCACGGCCGGCACGTGCGGCGCGCGTGCCGGCCGCATCGACGCACACGCGGGTTCAGGGCTCCAGTTCGCGTGCAATCGCGTTCCGGAAAGCAGGCCAGCGTTCCCTCAACGCTTCGGCTCCGCCTTCGTGCAACACATGCTCCATGGCCGCGCAGGCATCCCGTGCCCGCGGATTGTCGGCCATCGCGAAACCGCCGCGCATCGAGTGCAGTTCCGCCGCCATCGCATCTGCGTCGCCGCCCGACAGCGCCGCATCGAGCGCGTCGAGCGAGCTCAGCGTTGCCTCGCGCAGGGTCCGCCGGATTTCATCGGTGACGGCAGGCGCATTCTCCCGCGTGCCGGCTCCTGCTTCCCCCGCTTCCGCGCCACGCCCCCCATGCCGGCGCAATACCGCGTCGAGCGCATCGATCGACAACGGCTTGAGCACGACCTCCACCGCCCCGACCTGCGCGCAGCGGCGCCGGTCCTCGTCGGTCGCATGCGCGGTCATCGCAATCACCGGCACGTTCGCGCCCTGCTCGCGCAGGAAATTCGCGAGCGCGAAACCGTCGAGTTCCGGCATGCCGAGATCGGTCAACACGACGTCGAACGGCTGAGTAAAGAATGCGCGCATCGCTTCGATTCCGTTCGCGACGAGCGTCGCGCTGCAATGCAGCGCCTCGAGCTGATCGCGCAGCAATGCGCGGCTCGCCGGATGATCCTCGGCAACGAGCACGCGTAGCGGCGCATCGCCGGCATCGCAGGCCGGCGGTACCGGGATCCCGGACTCCGGCTCGTCGAGCGCGACGCGCCACGCGGACGGCGCGTCGGGCATCGGCAGCGATGCCACCAGCGTCGTGCCCACGCCCGGCCGGCTCTCGACCGTCAGATCGCCGTGCATCAATCGCGCGAGGCGCCGGCACAGCGGCAGCCCGAGCCCCGTGCCGCCAAAGCGCCGGTAGATCGACGCATCGGTCTGGACGTACACGTCGAACAGCGCCGGCAGACTCTCCGGCGCGATACCGATACCGGTATCGCGCACCGCGATTTCGACGCCGTGCGCGCGATCTCCGGCAACGGGCTGCCGCGCTTCGATCGTCACGCTGCCGTGTTCGGTAAACTTGATCGCGTTGCTGACGAGATTCGACACGATCTGGCGCAGGCGGGTCGGGTCGCCGACGTAACCGTCGGCGAGTTCGGGTGCGATCCGGCATTCGAGTACGAGTTGCTTCGCGTCGGCGAGCGGGCGGAAGATCGCCGCGACGTCGCGCAGCACCGCACGCAGGTCGAACGGCACGGCCTCCAGCACCATCTGGTTGGATTCCACCTTCGACAGATCGAGAACGTCGTTGATCACGCGCAGCAGCGCATCCGACGACGACACGACCGTCTGCAGCCGGCGCTGTTCCGCCGCGGGCAACGCCGCCCGCGCCATCAGTTCGAGATTGCCGACGATCGCGTTGAGCGGCGTGCGGATCTCGTGGCTCATCGTCGCAAGGAACGTCGATTTCGCCTTGTTCGCATCGTCCGCCGCCTCCCGGGCCTCGCGCAGCTTGTCTTCCGTCAGCTTGCGTGCAGTGATGTCGGTCAGCGTGCAGAGCAGCACGTCGACGCCACGGAACTTGGTTCGCACGACATGAGCCGTCAGGTAGGCCGTGCCATGATCCTCGCGCGCGATCGCCAGTTCCTGCTGCAAGACGCCGCGCCGATCGTCGCCGTCCGCCTGGCGTTCGCGGTAAGTCTGCCAGATGCGCTTTCCCAGCGGCAAACCGGCCCCGCCGCCGCCGTATGCGAGCACGGCGTCGTTGCGCACCATCGTCTCGCCGTCCGCCACCGACAGCAGCAACAACCCGGCCGGCGCATGGCGGATCAGCGTCCGGTTGAACGCCTCGCTCTCGATCAGGCGGATCGCGCGCCGGTTCGCCGGACGCAACGCGCGACGATCGAACAGGACGATCGTCGACCAGAGCAGCGTGAGGCCGAACAGCGCAGCGCCGAGCGTGATGCTCACGCCGACGATCGTCGCCCTCGCCAGGCTGCGCCACGAGAAGGTCGTCATGATGACGAGGCTGGTATCGGGCAGGCGATCGCTGATGATGAAATTCGTGCCGATCCGCCGCACGACCACGTGTTCGCCGAGCGGATCACGCGCGTCGCGCAGCGCGCGCCCGATCATCGCCGGGTCGCGCTGCCGCCCGACGACGATGTTCCCGCGCGCATCGACGACCGCGATGTCCTCGTCGTCGGAACGCGGCATCAGCATGTCGTCGACCCGATACAACCCGTTGACGACGAACCACCCGAACGGCCGCCCGTCGGCGTCGTCCAGCCGGCGGGCGTACCGCACGACGGTCCGGCCGGAAAACGGGTCGAAACGGCGGTCGAGCATGAACGAGCGGTTCTGCGCGCCCGGCTTGCGCTTCGCGGCCCCGGTCGGCATCAACTGCGCGATCAGCGCTTTGGAATCCGTACCCGGCGCAAGCGCACGTGCGCGCGCAACGAGCGGCGCCCCCAGCACGGCGACAAACGGGCGGTCGAGCCCGATCAGATATCCGCCGACCGGCTCGGCGTCAACCTCGGTCGGCGATGGCGACGGCGACCGACCGCCCCGCGCAGCGAGACCAACCAGCACACCGAGATATCGCGAGTACGATGCGGCAGGGTGATCCGGCTCAATGCTGCCCAACGCGAGCATCGACGCGCTGCCGTTGCGCGGGGCCAGCACACCGCCCGCGGCCGAGAATGCCTCCAGTACGGAGGGCGACGGTTGCGCGCCCTGATTCCAGAGCTGCTCCATCGTGTCCCCGTAGGTCATCAACGCCGTGTCGGCCGCGCTCAGGCTCGTATTGAACCGCGCTTCCCGTTGCAGGAATGTCGAACGCTCCTGCGAGCGATACTCCTGCACGTCGAGCCGCACGACGAGTGCGGCGCAAATCAGAATGAACAGCGTGACCGCGATACCGCCGCCATACAACAGGAGTTGTTGCTGACGACGCACGCGGCCGGGATCGAACGGCTTGCGGCCGGCAGCGGCCGCCTGGGTGGCGAATCGCTTCAGTTTGGCGGGCATGGATTATCGTCGGCGCCGAAGGGTGCGCGGCCGGCCGCTGCTCGCCGCCGGAAACGGATAGGGGTCACGCATCGCGTGCGGCTACTCGCGCCGTACCGCTGCATCGTCGGCCGGCAATTCGGGCAGCTGGCCCTCGCTCGCATAGCGGATCAGGTCTGCATCGCGCACGATGCCGAGCTTCTTCATCGCGCTCGACTTCTGCGAACTGATCGTCTGCTTGCTGCGATGAAGCTGGACGGCGATCTCGCCGACCGTCAGGCCGGCCCCGTAAAGCCGCACGACTTCGATCTCGCGGGCCGTCAGCGTACGGGTACCCGCCGACGGCCGGCAGTCCTCCAGCAGCCGCTTGACGAACGGAGACAGATAATTCGCGCCGACGAACGCCGCATGAACCGCGCCGACCAGATGCGAAATCGCATCGGACTTGCTCAGGATGCACCCGACGCCCTGCTTCTGGATCGCGAGCAGCACGCTCGGGTTGTCGATCATCGTGATCGTCACGAGGCGAAGCGCCGGATAGCGCCGCTGGAGAAACGACAACAGTGAAAGACCGTCGCCATACTTGCCGCCGGGCATGACATAGTCGACGACGAGCACATCGCTCTGCTTCTCGTCGAGCATCGCCACGAGGTCGGTCGAATTCGAGACAGTGCCGAGCAGCTTGATCGTGCTGCTGCCCGCGAGCGCCTGCGACATCCCGAGTGCGGACGAAGGATGATCGTCCGCCACCATCACCCGCACAAAAAATTCATCCATCTCTATTCTTCTCCCGATACACGCGGCCCGACGTGCCATGTTGTGCGACGCGCCAGGCTTCGAATCGATCCCGCAACACAGTCGCGTCGCGGCGTTCAGCGAACCGGGCGGTGCGCAGCGTAATTTTAAGATGATAGACAGGTTCTGCGTCGCGGTGGTGGAACCCGGGTTGTCTGCGCCCGTCGGCGCACCTGCCGTCGCGCCAGCCGGCGCGCCCGACACGGCGTTGCGGCACAAACCCTCGGTGGTCCGCCGCCCACGCACATCCGATCGGCGGCGCTCCCGACGCCGTCGATCCACCCGGTCCCGCTGAGCGGCGAAAGCCGCTGCCTAACGCTTGACCACGGATTTGTCCGGCTCGCCCGGCCCGTCATCCGTGGCGTGCTGCCACTCGGTGATGGCGCGCCGCTTCTGCGACGGCGACATCATCATGAATTCGTTCAGCTTCGTCAGGAAATCCCGTCTGGATTTCTCCGGCAACGTCGCGAATCCCAGCAGCAGCCCGAACACCTTTCCCATATAGCGCACGGCCTTACCCTTCCTTCTTCAGTCGAAATCACGCGACACCGGAGCGATGCGGCGTGTCTGCCTTCCCCGCTTTGACACAGACGATCGACGCCGCCGTGGTGTCGCTTTTCTTTTATCGTCCCGGCCCGTGCACCGCCGCGGCCGCCATCGCTCTCGACGTCGGCCGCTCGTCCGCCGCATCCGCGGGAAACGCGATTCCGCGCCGCCGCGCGATGCGCGCGACACTCCGGCGCAGGTCCGCCAGCGTCACGGGCTTGGTCAGCACGCATTCCACCTTCGATGCCGCATAACGCCTGGCGTCGTCGGGTGCGAGATCCGATGCCACGACGATCATGTCGCACGGCAGGGCGCGCGCATGAACCGCTTCCGCCAGTTCGCGGGCCGACATGTCGGGCAGGTCGGCACCGAGCAGCAACGCGTCCCACTCGCCGGTCACGAGCGTGTCGAGCGCCGCGCCGCCGGACGACACGCATCGCACCATGCAGCCGAGCACATCCAGCTGCTCGCGGAAAATCGAGCCGTTGACGGCCGCATCGTCGGCAACCAGCACACGCGGCACACGCGTACCGGAAGCCGCTTCGGGTCGAGCGTCACCGGCTTCGCCGGCCGGCTGGCGCCGCTGTCCGGCGCTCACGACGCGCGCCTGCTCGATCGCCGTGCGCAGCCCGTTCAGCGAATAGCTCGACACGCGGATCGTGCGGCCCGCGACGTCCGGCTGCAGCGGGCCGTCCGGCGTAGCCAGCACGACCGGCGTAGCGCCGCCGAGGCTGTCGAGCGCCTCGCGCCGCCATTGATCGGAATCGCCGAAGAGCACGATCGCGTGCGCACGCGCGACGCACCCGGCGGCAATCCCGATCGGGTTCGAATGCATCGCGACGTCGAAACCCCATGCGCGCAGATGCGGAAATGCGAACGTACGCCACGCGTCCTCCGGCGACACGACGATCAGCGTCCTGCCGGCACCGGCACGCGCACCGACCGGCAATTTCGGCGCAATACCCATGCGCAACGGCAAGCGTACGGTGAACAGGCTGCCGACGCGCGGCGTACTGTCGACCGAAATCGTCCCGCCCATCGCCTCGACCAGCCGATCGCACAGCGCGAGCCCGAGCCCCGTGCCGCCGTAGCGCCGCGTGATCGAAGCGTCAACCTGCGAGAACGGCTTGAACAGCCTGGCCTGCTGCGCGACGTCGATCCCGATGCCCGTATCCTCGATGCCGATCGCGAGCTCGAGCGCGCCGCGCGCATTGCGCCCGACCGCCACGCGCGCGACGATGCGCCCTTCGCTCGTAAACTTGATCGCGTTGCTCAACAGGTTGCCGACCACCTGCGCGAGCCGCGTCGGATCGCCGCGCATCCGCTGCTCGCCGCTCGCATCGATATCGGCGAATAGCGGCAGCCCTTTCGCCCGGGCGACGGGCGCGAATGCCGCGAGCTCGCGCTCGATCACCGCGATCACGTCGAACTCGATCGACTCGACCGACATCGCACCGGCTTCGATCTTCGAGAAATCGAGAATGTCGCTGACGATCGCGAGCAGACCTTCGGCCGATGCGCGCAGCGTCCGCACGCGGCTGTGCTGCGACGCAGCGAGCGCCGTGCGCTCAAGCAGTTCGAGATTGCCGAGGATCACGTTCAGCGGCGTGCGGATCTCGTGGCTCGTCGCGGCGAGAAACGACGACTTGGCCGCATTCGCCGAATCGGCCGCGCGCACCGCCTCCTCGAGCTGATGCACGAGCCGGCGCTGCGTGCTCGTGTCGGCGAACGCCGCGATCAGCACGTCTTCGCCCTGGTAGCGTGCGCTGTGCGCGATGACCTCCAGATGCAGCGGCGCCTCGCCGCGTGCATCGAGCGTGAACTCGGTCATCATCGCCCGGCCGACGCCGCCGTTGGCGACGAACGCGTCGTACTTCTCGAGCACCTGTGCGGACAGCGCGTGGTGATCGCCGCCGTGCGGCACGAGCATCTGCGTCAGCGCGTCGCTCGCGAGCATCACGCGCCGGTCGGACAGCGACACGAGACCGATACCGACCGGCGCCATCGCGATCACGCTGCGACACAGCGCCTCGCTGTCGAACACGCGGGCCGAGCGTGCATAGACCGGCACGAGCACGCGCCGGTGGAAGCGCACGAGCAACAGCCACATCACGACGATCGCGACGAGCGTCGCCCCCGCGAGCGCGCCCGCCTGCACGCCGATGCCGGCCATGACGTCGGCCCACGACAGCGCATAGGCGATCGTCCAGCCGGTTGCCGAGAGCTTGCTGCCGAACACGATCGCGCCGTCGCGAAAGAACGGCTCGCCGGACGCATGGCCCTCGCGCGCGACGTCCAGACTCAACAAGTGCTCGGTCAGCGCGTTCGTGCGCTCGACGTCGGGATCGATCGCGATCAGCCGGTTGTCCGCCGACGCGATGAAGAACGTGCCGGCCGGCGCACGCCCGGACAGCCACGACAGCAGGTATTCCGGTGCGTATTCGGTGACCAGCACCGCGAACGGCCGGCCGTCGGCACGCGCCTCGGCGGCCACGCGGATGCGCGCCTGCCCGGTGACGGGATTCACGTAGGGCGGCAACCAGCGGACGTTCGGCCGCCCGTCGTTCGCGGCCGGCGGCGGGCCGTCGAAATCGACGCGCAGCGCGTCGAGCACATGCGCGCGCGCATCGGTCGACGCGAGCGCCGGATTGTCGCGCGCCAGGTGCGGCACGAAGCCGAACATCCCCGTGCGCGTACTGTAGTGATAGCCCTCGAGCGTACGCCCGCGATTGATCGAACTCGCCGCGCAGATGCGCGACAGCAGGAACGACAGCGCGAGATAGCGCGCGACCTCGTCGCGCTGTGCGGTTTGCCCCGGCACGCCGACCACGAGCGACGGATACGGCTTGATCGCGAGCTGCTGGCCGTGGGCGAAGAATGCGTTCGTGACGTCGGCCGGCGCCGGGTCGATCTCGCGCCAGATGAGTTGCGTGTTCGTGACGCCGTTGCGGAACGACGTCTCGGCCATCTGCACCTCGTCGGCAGCTTCCTCGACGCCGTTCAGGAAATTGCGCCGTTCGCCGTCCAGGTAGCCGTATACGATCGACGTGATCCCGAGCCCGCAGGCGATCAGGATCAGGATCGTGACGACGATGCCGCCCCCGAACATCGAGATGCTCTGGTAGCGGCGAATCGACTGAAGCGTGCTGTATGACATGGCTCGGCGTGACGGCGCCCGGAGCGCGGACATACGGCGGATTCCCTGCCGGACCGGCCGTCACGATGAAAACATTCGGGATAGTGATATCCCGATCATGCCAAACGGCACTGCGAAAATCAGGTGTGCATTATCCTTTTAGTACACGTCCGATCTTTTTGAATGATTGTTTTGAACTTGAACGAAGGTTGTCGGCGAAATCGGGGGTCGGGCACCTGTCCGGCCGGACACGTCGCTTCGCCCGGTCGCCACGGTCGCGGACGCGCACGAAACGCCCTCCCGCCGGCAGAAGATGCGTCCGCGAACGAGGCGGCGCATCGGCGGCACCCGATTCGACATGCGCGGGGCATCCGGACAGGATCGGCCCGCGCGCCGTCGTTGTGCGGGCAGCGCCCGCTCAGTTCTGCGTGAGCGGATTCAGCACCGTGCACAGGAAGCCCGTGCAATTCGTCGGCTTGAAATAGTACGACGCCATCGCCAGCGGCGGCGTGGTGCCGAACTCGATATCGCTCAGGTAAGCGGAACCCTGCGCACCGAAATCGTTCGCCTGCTGCACGTAGTTCGCGCCGGTCGACTGGATCGCGGCCGACTGGTACGCGAAGGTCGGCGATTGCGTCTGGTCCTTCACGTAGATCCACGACATCGTGCTGCCGAACACCTGCCCGCCCTTCGCGCGATACCCTTTCGCGCCTTCGCTGTTGGCCTGCGCGATGAAGTCGTTGATGGTCGTCGCCGGGGCCAGCGCATCGTACGTATAGGTCGCGTTCGATGCGTTGTTCTTCATGTACACGTTCGCCTGCACCGATCCGACGACCATCGCGCTGAAGAACCAGTAGCCCGACTGGCCCTGCGCGTTCGCCTGGGTGAGGAATGCGTTCGGGTCGCCCGGAAGGCCCGTCGTCGCATACGTGTAGGTGGCCGACGAGCCGCCGTCCTTGCGATACAGATACCCGAAACCGTACGGTCCTTCGTAGCGGTAGCCGTTCGCGCCTTGCCCGTTGGCCTGGCCGAGGAAACCCGGCCAGTCCGTCGGCGGCGATTGCAGCTGATACGTGTAGGTCTGCGCCGTGCCGTCGTTCACGAAGATCGAGCGCGTCCCGCCGTTGGCCGGATCGTAGTAGAAGTCGCCCAGGTAGCGATAGCCTTTCGCGCCTTCGCTGTTGAGAAGCGTCAGGAAGCCCGGGCCGTCCGCCGCGGGCGTCTGCGCATCGTAGCGCCACGTCAGCGTGCTGCCGCCCGAGCCACCCGAGCCACCGGATCCGCCGGATCCGCCGTTGCCGCTGTCGTTACCGCCGCTGCCGCCGTTGTTGCTCGTCCCCGATCCGCCGTCCGTGGCGGGCGAGGCATTGTCGTCGCCGCCGCCGCAAGCGGTCAGCGCCAGACAGGTCAGTGCGATCAGTGCGGCAGCTTTCATCGGGATCACCTCGAAGCGAAAAGAACGAACGAAGCCGGTACGCGCGAACGGCGCCGCGCGCACGGACGGTCATGTACCGGAAATCGGCCGGCGGCATTCACCGCCGGCCCGGGAGCGTCAGTTGACCTGCAGCTGGCCGCCGCGGCCGAGGCCGCCCTTGACGTCCTGCGCCTTGTAGCTGCGCAGGGCGACGACCATCTTGTTGTACGCGTCGATGAATGCGACAACCGTCGCCTTGCCTTCCGGCGTCGACGAGAAGCCGGCGAGCGCACCGCCCACGCCGCCGCCGAAGCCGCCGAGCGCCGCGCCGTAGTTGGTCGCCGTCGAGCTGCCTTCGGATGCCGCGATCTGCACGGCCGAGCGCACGTCGAACAGCGTCAGCGTCACGACCGATGCCTTCGTCTGCAGGTGGCCGGCCACCGCCGCCACCGCGCTGTTGCCGATCAGCCCGCCGATCATGCTGCCGATGCCGCCGATCGGCGAATCGTTGATGACGATCTGCGGTTCCATGTAGTAGTCGGCCGCGACGCGCTGCCCCTTGTGCTGCTTCGAGCCCGCGCGGTATTCGCCCGAGTTGCGCTGCAGTTGCGTGATGCGCGACAGGCGCGCGTCGCTCTTCTGGTTGCCGATCGACGTGATCACGAAGCAGTTGGACTGCTGGACGGCCAGCCGCAGCAGCGGGTCGATGGTCGTCATCTTGGTCGCGCTGCCGAACGGGCCCCACCAGTCGGCATTGCGGCCGTCGTCGACGGCGATCGTGCCGAGCGGCGACGTGCAGCGCTGCAGGCCCGAATCGGCACCGGCGCTGGTGCCGCCGGCGGCGGCACCCGTCACGCCGGCATTCTGGCCGCCGGGCGTCACCACACCGCCGCAGCCGGCGACGGACGCGCAAAGCGCTGCAACCAGCGCACCTTGAGTAAGACGTTGGGAAAGGATGGTCTTCATGTCGTTGTCGATCGATAGAGTCGTTGTTCGGCTTATGTGTCCGTGCGAACTTCGATAAGCCCCCCGGCGTGGCGCGCGATGGTGGTCTCCCCGCTGCAGCCCCCGTTGCTGTCGGCCCGGTCAGTAGTACCAGTACGTCTGATGCCAGACGCCGTAGTACGGATAGCCCGAATTCCAATAGCCGTAATAGACGTCACGCCACTGCGTGCGCCATTTCCAGTCTTCTTCGTCTTCCTTCTTGGCCTTGCGGGCGAGCTCGAGCAGCTTCTTCGATTCCTTGTCGCCGCGGGCCGCCGCGATCGACAGCCACTTGTCCGCTTCGCGCGGATCGGAGCCCATCTCCTCGAGGCCGAACAGATAGAAACTGCCGAGCGCCTTCTGCGCCTGCAGATCGCCCCGCTCGGCTGCATCACGCATCCACTTGAGTGCCTGGTAGCTGTCCTGGCGCACGCCGTCGCCGCGGAAATAGCGCAGACCGAGGTCGTAGGCGGCCTTCGGCTGGGTCTTCGCGGCCTGCTTCAGCGATACGATGCGCGGGTCTTCACGGTCGTCCGAATCGTCCCTTTTTTGATAGGACACCTGATCTTTTGGACGATCAAAACAACCGGTTTCATCGCAGATCCGCACCGTGTTGCTCGTAACGGACGGATCCTGCGCGCACGCGGCCAATAGCAACAGCAGCCCCGGTGCAAGTAAACGGCGAACCATTTTTTTGTCTTCCCCACGTTTTATCTGCGCCGCACTGTCTCGCGCCCCATTCACCCCCGCGAGCGCGCACCCGGTTTGCGCGCGGCGAGGCGAATACAATCCGCCAACGCCGACACGCAGTCCAAGGCTCTCTCAGGTTCTCTTTCGAATCGTTCAGTCACCTCGTCGCAGCCGCTTTTCGCTGTGCCGACTGTTGTCGACATCAGCTTTCAAACCTGACGCGACAAACAATAGTGACGTGGTGAGCAATAATAATGAAGAAATATGGCATGTCAAGGTGATTTGTGATTTCAAAGTTTGCGTATCGCGTCACTTTTGAATATCCTCTTCGTCGCTGAAACCCGGGAGACCCCTTCAAGATGTCCAATAGCGAGCAGGCCAACGTCGATCTCATCACCGCCACCAAGGTGCGCGATCTGCTGACGCGCAACGGCATTCCGCCGCGCAGTCACAACACGACGATCGCGAACGTGCTCGGCCTGAGTTTCTCGGTCGTCACGCGCAAGATGAAAGGCCTGATCCCGTGGAACCTGTCGCAGCTGCAGGACATCGCGACGCACTTCGGCGTGCCGCCCGCGTTCCTGCTCGACGACAAGGGCGCGCAGCCCGCCGCCGCCGAGATGATCGACGCGACGCTCGTGATCGAATCGCGCCGCTTTCGCTGCCGCGCGGCGATCTCGACGAAGGCCAGCAGCCAGATCGAAACGGATTTCGTCGCGCTGCAGTGGCAGGGCGAATGGATCGTCACCGAACGCCAGCACGCGCGCGAAGGGCGCACGTATCCGGTCGACGTCATCGAGCTGCGCTCGAGCCAGCCGAACGTGTATGCGGCTCGCATCGCGGTGGTCGACGATTCGCAGGACGTCGCCGAAACCCTCTGCGAATACTTCATCGAAAAGGGCGTGAATGCGATCCCGTACTATGACGGCGCATCGTTCCGCAAGGCGCTGGAGGTCGAGGATTTCGACGGCTACATCCTCGACTGGATGCTCGGCGACCAGACGGCCGCCGATCTCGTGCGCGGCATCCGCTCGAGCGAGAACGGCGGTGCGCCGATCTTCCTGCTGACCGGCAAGATCTCGACCGGCGAAGCGAGCGAGGACGAGATCGCGCATATCGTGTCGCACTACAACGCGCGCTGCGAGGAAAAACCCGTGCGCCTGCCGATCCTGTTCGCCGAAGTGGCGCGCGAACTGAAGATCGCGCTGCCGGCCGCCGCCGTGCCGAACTGACACCCCAACGACAACCAACCATTACACCAACGAGGAAAAGACATGCGAGTTTCGACGATGTGGATCAAGAGCGTGGCCGCGGCGGCCCTGCTCGGCATGGCCGCCGCGAGCTGGGCCGCGCCCTTCACGTTCACCGTCGACGGCAGCATCGGCCGCAGCAACCAGCCCGGCAAAACGTCGTTCGTCTTTTCCGAGCAGGCGCTGATGGCGCTGCCGCAGCACACGATCGTCACGTCGACGAGCTGGACGCCGACGTCGACCTTCACCGGCCCGAGCCTGTCCGACGTGCTGAAGACGGTCGACGCGCACGGCACCGAGATCGAGTTCCGCTGCATCGACGAATACACGTTCACGATCCCCGTCTCGGACGCCGACAAGTACGGCGTGATCCTCGCGCGCACGATGAACGGCAAGGTGCTCGACAACGACAACTACGGCCCGCTGTGGGTCATGTATCCGCGCGACCAGTATCCCGACGAACTGAAGACGCCGCTCGGCGAAGCGAAGTTCGCGTGGCAGATCATCGGCCTGACCGTGAAGTAAGCGCGCGACATGAGGCTGAGGCGCGGACGATGGAAAAACCAGAAAATCATCGTGGTTCTGGGAACGCTGTGGATCATGGGATTCGCGGCGTGGGCGTTCCTGCTGTCGGACCTGCTCGCGACGTCGGTCAACGAGGGGGGGCTCGAAGGGCCGCGTGAAGGCGTGTTCTGGACCGCCGCGCAATACCGCAACGTCTATACGCGCTTCGACCGCCAGTTGATCCTCTACGCGACGCACGTGGACGACAACTTCGATCACGTGCAGATGCAGCTCGACAGCCTGTCGGTGTCGTTCGGGTTCCTGCAGCGGCCGTCCGAGGTGTCCGAATACTGGCTGCGCATCCCGCGCGCGCGCGACGAAATCGCGGTGCTCGGCGAATTCATGACGCACCTGAAGCACGACGTGGCAGCGCTGCGCGACGCGCCGAAGGGTGCGCCGCGCGTGATGGACGAGGTCGACCGGTACTGGCCGAAGGTCAACGGCCTCGCGAACTACTTCCGCGCGATCGAGATGGCGCAGCGCGACTTCACGTTCCATCAGCTGAAGGAAAAGCAGCGCGCGATCCTGTCGCTCGGCATCATCCTCGGCGTGATCCTGTGCGCGCTGTTCCTGCTGCTGTTCTATACGATGCGTACGCGCGACGACCTGCTCGAGCGGCAGGACGCGGCGCTCGACGCGGAACGCAAGGCATCCGATCGCGCGTTCGAGATGATCGAGGCGAAGAACGCGTTCCTCGGGATGGTCAGCCACGAGCTGCGCACGCCGCTGCAGGCGATCTGCGGGTCGATCGAGATCCTGCTTGCGCGGCCGCAGTCCGATGCGAACCTGAAGACGATCCGGCGGCTGCAGAATTCCGCGTCGTCGCTCGAAGCGCTGGTCAAGGATCTGACCGACTACATCAAGCTGCGCTCCACCAAGCGCCTCGCCGAATCGGAGACGGTCGGCATGGCGTCGCTGCTCGCCGAGGTGCTCGATCCGCTGCGCGAGAAGATCGCGGCCAGGCGGATCGAGGTCGTGCAGCAGGTCGAGCCGCACGATCTCGCGATCCGCTCCGATCGCAAGCTGTTGCGGCAGGTGCTGTCGAACCTGATCGAGAATTCGGTCAAGTACACCCTCGACGGATCGGTCCGCGTATCGATCGCGCTCGCCGATGCGCCGGCCGGCCGGCAACTGAAGCTCGCCGTGCGCGACACGGGTGCCGGCATCGCGAAGCAGCACCTGCCGAAAATCTTCGAGCCGTTCTACCGCGCGAACGACGCGGTCGGCCTGCACGTGGACGGGATCGGCATGGGGCTCGCCGTCGTGCGCGAAATCGTGACGACGCTGCGCGGCCATGTGGACGTGCGCAGCGTCGTCGGCGAAGGCAGCGAGTTCGTCGTGACGCTGCCGGCCGATACGCCGGATGTCGCCGAAACGGCCGGCGACGCGCCCGCCTGGGCCGCCGTCGCCACGCATCGCAATCGGCGTGCGCTCGTGGTCGACGACAACGACAACGCGCGCGAGACGCTCGGCGCGATGCTGTCCGCACTGGGCTTCGACGCCGATCTGTGCGGCACCGGGCACGAAGGCATCACGCGTTTCGGCGAAGGACACTACGATCTCGTGGTGCTCGATCTCGAACTGCCGGACCTGAGCGGCTTCGAAGTCGCGCAGCGGATCCGGACGGTCGCGCAGCCGGACGGCGACGGGCGGTTCCCGTCGCTGCTCGGCGTCAGCGCATACGAATCGGCCGCGCTGCGTCAGAACCGGCGCGTGTTCGACGCATTCCTGCCGAAGCCGGTTCACCTGAGCGAACTCGGCGCACTCGTCGAGAAGCTGCTCGGCTGAACGCGGCGGGTAGGGTTGCGTGCGGCGTCGGCCGCGCCCGCTTCAGCTCCGCGTCTACTCGCCGATCAGATGCAGCACGATGTCGCGCCGGTGCGGCGCGCGGCGATGCTCGAACAGGTAGATGCCCTGCCAGGTGCCGAGCACCATGCGTCCGTGCTCGACCGGGATCGACAGCTGCACCTGCGTGAGCGCCGCGCGCAGATGCGCGGGCATGTCGTCGGCGCCTTCGGTGTCGTGCTCGTAGCGCGTATCGTCCTCGGGCGCGAGTGTCGCGAAGTAGCGTTCGAGATCGCGCTGCACCGACGGATCGGCGTTCTCCTGGATCAGCAGCGACGCGGACGTATGGCGGCAGAACACGGTCAGCAGGCCGGTGCGGATCGCCTGCTGGTCGACGAATGCCCGCACCTGCGGCGTGAACTCGACGAGGCCGCTGCCGCGCGTATCGACACCGACGTGCGTGATGGCCTGTTGCATGATCGCGACCTCAGGCGAGCGCCGCGAAGCCATCCGCTTCGATCTGCTTCGCGTCGGCCGGGCGCACCACGCGCGCGACTTCGACTCCGTCGCGCAGGAACACCAGCGTCGGCCACAGCTTCACGCCGAACGAACGGCCGAGCGGACGGCCCGGGCCGTCCTCGATCTTCAGGTGCCGCACGGCCGGATGCGCGGAGAACGACGCGACGATCGCGGGCTGCGTGCCCGCGCAGATGCTGCACCAGTTCGTGCCGAATTCGATGACGGTGGCACCGGCCAGTGCGTCGACTTCCGCACGGGTCGGTGCGTTGGCGGTGTAGCGTTGCTCAATGTCCATCGGGCCCTCGTGTGCAATGGCGGAGTGGCCGCCGCGCGCCCGTGCGGGCTGCGTGCGCGACCGGTGATCTCCCACTCTAGCGGAAAAGCGCGCGCGATGCCGACGGCGCTCGGGCGGGCGCAGGCGGGCCGGCACGCGCCTGCCAGTCGAATGACACGACAAGATTCGGAGCGCGGCACGGCCGCGCCGGGATCAGCATGCGGACTGATCCCGTCGACGAAGGACCGACCATGAACGCTCCGCATCGCGTCACCGAACCGAACATCCTCTATTTCGGCACGCCCGTCGTGCTGATCAGCACGCTCAACCCCGACGGCACGGCCAATCTCGCGCCGATGTCGTCCGCCTTCTGGCTCGGCTGGCGCTGCATGCTCGGGCTCGCCGCCAGTTCGCAGACCACGCAGAACCTGCTGCGCACCGGCGAGTGCGTGTTGAACCTGCCGTCGTCGGCTCAGGCGCATGCGGTCGACCGGATCGCGCGCACGACGGGCACGGACCCGGTGCCCGAATCGAAGCTGGCGCGCGGCTATGTCCACGAACCCGACAAGTTCGGCACGGCCGGGCTCACCGAAACGGCCTCGCTGAGCGTCGCGCCGCCGCGTGCGCTCGAATGCCCGGTGCATCTGGAAGCGGTGGTCGCCGCCACGCACGGCATCGGCGACGACACGCCCGAGCTGCGCGGCCGCATTCGCGTGTTCGAGGTGCGCATCCAGCGCGTGCACGTGCATCCGGACTTGCTGATGGACGGCCATCCGGACCGCATCGATCCCGACAAATGGTCGCCGCTCATCATGAGTTTTCAAAAGTTCTACGGCCTTGCGCCGCATCAGGTGCATACGTCGCGGCTCGCCGAGATTCCCGAGCGCGCGTATCGCAGCCCCGACGTCGAACGCTCGCGCGACGCGGGGATGTCGATGGATGCCGCGCCGCGATGACGCGCGCCGGACCCGCCGGGCCGCCGGCGGAACGCTGCGCGGCACGGCCCGCGACGCCATCGGATAAGATACGGCCGGCCATGCTGATTGGCCCATGACCGAACCGACGGAGTGTTTCCAGTGATTCAACCGACCCAAGTATTCAAGGACAACCTCGCGCAACTGCCGGCCATCGACGGCATCGCGCGCATCGATCTCGTCGGCGCCAACGGCGACGTGGTCGCCAGCATCGAGAACCAGCCGGGCAAGCAAGGCTCGCTCGCGGTGTACAACTATCTGAAGCAGGCGTTCGGCACGCTCGACGCGAAGGCGGCCGAGCACGGCCTCGCCGTGTTCGCGGAACACACCGCCGATGCGCGCAACCGCCCCGGCGCGCATCCGAACGTCGATCGACTGCTGGCGATCGTCGCCGGCGGCGAAGCGCTGCGGATCGACGTGGTCGCGAAGGACTGAGTCGCGCGCGACGGGCAGGCGTGCCGCCGCCCGCTTTTCCCGGAGATCACGTGCCCCGCATTCATGCCCAGCCGTTTGCCCGCCGCATCGCATCGATCGCGGCGCTCGCGTGTGTCGCGGTCAGCGGCGCGGCGGCGGCCGATACGCTGCGGACGGCGTCCGATATCGCGGGCGCGTCGCTGGTTCCGCTCGGCACGCTGCCGCGCTCGCCGGAGAACGGCTCGCTCGACGAATTTTGCGCGCGATATCGCGTGAAGGCCGCCACCGCGGCCGGCCGCGACGTCGCGAAGCTCGGCTGGCTCGTGACGTCCGAGGCGCCGCTCGGCCGCTACACGGTCGTCACGTTCGCGAGCGGGTTCAAGCCGGGAACGAGCGCGATCTGTTATGCGCGCCACGCCAACATCGGCGTGTTCGACGGCACAGCGCTCGTCGCGCTCGGCTACACGGCGCGTGCGGCCCGCTGGCAACTCGGCTCGGTCGATCCGCTCGAAAGCGGCGCGCTGCTGGTCTGGGGCGGCGACGGCCCGGCGCCGCCCGTCGGCGAGCTGCGAGAAGAGAACGGCGGCTTGCGGCTGACCGCGGTCGCCGCCGAACGGACGTACTGTCATGGGCGGGCGGTCGTGCCCAACGTGTACGGGAAGCCGCTCGACGCGGCGCGCAAGATCCTGATCGCGCACGGCTGGCAGCCGCTGCGGCCGCATGAAAAGCCGGACGCGATGGACGGCGCGGCGACGCTCGCGAAACACGGGATCATCGAAGCCGAAGCGTGCTCGGGCACCGGCATGGGCTATTGCGCGCTGCGGTATCGAAGCGCGGCCGGCGTGCTCGGCGTGACCACGGTCGGCGGCGAGCCGGACACGCCGTCCGCGAATACCGTGATCGATTACCAGGTGGCTTGCAGGAAGCAGTAACCGGCGCGGGCGATCGAGCCGGCGTCGTGCGGGCGTCGTCCCGGCAATCGGCAGAATCCGTCGGACACCCGCCGTGCCGGCGCGTCGAATCATCGGCCGTTCGGTCGATTGCCCTTCGCGGCCGACGCTCCTAAACTGGCCTCCCTTTCACGCCTCTCCAGCCCAAAGGGACTCCGATGATCGACCTCTCCACGCTCGCACTGTTCTCCGGCGCGTGTCTCGCACTGACCGCCACACCGGGCCCCGACATGCTGCTGATCGCATCGCGCAGCGTGAGCCAGGGCCGCCGTGCGGGGTTCGCCACGCTCGCCGGCATCCAGGCCGGCACGTACTGCCATGCGCTCGCGGCCGCGCTCGGGCTGTCGCAGCTCTTCGTCGCGGTGCCGATCGCCTATGACGCCGTGCGCTTCGCGGGCGCCGCCTATCTGCTGTATCTCGCATGGAAAACCTTCCGCTCGGATGCGACCGCGCTATCGCCCGTTGCGTCGCAACGTCGCCGCTCGACCGGCGCGATTTTCCGTCAGGGGCTGACGACGAACCTGCTGAATCCGAAGATGGCGCTGTTCGTGCTCGCGCTGTTCCCGCAGTTCGTGCGGCCCGAGCACGGATCGATCGCCGTGCAGATTCTCGTGCTCGCGACGGTGCTCAACCTGATCGGGATCGTCGTCAACGGTGCGGTGATTCTGTCCGCGAGCCGGCTGGCCCAGCGGATCGGCGCGCGCCGCCGGCCGTCGAAGCTGCCGCAGTATCTGCTCGGCACGGTGTTCGTGGGGTTGGCCGCGCGGCTTGCGGTGGCCGGGCGGAATTGACGCTGTCGCCGGCTGCCATCGCCCCGGACGGTTCTTTCAACGGACGTTGTCCGCACTGACACCGCATCGCGCCTCGCGCGCGTCGGCCCGCTCGAATGCGGTCGGGCCTTTCCCCTTTTAGTCGAGCCCCTCGAGCGACGTCATGACGTCGCGAACGCGCCCGGCCGCCTGCATTCGCAGCCGCGGCCGGAAATCGCGCTTGCGTCCACATAACATATTTGTTACTATGATGGCTACTGCGTATGAGATTCAGTTCTTCGATGCGCGCGTGGAAACGGGCGTTATCACGTTACCGAAGACGCTGCTCGCCCGTTTTTTCGCGCTCGCCGACCGCATGGAGCAGTACGGCCCGAACCTCGGCGAGCCGCACACCCAGTCGATGGGCAACGGGCTGTACGAAATGCGACTCAAGGGTGCCGAAGGCATCGCCAGAGTGTTCTACTGCGCGATCGTCGACCGGCGTATCGTCATGCTTCATTGTTTCGTGAAGAAGACGCAAAAGACGCCACGGAAAGAACTGGAAACCGCGCGCCGCCGACTGAAGGAGGTTCAAGATGGCAACGTATAAGGCCCTGCGCGAACGCGCTTTGTCCGACCCCGAGGTGCGCGCCGAATACGAACGGCTGAACCGCGAAGACCTCGCACTGCTCGACGCGATGCTGGCCGCGCGTCGCGCCGCCGGGCTGTCGCAAGCCGATGTGGCCGAGCGCATGGGCACGAAGGCACCGGCGGTGACGCGCCTCGAGCGCGCGCTCGCAACGGGCCAGCATTCACCGTCCATCGATACGTTGCGCAAGTACGCAACCGCTTGCGGCAAGAAACTCGTGATCTCGTTCGCTTGAGTCGCCGCACCCGGCCGGCGGATCATGAACGACGAAGCATCCGGGTCGACAAGCATGCGCACCTCGCGCGAGTGGTGATGGCCGTGAGCACGTCAGCCGCCGCCGCTGCGCGCGAGAGAGGATCGATCCGCGCCGCCGGTAGCGGATTCCGATGCCGGCGCGCGAGAAGCACCGAGCAACGAGCGAGCGGCGTTCAGCGATTTGCGCCGAGCGCGACGCGCAGCCGCTCCATCAACCGCGTGTAGTGCTCCAGCACGTCGGCCTTGTCGGTCACGTTCGCGGTGGAGAAACGCTCGGCCCATGCCGGCTTCCATTCATACGTGCCGTGCACGCTGCGGTCGCCGTCCGGCGCCTGGATCAGCGAACGGATCCGCGCATCGCGGCCCGGCCCCGTGTGCATCTCGAACAGCGCGTGAATGAACGTGTGATACGCGTCGTACACGTCGTCGTCGAACAAGTAGCGATAGATGTGAAACGTGCGGTCGAGCTCGCGCTTCGCGCGGATCACGTCGTCCGGCGAGATGTCCTTCCAGTAGCCGATCCACGTGTAGAAGCACAGCAGCGCATTGAGCTGCGGCGCGACCGTGTCGTACAGCGTGAGCCGCTTCTCGATCAGCCGCTGGTTGGTCCATTGCACGAGTTCGAGCCGCTTCAGCCGGCGCGCGACGAGCCAGCCGAGACACGCGACCGACAACGGCGTCAGCACGCCGAGCACGAGCTTGACGATTTCCAGCGAATTCCACGGAGTATTGAATGGCTGCATGCGCGACCCGACGAGTAAACGCACCGACAACGCACCGACCTGCGAAGAACGCCGCGCATCGCGCCCGTCCGATCGCCACGCGGTTGACCGTTAGTTGCTTGCACGCGGAACGCCGGAAAGCGATGCATCCGGTGTGCGGCGAAGCGGCTTGTCCTGCCAGTTTATCGGGCGATTGTCACCGGCCGATGACCATTCTTCCCGCCTTCGCCATCCGCCCGCATCGCGTTACGTCGGCAGCGCCGACGTGAGCTTGATCTGCTGCATCGGGATGTCGGTCTTCACGCTCAGCACGCCCGGAATACGCGTCAGGTATTCCATCTGGAAGCGCCGATAGTCGTCGATGTCGGCCGCCACCACGCGCAGCAGGAAATCGCAGTCGCCGGCCATCAGATGGCACTCGACGACTTCCGGCATCTGCCGGACGGCCTCGGCGAAGCGGTTCACGGTTCCCGCGTCCTGCCCCTTCAGCCAGACGCGCGTGAAGATCGTCAGCCCCTTGCCGACCTTCGCCGGGTTCAGCACGGCCACGTATTTCTCGATCACGCCCGCTTCCTCGAGCAGCCGCACGCGGCGCAGGCACGGCGACGGCGACAGCCCGACCTCGTGCGCGAGTTCCACGTTCTGCATGCGGCCGTCGCGCTGGAGCGCGCTCAGGATCCGGCGGTCGATAGCATCCAGCTTCATTGGCATCCAATTCCAAAAAAATCTCGAATCACACGTTTGATGCCAAATTCTCCGAAATGTTGGTCCGCAACGCAACCCGATTCGAGTCAAAAAAGCAGACAATCCTCGTCCCAGAAGGAGGAGTAATGAGCAGTAGCGTTTCAACGTCGTCCGGGCTTCGCGACAAGCCCGCCTATGTCGCCGAGATGGGTCGCGGATTGCGCGCGGCGCTGCCCGTCATGCTGGGTTTCGTGCCGTTCGCGCTGGTGCTCGGCGCGCAGGCCGCGCAAAAAGGGCTGAGCCTGTTCGAGGTGCCGATG
This sequence comes from Burkholderia anthina, assembly GCF_902498995.1. Lineage (GTDB taxonomy): Bacteria > Pseudomonadota > Gammaproteobacteria > Burkholderiales > Burkholderiaceae > Burkholderia > Burkholderia anthina. Next base: position 70,221 of record NZ_CABVLY010000002.1, read on the forward strand.
ATGACGGGCCTGAACTTCGGCGGCGGCTCCGAATTCGCGGCGATCCATCTGTGGACGTCGCCGCCGCACATCGCGCTGATCGTCGCGATGTCGTTCCTCGTGAATTCGCGCCACATCCTGATGGGTGCGGCGTTCGAACCGTATATCCGGCGCCTGCCGCGCCGCCGCGCGTTCGCCGCGCTGTTCTTCATGTGCGACGAGAGCTGGGCGATGTCGCTCGCCGACGCGCGCTCCCGCTCGGCCACGCATATCAGCGTCCCGTATTACGCGGGCGTGTGTTCCGGGCTCTACCTGACGTGGATCTCGATGACGACGCTCGGCGCGGCGGTCGGCCCGACGATCGGCAACGTCGAGCAGTACGGGTTCGACATGGCGTTCACGGCCGTGTTTCTGGTGCTGCTGCGCGGGATGTGGAAGGGCATGCGCGCGAGCCGTCCGTGGTTCGTAAGCCTCGTCGTCGCGGCGGCCACCCATCTGGCCGTGCCCGGCGCGTGGTACGTCGCGGCCGGTGCATGCGCGGGCCTGATCGCCGCGCTGCTGTGGGAGCCGCGCGATGCTGCCTGATTTCGCGACGGTGGCGACCATCGTGCTGATGGCGTCGACGACCTACCTGTCGCGCGTGCTCGGCTACGTGCTGCTGCGCAACCGCACGCTGAGCCCGCGAATGGCGTCGGTGATGGAGAACGTGCCGGGCTGCGTGCTGATCTCGGTGATCGCACCGGCCTTCGTGTCGACGCGTCCGGCCGACCTGCTCGCGCTCGCCGTCACGCTGCTCGCGGCGACACGCCTGTCGATCCTGCCGACCGTGATCGTCGGCGTCGCATCGGCCGGCCTGCTGCGGCATTGGCTCGGGTAACGCGCGAACGCGGTTCCGACCCGCCGCACGGGCGGTTTCTCGAATCGGGGAACGGGCGCGCCATGCGCCCGTTTTCGCATGCGCGTGCCGCGTGCGGCCGCGCTCGACACGACACGCGCCGCAACGGGATGCTAGCCTTGCGGATGTACCCGCGATGCCTGTCCCCTCTCACTGCCTACCCGCGAGGATCGTCCCGATGCAAGAAACCCGCCCGCTGTTCGACCGCGTCCTGCTCACCAACGACGACGGATTCGACGCTCCCGGCCTTGAAGTGCTCGAGCAAGTCGCCACGCAACTGGCGCGCGAAGTCTGGATCGTCGCACCGGCCGAGGACCAGAGCGGCACGTCGCATTCGCTGAGCCTGCACGAGCCGCTGCGCGTGCATCGCAAGGGCGAGCGCCGCTTCGCGGTGCGCGGCACGCCGGGCGATTGCGTCGCGATCGCGGTCAGCCACCTGATGAAGGACGCGCGGCCCGACTTCGTGCTGTCCGGCGTGAATCGCGGTGCGAACCTCGGCACCGAAACGGTGTTCTCCGGCACGGTCGGCGCCGCGATGACGAGCATGCTGGTCGGCGTGCCGGCGATCGCGCTGAGCCAGGCGTTCAGCGACCGCAACGCGGTGCCGTGGAATACGGCGCTCACGCATGCGCCGGACGTGATTCGCCGGCTCGTCGCGGCCGGCTGGGACAGCGACGCGTGCCTGAACGTGAATTTCCCGCCGCGGCCGGCCGACGACGTGCGCGGCCTGAAGGTGACGAACCAGGGCGCCGGCACGCTGCAGGGCGTCGAGATCGTGTCGGGGCGCGATCCGCGCGACATCGAATACCACTGGCTGAAACTGGCTCGCGGGCCGCGCGACGACGATGCGAATTCGGAAACGGCCGCGCTCGGCGAAGGCCATATCGCCGTCACGCCGCTGAAGTTCGAACGCACGCACGACCAGGCGCTCGCGCGGCTGCGGTCGACGCTCGGCTGACTTCGAGACCGGGGACGGTGAAACCGCCAGGCGGCTTCGCCGCCGGCGGGTGACGCGGGCACGAGGCCGCCGCGTCGCATCAACCGCCCTGATCAACACCGCCCGTCAACCGCCCTCCGTCACGTCAGATTCATGCCCCCGTCGAGCATCACGATCTCGCCCGTCACGTAATCGGACGCGACGAGCATCGCAACCGTCTGCGCGACGTCGTCCGGCGTCGCCGCGCGGCGCATCGGCGCCCGCTCGCGCCAGAGTTGCCGCGCTTCAGTCCAGTCGGCGGTCAGCGGCGTATCGACGAGCCCCGGCGCGACCGCATTGACGCGAATCGCCGGCGCGAGCGTGCGCGCCAGCAGGCGTGTCGTGTGATTGAGCGCGGCCTTGGCCGCCGCATACGGAATCGACGCGCCCTTCGGCCGCACGCCCGCATGCGAGCTGACGTTCACGACGCAACCGGCACGCCCGCGCGACGCCGCTTCGAGCAGCGCGGGCTGCGCTTCGGCGACGAGCCGGAACGGCGCGATCACGTTGATCTCGTGCATCTCGCGCCACACGTCGGGCGTCGCGGCGGCGAGATCGTCGTGCGGAATCACGCGGCTGACGCCCGCATTGTTGACGAGCACGTCGAGGCGGCCGTGCACCGCGAGCGCATCGCGGATCAATCGCACGCGCGCCGTATCGTCGGCGAGATCGGCCTGCACGTAGGCCGCGCCAAGTTCGCGCGCCATCGCGCGGCCGGTGTCGGCGGAACTGCGCGAATGCAGGATCACCGCGTAACCGTCCGCCGCCAGGCGGCGCGCGATGGCCGCGCCGATCCCCGACGTCGATCCGGTGACGAGCGCGACGGGCCGCTGCACGCGCGCCGCACGCGGCTCGGCGACGGTTTCGGTTTCAGGTTCCGTTTCGGGAACCGGGGCGTTCATCGGCGGATGCGGCGCGTCCATGGCATGAAATCCTGTCGGTGGCGTTCCCGCATCATAAGCGCGACGCCGCGACCGCGAGCGAACATGACGGCCACTGCCATCCGGATCGCGCGGAAGGGATCGCACCGGAAACGGTGCGCGCCCGGCGACCCGCGCTCAGGAGCGCGCAGGCAGTTCGACGAAGTCTTCGAGTTCGCCGGCGATATGCAGCCGCTTGCCGATTCGCGGGTATTCGCACACGTCGTGTTCGAGGCGCTGGCCCATGATCAGCAGTTCGAGCGGCGCATCGCCCGTGTTCTCGAGCACGTGCGCTTCGCCGCCGCGCGGGAAGCCGAGGAAGTCGCCCGCGCCGATGTCGTGACGAAGCTCGCCGATCGTGACGACGCCCGTGCCGGACAGCACGTAGGTGCATTCCTCTTCGTACAGGTGACGGTGATACTCGGACGACTCGCTGCCCGGCATCAGCGTGAGCAGATGGGTACCGATCTGCGTGAGGCCCGTCAGGTCGCTGAGTTGTCTTTTGAGGAGAACGGCATTGGGATTCAGCGAATGCACTGCGCGCGTCGGTTCCATCTTCGCGATGTCAGCGGCTTTCAGCAGTTCCCGGGGAGGTGTCATGGACATGGGGATCTCGTCAGCGTGAATGCAGCGGTTGAACGCGCCGCCCGGGCCGGCGCGGCGCACATGCCGCGCCATTGTCCGACATTTTCACGCAGACGAGAAACGCGTCCGCACGCGTTGCCGCGCCCCGCTACCGCGCGCAATCGGCCAGCAGGTTCGCGAGCACCGACGCGCCCTGCGCGAGGTGCCGCGGATCGGCATCCTCGGCCTCGTTGTGGCTCAGGCCCGCCTTGCACGGGACGAACACCATCGCGCTCGGCGCGACGTACGACAGGTTCACCGCATCGTGCCCCGCGCCGCTGCACATCTCCAGATACGGATAGCCGGCGGCCACCGTCGCCTGCCGCACGCGCGCGACGCAATCGGCATCGAACACCACCGGCTCGTATTCGGCGATGGTCTGCACCTGAACCTGCGTGCCGCGCAGCGGGATGCGCTCGCGGCAGATCGCTGCGATATCGGCGACGAGCCGCTGCAACGCCGGCTGCGACGGATGGCGCACGTCGACGCTGAAGCGCACCCGCCCGGGAATCGTACTCGGCGAATTCGGCTGGCACGCGACGTGGCCGACGGTCACGCGCGCATCGGCATCGAACGCGTGCCCATGCTCGACGATCGCGGCGATCATCGCGGCCGCCACGCCCATCGCGTCACGGCGCACGCGCATCGGCGTCGTGCCCGCATGCGACTCGAAGCCGGTCACCGTGACGTCGAGTTCGTAGATGCCCTGCACGCCGGTCACGACGCCGATCGGCACACCGGCATTCTCCAGCACCGGGCCTTGTTCGATATGCGCTTCGAAATAGGCCTTCGGCATCTGCCGCTCGCGCTCCCGGCCGGCGAAACCGGTGCGCGCGAGTTCGTCGCGCAGCAGCACGCCCGTCTGCATGCACGGCCGGGCCAGCGCGTAGTCGAGATCGAGCGTGCCCGCATAGACGGCCGAGCCCATCATGCCCGGCGTGAAGCGCGAGCCCTCTTCGTTGGTCCACGCGACGACGTCGATCGGATGGCGCGTGACGACGCCATGCTCGTTCAGCGTGCGAATCGCTTCGAGCCCGGCAAGCACGCCATAGACGCCGTCGAAGCGGCCGCCGAGCGGCTGCGTGTCGAGATGGCTGCCGCACATCACGGCCGGCGCGTCGGGCTGTGTGCCGGGCCGGCGCGCGAACACGTTGCCGATCGGATCGATGCGGACGTCACATCCGGCTTCCTCGCACCAGCGGATGAAGCGTTGCCGGCCGAGCACTTCGTCGGCGCTCAGCGCGAGCCGGCAGCTGCCGCCGCGCGCGGTCGCGCCGATCGTCGCCATCTCCATCAGCGAATCCCACAGCCGTTGCTGGTGAACGAGAATCATCGTGGCCGCTCCTGAAAAGCTCCGAGCATATACGCTCGGCCCGATAAGCAAAATCCCGGATTTCATCGCGGCGGTGTCGACGCGCCTCCCGGGCGCGGCCGACCACACGTAAGCAGCGTCAACCCACGTGCACGCCGCGCAGCTTCGTCAGCAGTGCGACGAGACGATCGATGTGTTCGTCCCCGGTGCGCCACGACGACACGCTGATCCGGAACGCCGGCCGCCCCTGCCACACGGTCTGCCCGAACCACACGTCGCCCGAATCCTGCGCGGCCTGAAGGATCGCGAGCGTCTCGGCGTCGGTGCCGGCGCGCACGAGCACCTGGTTCAGCACCACACGATTGAGCACGTCGTAGCCGGCCGCGCGCAGCCCGTCGGCGACGCGCGACGCCTGCGCGCAATGCCGCTCGACCATCGTCGCCACGCCGGCGCGGCCGAGCGAGCGCAACGCGGCCCACACGGGAATGCCGCGCGCGCGCCGCGAGAATTCGAGGTTCAGGTTCTTCTGCGCATCCTGCGCGCCGCTCAGGTAGACGGCGTCGCTGTTCATCGCGGTCGCGAGCGCGGCCGCGTCGCGGCAGATCACCATCGCGCCGTCGTACGGCGTGTTGAGCCATTTGTGACCGTCGGTGGTCCAGCTGTCCGCGCCGTCGATGCCGTCGGTCAGCGCGCGCTTCGCCGATGCGCGCGCCCACAGGCCGAACGCGCCGTCCACGTGCACCCATGCGTCGGCGGCTTTCGCACGCGGAATCAGCGTCGCGAACGGATCGAACTCGCCGGTGTTCACTTCGCCGGCCTGCACGCACAGGATCGTCATGTCGTCGAGCGGCGGCAATTGCGCGGGATCGATCCGGCCATGCGTGTCGACCGGTGCGACGACGAGGCGCTTCATCCCGAAACCGAGCACGCGCAGCGCCTTCTTCACCGTGATGTGCGCGAGTTCGGAGAGCACGACCTTCACTTCGGGCGCGCCGATCAGGCCGTCCTCGTCGACGTTCCAGCCCTTGCGCGCCAGCAGCGCGCGCCGCGCGGCGACCAGCGCGACGAGCGTACAGGCCGTCGCGCTCGTGCCGAAGCCGACCGCGCTGTCTTCCGGCAGCCCGAGCACGTCGACGACCCAGCGCGCGGCCTGCCGCTCGATCGTCGCGGCCACCGGCGAATTCGCGAACGACGACGCGCACTGGTCCCATGCGAGCATCAGCCGCTCGGCCGCGGCCGCCGCGGGCAGCGTCGCGCCGATCACGAACCCGAAGTAGTTCGGGCCGTTCGATGCGACGGTCGCGGGCGTGCCCTGCTCGTCGAGCAGGCGCAGCACGTCGTCGGCCGGGCGGCCCGTATCGGGCAGCGGCTCGTCGAATGCGGCCAGCCCGGCCAGCGCGGCGGCGTCGGGATACGCGCGCCGGTCGTCCGCCGCTGCGAGGTAGTCATGCGCGCGCCGGTCGGCGTCGGACAGCAGAGCGAGTTCATCCATGTCGATTGCCTCTGTGAAGATCAGAGTTGCAGGAGGTCGCGGCCCAGTCGATGCAGCGCATCGTCGATCCGCTTGTAATACGTGAACTTGCCGACGCGCGTCGCCCGGACGAGCCCGGCATCCGCGAGGATGCGCATGTGGCGCGTGGTCGTCGCCGGCGCGATGCCGAGCTTCTCGGTGATGTAGGTGCAGCACACGCCGAGTTCGTCGAAGTCGCCGTGCGGCTGCGGCGGGAAATGCTTGCGCGGCTGCTTGAGCCAGCGCATCACGGCCAGGCGGCTTTCGTTGGCCAGTGCGCTGATGCGGGTGACGTCGTCCATGGGTTCGGCCTCGTTTAACGTTTCGAATATTAGCTAAATGACGAAACGTGAGCAACGGGTTGACTGGATCGTGTGTACGTTCGTCGTCGGGTTCGGGCCGAGCCGGACGTCGAAGCATCGTATGCGACACGGCGACGTCGAAAGCCGGCATGGGAGCGCGCCCGATCCGGCGCGACCGGTGTGCGATCAAGCCGCCGTCAGCGCCTGCGTCAACCGTTCGATCAGTGCGCGCACGCGCCGCGGCTGCACGCCGGCGCCCGGATAGACGATCTGCAAGTCGACTTCGCCCGGCGAGAAATCGCGAAGGATTTCGACGAGCGCGCCGGACGCCAGGTCCTGCTCGACGTCGAGCAGCGACTTCAGTGCAATGCCGTGCCCCGCGACGCACCACGCCCGCACCAGCGCGCCGTCGTTGGCCACGCGCCGGCCGCGCACCATCACGCGTCTCAGGTCGTCGTCGATCCGGAACGGCCATTCGGCATACAGCTCCTGCCCGAAGCGCATCACGATACAGTCGTGCGCGGCGAGTTCATCCGGGTGCCGCGGCGTGCCGTGCGCGGCGAGATACGCGGGCGCGGCGCACACCACGCGGCGCGAACGGCCGAGCAAGCGGCTGCGCAGCGCACTGTCCGCGAGCGTGCCGCGCCGGATCGCGAAGTCGAGCCCCTGCCCGACCAGATCGACGTAACCGTCGCCGAGGTGCAGATCGATCGTGACGCCGGGATGCTCGGCCAGGAACGCGTCGACGACCGGCACGACGCGCGCCCGCCCGAGATCGGCCGGCGCGCTCAGCCGCACCGGGCCCGACAGCGTCTGCGCGCCGAGCCGCACGCGGCTTTCGAGTTCGTCGGCCTCGGCGAGCAGGCGCCGCGCGCCCGCGACCAGCGTGCGGCCCTCGTCGGTCAGGCTGATCGCACGGGTCGTGCGCGTGAGCAGCGCCGCGCCGTAGTAGCTCTCGAGCGCGGTCAGCCGCTCGGAGACCGTCGCCGGCGACAGGCCGACTTCCCGGCCAGCCGCGGCCAATCCGCCCTTCTCGACGATGCGCAGGAACAGCGCGAGATTATCGAGCAGCATTCTTCGCTTTCTCCGAATGATATTTTCGAAGTCTGCCCAATTATCCGGACGAACCGCAAGCGCTACAGTGAGGATCGACCTTGCCGACGCACGCCTGCGCCGGCTCCCCGACGACGAGAGGACACACGACATGGAATACCGCACGCTCGGCCGCTCCGGCCTCAAGGTTCCCGTGCTGAGCTTCGGCGCAGGCACGTTCGGCGGCGCCGGCCCGCTGTTCGGCGCATGGGGCAACACGGGCGTCGACGAAGCGCGCCGGCTGATCGACATCTGCCTCGAAGCCGGCGTGAACCTGTTCGACACGGCCGACGTGTATTCGGACGGCGCATCCGAGCGCGTGCTCGGCGCCGCGATCCACGGCCGGCGCGACCGGGTGCTGATCTCGACCAAGACGGGCCTGCCGACCGGCGACGGCCCGAACGACGCCGGCACGTCGCGCGCGCGGCTGATCCGCGCGGTGGACGACGCGCTGCGCCGGCTCGACACCGACTACATCGACCTGCTGCAGCTTCACGCATTCGACGCGGCCACGCCGGTCGAGGAAGTGATGTCGACGCTCGACGACCTGGTGCGCGCGGGCAAGCTGCGCTACATCGGCGTATCGAATTTTGCCGGCTGGCAAATCATGAAGTCGCTCGCGGCGGCGGATCGCCACGGCTGGTCGCGCTACGTCGCGAACCAGGTCTACTACTCGCTCGTCGGCCGCGACTACGAATGGGACCTGATGCCGCTCGGCGCGGATCAAGGTCTCGGCGCGCTGGTGTGGAGCCCGCTCGGCTGGGGCAGGCTCACCGGCAAGGTCCGGCGCAACGCGCCGCTGCCCGAAGGCAGCCGCCTGCACGACACGGCCGGCTTCGGGCCGCCGGTCGACGAAGAACGGCTGTACGACGTGGTCGATGCACTCGATGCGATCGCCGAGGAAACCGGCAGGACCGTGCCGCAGATCGCACTGAACTGGCTGCTGCAGCGCCCGACCGTGTCGTCGGTGATCGTCGGCGCGCGCAACGAAGCACAGCTGCGCCAGAACCTCGGCGCGGTCGGCTGGTCGCTGACCGACGCGCAGATCGCGACGCTCGACGCGGCGAGTGCGGTCGAAGCGCCGTATCCGTACTTCCCGTATCGCCGGCAGGACGCGTTCGCGCGGCTCAACCCGCCGATGCGCGGGTAAGCCGGCGAGCGCGCCGCCGCACGCCGACACGGCGCGCCAGCCGTCACCGCCCGGCCAGCACGCGGTCGATCATCTCGCCGATCCGGCGCGCGAGCGCGTCCATCCGCTCGGCCGGCACGCCGCCGTAGCCGAGCACGAGCCCGTTGTAGCCGTGCGCGGTGCCCGGCAGGCAGAACGACGACAGCGGCCGCAGGGTCAGCCCGTGCGCATCGCGCCGAGCGCGTGTACTGGCAGACGCACGAAACGAATCACACCGCGATGCGGCTCTACGACACCGTCGCGGAGAAAACGGGATCGTGATCTATCGAAAGGTGTTGCCGCGCCGATCACGCGGCACGCTGCGCGGCCGCGGGGCATTCAATCCAGCGGCCGCGCCTTGATCCACAGAAACAGCGGCACGCGCGACCACTGCTTCAACGGGTCCGTATCCGCGCGGTCGGGCGGCGGCTCGCGCAGCGACACGATCGCGAAGCCGGCCGCCTCCAGCGCATCCATGTACGCCTGAAGCGGCAGCGACCAGCCCGCGAAGTGCATCGACAGCCCGTCGCGCGTTTCCACGCCCTCGAAATGCGCGCGGCCGAAATACGTGCCGTCGAGCACGAACGGCGCGTCGGGCTGCGGCCCCGCGAAGCGGCCGCGATCGCGAAACGGATGCACGAGCGACACGAACAGCAGCCCGCCCGGCTTCAGCACGCGGCGCGCCTCGCGCAGCGCAGCCGGCATGTCGTCGAGATCCATCAGCACGTTGTACGCCATCACGATGTCGAAGCTGGCTGGATCGAACGGCAGCGATGCGGCGTCGGCAAGCGCGTAGCGGTGCGCGGAATCGGCACGACGCGCGGCGTCGAGCATCGCGGGAACCGCATCGCTCGCCGTCACGTCATAGCCCAGCGCCTTCAACTCGCGGCTCACGCGACCCTCGCCGCAGCCGATCTCCAGCGCGCGGCCGGTTCCGCGGCCGATATACGCGGCAAGCCCCTCGCGATATTTCCAGAACGCATCGTGGCCCGGCCTGCCGGCCCAGTCGATCCATTGGTCGGCAACGTACGTCCAGTGTTCGGTGATGGTTTTCGTGTCGGTCATCGGCGCGTCGGTCCGGGGTTCGTTCGATGTTCGGCGTGTTGGCCCAGGAGCCGATGGTAAGCCGAAGCGGCCGCGCGTGCGTGCGGCTCGAGCGCCGGCCGGTTTCCGTTTCCGGCGGCGACGTTCTACAGTTACGAGAAAATCCCGTGCTTCATCGCGCCTCGTCGCCGCTCGACGATACGCACCCGATTTCGAGGAAAATCCATGCCGAGCATCGTCTCCGGTCCCGCCAATCTCCCGCCGGGCACCGTCGCCGCCGAAACGCGCATGGTGCACGACGTCGCCACGCTGCAGCCGTCCGACTATCGTTCGCCCGACGGTGCGTCGTGGGTCATCGCCACCCTCACGCCGGCCAGGGACAGCGGCGCGATCGTCACCGGCAATACTTACTTCGACACCGCGAAACAGCAGACCGTCGCGGTGCCCGACGCACGCCGCCGCTATGCGAACCGCGGCACGTGGCAGGTCGTCGCGAGTTCGAGCCCGTCGGTGCCGGCCACCGGCCGTTACGACTGGCTGACGCTCGCGTGGCTGGCGATCAACCGGCGGCCGCTGCCGCAAACGCCCGAGCATCTGTATTCGCCGTTCATTCACGGCGGCACGATCGTCTACCGGTGGAATTCCGCCGCACAGGGCGGCGAGCAGTTCGGCAACGTGCGGATGATTTTTCCGGAATGGCAACAGCAGGTGGCGGCGGTACTGCAAGCCGCTCCCGCGGACGACGCGCAAGCGGCGGTCGCGGCGCAGGTATCGGCGCTCGATCGCGCGAAGCAGGACAGCAATCCGATGGCCGCCGTGCTCGACTTCGGCAAGGCCGTACAGGAAGAACAGGCCGACCGGATCGCGTCGAAGCTGCCGGCATTGCTGCGCGCGAACGATCTGCACGAGGTATCGGCAATCGTGTACCAATGCCTCGCCGCGTCACGCGAGGAGGACCGGCCGCGCCTCGTCGAAGCGATCAACGGCTCGATCTTCTCGTTCGACGACAGTGCGCGCCTGCTCGCGATCGCCTACGGTGCGTTCGCAGCCGGCCGGGTGCGGCCGCGGCCGTTCAGCGATCCCGCGCAGACCGCGCGCATCAACGACGTGTTTACCGCGTTGAAACAGCGGACGTCGGCGCTGCACGTGCCGGTTGCCGCCGGTTCGCCATGGGCCGAGTTCTTCACCGCGTACCGACTCGGCGGCTCGGCGCCCCGCTCCGACGGCAACGGGATGTGACCGGCGCGCGCGTGCCCGATACTCGGGACGCCGGCATGAAAGCGATGTCGTCCTGAATGCCGACGATGCGCGTCGCGCGCTGACGCGGGAAAAACCGGGAACCCCTGCGCCTGACGCGGGGTCGAAACGCGACACGACCGGCGGCGACATCGCCCTTGCCGGCCGCTCCTCCATCCTCCAGCCTTTCCTTCCCATGTTGAGCATCGGTCCCTTTTCGATCCGCGTCGTCGCGGTCGCCGCCGCCGCGCTGCTGGCGTGGCTCGTCGCGCGCTTCATGCAGCGCCGCCCGCCGGACGGCCAGCACAAGACGGCGTCGGGCCTGATCCTCGACGTGCTGCTGCTCGGGCTGATCGCCGCGCGTGTCGGCTACGTCGCGCAATGGTGGCGCGACTATGCGGCCGCACCGCGATCGATCATCGCGCTCGGCGACGGCGGCTTCGACTGGCGCATCGGCATCGTGGCCGCGCTGGTGTTCGCCGCATGGCGGCTGCGGCGTCTGCCGGCGCTGCGCCGCCCGGTAGCAGCCGGCATCGTCGTGGGGCTCGCCGCATGGGGCATCGCGCAGGGCACGCTCGCGACGCTGCAGCGCGGCGCGCCGCCGCTCGCCGCGTTGCGGCTCGAAGCGCTCGATGCAACGCCCGTGGCGCCGCAAGGTTTCGTCGGCAAGCCCGTCGTCGTGAACCTGTGGGCGACGTGGTGCCCGCCGTGCCAGCGCGAAATGCCGATCCTCGCACAGGCGCAGCAGGATCATCCGGGCATCACGGTGCTGATGGTCAACCAGGGCGAAGATGCACAAACCGTGCGCGCGTTCCTCGCGCAAAAGGGCTTGCGGTTCGATCACGTGCTGCTCGATCGCACGCTGCATGCGATGCACACGTACGGGTCGCGCGGCTTGCCGACGACGCTGTTCTTCGACGCGAAGGGCAACCTCGTCGAATCGCACATGGGCGAGATCACGGCCGCGCGGCTGAAGGATGCGCTGGCACAGCGTGTCGGGCCCTGACGACGCGTACGCCACGCTTTCGCGATCGGCGCATCCTGCGCGGTGCGGGATCGATGCAGGATGTCGATCACCGGAGCGGTCGGCATCGACGACAGGCTCGACGGCCGATTCGTGCCGCGGCCGCACGGAACGTCACCCCGCCGGCCCCGTCAGCATGATCCGCACGCCCGCGCACAGCAGCAGAAACGCGGACACCCACAACGCCACCTTCGTCCCGTCGCTGCCGAGATAGCGCGCGAGCGTCGGCGCGCGACTGTAGATCTGCCGGATCGCGAACGCGACCGGCGCATCGATGGAAGTGCTGGCGCTGGCGGGGGATGCTGTGGCGTTCGCACGCGAGTTCGAACGGTATCGGCAACGCGCGGAGACATCCTTGTGCGGCGGGCGACGGGCGGCGGGCGGGGCGGGGCGATCGGCCGACACGTTTCCTGACACATCTGCGATGAAGTGACGATGCGGCTGGCTGGCGCGATGTCGCTGGAATCGTTGAATCGCAAGGATGCAGGACATAGGTCGAATGGCCAATATCGATAAAACCGTACAAGACCGATATCAGACAGCAGCCAATCTCAGCTAAAGTGGTTCCACGTTTCCGCGCGGCCGACCAAGTCATTTCGCAATGCGAATTATGTGACGGGATGACGATCGAAATCCGTGGCGTAAACGAGCGCGGCTCGCAGGTGTTCACGCACCTGCGAGCCGCTGACCACAACCAACTCAACCAAGGAGAGTTGACCATGGCTGACGCGAATCATAGCGCACCACCGCTTTACGAGGATGGTTTCGTCTCCGTTCAGGAGTCGTTTCAAAACCGCCGCACGCCGCCGTCCATCCGGTTCGACGATGAGGCGCCGCCTGTTCTCCATCTCTGGATGAAGCTGTCCAGCCGATGGATCGAGGAAGCGGGTTTCGCGCCCGGGCAATGCTTGCGGGTCGATGTGTCGAACAGGCGGCTGGTGATCACGCCGCTCGACGCGAACCTCGGCGGTGACTGCGGGAGCGATGGACGCGCCGATATCGATCGCGCGACGGGATCGCAGCAATTTTCGACGATGACGGAGGTGGTGCGATGAATCGCAATCACGCATATCGACGCGCTGACGACATGCCGGCCGACCTCGACCGTGACCTCGACGCCGGCATACTGGCCGCCAAGTCGAAACTTGTGCTGAAGCTCAACGCAATGATCGCGTCGCGCGGCCTGACCGAGGAAGAGACTGCGGCGCTCGCCGAGATGGCCGCGCCGACCGTCACCCCGGAGCAACGCGCCAGACTTCGAAACGTTTCGCTGGAGCAACTGCTGTTGACGCTGGTGTCGTTTGGTCAGCAGGTGGAAATCGTGGTGCGGCATGCGGGGCACTCGCAGTCGGCAGGCGTCACGGTTTCGGGTTGACGGCCGGGGAGGTAGACGAAAGCACCCGTGTGCGGCGGTCGGGCTCGACCGCCGCCGAAGCCCGTCCGGCACCACCCCTGTTCAATTTAACGTGAACGATCGTTACAGCCAATCAGGCCAGACTGATTCTGCAAGCGAGCGCCGCGCGTCGATGGCCCCTACTTCTGGAGCACCCGCATGATTCCCAAACGAGAAAATCTTGACTCCCATTCGAATACCTCTCAAACGAGAACTTATAAATTCTCATTTGAGCGTCATCTCGCCATGGCGAGGAATCCCCCCGCCGGCCGTCATACGACCGATCGCCCGACTGCGACGAAGGCAGCCAAGCCGTTGGCCGGCAAGCGGCAATTCGCCGCTCACGCCCCCGATATCGCGCTGTTCTTCGGCCAGTTCGATGCGCTCGAACAGCGTCGGCAGATTCGTGAAGGCATGGCGTCCAGCATCATCGACCGCGTCGCGAAGGATCTGTTGCATGTGCCCGTCCAGACCTTGCTCTCGAGTCTCGGTCTCCCGAGCTCGACGATCCTGCGCAAGATCGCGCGAACGGAGCGTCTTTCGCCTGCGGAATCGGATCGCGTCGCGCGCGTACTGTACGTCTTCCGGCTTGCGGTCGACGTATTCGAGAGCGAGGGGCTGGCCGCGGAATGGATGCAGTTGCCACATGCCGAGCTGACCGGGCTGCGGCCGCTCGAAGTACTGGATTCACAGCCGGGATATGACCGCGTACGAGAGCTCCTGATGCGGGTCATTCACGGAATTGGCGCATGAGAGTTTATCGGCTCGCCGAGGAGCGGCGCGGCTATTACCGGGCCGACGACCTGAGCGGGAATGGCGCCGCACTGGCAGGCGGGTGCTGGAACCCGCGCGGCATGCGCGTCGCGTATACGTGTGCGCACGCATCGACTGCATTGCTGGAGGCGCTGGTACACACGGCCGGCTTGATGCCGACCGGTGGATATCACCTGGTGGCCCTGGAGGTGCCGAATGCCGCTTGCAGCGAGGCGTTTGCCCCTACGCTACCGGATGACTGGGCAGACCTGACGTGCGATCCTGAATCCACGACGGAATTGGGTCGGCAATGGCTCGAGGCAGGCAAACAACTGGTGATACGCGTGCCGTCGGTCATATGTCCGACCGATGCCAATCTGCTGCTGAATCCGACGCATCCTGACATGAGCGCCGTCAAGGTCGTTCGCACTGAACCTTTCACGCTGGATCCGAGACTGTTCGGTCACGCGGCGAGGTGAATTCGACGTCTCGCGTACCTCGTTCGCATCAAGGCCGCGACAGCACCATCACGCGCCCCGACACGCGCTGCAGCTTGAGCCACCCCGTATCGGCCGCGAACCGAAGCTGCTGCAGCGGAAAATCGAACCCCGCCTTCTGTGCGGCGCTGACCACCGCATCGGCGATCCAGCGGATCAGTTCCTTCCCTTCGTCGGTCGTTTGATGGCCGTTCTGCACGCCGTAGAAATAGCGATTCCCGGCATTGACCTCGTTCTGCAACTGCATCCAGTGCCCCGGCAGGCCCGGCAGCGTCCTGAACAGATCGGCGACCCGCTGCGTCGTCAGTCCGCGCGCCCATAGCGCGCCGTTCACGGCGGGCCGCGCCAGGTTGTGGCGGTCGGCCTCCTGGGCCTGGCCCTTGATGTCGCCTTTCAGGGAATCGGGTTTCGTCATGACGCTTTCCTCGTGATGGGCCCGGCAATGGGCCGGTTAAATGAAAAAGCCGCCGAATTTCGAGCGCGCGCGTTGCTTGCACGATACGCCTAATCTCGAAATTGAGTGCCTGTCAGGTGTATCAGGCCGGCGCAATGCGATATTGGCTGCAAGAATCAGTCTCGTCCGATAGGCACCGAGGCAACGGGTCACTATGCTTGCGCGGGTGCGGTGCCGGTGGAGTGCCCTGTTCATGTTCGGAGTGAGTCGGTCAACGATCTTCGCCGGCGCCGCACCTCCTCCCGGTTGCGATCCGGCTTCGGCGTGGGCGTTCGGTGGTGGCCGGTGGGCGCGGCCACGACAGAGAAAGACGATGTTGAAACAACACGCTGCCATATGCGAGCGCCGAGCGCCTGCGCCGAAACCGGATTTCCCCACCATTCCCGCCTGCACGTTCACCCGTCATTCAGGAAATCGCAGCATGCGTCGATATAGTTTCGAAAATATATCGAATGACCATCGCTGAAATTCGCATCATTGAATCGGACCATTTCGGCGTTCGATTTTCTGAATCCATTCCACGCCAGGCCGAATATTTTTTTATTTATTTTTCGCCATGCTGGCCGAACCGTGTTTGAAACGGCAAACGTTTGCGCGACACGGTGATACGCGTTATCCATCTTCTATCAGGAGGCAAGCATGGCCGACTCTCAAACGTCCTCGAACCGTGCCGGCGAGTTTTCGATTCCGCCGAACACCGATTTCCGCGCGATCTTCTTCGCGAATGCCGCCGAGCAGCAGCACATCAAGCTGTTCATCGGCGACAGCAAGGAACCGGCGGCTTATCACAAGCTCACCACGCGCGACGGCCCGCGCGAAGCCACGCTGAATTCGGGTAACGGCAAGCTGCGCTTCGAAGTGACGGTGAACGGCAAGACGTCGGCCACCGACGCGCGGCTCGCGCCGATCACCGGCAAGAAATCAAACGGCTCGGCATACACGGTCAATTTCGGGATCGTCGTATCGGAAGACGGTCACGACAGCGACTACAACGACGGCATCGTCGTGCTGCAGTGGCCGATCGGCTGAAACAACCTGTCGATGCCGGCCTCCCGGGGCACGTCAGCCCCGCGGCCCGCATCGCAATGGCGACGGGGCCAACGTATCGCCGATTAATTGCTGTTCCACGTATTGCCGCACACGCGGCCCGGTAAACGTGTTCACCGGCCGCATACAGACGGACATTCCATCAGACGAGGACGACATGCAACAACCGTTTACCCATGACGACCTGTACGCGCTCCTGCAACTCGCCGGCAACGACGCCACCGCCGTGCAATCGAACGGCGATCAGGCGGTGCTCGACCGGATGCGTCAGTTCATGACCGCGCAACTCGTCGAGAAGCTGCCGCAATACGACGTGTTCGTCGACATCGCGACGATCCCGTACAGCTTCGACGTCGGCAGCTGGCAGAACAAGGTGAAGACCGATGCGGCGGGACAGGTGGTCGCCTGCACGGTGACGTGGGCCGGCGCGCCCGGCGTGCTGCCCGCCGCAGCGGCGAAGTTCGGTGTCGGCGCAGTGGTCACTTACTTCCTGAAGGCGACGCCGCAACCCGTGCAGCCCGATCCCGCCACCACCGGTGGTGGCGAACGCGACGGCGTCTTCAACCTGCCGCCGAACATCGCGTTCGGCGTGACCGCGCTCGTCAATTCGTCCGCGCAGCAGACGATCGACGTCTATGTCGACGACAACGCGAAACCGGCCGCGACGTTCCAGGGCGCGGGCACGCAGGACGTGAACCTCAACACGCAAGTCCTGAACTCGGGCAAGGGGAAGGTGCGCGTGGTCGTGACGGCGAACGGCAAGCCGTCGAAGATCGGTTCGCGCCAGGTCGACATCTTCAAGAAGACCTACTTCGGGCTCGTCGGCTCGGAGGACGGCACCGATGGCGACTACAACGACGGGATCGCGATCCTGAACTGGCCGCTGGGCTAAGAGCCGCACCCGGCCAACCGACCCTCGCCACGCCGCCCGGCGTGGCGGTTTGCGCGGGTACGCCGTACCTGCCTCTGCGCATGCTTCCTGCCGCCGTGGCAAATCGGCACATCCGGCCCGCCGCAGCAAGGCTGCGCGACTCGTGCGACCGCGCGTCGACCGCCCTCACGGCAACGCAACACCCTGTTCTCGCCGCGACCTCTCGTCGGGTCATTCCCCGATTTTTCAGCTGCCTGTTCCGAACACAGGACTTGCGCTCGATAACTACGACTCATAGAATCGTAGTTATCGAGCGCATCGATGCATCAGACAAGGCCGGTGTTCCACCGGCCTCAGGCATCACTCAACCGGAGTTGAACAGTGGCAAATCGCATTCTTGTTATCGGGGCCGGCTTCGCCGGCATGTGGAGCGCGCTGAGCGCGGCACGCTTGCTCGACGAGCAGCACAGGACCGACGTGGAAATTACCGTGGTGGCGCCGGATGCCCATCTGCACGTTCGGCCGCGCCTTTACGAGGAAGGCCCGGCGAACTTCCGCGCGCCGCTCGGAGAAATCTTCGATGCGGTCGGCGTGAAGTTCGTCCAGGGCACGGTCGCGCGCATCGACGTGGCGCGCCGGACTGTCGACGTGCAACGCATGGACGGCGAAGCGTCGACGCTCGACTACGATCGCCTCGTGCTGGCGAGCGGCAGCCGACTGTTCCGCCCGGCGATTCCCGGGCTGGCGGAACATGCGTTCAGCGTCGACCAGACCGACGAGGCCGTCGAGCTCGAAGCCCATCTGCGCGCGCTCGCGCAACAGCCGGCGTCAGCGGCGCGCAATACGATCGTGGTCGCGGGCGGCGGCTTCACGGGCATCGAAACGGCCGCGGAAATGCCGACGCGCCTGCGCGCCGCGCTGGGCGAGGAGACGGACGTGCGGGTCGTGATCGTCGAGCGCAGCGACGCGATCGGCCCCGATCTGGGCGCGGGCCCGCGGCCCGTCATCGAGGAAGCGCTGCGCACGCTCGGCGTGACGTGGAAGCTCGGAGACGGTGTCGCATCGGTCGACGCGAGCGGCATCACGACGGCGCACGGCGAACGTATCGAGTCGAATACCGTGATCTGGACGGCCGGCCTGCGTGCGAGCACGTTGACCGAACAGATTCCGGGGCGCCGGGACGCAACAGGGCGCCTGCACGTCGATCGCAACCTCGCGGTCGACGGCGTGCCGGGCGTCTATGCGACGGGCGACGTCGCGTATGCGGCAACCGACGACGACGGCAACCATACGATGATGTCGTGCCAGCACGCGATGAACCTGGGCCGTTCGGCCGGGCACAACGCGGCGGCGGACCTGCTGGGGCTGGAGCAGATTCCGTACAGTCAGCCGAAGTACGTGACGTGCCTCGACCTCGGCCCGTGGGGCGCGGTTTATACAGAAGGCTGGGAGCGCGAAGTGAAGCTGACGGGCGCGGAAGCGAAGCAGCTCAAACACCGGATCAATTCCGAGTGGATCTATCCGCCGCGTGCGGATCGCGCGGAAGCGCTGGCCGCCGCGGATCCGCTGCGGATCGTCGTGGCCTGAGCGGCGCGCCGGCGCCGACAATGCGCGGGCGGCGGCAAACGCGCTCCGCGGGTTGTCGCGCTGAGTCGCGCCACCATGGCGCGACTCAGCGCTCGCCGCCGCGGCTCGCGGCGCGATCGGCAAACCAGTCGATCACTTTCGGGCCGTAGCTGGCCGGCGCTTTCGACCAGGCGCGCGCGGCGAGATCGGCGAGCGATTGCTTCTCGAGCTCCGCGCGCATCGCCTGCTCCGCCACCTGCATCACCGCATGAATCGAACAGGTGCCGCGCGTGGCCCACGCGGGTGCGTCGCCTTCGAACACAGCGCATTGGCCGCGCACCTCGCGGCAGTCGAACAGCCGCTTGTCGCCGTCGATCGCCGCGACGACGTCCTGCACGGAGATGTCGCGCGCCGGCTTCGCCAGCGTGAAGCCGCCGCGAATGCCCTCGCTGGAGACGACGATCCCGGCCTTCGCGAGACGCGTGAACAGCTTCGCCGCGTAATCGACGGACACGCCCTGCATCTCGGCCAGATCGCGCACGCTCGCATCGCGCACGCCGGTGGAAGTGTCGGCGAGATAGAGCAGGCAATGCAGGCCATACTCGACGCCGGTGCTGATGAACGACATGATATTGCGACTCGGGGTATCGGAGTTGGGAGCGTAGCGCAGGATGGCGACAAAGTCATCCGTTCTGCTCGCATCGATCGCACGGCGGCAATCCGGGGTCGCGCCCCTGCAAAAACGATCGAATGCCCGTGCCGATCCGCCGGTCAACGTATCGCCTTCGCCGCCATCCGATCACCACGCTCACCGCACGCTCTCATTCCCGGTAATCGTGCACTGATGCTCACTGCCGAGTCGCGGCGTGCCGCCATCGAAATTCAGGTTTCCTGAAGATATACCGAATGCATTATCGACTGCCACCGACAGCGTACCTTTCGTGATCGTCGTACCGCTGGAATACGTGTTGCCGCCCACGGCGGAAGGGGTGCCCGTGAGGGTGTCGGCCGGTCTATATGTCATCGGTGGCGCGCACATTTGTCGTTCTAGCGAGACGCGCCCCGGAGGCCGACGTGGCCGGTGATTTTTTGAATAGCGGGCAGGCCTCGTAGTAGGTAGGAATGGCGAGGGAATCCGCCTATGCGATGGCACCGGCCAAGGACGCGGCGACAGCGCCTGCAGCAGTTCTGAGGATGATGGGGAGCGCCTTCACCGCTCAATCCATTGCTCTCTGATTCTCAATCTCATGAAAAGACCGCGATCAGTCGTTGTAGCAAGGGTATTCTCGCCGTCAACCAGTCCATCCTGGATGGCGGCATGGCAATGAAGCGCAACGGGGACGACTTCGACTGGTCGTAGTAAAAAATAGTGTCGTCCCCGTACTCCAGTTCCCTGGGTGCTGCATCGTTAATTGTGCGCACCGCAAAAAATCTCTCGACCAAAACATCCCCTGCCGAACCCAATACCTGAAGTCGAATTTCATCGCCGTCGCCAAGAAAGCGGCGCGCCCCACATAGTTCAATTTCATACTTCTCGCCACCGAACTCTCTCATTCCCCCGTTAAGATCCTGCGTATAAATCGCGCAGCCCTCATATGAGCTCCGCAACGCGAGAGTCGAAATTATCGCTACCAAAACAAGCGCGACCGCGATTACATTTTTTCTGGCGATCTGCATATTTCACCCAAACTAAATTTTATGGGAATGGCCAATTTGAGATATTGCAGATTGGAATATATCACAAAATCCTCTCCGCGATTATGCTTCACCCTCCAATCACTATAGGTTTTGTTGAAAACTGGATAGTGCACATCGCACGCCCTGAATTTCTTAACAACACCTTTTCGTGTATCTATCGGTTTATCAAGAAAATCGTTAATCAGATATTTCCAGTTAATCGTCGACTCAACATCGAGAGAATCACCGAGGTTCGAGTTGACGCCGCTCCGATATAGAAACCCCCTGATTCTTCCTCCATTCGTAATAATCATGCCACTTTTATTCCAGTGCCCCAAATACTGACTGCTTGACGGCGACTTTTCATCATTAAAGGAGTAGCTATCCTTTATGTATACGTAGATATGCGTTATGGATGCAGTCAAGTCGGCGCAGTAGGATTTTGTTTTTTCACGATTATTGTATTTATAATACCTATCTCCAGAAAACTCCGCCCGTCCAATGGCAGCATAGATGTTGAAGTTCGCCAGCGCTGCCGTCAGGTCCGTGGGTGCATACGGGACACCTCCCGTTGTATCGAAGCTGGACACATTCACCAGTTGAAATTGCCACTTCTTGCAAAACTCGACGAGATTGCCTTTGTCATCAACCGTCTGAAAATCAAAATCCACCGAAGATCTGAATTTTTCTCTTACCACGCGATGCAGCAGATCTTTCAACCTTGCTCTGGCATTTTCGTTGTAGATATTTTTCGAGATGAGCTGACTATATCGTGCCTTGACCTTCCCAAACTTGAGGGCCCACTCAAGGGTGACGGTGGTATTGTCAAACGGCTGGTTCGTCTTGAAGCTGTTATCCCAAACGTGCTTGGGGCCACCAAACCATCGCCTGGCAAGCTTGGCCGCAACAGGCCATTTCATTCGTTGCATTGCCTCAGGGACATCCAGTAAGTCAAAGGGAGGAGGATTTTCGCAGTCTTCTGCGTCGACTGACTCGGACGGCTTGGGAGGTGTGGCCTGCTTTGCTGGCGGAGCCTTTGCTGGCTCCGGTGTTTTCATCGACTCATGCGTCGATGGCTTGGGATCTAGAAGCTTGAAAAGCTTGGGTTCGCCAGGAGCAAGCCTGTCCATGCAAACACCTTGCGGTGTATTCAAAGGAATGCATCCGTTAGCGCCAGCGTGCTCCTTCCACTTCGGCAGCGAGAATGGAATCGACGACGTCTTGATTTCGTAATACGGCACTTTTCTGACGTCTGGCATAGTCTTACTGTGTCGTGAAGGTAATACGTTGCTGACACGCCCGCAGCATGGACACTGGCTAAGCCGAGCAAGCAAATGCTGCGCTCATCGTCTTGCCCCGGTTTCGGCGCAGGCGCTCGGCGCTCGCATATGGCAGCGTGCTGTTTCAACATCGTCTTTCTCTGTCGTGGCCGCGCCCACCGGCCACCACCGAACGCCCACGCCGAAGCCGGATCGCAACCGGGAGGAGGTGCGGCGCCGGCGAAGATCGTTGACCGACTCACTCCGAACATGAACAGGGCACTCCACCGGCACCGCACCCGCGCAAGCATAGTGACCCGTTGCCTCGGTGCCTATCGGACGAGACTGATTCTTGCAGCCAATATCGCATTGCGCCGACCTGATACACCTGACCAGCACTCAATTTCGAGATTAGGCGTATCGTGCAAGCAACGCGCGCGCTCGAAATTCGGTGGCTTTTTCATTTAACCGGCCCGTTGCCGCCCCTTCACGAGGAAAGCAGTCAGCCGGCCGACGACGCGCCCCGCTGCTCCGCCACCACCGGCTGCGACCACGCAGCCGACGCCAGCTGCGTGCGTGCGCCCTTCGCGACACGCTCGAACGCCACGCGCTGCGGCCCCTTCAGCGCGCCCTCCTTCGCGGCCCGCACCAGCGCGACCGGATCGACCGGCCGGTTGTGCCGCCGCACTTCGAAATGCAGATGCGGCCCGGTTGCCGTCCCGGTGCTGCCGACCGCCCCCACGCGCTGCCCGCGCGCGATCCGCATGCCGGTACGCAGCGTCGGTTCGAACGCCGACAGATGCGCGTAATACGACGCATAGCCGCCGTCGTGCCGCACCACCACGTACTTGCCGTAGCCGCCCGGCTCCGTGCCGATGAACGACACGACGCCGCGCTCCGATGCACGGACCGTGCGGCCCGTCGGCGCGGCGAGATCGACGCCCGAGTGCACATGACGCGCGCCCGTCACCGGATGCACGCGCGTGCCGAAACGCGAACTGGTGCGCGTCGCGCTGACCGGCAGCGCGAACCGGGTGCCGGCGAGCGGCACGCCGTCGAGATCGTAGTAAGCGCCCGGCGACCGCGCATCGGCGGCAAACCACACCGCCGCGACGCGCTGGCCGCGAAAGCGGATATCGAGCGCGGTCACGCGCGGGGCGCCGGATAACGATGCGTCGTCAGCCGGTTCGAAGGCCACGCGGAACGTATCGCCCACGGCACCCTGCTGCTTCAGGTCGAGCCGACCGGCCAGCATGCGCGTGACCTGTGCGGCGACGCCGGCCGGCAGATCCGCACGCGCGAGCGAAGCACGCAGGCTGCCGGCGATCGCGCCGACCCGCGCGCCGCCCGCCGGCTCCGCGAGCACGAACGGCTCGGCCGATGCCAGACCCGCATCGCGCGACGCCCATGCGAACGGCACGCCGATCGCGGGCAACGGCGATGCAAAACCGTAGTCGAAGCGGCCCGCGTAATCGCGCTCGATCGCATCGCGCGCGGCATCGCAGAGCACGACATACGGCGCGCATGCGCCGGCACGAACGACGAATGCGCCCGGTCGATCGTCCGTCCGCGCACCCGCCGCATCCGGCGCATGCACGACACGCGGCACCGCCGTCGAGGCGAGCAGGCCGCCCCAGACGGTGCGGGCGGAATTGAAAAAGGGCACGTCGAAGAGGTCGGCCGCCTGCGCCAGCGCGGGCATGACCGGCGCGGCGCCGGATGATGCCAGCGCCACCGCGCCCTGCGCGCCGGCAAGCCACGCCGCCGCGACGACACCGCGCAGCAGCGCGCGGCGATTCGGCAAGCGGATGGCGCCGCGTGGCGCGCAACGACCTCGTTCGCGTGCGAGACGTAAACACAGGTCGAACCGCATCGCGTCGTCACTCGCTATCAATGAAAAATCGGGAAAGCGCCGGATCTCGCGGAGGAACGATCATCGCGATCCGGCAATGAGGAATCGAGTGTATCGACGCGCCCTGCTTCACTAAATAGGACCAATCCTATTTTTTCAGATATCGGCTTAGTACTCGAACGAAATCGCGATTGCATCGCCGGAACGCGCGGAAATCCGGCCTCCTGCGCTCGCGCGACACTCGGCATGCCGTGTACAGTCGAGGGCTGCCGACACGCTGCGTGTCGCACGCTCCTTCTTCAAACCGGAATCCCGTCATGTTTCTCGACCATCTTCATCCGGAACGCTGGACGTTCCTGTGGAACGCGTTGTCCACGCTCTCGATCAGGCTCTGCGGCGCGCTCGCGCTGCTCGTCGTCGGCTGGTGGCTATCGAAGCGCATCGGCAACTGGCTGAGCCGCCTGCTCGCGAACAAGGAGCGCGTCGACGACACGCTGCGGCCGATTCTCTGCGACGTCGCCGTGTGGGGCATCCGCATCGTCGCGATCGTCGGCGCGCTGTCGCAGCTCGGCATCCAGACCGCGAGCATCGTCGCGGTGCTCGGCGCGGCCGGCCTCGCGATCGGGCTCGCGCTGCAGGGCACGATGCAGAACATCGCGGCCGGCATCATGCTGTTGCTGCTGCGGCCGTTCAAGGTGGGCGACTACATCGACGGCGGCACGGGCGTCGCGGGAACGGTGGACGAGGTCGGGCTCTTCATGACGCGGCTCACGAAGCCGGACGGCATCTGCGAGTACGTCCCGAACAGCGCGCTGTGGGGCAGCGCGATCCGCAACTACACGCGCAATCCGACGCGCCGCCTCGATCTCGAAGTGGAAGTGTCGGTGCACGACGACATCGATCGCGCACTCGACGCGCTGCGCGCGCTGGCCGCGGCCGACCCCGACGTGCTGCACGATCCCGCGCCGGACGTGATGGTGATGCGCTTCGACGACAGCACGGCGATCGCGAACATGCGCGTGTGGACGCATACCGACAAGTTCTGGGCGATGCGCTGGCGTCTCGCGCGCCAGGTGCGCAAGACGCTCGCCGATGCGGACTGCGCGCTGCCGATCCGCACGCGCGAGCTGCATATCGTGCACGACGTCGAACAGCAGCAGCGGCCGCCGGCGGAAGCGCGTCGCGCACAGGCATCGTGACGCAACGGGGCGCGGCGCGCCCCGTCGCCATTACATCCTGACGATGTCGAGCAGCGCCTTCTTGCCGCTCTTGTAGGTGAACACCGAGATCGCGCCGTGCTTCAGGTCGCCCTGCGGCGTGAAGCTCGTTTCGCCGATCACGCCGTGATAGTCGGTCGTCGGCATCGCGGCCAGCACCTTCGCCGGATCGGTCGAATTCGCGCGCTTCATCGCGTCGACGATGATGTACACCGCGTCGTACGAGAACGGCGCATACACCTGCATCGGCTGATGGTAGCGCGCTTCGTAGCGCTTCACGAACGCCGCGCCGCCGGGCATCTTCTCGAGCGCGATGCCGGCTTCCGAGCACACGACGTTGTCCGACGCCGGGCCCGCGAGCTTCGGCAGGTCGGTCGAGCACACGCCGTCGCCGGCGAGCACCTTCGCGCGCAGGCCGAGCTGGCGCGCCTGCTTCGCGAGCGGGCCGCCGGTGGCGTCCATGCCGCCGTACATGATCGCGTCGGGGTTCTCGCCCTTGATCTTCGTGAGGATCGCGCGGAAGTCGATCGCCTTGTCGTTGGTCGCATCGTGCGAGATGACCTTCATCCCCGACGCCTTCGCGGCCTTCTCGAACTCGGTCGCGAGGCCCTGCCCGTAGGCGGTCGAGTCGTCGATCACGGCGACCGTCCTGATCCCCAGGTTCTTCGCCGCGTAACTGGCGAGCGCGGGCCCCTGCTGCGCATCGGTCGCGACGACGCGATAGGTCGTCTTGAAACCCTGTTGCGTGTACATCGGGTTGGTCGCGGCCTGCGAGATCTGCACAACGCCGCCGTCGCGATAGACGCGCGACGCCGGAATCGACGTGCCCGAGTTGTGGTGGCCGACCACGCCGACCACCTTGTCGTCGACGAGCCGCTGCGCGACCTGCGTGGCCTGGCGCGGATCGCCCGCGTCGTCCTGTGCGTCGAGCTGCAGCGTGACCTTCTTGCCGCCGATCACGAGCCCCTTCGCGTTGATTTCCTCGACCGCGAGCCGCGCGCCGTTCTCGCTGTCCTTGCCGAGGTGCGCGATCGCGCCGGTCAGCGGCGCGACGTGCCCGATGCGCACGATTTCATCCGCCCGCGCGGAAACCGCGGACAGTGCGCACGCCAGCCCGACCGCGGCCGCACATGCCGTCTTCTTCTGATGCCGATTCATGTTCGTCTCCTTCGTTATCGCTCTTCGTTGATGATCAGGACCCTCGTTCAGAGGAGGCAACGCGAGATGCGCTCACGCGCGCCCTTCGAATCCGAGCAGCACGTTCACCGCATTGATGCCGATTTCGTCGACCATGTAGCCGCCTTCCATCACGAACAGCGTTGGCAGGTTCAGGCGCGCGAGCGTTTCGCCGATGCGCAGATAGTCCGGCGAGCGCAGGCGGAAATGGCTGATCGGGTCGTGCTCGAACGTGTCGACGCCGAGCGACACGACGAGCAGGTCGGGGGCATGCGCGGCGATCGCGGCCGCCGCCTGGTCGAGCGCCGTCGCGTAGGTGCGCCATTGCGTGCCCTTCGGCAGCGGCAGGTTCAGGTTGAAGCCTTCGCCCGCGCCGGCGCCGCGCTCGTCCGCATAGCCGGAGAAGTACGGGTACGACACCGGCGGCTCGCCGTGGATCGAGGCGAACAGCACGTCGGAACGGTCGTAGAAGATGTCCTGCGTGCCGTTGCCGTGGTGGAAATCGACGTCGAGCACCGCGACGCGCGCCGCGCCGCTCGCGATGCCGTGCTGCGCGGCGATCGCCGCGTTGTTCAGGTAGCAGTAGCCGCCCATGTATTCGCGGCCCGCGTGGTGGCCGGGCGGCCGGCACAGCGCGAACGCCGCGCGCGCGCCGCCGTTCGACAGCAGGTCGGCGCCGGTCAGCGCCGAGTTCGCGCTCGCGCTCACCGCGTCCCACGTGCCGGCGTTGATCGGCGCGCCGGCATCCATCGCGAAGAAGCCGAGCTTGCCGTCGATGAATTCGGGCAGCGTTGCCGCCGCCGGCATCGCGCGCACCGGCCAGACGAGCGGCAGCGCCTGGCACGTGCGGCCGGTCGCGGTCCATTCGTCCCACGCGCCGGCGAGAAAGTCGACATAACGCGCGCTGTGCGCGCCGGCATAGCTCGCACGATCGAACGCGCGCGGCGCGATCACGTCGCCGAGGCCGGCCGCGCGAACCTGCGCGAGCACCGTTTCGGCGCGAAGGGGATTCTCGAACGAATCGGTGATTGCGCCGTCTTTCAGTTCGACGCCGCGATGCAGATGATGATCGCTGCTGTAGACCGTGAGCATGGTTGACCGTTGCTGTGAGGGCTGTGAGGGGTGGCAACAGTCTATTGACGCCAACCGGCAATAGCTTTGCTTTTCACCTCTTCGTTTCGTACAATTTTGAGAAAACCGCCTACGGAGACCCTGGAATGAGCAAAAATCGCGCTTCAGCGGAGCTGGACGGCGTCGACCGCGCGATGCTGCGCCTGCTTCAGGAAGACGGCGCGCTGTCGAACGCGACGCTCGGCGAGCGGCTGTCGCTGAGCGTCACGCCGTGCTGGCGGCGGCGCAAGCGGCTCGAGGACGAAGGCGTGATCACCGGCTACCAGGCGAACCTCGACCGCCGCGCGCTCGGGATGAACGTGTTCGCGTTCGTGCAGGTCACGTTCAACATGCATTCGGGCCAGGATTCGGATCACTTCGAGGACGTGATGCGGCGTCACGACGAAGTGACGTCGTGCCACAAGATCACCGGCGCGGCCGACTACATCCTGCAGGTCGTCGCGGCCGATCTCGACGCGTATGCGGAATTCGTCGAACACGTGCTGCGAAAACAGGCCGGCGTGTCGTCGATCCAGTCGAGCCTCGCGTTACGCGAGATCAAGTTCTCGTCGCGCGTGCCGGTGCCGGATGCGTGAACGCCTCTTCGCCCGTGCGCGGGCATCCGTTGTCGATCGTCATCCCATGGAGCGCTACGTAATGAAATCCTTCATGCCTTCCTCGTCGATTGCCGCCGCGATCGCCGTCGCGCTCGCATTGAGCGCATGCGCGACGCAACCGCCTGCGCCGCTCCCGCCCAATGTCGCCGGGCAAGACACGCAGGACACGCAAACTGCACAGACCGCGCAGGCCGCCCCGCCGATCGTCGGCGGCGATCGCGATGCGCACGGCTGCATCGGCTCGGCCGGTTACGCATGGTGCGAACGCACGCAGCAATGCGAGCGTCCGTGGGAACTCGCGAAGGCGCATGGCTTCGCGAATTCCGCACAGGTGTACGAGCAGTTCTGCCGGAACGGCGGCGGGAAGTGACGCGGGTAACCGGTCGCGGTGCAACGCCGCGACCGGATGAAGAACCGACGGTGCGGGCGGCGCACCGGTCGCATGCGCGGCACGCCCTCGTGCCGGCGGATTTTCCCGTACCGCGCACCGTCATTCCGGAAACCCGGACACGTAAAAATCCCCACGAAAATCAGGGCTATTTGGCACCGGCGACACGCCAATCGAGTTCGGTTACATTACGCGCCCCTTTCTGTCCCGCCCCCGCTCGACGCGTCGCGCGCGGCCTCTTTTTACGCAACCCGACACGCCGAACGGCGAGGCTTGCGGCAAGGGCCGATGCGCGTCGCGCACGCCTGCGACGCGCGCAACGGCATGACCGGCCGGCGCCGATCCGAAGGTGTCCTGCGCAACGATTTCGCGTGCGCAAATACAACGGCGAACCGGGTCGATCCGGAATTCCGGATTCGCGCTCCGGATCTCCGGATGCGCGAGCCGGTCGCGATCGAGCATCGCCGGGCGGGATGGCAAGCCGATGCATTCAAGTTGAAAAAGAGGATCTGCTGTGATCAAAACGTTACGGGTAATACTGTCGGCGCTCGCGCTGTGCGTCGCCGCGTCGTCCGCGCATGCCGCCGATACGAAGAAGGTCGACGTCCTGCTGGTGGGCGGCGGCATCATGAGCTCGACGCTCGGCGTATGGCTGCACGAGCTGCAGCCCGACTGGTCGATGACGATGGTCGAACGCCTCGACGGCGTCGCGCTGGAAAGCTCGAACGGCTGGAACAACGCGGGCACCGGCCACTCGGCGCTGGCCGAGCTGAACTACACGCCGGAGAAGGCGGACGGCAAGATCGACATCTCGAAGGCGATCGAGATCAACGAGTCGTTCCAGATCTCGCGCCAGTTCTGGGCGTGGCAGGTCAAGCAGGGCGTGCTGAAGAACCCGCATTCGTTCATCAACTCGACGCCGCACATGAGCTTCGTGTGGGGCGACGACAACGTCCGTTTCCTGAAGAAGCGCTACGACGCGCTGCAGGCGAGCCCGCTGTTCCGCGGGATGCAGTACTCGGAAGACTACGACCGGATCAAGCAGTGGGTGCCGCTGATGATGGAAGGCCGCGACCGCGCGCAGAAGGTCGCCGCCACCTGGACGCCGATCGGCACCGACGTGAACTTCGGCGAGATCACGCGCCAGTTCGTCGGCTACCTGAAGACGCAGCCGAACTTCACGCTGTCGCTGTCGAGCGAGGTGCGCGAGATCTCGCGCAACGCGGACGGCACGTGGCACGTGTCGTGGGTCAAGCTGCATTCGGATGAACCGCCGCAGGCCGTCGACGCGAAATTCGTGTTCATCGGCGCGGGCGGCGGTGCGCTGCGCCTGCTGCAGGCGTCGGGCATCCCCGAGGCGAAGGATTACGGCGCGTTCCCGGTCGGCGGCTCGTTCCTCGTGACCGACAACCCCGACGTCGTGAAGCAGCATCTCGCGAAGGCGTACGGCAAGGCGTCGGTCGGCTCGCCGCCGATGTCGGTGCCGCACCTCGACACGCGGATCATCGACGGCAAAAAGATCATCCTGTTCGGGCCGTTCGCGACGTTCTCGACCAAGTTCCTGAAGAACGGTTCGTACTTCGACCTCGCGAAGAGCACCAACCTGCACAACGTCGCGCCGATGATGCGCGTGGGCGTCGACGAATTCCCGCTGGTCGAGTATCTGGCCGGCCAGCTGATGCTGTCGGACGACGACCGCTTCAACGCGCTGAAGGCATATTTCCCGAACGCGAAGAAGGAAGACTGGCGCCTGTGGCAAGCCGGCCAGCGCGTGCAGATCATCAAGCGCGATCCGAAAAAAGGCGGCGTGCTGAAGCTCGGCACCGAGATCGTCAGCGCGCAGGACGGCAGCATCGCGGGCCTGCTCGGCGCATCGCCGGGCGCGTCGACCGCCGCGCCGATCATGCTGAACCTGATGCAGAAGGTGTTCAAGGACAAGGTCGCGACGCCCGAGTGGCAGCAGAAGATCCGCCAGATCGTGCCGAGCTACGGCACGAAGCTGAACGACAGCCCGGCCAAGGTCGTCGACGAATGGGCCTACACGAGCGACGTGCTGCAACTCGCGCCGCCGCCGCGGATCGACGTGAACGTGCCGTCGCAAGCGACGGGCGCGACTCCGGCACGCGCCGCGAAGGCCGCCGCCGACATGGCGCTGTAACGCGCCCGGCACCGGTTCGCCGCCTCGCACGGCCGCCCTTCGGGGTGGCCGTTTTTCATGATGCGCAACGGTGAAGGCACCCGCGCGGGTGCCCGCTTCCGCTAGAATTGCGGCACGCGCGACCCCGTCGCCGCCCGATCCATCACCCGCATCGACGCAATCCGAGCAACCGCCGGTGCGGCCCGCGCCCGAGCCGCGCGAGCGCCGCCCGCCGTTGCCGCGCCCGCCCGGGCGCGTCACCAACCGAATTCAGCTGGAGAAAGACCGTGTTTACCTGCCGAAACCAGAGCTGCGGCACGCAGTGGGAAACGTCCGACGTCGTCATCAAGGACGAAGGCCAGGGGCTGCTGTTCCGCTGCCCGCTGTGCGGCGCCCGCAACTATCTCGAGCGCTTCGAAGACGACGAAGGCAACGTCGTCTACGAGCAGATGGAAGGCCGTCCCTACCTCGGAGACCTCTCTTGACCCAACCGACCGCCACGCCGTTCAGCGCGCTGCCGCTGACGCCCGCCGCGCTCGCGAACCTCGCGCAGCTCGGCTACGTCGACATGACGCCGATCCAGGCCGCGAGCCTGCCG
Source organism: Burkholderia anthina (assembly GCF_902498995.1). Lineage (GTDB taxonomy): Bacteria > Pseudomonadota > Gammaproteobacteria > Burkholderiales > Burkholderiaceae > Burkholderia > Burkholderia anthina. The sequence goes on from NZ_CABVLY010000002.1 coordinate 100,915, forward strand.
ATCGCGCTGGCCGGCCATGACCTGATCGCCCAGGCGAAGACGGGCAGCGGCAAGACCGCCGCGTTCTCGCTCGCGCTGCTCTCGCGCCTCGACACGCGCCGCTTCGACGTGCAGGCGATGATCCTGTGCCCGACACGCGAGCTTGCCGACCAGGTCACGCAGGAAGTGCGCCGCCTCGCGCGCGCCGAGGAAAACGTGAAGGTGCTGACGCTGTGCGGCGGCACGCCGATGCGCCCGCAGGCGCAGAGCCTCGAGCACGGCGCGCATATCGTCGTCGGCACGCCGGGCCGGATCATGGATCACCTCGACCGCGGCAACCTGAAGCTCGATGCGCTGAACACGCTCGTGCTCGACGAAGCCGACCGGATGCTCGACATGGGCTTCTTCGACGACATCGCGAAGGTCGCACGGATGTGCCCGACGACGCGCCAGACGCTGCTGTTCTCGGCGACCTATCCGGACGGCATCGCGAAGCTGAGCCAGCAGTTCCTGCGCAATCCGAAGGAAGTGAAGCTCGCGGAACGCCATGACGACAGCAAGATCCGCCAGCGCTTCTATGAAGTGGCGGAAACGGATCGGCTGCACGCGGTCGGCCAGTTGCTGAACCACTACCGTCCGGTCAGCACGATCGCGTTCTGCAACACCAAGCAGCAATGCCGCGACCTGCTCGACGTGCTGCACGCGCAGGGCTTCCACGCGCTCGCGCTGCACGGCGAGCTCGACCAGCGCGAGCGCGACCAGGTGCTGATCCAGTTCGCGAACCGCAGCTGCTCGGTGCTGGTCGCAACCGACGTCGCCGCGCGTGGGCTCGACATCGCGCAACTCGAAGCGGTGATCAACGTCGACGTGACGCCCGACCCCGAAGTGCACGTGCACCGCATCGGCCGCACCGGCCGCGCGGACCAGGAAGGCTGGGCGCTGAGCCTCGCCAGCATGGACGAGATGGGCCGCGTCGGCGCGATCGAGCAGGCGCAGAAGCGCGACGTCGAATGGCATCCGCTCGCGGAACTGAAGCCGGCCGGCGACGGCACGCTGCTGCCGCCGATGGAGACGCTGCAGATCCTCGGCGGACGCAAGGACAAGATCCGCCCCGGCGACGTGCTCGGCGCGCTGACCGGCGACGCCGGCTTCGACGGCAAGCAGATCGGCAAGATCAACGTGACCGAGTTCTCGACCTATGTCGCGATCGAGCGCGGCGTCGCGCACGACGCGCTGCGCAAGCTCAATGCGGGGAAGATCAAGGGCAAGCGGGTCAAGGTCCGGTTGATGGACGAAGCGTGACGAGGTGATGCCGGACGGGCGGGCCGCAGCGCCTATGCGGCACGCCCGCCGAGCATCGCCAGATACTGCCGCACCGCGCCCCATTCCCCGCCGCGCCGGCCGCGCGCGCCGGCGCGTCAGAACGGAATGACGGCCTTCGCCCACACGGCCTCGCCGGCCGGCCGGTTGCGCACGAAAAACTCCTTCACGACGCGCGCTTCCAGACTGACCTTGCTGAACTGGTAACGAAAGCCGGGCCCGATCGCGAACGCCTGTCCGCGAAAGCCGTCGCCCCCGACGGCCTGCCCGTTCTGCATGTCGTCGGTCGTCTGCTTGATGAAGTAGCCCGACAGGCCGACCCGCGCCTTCGGCGTGACCGCATAGCTCGCCGAGTAGTCGAAGTGGAACAGGTTCCCCGAGTGGTAGTGCGTGTCGTTGTTCGGCGAGTTGAAGCTGTACGTGATCTTCGCGGACACCTCGACCTTGTCGTTCGGCAACCACGACACGCCGAATACCGGCCGCGCGGTGTAGTAGTTCTTGCCGGTGTTCAGCGCCGCATGCATGTCGTACTGGCCGGTCGGGAACACGAACTCGATTGCCGCGACGGTGCGCAGCGCGCCCGAACCCCATGCGATCAACGCGGGGCTGACGATCAGGTCGCCGAGATTGGTGCGGTCGAACGACGCGCCGCCCGCATCCAGCGCCAGATGCTCCATCGGCAGCACCGCATACGCGCCGTAACGGCCGCCGAGCACCGACAGGTTCGACATCCAGACGACGCGCGGAATCAGCACGTCGGCATCGAGCTTGAAGCCCGGCACCGAGCTGTTGCCGTGGGAATCGTTGAAGTGCGACGCATGGTAATGGGTGTAGTACAGCAACCCGTAGAGCCCGGCCGGCGGCAACGCGCCGGCGAAGAACGCCTCCGCGCCCTCGCCGATCGTGTCGCCGCCGCCCTCCGTCGCCCGTGCTCCCGTGCTCAGCGCCATGCCCGCGCAGGCGACGAGCGAGACCAGTCCGAATGCAGCCTTTCGTTTCATCGATGTCTCCAATATTCGTTCTACTGAATTGATTTTTTATGTCCGCCCTGATCGCCCTACCGTTCCGCCTATTCGTTGAAGTGCTCGATCACGAGCCGGTTGAAGCGCGCGGCGTGCTCGATCTGCGTCCAGTGCCCGCAGCGGCCGAACACGTGCAGTTGCGCGTTCGGCAACAGCGCCAGCAGCCTCATCGAACTGTCGAGCGGAATCACGCGATCCTCGCGGCCGTGGACGATCAGCGTGTCGTGCGGCAGCGCGCGCAGCTTCGCGTCGTCGCTCGCGAGCGCATCGACCCAGCGCTGACGCGGCGCGGGGAACATGTTCGCGAACGCCTCCTGGTAGCCGGGCCGCACGCTCGCGTCGTAGCGCAGCTTCGCGAGCTCGTCGTTCACGAGCGTGCGGTCGAACGCGAAGATGTCGAGCAGACCGCGCATGTTCGCGATCGACGGCGTATAGCCCCAGACGGCGTCGAGCCCTTCGGTCAGCGTGAAGCGCGTGCCCGCCGCCCCCATCAGCACGAGCCGCCCGACCCGCTCGGGCGCGCGGATCGCCAGCGCGAGCGCCAGTGCACCGCCGAACGAATTGCCGATCACGTGCGCGCGCTCGACGCCGAGCGCATCGAGCAGGCCGAGCGCGTGATCGACCCAGTTGTCCATCGAATAAGCGTAGCCGCTCGGCCGTTCGGTTTCGCCGAACCCGGCCATGTCGGGCGCGATCACGCGAAACTGCGTCGCGAGCGCGGGCATCGTAAGCCGCCAGTTCGCGTAAGCCGTGACGCCCGGGCCGGAGCCGTGGATCAGCAGCACGGGCGGCCCGTCGCCGACGTCGTGATAGTTGGTGTCGAGGCCGCCCGCGACGATCCGGCGGCCGATTTCAGGGTTGCTTGACATGACGCTCCTCCAGTCGATTTCCGTGGCGCACGCTGCGTCAGCGTCCGCGCTTTTTCGCACTTTGCCCGCCGATCCCGAAATGCTCTTTCGGCATCTCGGTGATGATCACGCGCACCGATTCGATCGGTGCGTCGAGCGAGCGATGGATGGCTTCGGTGACCTCGGCGATCAGGCGTTCCTTCTTGTCGTCGCTACGGCCTTCGAGGATGTACAGATGCGCTACCGGCACGATGGCCTCCTTGTTCGGTTCAGATGAAGCGCAGGCCGACCGACCCGATGTCCTGCACGCGCAGCGTCACGTTGTCGCCGGCCGCGACGGCCACCGCCTCCGTGATGCCGCCCGACAGGATCAGGCTGCCTGCGGGAATCGATTCGCCGCGCGCGCCCAGGTGGTTCGCGAGCATCGCGATCGCGGCGGCCGGATGGCCGAGCACCGCCGCGCCGGCGCCGAACGCCACCGGCTGCCCGTTCTTCTCGAGCACGATGCCGAGCGTGCGCAGGTCGACGCCGTCCACCGCCAGCGGGCGGCCGCCCGCGACGAAACGCGCGGCCGACGTGTTGTCGGCCACCACGCTTTTCAGGTCGAACTTGAAATCGCGGTAGCGGCTATCGATCACCTCGATCCCGGCGACGACGAAGTCGGTCGCGGCGAGCACCGCGCCGACATGGCAGCCCGGCCCCTTCAACTCGGCCTTCGTCACGAACGCGATCTCCGGCTCCACCTTCGGATGAATCAGCGCGGACGTGTCGCACTCGCCGCCGTCGGGCAGGTCGTAAACGTCAGTCAGGAAACCGAACACGGGCGTGTCGACGCCCATCTGACGCATCTTCGCGTGCGAGGTCAGGCCGGCCTTGTAGCCGACGATGCGCGCACCGCGCGCGAGCTGCCGGCGGCGGATCGCATCCTGCACCGCGTACGCGTCGTCCCAGTCCATCTCCGGATGACGGTCGGTGATCTTCGGCGTGTCGCGCGCTTCGCGCATGCAGTCGTCGAGATGCGCGGCCAGCGACTCGATCGTGTCAATCGACAGGTTCATGCGGCCTCCCGTTTCGCTTGCGCGGCGCGCGCCTTCGCGAGCGTCAGCGCGGTGTCCTCGATCATGTCCTCCTGCCCGCCGACCATGCCGCGCCGGCCGAGCTCGACGAGGATGTCGCGCGCCGGGATCCCGTACTTCTCGCCAGCCCGCTTCGCGAACAGCAGGAACGACCCGTAGACGCCGGCATAGCCGAGCGTCAGCGCGTCACGGTCGATGCGGATCGGGAAGTCCATCATCGGCACGACGAGATCCTCCGCGACGTCCTGGATCTTCCACACGTCGACGCCGGTTTCGATGCCCATCCGCTCGCACACGGCAACGAACACTTCGAGCGGCGTGTTGCCCGCGCCGGCGCCGAGCCCCGCCGCCGCGCCGTCGATCCGGTTCGCGCCGGCCTCGATCGCGGCGATCGAGTTCGCGACGCCCATCGCGAGGTTGTGGTGGCCGTGAAAGCCCAGTTCGGTATCGGGCTGCAGTGCGTCACGCACCGCGCCGAGGCGCGCCTTCACGTCGTCGGGCAGCATGTAGCCGGCCGAATCGGTGATGTAGATGCAGTTCGCGCCGTACGACTCCATCAGCTTCGCCTGCTTCACGAGCCCTTCCGGGCTGTTCATGTGGCTCATCATCAGGAAGCCGACGGTGTCCATGTCGAGCTTGCGCGCCATCGCGATGTGCTGTTCGGACACGTCGGCCTCGGTGCAGTGCGTCGCGACCCGGATCGTATGCACGCCGAGCGCATGGGCTTCCTTCAGGTGATCGACGGTGCCGATGCCCGGCAGCAGCAGCGCGGACACCTTCGCGCGCTTGAGCAGCGGGATCACCGCGCCGAGATATTCCGCGTCGGTATGCGCGGGAAAGCCGTAGTTGACCGACGAGCCGCCGAGGCCGTCGCCGTGCGTGACCTCGATCAGCGGCACGCCGGCCGCGTCGAGCCCGGTCGCGATCGAGCGCATCTGGTCGAGCGTCATCTGGTGACGCTTCGGGTGCATGCCGTCACGCAGCGTCATGTCGTGGACGGTGATGCGTTTGCCTTTGAGATTCATTGCCGTTTCCTCTTTGTCCGGTCGTGGAAGTCGCATCTGCGCGCGTCAGGCCGCCTGCGCGGCCGACGCCAGCGTGAGGCGCCCGGCCAGCAGCTCCTCGGCGAACATTTCGGCGGTGCGCGCGGCGGCGGCCGTCATGATGTCGAGGTTGCCCGCGTATTTCGGCAGGTAGTCGCCGAGGCCTTCGACCTCGAGATAGACGGACACGCGGTTGCCGTCGAACACCGGCCCGTTGACGAGCCGGTAACCCGGCACGTAACGCTGCACGTCGGCGATCATCGCGTGCACCGATTCGACGATGCGCGCTTCGTCGGGCGCGCTTTCCGTCAGGCAATGCACGGTATCGCGCATGATCAGCGGCGGATCGGCCGGGTTGATCACGATGATGGCCTTGCCCTGCTTCGCGCCGCCCACTTGCGCGACGGCCGCCGCCGTGGTGCGCGTGAATTCGTCGATGTTCTTGCGGGTGCCGGGGCCGACCGAGCGCGACGACACGGTCGCGACGATCTCGCCGTAGGCGACCGGCTGCACGCGCGAGATCGCGCGCACCATCGGAATGGTTGCCTGGCCGCCGCAGGTGACCATGTTGACGTTCATCTCGCCGGAGCCGATGTGATCCATCAAGTTCACGGGCGGCACGCAGTACGGGCCGATCGCGGCCGGCGTCAGGTCGATCATCAGCACGCCGAGCGCGTTCAGCTTGCGGCTGTTCTCCGCGTGGACGTACGCGCTCGTCGCGTCGAACGCGATCTGCACGCCGTCGGCCTGCACGTGCGGCAGCAGGCCGTCGACGCCCTCGGCGGTGGTCTTCAGGCCGAGTTCGCGCGCACGCTTCAGGCCGTCCGAATCGGGATCGATGCCGACCATCCACACGGGTTCGAGCACGGGGCTGCGCATCAGTTTGGCGAGCAGGTCGGTGCCGATGTTGCCGGGGCCGATCAGCGCGCAACGGATCTTTCGGGTCATGGGGAATGCCTCGTTTGACTGAAATGGGGAATGTGCGACGCTCACGCGAACCGCACCGAACACGCGCCGATCCCGCCGATCGACACGCGGAAGTTGTCGCCGGGTCCGACCGGCGCCATTGCCGCGAGCGCGCCGGACAGGATCACTTCGCCGGCCTTCAGCGGAATGCCGAGGCGGCCGAGCGTATTGGCGAGCCACGCGACGGCATTCACCGGCGAGCCGAGCGCGGCCGCACCGGCGCCGGTGCCGATCACGTCGCCGTTCTTCTCGAGCACCATCCCGCAGGTCGCCAGATCGACGCTGCGCGTGCTCACCGCGCGGTCGCCGAGCACGAACACGCCGCACGACGCGTTGTCGGCCACCGTGTCGCCGATGCGGATCTTCCAGTCGCGAATGCGCGAATCGACGATCTCGAAGCACGGCATCACGCATTCGGTCGCCGCCAGCACCATCGCGTTCGTCACGCCCGGGCCGAGCAGGTCGCGCTTCAACACGAACGCGATCTCGCCTTCGGCCTTCGGCTGGATCAGCGTGTCGAGCGCGATGCACTCGCCTTCGCCATACACCATGCCCGACAGCAGGTAGCCGAAGTCGGGCTGGTACACGCCGAGCATGTCCATCACCGCCTTCGACGTGACGCCGATCTTCTTGCCGACGACGGTCTCGCCTGCATCGAGGCGGCGCTGCACGAAGCGCTGCTGGATCCGGTAGGCATCGTCGACCGACAGGTCTTCGTGCTGCGACGTCAGCGGCGCGACGGGCGTGCGCGACGTCATCGCGTCGTACAGCCGGTCGCCCAGCGTGGTAATCAACGTGGAGTCCATAAAAGTTTTCCGGTCGGTAACGGGTGGGTCAAAGCTTCACGCAGACGTTGCGCAGCTCCGTGTAGAACTCGAGCGAATGCACGCCGCCTTCGCGGCCGATGCCCGATTGCTTCGCGCCGCCGAATGCGGTCCGCAGGTCGCGCAGGAACCACGAGTTGACCCATGCGATGCCGACGTCGATCGACGCCGCGACGCGATGCGCGCGCGACAGGTTGCTGGTCCAGATCGCGGTCGACAGCCCGTACGCATTCGCGTTCGCGCGGCCGATCGCCTCGGCTTCGGAATCGAACGGCATCACGAGCGTGCACGGCCCGAAGATCTCGTCGCGCGCGATCGGCGAATCGTCGCCGAGCCCGGTCCAGATCGTCGGCTGTACCCACGCGCCGTCGCGCAGGTCGTCCGGCATGTCGGGCACGCCGCCGCCCGTCACGACCGTCGCGCCGAGTTCGGCTGCCAGGCGGTAATACGACAGCACCTTGTCGCGATGTTCCTGGCTGATCAGCGGGCCGAGGCCGGTCGACTCCGCTTCCGGGCGGCCGGGCCGCAGCCGCTCGGCGCCGGCCTTCAGCGCGGCGACGAAGCGCTCGAACAGCGGACGCTCGACATAGACGCGCTCGGTGCCGAGACAGACCTGCCCCGTATTCGCGAAGCACGAGCGCAGCGTGCCTTCGACGGCCGCGTCGAAATCGCAGTCGGCGAACACGATCGCCGCGTTCTTGCCGCCCATCTCGAGACTGACGGGCCGCGCGCCGTCGGCCGCGGCCTTCATGATGGCCGCGCCGGTGCGCGTCTCGCCGGTGAACGTAATCGCGTTCACGCCCGGATGGGTGGTCAGGAATTCACCGGCCGAGCCCGGCCCGAAGCCGTGCACGACGTTGTAGACGCCGCGCGGCACGCCGGCCGCGTTCATCACTTCGCCGAGCAGCGCGGCCGTTTGCGGCGTCTCCTCCGACGGCTTCACGACCACCGTGTTGCCGCACGCGAGCGCCGGCCCCACCTTCCACGTCATCAGCAGCAGCGGCAGGTTCCACGGGCAGATCACGCCGACCACGCCGACCGGGCGGCGGATCGCGTAGTTGAGCGCGCCGGCGCCGTCCGGCGTCGCCATTTCGAACGTTTCGCCGGGCACGTTCTTCACCACGTCGGCGAACACCTTGAAGTTCGCCGCGCCGCGCGGGATGTCGATATGGCTCGCGAGACTCACCGGCTTGCCGGTGTCGGCCACTTCCGCTTCGAGAAAATCGTCGAAGCGGCGCGTGATGCCGTCGGCCACCGCATACAGGATCTCGACGCGCTGCGCGATGCTCAGGCCGCCCCACGGCCCGGCCAGCGCCGCGCGCGCCGCCTGTACCGCGGCGTCGACATCGGCGCGGCTCGCTTCGGCCACGCGCGCGATCACCGCGTTGTCGAGCGGCGAGCGCTTGTCGAACCAGCGTTCGCCCGCGCGATAATCGCCGTCGATGAAGTTGCGGACGAGCCGCGGTTCCGGCTGCCCGCCGGCGGGGCCGCGTGTCGCGGCGAGGGGTTCGGTGTCGTACATGATGTGGGTACCGATGGTCGTGAATCCGTGATCCGTGGGGGTGGGAAGCCTGTTCGCGCGTCGTGTTTCACGGGCCGCCGAAGCCGGCCGCGTCGAGCCCCGCGTGCGCGCATTGCTCGTCCTGCGCCTCGCTGCCGCCCGATACGCCGATGCCGCCGATCAACGCGCCGTCGTCGACGATCGGCAGCCCGCCGCCGAACGCGACGAAGCGCGCGCGCAGCACGAGGCCCTGCCGTACCGCGTCCGAGTGCGTCGCCAGCGCGTCGTGCCACGCGCCGGTCGGCAAGCCGAAGCTCGCGGCCGTGTACGCCTTGTCGATCGCGATGTCGATCGAATGCAGCGGCGCGCCGGGCATGCGCACGAAGGCCGCGAGCAGGCCGGCCGCATCGACCACCGCGACGTTCACGCGCACGCCGAGCCGCTCGGCTGCCTCGGCCGCCGCCTGCGCCGCGCGCGACGCGGCGAGCCAGTCGATCGTGCGCACGTCGACGCTCCGGTTCGTATCGTTTCGATGCATGGCGCCGTGCTCCTTGGAGATCAGGTGTAGACGGTCGTGAACGCTTCGTTCAACTCGCCCGAGTGGAAGAAGATCCCGCGCCCGAGCTCCTCCTCGGTCCACGTCGTGACCGGGCGATCGGGTTGCGCGAGGTAGCCGAGCCCCGCGAACGTCTCGTTGCGGTTGCCGCTCGGGTCGAAGAAGTAGATGGTGGTGCCGCGCGTGATGCCGTGCCGCGTCGGCGCGACGTCGATCTTCACCTTGTTCTTCGCCATCACGTCGGCCGACTTCAGCACGTCGGCCCAGTCGTCGAGGAAGAACGCGATGTGATGCAGGCCGTTGCGCGGGCCGCCGACGAACGCGATGTCGTGCGGCGTCGTGCTGCGGAACATCCAGGTCGCGGCCTGGATCGTGTTGCCCGGGCCGACCATCACCTGCTCGGCCAGATGAAAGTCGAGACACTCGGCCATGAAGCGCGTGTTCTCCTCGACGCGGTTCACGCCGGTCTCCGGATTCAGTTCGCACATCAGCAGGCAATGGTCGAGCCAGTGCACGGCCGAGCCCGGAATGTCGTCCGGCCACGGATCGGGGTTCAGCGAGCCGACCGCGGTGCCGACCAGTTCCTTCTGCGCGAACAGGCGCAGCTCGTGGCCGCTCGGCAGCAGGAACCGCAGTTGACGGCCGACCGCCGGCAGCGCGCCTTCAGGCAGCATCTCGGTCGCGATCCCGTACGCTTCGATGCGCTGCTGCAGCGCATCCAGGTCGGCGTCGTGCTCGACCTTGTAGGCGGCATGCTTGAGCCCCGCCTGATCGGACGGCGACAGGATCAGCGAATACTTGTCCCATTCGTCCCAGCATTTCAGGTAGACGTTGCCCGCCGCGTCGCGCATCGTTTCCTGCATGCCGAGCACGCGCACGTAATGACGCAGCGCCGCTTCCATGTCCATCACCTTCAGACTGACATGACCAATACGCATCACACCCATGGTGAGTCTCCTCCTGGTTACTTGTTGATCGCCGTCGTGCCGGCACATGCCGTGCCGCAGAAAAACGGCTTCTTCAGCCGGCCGGCCACCTCGAGTTCGACGTCGCCGTCCGGCACGACGCGGCACGCGAGCGCATAGCCGTCGTGCTCTTCTTCCGCGCTCACATGGGCACGGCTGACCGGCCCGAGCTTGCGCACCGCACCGCGCAGCACGCGCACCTTGCACACGCCGCATCCGCCGTTCAGGCAGCCGACCGGAATGCCGCGCCGGCCGAGCTTCGCCATGCCGGCCAGCAGCGACTCGCCGGACACGCACGCATAGCGCTCGTCGGTCTGCGCGATCGTGACCGTCCCGCATACGCGGCCCGCGTCCATGTCACACCCGCCGGAACAGCGGGCTGCGCGTCTGTTGCGCGTCGGCCGCCGAAATGAACTTCTCGTGATAGATGTCGCGCTCGAACAGGCGCCCCTGCATCAGCGTCGTGATGCACGCGTCGATCATCGCGGGCGGCCCGCACAGGTACGCCTGGTGCCCGGAGAAGTCGCCGTCGAAATGCGCCTTCGCGACGTCGTGCACGAACCCTTGCGCGACATTGCCGCCCGCGTCCGGCGCGCCTTCCGACAGCGCCGGCACGTACGTGAAGTTCGGATGGCGTTCGGCCAGCGCGCGGAACTCGTCGTGGTAATAGAGCTCCTTCGCGTTGCGCTGACCGTAGACCAGCGTGATCGGCGCGGTGACGCCGCTTGCGAGCAGGTCCGCGATCATCGAGCGCGGGCTCGACAGCCCCGACCCGCCGGCCATGAAGATCATCGGCAGCGCGGCCGAGCGGCGCACGAAGAAGCGGCCGTACGGACCCGACAGGCGCACGCGGTCGCCCGCCGCCAGTTGCTCGTGCAGATAGCCCGTGCCGAGCCCGCCCGGCACCTGCCGCACGTTCAGCTCGATCTCGCCGGTGGCCGCGACGTCGGCCGGCGCGTTCGCGATCGAGAACGCGCGGCTCTGCCCGAGGCCGGGAATCTCGAGCTGCACGTACTGGCCCGCCTGGAAGCGGATCGGCTGCGACAGCTTCAGCCGGATCGACTTGATGGTCGGCGTGAGCGGTTCGATGCGCGTGACGTCGGCCGCGAAGTCCTTGACCGGGATGATTTCCGCATCCGGCTCCTCGTCGACGTCGGCCTCGATCACGGTGTCGGCCTGCAGCGTCGCGCAGCACGCGAGCGCCTTGCCTTCCTCGCGCTCGAAATCCATCAGCGCGAACGGGTTCGCATCGCCGAGATCGGTCTCGCCGTCGAGCACGGCGACCTTGCAGGTGCCGCACAGCCCGTGACAGCACGCATGCGGAATGTAGATGCCCTGGCGCAGCGCGGCATCGAGCATCGTCTGTCCTTCCTCGACCTCGATCGTGACGCCCAGCGGCTCGATGGTAAGTTGGTGGCTCATGATGGTTCGCTCGTCCGCACGGCGCTCAGAAGCTCGCGCCGCCGAGGCCGTCGAGGCCCGGCGTGCGGAAGCTGATCAGGTCCTTGTGCCCGAGGCCGTTGTCGGCCAGGCTCTTCGCCGGGTCCGGCGCCCACGGCTCGCCCGAACGGAACCACTCGACGCGCGCCCAGTCGATCTTCGCGAAGTCGGGGTGATAGCCGTAGACGGGCGGCAGCACGTTGCCGGCCAGCGCGCCGAACGGCATGTCGGGCGGCAGCGGCAGGCAGAACGGCGCCGGAAACATCAGATGGTTTTCCCAGCACACGTAGAGCAGCGGCGCCGGAAACTTCTCGACGGCATCCTTCACCGGGAAGTCGTAGGGTTTGAGCGCGATGACGGCCATGTTTGTCTCCTGTCGGCCCGCGTTCGCGCATCGGCGCTTCGCGGGCCCTCGTCAAGATTGCTTGTCGGTTGCCTGTCGGTTGCGGGTCAGTTGCGCGTGGCCTGGCCGCGCCAGGCCGCGAAGTTCTTCTGATCTTCCGAGCCGTCGAAATCGAGGTTGTCGCGGCCCATCGTCACCGCGTAGTAGTCGAGCACCGCGGCGAGCGGATCGAAGCCTTCCGCGCCTGAGTCCGCATCGGGCGGGAAGCAGTTGCCCTGGTAGATCTGGTGCACCGGCAGCCACGCCTGCACGTATTTCTGCGGCTCGTGATCGAAGATTTCCTTGCAGTGATCGCTGCAGAAATGGAACTTGTTGCCGAGGTAGTTCGATTCGCGCGCGCCGATCTTCGTCGGGTTGCCCGGCTCGGTGAACAGCATCGGGATCTGGCACGTCTGGCACAGCATCGGCAGCGTCTTCATGTAGAAGCGGTTGCCGGCCTTCGCCTGCTCACCCCAGTAATCGAAGCGCGGGCGGTAGTAGCGATCGAACGAGTCGGGGTACTTCGCCGACAGCCAGCCCATCTCGTCTTCGGTCGGCACCCAGGTGTGGAACGCCGATGCCGCGTTGAAGCCGTAGAACGTCGACCACGCCTGGTGGCTGATGTGATCCTTGCCTTCGCAGGCGTCCTGCCAGCCCTTCGGCTCGCGAATGCCGTAGCGCGCGAGATCCTTGAACAGCGCGCCGCCGTTCTGCTCCGCGTACATCTCCCACGATTCGCGCCAGCTCATCACGCGCTTGGGCTGCATGTAGTCCATCATCATCGCGACCAGCGTCAGCAGCCGGTAGCCGCGCCAGAACCACTTGTCGATCCAGCGCTGCACGATCGGCACGTTGTCCGGATCCTGTTCGAGCAGGAACTTGATGCATTCGATGCCGAGCGTCATGTGGCGCGATTCGTCCGATTGCGCGGAGAAGCCGAACGTGACGGTCGACATGTCGCCGTTGTAGGCGGCGCCCGACATGAACGGCACGAACAGCAGGTTCGTCAGCACGTATTCGAACGAGAAGCTGACCGCGGTCAGGAACTCGAACGGCCCCGACGAATACGCATCCTCGAAGAACGACTTCGGCACCGACAGATACCAGACGCGATCGAACCAGTGGTTCGAGTGATGGAACCCGTTGAAGAACTTGTTGTACGTCGACATCGCGTGCGTTTCGGTCTGGTAGTGCCGCAGCTCGTCGATCGACTGCATCTGGCACGCGATGCGCGCGCCCTCGCCGGTGAAGTGCCGGCCGACGTGCGCGAAGCCGCGATGCGCGAGGTATTCGAGCGGCGTCACGCCCTGGATGAACAGCTTCAGCGCGTTGATGTAGCGGGCGTCGCTCACGCCGAGGAACGCGTTGTTCTGCGTGAACGCGTCGATCACCGCATACAGCTTCTTTTCCTTCTCGCCCTGGTATTTCCAGTACGCATCCATCGTCAGGCGGAACGGATCGACCCACTTGTCCCAGTCGTGGATCTTGATGCCCTCGTAACGGTCGTACGGGAAAACCTTGTCCATCGGCTGATAGGTCGTCTCCCAGCCGAGGCCGCGCGTCATGGCTGCGTAGCGGTCCTTCAGGCCGAGCTTTTTCTTGAGCGTTGGCGTGTCCATTCGTGTCTCCGGTATTGTCGGTGCGCGTTGCGCGGCGTTCAGTGCGACCAGCTCAGCGTGAACTCGTCGTCGTCCTCGTCGATGTGGCCGGACAGCGTGATCAGGTTGACCTGGAGCTGCTGCAGGTCGAAGCGCGTGCCGGTCAGTTCCTCGATCGTTTCGCGGCGGATCGTCAGCCGGTCCGGCGCGTCGATCTTGACCATGCCGGGCGACTCGACCACCATCGCGCGCGGGTTGTCGGCGACGATCGCCTCCACGATCGGTCTGGAGTCCTCATTGGCCTGAAAGGCGATGAATACGTTGGACATGCTGGCTTTCCTTGGGTTAAGGGAGGGTTCCCGTCGTCAGAGCGCGATGCCGAGCTTGGCGACGCGCGCCTGGAACTGCTCGCGCACTTCGTCGAGCGCGGCCCGGCCGGCGTCCTGCAGCGCGTGTGCCGCGACCGGCGCAAGCGCCGCATCGGCGCGCGCGGACCAGTCGCGCGTCCAGCGGGCGAGCAGCGCGCGGTTGTCGTCGGATTCGGCGGCCATCGTCTTCACGACCGCGTCGATCCAGCGGTTCGATTCGGTGTGCCACTCGGGCATGAACGCGGTCAGCATCGCGACGGCCGAGCCGCCTTCGAGCGCGATCCGTTCGTCGACGAAGCGGTCGTAGACGAGCGGATACAGCAGGCCGTCGAGCGCGAGGTTCTGCGCGATGAACAGCTCGACCGGATCGGTCACGACCAGCGTGTCCTCGACGTAGCGGCGCAGCGGCTGCCACGCGGCGTCGTGGGTCCAGGCCGCCTTGGCCGCATCCAGCACGTCGGGCTCGGCCATCGCGAGCGCGAGACGCGTGAGGTACTGCGCGACGCCGAGGTTGTCCATCGCATGGAACATCGCGGGCGCCGTGAACACGGTGCCGTAGCCGAGCGCGCAGATCTGCGCGTTGTTCATGTTCGCGCCCCACGCGGCGTGGCGCAGCGGCACCAGCACGTCGAGCGCCCGCGCGGCCACGTCGTCGCGCATCAGGCCGATCATCCGGCGCGATTCGACGAACTCGAAGTTCGACTCCATCGCGTCCTGCTGGCGCGCCCGCGCCGTCGCCCACGACGCGTAATAGAACTGGCGCGGATCCTTCAGCACGTACCAGTTCGCCATCCGGATCGCCGAGCGCGACGGATCGAAGATCTCGTAGTCCGGATCCCAGGTCGGCCGGTAATGGAAGTTCGCCTGGGGCTGCGCGCCCATCATGCCTTCCTGGTAGCGCGTCGCCGTCTTGTCGCCGCCGATGTTCTGCGCGACATGCGCAAAGGTGTGCCGGAGCGGCTTGATGTCGACTGTCTTCAGCTCGATGGTCACTTCTTGCTCCTCAAGGTCATGGGTTCGCTTCGACATCGAGCCGCGTCACCCGTTGTTCGCGGCAGAACGCATCGAAGGCGGCAGGAGACAACGTCAGCTCGACGAACAGTTCCGGCGCGCCGCCGATCGACAACTCGAATTCGACGAAGCCGCGGATGTTCGTGCCGGTCACGCGGACGCACTTGCGGCCGGGATCGAGCGGGGGAAGATCGGTGGGGTGCTGATTCATGATCGGTGTCGCCTCCATGCCGGACTTCAATGCAGCATCCGTGCCACGTTCGGCCGGGGTGACAAAAAATCTCGATAATTCAGGGAAAGCCCTGACGCGAAGTTCAATTTAGCGACCCACAATAGCGGTTAACCAGAACGGAAAACGGGCGTCGGCGATCGCGCCAAACCTCATGTCCGGCGGCCCTCTTCATCATTTGAGCAACCCGCTTCGGCGCATTTGATGAAATGATCAAATCGATGTACCCGTCGCGGCGCCGATCGCCAAAATTATTGAAATCACGAGAAATCTCGATGGAGGAGACATGACGCGGCCCAGCCTGCCCCCTTTGCCGCCGGACACCGACCTGCGCAAGCTGATCCATTTTTCGGCAAGCGACGGTCGCATCTGGCTGGCCGGACAGCGGATGGTGCTGCTGCATGCCGGCGCACTGGCGACGCTGCGCCAGGAACTGATGGAAAGCGCCGGCCCCGCGCAGACCCGGCGTTTCTTCACCCGGGTCGGCTTCGCCGCCGGCGAACGGGACGCGGCGCTCGCCCGCGAGATCCGCAGCGGCGCATCGCTGTTCGACATGTTCCATGTCGGCCCCCAGCTGCACATGCTCGAAGGCGCGGTGCAGGTCACGCCGCTGCGTTTCGAGGCCGATCCCGCGACGGGCGCGTTCTACTGCGAATACCGCTGGGAACACTCGTGGGAGGCCGACGTGCACCGCCGCACGTTCGGGCCGCAGCCCGAACCCGTGTGCTGGATGCTGATCGGTTACGCGACCGGCTACACGAGCGCCTTCATCGGCCGGACGATCCTGTTCAAGGAAACGTCCTGCGTAGGCATGCACGACCCGCACTGCACGATCGTCGGCAAGCCGGCCGACGAATGGCCCGACGCGGAAGAGATTTCGTCGTGGTTCAAGGCCGACTCGCTGATCAACACGATCCGCGACCTGCAGACCGAGGTCGAATCGCTGCGCCTGGAAATGACGCCCGACGATGGCCGGACCCGGCTCGTCGGGCGCTCCGATGCGTTTCGCGCCGCCTATGCGCTGCTGGAGACGGCCGCGCCGACCAAGGTCGCCGTGCTGCTCACCGGAGAAACGGGCGTCGGCAAGGAGCGCTTCGCGCGCGCGCTGCACAGCCTCAGCCCGCGGGCGGCGAAGCCGTTCGTCGCGATCAACTGCGCGGCCATTCCGCATGCGCTGATCGAGTCCGAACTGTTCGGTGCGGAGAAAGGTGCGTTCACCGGCTCGCAGGCCGCGCGCGCCGGGCGCTTCGAGCGCGCGGACGGCGGCACGCTGTTTCTCGACGAAATCGGCGAGTTGCCGCTCGACGTGCAGGCGAAGCTGCTGCGCGTGCTCCAGGAAGGCGAGGTCGAACGGCTCGGCGCGACCGACGGCAGGAAGGTGGACGTCCGCGTCGTCGCGGCGACCAATCGCGATCTCGAACAGGCCGTGCGGGACGGCACCTTCCGGGCCGATCTCTATTACCGGATCAACGTGTACCCGGTGCTGATTCCGCCGCTGCGCGAACGGCAGGACGACATCGCGCCGCTCGCCGACGCGATGCTCGAACGCTTCGCGGCGCTGCACGGCAAGCCCGCGCCGACGCTGACCGACTATGCGTACGACGCGCTGCGCGGCTACCGCTGGCCCGGCAACGTGCGCGAGCTCGAGAACCTGATCGAGCGCGCGGTGATCCTGTCGCGCCCGAACCGGCCGGTCGACGCGAAGGACCTGTTCCCCGGCGTCGGCTCGCCCGGCGGCGCGACGGTCGACCGGGCCGGGCAGATCCGGCCGGCGCCCGCGATGTCGATCGACTGCGCGACGATCCTCGATCAATTGCAGGGCAGCGGCGGGCTCGACGGCCTCGAGCGCGCGCTGCTGCACGAAGCCGTCGACCGCGCGAACGGCAACCTGTCGGCCGCCGCGCGCCTGCTCGGCCTGACGCGCGCGCAGCTCAGCTATCGCCTCAACCGCAAACAGGATCAGGAGGACGCGTGACATGAACACCATCCTGCCCGCCCATCCGTTCGACGACGCGTTGCCGGCGCTCGAACCGGCCGCCGCCGACGACACCGAACCGCATGCCCGCACGCTCAGCGAGCATGCGTATCACCAGCTCCGGCAGCACATCATCGAAGGGCATTACCCGCCCGGCGCGAAGCTGCGCGTCGAACACCTGAAGGACGTGTAC
Source organism: Burkholderia anthina (assembly GCF_902498995.1). Taxonomy (GTDB): domain Bacteria; phylum Pseudomonadota; class Gammaproteobacteria; order Burkholderiales; family Burkholderiaceae; genus Burkholderia; species Burkholderia anthina. The sequence goes on from NZ_CABVLY010000002.1 coordinate 118,211, forward strand.
GGCGTCGGGGCCGGCACGCTGCGCGAGGCGCTCACGCGGCTCGTCAGCGATGCGCTGGTCGTGGCCGAAGGGCAGCGCGGGTTTCGCGTCACGCCGATGTCGGTCGACGATCTGGAAGCGATCACGCGGCTGCGCATCCATATCGAGGTCGATGCGCTGCGCGACTCGGTGCGGCGCGGCGACGATGCATGGGCGCAACGCGTGCGCCAGAGCTTCGACCAGTTGTCGGCGTGGGAGCAGCCGGTGTCGATCGAGCACCGCGCCGCGTGGGAAGCGTGCAACCGGCGCTTTCACGAAGCGCTGATCTCGGCGGCGGCGACGCCATGGACCTACCTGATCCTGCGCATGCTGTCGCAGCAAAGCGAACGCTACCGGCGCGTGTGCATCGGGCTCGGCGATTCGAAGCGCGACGTGCACGCGGAGCACACGTGCCTGTTCGAAGCCGCGATGCGCCGCGCCGATGCGCGCGCCGCCCTCGCGCTCGAGGACCATATCGGCACGACGCTCGCGGTGGTGCGCAATGCGCCGCCCGGTACGTTGCCGTTTTAGGACGATGCCCCGCTCACGCCAGCTCGGGATAGCCGTGCGCGGCGGCGTCCTGCTCGAAGCGGGCGATCGCGTCGTACGCGTCGGGCGACAGCCGCTCGAACCCCGTCAGCCGCAGCACGCTCGCCCGTTGCGGATCGGCCGCGACCGCATGATCGAGCGCCGCCTGCAACGCGTGCACGCGCGCTCCGTCGAGCGCCTTCGACGCGATGAACGGCAATCCCGGCGCGGTCGCCGTCGTGCCGACGATCCGGATGTCGTTCAACCGCTCGGGTAGCGCGTCGCGCACATACGCGAACGTCACGCAGTCGATCGCCGCACAGTCGGCGTCGCCGGCGGCCAGTGCCTGCAGCACGCCCAGGTGCGAGCCGAATGCCTGCACCGAACCGAAGAAGCGCCCGTCATGCGCATGCGGCGCGACCGCATGCCGGAATGCGTTCATCCCGCTGTGCGAATCGTGCCCGTTCAATGCGGCGCGCAACCCGCGACAGCCGGCCAGCGTCGTCGCGCCGCCATCATGCACCCGCGCCGACACGACCAGCACGCTGCTGTAGTGCGCACCGTCGCAACCCGGCGCATCGAAAGCCGGCGTCGCGATCAACCGCACGGCATCGCGTAATCCGAGCATCCGGTACGGATAGCCGCACGTCTGCGACAGCAGCAGGTCGCCGCGCCGCCACAGCGCGTGCAGATCGCCGAACGGCTCGTCGGGCAGCGCAACGCCGGCGAGGCCGCCGGTACGTGCGAACGCATCGAGCGCGTCGCGCAGCAGCGCGCGCCACAGTGCGGCGTGGCGCGGCGTCACGTTGTACATCGGCAGTGCGGCGATCCAGGGGCTCATGCGGGCATTCTACGCATCGTCGGGCGCGCGGCGTCAACCGGTTCGCATACCGTAACGGGCGTCGAAGCCGGCACGGCGCGCGCCAAAGCTTATCGGCGCAGCAGCGATAAGCAAATCCGAATCGATTGGTTTGGCTCACGACGCAGGCCCGATATCGTTCGCATACGAATACGCGCCGGCACGCGCCGCGAGCCGGCAGGTAAATCCGGCGAGCGCGCCCGATCCGGCCCCGCCCGACCCTCCGCGTCCCGCACCGCCTCCGTTCCGTCCCCGTCAGCACATGGCCGAATACTTCGACGTCGACCACGCGCGCGCGATCGCCGCGCTGGACGCCCGCTTCACTGCCCGCACCGAGTGGCCGACCTGGCTGCTCGTCGTCGCGATCTACGGCGGCTGGCTTGCCGTGCTGCTGCTCGTGCGCGCGGAGCGCCTATCGCTCGCGGCCGCGACGCCGCCGCTGATCCTGCTCGGCGCGTGGCACATGTCGCTGCAGCACGAACTGCTGCACGGCCATCCGACGCGTTCCCCATTCGTGAACCGGCTGCTCGGCTATCCGCCGCTGACGGTCTGGTATCCGTACACGCTGTATCGCGACACGCACCTCGACCATCACCGCGACGAAGACCTGACCGTGCCCGGCGTCGATCCGGAAACCAACTACGTGTCGCGCGACCGGTGGGTGCAGCTGCCGCGCTGGCGTCGCGCACTCACGGTTGCGCGTACAACCTTCTCCGGACGACTGGTATTCGGTCCGCCGACGAGCATCGCGGCAATGTTCGTCGATGCGTTCGCCGCGCTTCGACGCGGCGACTTCCGCTATCTGCCGATGTGGCTAACGCACGCGGCGAGCGTGGCCGCCCTGCTCGCTTGGCTGCAGTGGTCGATCGGCGTGCCGTGGTGGTACTACCTGCTGGCGATCACATGGCCCGCGCTGTCGCTCGCGATGATCCGCTCGCTGTTCGAGCATCGCGCCGCGCCGCACCCGAAGGCGCGCATCGCGATCAACGAAGCCGGCTTCGCGATGCGGCTGCTGTACCTGAACAACAACTATCACCTCGTCCATCACGACCTGCCGAAGCTGCCGTGGTACGACCTGCCGCGCGCGTACCGGATGCGGCGCGCGGCGTATGCGGAAAAAAACGGCGGCTTCGTGATTCGCGGCTATCGCGCGCTGCTGACACGCCATGCGTGGACGCCGACCGACACGCCCGTGCACCCGTTCGATCGCGGCACGGCGTCGCTGTCGACCGGAAACGGCGCGCACGTGGCCGCCGTCGACGGCTATCCCCGGATCAGTACGTGACGGCTCGCCGGGCCTGCATCACCTGCGTCACCAGGCGCGCTCGCGCACCAGCTCGCCGATCCAGTCGATGAACACCCGCAGCCGCGGCGACAGATGGCCGCGATGCGGATACAGCACCGACAGCGGCAACGGCGGCGGGCGCAGCCGCGTGAGGATCTCCGTCAGCGTGCCGCCGCGCAGCTTCTCCGCCACGTGATAGCGCGGCACCTGAATGATCCCGAGCCCGGCCTCGCAGGCCGTCACGTATGCGTCGCCGTTGTTGACCGATACCGATGCGGGCAGTTCCGTCGTCCGCGCGTTGCCATCCGTGCCGAACACGAGCGGCACGCGCTTGCCGCTCGACGCCGACACATACGCGACTTCCCGATGCTTCGCGAGATCGGCGAAGTTGCGCGGCCGGCCATGCGCGGCCAGATAGCCGGGGCTCGCGCACGTGACCTGCTCGAGCAGGCCGACGCGGCGCGCAACCAGCGACGAATCGGTCAGCTCGCCGATCCGCACGACGCAGTCGACGCTTTCCCGCGCGAGATCGACGCGGCGGTCGCCGACGCTGATGTCGAGCGTGACCTGCGGATAGCGCATGAAGAATTCGGGAAGCGCCGGAATCACGACGAGCCGCGCGAACGAACTCGCGAGATCGACCTTCAGCGCGCCCTGCGGATGGCGCGCCGCGTGCGAGAACGACGCTTCCGCCTCGTCGATCCCGTCCAGGATATCCACGCAGCGCCGGTAGTAAGCCGCACCGTCGACCGTCGCGCTCACGTGCCGCGTCGTGCGCACCAGCAGCCGCGCGCCGAGATGCGACTCGAGCTGCTTCATGATCTGCGTCGCCGACGCGCGCTGCATGCCGAGCTGCTGCGCGGCGCGCGTGAAGCTGCCGGAATCGACGATGCACGTGAAGAGCCGCATCGCCAGCAATCTGTCCATCTCGTTCGCCCTGACTGTTTATCAAAAGTAAACAGTGTTGATATCTGTCGATGAATTGTCAATTCCATCGACAACGCCGAAAATATCGGCACCTCCGGGCTATCAGACAACCTTCCGCCGTGGATCCGGCCCCCGGCCGCGCGCGTTACCCCTATGACGATGCAACCGAACACCTCGCCCGGCGCGATCCGCTCGATCGGCAACGACTGGTCCGTCTCCGCGATTACCGCGGGCTTTCTCGCGGTCCTGATTTCGTACGCGGGCCCGCTCGCGATCTTCTTCCAGGGCGCGCAGGCCGCGCATGCGTCCAATGCGATGGTGTCGTCGTGGGTCTGGGCGATCTCGATCGGCGCCGGCGTGTCGGGCCTGTTCGCGAGCTGGAAGCTGAAGGTGCCGGTGATCACCGCGTGGTCGGCGCCCGGCACCGCGCTGCTCGTCGGCCTCTTTCCGCAACTGACGCTGAACCAGGCCGTCGGCGCGTACATCACCGCCGCGCTGATCATCCTCGTGATCGGCATCACCGGCTATTTCGACCGGCTCGTGCGCCACATTCCGCGCGGCATCGCGTGCGGGATGATGGCCGGCATCCTGCTGCCGTTCGGCATGCACGCGTTCTCCGCCGCCACCGCGCAGCCGGTGCTCGGATTCGGGATGATCGCCGCGTACGTGATCTTCAAGCGCGTGCTGCCGCGCTACAGCATCGTGCTCGTGCTGCTGACCGGCGCCGCGCTCGCGACGCTGCTCGGAATGACGCATCTCGGCAACGTGTCGCCGAGCATCGCGCGGCCGATCTTCATCGCGCCCGAATGGACGCTCGGCACGACGCTCAGCCTCGCGCTGCCGCTCGTCGTCGTGAGTCTCACCGGCCAGTTCCTGCCGGGCATGGCGATCCTGCGCGTGTCGGGCTATCACACGAGCGCACGGCCGATCATCACCGCGACCAGCGTGATGTCGCTCGTCGTCGCGTGCTTCGGCGGGATCACGATCGTCGTCGCGGCGATCACCGCGGCGCTGTGCACGGGCAAGGATTCGCACGAGGATCCGGACCGGCGCTATATCGCGGGCATCGCGAACGGCGTGATCTACCTGATCGGCGGGCTCTTCGCGGGCACGATCGTCACGCTGTTCTTCGCGCTGCCGAAGGCGTTCGTCGCGATCCTCGCGGGGCTCGCGCTGATCGGCGCGATCGGGTCGAACGTGCACGGGATCTTCGAGGACGAAGCACACCGCGAAGCGTCGGTGATCACGTTCCTCGCGACCGCGTCGGGGATGACGTGGCTCGGGCTCGGTTCCGCGTTCTGGGGGATCGTGATCGGGTCGGTGGCGTATGTTGTGACCAGCAGGACGCGGGGGCGTCGGGACGTTTGAGCTGGCGCACGGTGCCACCCTCAATCACTCAATGCAACGCCTTCCCGGGCGCGGGTTCGCCGGATTTCGCGGTTCATCCGGTGCGCGGGTCAGACCATGTCCTTTACATTTCGGAGCGCCACGGCACTCCGCTAGCCACGCATTACCTCGCTGTGTCGCGACGGGCGCCGCTGGCCAGCAGAAGCTGATCGACAAGTTCGAGTTTCAACGGCTTGTCCGCATCGAGCTTCTTCTTTTCGATCACGTACTTCCACCCGTCACCGTTGCCCGGGTTGCGGTAGAACGCCACGATCGCGATGTATTTCGTATCGGCCTGCATCGGCTGCGAAAGGCTTGCCGACGCCCCCGGGTTCAGCACGGCGGCAAGGTTCGCCTGCAGATCCTGTGCAAGGATCGTCCGGTCGCTCTTCAGCAGGTCCTCGTAGGACGCGCCATCGAACATCTTGCGGTCCTTCAACTGATACACGCGCACCGCGACCGATGTCGCTCGACCGGCGTCGTCGGGGTTCAATGCCTCCCGAGCGGACAGATCGACGTCGAGCACCTTGACCTGCTTGAAGAACACCGCGCGATATGCGCTGGAAGAGGTGTCCGAGACGGACTGCCAGGCGCCGCACGCAGACAGCAGCAGAACGGACAAGACCGTTGAAACAGCGAAACGGATGGACATTGGCGTTCCTGGAAAATTGTCGGAAGTCTTCACGGATATTTATCTCGTTAGCGACGCATGTTCGCCGTCATGCAGGCAAGGCAGTAATGTGTGGATTGGGCCCTGGTACCGGGAACGCTTCGTAGACGCCGAGTGCAATATTGACGATACGTTCCTCGTCAGCGGGCAGCACGGTCGTCCATCCGAGCCGAGGCGCCGGCCCGGCATTTCCCTGACCGATCACCGGCTCCGGCGTGTATCGCGACGACACTTCCATACGCAGGTGTACGTCCGCCTTGACGCCGACATATAGCTGCACAAAGGCCATCAAATCGCGATGCAGCCCTGCACCGGGCAACAGGTCCTGCGCCTGCCGCGCATCCGCGGGACGCAACGTCACCCGTACCGCCCGGCTTCGATACGCCATCCGCTTTCCCAATACGTAGCCTCCACCCAACCCGTTACGCCGGCAGGTTTCCGATATCCCGACAGCAGGCCCGGCACCGGTAAGCGGCCGCGGCCGCCCCGTCGACGTCACGACCGGCCAGAACTCGTCGACCCGAACCTCGACTCGCGGGATGGTCAGCGCAACGACGCCCGCCAGCCCCTCCGGTGTGCGTGTGCGTTGAATCAGGAGTCCCAGCAGCGCCAGCATCCGCGAATCGGGCAGGCCGGCGCGCTTCGGTTTGTCGCCCCAGCCGAACCCGGCCAGACACAGCAGGTTGCGCGAATGCACATCGATGCCGCCAGGCCGGAAGTGTTCGGGATAGCGATACTTCCGCCAGGCGCGATACAGCAGCGTGACATACCGGTGATTGAATTGGTCGAGAAACGCCTCGACCACCTCGTGCCCTTCCTCGCGCAGCACGATTTCGTCGATCATGTGCGACGGCATCGCCGCATCCACGCCGTACAGTCCCATGAAAGTCGTGCGCACGGTCGGAGGTGAACCAGGCCCGAACGTGTCCAATCCGTCGTCAAACTCGACCGACGCGATTTCACTTGCCGGAAAACCCATTCGCGGCCGCGGCCGGAAGCGCACCGGTTCATGATCGAGCGCATCCCGTGTGCCGAACCCGGGCCGATCGGGAAAACGCACCTCGAGCAACCGGCAAAGCTGCATGAAGTTCATCCGCGGTGCACGCGTCAGGAGCGAGGCGACCAGCGGGTCGAGATTCGGGAAGTCGTGCAGGTGCAGTTTCATAGCGGCGCCCGCTCGGCCTTGCTGCGTGGCCATTCGATCCGGGCCTGCGACGGCAGGCTGACGATCGCGAGCTTCGTGAACAGGTTGATGTCCGCGTAGAGCGCGAAGAACCGATGCAGAAGTTCGCCGAACAGCATCACGTCGCCATCCCCGGCGAACGCATGGCTGTCGAGCGTGACCTCGATCAGCACGCCTCGCTCGACCGAACCACCCGACACCTCCTCGATCAGTGCCTGTGACACCCACAGGATGCCCGCGAGCCGTCGACGGTTCAGTTCGTCGTTCGTCCAGTCGTAGAGCGCAAGCGCCCCGCGCAGCACTTCCGCGTCCATCATCGACAGGAAATTCGGCGCCAGATGCGACAGTACGCGCCACTGGAACCGGTCTTCCGTCGGTGGATACAGCGGCAGCGTCGGCGAGACGAGATTGCGCACCCCGGCAATGTTCTGCGAACTGGTCGCGATTTCGTCGAGACTGGCTTCCCGTAGCCCCTTGCGCGGCAGCATTCCGTTCGTGCCGGTCACGCGCAACGACAGGCTTTCCTCGGGCAGTGCATCCATGGTTTCCCATGCATGGCCACCAAGCACCACCCACGTTTCGTGCAACCCGGCCGCACCCGAGCGCACGCGCGAATGGAAATACCGCTCCGGCGCCTCGTGGCGCAGCATGCCGCCGCGGTGACGGAACGTCGCAAACGGCACGTATTCATATCGCTCGGCCGTTTCGTGGTCGAAAGCCTCGATCGCGTCGACGGAATACGTTTCGACATGCTCGCCTTGATGGCCAGCCGGCACCACACGATATTCGGTTTCGTGGTGATCGATCTCGATCGGCTCGGCGTCCAGTTCGAACAGGTTGATCACGGGCGTGCAGAATAGCCGCACGTTTTCCGCGCTGAAGCGCTGGTCCGACGGATAGGTCTGCGTCAGCACAATCTCCAGCTCGAACCGGGTGGTCCGTTCGGGCAGCTTCGTGACGTCCAGTCCGCAAAGGTCGACAAACAGGAACTTCTCGCGGAACGTGAAGTACTCGAGCAGCAACTGATAGCCGGAGAAGGCCGCATCGGCCTTCGGCCACAGTCGTTCCTCGGTCGAGAAGCCGGCCGGTTCGATCGTGACACCGGCGAGCGGTATCGCCTCGCCGTCGCGGATCTCGGGAATGCGCAAGTGGATCGTGTCGACCTGGCGCGTGAGGGCAAGGTGCATCGCAAACGCCGTCGGCAAATCCGCGTTCAGGTGCAGGCGCAACCGGGACAGATCCGTTTCCATCCGGCGTGCCGACCCGCCGAGCGAGAAACCGAGCCGGATCACCGAGCGGCCGTCGTGACGCACGGCCGGCCCGGCATGCGTCACCGTGACCGGTTGCAGCGCGACCGCTTGCGTGGTCCGGTAAATGCACTGCACGGTTTTCGGCGATAAACCTTCCGCGCCCGCGGGCGGCGGTACGACGATCGGCGCGGAGCGTATCGATACGCCCGCCGGCACGATTTCGGTCTTCTGAAGTTTTTCCGACAGCGAGATGAGTTCCACGACCGACAACGAGGGGATCATTCGCAAGTAGTGCGGCCATAGCAGGCTGACCAGCCCTTCCGTCAGCTCCGGCAACTCGTCGTCGAGCTTCTGCCGAAGGCGCCCGGTCAGGAATGCGAAACCCTCGAACAGTCGCTCGACGTACGGATCGCGATCGCCGACACGGTCGAGGTTGAGCAGCCGTGCGCGATCAGGATGCGCCTTCGCGAATTCCTTGCCGGACTCGCGCAAATAGCGCATTTCCGCTTCGTAATATCGCAGGATAGGATCGTCGTTTGCCATGGATTCCCGTTACGAAAGAGTCAGCGCTCGAGCCGGGTCGAGCACGGTAAGTTCCGCCTGCAGTTCGCCGATGCGGCGCGCGAGCGTCGGTTTGTCGGCGTCCTTGCGGTTGCTCGTCGCCCTCAACGCCCGCAGGAGTTGCTGCTTGACCTCGAACGCCAGCGCGGGCTCCCAGCGCATCACCGGCAGCGAGCGCGACGACGTGTCGAGTTCGACCAGCAATGCGAGGGCCGTATCGGGTCGACCGGCATGATCGGCCAGGCGTGCCATCACGAGCCGCTGCAGGAAGCGGTGACGCTCGGTCTTCATGCCGGGCAGCGCGTCGAGCCATGCGAACGCGGCCTCGACGCCGTCGCGTGCGACCAGCTCGCGAGCCTGCGCCTCGATTTCCGGCCAGTCGCCGGCATCGCCTTCGCTATCCGCGGACACGGGCAGCGGCGCAACGGTCTCGCCCGCTTCGAGGTCGCGCACGACGGCGTGCCGGGCGATCCACTCGAGCGTCGTGTCGTCGGAGAATGGCGTGCCGTCGCTGAACGAAAGCCGCTCGACGCCCGGCAATCGCTCGAGAAACAACGCAAAGTCCGCGCGCAGCAATTCGCTCCACGTGTGGTAGGGCGCGCCGACGTGATCGAGCGCGACGTGCTGGAAGTACTGCAGGTCGAACCAGAGATGATTCACGCCTTCCATGAACGCACCTTCGACGCGCTCGAGCAGTTCGTGCCACTGCTTCTGCAACACGAGCCGCTTCATCTGCTGGCGCAACTCGGCGCGCGGCGGTGTCAGGCGCGTGTGCAACGCGGCATCCGACGGCGGCACATCGTGCAAGGTGTCCCACCGAACGCTGCGTGCGATACGCACCGACGGCAAATAGCCGTTTTCCTGATCGCGCAGCCATGCCGACATCGCGCGGGCCTGATCGAGCAGATCGCGCGCCGATGCGATCGATCCGCTCGATGCACTTGTGGAAGCGGACGTCTGCGCCATCGCCATGTCCGGGCTCACGTTGCGCACCGGTTCATCCTTGTTCCCGAAGCGGGACGCAAGCGGATGCAGGCTCGGACGGGCGGCATCGGGCCACGCAGCCGTGCGGGTGACGAGCACGTCGAGCGCCGCCATCGCGCGCTCGAGATCCACGGGTGCGAAGTCTCCGCGACTGTCCAGCGTCTCGATCATTCGCGCGGTCGACAGCATTTCCAGCGCCGCCCGCTTTGCCTCGGCCCGGGCAGGCAGCAAGGTCTCGCCGAACCGGTCGACCAGTGAAGCGGCCAGCTCAAGTCCGTCGGCGAACCCGGCGGGACCATCCTGACGCAGCCGCGCAAATGCGTAGTAACCGACCAGACGCAGATCCTTTCCGGTTTCCTTGAGAAGCTGTTCGCATGCGCGGATGATCAGTCCGTCGTCGATTCCGGACAGCTTTGTCGCTTCGTCCTTCAATTCGAAGAATGCATCCTCGTAGCCGGGATCGCGGCCATACGCATGCTCCCCCGGTATCGGGGCAAGCCATGCCGCCCAGGTATTGCGGCGCGCTTCCTGCAGCGAATCGATGCGTGGACCGCCGACGAGTGTCTTGACGAAATTGGCAAGTGTCATGGCAGGTCTCAAAACGCAAATGCGTCGCCCAGCAACCGGAGGGCGTGTCCGAACGGTTTGGCGGATGCGTCGGCGGATATCGCAGTCGTCGCCAGCGACGACACTGTCATCCCCGGATTGGCCCTGGGCGACTTCATGCCGGACGTAGCGGGCTGCACGTCTGCCCGAGGCGAGTCCGCCGCGGCAGTTCGACGAGGCGCCGGGTTCGGCGTCGCCGGCAGTGGCTCATCCTGCAACGACGTCGCACCCGGAAGCCCCGGCGGCAGCGGCACCGCCGCGTGCTTTGCCGCTGCGATTGCCGCGGCAGGCAACGGCGGCGGACTGGCCGTCGACACCTTCGCCCCGGTACTCGCCGCCCCGGTCACGAAAATCCGCGCCGGTAGCGCAAAGTTGCGCAACTGGAGTACGTCGAGCGGCCCGGCGCCCGCCTCGCTGCGCAATTGCACCTTCAGCGGAATGCCCTGGCTCGTGTCCGGCATCCAGGTCAGCAAGTAACGTGCGTTGTCCTGCTGCGCGACTTTCGCACGCTCCAGCAACCGGATCAGGCCGAAGCGCCCCTGCGCGTCGAGCGCCGTGCGCAATCCGCCCTGCTCGGTTTGCCATTCGATATGCGACAGGTTCTCGAGCGACTGGCCCGGCCACTCGAACGGCACCCATTCCTGCTTCTGGTTGAAGTAGCGCAGTTCGCGGCCGGACAGCACGAACTTCATGTCGGTGACGCCCGGTGCGGGCACTGCCTGCATTTCGTATCGCACACGCGCATCTCCGGACGGGAACAGCACGGTCGAGAGCCGCGTGAGCTTGTTCAGGCCGCTCAGGAAAACCGGATCGATCGTGAGCGCGCCTTGGTCGGCCCCTTGCGCGACGACCCACCGGTCGCCCTGCCGCTCAATCACGCCGGCGAGCTGCGTTGCAACGAACTGGGCGATCACGCCATTGTCGGGCCGCATGAAGCGCGCCATCTCGGGCAGCGACGCATCGTTGTCGGCGTCCGAGAACGGATATCGGCCGCCGAACGACTTGTTCCAGTCGGCCAGGATCGCCATCCGCCAGATTTCGTTCAGGCTCGACGCGGCAGGCTGCACGACGACCTGCCACGCCTGATCGAACGGTGCCCGAAACAGCGCGCCGAAGCCTGCCCACTGTTCGCCCAGGCTCGCGGCCACACGGCTCGCGTAATCGCGGCTATCCGAGATATCGGACGTCTTGCCCTGCAGAACCGACTGAGCGGCCAGCCGCGCGATCGCATCCGGATCGGCACCGGAGACGATCTGCGATGCCTTCAGACGCATCGCCGTGACCCGCTCGAGATAGCGTGCGAGACTGAGGTCGCCGGTCGCGGCCAGTTGAGCGGCGGTCTTGCCGTTGGCCGGCGCGCCGGACACCAGATCGCTACCGGTCAGGCGCAGGATCGGGCCAAAGGCTGACGCAAGCGGCGCAAGCTGCGGCTGAGCCTGCTTCGACGGATCCTTCTCGTCGGCGCCGACCAGTTGTTGCGCCTTGTTGATCAGACTCTCGGAAAGCGACTGCGCATTCGCGCCCGCGCCTGCCTGGTAGACGATCGCGTTCATCAGCGCAACGAGCGGCGAGCGTTGCGAGTCGCCCAGCAGCGTCAGCTGGTCGGCGGTAGCTGACAGCGTTGGCGCGGATTGCCAGCGCACGCTGTTCAGGAACAGTGCCCACGTACGCGCGTAGTCATCGAAGTAGCGCTGACGCAATTCGGCTTTCAATGTCGACGGGGGCGGGTTGCTGGCGTTGGTGTCAGATTCTCCACGGGGACTGCCTTCCGGGCGCAGCACCCAGTCGCCCGACACGTCACGCTGTGCGCTGGCGTCGTCGATCGCCTTCGAGATCCGCTCCTCCCAGGCCGCACGCGTGAAAACGCCGGGAACGGTCGCGGTCGTATTGAACAGGCCTCGACTCGTCGTGTCGCCGAGCAGCGTCGCGAGAGAGACCGGCGGATACTTCGGGGTCGCCTCATCGATGATCTGCTGGTAGAGCGCATCCCTGGAGTTCTGGATGCCCCGCACACCAATCACCGTTTGGCGGGCTGACGCAATCAGGTTACCGTCCGGTGTGATCGCGAACGCGGCAGCATTCGAAGCGGGGGCCTGGCCGAGATGGTTTGCGAAGAACGCGATGGCGTGCAGACGCAGGTCTTCCCAGGCGCCCGGCGACAAGGAGGAATCGGACGGGCGCGCGGGCACGGCCGTCGCGGCAAGCTGTGGCGTCAGAAAGGCAGCCACGGCACGCTCCGGCTTCGCGAGCATCAGGTAGGCCTTGAGCGTGTCGTAGGCGGCCTGGATCTGTGCGTTGCCGCCGTCGGCAATCTGAGCGTCGGACAGGGATGCAAGCTGTTGCAGGCGCGCTTCGAGCTTCTCGCGAATCGGGGCGACGAGGATGCGGTTCGCCGCGAGGGCATAGCTCGGCCGCACGGCGTCGAGCAGTGCGCCGTCGCGATTCAGGCCGAATCGCGATGCCCAGGGCGCGCCTTCGCGCTGATGGACTTCGAGCGTGTCGATCTGGCGGTCCAGGGTGTTCAGGGCCTGCAAGGCCTGCGTGTGGTCCTGCACCGTGGAGAGATTCGCGATCGTGTCTGCGGTGCTCCGGATCGTTGCACGGTTGGCGAAACCGGAAAGCATCGTGCCGGCGATCCAGCAGCCGATCAGGCCGGTTGTGAACCACGCGGCCGCGGTCGACAACGAGAAGCCTGCGCGGCGGCCGTGGATCTTGCGACTGTGTTCGGCGACGGTTTGCCATATCGTGCGGTGTCGCGGGCCGACCGGCGGTTCGTCGTCGCTCGCGCCGGCGGGTGCCTGCGGCGGCGTCAGTTCCCGTTCCTTGAATAGCGGTGCGAACAGCAGGCCGTGGACTGCGTGCCGCCGGATACGTGACTGCGAGGTTTGCAGCACCAGGCCCGACAGTGCGCGCCCAAGGTTCGAAATATGCTGCGACAGTTCGGCGGGAAAACGATCGCCTGCGTCCTTCGTCAGGCGCACGACACCGGCATCCGCCAGGTTGTCGGTGAGGGCTTGCAGCGACGCGTCGATCGCCTCGGCGCTGACGCGTGCGTTGGACCAGGTGAAGCCGATCGCCTCGTCGGGACTCGACGCCTCGCTGCCGAAATCCGTCGCATTGAGCAGATAGACCGGCGCGGCCCAGCGCAGCGCGCGCGCGTGGCGCGCGAGTCGCTGGGAAAGATTGTCGGTGTCGAACGGGGCATCGACAGAATTGCGGTTACGTGTGACTGCGACGATTGCATCGACCGGGCGACGGCGGCGTAGGCGGCGGATATGGTCGAGCCATTCGGTGTCGAGCGTGTCGCGGGTTTGATTGGCGTATAGCAGGACCGTATCGCCGGTGATCAGATATCCCGCGTCGACGAGACCCGGTGCCAGGCGTTTCACCAGCGGTACGTCGCCGGCAACGAGCACCCATCGTTCGCGATAGCGCCAGCGCCATCCGTGGCGGTCGCGAAGACGGCTACGTAAAGCCGCAACGCGTGTGCCGCCATCAGAGGTTCCCGTATCGCGCCGCTCGGATGACGAGCTTGTCTGTTTCTTGACCCAATGCAGAAGACGTCGTGCTGCTACCGCCGGGCGAGATGACGAATCGAAGCTATTCCATAGGAACAGCACGACGAATACGATGCAAAGCACGACGATCCATCCCGCACGCCTTTCGACCGATTGCAGGCCCACCCAGGTATCGCCTGCGAACCAGATCAGCAATCCAGGCAGGATAACCGCTATGACGATGCTTAGAGTGTCGATCCGGAACTTGCGCATATTGAATAGAAATTGAATCGAGATTGACCAGATGAATGCCGCTCCGCATTTCGTTGGCAGTGGTCCTGGCCAATGTTCGATCGGTTAGGACGCTTACGCTCAGACATCGACATAGGAGGCGTATTGCGAGGGAAGCAAGCGCGGCAGTGGATCGCACTTGCATACGCACAGATCATCGCTCAGGGCGCCTTCTCTGCCGTCAGGGCCCTTCATCGAGAAGCGCGGGCCGTCGCATACGATGTGCCCCGTCGTATCACATGCGGGACACCAGACATCATCACGCTCGTAAGCCTGTTCGCAATTCCCGATTCTGTCGTTCGAATCGCCGCCCAAGACAATGCCATTCGATGTTGTCTTGTCGCCTTTCAGAATGTCGTACCGCCTGACCATGATCTGTCCTCCCCAATTCAGAGAAAAGTTGTGCACTGCGCGGCTATGTGAGGATGTAGAGACAGAGACCCGCTCGGGCCTCCGTCATTGCGGATCGCCATTCCGCAAAACAGAGAAGCAAACCCCCGTCTTCCCGGTCGTTGCCAGAAGCTGGGGCGTGCCATCCCGAGCAACCGCCTTGGCTGCGCAAGCTGCGCCAAGCCAGGACGCGACTTCACCTGCGTGCCCCACCATGTAATCGATGTTTGCCACCCTCGCGGCGATATCCGCCTTGACCGCTGCGGCTGTCACTGCGTTTGTCGAGGCTGGGTCAAGGGCGCACTGCCAAATACGACTCAAAGCAGAGGGTTCCATGCGCCCCCAGCGCAATGCGCGTGCAAGGGCAACATCCGCCGGACAGTTGTCGGTGTCATTTGGCCGATGCAGCCTTGCAATCGAGTCGATCTTGAATCGACGCTGCATTGGTTCCGGCACCACGAGTAGCGCGACACCGGCTTCCGCGCTACCGTCCGGCGGAAGCGTTTGAAGAACCGGATTCAACCGCACGAAGACGAGCAGGCGCGCTTCCTGATCACGCGTCTGGTTGATTCGATCCAGCCACGCGTCGAGGGCCATCAAATCGGGCGAATCGTGCGCAACCTCGGCTTTCAATGGCTGGAGATCGGATTTCGCCCATTGCTTGTCCCACGACGCTAACGCCTCATCCAGATTCGCAACGCCGGGTAACTCCAACTGAATCGCCAGGCTCAACTCCGACGGCAACGCACGGATGGCACCGGCAACATCACTGATCAACGCGCCGAACACCCACTCGCGCACGTGGCGTTGCCGCTCATCGTCACTATTGAACCGATTGCCATCCTCGTCTGTTTCAGGCTGATCAAACCAGCGCGCATTCACCGGCGGCGCATCGTGTTTCAGCGCGATTCGCGGTTCGAGTTTGATTGAACCACCCAGCAGTTTGTCGAACCCATCGTCTTTTGCGTCGCTCGTGAATCGGTATGCCGCGGCAACCAGCGCAAGCGGATGGCTGGCGCCCTCGAACACGCGATTCAGGTATTTTTCTCGCGCTTCGTTCCACGCGATCGCGTCCAAACGTCGGCCCTCGAAAACGCTATAGCGTCGTAACACGACGAAGGTCGCAACGCCAACGGGATACACCGTGATGCATATCCGGAACCAGAGGGATTGCGTCGATTCGCCTTTGGGCCAGAGAAGCAGCACTGCGAATATGCCCGCAAGCACGATGACGAAAAACACAATCGTCCAGACGAGGCGCGACGGAGGACGGTCCGGTACTGGTTTCTCTGGTGGCAGTTTGTCGAAGTCAATAGGCATCGATCAATTCTCAAAAGGCGTTGGGTCGAGGCCGAAGGCTACGAGACACCGCATCCCACAAGGCTAGGGCCTCCCCCTCCGTGAGTGAAGATCGTTTGACTGTATCGGCCTCTGCCAGAAAATTCGGACTCGCGCTTAGCATGTCGAAAACGATGTAAGGTGCTTCAGGGCTACCCTGGTAATTCGTTTCCAGCGAGCCATGACTTCCCTGCACATTCACCAGTGTGAGTGACGATATCAATGCCTCGTCCACTTTCATGCCGCTGGGCAGTTCGATACTCCCGGATCGAATCACACGTCCCTGGGCCGTCTTCAACGCATCCTGGACGTCCGTACTCCGTATGCGAGGCAGCAATGTGCTGGTTGCCTGTAAACCAGCGAAACTGTCCCAAGTGAATGACACATCCGCCTTGTCCGCGAGTACGTAGCTAGTCGAAACCTTCTCCTTTTCCGAAATTGCCTTGCCCGGCATGAACCCTCCGACGAAGCACGTGCCAGGCATAGTCGGAATCTCATCTTCGGAACGACCTTGTAACTTCTCAATCAGATCGAAAGCCAACTGCGTCTTCTCGGGGACATTGTTCCTCAGATCTACAATGCCATATGGGGTGCCTTGATATTTTTTTGTGTATTCCGCATGAATTGAATCAACCCCCAAAACACGCAGGTAAAGCCCGTACCCTCGATCCCACTTATGCACCTCAATTACACGCTCGATGTCACTTACCGCCCCAGAATCGCCAAGCGACACGAAATATTGCGAATTTTCAACGCCGTGCACAACGCCACCATCGAAAAATAATTTATATCCGATCGCACTTTTTGTCGCCTTCAGCTCTGATTCTCGCTGATGCATATCGCTCTTAAACTGCTCTAACGACATGGACTTCGCATGGACCCTCACGCCCTCAAAATTTGCATCGCCAATGGGCAGCACATTGTTCGGTAGGTCAATCAAATAGCGCCCAACACAGCGCGGCTTCATATTCGTTGTCATTTCCGCTACCGTCCCCTGTTCCTGTTCCGTTAACCTTATGTCCTTGGCACTGCAACTCGTCAAAAATACTGCGCAGACCAACCAACCAGTCTTCAGCATGATGTGTATTCCATGGACGTGCCCTTGACGTTGCTTACCAACCGCGTAATTGCGCGGAGACCGAAAAGTCGGCACGGAAGCGGGTTATATGCATCCTCGTATTCAGCTCATTCGAAGGCTACGCGAGCTTTTTACATAGATTGCTGACGCACGACCCGACCGAATAGGGATCGCACTGTCGCCGTTTACTTGGCAGGATTAATTACACGCTGAATACTGGTCCTCACGGTCATACACGAGCACGCGCGGTGCGCCTAACGACGTGCGAGGAAGCATCGCCGCAACCGGTATAGCAAGAAGCGTCATCAAAACTTTCCGCCGAGACAGCGTTTTCATACCGCCCCCGGACGCAACCGAATCGAGTTCACGACGCCATCCCATAGCTCAAGTGCCTCGCCGTCGTTGGCGAACGATTCCTTGTTCGTGAGGTATGCGCTCTCGCCGACACGCAGCGATGCGTTCAGATTGGGTTCGGCCAGCGAATACGCCTTGCCGGGCGCTTCCCATTTGAAGCCGTAGGTCCGCTTTCCGTCTTGCGTGCCAGCCACCAGAATCTCGTCGGCTTCGATCGGCCCGACCGGCCGGGCTCGATTGCGCAACTGGCCTACACCTGCCACCGTCCCGAGCAATGCGGGCAAAACACCGCCCGCGCGGGCACGCAAGCCTAGGCCTACTCGTTCCTGCGCGTAGGCCGTCAACCGGAACCAAACATCGGGCTTGTCCGGCAGTCGAATGTTCAACTCCCAGCTTTCAAGGTTGAAGCGTTTCGCTACCAAGATAGCGTCGCCCGCCACGAAGCCCATCCCTTCTGGCAACACCCCGGACGGGATTTCGTGCCATTCGCCGGAAAGTTTTTGGCGCGTAGCCAACGCGACCGTCTTGCGGTCTGGCGAAACCTCCCCTGAATACAACATGTATTTTGAGCCTACCTGAAAGTAAGTGTCGAAGAGATAAAGTATTTCTCCCGTCGGGCGACTCCATGAGATCAACGTCACTGAGCCAGTGTCGTGCGGTACTCGCTCGACAAACAGGTTGCCGTGCGTGACGTGCTTCGCAGCTCGAAGGTCCTTCTCTCTTTGCGAAACCATGTTATTGAACATTGCCTGCGTCGTAATCGAAGGCAGCAACTCAATCCTTACTCCGTTGTATTTGTATGACTCGACGGTTGTCGCCTCATTAGGCACATCCACCAGATGCCGTCCGATAGCGCATGTTTTCCAGTCTTGCTTCATACCACTCCTGTCTTGTGTCGGCGCTCGGAAGCGCAATACAATTCGCTTTGCTTCTGACGCGGCGACGGAAACACCTCATCGCACAAAAAACGCATCGCCTCGTTCACTGTCATCATCCGCGGCGCGCCCACCGAGACGCGAGGAAACATCGTGACAACCGGCATGACAAGAAGCGTCATCAAAGCTTCGCGTCGAGACAACGTTTTCATACCGCCCCCGGACGCAGCCGAATCGAGTCCACGACGCCATCCCATAGCTCGAGTGCCTCGCTGTCGTTGGCGAACGATTCCTTGTTCGTGAGGTATGCGCTCTCGCCGACACGCAGCGATGCGTTCAAGTTAGGTTCGGCCAGCGAGTATGCCTTGCCGGGCGCTTCCCATTTGAAGCCGTAGGTCCGCTTTCCGTCCTGCGTGCCAGCCACTAGAATCTCGTCGGCTTCTATCGGGCCAACCGACCGGCCGCTATTGCGCAGTTGCCCAACCCCCGCCACTGTCGCAAGCAATGCTGGCAAGATGCCGCCCGCGCGCGCGCGCAGGCTGGGCCCAACGCTCTTTTGCGCATAGGCGGTTAGTCGGAACCAGACATCGGGTCTATTGGGCAATTGAATGTCCAATTCCCAGCCTTCGCGGTTGAAATCCTTGTCGACCAAGATGGTATCGCCTGCCACAAAACCGATATCGTCCGGTATCTTCCCGGACGGAATCTCTTGCCACTCTCGAGCCAGATCTTCACAGAAATCTAGTATTAACCTTTTCCTATCGCGACCGACATTGCCGGGGTACCTCAAGAATTTTGTACCAGCTTTAAAGTACGAGTCGAAACGATATTGCCGCTCTGAGTTCTCGTTGCCCCATGATATGAGCGTCACGGAGCCGTTGAAATGAGGCACCCTCTCGACGAACATGCTCCCATGCAAAACGTGCTTAGCCTCACGCAGCTCTTGCTCCTTCCGATTGACGAGGATGCTGAAATTTTCCTGAGTCTTGGTATCAGGCATCAATTCAATGCGGTCCCCGTTATATGAATAGGCTTCGACCGTGGCTGCCTCTGCGGGCAAATCGACCAGATGTCGTCCGATTGCGTGCGTTCTCCAGTCTTTCTTCATGCCGACTCCTTTTTATGCCAGCGGGCCTGCTGGGATATCTTGACGATGGCATACATGGTGGCGTACAGCGATCGCCCATGCTCATCGCCATAGCTGCCTTGATGGTCGTAACCGAAATGCTCGTTGGATTTACCGGGATGGCCCTGTCCGTGAGAAAAACTCATGGCAACGCCTGCCTCGCCTGGCGCTTGGCCGGAATACACGGGCACTGTTCCGTCTCCGGGGCAATCGGGTTCGCCGATGGTCAGCTTGACGCCAGAGGTAGTTTTGAGCGTGCCATTTCCATCATCAATCGCAATGACCACTCCAACTGCTTCAAGACCGTCTAGGCCGCTCCCCTCCCACGACACCTCGCCCCAACTGAACCGGCTCTTGCTCGCCAACACGCCCGTCCCCAAGAGCCCGCCCGAGTCCTTCTCTGTCTCGCGTCTTCCCTGCGCACCGTAGTGTGCATAAGTTGGAGACTTGTAGCGACCTTGAATCCCGGTATGAAACTCGCGAATGTCCCCGATAGTCGCGTTGAGCTTGTCTCTTCGCGACAATTCGCCAGATTCAGATTCGCCCACCGGATTTGTCCGGCCCGTCTCCTTTCCCGGACTCATTAGCCCCAAATTCCCCTCCGGCACCAACCCATACCACGCAGGCGAGCAATAAATTTCGTTATACGGATCGCCGTTCTGCGGCAGAGCAAGAATCTCTTTACCGGTCTCTTTGTCACGCACCTTGAGCCAAGGCCTACCGTCGTTGTAATCCGCTGTAGGCAGCAGTTCCAGCCCGCCCGGTGATTGAGAAAGAATCGCCACGACATCGGCCGCATTGCGCCCGAGGAACACTTGCTCCGCGCCTTCAAAACCGGACCGCATGCGCTTATAAGTAGCGGGCGCGCCAGTCGCCGGCTGCACGCCATGCGAGACGCCCAGCACCTTGTCACATTGATGCAGCTCGGTAAGCGCGCGACTGACGAGCCCGCCCATCGAATGAGTCACGATGATCACCTTCTCCGCCATGGGCCGGCTTGGGGCCGGGCGCTCGTTGGTACAGTTTGATCCGCCCTTGCCATCCGGCGTGTCCTTCACGATGACGCTCTTGCCTTCGTTGTAGAACGGCAGGATGGTTTGCTCAATGAGCTCCTTGATGGCAGCGCCGGAGTCCCGGTTGCTTTGCAGCCAGTTGTATCCTCCTGCCCAGACATCGAACTGATAGTTGGCCGCATGCAGGATCTCTTCACGCGTAAGGGCATCGCCTTCTTTAGCGCCCCATTCGGTCGGCGCGTCCTGCCCAGCTTCAGCAGCCCATTTCCGGAGATCGGCCTCGCAACGCTGAAAGTCGTACCGAGACAGATCGTTCAGTAGATGTTGAAGCTTTGCCATGAACGGGTGATAGCTGGAGCGCATCAGCGCGCCCCAACCACGAGCGACCAGCACATTCTTCGGCAGGCCGCTCTCGCCAGCATCGATAGGCCCGCTGGGATCGATCTCTACCGAGTTGGTCACCAGATCGCCGGCACGTTCGTTTGTACTCTTGAACAGGTAGCTGAACAACTGTCCGATCAGATCGGCCGCGCCGCGCGGATCCTTGTTGGGCGGTCGCCAGACGCTGGCCTTGCCAACCGTCTTGCGCAGGTTCGTTCCCATGATCCCGGGCAGAAAGAGAATCGGGATCACGTAAGGCTTGGCAAGCACTATTTTTTCGCGCTGATCTTCCGTGGAAGTTAGTGTCGCGATGCTGTACTGGTCTCCGTTTTCGTCGACCACGCTATGATGCAAAACGGATGTAGCATCTGTCATGATGTTGCTCCGAAAAATAGGTCGGTGAATTCAGTCCAGCAGCCGAATGCGAACATGCTCGGTGAAGAGACTCTTCTGTTGCGGCGTCTTACCGAGCTCGTCCGTCAACACCTTGAGCACACTGCCGTCGTCCCGCTTGATCTCGGCCTGCACATTGGTCAGCGGCTCGCCGGTGGACGGGTTTCGCACGACATAGGAATCGTCAAACCTCGCGTGCTTCCACGTATTCATCGTTTCAGCGAGCGAACTCGGCCCCTGCCGACTGAACGCGGCCGACTTGATCGTGCGATTGCCACGCGTGCCGTCCTCAATGCCCGTCGGAGCGATGCGGACGTACGATCCACCACACTTGAGGAGCAACTCCTCTTTCGCCTCGATCGTGACCCGCCCGTTCGCACTCGTGATTCGCATGTCCTTGTCGGACATCAGGTGCATGTCGTCGCTTTGTGCCTGGATCTCAACTTTTCCCCGGGCGGCAAAGAGCTTCAAGCCAAGTTTCTGCGCGAAGATCGATACGAGTTCGCCGGCTGACACGGTAAACCGCTTCATGACGCCGAAATCGGCATTCCCGCCGGTAGTGGCAATCAAATTGTCGTTCGCGGTGATCTGAAGATCCGTTCCTGAAGTGAGGCCCATGCCGTCCGGGGCGCTCACGAGAACCCCTGCCTTCTTGAGTTCTTTCAACGTCTCGTCAAGCAACACGCGCTGGCGGTCATAGTCGGCCGCCACGGCCTGCGCAGTTTGGGCGGCCTCTCCGAGCCCACGCATTTGCTGAAGCGCCAGATCGAGTAATCCCTGCGCACGCTCCATCGCGAGCTGTTGACCATTGCCTGCCGGTTGGGCCTCTGCCGTGACTAGAACGCCTTTTGCACCGCGAATGGCGACGTGGCCGTCCGTTCGGAGCTCCGCGCCACGCCCACGTTCCTCGCGTTCACCGTCAACCATATGCCCCAGATTGAGCTCACTGGTCTGAAACGGCGTCGTCAGATGAACGTGCTCGACACCTTCCTTATCCTCCATCCGCAGTTCGTTCTGCGCGGCGGTGCGGATCAGATTCCGGGTATGGTTCTGACTGGTGACAAGATCCGGATGCACGCTGTCATGCAGCGCCCCGATGATCACAGGCCGATCCGGATGACCTTGCGTGAACACAACGGCCACCTCCGCCCCATCGATTAGCGGAAAGTGATGCCCGTAGTTGTCACCGCTATACGGCTTCGCGAACCGCACAGGCCGGCTTGTCCCACCCGGGCTCCACTCATCGAGATCGAACGGCAGCTTGATTACATACCAGCCCTGTTCGGTCAGATAGGCATACTTATAATCACCGGGTGATGTAATGCGTGCGGGCAAAATGCCGTCGATGGCCGGTCGCTCGATGGTATCGATCGACGTGCGCCACACACGATCAGACGGAATCCCCTCGAAGGTCATCCAATACGACTGATCGCGCCCGCCCTGCGACTCCACCGCCGTGATGAAGATCCCATGCTTCGCGTCGGCCCGGTTCGGCTCGATCCGCATGACTTCACCCGCTTCGAGCCAGAACGGATTGCCCGTGCCCTTGAACGCGATCTGCGCTGCGAGATGCTCCTGGTGACGCCGGCGGGCCACACCTTTACCCTCTTCCGGCGTCTCGTAATGCTCGCCCCAACGATAGTCAACACCGCTCGTCGTCGTGTCGTCGCGCGCGGCATTTTCCTCGACCAGCAGCGACACACCGGCCTGCCGATGGTTATATTCGTGCAGCCGCACGGCCTCAGGTACACGCCGGGTCCGCTTCTCGAGCGTCTTGATCGCGTCCGCGCCGGCACTCTCGAGCCCGCCGTCTCGTCGGTACGACACGATGCGTTGCTTGCGTGCGTAGGCATCCAGATCGTCGCCAAACACGAGCACCGCGTGATCCTTCTTCTGCTCCCAGCGGAACCAGATCCCTTCTTCCGCGCAAATACGCTGGATAAAGACAAATGTCGTTTCGTGATACTGGGTAATGTATTCGCGCCGCTTGTATTCGCCGCGCAGCTGAAACAGGAAGTCGACCCCAGCCCGGTAGCCGTAATGGCGCAGCGTGTCGGTCACGATCTCCTCGACGGACTGCTTCTGGAACAGCCGGCTCGTCGCGCCTCGGTTCAAGTCGGCGAGCTTCGGCTCGAGCCGCACCCGATAGTGGGTCTGATCGGCCGAACTACCGAACTCGTCGAACTGCGTGATGACGCCGTGGATCGTATATGCCGGCGACATCGTGCTGAATTGCCCGGCGTTCTCGCCGAACATTCTGCGCAGATAGTCCAGGTTCGGATCGACCGGTGCGACGATGAATTTCGCGGGGCGGCCGACCACTTGATCCATCGGAATACCCGCCATCGGGCTCGTGAATTCGATGTCGTAGCGGTACAACTCGCTCACGGCGTCCCGGCCCGTAAACCGCAGCACGGACGTCGGCGCCGGGTGCGGCGCCAGCTTCAATTCATAAGCCTGCGACGGCAGGATCATCGACATGGTTTTTCTCTCAGGTGCACGAACACAACGGTGCCGCCGGAGCAGCCATCGGCGCCCCGGCGGGTCATGCATGAAACGTCGGATCAGCCCTTGGCCTTCGGCATCTGCGACACGAGCGACAAGCCGATGTCCATGCCCTCGACCTGGAAGTGCGGGATGATGAACAGCTTGATGCGGAAAAAGCCCGGGTTGTCCTCGATGTCCTCGACCGTCACCTTCGCCTCGCGCAGCGGGTGCGACGCCTGCAGCTCGTCGCCCGGATCCTTCATCTCGGTCACGAGCCCCTTGATCCAGTTGTTCAGCTCGAGTTCGAGCAGACGCCGGTCCTTGGTCGTGCCGATGTTCTCGCGCTGAATCAGCTTCAGGTAGTGCGCGATGCGCGACAGCAGGAAGATGTACGGCAAGCGCGCGTTGATGCGGCTATTGGCCGTCGCCTCCTTCGTCTCGTACAACGCCGGCTTTTGCGTCGAGCTGGCCGAGAAGAAGCATGCGAAGTCGTGGTTCTTGTAGAACGACAGCGGAATGAAGCCGAGATTCGCGAACTCGAACTCGCGCGTTTCCGGGATCAGCACTTCGGTCGGAATCTTCGGCTGCACACCGGTGCCGAGGTCATACAGGTGAACCGGCAGGTCTTCCACCTTGCCGCCTGCCTGCGGGCCGCGAATCTGCACGCACCAGCCGTTGCTGACGAAACTGCGCACCATGTTGGCCGCGAACGCGAATGACGCGTTAACCCACAGATACTTGTCGTGATCCGGGCCCTTCACCGCCTCTTCGTAGTTGAACGCACGCACCGGCGTCGTATCCTTGCCGTACGGCAGGCGGCCGAGCACGCGCGGCATCGTCAGGCCAACATAGCGCGCATCGTCGGTGTCGCGAAAACTCTTCCACTTGATGTACTCGGCACGATCGAAGTAGTTGCCGATGTCCTGGATGGACGCGACTTCCTCCATCGAATGCTTGCCGAAGAACGCTGCCCCCACCGAGCCGATGAACGGCATGTGCGCCGCAGCCGCAACCTTCGAAATATTGCGCAGCAGCGCGACATCCATCGGCGAGTTCGCGAATTCGAAATCGCTGATCATCGCGCTGATGGGCTGTCCGCCCGGCGTGTCGTACTCCTCAATGTACGCGAGACGATACAGGCCGCTCTGAATCAGCTCCGGCGAGTCCTCGAAGTCGCGCTGCAGCGCATCCCTCGATACATCCAGCGCCTCGATTCGGGCGTTCCTGCGGAAGTCCGTGCGCGACACGAGCATCTTCAGGCCGCGCCAGCGACCTTCGAGCGCCTGGAAATCCGGTGCATGCATGACCGCGTCGAGCTGACGGCCGATCTGCCGGTCAAGCTGCCCGATGTAAAAATCGAGCAGCGACTTGTCGAGCCGGTCGACCGGCTTGCGTTCCTTCGCGATCAGGTTGAGCAGCGCGTCCATGCCGCGCGCGACCCGCTCGTCGGCCGATGCCTCCGACAATGCGTCGTTGTCGCGGAATGCTTCCAGCGGCCGCGCCTCGGCGACCGGCTTCAGGTTGATCTTGTTGCACAGCGTGGCGTAGACGCTGTCGTTTTCGAGCACCATCGTTTCCGTAGCGCCCTGGCGCGATTCATTCTGGTTCATGTGTCTCTCAGTCACGTTTGGTATGGCTGCCTGGTTGCGGGAGGCGGTGACGGCCTTCTTGGGCCGGCCGCGCTCACGCATGGCCTTCCTGTTGCAGGGTAGCCGTCGCGATTTGCCCCAGTTCGCCACGCAGCTTGTCGGAGAGGCGCTGGTCCTTCAGGATCTTCTCGAACTCACGGCGGAACATGACGTTGTCGAGCAGATTCGACTTGAGGTCGCGCAACAGATTGCGCATCGCCAGCATCGCTTGCAGCTCGGGAATCTGGCGAGCAACCTGCTCGGGCTCGAAATCCTTCATCGAGCGGAACGAGAGATTGACGGGCAGTTCCGAGCCGTCGCCGGTCAGGGTGTTCTCCGCGGCAATCTTGAGATCCGGCGCGTAGTCGGCCAGGACTGCATCGAAGTTGTTCTTGTCGATATTGACCTTCTTGCGTTCGGCCAGCGGCGCCTGTTCACGGCCCGCGCTGAAGTCGCCCGCGACGAGCAGCTTCAACGGCAACTCGACCTTCTTCTGGGCCCCGCCCGTATGCAAATCCAGCGTAATCGAGACACGGCTCTTTGGAATTTCCCTCTGGAAGCTATCCATTTGCAATCCTTATTTAGTGGTGATCAAGCGTTGGACAGGAGCACGGCGCATTCAACACGATGGTCTCGTCGATACATCACGCGTGGGATTCAATGCGCGGCATGTCTCGATCGATACTTCATCGCATGATCTCCGCTCGCATGAATGAATCGCATCGAACTTATACACGGCAAACGCTTACGCAGTCAAAGCGCGTCGTTCAAAAACCACAATCACCAAATGCAAAAAATCGCAAACATTCCGAAACAATTAACAAATTGAAAAGACACCGAATATTTTAGAGATAAATGTCACTCCAACCAGGAATAGCACCATTCCAATTCGTCCACGACCTCCGGCACCCCTTATCGGACGAAGGACTTTTCGTTTCCCACTGCCCACATGCCCGTCTTTCCACGGACACAAAACCCGTCCGAAAATCCATATATCCCAAAAATAATCGCTCAACGAACCGTCTCATTTGTTCACATTTCCAGGTTTGTCATTAGTAAACCGAACTAATGTTATTTTCAAAAAATTGTTGTACGGCACAAAAAATGTCATGTATAGGTTACGCCCTTGAACCGAATAACGAACAGACACACCACACGAGAGACCATGCGAATCGCGAAGCCGCTATGGCACGAGGGCCTCATCCTGACGCAGCAGCATTTTCAGCAACAGGATAGATGGGCGGAATTTGCGCTACGTCAGTACGCCTGCGCGGCTATGGCGCAGCCGTGGGGAACGCTTGGCGTAGAGATCGACGAAGAAGCGCTGTCGACAGGGCGCCTGAAACTCGCCCGCCTGAGGCTGTGTTTTCCGGACGGCACCCCGATCGATACGACCGTCGCCGATACACTCCCGTCTGCGCGCGATCTGACGCAAGGTGTGCCAGCGGACATGCAGAGCGTCGTTGTGTTCGCAGCGCTCGCGTTATCGGATGCGAATGGCAGCAACTGCCGTTTCGACGAGACGTCGCTCGCTCGCCCACGGCGCGCTTACCGTGAATTCGTCAAGGTCGGCGACCTGAACGGAGCCGGCGACGCGGAAATCGCAGTCGAACGGCATGCAGTGCGGCTGGTGTTCGACTTCGAGTCGCACGCCGACGACACGGTCTGTGCGATCGCGCGACTGACGCGCGGATCTGGCGGCCAGTTCCAGGTCGATCGACAATTCGTGCCGCCGTGCCTCACGCTCGGCGGCCATCCACTGCACATCGAGCGGATCAATCGTCTGGCAGACATCCTGCACGCCAGGACGCTCGCGCTCGGTACGCGTCGCAGCGAACGCATCGCCGAGGTCGCGGAATACGGCGTGGCCGACGTGCAACTCTTCTGGCTGCTGCATTGCATCCACGCGGCATGGCCGCAGTTGCGATTGTTCGCCGCGCATCCGGGTCGCCCTCCAGAGCATCTGTACACGACACTCGCGCAATTGACGAGCGCGCTGATGACGTTCTCGACCGAAGCGCAGCTCACCGACATTCCGGCGTACGACCATGCGCGAGCCGACGAGGTGTTCGCGAGACTGGAATCGCTGATCCGCAATCTGCTCGACGCCATCATTCCGTCGCGGGTCGTATCGATCGGCCTCACCCGCAAGGGGCCGACCACCTGGACTGGCCAGTTCCTCGACGAACGGATCGTCGCGGATGCCGCCGACTGGTATCTGTCGGTCAACGCGCCGATGCCCGTGTTCGAGCTGGTCGAACAGTTTCCACGGCTTTGCAAGATCGGTGCTCCCGACGACGTCGAACACATCATCAATTCGGCTCTGCTAGGCGTCCCGCTCAAGGCTGTCCATCGCGTGCCGGGCGCGATCCCGGTGCGTCTGGACAATCAGTATTTCGCGCTGGACGCGTCCAGTGCCGTGCACGCGAAGATGCTTGCCGCGCGAGCCTGCCAGATCTACCTGCCCTCGTCGGTACCGGACGCTTCGCTCGAACTTTACGCCGTGTTGCGTTCATGAACGCCCTGACTACCAACCGAAACGACACCGCCCTGATGCCGAACGCGACGGGCGCCAGCAACCCGCCCAGAGACGGGATGCGCGATCTGCTGCGCGACACCGCGCTGCTTGTGACGACGCTCGCTTCCGGCGGACGGGCTCAGGACTCGGTCGCCTTGCGGGCCCGATGCAAGCAGCTTGTCGAACAATTCTCGAGCGCCCTCCAGCAACGGGGATTTCCGGACGACGTGCGCAACGAGGTACTGATTGCGCAGTGCGGGCTGCTCGACGAGACAGCGCTGCGACACCTGCCCGGTGAATCCCGGGCTGCATGGGAGCGCGAGCCGCTACAGGTGGAACAGTTCAATCTGCACGAAGCCGGTGAACGCGTATTCGAGCGGATCGACGCGCGCATGCGCGAACCAGCGCCGCCCGTCGCGTTGCTCGAGTGTTACTCGGCCATCCTCGGGATGGGATTCGTCGGCCGGTACGCTCGTGACGGTGAAGCCGAGCGGACTGCGCTGATCGCGTCGTTGAATGCCAGACTGGAAACACTGCGCCCCGCCCCGGATCGGCCATTCATCGCGGATCGCGTCGAACGGCGCGTGTCCGACTGGTTCTACCGGCTGTCTCCATGGGCGATCGCCGGACTCGCGTGCATCGCCGCCGCGATCGTATGGGGCGTCTGGTCGACCATACTCGACGGGCAGCTCGCACACCTTGTGGCGACAAAGGCCATTCGCCCGTGAAATCCGACCTGCCTGCTCTCTCTGCAGCATCGAAGCGGCCGCCCGATCGCGGCCACGAAGGGCTCGGGTACCCATCCCGGGTCATGGTCACGTTCGCAACTGTGCTGGGGCTCGCCGTGATCTGGCTGGTGCTTCCGCTCGGGTCCGGCGTCGCCTGGACACTTTCGGCCATCGCCGGGATGGTCGCGCTCGCGCTAACGGTGTGGTGTACGTGCAGGCTTGGCCACGCGCGTAGCCAGAGCGCGCAGGTGCTGGCCGCGCTGGGCGCAGCGACGGCTGACATTCCGGTCACGCTGCGCACGCGCATGCCGCTCGTGCTGGTGACCGGCGACGGTCTGCCCGCACTGTTCGACCGTACGGGAGAGGCCCGGCACGTGCACCTCGGCGACGGCGGCATCTGGCTGCGCGTCGATCGCCCCCAGGATCTGCCGCGCTTGGCCGTTGCGGTCAGGCAGTGGCGCGACGGGCGGGCGCCGGACGGCGTCGTGCTGTCCGTCGCGCCTGCGCTGCACGCGGAAACCGACACGCTGACGCAAAACTTGCGTGCCGTACGGCAGGCCGTCGCCGATGCCGCCCGCATGCTGGGTACGCGGCTACCCGGCTACGTCGCGGTCTACCAGCGGCTCACCACCGGCCCTGTCGACCTCTCGACGCCGATGTGGTACGGCGTGTCGTCGGCCGCGCGCCTGACGGGTGGCCAACGTTTCGAATCCGTGGTCCGCGCAGCGGAAAACGAGGTCGAGCGCGCGGCCGGCGATCGCGTTGCGGCAACGCGCGCCGCCGCCCTGGCCTCCATCGTCGGCTGGACGCAGCGCGTGGTTTTCGGCGCACTGACGGACCGACAACAGCCGGCGGCGCAATGCGCGCTGTTCGGCGCCGGCTGGATCGACTGCGGACCGGCAAGTGCGCCCCGAAATCCGTGGGAACGCGACGTCGAAATGCGGACGCGCGTGGCGCGTGTAACCTCCACCGCCTCGCCGACGCCGTGGCCGCTCCCGCAGTCGCTGATCGAGGCGATGCCGCGGCGATACTGGATGTCTCCTCGTCAGGCCGCCGTGGGCCACGCCCTGACCCTGCTCGCCTGCACCGCTGCCGTCGCATTCTGGGGTGCAGCCAGGAACAACGAAGCACTGCTGGATCGTATCGCCGCCGATCTCGGCCGCTATTCGACAATCCCGGTAAAGCACGATGACGCAAAGCGGGACGCGCTGCAGGCGCTCGTGGCCGATCGGGATCAACTCGACCGCTACGCGCGCACCGGTATTCCGCTGCGCTTGTCGTTCGGCATGTATCGGGGCGCACAGCTGATGCCGGTGCTGAACAACGCGATCGCATCTTACGAGCCGCCTCCACCCCCGCCTGCTGTCGTCTCGCTCGACAGCATGTCACTGTTCGACAGCGGCAAGGCACTGCTGAAGCCGGGGTCGAACCGTGCCATGGTCAGCGCACTCGACATGATCAACGCGCATCCCGATAAACGCATCCTCGTCGCCGGCTACACCGACAACGTGGGCAATCCGGACAGCAACCTGAAGCTGTCGACCGCGCGCGCGGAGGCCGTGCGCGACTGGCTGGTCGACGCATCCGGCATTTCCGCGACCCGGTTTGCGATTCAAGGCTACGGCATGACGCGCCCGCTTTCGAGCAACGACACACCCGACGGTCGCGCGCGAAACCGTCGCGTGGAAATTACCCTGGTGCCGGACACGGAAAAGTAGCCATTCAGGTTCAGCCCCCGAGGCAATCCGCTTCGGGATTCTCAAGCTCAAGGGCTAGCTCCCGGTGAGTTCAGTAGTGCGTAACAGTAGAAGAAAAGGAGTAAGGAAATGGCAATTCCGGCCTATATGTGGCTCAAGGACGACGGCGGCGCCGACATCAAAGGTTCGGTGACGGTTCAGGACCGCGAAGGCAGCGTCGAACTCGTTGCGTTCGACCACGGCGTGCATATCCCGACCGACGGCAACACCGGCAAGCTGACGGGCACGCGCGTCCACAAGCCGATCACGTTGACGAAGGAAACCGACGCGTCGACGCCGTACCTGTACAAGGCCGTGACGAGCGGCCAGACGCTCAAGTCGGTCGAGATCAAGTGGTACAAGATCGACGACGCGGGCAAGGAAAAGGAGTACTTCAACACGAAGCTCGACAACGTGAAGATCGTCGCCGTGAATCCGGTCATGCATGACATCAAGAACCCGGACTACGAGAAGCACAACCACCTCGAAAACGTGGAGCTTCGCTACGAAACGATCACCTGGTCGTACAAGGACGGCAACATTATCCACAAGGACACCTGGAACGAGCGGTCCTGATCCTTGCCGAGGATCGAACCGCCGGCTCCGCGAGCGGTTCTTTTGCCAGCCTGACCGGTTCAGGCTGGTCTTCCTGTCCTAGACACCGGGCCCGGCCAACGGCCGCTCCTCGCCTCCTCCCTCTTCAGACATCGACATGACTCCGCGCGACACGACCCACCTGCTCCGTCGACTCAATCCACACTGCGCGAAGGCGCTCGAAGCGGCCGTGAGCTTATGCCAGACGCGTCTCGCGGACGAGATCACCGTCGAGCACTGGCTGCTGAAACTGATCGAAGCCGGTGACGGAGACATCCCTGCAATTCTGGGGCATTACGGTATCGACATCGACACCGTCTGGAATGCGCTGCTCGCCTCGATCGAGCACCTTCCACGCAACCTTCGCGGCAAACCGGCCCTCTCTCCGCAACTGGCAACCATGCTGCAAGACGCATGGCTCCATGCAGCGTCCGAGACCGACGACGCGACCATCCGATCCGGCGATCTGCTGCAGGCGATCGTCGATCGGCCCCATGTATTGCGTGCACAAAACGCCTGGCCGCTGCTGTCCGTCAGCAGCACGCAGATCCAGCGCGTCCTGCCGCGACTTGCCCATCGTTCGTGCGAGAGCTTGCGTCCGAAGGACATCGAAGCCGGAGCGGATGACCACCCGATCGCTCCTGTAGCCGATCAGACGCCCGCATCGACCGCGCCCGTCGCGGCAGCAACGCTCGCACCCCGGCACACCACCGACGGCAACGCCCTTTCCCGTTTCACGATCGACCTGACGGACAAGGCTCGACGCGGCGCCATCGATCCGGTGTTCGGTCGCGATCGCGAAATCCAGCAGATGGTCGACGTGCTCGCGCGTCGGCGCAAGAACAATCCGATCCTCGTCGGCGAACCGGGCGTCGGCAAGACCGCGCTCGTCGAAGGCCTCGCGCTGCGTGTCGCCGAGGCAAGCGTCCCGAACGTGATTCGTGACGTGCGCATCCTGACGCTCGATTTGGGCCTGCTGCAGGCCGGCGCCGGCGTAAAGGGGGAATTCGAGCAGCGCTTGAAGAACGTCATCGACGAGGTCCAGTCTTCGCCCGAGCCGATCCTGCTCTTCATCGACGAGGCGCACACACTGATCGGCGCGGGCAACGCCGCCGGCGGTGCGGACGCTGCCAACCTGCTCAAGCCGGCGCTCGCACGTGGCGAACTGCGTACGATCGCGGCAACGACCTGGTCGGAGTACAAGGAATTCTTCGAGCGCGACGCCGCGCTCGAGCGTCGCTTCCAGATCATCAAGGTCGACGAACCCGACGACGATGCGGCGTGCCTGATGTTGCGGGGCCTGAAAAGCCGCTATGCGGAATATCACAACGTGCACATTCGGGATGATGCGCTCATCGCGGCAGTGAAGCTCTCGCGACG
Source organism: Burkholderia anthina (assembly GCF_902498995.1). Classification (GTDB taxonomy): domain Bacteria; phylum Pseudomonadota; class Gammaproteobacteria; order Burkholderiales; family Burkholderiaceae; genus Burkholderia; species Burkholderia anthina. The sequence goes on from NZ_CABVLY010000002.1 coordinate 150,275, forward strand.
CTATATCCCCGCGCGGCAACTGCCGGACAAGGCCGTCGACCTGATCGATACCGCTGCCGCACGGGTGCGAATGGGACTCGAATCGCCGCCCGCGGAGCTGCAGCGCGCGCGCGCCGCAGTCTCCGCTCTCGAACTCGAACAGGCGACGCTCGACGCGGACGCGCGGGCCGGTATCGATGACGTTGCGCCTCGGCGCGCGACGCTGGAGAGCGCATTGTCCGAGGCGCGAAACATCCTGACGGGCTTGCAGGCGCGCCATGCCGACGAACTCGAGCTGGTGCGCCTCGTTCACCAGTATCGCGCCGAAATCGCCGAAGACCGCTCGGCGACCCGCCACGGCCAGCTCGACGATATCAAACGCCGACTGGCCGACCGGCAAGGCAAGGCGCCGTTGATCTCTGTCGACGTCGATGCGGCGGCCGTCGGACGTGTCGTTGCGGAATGGACGGGTGTGCCGGTCGGCAACCTCGTCGACGACGAACTGCTGAGCCTGCTGAATCTCGAACAGCAACTGGCCCGGCGCGTGGTCGCACAAGACGACGCGCTGGCTGCGCTCGCCGAGAGCCTGCGCACCGCAAAGGCAGGCCTCAAGAATGAACATGCGCCACTCGGTGTCTTTCTGCTCGCAGGACCATCGGGCGTCGGCAAGACCGAAACGGCGCTGGCCCTGGCCGACCTGCTGTTCGGCGGCGAGGCTGCGCTCACGACGATCAACATGTCGGAATATCAGGAAGCACACACGGTGTCGCAACTTAAAGGTTCGCCACCCGGTTATGTCGGCTACGGCCGCGGAGGCATCCTGACCGAAGCCGTGCGGCAGCGGCCGTACGGCATCGTGCTGCTCGATGAAGTCGAAAAGGCTCACCGCGACGTGCTCGACATGTTCTATCAGGTGTTCGACCGCGGCATGATGCGCGACGGCGAAGGACGCGAGATCGACTTCCGCAATTGCGTGATCCTGATGACGTCCAATCTCGGCAGCGCACGGATTGACGAGATGACCGCCGACGATCCCGAGATTTCTCACGCGACGTTGCTCGAGTCGATCCACCCGCAGCTTGTGGCGCACTTCCAGCCCGCGCTGCTCGCGCGCTTCCAGCCGCTCGTCTATCGGCCGCTCGACGCCGCCGCGCTCGCGTCGATCGTACGGCTCAAGCTGTCGAAGGTCGCCGACCGCCTGCGCCGGCAACACGGCGTCGAGCTGGCGTGCGACGAGTCGTTGATCGACGCGATGGCCGAGCTTTGCCTCGCGCGCGAGTCCGGTGCGCGCAATGTCGATGCGTTCCTCGATCAGCGAATCCTGCCGAGCGTGTCGCGCGAACTGCTTGCGCGCATGACCACCTGTGCCCCACCGGAGAAGATCGTGCTGTCGAGTTCGGCCGAGGGGAACCTGACGATCGATTTTGTCGATCGGCACATCACCGCAGATTACTCGAACCAGACATCTTCCCTACCTCAATGATGGCCAAACCCACTCCACCACGGTTCGACGTCAAGGACACCACATGGAAGTGATTGCGTTGCTTTTGTTGCTTGGATGGCTGTATTACACGTTCAACTTGATACACATTCCCTACACAATTTTCCGCATGTGGCGCGAGCCTCCGAAGATCTGGTGCTTCCTGTCGTGGGGACGATTACTTCGCTATGCATTCGTCTATGCCGTTACCGCTCCGCTTCCGCTCCTCCTGACAATCGCGATTGCTGGGGCTGGCGTCAGCGGTAGCAAAGCTGGCGGCCTGGAATCAATCATTTGGTTTGCATGGGCGGCGCTCTGGCTCTTCCTGGCCGTGGCAGCGGTTGCGTTGCTGATCGCATGCCTTCGGCCGCTGCTCGACCGCGTTTTGGGCCGTCTAAACAGGACCGAATGTGGAAATTGAACAACATCGGAACTGCGACACAATGAACGCCAGCCCCTCGCTTTACGACGTCCTGCTCGGCCGGATCGGCGGTGAGCCGCTTGACGTTCACGACGACCGGACACTCGAGTGCATGAGCGTCCAGCAAAATGTGCAGCGCATCCTGAACTCGCGTGCCGGCGCGCTGAAACACCTGCCGGACTATGGTCTGCCGGATCTGACGAACATCTACAAGGCGCTGCCCGCATCAGCCCACATGCTCAAGCAGCAGATGGAGGCGACGCTCCTGAAATATGAGCCTCGCATCCGCTCCATCGACGTCGACATCCTCGAAAATGATGATCCTGGCGTGCTGGTGAGTTTCGAGATGACGTGTCATTTGAAGAAGGCCGGGCTCGTGCGGTTCGGGACGTACTTCGAGCCGCCCGGGCGCATGTGGGTGAAACGCAGGATTTCGGGGCATGGTTAAAGTGCTCCCGGAAGTCCGGGCCCTGGATTCGTCGCTGGCCAATCCCGGTCGGTCAATACCCACGCCACATGCCGGCTGCCTGCGTCACGCGGGTGCCGCGTGCTCTCGCATCAGCCCTGCCAGCGCCTCCGCCAACGGCGTCTCACCATAAACCCGCGCCGACACGCCGGCCTCCACGTCGATCTGCCCCGCGTTGTGCACGTCGTAGAGATCGACGATCAACTGCGCATGGCGTTCGCCGAGCCCCGCGCGCAGCAGCGTTGCGGTCCATGCGTCGCGCGGCAGTTCGCGTGCGACGATCTCGCGCCCGGCCGCCGCGCCGAGTGTTGCCGCGATATCCCGCACGCTCGCGCGCCGCTGCCCTTCGATGCTGACGATGCGCGGTCCGTTGCCCGGTTGCGCCGGATCGAGCAGCAGCCGCGCCGCCGCGACACCCACGTCGGGCGCCCACACCGTCGGAAACATCTTGTCGACCGGATGATGAAAGCTCGGCAACACGCCGGTGCCGAGCGCGACCGGCAGCACGCGTGCCCAGTTCTGCAGGTGTTCGGCCGCGCGCAGCAGCGTGAGCCGGGTCGGCACCGTTTTCAGCTTCTCTTCCATACGATGAAAGAGCCGCGTGATGCCCGTGTTGCCGTCGCGCTCCGCGCCGTAGTCCGACAGCGCGAGCAGTAGCGGCGGTGGGTTCGCGACGAGCGCGCCGGTCGCGATGTCGATCGTCCGCTCCATTGTCACGGCCGGGTCGCTGTCCGCGACGGGCACCGGACACAGTATCTGCACCGCTTGCGCGCCCGCGATCGCCGCGGCGACCGCCGGGGCATCCGTCAAATCGGCGAGCACGACGTCGCAGCCGAGCTGCGCGAAGCGTTCGCGGTGGCGTGCGTCGCGCAGCACCGCGCGCACGGGGTGCCCTGCGCGGCGCAGGGTCGTTACAGTCGACAGGCCGACGTTGCCTGATGCACCGAAAATCACGAACACGATCCGCTCCCGGGGAATGAAGGTGAGGTGATTGTCGGCACGCGCGGCCGCGATGGCGCGCAGGGATGGATAAAACGGAACAGGAAAGGATGACGGATCAGGCGGCTGTCGGATTCGTCCGCTGCATGGCCGGCGCAGTCATTGTCGAACAAACTGATTTTTGCCGGCATGCCCATGCCCGACGGCCAGCGGATTCCCCGGCCGCCGGCCCGCGCGGCGCACCCGCCTGCCGCCGCGGTTGCTCAACGGTTCCCACCGTCATGCGCAAGCCTCAGCCCGCCCCGCGCTCCCGACCGCGCGATCTCCGTCGGCGTCGCCCCCAGCACGCGATTCATCCAGTTCGCCATGTGGCTCTGATGCGCAAAGCCGGCTTCGAGCGCGATCTGGCTGATGCTCAGCCGCCCTTCGAGCAGCAACGCCTTCGCGCGCTCGACGCGCCGCCGCACCACGTACTGGTGCACCGGCATCCCGAGCGTCTCGCGAAACAGCACCTTGAAATGGGGCACGCTGATCGACACGAGCGCCGCGAGCTCGGCGAGCGTCATGCGCCGCTCGAGATTCGCCTCGACATAGTCGATCACGCGCGCCGCCGCCTTCGGCGCGAGCGTGCGCCGACGCTCGCGGAACGCCGGCTGGCTGTCGGCCAGCCGCGCGACGAGCGCCGTGCACAGGCTCTCCGCATAGAGCGGATCCGACGCATCCTCCGCCTCGAGTTCGGCGGCCATCGCCCACGCGATGTGCTGCAGGCGCGGATCGCGCACCTGCAACCGGCGACGGATCTGCGCCTGCGACGGCTTCAGTTCGAGCTGCTCGAACGTGCGCCGCACGAACGTGTCGCTGAGCGCGATGTGCAGGATCCGGCAGTCCGCGCTGTCGGTCCACTGGCCCGGCAGGCCGGCCGGAATCACGTCGACGTCGCCATGCGCCTGGATGCGCGACACGCGCTCGCCGTCGCACACGCAATCCGCGCGAACCGCCGGACCGATATGCACGCCGATGCGGTGATGATCGGCGGCGGGAATCCGGTACGTGCCCGCGCGGATCTCCAGCAGCGCCGCGCCGAAGCCGCGCCAGCCCAGGCCGCGGCTGGAACGCAGGCTGACCGGCACGCCGTTGTCCGTGGGCGCGGCGAGAATCGGATCGCTCATGGTGTCCCTCCACCCGATCGGTGTCGATCGCGCATTGTGACGCCTTTTCGGGACGCTTGCCGGGCCTGGCCGGCCATTCCCGCGCATTGCGGAAAAAGATCATCCGTTTCTGCTCCGGCCCATCCTTGCGTGCGCGCCAGCGGGCGCGGCGACGCCTACGATCGCCTCATCCGACACCTACGGAGCCCGTCATGCCCGATTGCTGCCCGCCTCGCGCGGCGTTCGCCGCGCCGCCGCCGTCCGGCGCCGCCCGCGTTGCGTCCCCGCCCCGTTCCGACTCCCGCTTCGGCAGCCTCCGAACCGCGATTGCCGCGCAATGCCTGCGCCTGCTCGGCTGGTACCGGCTCGAACGGCTGCTCGCATCGATTCCCGACAGCAACGACGACTTCGGGATCGGCTGACGCGCGACACGCCCGGCGCGCGCCGATCGCCTACTTGCGCCGCCGCTCCTGCGGCGCCGCCGTCGCGCCGTCGATCACCGGTGCGCCCTGCTTGATCAGGAAGTCGCGGAACAGCCCCGTCACCTGCGAGATCCGCCGGTCGGCGAGCGTGATCACGTACCACTCGCGCACGATCGGGTTGCCGGGAAACGGCAGTTGCCCGAGCAGCCCCGCGCGCAACTCGAGTGCACACGCGTGCAACGACAGGAATGCGATGCCGAGCCCGGCCTCCGCCATCTGCTTGATCGCCTCGTTGCTCGACAGTTCGGAGCCCACATGGAAGCGGTAGCCGGCCGTCTTGAACAGGCTCTCGACGGTGGAGCGCGTGCCGGCGCCACGTTCGCGCACGAGCAGGTGCGCGGATTCGAGATCCTTCAGCACGACGCGCTTGCGCTGCATCAGCGGATGCCCCGGCGCCGCGACGAACACCATCGGATGCTTCGCGAATTCGACCGCGTGCGTGCGCAGCTCCTTCGGCGCGCTGCCCATCACCGCGAGATCGATTTCATGGGTGGCGAGCATCCGGATGATGTCGTCGCGATTGCCGACCTTGAAATAGGTCTTCACGTGCGGCCGCGTGGCGGTGAATTTCACCAGCAGCGGCGGGATCAGGTACTCGGCCGTCGTGATCGCGCCGATCCGCAGCGTGCCGCCGAGATCGCCCGTCAGCGCGGCCACTTCGTCGCCGGCCTCGCTCCACAGATGCAGGATCTCGCGCGCATAGCGCGACACGATCTCCCCGGCCGCGGTCAGCTGCACGCCGCGCCCCACCCGTTGCAGCACCGCGGCGCCCACGGCCTCCTCGAGCAGGCGAACCTGCAGCGATACCGCCGGCTGCGTGAGGTTCAGCGCCTCGGCCGCGCGCGACACGCTGCCGAGCCGCGCAATCATGTCCAGCGCCTTCAGCTGCCGGAACGTCGCGGTCTTTCCTATAAGTGAATACATATGAGTCGCTTATAAACATTAAATTGTTCGAGTGGGTTCGAAACTATATCGTCGGTTCTTGAGCAATGTCATCCGAATCGTCATCAGCGGGAGCCACAACATGGACAACATCACGCCTACCCTTGCAACGGATCGCGCACCGCGCGTGCCGCGCATCGTGATCGTCGGCGGCGGCGCCGGCGGCCTGCACCTCGCCACGCGCCTCGGCGACACGATCGGGCGCCGCGGGCAAGCCGACGTCGTGCTCGTCGACCGCTACCCGACGCACTTCTGGAAGCCGCTGCTGCACGAAGCCGCGTCCGGCCATCGCGATCCGGCATCGCACACGATCGAATACGCGGCGCAGGCGAAGCGCCACGGCTTCCGCTTCGTGCAGGGCGCGCTGCAGCAGGTCGACCGCGCGACCCGCACGGCGACGATCGCCGCCGTGCACGATGCGGACGGCACGGAAATCCTGCCGCAGCGCGAACTCGACTACGACGATCTCGTGCTGGCCGTCGGCAGCGTGACGAACTTCTTCAACGTGCCGGGCGCCGCGCGCCACGCGTTGCCGCTCGAAAACCTCGACCAGGCCGAGGATTTCCGCCGCAAGTTCCTCGCCGCGTGCACGAAGGCGAATCACCTGGCCGAGCAGCAGCCCGCGCGGCGCACGGCGCCGATCTGCATCAACGTGATCGGTGCGGGCGCCACCGGCGTCGAGCTGGCCGCGGCGCTGCGGCACGCGGTCCAGCAGTTGACGACGTATCGCTTCAAGGCGCTGGTGTCCGCGCGCGACGTGCACATCCGGCTGATCGAAGGCGGCCCGCGCATCCTGCCCGCGCTCGACGCGCGGTTGTCCGGCAAGATGCACGCGCAGTTGCGCACGCTGAGCGTCGACGTGCTGACGGATACGCGCGTCGCGGAAGTCGGCGCGGACGCGGTCACGACCGCGACCGGCGAGCGCCTCGCGAGCGACATCACGATCTGGGCAGCCGGCGTCGCGGGCCCCGCGATCCTGCGGGAACTCGGCGATATCGCGCTCAACCGGTCGAACCAGGTGCTCGTGACCGACACGCTGCAGACGCCCGACGATCCGCACGTGTATGCGTTCGGCGACTGCGCCGCGTGTCCGTCGGCCGATGCGGGCGGGTTCCTGCCGCCGCGCGCGCAGGTCGCGCACCAGCAGGCCGTGTATCTCGGCGAAGCGCTCGTGCGGCGCCATGCCGGCAAGCCGGTGACGGGCTTCACGTTCCGCGACGCCGGTACGGTCGTGTCGCTCGGACAGGCGGGCGCGGTGTACCAGGGCGACCTCGGCGTGCGCTCGCGCTCGCTGATCGTCGACGGGCTCGCTGCGATCGGCCTGTACAAGTTCCTGTATCGCAAGCACCTGTTCAGCGTGTACGGGTTGAAGCGCGCACTGTTCCAGTCGCTGAGCCACTGGCTGCAAAGCCGCAACCAGCCGTCGATCAAGCTGCATTGATCGCGCGCACACGCGCACGGCACATGACGGCGTATCGGGTTCATCGCCCGGTATGCCGTTTTTTTACATGCACACAACCGGTGCATTCGAATCGGGCACGCGTTTGGCGCATCACATTGAAGCCCGTCGATACGATGCCATTCACGCGCAGGGCCCGCATCGCGCGCATCCCGCGCCGGCGCTGGCCTGCCGCCCGATTCATTAGTCGAATCGTATGAGTCGCATATAAATATTAATTGGTCGCATATTCCGGGTGGACGCTAAGGTATGCGGCATTCCCGTCCGCGAACGGATCTTCACGTCTCAGGAGAAGAATCACCGTGGTCATCGAAGCTATCGTCACCCGTCTCGACGCCGCATTCGCACAGATCGAAGCGACCCCGGATTCGCACGAATCGCGCAACCAGCGCGATGCGATCATCCAGTGGCTCGACAGCGCATCGGAGCAAGGCTATCGACTCGGTCTCGTCACGACGCTGCCGGCCGACCGGCTCAGCGACATGTTCGAAGGCCAGTTCGGCCGCGCGAACCTCGACCGCTTCTCGGTCGTCGTGAGCGCCGCAAACCAGCAGGACTCCATAGCAAATCAGCATCCGTTCGACGTCGCGCTGCAGGCGCTCGGCGTGCCGCCGGAACGTGCGGTCGCCGTCGCGAGCAGCGAACCGGAACGCCGCGAAGCCGAAGTCTTCGGCCTGTCGCGCTGCGTGCGCATCACCGACACGGTGCGGTCGATCGCGTCGGCAGGCGTGCACTGACCTGAGCACCTGCACACGGGCCGGCAACCGCCGGCCGGTCGCATCCCGTCGGCATGCCGACGATTGCCCGACCGAATCCTGACATTTTGCTGTCAAAGTCGCTTGCGACACTTCCGGGCTCGACCGATTCCTCCCGGAACCGCGACGGCGCGCATCCGCGCCGTCGCGTCCGCTTCAAGCCACGATGACACGTCCTTCCCGCACCGCCTCCGCCGTCGCCCTTGCCTGCCTGCTGCTTGCCGCGTGCGGCGGCGAGACGTCGAATCCGCCCGCCACGTCGACCGACAACAGCGGCACGCCGACCGAACCGCAGCCGACGCCCACGCCAGAGCCCACGCCGACACCCGCGACCTACTATCAGACGAAGACGCCGTATCGTCCGCAGCAGGACGCGGCCACCTACGAAGCGCCGCCGGCCGGCTACACGCCGGTCTATGCGGAACTCGTCGCGCGGCACGGCTCGCGCGGGCTGTCGGGCTTCAAGTACGACGGCGCGATCTATTCGATGCTGGTCAAGGCCGAGGCCGACGGCGCGCTGACCGCGCTCGGCGCGCAATTGAAAGCCGACACGTACGCGATGATGAAGGCCAACGCGCTGCTCGGCTATGGCGTACAGGGAATCTCGACGCCCGGCTACGGCAATCTCACGCAAACCGGCATCCGCGAGCACCAGCAACTCGCCGCGCGTCTCGCGCAGCGGCTGCCGGCGCTGTTCTCGTCGGGCGGCCGGCAGATCGTCGTCGTCAACTCGGGGCAGGACCGCGCGGTCGACAGCTCGACCTACTTCTCGGCCGCGCTCGTCGCCGCGCAACCGGCACTGGCCGCCGCGATCACGCTGCCGGCCGCGCCGACCGGCTATCCCGCGAGCGCGCCGGTCGCGCAGCCCGCCGGCACCAATCGCTTCCTGCTGTATTTCCACTCGCTGAAGCCGGCCACCGATCTCGTGACCGATACGTCCGATCCGTACTACGCGACCTATCAGGCGAGCCAGGCATACCAGGCCTATTCGAGCGATGCGACGGCGGCCGACAAGCTCAAGACGATCAAGGCGGATCCGCAGGTCGCGCAAGTCGCGCAGACGGTGTTGTCCGCGCTCGTGTCGCAGGCGTTCGTCGCGAAGCTCGGCACGGACGGCTACACGTTCGCGAACACGGGCACCTACGCGTTCACGTCGTCGGACGGCAAGTTCACCAATACGCTGAAGGGCGACGGCAAGACGAAGATCGCGTCGGCCGTCGACGCCGTGAACGTGCTGTACAACCTGCTGCAGGTCGCACCGGCCATGACGGCCGAAACGGGCGGCGTCACGATGGAGCGATACATCGGCGCGGAGCAGGCGCAGACGCTCGCATACCTGCAGGACGCCGAGGACTATTACCAGAAGGGGCCCGGCATCCAGGAAGCGAATCCGGTCACGTACCGGATGGCGAAGGTGTTGCAGGACGACTTCTTCAACGAAGTCGACGCGATCGCGCGCGGCGACCTGACGCGTGCCGCGAAGCTGCGCTTCACGCATGCGGAGATCGTGATTCCGTTTGCGTCGATCATGAACCTGAAGAACGTGTTCGTGCCGACGCCGCAGGCGCAGACCTACACGTATGCGAACAACCCGTGGCGCGGCGACCAGGTGTCGCCGATGGCCGCGAACATGCAGTGGGACGTGTATCGCAACGGCTCGCGGCTCATCGTGAAGATGCTGTACAACGAGCGCGAGACGGATTTCCAGGCGGCGTGCGACGGCGCGAAGATCGCACCGGCGAGCCACTTCTACGACTACGCGGGGCTGAAGCGCTGTTACGGATATCCGTGATGCGCGGCGGCGCGTCGTCAGTCCACCGCGTAATCGAGATCATGCCAGCGCTTCGCGGATTTCCCGCCGGAGCCGAGATGACCGGCGGGGAAGCGCATCACGGCGATCGCATGAAGCGCCTTCTCGTCGAGCGCCGCGTCGCCGCAACTGTGCCTGACCTTGAGATCGCGGACACGCCCGTGCTCGTCGAGCCAGACTCGCACGATCACGCGCCGTCGCGACGACGCGCTCTGCACACCGCGTGACAACAGGCGATCCATCAGCGACATGATGTGCTCCGCATCCGTTCGATGCCGCGACGCGCGGCGCGTATGCCTCAATGTACGGTCTCGGCGCCCGTGCGTGCCACCCGCGTGGCCTTCGACTTCGCGGCGGCTTGCTGCTTCGGGTCGGCCTTGCCCGCATGCTGCACCTTCCGGGTCTTCGCGGCAACGGCAGCCGCCGGCGCCTTTGACGCAGGCTTCGCGTCGGCGTGCGCGGCGGCCGGCGCGGTCGATTGCGAACCAGCGGGCCGCTGCGCCGGCTTCGCCGCGGCCGGGCGGCGCGTTGCAACGGGCGCCTGCTTGACCTGCCGCGAGTACGCCTTCACGTCCTGGTCGCTCATCCAAGACTCCGTATAGGCCGCCGACGCAGGGTACGAGAGATTGAAATAGGCGACCGACGCCACGAGAAATGCACGAACATGCGTGCGACGATTCGATGCGGTAATGACGAATGCTCCTTGCGATCTGGCTTGACGCCCGATGTCGGCGTCGTCGTGGCGGCACAGTAAAGGAGCGCGTTGCGCATCGCAAGCATCGAACCGGCGATTCAAACGATTCTTAACGTTTCACGCGCGATCCGCCGCGCATCGCGGTCACGCGCGGTGTTCGGCGGCCTCGTTCACGTCGGCCACCTCGACCGCATCCTCTTCCCCGTCGCCCTTTCGCTCGACGCTCCAGGTATGAATCGGCCGGTGTCCGGGCCGCTCCCACTCGGGCGGCATCCACAGATGGCGGATCCGCTGCGCGAGCGGCCCCGGCGCGAACACGTCGCGCCACATGTCGACGAACTCGTGAAGGTTCAGCACCAGGAAGTTGTACGAACGGATCTGCTGCGTGATGCCGTAGTCGACCGGCTCCGTTTCCTCGACATACGTGCCGAACATCCGGTCGAAGACGATCAGCACGCCGCCGTAGTTCCTGTCGATGTAGCGCGGATTGCGACCGTGGTGCGCGCGATGATTCGACGGCGTGTCGAACACGTATTCGAACCAGCGCGGCAGCCGCCCGATCGCTTCGGTATGCACGAAGTACTGGTACGCGAGATCGACGGCGAGCAGGAACAGCACGACCGCAGGCGGAATGCCGAGCCACACCGGCGGCAGATAGAACACGAACACGCCGACGAACGCATTCAGCAGCGACTGCCGCATCGCGGTCGTGAAGTTCATCACTTCGCCGCTGTGATGCGGCACGTGCGCGGCCCAGAACCAGCGCACGCGATGCGACGTGCGGTGGAACCAGTAGTAGCAGAACTCGACGACGACGAAGATCGGCACGATCGTGAAGCCGTTCACCGGCACGTCGAACAGGCGATGCCGATACACCCATGCGAAGATCGCGCCGGTGAACAGGATCCCCATCACGGTCTCCGCGACCTGATAGCCGGCGCCGAGCGACAGGTTCGCGACGATCTCCTTCCAGCGAAACTGCTCGCGCCGGCCGCGCTTCGTTGCAATCGCGAACTCGATCATGAACGCGACCAGGAACACCGGCGTCATGCCGATCAGCAGCACCTGTTTCCAGTCCACGTCGTGGCCCATGAACGCATGCAGCCACGTCATCCACTCTGCCGGCATATCGATCGCCTCTGTCGGGAATTGACGGCCAGTATGGTCGTGCACGGGTCGGCCCGCGTTGACACTTGCGGACGATTCTTTGACACTTTCCGCCATGCCCGCCGCCTCCCCGCTACCGACGCAGCGCGTCTACTACTCGAGCACCTACGTCCGGCTGCTGTTCGACTATCTGTCGGAGCAAGGGCGCGACGCGGCGCGCGTGCTCGGCGAAGCGCGGCCGCCGGAGGACGATCGCGGGCTCACGCTGTACGCGAGCGCGCACTGGCGGCGCCTGCTCGAACGCGCCGCCGATGCGCTCGGCGACCCGCTGCTCGGGCTGCATGTCGGCCAGCGGATCTCGCCCGCGCATCTGGGCGCGCTCGGCTATGCGCTGCATGCGTGCCGCGACGCCGGCGCGGCGCTCGCGCGCTGGCAGCAATACGAACACCTGATCGCGAACGTCGCGCGCATGGAAGTGCGCGTCGAAGCGGCGTCGATCGCGATCGAATGGCACGATGCGCCCGAACCGCTCGGCGCGCTCGTCGACGAAGTGGCGCTCACCGCGATCGTCCAGTTCGCGCGGAACATCACCGGCACGCGCGACGGCCCGGCCGAAGTGTGCTTCGTGCATCCGCCGCCCGTCGACACGCAGCCTTACGCCGACTACTTCGGCTGCCCGGTGCGGTTCGGACAGCCGGTCAACCGGCTCGCGTTTCCGTTGCACCTGCTCGCGCAGCCGCTGCGCCAGCCCGACGATGCGCTGCTGCAGATGATGGAACGGCAGGCAAGCGCGCTACTCGCCGAGTTGCGGCAGACCGACGATCTCGAACAGTCGGTGCGCGAGGCTGTCGCGCGGCTGCTCACGCGCGGCGAAGTGAGCATCGAACAGGTCGCATCCGACATGCACGTGTCGTCGCGCACGCTGCATCGGCGGCTCGCCGAACTCGGGCTCAATTTCCGGACGCTGCGCGAAGACACGCGGCGGCGGCTCGCGATCGACTACCTGAACGATCCGCGCCTGACGCTCGCGGAAGTCGCGTGGTTGCTCGGCTATTCGGAACACAGCGCGTTGACGCGCGCGTTTCGCCGCTGGACGGGCGAATCGCCGCAACAGTGGCGCAGCCGCCAACCGACACGCGCCGCGAACGTCGCGCGTGGATGAAGCCGCGTCGCCGACGACGCGGAAAGACAGGGGCGGATGGCGCGGAGATCCCCGAACTCGGCCTGCCCGGCGATGTCGAACGAACATCGCCGGAGATTCAAATGAAACGCACCGCCCCGCTCATCGCCCTAATCCTGCTCGCCGCGGCCAGCTTGCCGGCCGCCGCCGATACCGGCGCGGACCATGCCGCCCCACCGGTTGCCCGGCCAGCGCGGAATTGCGTGCCGTCCTCCAGCTCCCGCGCCACGTCGAAAGCCCCGCCGATTCGCGTGTGCGTCGGCGATTCCGATACGCAACTGAACCTGCCCTGGTTTCTGACCGACGTTCTGACCGCAGTGGACACGCGCCAGTCGCCGCGCGACCTGCTCCACAAGATGCGCGACGACTTCTGACGCGCGGCCGGCCCGACGTGCGAATCGGCACGTCCGCCGCCTTCGGGTAACGCCTGACCCTGAAAAAAGAAACCCGCGCGACGCGGGTGGGACGACGTTCGCGGCAAATCGACGGTCAATTCCGATGCCGGCCGCGCTACGCGAATATCTCCTGATCGGAGTCAATTACAAAATGACGCCCTTTTTTGAGTATCAATATTTTTCAATCGTGCGTCGCATCTTATACTTGCCGCGCACCATCCTCGTGCCAAGAGAAGGTGTTTTCTGTCCCGGCCGCACCATGATGCGGTCGGGGGTTTTTTCCGGTACGTGGCTTCAATATACATGCATAGCCAATGTATGTTCCGAAGAAACGCCTCGAATCCCGCGACGCTGCCGCGACGCCGCATCCCGCGGTGATCGAATTCGCGGATGGCTCGGGTGCGGTGGCAACGCTATCGCAGCGGGAACACGACGCGCTCGAACCCGACGTCGACGAATACGTGACGAGCAAGCGCCATACGGTCGTCGCGCGACGCTGGCGGCTTCATCCAGCCGACGCGACACGCACCGCGTGGCGAATCGCGCGACGGCTTCCCGCCACCTGATGCCATCGGCACGTACTCCGGCGGGAACCGCACGACAGCGCTAAAATCCGCCGCCTGGGCATCCACGACGAGCAAGCGTTTTGACGGAGTTCGAGCAGGGTTTCATCCTCACCCGCCACTGGCGGGACACCGCGTCCGGCATCGAGATCGAGTTCTGGCTGGCAACCGAACACGGCCCGCGCCGCGTGCGGCTGCGCCCGCAGGAAGCCGTCGCGTTCGTGCCGGCCGAGCAGCAGGCACTCGCCGAACGCGCGCTGGCCGGTGAACGCGACGCCGAGCTGCGCCCGCTCGCGCTGCGCGATTTCCGTCAGCGCCCGGTCGTCGGCCTCTACTGCCGGCGCTACCGTCATCTGTCCGGGCTCCAGAAGCGCCTCGCCGCGGCCGGCGTCGACGTCTACGAAGCCGACGTGCAGCCGCCCGACCGCTACATGATGGAGCGCTTCATCACGGCGCCCGTGCAGTTTCGCGGCGTGCCCGGCCGCGACGGCACGCTGGCCGACGGCGAACTGAAAAACGCGACCGGCTATCGTCCGGCGCTGCGCTGCGTGTCGCTCGACATCGAAACGAGCGTCCACGGCGAGCTGTATTCGATCGCGCTCGAAGGCTGCGGACAGCGGCAGGTCTACATGCTCGGGCCGCCGAACGGCGACGCGCCCGCGCCCTCGCTCGACTTCCGGCTCGACTACTGCGACAGCCGGCCCGAGCTGCTCGCGCGGCTCAACGCGTGGTTCGACGAACACGATCCCGATGCGGTGATCGGCTGGAATCTCGTGCAGTTCGACCTGCGCATCCTGCACGCACACGCGGAGCAGTACGGCGTGCCGCTGCAGCTCGGCCGCGGCGGCAGCGTGCTCGACTGGCGCGCGCACGGCCAGCAGCCCGACCACTTCTTCGCGGGCGCGGCGGGCCGGCTGATCCTCGACGGCATCGACATGCTGAAATCGGCGACGTGGACGTTCCCGTCGTTCAGCCTCGAATACGTGTCGCAGTCGCTGCTCGGCGAAGGCAAGTCGATCGACAATCCGTACCAGCGGATGGACGAGATCCAGCGCCGCTTCGATCACGACAAGCCCGCGCTCGCGCGCTACAACCTGAAGGACTGCGAGCTCGTCACGCGCATCTTCGACAAGGCCGACCTGCTGTCCTTCGCGCTCGAACGCGCGACGGTCACGGGGCTCGCGGCCGATCGCACCGGCGGCTCGGTCGCGGCGTTCACGCACCTGTACCTGCCGCGCATGCACCGGCTCGGCTACGTCGCGCCGAATCTCGGCGACGTGACGGGGCAGAACAGCCCCGGCGGCTTCGTGATGGATTCGCGGCCCGGCCTGTACGACTCGGTGCTCGTGTTCGACTACAAGAGCCTGTATCCGTCGATCATCCGCACGTTCCTGATCGATCCGGCCGGGCTGATCGAAGGGCTCGCGCAGCCGGGCGACGACACCTCCGTGCCCGGTTTTCTCGGCGCGCGCTTCTCGCGCACCGCGCATTGCCTGCCCGACATCGTGCGGCGCGTATCGGAAGGCCGCGACGAAGCGAAGCGGCAGCGCAACGCACCGCTGTCGCAGGCGCTGAAGATCATCATGAACTCGTTCTACGGCGTGCTCGGCTCGACCGGCTGCCGGTTCTTCGATCCACGCCTCGCGTCGTCGATCACGATGCGCGGCCACGAGATCATGCATCGCACGCGCGATCTGATCGAAGCTCAGGGATACGAAGTGATCTATGGCGACACCGATTCGACGTTCGTGTGGCTCGGTCGTGCGCACGACGACGACGAAGCCGCCGGCAAGGGCCGCGCGCTGGTCGAGCACGTGAACCGCTGGTGGCGCGCGCACCTGCACGATCGCTTCGGGCTGGAGAGCGCGCTGGAGCTGCAGTACGAGCGGCATTACCGCCGCTTCCTGATGCCGACCGTGCGCGGCGCGGAGGAAGGCAGCAAGAAGCGCTACGCGGGCCTCGCGCTCGCGGCCGACGGCGGCGAAGACCTCGTGTTCAAGGGGCTCGAAACGGTGCGCACCGACTGGACGCCGCTCGCGCAGGCATTCCAGCGCGAACTCTACCGGCGCGTGTTCAAGCGCGAGCCGTACCAGGACTTCGTGCGCGACTACGTGCGCCGCACGCTCGCCGGGGAATTCGACGCGCAACTGATCTATCGCAAGCGCGTGCGCCGGCCGTTGAGCGAATATCAACGCAACGTGCCGCCGCACGTGCGCGCCGCGCGGATCGCCGACGAATTCAACCAGGCGCGCGGCCGGCCGCTCCAGTATCAGCGCGGCGGCTGGATCAGCTACGTGATGACGACGGCCGGCCCCGAGCCGCTCGAGACGATGCGCTCGCCGATCGACTACGCGTTCTACGTGAGCCGCCAGCTGCAACCGGTCGCCGATGCGATCCTGCCGTTTTTGCGGGACGATTTCGAACGCGTGATTTCGGGGCAGGGGCAACTGTTCGGCGACTGACCCGGCCGCATCGCGAGGCCCCGTCCCGTCACACGGTTGCGCTCGCAACCGCTTCTCGCCCACCATGCCCTTCATGGCGGCACATCCGCGCCGATCGGCATTCATGCCGGCTCTTGCGCCGAGCGATAAGTAAAACCGATCGACCCGGTCAGAAATCCGACTTGGACGCCGCGCACGCCGCAGCGCACAATTTCGTCCATCGCAATCGAACGAAACCCTGATCCTTCGCAACCGAGTTTTCGTGGTGCCCGCGGCCATCGACGTGGCGTCGCCATGCGCTTGAATCAAAAGGAAAAGGCGCGCACGCCGTGCTTGAAATGCCTGCAACACACCTCCTTTTCGTGCGGTCTCCTGTTCCCGCACACCCCACCGCCCTCCGCCACGGCGCATGCCGCAAACCGGCGCCGCACGGCATGACGCGCGGCACGCCGCCTCCGACGCCGTAACCCGGCCGCAGCAACGCTCTTCGCCTGTCTCGCCCAAGGAAACCGACGTGTCGCAAGCCACCGTCGCGCCGCTACGGCCGCGCGATCCATTCTCTATCGATCCGAGAAAGCTCCTTTTCTCGATCAGCACTTTTATCGCCGCCGCGCTTGTGCTGCTGATCTCGTTTACCGTCAGCTTTCCGCGCCCGTGGTGGGCGTTGCTGACCGTGTACGTGACCGCGCAGCCGATGGCCGGCGCATTTCGCCCGAAGGTCATCTACCGGCTCGCGGGCATCGCGACCGGCGCGGTGGTGACGGTCGTGGTCGCGCCCAACCTGCAGAACTCGCCGGCCCTGCTGGTGCTGTGTCTCGCGCTGTGGATCGGCTTCTGCATCTATCTCGCGGTGCTGGACCGCACGCCGCGCGCGTTCCTGTTCCAGATGGCCGCGTTCAGTTCGGCCGTGATCTGCTTCCCGTATCTCGACGATCCGACCAACATCTTCATCACCGCGGTGTCGCGCGTCGAGGAAATGACGGTGGCGATCCTGTGCGTGACGATCACGCACATGCTGCTGAAGCCCGCGAACAGCCGGCCGGTGATTCACGAGCGCGCGCTGTCGTTTCTGGGCGACGCGTGCCGCTGGACGGTCGACGCCTTCGGTACGCAGCACACACGGCTCGAACACGAGCATCGCCGCAAGCTCGCGGCCGACGTGACCGAGCTCGGGATGATCGCGACGACGCTGCCGTTCGACCAGCGCTTCGCGCTCGCGACGCGCGATACGGTCACCGCGCTGCAACACCGCCTCGCCGCGCTGCTGTCGATCGCATCGGCCGCCGCGAACCGGCTCGACCAGTTGCGCGCGCTGAACGCGGTCGATGCGGACACCGCCGCGCTGGTCGATGCCGTGGTCGAGGATCTGAAGGCGTCGCAGGAAGTCGGCGAAGCGCTCGACGTCGGCCTCGCCGCGCGCTGCCGCACGCTGGCGGCCGAGCGCCTGCTCGATCCGACCTGGACGTCGCTGCTCGCCGCGAACCTGTTCGACCGCACCGCCGATTTCATCGACACGCTGCACGCCGCGCGCGGACTCGTGCGGACCTTCGCGGAAAGCGATGCCGAGCTGGAACGCCATCTGCCGCCCGTCGACGGCACGCAGCGCTTCCGGCTCGCGCGCGACCACGGGCTCGCGCTGCTCGCGGGCGCCGCGACAGCCACCGCGATCGTCATCTACTGCGCGGTGTGGATCCTGCTCGCGTGGCCAAACGGTTCGGCCACCGCCGCGTTCGCCGCGCTCGTCACCTGCTCGTTCGCGGCGCAGGACGATCCCGCGCCGGTGATCGGCCGCTACCTGATGTCGACGCTCGTCACCTTTCCGCTCGCCGCGCTGTATCTGTTCGTGATCCTGCCACGTGTCGACGGCGCCGGAATGCTGATCCTGACGCTCGCGCCGGCCTTCGTCTGGATGGGCTACATCCAGGCCGATCCCGCGCGCACCGCGCGCGCGCTTCCGATGTTCTCCTGCTTCATCGTCGCCATGGGCTTTCTCGATCGTTTCCAGGCCGACTTCGCGCTGTTCCTCAATACGGGGCTCGCACAGGTCGGCGGCATCGTCACGACGCTGGTCGTGACCAAACTCTTCCGCTCGGCCAGCACGCGCTGGACCGCGTACCGGATCGTGCGTCAGAACTGGGCCGATCTCGCGCAGATGGCCGACCCGCACCGGCCGCTCGACGCGCCCGCGTGGACCGCGCGCGCGGTCGACCGGCTCGGCCAGGTGGCCGCGCGCATGGCATTCGCGAACCCGGGCGACGCGCTGCATGCCGTCGACGGGCTGAGCGACCTGCGCATCGGCCGCAACATCATCCAGGTACGCGAAGGCCTCGACAAAGGCGATGCGCAGACGCGCATCGCGATCGAAGCCGCACTCGAAGCGGTGTCGAACCTGTACCGCGCACGCGCCGACGCGCATCACCCGATTCCGGCGACGGCGGCGCTGATGCGCACGCTGAACCGCGCGATCAGCGCCGCCGCGCGCAACGCCACCGGCCGCGACGAGGCCACGCTGCTCGCGCTGGTCGGCATGCGCTGCAACCTGTTCCCGCATGTCCAACTCGTCGAAGGAGCGACGCGATGATCGAAGAGATCCACATTTTCGGCATCTACATGCCGTCCGCACTCGCATGGGCCGTCGTCGCGCTGGCCGTCACGTTCCTGCTGCGCGGCGTGCTGCTGCGCCTGCCGCTGCGCGTGCTGCTGTGGCAACCGGCACTCCTCGAGCTGGCGACGTTCTTCGTGCTGTGGTGGGGCATCGCCCGTCTCGCCGACGCCTGTTTCCCGTATCGCCTCCTTTCCTGACCATGAAGCGAATCATCCCCCTGTTGCGCACCGTGCTGACGGTCGCGATCATCCTCGGCATCCTCGGCGCGATCTACGGGCTGTGGGTGCGCTACCAGATCGAGCCGCTCACGCGCGACGGCAAGGTGCGCGCCGACGTGGTGCCGATCGCGCCCGACGTGAGCGGCCTCGTCACCGACGTGCGCGTGCACGACAACCAGAAGGTCACGAAAGGCCAGGTCCTGCTCGTGATCGATCCGTCGCGCTACCGCATCGCGCTCGAACAGGCCGATGCGAACGTCGCAAGCGAACAGGCCGAACTCGACGAAGCGGTGCGCGAAGACCGCCGCAATCGCGCGATGCCGGATGTGGTCGCCGAAGAATCGACGCAGCAGGGCACGACGCGCGTCGAGAAACTGCGCGCCGCGCTCGCGCAGGCGCACTCCGCACGCGATCTTGCCGCGCTGAACCTGGCGCGCACGCTGGTGCGCGCGCCGATCGACGGCACCGTGACCAACGTCGGGCTGCTGCCGGGCGTCTACCTGAACGCCGGCAAGGGCGCGATGGCGCTGGTGAACGACGCGTCGCTGCGCGTCGAAGGCTACTTCGAGGAAACCAAGCTGCCGGCCATTCATGTCGGCGATCCGGCCAGCATCTACCTGATGGGTGTCGCAACCGAGATCCGCGGCCACGTGCAGAGCATCGCCGGCGGCGTCGAGGACCGCGAGCGGGCGGGCGGCGATGCGCAGCTCGCGAACGTGAACCCGGCGTTCACGTGGGTGCGGCTCGCGCAACGCATCCCGGTGCGCGTCGCGATCGATTCGGTGCCGCCCGGCGTGCGGCTCGTGCCGGGGCAGACCGCGTCGGTCGAGATTCATGCGCGGGCCGGCGACGTGACGGTACGCAGGAGCCTGCCATGGTGAGCCTGCGCACGACCGCCCTCGCGGCGCTGTGCATCGCGCTCGCCGCGTGCGCGGAGGTCGGCCCCGACTATCGCGTTCCGTCGAACGCGCTCGTGAACGCACCGGCCGCGAACGGCGCGTTCGTTGCGGGCGCATCGATTGCGTCGGCCGATCCGCTGCCCGATCACTGGTGGCGGCTCTATACCGATCCGGTGCTCGACGGGCTCATCGAAAAGGCGCTGGCGAGCAACGTCGACCTGCGCGCCGCGCAGGCGAACCTCGAACGCAGCAACGCACTGCTTGCGGCGACGCGCACGGCGCGCGAGCCGAGCGTCGGCGTCGACGCGTCGACGAACTACACGCAGCAGTCGGCGGCCTCGGTGCTGTCGCACGTCGAGCCGCCGCGTCACGAGATCTACAACATGGGGCTCACGATGAGCTACGACCTCGACCTGTTCGGCGGCATCCGGCGCGGGATCGAGGCGGCGTCCGCCGACAACGAGGCCGTCGCCGCGGCGCGCGATCTCGTGCGCGTGAACGTCGCCGCCGAAGTGACGCGCGCGTATTCGGACCTGTGCAATGCCGGCAACCAGATCGACGTGCTGCAGCGTTCCATCGCAGTCCAGCAGCAGCGCCTCGCGCTGACGCGCCAGCTGATCGCGAACGGCCGCGCGCCGACGTTCGAGCAGCAGCGCGACCAGGGCGGCATCGAGAACAGCCGCGCGCAGCTCGCGCCGTTGCAGGCGCGCCGGCTGAACGCGGCGTTCCGTCTCGCGACGCTGTCCGGGCAGCCGCCGGAAAACTACGATCGCACGCTGCTGACGTGCAGCACGCCGCTGCGACTGTCGAAACCGCTTCCAGCCGGCGACGGGCGCGCGCTGCTGAAACGCCGCCCCGACGTGCGTGCGGCCGAGCGCCGGCTCGCGGCATCGACGGCGCGCATCGGCGTCGAAACGGCCGCGCTCTATCCGGACATCAAGCTCGGCGCGAGCATCGGCTCGACCGGCGGCGCCGCCGCGTTCTTCACGCCGCTGACGAACCGCTTCGCGGTCGGCCCGATGGTCACGTGGGATCTGCATCGCAGCACGATCCGCGACCGCATCGAAGCCGCACATGCCGACAGCCGCGCGAGCCTTGCCCATTTCGACGCGACCGTGCTCACCGCGCTGCGCGAAACCGAAACGTCGCTCGATACCTACGCGGGTGCGCTCGACCGGTTGCAACGCCTCGAGGCGTCGCGCGACGCGGCGCGCGACGTGATGAACCGCACCGACGAGCTGCGGCGCGGCGGCCGGGTCGGCGGGCTGGCGGCGCTCGATGCGCAGCGCACGTGGCTGGCCGCTGAAACGGCCGTCGCCGCCGCGCGGCAGGACGTGAACAACGACCAGATCTCGACGTTCCTGGCGCTCGGAGGCGGCTGGCGATGAGCATGTCCGACGACCTGACGATCGAACGCGATACCGCGCTCGCGCCGGTAGCGGCAACCACGCCCGACACCGGCGTTGCCGCGCGCGCCGACGTCTTCCCGCGCACCGCGCGAGCGCGGCCCGCCGCGTCGCAACCAGCGCATAATGTCGCCATGCCCGACCCACGCGACCCGCGACTCAATCCGCGCAAGATGAAGTTCACCCAACGCAGCCCCCTGCTTCGCAACATCAGCTATCTGCTGGCGATCGACGAGCACCGCAACTTCACGCGGGCCGCCGAAGCGCTCAGCGTGTCGCAGTCGGCGTTGTCGCAGAAGGTGCGCCAGCTCGAGGACGAACTCGGCGCGCAACTGTTCGACCGCAGCGGGCGCATGGTCCAGCTCACCGATTTCGGCAGCGTCTACCTCGAATATGCGCGCCGCGCGCACAACGACCTGCTGACCGCGCAGCGCGCGCTGCACGACGTGCACGACCTGTCGCGCGGGCAACTGCGGATCGGCTTCACGCCGACCTTCACCGAATATCTCGTCGCACCTGTGATCGAGCAGTTCCACGAGCGCTATCCAGGCATCGTGATCGAGATCACCGAGATGTCGCTCGATGCGGTGGAAACCGCGCTGGGCGACGATCAGGTCGATCTCGCGTTCGGCTTCGTCGACGTGCGCTCCGACGAAATCGAGGCCGAGGCGCTGTTTCCCGAACAACTGATGCTCGTGGTCGGCCGCACCCATCCGCTGACCGCGCAGCGCGAGCCCGTCACGCCGACGCAGCTCGCCGGCACGCCGCTCGCGCTGCTGACGACGAGCTTCGTGTCGCGCTTCTATGTCGACAGCTATTTCCAGTCGTACGCCATGCAGCCCGACGTCGCGCTGCAGGCGAATTCGATCAGCGCGGTGCTGAAGATCGTGAGCCGCGGCAAGATCGCGACGATCCTGCCCGGCACGATCGAGTTCGAGCATCGCGACCTGCAGTACGTGCCGCTCGATCCGCCGTTTCCGGTCCGCACGGTCGCGCTGCTGCGTCGCAAGGGCGCGTATCGCACCGTCGCGTCGACCGCGTTCGCGGCGCTGGTGCGCGAGATGCTCGAACATGGCAGCCTGGCGTCGCTGCGCACGCTGACGCCACGCGATAACGCGTGACCTCCACTTCGTCGCCCGACGGGCGGCGAATCCCGCACGAATCATCCAGCCGGCCCGACGCCGCGCCCGCATGACGGGCGCGGCGATCGTACGCATGCACGCGTCCTGGTAATTTTGGATTCCGTATTTTCAATCCTGCATTGATGCAATAACTTTCATCGATCGACAATCGATTTGCCTTATCGACCGGATCGGAAATTCGCCTTGGACACGATCAGGGTTTTCCTTCATCCTTTCGTCATCGATTCAAGGTAATCCGGCCGCGCCGAATCCCGACGCGGCGGGCGCCAGCGCCCCGGCCGCACGATCTTTCCGCGATACGCCGACATACCGAATCGAACAGGAAAAATACCTTATATATATTATCGGAATCCTAAATGTTCAAGTTTGTCACAACACCTGTCGCCGCCGTTCTCATTGCATTTTCCGGCGTCGCCGCAGCCGCCAGCGCATACGCGCAACAGCAGCAACAACAACCGGCATCGCAAGCAGCCGCCCCCGTCTACACCGCGCAACTCGCCGCCCGCTCGAACGACGTCGGCAATGCGCGCGCCGCCGCCGCGACGAAGGCCGTCGTCCCGCTTCGCCCTGCGCCGGCCGGCCGCCAGCGCGCCGCGGACGCCGACTGCGTCGGCCCCGTGAGCTTCTGCAACGTCTACTTCGGCAGCTGATCGCACCGCCTCCAACGCCCAGCTACAGGAATCGTCGTGAACCATCTGTTCAGTGCGATGCGGGTCTTTCTCAAGGTTGCAGACACGCATCATTTCTCTCATGCCGCGCACCAGCTGAATCTCTCGCCGTCGCTGGTCACGCGTTACGTCGGCGATCTCGAAGCGCACCTGGGCGTGAAACTGCTGCAACGCTCGACGCGCAAGACGGTACTGACCGAAGTTGGCGTCCGCTATGCGGAAGGGTGCCGCGCGCTGCTGATGGATCTGTCCGAAGTCGAGTCGCGCGCCACGCAGGCATCGAGCCAGATTGCCGGCGACCTGAACGTCGTCGTGCTCCACAGCCTGATGTCGGCGGAGCTCGCCGGACTGTTCGCCGAATACCAGTCGCGTCATCCGGACGTGTCGCTGCACATCACGCTGACCGAATCGGAAGTGGATCTGCTCGGCGGCAGCTTCGACGCCGGCATCGTCGCCGACTCGATGATCACGTCGATGTCCGTCGTGTCGCGCACGCTGGTGCATGCACCGCTCGTCGCGGTCGCATCCCCCGGCTACCTGCTCGAAGCGGCGGCACCGCAGCGGCCGGCCGACCTCGACGGCCACCGGATCGTCGGTCTTTCGGCCGGCCCGAGAACCTGCCGATGGGCCGGCCCGAACGGCACGCTCGATGCGATCCAGCTCGATGCGCCGCTCACCGTGAACAGCGCATTGATGCAGCGCCAGCTCGCGCTGGCCGGCGGCGGCATCGCGCTGCTGCCCGAATACGCGGTCGCCAGCGACCTGCGCATCGGCACGCTGACGCGCGTGCTCGGCGACTACCGGATCGTGAACGACGGCGTGACCGTGTCGCTCGTGTACCCGGGCCGCGAGTTCCTGCCCGGCAAGGTGCGCGCGTTCGTCGACCTCGCGGCCGAACGATTCAGGCTGCCGTCGATCGGCGCGCCGCGTGCCGCCGGCACGCTCAACGCGAACCGCATGCCCGACACGAGGGTCGCCGATGCGGCGATTGCCGATGCGTGAACGTCGCGTCGCGCGTCGCCCACTTTCACTCGATCTGGAACAGAGCTCGCCAGGATTGGCCGTATATCCCGGCGATCCGGGTTCCTAAACTTGTCACGTCGGTTCAGGCCATCGCACTCGCGCCGAACCGCAACGAAACCTTCTGAGGAAATCGTGAAATCCATCATCGTCACCATCGCCACTGTCGCCGCTACCGCTACCGTCCTGCTCGCCGCACCGACCGCGTCCTACGCGCAGTCGTCGCACTCGACGCTCACGCGCGCACAGGTTCGCCAGGAACTGCTCGACCTCGAATCGGTCGGCTACGATCCGGCAACCGGCGAGAGCGACAACTATCCGGACGACCTGATCGCCGCCCAGGAACGCCTGGCCGCGAAACGCGTCGCGGAGCACAAGAGCAGCGAAGCCGCATATGGCCCGAGCGGCGCACCGGGCACGTCTTCGGGCGCACCGGCCGTCGCCGCGGTGAAGCGATAACGCGCCGCCGGGCGCCGCGGCAAGCATCGCTTGCCGGGCCGAACCGCACGACGCTCGTCACGCCGTTCGAAATCGAGGAATTCCCGAAATACATCTCGGCGCTCGACCTGATCCAGCGCGCGGTCACGCGGCTCGCGGCCACGCAGCGCTCCGATGCCGACCTCGCGAAGATCCGCAAGGCCGACGACGTCTACATGGAAGCCGTCGCGAGCGGCGACTTCCAGGCGATGTCGGAGACCAACAAGGCGCTGCACATGGCGATCGCGCACGCCGCGAACAATCCGTACTTCATCGGCTACTACGAGCGGCTGCTCGGCGAAGGCCAGCGCCTGCTGCATCTGCATTTCGATTTCACGGTGAGTTCGCCGACGGCGGCCAAGCTCGGCCGCGACCACGACGAACTGATCGACGCGATCGCGCGGCGCGATGCCGATGCGGCCGAGCGGGCCGCGCACGAACACACGATGCTGTTCCAGAAGCGCTTCCTCGACTACATGAAGCAGAACATGACGGAATCGATGGCGGTGCTGTAACGCAGCCGCATCGGTGCACCGCGGGCCGGCACGCGCGCCCGCCCGGCTAGAATACCGGCCTGCCGCGCCATCCGCCGCGGCCGGAGGATATTCATCATGACCGCACGCCGCGGTGCCGAGGTCGCCATTGCGCCCGGTCACGAGACAGCCAGCCTGTCGACAGCCCAGAAAACGTTCAATACGCTCGTCAAGCAGATCGAAAAGCGGCGCGAGCGTCTCGGCGCGTGGGAAGCCGTCACGCCGGCGTTCCAGAAGAAGTTCGTCGACGGGCTGCTGCCGCTCGAACGGGAATCGACGGCACTGCGGATCCGGTTGCTCCATCTGCTCGACGATGCGTTTCTGCAGAAGGGCTTGAGCAAGGCCGAACAACGTACGCTGTCCGACCTGATCGTCGATATGGCTGGCGATTTGCTGCACGTCAGCGACGATGCCGGGCTGAAGGCCATGTACGACCGGCATCGCGCCTCCGCGAACGTCGGCGACGCAGCGGCCGAGCCTGCGCCGACGAAACCGAAACCGAAACCGGAACCTGACCCGACGCCGGCGAACGATCTCGACGCGCTGTCGCCCGACGAACTCGCCGAGCGGATGCAGGCCGAACTCGACGCCCAGTTCGAGCGCGACATGGCCGCGCACGCGGCCCGCGAGGCGCAGCGCGCGAAGCGCAAGAAAGCGCCGAAGCAATCGGCCGCGCAGGCCCGGATCGAAGCCGAGCAGGCCGAATCGAGCAAGTCGATCCGCGAGATCTATCGCAAGCTCGCCAGCGCGCTGCATCCCGATCGCGAAACCGATCCGCAGGAACAGCAGCGCAAGACCGTGCTGATGCAGCGGGTCAACCACGCTTACGAGAAGGGCAATCTGCTGCAGCTGCTCGAACTGCAGCTGGAGATCGAACAGATCGATCGCCGTGCGATCGACGGCCTCGGCGAAGCGCGGCTCGCGCGCTACAACGGCATCCTGGAGGAACAGCTGCGCGAACTCGATCGGGAGATCGCGCACGTCGAGCGCGATTTCCGGCGGACGTACGGCATCGCGTCGTCGGTCAAGATCGCCCCCGATACCGTCGTGCGCATGCTCGCGCGCGACATCGCCGGCATGCAGCGCGGCAATCAGGATCTGACCGTCGCGCTGCGCGAGTTCGAAGATCCGGACAAGGTCCGGGACTGGCTGAAGGACATGAAGCGGCGGCCGGTCTCTTCGCGCTTCGACGACGATTCGTTTTGAGCGAAGCGGGCCGCACCCATCGATAGCGGCCCCCGCGCTGCGCCCCTTGCGCTACGCCGCACCGGCCAGCGAGCGATCGAGCGCCACGAGCGTCTGGTACAGCACGCGCGTCCCGTCGAGCAGTTGCCGCGGCTCGATCCACTCCTCCGGACAATGGCTGCGGCCGCCCAGGCACGGAATGAAGATCATCCCGATCGGCCCGGTCGGCGCGACGTACACCGCATCGTGCCCCGCACCGCTCGGCAGCCGCATGCTCGGATAGCCGAGCTGCGTGGCCGCCTGCTCGACCGCGTCCATCACGAGCGGCTGGCAATCGGTCGGCCGCGCACGGCTCACGTGCTCGGCACGCGCGCTCAGCCGTAGCGCGTCGAGCCGCGCGGCCGCACCGGCCAGCAGCGTCTCGGGGAAATCGTCGAGCACCGCGTCGCTGTCGCTGCGCACCTCCAGCATCAGCTCGACGTGCCCCGGCACCGCGTTCGGCACGTTCGGCGTCATCGCGATCCGCCCGATCGTCGCCACCACGTAATGCGGATTGCCCGACAGCGCCGACGCCCGCGCATGCGCGGCCTCGATCAGGTGCGCGGCGCCGACGAGCGCGTCGCGGCGGATGTCCATCGGCGTGGTGCCCGCGTGGTCGGGCTGCCCGGTCACGGTGATCAGCACGCGCCGAATGCCGACGATGTTGGTCACGACGCCGATCGGCAAGCCGCGCGTCTCGAGCACCGGGCCTTGCTCGATATGCAGCTCGACGAACGCGGCCGTGCTGCCCGGCGCGCGCAGCGGTTCGCGCAGCGCGTCCGGGTTGCCGCCGATGCGGCGCAGCGCTTCGGCGAGCGTTTCGCCTTCGGCGTTCGTCGCACGCAGCATGCCGGCATCGAGCACGCCCGACAGCGCGCGGCTGCCGACGCACGAGATGCCGTAGTCGCTCGGCTCTTCCGACAGGAAGTCGATCACCTCGAACGGATGGTCGAGCACGATCCCCTGCTCGTGCAGCGTATGCGCGACCTCGATGCCGGCGAGCACGCCGATGATGCCGTCGAAGCGGCCGCCGCCGACGACCGTGTCGCAGTGCGACCCCGTGACGAGCGGCTTCGTGCAGCGGCCGCTGCCTTCACGGCGGCCGATCAGGTTGCCGCCCGCGTCCATCGACACCGCGAGCCCGGCTTCGGCGAACTGCGCGGCAAGCCATGCGCGCGCTTGCGTGAAAAGCGGCGAGAAGGCGCGGCGCGTCCACGGCACGTCGGGCCGCGTAAAGCGCGCCAGTTGCTCGACGCGCGCGTTCAGGCGTTCGGCGTTCAGCGGCGGAAAAGACGTCGGATTCATGCGTGGGGCTCCTGTTGCGTGGCGATCGACCGGCTGCCGTGCGGCTTCAGGAAGCGGCCCGAACCTGCCGGGTTGACGATGCGCTCGCCGTCGTACACGAGTGCGCCGCGACAGTAGGTGGCGGCGATCCGCACCGTGAATTCCATCCCTTCGAACGCGCTCCACTGCACGGCCGACAGGCTGCGCGACGGATCGAACGCGTAACGTTCCGGCGTGAGGATCACGAAGTCCGCATCGGCGCCGATATCGAGCGACCCTTTGCGATCGTCGAGCAGGAAATGCCGGGCCGGATTCGTCGAGAGCAGTTCGGCCACCCGCGTCGGCGCGATGCCGTGCCGCTCGCAGCCGGTCCAGAATGCCGGCAGCAGGGTTTCGAGCCCCGGCCCGCCCGACGCGTTGCGGAACACGTTCGGGTCGCCCTTGCGTTCCAGCCCCCAGCTCACGTGATCCGACGACACGAACGTGCATTCGCCGCGCGCGATGTGCGTCCACAGCAGCACCTGTTCGGCGCGCGGCCGGATCGGCGGGTAGTGCTTCGTCTTCGCGCCGAAGCGCTTCGTATGCGTTTCGTGGTCGAGCATCAGGTACTGCACGCAGGTCTCGATGCTTGAGCGATGGCCGGCACGCCGGTACATGTTGCACAGTTCGAAGCCGCGCGACGTCGACACGTGCACCGCGTGTGCGCGGGCGCCCGTTTCCGCGCCGATCTCGTAGATCAATGCGGTCGCGAGGTTCTCGATCAGCGGCGGATGCGCGCGCAGGAACGCATCCCAGCCCGTGTCGCCCGCTTCGATCATGCGCGCGACGTTCTTGCGCGTCAGGTCCTGCATCTGGTTGTGCACGCCGCATGCGAGACCCGACGGCGCGATCAGCCGGAATGCTTCGTACAGCACATCCTCCTCGACGCGCGGGAACCGGCCGGGCGTCGCCTCGAACGTCGAGAACTTGAATGCGCACACGCCGCCGTCGATCAGACCGGCCGCCGCTTCGAGGCCGTGCTTCGCGTTGAGCGTGCCGTACAGCGCGACGTCGACGTGACAGTCGCGCTCGGCTTCCGCGATCTTGCGGTCGAGTTGCGCACGCGACGCAACCGGCTCCGGATCGTCGTACGGCATGTCGACCATCACCGTCACGCCACCGGCGGCGGCCGCACGCGACGCGTGACCGAGCCCCTCCTGGTTCGCCTGACTGGCCGCATGAACCTGCCCGTCGACGACGCCCGGCAGCACCCACTGCCCGCGCGCATCGACCGTATCGCGCGCCGCCGGCGGCACGCCCGTGCCGCGCGCGGCGATCCGTCCATCCCGAATCGCGAGCCAGCCGTCGTCGACTACCTCGTGCGCATCGACCAGCCGGCCGCGCACGACCTGTTCGAATTCGCTCATCTTCGCCTCCTGCTTTTTTGATCACGAGCAGTTTAGGCAGCGCTCTGCCAGAATGTCTCATGCCGATTTATCGTCCCCACATAACATGGAGTTAAGGCTGTGCGTCTGAATCTGCGCCAGATCGAGGTGTTTCGCGCCATCATGCTGACCGGCTCGATCAGCGGCGCCGCGAAGCTGCTGCACGTGTCGCAGCCGGCCGTCTCGCGGCTCATTTCGTATGCCGAGCAACGGCTCGGCCTCGCGCTGTTCGAGCGCATCAAGGGGCGGCTCTACCCGACGCCGGAAGCGCAGCGGCTGTTCGTCGAGGTCAATGCGGTGTACCAGGGCGTGCAGCGCGTGAACGAAATTGCGGAAGACCTGATCGAGAACCGGATGGGCCACCTGCGCATCGCGTGCAGCCCCAACCTCGGTCAATCGCTGCTGCCGCGTGCGATCGCGGCGTTCTACGCGCGCTTTCCCGACGTGCGCATCATCCTGCACACGATGATCCCGAGCGTGCTGCTGCAGGCCGTGCTCACGCAACAGGTCGAACTCGGCATCGCGTTCCTGCAGGACACGCATCCGAACGTCGAGAGCCAGCGCCTCTATGAAAACCGGATGGTCGCGGCCGTGCCTGCGTCGCACCCGTTCGCGCGGCGCAAGACGCTGGCCGTGCGCGATCTCGCGAACCAGCCGCTGATCGGCTATGGCAGCGACATTCCGCTCGGGCAACTGGTGCGCCGGCTGTTCAGCGACGAAGGGCTCGTGCCGCAGGTCAAGATCGAAGTGCAGCAGGCGCACGTCGCGTGCGCGCTCGCACAGGCCGGCACCGGCATCGCGCTGATCGACGAACTGACGGTTGCCGGGCCCGTATGGCCGCAGATCGTCGTGAAGCCGATCGTGCCGACCATCGCCGCCCCCGTCAGCGTGCTGCACCCGGTGCTCGCGCCGCTGTCGCGCCTCGCGCACGAATTCATCGACACGCTGCACGCGCTTTCCGCGGACGCATGAATTTCGTTATCTGAACGGGCTGGAATCCTTGTCCAGCCTGCATTTCGTCGTCGCACCGGAGGCGGCGGATCACCCCGTTCGCGACCCGTCGCTCGAGCGTCACCGGGATTACCCTACGCTTAACATTGCGTTATGAAGTCTCCATAAAATAGCAATAACGCTCAATATTCGGCGTCCCTAGAATCGTTTGGACAGTACCGCCACACAAGGCTTTCCGGCCGGCGCGTACAGCCCTTTTCCCCTCTCAGGACAAACGACACATGGGACGCATTCTGTCTTCGAAAGACGTCGAAGCCGCCGTCAAGGGCGGTTCGGTTTTCGCATGCGGCGGCGGCGGCTGGGCCGACCACGGCCGCGAACTCGGCACGCTCGCGGTCACGATCGGCCGCCCCGAACTGGTGAGCATCGACGAGCTGCCCGACGACGCGTGGATCGCCACCGCCGCCGCGATCGGCGCGCCGGGCGGCCTCACCGACTGGCAAATGCTCGGCTCGGACTACGTGAAGGCCGCGCAGCTCGTGCAGGACGCGCTCGGCGCGCCGCTCGCGGGGCTCATCATCGGGCAGAACGGGATGTCCAGCACGCTGAACGCGTGGCTGCCGTCCGCGCTGCTCGGCACCAAGGTGGTCGACGCGGTGGGCGACATCCGCGCGCATCCGACCGGCGACATGGGCTCGCTCGGCCTCGCGTCGAGCACGACGCCGATGATCCAGGCAGCGGCCGGCGGCAACCGCGAACGGCATGCATACATGGAAGTGGTCGTGCGCGGCGCGACCGCGAAGGTGTCGCCGGTGCTGCGCAAGGCGGCCGACATGGCGGGCGGCTTCATCGCGAGCTGCCGCAACCCGATTCGCGCGTCGTACGTGCGCCAGCATGCGGCGCTCGGCGGCATCAGCCGCGCACTCGCACTGGGCGAAGCGATCATCGACGCCGAACGGCGCGGCGGCAGCGCGGTGATCGATGCGATCTGCGCGGCCACGCACGGCGAGATCATCGCGAGCGGCAAGGTCGAGCGCAATACGCTCGAATACACGCGCGAAGCATTCGACGTCGGGCTCGTCTACGTCGGCAGCGGCGCGCAGCGCGCGGTCATTCACGTGATGAACGAACACATGGCGGTGGACGACGCGCACGGCGAACGGATCGCGACCTACCCCGACGTGATCACGACGCTCGACGCCGAAGGCCGCCCCGTCAGCGCGGGCCGGTTGAAGGAAGGGATGGAGATCCACGTGCTGCGGGTCGCGAAGGCACACATTCCGCTGTCGTCGTCGGTGTTCGATCCGGCGGTGTACCCGCCGGTCGAAGCCGCGCTCGGCATCTCGATCGCCGACTATGCGCTCGCGCGCTGAACGGGAGGCACGACGATGAACCAGACGACCCGCACCTTCGAAGTCACGTCCGGCACCACGCTGCGCTGCAAGGGCTGGCGCCAGGAAGCGCTGCTGCGGCTGCTTGAAAACGTGCTCGCCGTCGGCGAGGACCCCGATCAACTGATCGTCTATGCGGCGCTCGGGCGCGCGGCGCGCGACTGGCCGTCGCACGACGCGATCGTGCGCACGCTGAAGACGATGGACGAGGACCACACGCTCGTCGTCCAGTCCGGCAAGCCCGTCGCGCTGCTGCGCACGCATGCGAGCGCGCCGCTCGTCGTGATGGCGAACTGCAACCTGATCGGCCAGTGGGCGAAGGCCGAGCACTTCTACGAACTGGAGCGACGCAACCTGATCTGCTGGGGCGGGCTCACGGCCGGCGACTGGCAGTACATCGGCTCGCAGGGCGTGATCCAGGGCACCTACGAAATCTTCTCGCGGATCGCCGAGCGCCATTTCGACAACGACCTGCGCGGGCGCTTCATCCTGACGGCCGGCCTCGGCGGGATGGGCGGTGCGCAGCCGCTCGCGGGGCGGATGGCCCATGCGGCGACGCTCGTCGTCGAGATCGATCAGACGCGCATCGACAAGCGGCTGCAGATCGGTTTTCTCGAGCGGCAGGCGCGCGATCTCGACGAGGCGCTCGCGCTGATCCGCGACGCGCAAGCGCGGCGCGAGCCGATCTCGGTCGGCCTGCTCGGCAACGCGGCCGACGTGTTCCCGGCGATCCTCGCGCGCGGCGTCGTGCCCGACATCGTCACCGACCAGACGGCCGCGCACGATCTCGTGTACGGCTACGTGCCGTCGGGCTACACGCTCGACGACGTGCGCGCGCTGCGCGACAGCGACCGAACGCGGCTGATGGACGCGAGCCGCGCGTCGATCGTGCGGCACGTCGAAGCGATGCTCGGCTTCAAGGATCGCGGCGCGATCGTGTTCGACAACGGCAACCTGATCCGCACGCATGCGAAGGACGGCGGCGTCGCGCGCGCGTTCGAGATCCCGGTGTTCACCGAGGCGTTCCTGCGCCCGCTGTTCTGCCGCGCGATCGGCCCGTTCCGCTGGATCGCGCTGTCGAACGACCCGAACGACATCCGCATCATCGACGACTACCTGCTCGAACATTTTCCGGACAACCGGATCGTCACGAACTGGATCCGGAAAGCGCGCGAATGCGTGCCGTTCGAAGGCCTGCCCGCGCGCATCGCGTGGCTCGGCCACGGCGAGCGCACGCGGCTCGCGCTCGCGGTCAACGCGATGGTGCGCGACGGCGTGCTGGCCGGGCCGGTCGCGTTCACGCGCGACCACCTCGACGCGGGCGCGATGGCGCACCCGAACATCATGACCGAGAACCTGCGCGACGGCTCCGACGCGGTGGCCGACTGGCCGCTGCTGAACGCGATGATGAACTGCGCGTCGATGGCCGATCTCGTCGCGATCCATTCGGGCGGCGGCGGCTACAGCGGCTACATGACGAGCGCGGGCGTCACCGTCGTCGCCGACGGCAGCGCGGCGGCGGACGAACGGCTGACGCTGTCGATGACCAACGACACCGCGCTCGGGGTGATCCGCTACGCGGACGCCGGCTACGAAGAAGCGCTCGACGAAGCGCAACGCAAGCAGATTCCGCACATCCGGCTGTAAGGCCGTTCCGCACGACGACAGGAGATCGAAGTGAAGCAAACCGCGGTTCCCCTCGACACGGCCGACGCCGTGTCGCCCCCCGCATCGAGTGCCGGGCGCGCGATCGCCGCGGCGTCGATCGGCAACGCGCTGGAGTGGTACGACTTTTCCGTCTACGCGTTCTTTGCCGTGTACATCGCGCAGAATTTCTTCCATCGCGGCGACACGGGCACCGAGCTGGTCGAGGCCTTCATGGCGTTCGGGATCGGCTTCATCGCGCGGCCGCTCGGCGCGCTCGCGATCGGCGTGTACGGCGATCGCGCGGGCCGCAAGGCCGCGCTGACGCTGACCATCCTCGTGATGGCGGCCGGCACGGGCATCATCGCGTTCGCGCCGCCGTTCACCGCGATCGGCGTCGGCGCGCCGCTGCTGATCCTGTGCGGCCGCCTGCTGCAAGGCTTCTCGGCCGGCGGCGAAGTCGGCGGCGCCGCGGCGTTCCTGATCGAGCACGCGCCGGCCGACAAGAAGGGCCGCTACGCATCGTGGCTGCAGGCCAGCATGGCCGCGTCGAACATCCTCGGCGCGCTGGTCGCGACCGCCGTGACGCTCACGCTGTCGCGCGAACAGATCGGCGACTGGGGCTGGCGGATTCCGTTCATCCTCGGCCTCGCGATCGCGCCGGTCGGCCTGTGGCTGCGCAAGACGCTCGACGAAACGCCGCATTTCCGCGCGGAGATGGCACGTGCCGCCCACGCGCCGGCCGAGCACAAGACGCCGCTGCTGCAGGTCGTGCGCGACTATCCGCGCGCGCTCGTCGTCGGGACCGGATTCTCGGTGCTGTGGGCCGTGTGCGTGTATGCGCTGGTGATCTACATGCCGACGCACGTGCAGCGTGCGCTGCATTTCGACGGACGCGAAGCGTTCATCGCGTCGCTGGTCGGCAACTGCCTGATGGCCGTCACCTGCGTGTGCGCGGGCAGCTGGTCGGATCGTTTCGGCCGGCGCAGGGTGCTCGCGGCCGGCGCCACGCTGATGCTCGTATCGGTGTATCCGCTGCTGCACTGGCTCGCCGACGTGCACACGCTCGCCGCGCTCGTCACGGTGCAAAGCGCGTTCTGCGTGATGGTCGCGATCTTCACCGGCGTCGCGCCCGCCGCCCTGTCGGAGCTGTTCCCGACCCGCGTGCGCGCAACCGGCATGTCGCTGTCCTACAACATCGCCACGACGATCTTCGGCGGCTTCGCGCCGGCAATTCTCGCGTGGCTCACGCAGCGATCCGGCAACCCGTTCGCGCCTGCCTGGTACGTGATGGCCGCCAGCACCATCGCCCTCGTATCGATCGCCGCACTGTCTTCCACGTCACGTCACGCCTGAAACCGGAGAACTGCTTCATGCCACGCTTCCTCATGCGGAGCGCGCTCGCGCTCGCGCTTTTCACTGCTGTCCCGGCCTTCGCGGACGTCACGCTCGACGGCCGCTCCGCCACCCCCGAATCGATCGCGCGCATCGCCGACGGCGAAGCCGTGTCGATCGCGCCGGCTGCCCGCCAGCGGGTCGTCGCCGCGCACGACGTGCTGCTGAAGGCCGCCGCGGCCGGCCAGCAGATCTACGGGCTGACGGTCGGCGTCGGCCTCAACAAGGATCGCGAAATGGTCGATGCGCACGGCAAGCTGAGCCAGGAGGTGATCGACGCATCGACGCGCTTCAACATCGGGCTGATCCATGCCCACTCGGGCAGCGTCGGCCCCGACATGAGCGTGCGCGTGGCCCGCGCCGCGATGGCCGCGCGCCTGAACGCGATGCTCGACGGCGGGGCCGGCGTGCAGCCGGCGATCGTCGATGCGTACGCGCAGTTCCTCAATCGCGGCGTCACGCCGGCGATGCCGGCGGACGGCTCGATCGGCGAAGCGGACATCACGATCCTGAGCCATGTCGGGCTCGCGATGCTCGGCGAAGGCGACGTGTACTACCAGGGCCGCAAGCTCGCGGCCGCCGACGCGCTGAAGTCGGCCGGCATCGCGACGATCCGTCCGTACGGCAAGGACGCGCTCGCGATCCTCAGCTCCAACGCGTATTCGGCCGGCATGGCGGCGCTGGCGCTCACCGACATGGCGCGTTTCGCGCACGTGTCGAAGGTCGTGTTCGCGCTGAGCCTGCAGGGGCTGAACGGCAACGTGTCACCGTTCCGCGAGGACACGCTGGCGCTGCGGCCGTTCCCGGCCACGCTGCGCGCGGGCGCGACGCTGCGCACGCTGCTCGCGGGCAGCAGCCTGTGGAATCGCGATCCGGACCGGCCGCTGCAGGATCCGCTCAGCTTCCGCTCCGGCGTCTATCTGCTCGGCGAAGAGGATCGCACCTACGACGAAGCGCGCGCGCTGCTGCAGATCCAGCTCAATTCGAGCGACGACAACCCGGGCGTCGCGGTCGGCGTCACGCCGAAGTCGAACCGCGCGCAGGACGCGGCCGGCTATGTCGACGGCGGCGGTGCGGTCCTGCCGAGCGCGAACTTCGAGCCGCTGCCGTGGGTGCTCGCGTTCGAGCAGCTCGGGCTCGCGCTCGGCCACAACGCGCTCGCATCCGCGCAGCGCATCGTCAAGCTGAACGACCCGCACCTCACCGGCCTGTCGCGCTTCCTCGGCACCGACGAGACCGTGCACGCATTCGGCGCGATGGAGAAGCCGCCGACCGCGCTCGCGATGACGGTGAAGTCGCTCGCGATGCCGGTGTCGCTCGACTACCTGCCGGTCGCCGGCGGCATCGAGGACGTCGCGACGAACGCGCCCGACGTCGTGCAGCGCGTGCAGAAGCAGATCGACGCGAGCTACACGCTGCTCGGCCTCGAACTGATCGAAGCCGCGCAGGCGATCGACCTGCGCCAGCGCAAGCAGCCGTCGTTCGCGCTCGCGCCGGCCACGCAGCCGCTCTATCGCGCACTGCGCGCGAAGGTCGCGTTCCTCCAGCGCGACCGCCCGCTCACGCCGGACTTCCGCGCCGCCGATACGCTGCTGCGCGCGTATCGCGACTGAGCGGCGCACCGCTCTTCCCGCGTTTCACCGTTTAGTTGCCGCACCCGCCACCGCGATCGTCGCCCGATCGCGGCGCGGGGCATGCACGTCCCTACGTTCCCGTATGCAACCGGATCGAAGCACCGCTCGCTCGCCGTCTCACCACCACCCTACACGGACCCGCATCATGAAAAGAATCCTGTTCGCGCTGCCGCTCGCTGCGGCCGCCACCGCTCACGCGCAAAGCAGCGTCACGCTGTACGGCATCGTCGAGGACGGCGTCGACTACGTGTCGAACGTGCAAGGCAAGCATCTCGTGCAGCTCGCGTCGGGCGTGACGGCCGGCAGCCGCTGGGGCGTGCGCGGCACCGAGGATCTCGGCGGCGGCCTGAGCGCGATCTTCCGGCTCGAAAGCGGTTTCGACCTCAACGCCGGCCGCCTCGGCAGCGGGCTCGCATTCTCGCGCAATGCCTACGTCGGGCTGAACGACGCGAAGCTCGGCACGCTCACGCTCGGCCGCCAGTGGGACTCGATCGTCGACTACGTCGAGCCGTTCACGCTGAACGGCAACGTCGGCGGCTACTACTTCGCGCACCCGAACGACATGGACAACACCGACAACGGCTTCCCGATCTCGAACGCGGTCAAGTACCGCAGCCCGACGATCGCGGGCATCACGTTCGGCGGTCTCTATGCATTCGGCGGGCAGCCCGGCCGTTTCTCCGACAACGCGACGTTCAGCGTCGGCGCGCGCTACGCGGCGGGGCCGGTCGGCTTCGGCATCGGCTATCTGCGCATCAACAACCCGGGCGTGTCGACGCAGGGCTACCAGAACTATCCGGGCTTCACGAACGCGATCTACGGCAACTACCTCGACGCGGCGCGCGCGCAGAAGGTGTTCGGCGTCGGCGCGTCGTACCAGGTCGTTCAGTGGCTCAAGCTGCTGGCCGACTTCACGAACACGAACTTCCAGCAGGGCAGCGCGGGGCATGACGCGACATTCCAGAACTACGAGCTGTCGACGCTCGTCACGCCGACGCCCGCGGTGACGATCGGCGCCGGCTATACGTACACCACGGGCCGCGACCACGCGACGAACGCGGAGCCGAAATACCACCAGTTCAACCTGAGCGTCGAGTACGCGCTGTCCAAGCGCACGAGCGTCTACGTGATGGGTGCGTTCCAGAAGGCGGCGGGCGACGCGCCGGTCGCGCAGATCGCGGGCTTCAATCCGTCCGGCAACCAGAAGCAGGCGGTCGGGCGCACGGGGATCCGGCACGTGTTCTGACGTTTTCGACGGCTGACGGCCGGCTGCGGCATCTGCGCCGCCGTTCGTCACGCGCCGTTCGACAACGCGGCGGCGCCCCTTCCATTTCGTTCCTTCATAAAATTCGATCAGTATGACTATTCATTCGAACCGGAATACCCGCCGGCGCAAGCACCTGATATCGACCGTCGGCACGGCGCTGATCGCCTGCGCGATCGCCGGCGATGCGGCGGCCCAGTCGTCCGTCTCGCTGTACGGGCTCGCCGACGTCTACGTCGGCACGCAACGCAGCCTCGGCAGCGCACGCGCCTATGCGATGAATTCGGGGGGCTTCACGACGAGCTTCTGGGGCATCGGCGGGCGCGAGGATCTCGGTGGCGGCTATGCGCTGCAGTTCGCGCTCGAGGCATTCATGCGGCCATCGAACGGCGGCGCCGGCCGCTTCGGCGGCGATACGTTCTTCGGGCGCAACGCGTATGTCGGCGTCGCGACGCCGTACGGCGTGCTGCGCGCGGGGCGCAACACGACGCCGTATTACATCTCCGTCGTGCGCTTCAACCCGTTCTCGACGTCGTTCGGTTTTGCGCCGGCGCTGAACCAGATGTACAAGGGCGTGGCGGGGCAAGGCCTCGTCGGCGACAACGGCTGGAGCAATTCGATCCTGTATTCGACGCCCGGCACGCAGGCACTGCAGGCGAGCCTGATCTATGCGACCGGCAACGCACCGGGCCACGCCGGCGCGAACCAGTGGGGCGGCAGCATCACGTACGACCGGCAACAGGCGTTCAGCGCGACGCTCGCATTCCAGCAGGCGAAGTACGACCGTGCGCCGGGCGACCTGACCACGTCCATCGCCGGCTTCACGCAGCAGGACGCCGTGCTGGCCGGCGTCGGCTACGACCTGAAGTTCGTGAAGTTCACCGCGTTCTACCAGTACGTGCACGACGCGATCGACGGCGGCGGGCTCGGCACGCATAGCGGGCAGATCGGCGCGGCGGTGCCGCTCGGCTTCGGCACGGTGCTCGCATCGGTCATGGCCGCGAAGAGCCACGGCCGCGACCGCCCGTCACGCACGACCTGGGCGCTCGGCTACGACTACCGGCTGTCGAAACGGACCGACGTCTACGTCGCGTTCATGCGCGACCGCGCGAGCGGTTACGGGAATGGCGATTCGGCCGGACTCGGCCTGCGCACCGCCTTCTGAGCCGCGCACGCCGGCGCGACGCGACGGCGGCCGCATGCGACGCACACCCGCTACGCGTCGGCTGCCCCGTGCAGCAGCAACACCGCGTCGCGCTTCTCCAGCAGATGCCGCCGCAGGATCGCGGCGAGCGCCTTGCCGTCGCGCGCCTCCAGCGCCTTGATCATCTCCTCGTGATCGTGCACCGCGCGATCCCATTTCTCGACGTGCTGGTTCGAGCGGAACCGCATCGACATGATCCGGCGATTGATCGATTGATACGTCGCGCGCAGCGCCGAGTTGCGCGCCGCCTCGTTGATGCGGTCGTGGATCTCCTGGTTGCGGCTGTAGTAGCCCGGCAGGTCGTTCTGCAGCCGGCACGCGAGCATCGAGTAATGCAGCGCCTTGATCTCCGCGAGCTCGGCCGGCGTGATGCGCTCGCAGGCCAGCTCGCCTGAAAACGCCTCCAGCCCCGACATCAGCTCGAAGGTCTCGCGGATCTCCGATTCGCTCATCCGGTACACGCTCGCGCCGCGATTCGGCGACAGCACGAGCAACCCCTCGGCCGCCAGCACCTTGAACGCCTCGCGCAACGGCGTGCGCGAGATGCCCAGCGTTT
Organism: Burkholderia anthina; assembly: GCF_902498995.1. Lineage (GTDB taxonomy): Bacteria > Pseudomonadota > Gammaproteobacteria > Burkholderiales > Burkholderiaceae > Burkholderia > Burkholderia anthina. The sequence continues at coordinate 189,475 of NZ_CABVLY010000002.1, forward strand.
CGCACAGCTCGCGCTCGTTCAGCCGCATGCCCGGCGTCAGCACGCCCTCGACGATGAATTTGCGCAGGTGCTCGACCACCGTGTCGTGCAACCGCTGCCGCTCGAGTTTCGGCAGTGCCGGCGCGCCGCCGGCATGCTCCAGTTCGTTCAAATCTTGCATGCAAAGTCCTTCCTTCTTGCTTCACGCGATTCTACTGCAACTCGCCCGACCCGAATATCGCACCGCGAATGTCGGGTAAACACCGGCATCTCCGGCGAAATCAATACTTGGTTTCGTGGCGATCGCTCTGCTAAAGTATTTTGCATGCAAAATTCAAAATGCAACCAAGGAGACAGAACTGCCATGCTGCACCTCGACTTCCATCCGTCCGGCCGCCACTTCCTGCAGATTCCGGGGCCGAGCCCGGTGCCCGACCGCATCCTGCGGGCGATGAGCTATCCGACCATCGACCACCGCGGCCCCGAATTCGGCGCGCTCGGCCTCAAGGTGCTGGCCGGCATCAAGAAGATCTTCAAGACCACGCAGCCGGTGGTCATCTATCCGGCCTCGGGCACGGGCGCATGGGAAGCCGCGCTGACCAATACGCTGAGCGCCGGCGACACGGTGCTCATGTACGAGACGGGTCATTTCGCGACGCTGTGGAAGAAGATGGCCGAGGCGCTCGGCCTGAAACCCGAATTCCTCGGCCTGCCGGGCATCGAAGGCTGGCGCCGCGGCGTGCAGCCCGACATGATAGAAGCGCGCCTGCGCGCGGACACCGCGCACGTCATCAAGGCCGTGTGCGTGGTGCACAACGAGACGTCGACCGGCGTCACGTCCGACATCGCCGCGGTGCGCCGCGCGATCGACGCGGCCGGCCACCCGGCGCTGCTGATGGTCGACACGATCTCGGGACTCGCATCGGCCGACTACCGCCATGACGAATGGGGCGTCGACGTGACGGTGTCCGGTTCGCAGAAGGGGCTGATGCTGCCGCCGGGCATCAGCTTCAACGCGGTGTCGCCGAAGGCGCTCGCGGCGAGCGGGCACGCGACGCTGCCGCGCGCGTTCTGGGGCTGGCACGAGATCATCGAAGCGAACCGGAACGGCTACTGGCCGTATACGCCGAACACGAACTTGCTGTACGGGCTCGCCGAAGCGCTCGACATGATCCTCGGCGAAGGGCTCGACAACGTGTTCGCGCGCCACCAGCGGCTCGCCGAGGCGACGCGCCGCGCGGTGCGCGCATGGGGCCTCGAAATCCAGTGCGCGGACCCGGCCGTCTACAGCCCGGTGCTGACCGGCGTGATGATGCCCGAGGGCGTCGACGCGGACGCGGTGCGCAAGCTCATCTACGAGCGCTTCGACATGTCGCTCGGCCAGGCGCTCGGCAAGATGCGCGGGAAGATGTTCCGCATCGGCCATCTCGGCGACTGCAACGACCTCACGCTGATGGCCACGCTCGCCGGCTGCGAGATGGGGCTGAAGCTCGCGGGCGTGCCGCTCGCCGGCAGCGGCATCGTCGCGGCGATGGATTTCATCGCATCGAGCACCCACACGCCCGCACTGCGCGCGGCGGCCTGATCGCGCGCGCCGGCGCGTCGCCGCCGGCACGCCGCCCGTTCCCCGTTGCGGCCCGCGCGCGATGCGCGGCCGCGCTGCTGCCGCGGCAAACCGGCCCCAGAGCCGGCGCGGTTGCAGCTACAAGCCAGACAACATCAAGGAGACGCAACATGAAGCTGTTCCGAGCGACCAGCATCGTGCTGGTGATGCTGTGCGTGATGTACTTCATCACGTACCTCGATCGCGTGAACGTGAGCACGGCCGCCGCCGGGTTCAGCCGGGAATTCGGGCTGAACCGGACCGAGATCGGCCTCGTGTTCTCCGCGTTCGCGTATCCGTACCTCGTATTCCAGATCATCGGCGGCTGGGTCAGCGACCGCTTCGGCGCGCGCCGCACGCTGCTCGCCTGCGGGTTGCTGTGGGCCGTCGCGACGCTGCTCACCGGGATGGCCGGCGGCCTGATGTCGCTGCTCGCCGCACGGCTGCTGCTCGGGCTCGGCGAAGGCGCGACGTTCCCGGCCGCGACCTCGGCGATGTCGCGCTGGGTGCCGCGCGAGAAGCGCGGTTTCGCGCAGGGCATCACGCATGCGTTCTCGCGCGTCGGCAATGCGGTCGCACCGGCCGCGGTCGTCGCGGTGATGGCCGTGTACGGCTGGCGCGAATCGTTCTACATCTGCGGCGTGATCAGCATCGTGTGGGTCGCGATCTGGGCGCTCGTCTACACCGAACACCCGAAGGATCACCCGCGCATCACGCAGGCCGAGCTCGACACGCTGCCGCCGCCGAAGCCGAAGCCCGCGACGGTGCCGTGGGGCCCGCTGTTTCGCCGGATGATGCCCGTCACGATCGTCTACTTCTGCTACGGCTGGACGCTGTGGCTGTTCCTGAGCTGGATTCCGCAGTACTTCCTGCACAGCTACGACCTCGACCTGAAGAAATCGGCCATCTTTGCGTCGGCGGTGTTCTTCGCGGGCGTGATCGGCGACACGCTCGGCGGCCTCGTCACCGACCGCATCCTGACGCGCACCGGCAACCTCAAGCGCGCGCGCAGCTGGATGGTGTCGATCTGCATGCTGTTCACGCTGCTGTCGCTGTTGCCGCTGCTGTTCACGCACCATCTTTACGTATCGATGGCGTGCCTCTCGGCCGGCTTCTTCTTCGCCGAGATGACGATCGGCCCGATGTGGGCCGTGCCGATGGACATCGCGCCGGAACACTCCGGCACCGCGAGCGGGATGATGAACTCCGGCTCCGCGCTCGCCGCGATCCTGTCGCCGGTGATCTCCGGCTACGTGATCGACCGCTTCGGCAACTGGGAGCTGCCGTTCATCGGCAGCATGGTGCTGATGGGCGTGGGCGTATTGCTCGCGTTCCGCATGCAGCCCGACAGCCGCTTCACCGAATCGGGCACCGAGCAACCCGCCGCCAAGCGGTCGCCGGCCTGATGCCGATCAGTGCGCCGCCGGCATCGCGGCGCCCCCCTTTTCCCTCTCGTCATCCATGACCCAACACGCTACCCATGATCTGGCCGCCCGGCTCGTCGCCGGCTGGCAACACGGCATCGCGTTCGCCACGCTGCCGCCCGAACTCGTCCCCGCCAGCGCCGACACGGCCTATGCGGTGCAGGCGCGCATCCTCGCCGAACGCCGCGCCGCGATCGGCGCGTGGAAAGTCGGCGCGAAACAGCCCGACGGACCGATCCAGTGCGCGTCGCTGCCCGACGATTGCCGGCACGCGAGCGGCGTCACGCTGCCGCGCGGCGCGTTCCGGCCGCTCGGGCTCGAACTGGAAATCGCGTTCCGCTTCGGCCGCGCATTCGCGCCGCGTGCCGACGCATATGCCGACGACGAAGTGTTCGACGGCATCGCGCAGATGGGCGCCGCGATCGAGATCGTCGCGAGCCGCTATCGCGAATGGCCGGACGTCGCGCCCGCCGCACAGCTCGCCGACCTGCAGAACCACGGCGCGCTCGTGCTCGGCGAGATGACCGGCTACCGCGCCGATTTCCCGTTCGTCGCGCCCGGCCCGGCGTTCGCGTTCGACGGGCAGGACATCGTCGGCGCCGCGTCGGGCACGAACCCGGCCGGCGATCCGCACCGCCTGCTGCCGTGGCTCGTGAATCACGCGTCGCGGCGCGGCATCGCGCTGCCGGCCGGCACCGTCGTCACGACCGGCTCCTACACGGGCATGTTTTTCCCGCGGGCCGCGGGCACGGCCGCCGGCCGCATCCCGGGATTGCCGCCCGTGAGCGTCACGCTCGCCTGATCCTTGTCCGATCCTTGCACGACCCGCCTTCAACCGACACCGACCGCCGCCATGAAATCCGCCGTCTCGCCTTCGCTGGTTCGCCCCGTCCATCTCGTGCCGTCGCAACGCGCCGCGCTGTCGCCGCTGTTCGAGCAGTTGCGCACCGAACTGCGCGGCGACGTCCATGCCGACCGCGCCAGCCGCGGCCGTTACGCGACCGACGCGTCGATCTACCAGATCATGCCGCTCGGCGTGGTCGTGCCGCGCGACCAGGACGACCTGCGGATCGCGCTCGACATCGCACGCGACCGCAAGATTCCGGTGCTCGCGCGCGGCGCCGGCACGAGCCAGTGCGGGCAGACGGTCGGCGAGGCGCTCGTCGTCGACAACAGCAAGTGGCTGAACCGGATCGTCGAATTCGATGCGCAGGCGCGCACCGTGACGGTCGAGCCCGGCATCGTGCTCGATCACCTGAACGCGTGGCTGAAGCCGCACGGGCTATGGTTCCCGGTCGACGTATCGACCGGCGCGCAATGCACGATCGGCGGGATGGCCGGCAACAACTCGTGCGGATCGCGCTCGATCGAGTACGGCAACATGGTGCACAACGTGCTCGCGATCGACGCGATCCTCGCCGACGGCAGTGCCTGCCGGTTCGGCTCGCTCGCGCAGCCGGTCACCGATCGCCGCACGCTCGACCTGCTGCACGGCGTCGAGCGGATCGCGACGCGCGAGCGCGACGAGCTCGTCGAGCGCGTGCCGAAGGTGCTGCGCCGCGTGGCCGGCTACAACCTCGACCTGTTCGACTGTCAGAACCCGCGCGCCTATACCGACGACGGCCATGCGAATCTCGCGCACCTGCTCGTCGGCTCGGAAGGCACGCTGGCCTACAGCCGCCAGATCACGCTGAAGCTCGCGCCGCTGCCCGCGCACAAGACGCTCGGCGTCGTGAACTTCCCGACCTTCTATCAGGCGATGGATGCCGCGCAGCACATCGTGAAGCTGAAGCCGGTGGCCGTCGAGCTCGTCGATCGCACGATGATCGCGCTATCCATGGAAAACCCGGCGTTCCGGCCCGTGATCGAACGGGCGCTGGTCGGGCAGCCCCAGGCGATCCTGCTCGTCGAGTTCGCGGGCGAATCGCGCGATGCGCAACTGACGCAGCTCGACCGGCTCGCCGAGCTGATGGCCGATCTCGGCCTGCCCGGCAGCGTCGTGAAGATGACCGACGCCGGCGCGCAGAAGGCCCTGTGGGACGTGCGCAAGGCCGGGCTGAACATCATGATGAGCATGAAGGGCGACGGCAAGCCGGTGTCGTTCATCGAGGATTGCGCTGTGCCGCTCGAACATCTCGCCGAATACACGCGCCGCCTGACCGAGGTGTTCCACAAGCATGAAACCGAAGGCACGTGGTACGCGCATGCGAGCGTCGGCACGCTGCACGTGCGGCCGATCCTCGACATGCGGCGCGACGGCGCAACCCGGATGCGCGAGATCGCCGGCGAAGCGGCCGCGCTGGTGCGCGAGTACAAGGGCGCCTATTCGGGCGAGCATGGCGACGGGCTGTGCCGCGGCGAATGGGTCGCGTGGCAGTACGGCCCACGCCTGAACGCCGCGTTCGCGGAGATCAAGCGGCTGTTCGATCCCGACAACCGCTTCAACCCAGACAAGATCGTCAATCCGCCGCGCATGGATGCGCGCGAGCACTTCCGTTTCGCGCCCGGCTATGCGGCGCTGCCGCTGCAGCCCGCGCTCGACTGGTCGGCCTGGAACGTCACACGCAACCCGCTGACCGGAGAGGAAACCGAACCGGGTAGCGGCACGGACATCACGCACGGGCTCGCGTCGGCCGTCGAGATGTGCAACAACAACGGCCACTGCCGCAAATTCGACGCGGGCACGATGTGCCCGAGCTATCGCGCGACGCGCGACGAGCAGCACGTGACGCGCGGCCGCGCGAACACGCTGCGGCTCGCGGTGACGGGCCAGCTCGGCGCCGACGGCCTCGCCGGCGACGACGTAAAGGCCGCGCTCGATCTGTGCGTGTCGTGCAAGGGCTGCAAGCGCGATTGCCCGACCGGCGTCGACATGGCGCGTTTCAAGATCGAAGCGCGCCATGTGCGGAACCGCACGCACGGCACGACACTGCGCGAACGACTCGTCGCGTATCTGCCGCGTTATGCGCCGTGGGCTTCGAGGATGCGCGGCGCGCTCGCGTTCGCGAACGGCATGCCGGTCGTTGCGCCGGTGATGAAGCGGTGGATCGGCCTCGCGCCGCAGCGCGCGCTGCCCACGTTTGCGCGGCCGTTTCTGGCGAGTGCGGGTGCGGCTTCGATGCCGGCGCCAGACCCGCAAGCCGGTTCGATCACCCGCGAAGTGCTGCTCTTCGTCGATACGTTCAGCAACTACCAGGAGCCGGACAACGCGCGCGCCGCGCGGGCCGTGCTCGAAGCGGCCGGCTACACCGTGCATTTCAACGCGCGGCAAGGTGAACGGCCGCTGTGCTGCGGCCGCACGTTCCTCGCGGCCGGCCTCGTCGACGAAGCAAAGGCTGAAGCGAAACGCACACTCGATACGCTGCGGCCGTATCTCGAACGCGGCGTGGCGATCGTCGGGCTGGAGCCTTCGTGCCTGCTGTCGATGCGCGACGAGTTTCTCGCGTATGGCTACGGCGACGAAGCGACCCGCCTCGCCGGTCATGCATTGCTGTTCGAGGAGTTTCTGGTTCGCGAGCAAGCGGCCGGCCGGCTGTCGCTGCCGCTGCGTGCGCTCGACGGAACCGCCGAGGCGCTGGTGCACGGCCACTGCCATCAGAAGGCATTCGACGCGTTCACGCCGGTGCAGACCGTGCTGCGCTGGATTCCCGGATTGAAGGTGTCGCCGGTCGAATCGTCGTGCTGCGGGATGGCCGGCAGCTTCGGTTACGAAGCCGAGCACTACGATGCGTCGCAGGCAATGGCCGAGCTGTCGCTGCTGCCGGCCGTGCGCGCGCGGGCCGACGGTGCGATCGTCGTCGCGGACGGGACGAGTTGCCGGCACCAGATCCGCGACGGCGCGCAGACGCAGGCCGTGCACGTGGCACGCGTGCTGCAGCGCGCGCTGCAAGGCTGACGGCCGCGCCGGCGCTCAGGCACGCCACCCGGCGCGCAATTGCCCGGTGACGGCGGGCCGCCGCAGGCGCATCACTGCACCTCGCCCATCCCGCCCATCAGCGTCATCAACTGCTCCCGCAGCCACTGACTCCCCTGGTCCTGATCGGCACTGCGATGCCAGTAGCAGAAGTATTCGAGCCCCGGCATCTCGAACGGCAGTTCGAGAATCCGCGCCGGATAGCGCCGCAACAGCCGCAGCGGCGCCGTCAGCGCGAGATCGCCACGCATCGCGATCAGCGGCGCGACCATGTAGTGCTGCACGCGCATCTGGATGTTGCGGCGCAGCCCGAGCCGCGTCAGTTCCGCATCGACGTGCCCGCTGCCCTGGCGGCGGCTCGACACGTGGATGTGCCCCATCGACAGGTAGTCGTCCAGGGTCAGCGTGTCGCCCTCGAACGGGTGGTCGTCGCGGATCATGCACGCGTAGCGGTCGCGCACGAGCAGCGCCTGGTGCAGGTGCGGATCGGCAAGCAGCGGCGCGTCGATCGCGATGTCGACGGAGCCGTTGGCGAGCGCGGTCGCGACTTCGCGGCGGTCCATCGTATAGCTGCGCACGTGCATGCCGGGCGCATGCGTCTGCAGCAGTTCGCCGAGCGCCGGCAACAGCAGCGCCTCGGTCAGGTCGCTCATGCTGAGCCGGAACACGCGTTCGGACGAAGCCGGGTCGAACACGTCGCCTTCGTGCGCGCTCGAATCGAGCAGTTGCAACGCCTCGCGCACGCGGCCGACGATGTTCTCGGCCATCGGCGTCGGCATCATCCCGGCCGGCGTGCTGACGAACAGCGGATCGTTCAGCGTCTTGCGCAGCCGCGCCAGCGCGTTGCTGACGGCCGGCTGCGTGAGGTTCAGCACCTCCGCCGCGCGCGTCAGGTTGCGCTTGTTGTAGATCGCCTCGAATACGACGAACAGGTTCAGATCAATCTTCGAAAGGCGCATCGCCGAATCTCCTTGCCGAGATCTTACGGCGCGCGCCGTTCGTTCGTCCACGTCGCGCCGCTCAACCGCGCGGCGGGCGCGTCAGGTACGGCTCGGTCGATCCGCGCACGGCATCCTTGATCTCCATGCGCGCGATCGCCTGCAGGTGCACCTCGTCCGGACCGTCGGCGAAGCGCAGCGCGCGGCCCCAGGTCCACAGATCGGCGAGCGGCGTGTCGGGGCTCAGGCCCATCGCGCCGAACACCTGCATCGCGCGGTCGCACACGTCCGTATAGACGGTCGGCACGAGCGCCTTGATCATCGAAATCTCCTTGCGCGCGGCCTTCGCGCCGACCTTGTCGATCATCCACGCGGCCTTCAGCACCAAGAGGCGCGCCTGGTCGATCTCGATGCGCGAGCGCGCGATCCATTCGCCGATCGTGCCGTGCCGGTTCAGCGGCTTGCCGAACGCCTCGCGCGACTGCGCGCGGTCGATCATCAGCTCCAGCGCGAGTTCGGCCGCGCCGATCGAGCGCATGCAGTGGTGAATGCGGCCCGGGCCGAGGCGCGCCTGCGCGAGCGCGAAGCCGCTGCCTTCCTCGCCGAGCAGGTTGCGCGCCGGCACGCGCACGTTGTCGAACGTGATCTCGCAGTGCCCTTCCGGCGCGTAGTGGTTGACCACCGTGATGTTGCGCACGATCGTCAGGCCCGGCGTGTCGCGCGGCACGAGGATCATGCTCTGCTGCCGGTGCGTTTCCGCATCGGGGTCGGTCTTGCCCATCACGATGAAGATCTTGCAGTTCGGATGCGCGGCGTTCGTGATGAACCACTTGCGGCCGTTGATCACGTAGTCGTCGCCGTCGCGCTCGATGCGCGTCGTGATGTTGGTCGCGTCCGACGACGCGACGTCGGGCTCCGTCATCGCGAACGCCGAGCGGATCTCGCCGCGCAGCAGCGGCAGCAGCCACCGTTCGCGCTGCTCCGGCGTCGCGAACATGTGCAGCAGCTCCATGTTGCCGGTGTCCGGCGCATTGCAGTTGAACACCTCCGACGCCCAGCCCACGCGCCCCATGATCTCGGCGAGCGGCGCATATTCGAGGTTCGTCAGGCCCGTGCCCGGCTCGTCGTCCTTGAGGTGCGGCAGGAACAGGTTCCACAGCCCTTCGGCCTTCGCGCGCGCCTTCAACTCCTCCATGAACGACACGGGGTACTGCCCCGCATGCACCTCCTCGTTCCACTGACGGATGCGCGGCACGATGTGCGCATCCATGAACGCGCCGACGCGTTCGCGCAGTTCTTCCACTTTCGGGGTGTAGCCAAAATCCATGATCGACTCCTCGAGATTCCGTGTTCCGTTCGTTCGGTTCAGAAGGCCGAGACGCCGCCGTCGACGGCGACGGCCTGCCCGGTCAGATACGTGTTTTCCTTCGCGCACAGCGTGAGCATCGTCGCGACGATTTCTTCCGGGCGGCCGAGCCGCTTCATCGGCGAGCCCTGCGCGAGGAAGTCCTGGCGCTCGCCGATGTCGCTGTCGGTGACCATCGGCGTCGTGCTGTAAAACGGGCACACCGCGTTCACGCGAATGCCGTGGCGCGCGTATTCGAGCGCGGCCGTCTTCGTGAGCCCGATCACCGCGTGCTTCGACGCCGCATAGGCGGCCAGCTTCGGCGCGCCGCCGAGCCCCGCCATCGACGCGACGTTCAGGATCACGCCTTCGCGCTGCGCGAGCATCTGGCGAATCTGGTGCTTCATCCCGAAGAACACGCCTTTCGCGTTCACCGCGAAGCTCAGGTCGAGATCGGCTTCGTCGGTATCGATCAGCGCCTTCAGCGGCGGCGCGATGCCCGCGTTGTTGATGCCGACGTCGAGCCGCCCGAAGCGCGCGACCGCCGCCTGCACCAGCGCCGCGACCTCCGCTTCGATCCGCACGTCGCAGCGCTGCGCGATCACGTCGGCGCCGGCCGCGCGCAGCGGTGCGGCCACGCGTTCGAGCGCTGCAGCGTTCAGGTCGCCGAGCGCGAGCCGCGCGCCCATCGCGGCCAGCTCGCTCGCGAGCAGCGCGCCGAAGCCGCTCGCGGCGCCGGTGATCATCACGGCCTGCCCGGCGTAGCTGTCGAGTTTCATCGCGCGCTCAGATCGTCAGGCCGCCGTCGACGACGATGCATTCGCCGTTCGTGTAGCTCGCCGCGTCCGACACGAGATACAGCACCGTGCCGGCCATCTCGCGCGGCTCCGCATGGCGGCGCAGCGGGATCTTGCCCATCCAGGTTTCGTAGATGTCCTTGTCGGCGAACAGCGCGCCGGCGAACTTCGTCTTCGTGAGGCCGGGCAGCAGCGCGTTCACGCGAATGCCGAGCGGCCCGCACTCCTTCGCGAACGCCTTCGTCATGTTGACGACCGCGGCCTTCGTGATCGAATAGATGCCTTGCCGGTCGCCCGGCTGCAGCGCATTCACCGACGCGGTGTTGACGATCGCGCCGCCGCCGTTCGCCTTCATCAGCTTGCCGGCCTCGACCGACATGAAGAAGTAGCCGCGGATGTTCACGTCGACCGTCTTCTCGTATGCGGCGAGATCGGTATCGAGGATGTGCCCGAAATACGGGTTCGCGGCCGCGTTGTTCACTAGGATGTCGAGTCGGCCGTGCTTGCCGCGGATCGTCTCGAACGTCGCCGCGATATCCTCCAGCCGCCCGACGTGGCACGCCAGCGCTTCGGCGCGGCCGCCCGCCGCGACGATTGCGTCCGCAACCGCCTGGCAGTCGTCGAGCTTGCGGCTCGACACGATCACGTGCGCGCCCTGCTCCGCCAGCAGCTTCGCGATTTCCTCGCCGATGCCGCGGCTTGCGCCCGTCACCAGTGCGATCTTTCCCGTCAGGTCGAACAGATTCGTTGCCATGTCGTCGTGCTCCTCCATTGATATGTTTGACCGTGCCGCCGCGCCACCGCCCGGCGGCTGCGGCGATTCCGGCGTTCAGCGCTGCGTGCCGATCACGTCCACGGCCAGTTCGGCCAGCCGGCCCGTCATCGCGCCGACGCGCAACGCCTGCTCGCTCGACGCATTGCCCTGCAGCGCGCGCGCCTTCACGCCCTGCGCGATCGCCGCGAGCCGGAAGAAGCTGAAGGCCAGATAGAAATGCCAGTCGCGGATCGGTTCGATCCCGCGCAGTTCGCAATAGCGCGCGACGATCGCCGCTTCGTCGGGAATCCCGAGTTCCGTGCGATCCTGGCCCGCGAGCCCGCGCACCTGACCGCCCGACGGCAGCCGCAGGCACATGCAGAAATACGCGAGATCGGCGAGCGGATTGCCGAGCGTCGACAGTTCCCAGTCGAGCACGGCCTGCACGCGATAGCCGTCACGCGCGAACATCAGGTTGTCGATCCGGAAATCGCCGTGAACCAGCGCGGGCCGGCCGATATCCTCGGGGCACGCTTTCGGCAGCCAGTCGATCAACGTCTCCATTGCGTCGAGACGCTCCGTTTCCGCCGCGCGATACTGCTTCGTCCACACGCCGATCTGACGCTCGAAGTAGTTGCCGGGGCGGCCGTAGTCGGCAAGCCCCACCGCGTCGACGTCCACGTCGTGCAGCGCGGCCATCGTGCGCAGCAGCGCGTCGTAGCAGGTCGCGCGCTCGTTCTTCGGCAGTTCCGGCAGCGCCGGATCCCAGAAGATCCGGCCGTCCTCGAAGCTCATCACGTAGAACAGGCTGCCGATCACGTCGCGGTCTTCGCAGAGGTGATACGGATGCGCGACCGGCACCGCGGTGCCCGACAGCGCGCTCAGCACGCGGAATTCGCGATCGACCGCATGCGCGGATTTCAGCAGCTCGCCGGGCGGCTGGCGGCGCAGCACGTAGCAGCCGCTCTTCGCGTGCAGCAGGAAGGTCGGATTCGACTGGCCGCCGGCAAACTTCTCCATGTCGAGCGGGCCTTCGAAACCCGCTACGTGCGCTTCCAGATAGCGCGTGAGGCGGGCTACGTCGAGGGGCTGGGAAGGGTTCGTCATCGTCGCGATCGTTCGTGGGTCAGCCGTAGGTTCGCAGCGCATGTCGTTCGGGATCCTCCAGATGCGGGATGCCATTGAACGACGCGAGGTGGAACGCTTCGGCGTTGAAGAAAAACTGCGAAAGGCTGCTGTTGCGGATCTGCAGGTTCAGCGCGATCGCGCTCGACGGCGGTGCGTCGAGCACCTGCTGCACGGTCACCGAGATCGGGCCGCCGGAGCTCACCGCGAGCACGCGCCGGCCGCCGCCGTGGCGGATCGCGACGCGCGCGTCGGCGACGCGCTGCTGGAAATGCGCCCAGGTTTCGGGGGCCGCGTCGCCGAGCTTGTCGTCAGCCCACAGGTACAGCACCTGCCGGAGCGCGCGAAAGTGCGCGTTCATCGAGCCGGCCGCGAGCCGCGCGATCTCCGGATAGTCGCGGGCGGCTGCCGCGAACAGCCCGTGGAAATCGTATTCGTTCAGGCCGGGATGGCGGTCGACCGGCGCGCCTTCACGACCCATCCCGCGCAGGATCGCATCGACCGTCTGCGCGTGCCGGTGCATCGTGCCGCAGATCACGCGATCGAATGCGAGACCCTGCCGCGCGAAGTATTCGCCGAGCCAGACGCCTTGCTGCTCGCCCGCGGCGGACAGCCGGTCGTAGTCGTCCGTGCCGAACGACGCCTGCCCGTGCCGTACCAGAAAGAGTTCAGCCATTGCCTGCCCTGCCCGCCTGAGGGAAACCGAAGGCCCAGCATAGCGACCGGATCTATATTTTTGAAATTTATTTTCTGAATCAGTCAGTATTCATCGCGTGAATTCACCCTGGACAGACAACGCGCTTGCGCCGGCTTTCGTCCGCACCCCGCGTCGCGGCACGCGAATTGCGGCAGCCGCCACCGTCATGTCGAACACGTCCAGGAGGGGTGCGATGCTCGGTACGATCCTTATCATCATCCTGATTCTGATGCTCATCGGGGCATTTCCGTCATGGCCTCACAGCCGAAGCTGGGGCTACTGGCCATCGGGGACCGTCGGGCTCATCGTCATCATCGTCGTGATCCTGGTGCTGCTGGGTCGCATCTAGACAGGAAGGCGCGTGCCGTCGAACGGTCGCGCGCCTTCCTGTTTCGTCGTCGTGGCTTCTTTACAAAAGTAAGCGATGAACGGCAAACCCGGCAGCGCTCGCCGGCCTGCGTATCGGCACCGCCGACCATGCGGTCAAGCCGTTCGATCCCGTCGAAGTCGTCGCGTGCCCGTCCCGCGCCCCACACGCTCAAGCGGCGGCTCGAAACCCAGCAGCGTGTATTCCGCGACCGACACGGTCGATTTCGCCTCCGGCCCCTGCACGACGACGGCCCGCACCGCGCCGGCCCGGTCGAACTTCAGCCGCGTGCCCACGGTCGCCTGACGCAGCGCTTCCAGTTCCTCGACACGCGCGATCGCCAGCTTGCGTACCGCGCCGGACACGTACACCGGCAGGAACACCAACGCGATGAAGATCGACACCGTGTCCTTCGACACGCTGTCCAGCATCGGCTGGCCCGACAGCACGAGCGACAGCGACGTCGCGCTGACGAAGATCGCCAGCACCGTCGCGCCCGCGCCGAGCGACGAGAAGCGCTCGGCCGCCTGCTTGGTGCGCGCCTTCACGAGCGCGCGCGCCGTCGCGGACGGCGCGAGCCATTCGCGCTTGGCGCCGTGAAACCCGGCGAACCCGAGCAGCAGCGTCATCGTGCCGCTCACGAGCAGCGCGCCGAACAGCGCGTCCAGCATTACGCAAACGAATTCGAGCACGAACACGGTGACGAGCGGCACCAGCAGCAGCCGGAACGAATAACCGTCGCGGCCATGCCCCTGGATCCACCATTTCACCGGCGGCAGTTGCCAGAAACGGCTGTCCCGGTGGCGTGCAAGTTGTTGTTCCATGTCCGTCCATTCCCGACTGTGCGATACCGCTTCGTCACTTCATCATCGCAGCGCGGCGGCACCGGCAGCATCGGCATCCGCGTCGATGCGCGCGCCCGCCGCGCGACCATTCCACATCATGCCGCAAGCGCTCGCGGCAAACCCGCGGCAGGTCCGCTCCCGCGCCCGGGCGCGGCGACACCGAATGCCTCAGGTTATCAATTGATCCAAAAGATTCATTAGACGATGCATCGCCCGGCGCGCGATGCTGGCCCGGCCCGTGAACGCGGTGTCGTTGCAACGCCGCGCACGACCTTGGAGCGAGACACATGAATACCGATCATCGTCAACGGCGCCACACGCTGTGGCTGCTGTGCGCGCTTTCGTTCATCCTCTACGTCGACCGCGTGAACCTCGCGACCGCGGCCGGTGCGATCAAGTCCGAACTCGGGCTATCGAACACCGAACTCGGCGTCGCCTTCTCCGCCTTCGCATATTCGTACGCCGTCTGCCAGGTCTTCGGAGGCTGGATCGCCGACCGCTTCGGCGCGCGCATCACGCTGATCGGCTGCGGGCTGATCTGGGTCGCGTCGACCTTCATGACGGGCCTCGTGCACAGCCTCGCGCTGCTGTTCGCCGCGCGCCTGCTGCTCGGCATCGGCGAAGGCGCGACGCTGCCCGCGCAGGCGCGGGCGATCACGCACTGGTTCTCGCGCGAACGGCGCGGCGTCGTGCAGGGTTTCACGCATTCGTTCTCGCGGCTCGGCAACGCGGTCACGCCGCCGATCGTCGCCGCGCTGATGACGTGGCTGTCGTGGCGCGCGGCGTTCTTCGTGATCGGCGCGGTGACGCTGGTGTGGCTCGCCTGGTGGATCGCCGGCTTCCGCGAATACCCGCTCGGCGACGATGACGGCCGCACGCGCCCCGTCGCACGGCCCGCGCCGCCGTCCGGCCCGACGCCGTGGGGGCCGCTGTTCCGCCGGATGGCGCCGACGATCTTCGTGTACTTCTGCTACGGCTGGACCGCATGGCTGTTCTTCACGTGGTTGCCGACGTTCTTCCTGAACGGCAAGGGCCTCGACCTGAAGTCGACCGCGCTGTTCGCGTCGGGCGTGTTCTTCGCGGGCGTGGTCGGCGACACGGTCGGCGGCTGGCTGTGCGACCGCATCTACCGCCAGACCGGCAACCTCGCGCTGTCGCGCCAGAGCGTGATCGTCGCGAGTTTCGCCGGCGCGCTCGTGTGCCTGCTGCCGCTCGCGTTCGTGCATTCGACGGCCGGCGTCGCGCTGTGCCTGTCCGGGTCGTTCCTGTGTCTCGAACTGACGATCGGGCCGATCTGGGCGGTGCCGAGCGACATCGCGCCGAAACACGCCGGCATCGCGAGCGGAATGATGAATGCCGGTTCCGCGGTCTCGGGGATTCTGTCGCCGATCCTGTTCGGCTATCTCGTCGACCGAACCGGCAGCTGGACGGTGCCGTTCATCGGCTCGGTCGCGATGCTGCTGATCGGCATCGTCGCCGCGCTGCGGATCCGGCCCGATCGCGCGCTGTCGGAAGCCGCGCCGTCGCTCGTCGAAGCGCCGGCCGCGCCGTCGGCGCGCTGAAGCGGCGCGCGTCGGGTTCGCCTGCCTCAGTCGCCTCGCCGGTGTCGCCATCCCGCTTCACCGCGTTCCGTGATGGCAGTGGTTTGGTGTGCTTGGTGTGCTTGGTGTGCTTGGTGTGCTTGGTGTGCTTGGTGTGCTTGGTGTGCTTGGTGTGCTTGGTGTGCTTGGCATGTTTGGCCTGCTTGGCTGGTTCGGCTGGTTCGGCTTGATCGGCTTGATCGGCTTGACCGGCTTGACCGGCCAGCGCGGTTGGCGCGGCTGGCTCGGCCGCCTCGGCTGACAAACCACGCCATTACGCATCGCCGTCATCCCCCGCCCCGTCCCGATGGAACAGCGCGAGAAACTGCTGCGCGGGAATGCTCAGCGGCCTGTCGCGCCGCACGAGGCTGCCGTACGACGGCAGCTTCTGGTCGAGCACGTAATCGAGGATCGCCACCAGCCCGTGCTCGGCGTTGCGCCGCGCGACGGTCAGCGGAATCACGCCGAGCATGTGCGAGCGGTCGACGAGGTTCATCGTCGTCAGGATCGAGCCTGTTTCGACGAGCCCGCGCGGCATCGGCTGGTGACGCGCGCGGAATTCGCGCTCCACCACTTCGCGCGCCGGGCTGCCGGCCGGCTGCAGGATCCACGCGTAATCGAGCAGCGCGTCGAATTCGACCGGCCCCGCGCCCGCGAGCGGATGGTCGCGGCCCGCGATGATCGCGAGCGCCTCGTCGTCCACCACGCGGAAATCGCAATCGGTGCCGACGTTCCGGCCGATCACCACTTCGAGCACGCCTTCGCGCAACTGCGGCATCAGCCGGTCGCTGGTGTCGACCGCGATGTCGATCGCGAGCAGCGGATAGCGCGCCTTCAACTGCACCAGCGCCTCGGTGAGCCGCCCCGGCGACGCCGCCATGATGCTGCCGATCGCGAGCCGCCCCGCGCTGCCGAGCTGCAGCTCGCCCAGCTCGCGGTTGAGCGCCTCCACGCTGCCGCGGATTCCGCGGAAATAGCCGAGCACGCGCTCGCCGGCCCGGTTCAGCACGAGCCCGCGCCCGACGCGGTCGAACAGCCGCTGGCCGAGCGCGCTTTCCAGTTCGGCCAGCATTTTCGTCGCGGCGGGCTGCGTGAGGCCGAGCTGGCCGGCCGCCGCGCGCAGCGTCGAGCATTCGTCCACCGCGAGCAACAGCGCGATCTGCCGCATCCGCAGCCGGTTCAGCAATTGGGGAGTCGAGTCTCGTCGATCGATCGAGCCCATTTTTGATTACTCCAGGTTATCGATTCATCAAGAGTTTTCAATTTACCGACTCATTCCGTCTACCTAGCATGAACCCCATAGACCAACGGCCACGCGCCGCCACCGGAGACACAGCATGAACAAGCACCCGACCGCCGTCCGCCACGGAGGCGCCGCATGACGACCGCCGCTCCCCTGCCCGTCGTCGCGCTGACGCTCGGCGACCCCGCCGGCATCGGCGCCGAGCTGATCGCGAAACTGCTCGCGCGGCCCGACGCGACCGCCCGCGCGAATCTCGTGCTGATCGGCGACCGCTGGCTGTGGGAAGCCGGCCAGCGCGTGGCCGGCGTGACGGTCGACGTCGAACCCGTCGCGTCGCTCGCCGCCGTGCGCGGCCGGCCGTCCACCGCGCGCGCCGCGTTCGTCGCGGTCGACACGATCGATCCCGCGCAGGTCACCGTCGGCCAGGCGGGCGCCGCCGGCGGCCGCTCGACGCTGACCGTGCTCGACCAGTGCCTCGACGCCGCGCTCGCCGGCGACATCGACGCGATCTGCTTCGCGCCGCTGAACAAGTACGCAATGAAACTCGGCGGCCTCCAGCACGACGACGAGCTGCACCACTTCGCCGCCGCGCTCGGCGTGACCGGCTACTTCTGCGAATTCAACACGCTCGGCGAGCTGTGGACCGCGCGAATCTCGTCGCATATCCCGCTGAAGGATGCGGCGGCCCAGCTGAGCGTCGAGCGGATCGAACAGGCATCCGAACTGATCTACCGGTCGCTGCTCGCGAACGGCGTCGCCGCGCCGAAGGTCGCGATCGCCGCGTTCAACCCGCACGGCGGCGACGGCGGCAGCTGCGGGCGCGAGGAAGTCGACATCATCGAGCCGGCGGTGCGCAAGCTGCAGGCGCGCGCGTGGCCGACCGACACGCCGTTCCACGGCCCGTTCCCGGCCGACACGATCTTCCTGAAGGCGCAGGCCGGCGACTACCAGGCGATCGTCACGATGTACCACGACCAGGGGCAGATCGCGATCAAGCTGCTCGGCTTCTCGCGCGGCGTGACCGTGCAGGGCGGGCTGCCCGTGCCGATCACGACGCCCGCGCACGGCACCGCGTACGACATCGCGGGCCGCGGCAGCGCCGACGTCGGCGCGACCTGGCAGGCGCTGCAGATCGCGTGCCGGATGGGCGCCGTGCGCCGCACGTCCGCCGTTTCCGCGTGACCCTCGCACGCCTTCTACACACGACAACATCGATTCCGGAGACACCATCATGAAGATCCGTTCCGTACGCGCCCGCGTATTCCAGTGGAAAGGCAAGACCGTCCCGCCGCAAGGCAATTTCTGCTCGAACGCGATGGACCTGCTGTACGCGCCGCAGGAGACGATGAGCACGTTCCGCTTCCACGCGTGGACGGTCGTCGAAGTCGAGACCGACGACGGCATCGTCGGCCTCGGCAACGTCGCGCTGGCGCCGCACATCGCGAAGGCGATCATCGACCAGTACCTCGCGCCGCTCGTGATCGGCCAGGATCCGTGGGACTACGAATACCTGAACCAGCGGATGTACCGCGCGACCCACGCATGGGGCCGCAAGGGCATCGGCATGGCGGCGATCTCGGCCGTCGACATCGCGATCTGGGACATCCTCGGCAAGAGCGTCGGCAAGCCGGTGTTCAAGCTGCTCGGCGGACGCACCAAGGAAAAGATCCCCTGCTACTACTCGAAGCTGTATCGCACCGACCTGAAGGCGATGCAGGAGGAAGCGCAGAAGTACCTGAAGGAAGGCTTCCGCGCGTTCAAGATGCGCTTCGGCTACGGGCCCGCGCACGGGCAGCAGGGCGTGATGGAGAACCTGAAATCGGTCGCGGCGATCCGCGAGGTGATCGGCTACGACAACGACCTGATGCTCGAGTGCTACATGGGCTGGAACCTCGAGTATGCGAAGCGCATCCTGCCGAAGCTCGAGAAGTACCAGCCGCGCTGGCTCGAGGAGCCGGTGATCGCCGACGACCTCGACGGCTACGCGGAACTGAACCAGCTCACGAACATCCCGATCTCCGGCGGCGAGCACGAGTTCTCGCTGTACGGCTTCAAGCAGCTGCTCGACCGCAAGGCCGTGTCGGTCGTCCAGTACGACACGAACCGCATCGGCGGCATCACGATGGCGCACAAGATCAACGCGCTGTGCGAGGCGTACAGCGTGCCGGTGATTCCGCACGCGGGCCAGATGCACAACTATCACCTGACGATGAGCACGCTCGCATCGCCGATGAGCGAGTACTTCCCGATGTTCGACGTGGAAGTCGGCAACGAGCTGTTCTATTACATCTTCGACGGCGAGCCGGTGGCCGAGAACGGCTTCCTGCAACTGCGCGACGACGTGCCGGGTCTCGGCCTCACGCTGAAGACCGAATTCCTCGACCAGTTCGACATCGTCGAGTGAGGGCCGCCATGAACGCACGCTACCAGGGCGTCTTTCCGGTCGCGCCGACGATCTTCGACGCGCACGGCGCGCTCGACCTCGACGGCCAGCGCCGCTGCCTCGACTTCATGATCGACGCCGGCTCGCAAGGCATCTGCATCCACGCGAACTACTCGGAGCAGTTCGCGCTCGGCGACGACGAACGCGACCTCATCACGCGCACCACGCTCGAACACGTCGCCGGCCGCGTGCCGGTGATCGTCACGACGTCGCATTTCAGCGCGCGGCTCTGCGCGCAACGCAACCGCCACGCGCAGGCGCTCGGCGCCGCGATGGTGATGGTGATGCCGCCGTATCACGGCGCGACCTTCCGCGTGCCGGAAGCGCAGGTGCGCGCGTTCTTCCGCGACGTCGCCGACGGCCTCGACATTCCGCTGATGATCCAGGACGCGCCGGCGAGCGGCGTCGCGCTGCCGGCGTCGTTGCTCGCGACGCTCGCACGCGAGATCGACGCGGTGTCGTACTTCAAGATCGAGACGCCCGGCGCGGCGTCGAAGCTGCGCGAGCTGATCGCGCTCGGCGGCGACGCGATCGAAGGGCCGTGGGACGGCGAGGAAGGCATCACGCTGCTCGCCGATCTCGATGCGGGCGCGACCGGCGCGATGACGGGCGGCGGGTATCCGGACGGCATTCGCCGGATCACCGACGCGTATTTCGCCGGACGTCGCGACGAAGCGTGCGAGCACTACGCGCGCTGGCTGCCGCTGATCAACTACGAGAACCGCCAGTCGGGCTTCCTGAGCGCGAAGGCGCTGATGAAGGAAGGCGGCGTGATCGCGTGCGACCGGCCGCGCGCGCCGTGGCCCGACCTGCACCCGCAGGTGCGCACCGGCCTGCTCGACGCGGCGCGGCGGCTCGATCCGCTCGTGCTGCGCTGGGGACGCTGACCCGACATTTGCCTGCACCCGCAACGCGCGTGCGTTGCGCATCGGCGTGACGGCGGCCCGACAGAAGGCTGCCGCCGCTCATCACATGGACTGGAGACACCATGAACCTGTTGAACCCGGCCACCCCGGCCTACGATGCCGGCGAAACCGTTCCGCGCCGCCGCTGGCTGCGCGTGATTCCGCCGCTGCTGCTCGCCTGCATCATTTCGTACATGGATCGCGTGAACATCGCGTTCGCGATGCCCGGCGGGATGAACGCCGATCTCGGCATGGACGCGACCATGGCCGGCCTCGCCGGCGGCATCTTCTTCTTCGGCTACCTGTTCCTGCAGATTCCGGCCGGCCGGCGCGCCGCGCTCGGCAGCGGCAAGAGATTCATCGCGTGGTCGCTCGTGAGCTGGGCGCTGCTGTCGGTGCTGACCGGGCTCGTCACCCATACGTGGCAACTTTTGACGTTACGCTTCCTGCTCGGCGTGGCCGAAGGCGGGATGCTGCCCGTCGTGCTGACCATGGTCAGCCACTGGTTTCCCGACCGCGAACGCGGGCGCGCCAACGCGATGGTCATCATGTTCGTGCCGCTCGCCGGGATGATCACCGCGCCGCTGTCCGGCTTCATCCTCGCCGCGTACGACTGGCGTCACCTGTTCTTCATCGCGGGCGCACTGTCGGTGCTGTGCCTGGTCGCGTGGATGATGTTCGCCGACGACAGCCCGGAGACCGCACGCTGGGTGTCGCCGCGCGAAAAAGCGTACATCCTCGACGCGCTGCGCGAGGAACAGGCGCGCAAGCAGGCCGCCGGCACGCCGGCCGCCGCGTCGTTCGGCGCGATGCTGCGCAACCCGACGATCTGGCTGCTGATCGCGATCAACTTCTGCTATCAGGTCGGCATCTACGGCTATACGATGTGGTTGCCGACGCTGCTCAAGAACCTCACGCACGGCGGGATGGGGAAAGTCGGCCTGCTCGCGATGCTGCCGTATGTCGCGATGATGATCGGGATGTTCGGCACGTCGTATTTGTCTGACCGAACCGGCAAGCGCCGCCTGTTCGTGCTGCTGCCGCTGGTCGGCTTCGCCGCGTGCCTCGCGCTGTCGGTGCTCACCCACGCGTCGATGCTCGTGTCGTTCGCGTTCCTGATCGGTTGCGGCTTCTTCCTGCAGGCGGCGGCCGGCGTGTTCTGGGCGATTCCGCCGAAGCTGTGCAGCGTCGAGACGGCCGGCAGCGCACGCGGCCTGATCAACGCGCTCGGCAATCTCGGCGGCTTCTGCGGCCCGTATGCGGTCGGCGTGCTGACCCAGCACGTGAGCGCCGCGGCCGGCGTGTACAGCCTCGCGGTCACGCTCGCGGTGGCCGGCCTGCTCGCGCTGACGCTGCCCAGGCGCTGCGAAGACTGATACGCCTGATACGCGCGGGCCGGTAAGCCGGCACGCGCACGAAACAACGGAGACTCACCATGAACGACATCCTGCTGCTGGTGCAGAAATGCGCCCATACCTTCAGCTTCTACGACCTCGAAACGAAAGCCGCGCTCAAGCATGTCGTGCTGCCGAACTTCCCGCACGAATTCACCGTCGACGTGAACAACCGCTACGCATACGTCGGCATCTTCGGGATCGAGACCGCATGGTCGCGCGGCCATGAAGGCGATCACCGGATTGCCGAGATCGATCTCGTCGAGCGCACGCACACGCGCATGCTCGACCTGTGGCCGTACTACCGGCCGCACGGGATGGCGAGCGACCGCGACGGCCGGCTGTACGCGATGAGCGAGGCGCACGACATGCTGCTCGTGTTCGACGAACCGACCCGGCAGCCGGTGCCGAACATGGCCGTGCCGTCCGGCGGCGTGAAGACCCACCTCGTGACGCTCACGCGCGATGCGCGCCGCGCCTACGGCGTGCACCTGCTGTCGAACACCGTCACGCAGTTTCATCCGCGCGACGCGACCGTCGCGCCGCGCGCGGTGATGCCCGGCCCGCGCCCCGAAGGCAACGCGCTGTCGAGCGACGAGCGCACGCTGTTCGTCGCGAATCGCGGCGACGACACGCTCGTCGAGATCGACACCGACACGATGACCTGCGGCCGCCGCGTGAAGACGCGCAGCGATCCGAACCGCATCTACCGCACCACCGCGCCGGACGGCCGCGATCTGCTGCTGCTGACCAATTCCGGCGAACGGTCGATTTCGGTGTTCGACGCGCGGCAGCTCGAGGAGATCGAACGCGTCGCGCTGCCCGCGAATCCGACCGCGCTGTCGTTCCATCCGTCGCGGCGCGTCGCGTACGTGTCGTTCCAGGACGACTACGTGCGCGAGCTCGATCTCGATGCGTGGCGCTTCGTCGGCGCGCTGCCGACGCTGCGCGAACCGGATGCGTCGTATGTGCTCGCAGGCACGCGCTGAGCCACGCGGCGACGCACCGCCGTCGCCGAATGCGCGGCCGGCCAGGCTCGTCGACGCGCATCACCACCTGTGGCAGCTCGGCACGGGAGCGCGCTATCCGTGGCTGCAGGCGCAATACGATCCGGCGCGCTTCATGTTCGGCGACTACGCGGCGCTGTGCCGCGATTTCGGCGTGGCCGATTTGCGGCATGCGGCACAGGGCGCGCCGATCGTCGCGAGCGTGCACGTCGAGGCCGAACGCGCGCACGACGAAGCGCTCGCGGAAACGCGCTGGCTGCATGAGGTCGCGGCCGCGCACGGGCTGCCGTCGGCGGTCGTCGCGTGGGTCGACCTGCTCGCCGGCGACGCGGACGAGCGGCTCGCCGAACAGGCCGCGTGGCCGCGCGTGCGCGGCGTGCGCTTCAAGCCGCGCACCGCTGCGTCGGCGGATGCCGATGTCGACGGGCCGGGCACGCTGCGCGATCCGCGCTGGCCGGCCGCACTCGAACGGCTTGCCGCGCACGGCCTGAGCTGGGATCTGCGCGTGCCGTTCTGGCATCTCGGCGAAGCAGCCGCGCTGCTGGCCGATGCGCCAGGTGTCGACGTCGTGCTCGAACACGCCGGGTTGCCGTGGGATCGGTCGGACGCCGGGCTCGCGCGCTGGCGCAGCGGAATGGAAGCGCTCGCGGCATCGCCGCGCGTGAGCGTGAAGATCTCCGAGCTCGGATTGCGCGATGCCGTGTGGAGCGACGCGGACAACGCGCGGATCATCCGCGACACGATCGCGATCTTCGGCTGGGAGCGCTGCCTGTTCGCGAGCAATTTTCCGGTGGCGGGGTTGCGCGTGTCGTATCCGGCGCTGCTGCGCACGTTCGCACGCGCGATGGCCGGCCTCGACGACGTCGCGCGCGCCGCGATCTGGCACGACAACGCGATGCGCGTGTACCGGATTGCGTGACCGGGCTTGACCCGGCCCTTGGGGTCGCCTTTATGCTGGGCGCAACGAATCGACAGCAGACAGGGGTCACGAATGGGCACGTCCACGCTTCGCTTGAGCGCGTCGGCCGCCGCCGCGCGGCTCGGCGTATCGGTCAAGGCGCTGCGGCTCTACGAGCGGCACGGTCTGGTCGCGCCGCAGCGGACGCCGGCGGGATACCGCATGTACGGCCCCGACGACCTCGCGCGCGCGGCCGACATCGTCGCGCTGCGTGCGCTCGGCCTGAGCGTCGCGCAAGTCGCGAGCGTGCTCGACGGCGACGCGCGCAGTCTCGATGAAGCGCTCGCCGCTCACGAAGCGGCGCTCGACCACGGCATTCAGGATCTCGTCGGCAAGCTCGACCGCGTGCGCGCGATCCGCGCCGGCCTGGCACGCGGCCGGATGCCTGACGGCGGCGAACTGACGCGGCTGCTCGACGACGGCGGCGCCGGTATCGCGTTCAGCCTGCCGTGGCCGTGGGGCGGCGAGTGGTTCGAGTTTCGCGGAATCCGGCCGTTGAACTACATCATCGGCTCGCTGGGAAGCGGCAAGACCCGGCTGGCGATGCGGCTCGCCGACGCGCTGTCCGGCGCGGTGTTCGCGGGACTCGATCGATTGGACCACGCCGCGGCAGCGGCATCGGGCGCGCTGCGTGCCGATCCGGTATTGAAGGCGCGCGTCGAATGTGCATCGGCGTCGCTCGCCGCCGCCGGCGCGACGCAATCGCCGGCGCTGACCGCGCTGCTGGCCTGCCTCGAAGCGGATGGCCCGAGCGCACTGGTCGTCGACATGATCGAACAGGATCTCGACCGGCCGACCCAGCACGCGTTGATCGCGTGGCTGCGTGCGCGCGCCGCGACCGACGCGCGGCCGCTGTTCCTGATGACACGTTCGTCGGCGATCCTCGACCTGTCGGCGGTCGGGCCCGATGAAGCCATCATCCTGTGTCCGGCGAATCACGCGCCGCCTTCCCGCGTGGCGCCTTACCCGGGCGCACCGGGTTACGAAGCCGTGGCGACGTGCCTCGCGTCGCCGGAGATTCGCGAACGGATCGCGCGGAGGCCGGACGCGGCGTGATTCGCCGCACGGCCTGCCTCGCATACCGGACAAATCCCAAGCAATTCGGCGCTTACCGGACATCGTCGACGCACGTGACGCAGCCGCCCTGGCCGGATGGCCAAAAGCGCGCGCCGCCGGCTGACCCCGCCTAATATGAAAGGCACCCGAAAGAAATCATTTCCGGTATCGTCCACGTCTCCAGTTCATGTTTCGCATGACCACACGCAATGAAAACCGTACCGGCCGGGCCGATATCGCCCCCTTCGACGACATGAGCCAGTTTCGCGTCACTTACGACGGTCCCGCACTCGAATCTTCCGAAATGGATGTGCGCGAACTCGCGCCCGCACTGCTTGCGATCGGCGCATTGCTCGAAGCTTCGGCCCGCGCGTTGTGCGGCGATCAGGTTCGACCGCAGGTGAACGTGCGCGGCAGCTTCAAGACCGGCAGCTTCGGCATCGACTTCACGCTCGCGACCTCGCTTCTCGGCCGCATGCGCGACATCCTGAGCGGCAACGAGAGCACGGCGCTTGCCAACGCGGTCACGATCCTGACCGCGCTCGGCATCGCCGCGCCCAAAGCGAGGAAGGGTCTCTTCGCCGTCCTCAAGTGGTTGCGCGGGCGCCCGATCCGGCAAGTACGAATGCAGGAGCACACCGCGTTGCTGTACGTGGACGACGAGCAACTCGAAATCGATCTGTCCGTCCTCACCCTGCTTCGGGACGTCGGCGTCCGACAGGCAACCGAGCAAGTGCTTGCCCCGCTCGCACGCGAAGGCATCGTGATGTTCGCCACCGGCACCGACACCGAGGTGTTCGAGACGGTCACCCGCGACGAGATCGCATGGTTTCACGCGCCCGGACAAGCCGACGCGCTCATTCTCGACGAACATCGAAAGATGGCGTTCTCGATCGTGTCGCTCGCGTTCAAGGACGACAATAAATGGCGGCTGTACGACGGCGCGTCGACGATTCACGCGGCGATCACGGATGCCGGCTTCCTGTCGCGCGTGAACAACAGCCAGATCAGTTTCACCAAGGGTGACGTGCTCGTCTGCAATGTCCGTATGCAGCAGTGGCAAACATCGGACGGAGCAAAAACCGAATACGAAGTCACGGATGTCCTCGAACATCGCCCGGCCGGGCGGCAGATTCCGTTGCCGGGCCTTTGACCGGCTTCGCGAATACTGCAATCATCGGCGTCGAAGCTCGCCCCCCGAGCGCATCCACATCGATCATGAAACCGGCGATCCGCCTTCGTCTCGCGTCCCCGTCCGACCTGCCCTTTCTGCTGACGCTGCGCCGGCTCACGATGACCGAACACCTGCAACGCGTCGGTGCACCCACCGACGACGAAGCGCACCACCGGCGCATCGCGGCGAACTTCGAAGACGCGATGATCGTCTGCGAAGGCACGCGCGCCAATGCGAACCCGATCGGCTTGCTGAAAGTGACGCGCGCCGCCGATGAATGGCACGTTCACCAGATCCAGATTCATCCGTCGCGGCAAGGGCACGGCATCGGCGAAGCTGTGCTGCGCGAACTGCTGACCGAAGCCGCACGCGAGCATGTACCCGTTTCGCTCAGCGTGCTGCATGGCAACCCGGCACGGCGGCTCTACGAGCGGCTCGGGTTCCGGTTCGCGTCGGAAACGGCAACCGGAGCCAACCTGATCTGGCGCGCTTGAGGATCTCCCCACGCGCCCGACCTTCTTCGGCATCGGCGATGTCATCGCGCTACGGCCACAATGATCCACGCTCCGCCGATCGCCTCTTGACTCGCGTCCGGTCGCGATCGAATCCAAACCCGTTCCACCGATCGATTAGAATCGTCTGCCGTTCCCCTCCCCGTTCATGCCCAATCACCTGACACCGTGAAGTCCTCGATCCTCGCGCTTTTGCTCGTCGCCCCGTCCTTCTTCACTGGTGCCCGCGCCGCCACGCCGACCCTGCTCGAACCCGGCATCTACCGGCTCGATCCGGACGGTTACCTCGCGATGCCGAAGGCGAAACCGGCAAGCTACGGCGAGATCGACGACGACTCGTTCGAACACGCGCTGCCGCCAGCCGCTCGGATCAGCTACGCGGTGGTCGCCCGCGACCCGGGCCGCACGCAGAATCGCGTGCTGTTCCTCGTCGACGGCGGGTATCACTACGACGTCAACAGCCCGAACAAGCTCTGCCCCGCGTACGCGTTTCCCGACTGGAACGAATACTCCGACGTGCAGCCGTTCTGCCGCACCAACATCTCCGGCGACGACGCCGCATTCAACTGGTCGACCAATGCGTTCACGGTCAGTTGGGGCAGCGACCGGAAGTACCTGCGCACCGACTACGACGACAAGGGCGAATCGCATCCCCGTTACGCGATCAAGCACCATGGCGACCGCTTCGTGCTCGCGACACCGCGTGCCTATCAGAGCGTGCAGTACCTGACGAAAGACGTGCCGTTCTTCCCGGGCGCGCACCGAAGCGCATCGTCCGGCATGCTGCCCGCAGGCAGCTACGTGGCCGTCGTCGCATCCGGCCCGGAATGGGAAGAAGTCGAGCGCTTCGCTCAGGACGGCACGCCCACGCACGGCTGGATCGATCGTGACGATCTCGACGACGTCAAATGGGTCGATCAGCAGCCGAAGACGAAGCAATTCCGCTTCCGCGTCGCCTTCACGGCGGGAGCGAGCGACAACGATCCCGCGACGGCGGTCGCCATCGAGGTGCTCGATCGCGCAACCGGTAAACGCGTGCAGGTCATCCGCGATTTCTACGCGGACCCATGGGGCGAGAGCGACACGAGCCTCACACTGGTCGACGCCAATTTCGACGGCCATCCGGACCTGATGATCGGCGGCAGCTCCGGCGGCGCAGGGCCCAACAGCACCGACAACTTCTTCCTGTTCGACCCGAAATCCCGGCACTTCGTGTTCGACCAGGCGCTGTCCGACCTGCCGCAGATCGGCTTCGATGCACGCAGGAAGCAGGTTACCTCCGCTCACCGCAACAGCTGCTGCAGCCACTCGTCGGAAACGTGGCGCTACGAAGGCGGCCATCTCGTCGAAATCGCGAACTGGGACGAAAGCCTGTCCGCCGACGGCGCGTGGCTCGTGACGACCATCGGACATCTGCGCAACGGCAAGATGCGCTATCGCGTCACGCGCAAGCGGGCCGAACTGAACTGACCTGACGCGTCGTACGGACGAGGCGTACATTGCGGCAGGCCGCCTCTCCGGCCGCCTGCCATTCGAAGACACGCCGCCCGCCGCTTACGGCGTCCACCGATAAACGGTGATGCTGTTCCCCTTCACGTTGTTCTTCGTCACCACGTACTCGCCGTTCGAGCGGCGATACGTGCGCACGCTGTACATCGCATCGATCGCGCTGCTGGTATCCACCGTCGCGGGGCTCGCGTTGACGAGCGTCGTGTCGAGCGTGCCGGTGTCGAGGTTGAATGCATCGATGTTTGGCCACAGCGGCCCACTGCTGCTGAACCAGTAGCCGACGAACAGGTGATTGCCGGCCGCGTCGATCGACTTCGCGCCGCTGTGCGGCAGCGTGATCACCGGGTTCGGCTTCGTCGTGTTGCCCGCGAGCCAGCCGTGATACACCTCGATGCGCGTGCCGATCGACGTCCAGTCGGTACTCCCGACGACGCCCTGCGCGAGCACCATCGTGTCGCTGTCGGCGAGATAGACGATGCGCGTCAGCGGCTGGATGCTGGCCGGCACCGGCGTCGGCACACCCGGCCCCCATGACGGCTTGCCGCTCGCATCGAAGCCCGCGAGCGGGTAGTGATAGATCGCGCCGGTCTTGTCGAGCCCGGCCCATACGCCGCCCTTGCTGTCGAGGCTGAAGCCGGCCGACACGCGCCGCGTCGTGTTGAACGCGGGCCCCGGGATCGAGCCGTCCGGAATCGCGACGTAGCCATTGGCCGCGTTGAAGTGGAAGAAGGCGTAGACCGGCGGATTCTGGCCCGCCGCGACGAGGATCCGGTTCGCGCCGACCGACGTCAGCAGCCCGAAGTGCTCGTCGCGCTGCGTATCGTTCATGTCGATGCGCGGGTCCGACGGATACGCGAACGGATCGACGGTGTTCGCGACGAACGTGCCGCCCGCGGTGCCGCCATACACGTGCGTCGCGCTGTAGAACAGCGCACCGTCCGTCACCGGATCGGGCGCGGCGATCCCTTCGAAGTTCAGCGACTGCAGCGTCCACCGCAGGCTGCCCGCGCTGCTGTACGCATGAAGGTCGGTCGCGCCGTTGCGGCCGAGATCCCAGCTGCCGCCCCACGGGTTGTTGAGCACGTACAGGTTGCCGGCGGTGTCCTTGCCGATGCCGGCGACCCGCGTGAAGCGCTTCGCGCCCACCTGCCCCTTGATGCCCGTCGTCGTGTCGAGATAGCCGCCGCGCACGCCGAACGTGTCGACCAGCGCGGGCCGGCCCGACACGGCATAGCGCTTGATGTTCATGTCGGGGCCTTCGTCGCCGACCAGCAACTGGCCCGTCGCCGCATCGAAACTGAGCGCCGAAGGCTGCGCCCCGGCTGCCATCCGGATCGTGTTCAGCGGCGCACCGGTCGCGCTGAATTCGACGATCGAACCCGCGCCCTTCTGCGCGACCCACACGTTGCCCGCGCCGTCCACCGCGAGCGCGCCCGGCGCGCTCACGCCGATGTCGCGCTGCCAGACGCCGTCGGTCGTGAACACCCGCACGCGATTGCCGTAGAAATCGCTCGCATAGAGCAGCGAGCCGGCCGTCGCGAGCCCGGTGACGACGTCGATGCGTGGTTGATTCGTCGCCGCGGTGATCTGAATGAGCTTGTCGCGAAACCGCGTCGCGCGGTTGTAGCGCCCGACCGCGCCGCTGCCGTACCCGCTGCCGGGCTGCAGCGCGACGAACAGCGACGTCGCATTGCCCGTGATCGCGCTGCCCTGGAATTCGGAATGCGTGCCGATCGAGCCGATGCTCTTGCCGTTCTGGTAGATCGCGACGCCGCCTTCATCCTCGTCCCACATCGACGACGTGTAGATCACGCCTTCGGGCGCGACCCACATCGAGCGCGCGACGTTGCCGACGTGCGCCGCGAGCGTGCCGTACGTGTTCGCGATCCAGTCGGTGGTGTTGCGCGCGTATCCGGCCGGCGCAATCGCAGCGATCGCGGCGGCGAGCAGCACGGCCCGAATCGGTTGTCTGGCGACCATGGCTGATGCTCTCCTGAATGGTGGAATCATTCACATGAGGGACGGCCGGATGGTTTGAAATCGGCAATGCGTCAATACTTCCGCTAAATCATCCGGCGCGGTCGATATGACATCGGACGTGCATCCGATCATCGGCACCGCCGAGAATAGCGTTATATAAATGGAAAAAAATTGCAGGCCCGGCCGGCCGACGGCGCACGCGACTGCGCGAGAGTGAATGGTCACTTACGCGCGCGGCTTGCTGGATATCGGGAAAGTCCAGCTTGCGCCGACCGGCATATCACCGCGGTTTTCGAATGCGGCGTATTGGCGTATTGAAATGGCGGAGGGAGTTTTCGGCGAATCGGGAAAATCGCCGGATGCGGGGTAGAGAAATGACCGATGGCGAATATCGTACCGGCCTGAATCCAGGTCGAATCCAGGCCGGCGAACTTCACGACAACGGGAAAATCACGCGGACGCTGCGGTTTCCCGCACTGCTACCTGCTCGATCTCGCCGCCGCCGTCCGACTCCGAATCCGCGTCGTCGCGCGCATCGCCGAGCTGCCCTTCCCACTTCGCGACCACGGCGGCCGCGATCGAGTTGCCGACCGCGTTGGTGGCCGAGCGCCCCATGTCGAGGAACATGTCGACGCCCATGATCAGCAGCAGCCCGGCTTCCGGCAGATGAAACTGGCTGAGCGTCGCCGCGATCACGACGAGCGAGGCGCGCGGCACGCCCGCCATCCCCTTCGACGTGACCATCAGCATCAGCAGCATCGTGATCTGCGTGCCGAGCGGCAGGTCGATCCCGTACACCTGCGAGATGAACAGCACCGCGAACGTGCAGTACATCATCGAGCCGTCGAGGTTGAACGAATACCCGATCGGCAGCACGAAGCTCGAGATCCTGCGGTTCACGCCGAAGCGGTCGAGCGCGTCGAGCAGCTTCGGATACGCGGCTTCCGAGCTCGCCGTCGCGAACGACAGCAGGAACGGCTCGCGGATCAGGCGGATCAGCGAGAACGCGCGCTTGCCGAGGAACGCCACGCCCGCGAGCGTCAGCACGCCCCACAGCAGCGCCAGCGCCAGGTAGAAGCTCGCCATGAACTTCGCGAACGTGAGCAGGATGCCCAGCCCTTCGGTCGTGATCGTCGACGCCAGCGCGGCAAACACCGCGACCGGCGCGAACCACATCACCGCGCCCGTCACTTTCAGCATGACCTGCGCGAGATCGTCGATCACGCCGGTCAGGCGCTTGCCGGCGTCGCCGAGCGCGGACAGCGCGGTGCCGAAGAAGATCGAGAACACGACGATCTGCAGGATCTCGTTGTTCGCCATCGCCTCGGCGATCGATTTCGGCACCAGGTGGACGACGAAGTCCTTCAGCGTGAACGCGCCCGTCTTCAGGCCCAGCGCCGCATCGGAGGCCGGCAGCGGCAGGCTCAGGTGGCTGCCGGGCTGGAGGATCGTCGCGGTCACGAGGCCGAGCACCAGCGACGTGAACGACGCGATGAAGAACCAGCCGAACGCCTTCACGCCCACGCGGCCGACCGACCCGCCGTCGCCCATCTGCGCGATGCCGACCGTGAGCGTCGCGAACACCAGCGGCGCGATGATCATCTTGATCAGGCGCAGGAACACGTCGGACAGCAGCGACACGTAGCCGGCGACTTCCCTGGCCATCTTCGGGTCGGGAAACGCGCTATGACAGGCGTAGCCCACGGCGATACCCAGCGCCATCGCGATGACGATGTACCGGGTGATGTTGTGCTTCTTCTTCATTAGCAATCCAAATTACAGAACATGTGTTTCCAACGGCTGGCAGATCGTCGGCCTGGAATCGGGGACGGAGAGCCGCGGGTGCGGCGCATGCCCGTTTCGGGTGCCGGAGCCCGTCCGTGGGCACCGCCACGGCGAACAGGGGGGGCATTCTATCGCAAACGCCGGACATTCTTTCAATTTTGAAAGCATGGAGGTGGTACGGGCCAGGGTTCGGGGATCGTCGCGCCTGGCTGGCCTCGGCACCTTCCTTCCGCGCGGATCGCCGCGTCGACACATTGGGCCTCGCCACCGAAGCGGCCGCCGGCGTGACAACGCAATCGATCGGTTTCATACTGCCGACCTCCTGTCTCGCACGGCACCCACCCGAATGAAACGTCGCGCCTGCTTCGCTTTTGCCGTCGGCCTCGCCATATCCTCGCTCGCGCACGCGAACTGCCACGACTTCACCCGTTCATGGGGCAAGCTCTTTCCGGACCACACGGTCGACGCCGCGCACGTGGCATGTCTCGCGTGGCCGGCCGATCCGAAGCTGACGATCGCCGCGCTGCCATTCGGCGGACATTCCACCGACCTCGGCGTGATCGTGGCCGACAGTGCGACCGGCAAGGTGATCGCCCACGGTGAACAGGAGAACGGAATCGATCGCCGCAGCTGGCGCGTGCTCGACCGGCTTGCGATCGACGTCAAGCCCTATCCACTCGACCGGAACCGGATCGGGTTCGGCATCGTGGTGGTCAACGGCGACATCGACACCACGGCGCGCACGAAGGAAGCCGTGATGTCGATGTACGTGATGGAGGGCTCGCGCGTGACGCCGGTTCTCGACCGGCTGCTGCTCTACTGGCGCACGGGCGGGATCTTCGACGATTGCGCGGGCGAGATCGAGGAGATCAATCGGAAACTGGCCGTCGGGGCGACCGTCAACGGTGCCCCTCCGCCGCTGACGGCGTCGGAAACGTCATCGACCTACACAAGCCCGAACAAGGGAACGTCGTCGCCGGATTGCGGCGTGCGCGCCACCGACGTGAAGCGTGTCGACTACACGATCCCGTACCGCAACGGCAAATACCAGATACCGAAGGCGCTGCAGCCGTTTGCGTAGCGGTGGTCGCGGCCGGCACGAACTGCTCAGCTGTGCGCCAGGTGATTTTTTGGCATGCAGCCATGCCGGACCGACCAGCGCCATCGACGCACCATAAAACACCAGCGCCCGAGGTCGGTTCCCAGCCATGCCAATACGAACCCGGCCGCCAGCATCGCGAAACCCGACATCCCCGCCATTGCATGCACCTCGAATACGCCGAGGAAGCACGCGAACGAAAATCCCGCCTCTGACACCCGCAGAGTCAATATCAACCCGTGCTTTATCCCCGCACCAATTATCAACGTCTGGTTGTCAATTAATCGTCAATTGTCGCATTTGTCTGACTATTATGCGGGCCCACGATAAAGACGCGCTCGACACAAACACAAATTACCGCGCGCCACTTGACATCCCGCCCAAATAGCCTGAATGTATTAACAATTCTGACGATTCCTTCAATTTATTTACAACCGAATCGATCAAAATTATTTAATTCATTTTTTAAAAACAGATCACCCTCATTCGCATCTCGGAATGTGACTAAAAAAGTGTTTCTCCATCCCACAAGTCGGACCGGTGCACAACGAAGACAATACCTCGTATTTTCCGACATCCATCGATAAAATTTTCACGATCGAGCATTAAATGGAGAAGACACCCATGATTGCAGATACGATAAATGACCTCAGAAACATAGAGAACAACAAACCCAAAGACAAACCCGTTTCCGACCCGAAGGCGGTTTTATCCACGATCTGCCTGCCGGCGTGCATTATCGATGGTCGAGGCTATGTTGTTTCGCTGAACGAACCGTGGCGGAAGTTGATAAATCCGTCCATCGATCCGCAAAAATACAACCCCTGGGCCGAGTTAATCAACCCCTCTGACAGATATCGCGCAGTCTCCAATTTCTGCGCAGCGCTGGTGAAGGGAAATTGCATCTCGTTCGAATGCCGATTAAACGGCAGCGACATCGACAGCAAACGCTGGTATATCGCTACCCTTCAGCCAACCAGAAATCTGGAGTGGCTGTGTATTTTCTTCGATATCGATGAAATCAAGACCCGGGAGATTTCCCTGGAGAGACGAGCATCCATTCAGAGCGATATGCTGGACATCAGCGTCGACTGCATCAAGCTGGTTGCGACCGATGGCATGTTGCTGCATATGAACAAAGCAGGCTGTCAGGCACTGGGTATCCCGGAAAATTCCGCTTTTGGCATGCCCTGGTTAGATTTGTTGCCGGCAGACATTCAACCCGCCGGCAGGGTTGCATTGAATCTGGCAAAGGATGGCAAGTCCGGTCGATTCCCGGGACGCAGCGTAGATTCCAATGGCCGGATCCAGCATTGGGATAATATGTTGACCCCTGTGATGGGCCCAGCCGGCCAAGTGACAACGATTCTCTGCATTTCTCGGGAAGCGACCAGGGAAATCGAGTCGCGAGATGTAAATCAGCAACTTCAGGATCGGCTGAATATCGTCGCGCGGTTTGGCAATATTGGATTTTTTGAATTCGATGTCCACGTAAAGCGCATCGCTCTTGACGACCATTGTCGCAAAATTCTGTCTCTCAATACCACGGACGATTCCCGGTCCATTGATGAACTTGGTGCGCTTGTGCACCCTGAAGATATGCAGCAAGCGGTTTGCGTAACATCGATCGATCAAGGACCTTCGGCCTCCAGGCTGGAGTATTTTAGCGAGTTCAGAATCATCAGATCAGGCGGTGAGATTCGAAAAATACGCTTGGTGGCGTACCTGACACGTAACCCGCAGGAACCGGATCGAGTCTTCGGAATGATCTCCGACATTACGGATAAGGCTCTCGACTCAATCGGCGAGAATGCAAATCCCGCGCCGAAATCGGACACATTCACTAGAACCTATCGTAATTTGAGCGATTTTCTGCAGCTCAAAGTATCAAGCAACTGATTTTCAAAACAAGATTGCAGTGAGATATCGGGAGTCAACGCTCGCTCGCCATCTCGGCATGCATTGCGCAGACGGCTTCGATATCACTGCCACCACACGCTGCACCGTTCATTCAAAGAACTGAACCCGAGTTGTCTACGAAACAACAAAACAGGAACCACCCCGCCCCAGCCACCCCCACCCCGTACCGGCAATTGTCAAACAAACTGTACCGGTACTGTACCGAAAACCGTCGCTACACTGACTCCATCCCAGTCCCGAACACGAATGGAGAATCCGCGATGGAATTCCTCACCCTGAGCGCGCTGCCCGCCGGCATGCTGTTCGCGCTCGTCACGTCGATCACGCCCGGCCCGAACAACACGATGCTGCTCGCATCGGGCGTCAATTTCGGCTTCCGCCGCACGATGCCGCACCTGTTCGGCATCAGCATCGGCGTCGCGATCCTGATGCTGTGTGTCGGCTTCGGTCTCGGCGAAGCGTTCCGCCGCGTACCGGTGCTGTACACGATCCTCGAAATCGCAAGCGTCGCATACCTGCTGTACCTCGCGTGGCGCATCGGCACGTCGGGCGAAGTGAAGGCGCAAGGCGCCAAGCCGCGGCCGATGACGTTCCTTGAAGCCGCCGCGTTCCAGTGGGTCAATCCGAAGGCATGGATGATGGTACTGACCGCCGCGACGACGATCCGCCTGTCCGCCGACTACGGCATGAACGCCGCATGGATGGCCGTCGTCTTCATCCTGATCGGCTTTCCGTGCATCAGCCTGTGGGCCGCGTTCGGCCTCGGCCTGCGCCGCTTCCTGTCGAACAGCCGCGCGCTGCGCATCTTCAACGTGACGATGGCCGTGCTGCTGATCCTGTCGCTGTATCCGCTCGTCGCGCACCTGCTCCCGCAGTAAGCGCTCACAGCGCACCCGTTGAGCTTCGTCCCATGCAGGCGTACCCTTTTGATACGGGCGCGTGCAACCGCTTCGGCGGTTGCACCGTCGCTGCATGGAGAGTGCCGATGAAGCCAATGCTGAAAGCCGGCGAACACATCGAAGGCATGCACTGGATGGCCGAGTATCACCCGCTCACGCACGACATCCGCGTGCTGCGAGAAAACGTCGAAGTGGGTACGTACTGCGCGCCGCCCACACTGTTCGGCGACGAGGAAGAGATGGGCGCCGCGAATCATGCCGATCATCGCAGCCAGGAAGCCGCGCTGCGCGCGTATCTGCGCAACTTCGTCAAGGAACACGACGCGGAGGAGTAACGATGCGACGGCCGGAATGAACGACGGGCCGCCGAAGCGACCCGTCCTGTCGTTGCGTGTCGGCCGTCTTGCGACCCACCGCGGCAACCTCGGCACACCGGGCCGGCGCATCGCCCCGGCCCCGCGCCCGCTCAATGCCCGAGCGATTCGATCTTGCCGGTCGGTTGCGCGACGCCGTGCGGCCGTGCCATCTGCTTGATCAGCAACGCGACGCACGCGAGCAGGCCCGCCACCGCGATCGTCGCGAATACACCCGCGAACGAGAAGTGCCGGCGCGTCAGTTCCGCCACGAGGAACGAGCCGGCGATCCCGCCGAAGCGGCCGACGCCCAGCATCCACGCCACGCCCGTGCCGCGCCCTTCGGTCGGATAGAACGCGGCGGCGAGCGCCGGCATCGACGATTGCGCGGTGTTCATCAGCACGCCGGCCACGAACACGACCAGCACGAGCAACCCGACGTTCCCCGCGGCCTGCCCGATCGCATACACGCTGATCGCGGTCAGCGCATAGCACACGGCGATCACGCGGTTCGCGTTGAAGCGGTCCATCAGCACACCGCACAGCACGGCGCCGACGCCGCCGAGCGGGAACAGCGCCGAGATCAGCGTCGCGCTCTTCGGCGTGAGGCCCGCATCCTTCAACAGGATCGGCATCCAGTTGATCGACGCGTAGAAGATCACGAGGCCCATGAAGTACGCGACCCACAGCATCACCGAGCCGACGATGTACGAGCGCGACAGCACGACGCCGAGGCCCTGGCTGCCGGTTTGCGGCGCCGCTTCGGTCATCGCGAACGAGCCGGCGTTCATCGCATCGCGCGAGATGCGCGCGAGCGTCGCGCGGATCCGGTCGACGCTCTTCCCGTGCGCCACCATGAAACGCACCGATTCGGGCATCTTCAGCAGCAGCAACACGCCGAGCAGCAGCGGCGTCACGCCGCCGAGCATCAACACGCTGCGCCAGCCGAAATGCGGGATCATCCACGCGGCGAGAAAGCCGCCGAACGCCGCACCGAGCGGGAAGCCGCAGAACATCAGGTTGATCACGGTCGCACGGCGCTTGTCCGGGCAGAACTCGCCCATCATCGTGACCGCGTTCGGCATCGCGGCGCCGAGGCCGACGCCGGTCACGAAACGCAGGATCGTCAGGTGTCCGATGGTCGTCGAGAACGCGGACACGAAACACGCGACGCCGAACAGCAGCACCGAGCCGACCAGCAGCGAGCGGCGCCCGAGTCGATCGGACAGCGGACCCGACACCAGCGCGCCGCACGCAAGGCCGAACAGCGCGGCGCTCAGCACGGGGGCGAGATCGGGTTTGGTCAGGTTCCATTCGCCGAGCAGCGACGGTGCGATAAAGCCGATCGCGGCCGTATCGAAGCCGTCGAGCAGCACGATCACGAAACACATCAGGAATACGAGCCACTGAAAGCCGCCGAACGGCTGCTCGTTGATGAAGGTCTGGACATCGACCACGGGTGCGCGATTCATCGCGAGTCTCCTTGTCGACCGGCGTTGGCGCTTGCGCGCTCTCCCGGTCCCATGTAACGC
Organism: Burkholderia anthina; assembly: GCF_902498995.1. Classification (GTDB taxonomy): domain Bacteria; phylum Pseudomonadota; class Gammaproteobacteria; order Burkholderiales; family Burkholderiaceae; genus Burkholderia; species Burkholderia anthina. Next base: position 226,611 of record NZ_CABVLY010000002.1, read on the forward strand.
TGATATGAACAACGCGGCCTCATGGCCGCGTCTTTCCTTGTTCGCGCGCCGATTCGCCGCCGGCGCGTCATGCATCGTCGACACCTGCCGGCTGCGGCAGGCGTCGCGATCGGGTCACGTCCGGCGCGAGCCGGTCGTGTCATTCAGCCGCATCTAGGCGGCCGCATCCTGCTCCTTGAAGATCTTGTCCGCGAGATGGAACGCGGAGTTCGCGGCCGGCACGCCGCAATAGATCGCGGTCTGCAGCAGCACTTCCTTGATCTCGTCGCGCGTCACGCCGTTGTTGCGCGCGGCGCGCAGGTGCAGCGCGAGTTCCTCGCCGCGGTTCAACGCAACCATCATCGCGATGGTCAACAGGCTGCGCGTATGGCGCGGCAGGCCGTCGCGGGTCCAGATCTCGCCCCATGCATAGCGGGTGATCAGGTTCTGGAATTCGTCGGTCACCTCGGTGCGGTTCTCGATCGAACGATCGACGTGCGCGTCGCCGAGCACCGCGCGGCGCACCTTCATCCCTGCTTCGTAACGTTGCTGATCATCCATCGTCGGTGCCTTACGCGGTCAGGAATTCGAGCAGCGCGCGGTTGAAACCGTCGGCGTACTCGATGTTCGAAATGTGCGCGGCGTCGAATTCGACGTGACGCGCGCCGGGAATGGCGGCAGCCAGCGCGCGGCCCTGGTCGGGCGGCGTCGACATGTCCTTCTCGCCGGTCACGACGAGCACCGGCAGCGCGATGCCCTTCACTTCCTCGCGCAGGTCGGCCGCGTTCAGCGCGTCGCAGTTCGCCGCATAGCCGTCCTTGTCGGTATGCACGAAGGTGTCGCGGATCGCGTCGAACAGGCGCGGCTCGCGCCCGACGAACGCGTCGGTGAACCAGCGCGGCAGCACGGCGTCGGCCAGCGCGGCCATCCCTTCGGCGCGCGCCTTCTGCGCACGCGGCGCCCACACTTCCGGCGAACCGATCTTCGCGGCGGTGTTCGCCAGCACGGCGCGCACGATGCGCGACGGGAAACGCGCGGCGAGCGCGGCGCCGGTCAGGCCGCCCATCGAAATCCCGCAGAAATGCGCGCGATCGATGCCGACATGGTCGAGCAGGCCGATCACGTCGCCCGCGAGCTGGTCGACCGTGTACGAGCCGGCCGGCGCTTCGGAATGGCCGTGGCCGCGCGTGTCGTAGCGCAGAATGTTGAAGTGCTGCGTGAGCGGGCGGATCTGCGGCGCCCACATCTGCAGGTCGGCGCCGAGCGAGTTCGAGAAGACGAGCCACGGCGCGTCGTCGCGCGCGGCACGGTCGATCCGGTAATGCAGTTTCACGCCGTTGACAGTGGCGAAGGGCATCAATGTTCTCCTGGTTATTGCGCGCGCGCGTGAAGCGCGAGCACGGCGTCGACGTAGGCCTGCGCCTCGCCGACGTAATGTGCGGGATCGAGCAGCCGCGCGAGCGCATCGCGCGACAAGTGGGCGGACACGGTCGCATCGGCCGCGAGCACGTCGAACAGCGTCGCGCCGGTGCGCACGGCTTCCTTCGACGCGTGCTCGACGACATGGTGCGCATCGAGCCGGCCGATCCGGTCGCCGAGCGCGAGCATCACGGCTTCGCCGAGAATCAGCCCGTGCGTCAGGTCGAGGTTCGCGGCAAGGCGTTCGGTGTTCACGTCGAGGCCCGCGACGATCTGGGCGATCTGCGCGAGCGCGCCGCCGGTCAGGCGAGCCAGATCGGGCAGCGCATCCCATTCGGCCTGCCAGCCGCCGAGCGCGCGCTCGTGCTCCTGGACCATCCCCGCGAACACGGTAGCGACGAGGTTCGGCGCGCGCACCGCGGCGGTCAGCACGGCCGCGCAGCCGACCGGGTTGCGCTTGTGCGGCATCGTCGACGAGCCGCCCTTGCCGGCGGCAGCCGGTTCGCCGAGCTCACCGACTTCGGTCTGCATCTGCAGCGACACGTCGCGCGCGATCTTGCCGAGCGTGCCGGTCAGCATGCCGAAGCACGACGCGGCTTCCGCGATGCGATCGCGCTGCGTATGCCACGGCACGGCGGGCACCGCGAGCTTCAGGTCGGCGGCGAGCGCGGCGCTCACGCCGGATGCGTGTTCGCGCAGGCTCGCAAGCGTGCCGGCGGCGCCGCCGAACTGCAGCACCAGCACGCGCTCGCGCAATTCGGCGAAGCGCGCGCGATGGCGCAGCAGCGCATCGAGCCATTGCGCGAATTTAAGACCGAGCGTGATCGGCAGCGCCTGCTGCAGCCACGTGCGGCCGATCATCGGCGTCGCGCGATGCGTGCGCGCGAGCGTCGCGAGCGACGCGCACGCTTCGTCGAGCAGCGGCTCCAGCACGTCGAGCGTATCGCGCAACTGCAGCACGGTCGCGGTATCGATGATGTCCTGGCTCGTCGCGCCCCAGTGCACGAACTTCGCGGCCTCGGGGTCGTCGGCCTTCACTTGCGCGGTGAGCTGCTTGACGAGCGGAATCGCGAGATTGCCGCCGAGCGCCGCGCCATGCGCGAGCGCGTCGGCATCGAGCCGATCGGCATCGCATGCGCGTTCGATCGGCGCAACCGCGGTGGCGGGAATCACCTGCCGCGCGGCGAGCGCACGCGTAAGCGCGGCTTCGACGTCGAGCATGCGCTGGATCGTCGCGCGGGGCGACCAGATCCGGTTGAGCGGCTCGGTGCCGCAGATGAGGGAGGTCAGGCGGGCGCTGTCTTCGAGCATGGCATCAGAGTAGGGAAACGGCGTGCGCCTATTGTCTACCCAAGCGTGCCGGCGTGCGCTCGAACGAGCGGGCCGGCACGCTCGCGGTTCAGGCCGCGGCCTTGCGCGTCGCGTCGATCAGCGGCACGCCGGTCAGCTTCTGCAGTTCGTCGAACGACAGGTCGGTGAAGATCTCGCTCACCGCGAGGCCGTCGGCCGTCACGTCGAGCACGGCGAGATCCGTATAGATGCGGCTCACGCACTGCACGCCGGTCACCGGATACGAACACGCCGCGACGATCTTGCTTTCGCCCTGCTTCGTCAGGTGCTCCATCATCACGAACACCTGCTTCGCGCCGATCGCGAGATCCATCGCGCCGCCGACGGCCGGAATCGCATCGGGCGCGCCGGTATGCCAGTTCGCGAGGTCGCCGTTCACCGACACCTGGAACGCGCCGAGCACGCAGTAGTCGAGGTGGCCGCCGCGCATCATCGCGAACGAATCCGAGTGATGGAAATACGCGCCGCCGGTGAGCAGCGTCACGTGCTGCTTGCCGGCGTTGATCAGTTCGTCGTCTTCCTCGCCGGGCGCGGGCGCCGGGCCCATGCCGAGCAGGCCGTTCTCGCTGTGCAGGAAGATTTCCTTGGCTCGATCGAGGTGGTTCGCCACCAGCGTCGGCACACCGATACCGAGGTTCACGTACGCGCCTTCGGGGATGTCCTGGGCGACGCGCTTGGCCATTTCATCGCGGGTCAGTCGTTTCATGTCGGGTCTCCTCTGGCGGTCAGGCGGCTTGCGATGCGGCACGTTCAGCGGCCAGCTCGGCCGCATGCGCGGCCTGCGGCACTTCGACGACGCGCTGCACGAAAATGCCCGGCGTCACGATGTGTTCCGGGTTCAGGCCGCCGAGGGGCACGACTTCCGACACCTGCACGATCGCGACCTTCGCGGCGCTGGCCATGATCGGCCCGAAGTTGCGCGCGGTCTTGCGATACACCAGGTTGCCCCAGCGATCGCCCTTGTACGCCTTGACCAGCGCGAAATCGGCGTGGATCGGCGTCTCGAACACATACGACTTGCCGTCGATCACGCGCGTTTCCTTGCCCTCCGCGAGCTTCGTGCCGAAACCCGTCGGCGTGAAGAAGCCGCCGATGCCGGCACCCGCCGCGCGGATGCGCTCCGCGAGGTTGCCCTGCGGCACGAGCTCCAGCTCGATTTCGCCCGCGCGGTACAGCGCGTCGAACACCTGCGAGTCGCTCTGGCGCGGGAACGAGCAGATGATCTTGCGCACCCGCTTGGCCTTGAGCAGCGCGGCGAGACCGGTCTCGCCGTTACCCGCGTTGTTGTTGACGATCGTCAGGCCGCGCGCGCCCTGCTCGATCAGCGCGTCGATCAGCTCGGACGGCATGCCTGCCGTGCCGAAACCGCCGATCATGATTGTCGCGCCATCGTGGACGTCGGCGACGGCCGACTGAAGCGATTCGAAAATCTTGTTGACCATGTCTCTTCCTGATACGAACCCGCGGCACGATGCGCGGCCTGTCGAGGGGACACGCGCGTGTCGCGTGCCGCGCCGGAGACCATCGTCGGCCTTCGGCATTTGTTCGCTAATCGAACCTAGATTCGATTAGCGAACGATGGGCCGATCATAGAGTCGCGCACAGCGCGTTGTCAAGGCGGGATGCCTCGGGGGTCGCCGCATCGTCGAACGGCAGCCCGACGTAGTTTTCGGCCAGCGACTGCGCGGCGGCCCGCGAGCGCGTCACGTATTTCAGTTCCGCGAGCTTCAACCGGTTGACGAACGGCGTGTCGTCCGGCGACGCGTGGAGCATGTTCGTCATGAAGTACGAGAAGTGCTCGGCGCGCCACACGCGCTCGAGGCAGGTTGCCGAATAGCGCTCGAGCGGCGCCGCGTCGCCGTTCCGGTAGCGCGCGCCGAGCGCGCGGGACAGCGCGCGGACGTCGGCCACCGCGAGGTTCATCCCCTTCGCGCCGGTCGGCGGCACGATGTGCGCGGCGTCGCCGGCGAGGAAGAGCCGCCCGTGCTGCATCGTCTCCGACACGAAGCTGCGCATCGGCGTCACGCTCTTTTGCGTGATCCGGCCCTCGGTGGGCGTCCAGCCGGTGTCGTTCGAGAAACGCGTGTGCAGTTCGTCCCAGATCCGCGCGTCGGACCATTCGGCGAGGTTTTCGTCGGGCTGGCACTGCAGGTACAGGCGCGTGACCGTCGGCGAGCGCATCGAGAACAGCGCGAAACCGTTCGCATGATGCGCATAGACGAGCTCGTCGAGCGACGGCGCCGCGTCGGCAAGGATGCCGAGCCACGCGAACGGGTACACGCGCTCGAACGTATTCAGCCGCTCGGCGGGAATCGTCTGCCGCGCGATGCCGTGGAAGCCGTCGCAGCCGGCGATGTAGTCGCAGTCGATGCGCTCGGCGCGGCCGTCCGCGTGCTTGAACGTGACGAACGGGCGCTCGCTTTCGACGTCGTGCAGCGCGACGTCGCTGACGTCGAAATGCATCGGGTGGCCATGCGCGTCGCCGGCCGCGATCAGGTCGCGCACGACTTCATGCTGGCTGTAGACGGTGATCGCGCGCCCGCCGGTAAGCGCGCTCAGGTCGATGCGGTGGCGCTGGCCCGAAAACAGCAGTTCGATGCCGTGATGCTCGAGCCCTTCGCGGCGCATCCGGTCGCCGAGACCGGCTTCGTTCAGCGTGTCGACCGTGCCCTGCTCCAGCACGCCGGCGCGGATGCGGTTCTCGCAGTATTCGCGCGAACGCGCTTCGACGAGGATGGAATCGACGCCTTGCAGGCGCAGCAGGTGGGAAAGCAAAAGGCCGGACGGACCGGCGCCGATGATGGCGACTTGGGTGCGCATTGTTCGTCTCCTGAACATTGGTTCGAGTAATGGAAACAATTTGAGCGCTTTCCCGACTATGCGGCAACGCGATTTTGGAGATAAGTTGTATACGTCTTTCCGATAGTGGCCTGGCGATGGATGCCCTCGATCTGAACCTCATTCCCTACCTCGTCGCGCTCGACGACACGCGCAACGTGAGTCGCGCCGGCGACCTGCTCGGCGTGAGCCAGCCGCGCGTGAGCACGGCGCTCGGCCGCCTGCGCGAGTATTTCGGCGATCCGCTGTTCGTACGCACGTCGCGCGGAATGGAGCCGACGCCGCGTGCGCTCGCCCTGCTGCCGGCCGCGCGCGATGCGCTCGCGCAGATCGAGCGCGGCCTCGTCGCGCCGCACGACTTCGACCCGGCGGCGAGCACGCACACGTTCTCGATCGCGCTGTCGGACGTCGGCGAGATCGTGTTCCTGCCGAAGCTGCTGCAGGCGTTCGCGACACACGCGCCGTACGCGAACCTGCGCTCGGTCTCGCTCGCGCACGACGAAGTCGGCCGCGGCCTCGAAGCCGGCTCGATCGATCTCGCGGTCGGCTACTTCCCCGATCTCGACGGCAACAACTTCTTCCAGCAGCGACTGTTTACGCACCGGTTCGTCTGCCTGATGCGGCGCGGCCATCCGCTCGAACAGGCGCGCCCGTTCACGGCCGGGCAGTTCCTCTCGTGCGGGCACGCGGTGGTGCGCGCCGAAGGACGCAGCCAGGAGGTGCTGGAGAAATACCTCGCGAAGCAGCGCATGCAGCGCCGCGCGGTGCTCGAGACGCCGCACTTCATGAGCCTGCCGTTCATCCTGAGCCGCACCGACCTGATCGCGACGGTGCCGCACGCGATCGGCTATGCGTATGCGGCCGAGCACGCGTTCATCGTGCCGGTCGAGCCGCCGTTGCCGCTGCCGCGCTTCGACCTGAAGCAGCACTGGCATCGCAAGTTCCACAACGACCCGCGCACCGCGTGGTTGCGCGGGGTCGTCGCGTCGCTGTTCAACGACGAACAGGACGAATGGCCGAAGTGAGGAAAGGTGAACGACGGGTGAGCGGGCGGCCGCACGCACGACCCGCGAAAGCATGAAACAATGACCGGATCGCGCCGCCGCGGGCGGCTGAATTCGATGGAGCGACCTGATGGGTAAAAAATCCGCGCGGCCCGAGCCGGCCGCATCCCGACCGAGCCGGGAAGAAGCCGAGGATGCCGTTCGCGTGCTGCTGCGCTGGGCCGGCGACGATCCCTCCCGCGAAGGCCTGCTCGACACGCCCGCGCGCGTCGTGCGCGCCTACGAACAGTTCTTCGCCGGCTACGCGCTCGACCCGCGCGACATCCTCGCGCGCACCTTCAGCGAAGTCGACGGCTACGACGAGATGATCGTGCTGAAGGACATCCGCTTCGAGAGCTACTGCGAACACCACATGGTGCCGATCATCGGCCGCGCGCACGTCGCGTATCTGCCGAACCATCGCGTCGTCGGCATCTCGAAGCTCGCGCGCCTCGTCGACGCGTTCGCGAAGCGCCTGCAGATCCAGGAAAAAATGACCGTGCAGATCGCCGACACGCTGTTCGACGTGCTGCAGCCGAAGGGCGTCGGCGTGATTCTCGAAGCCGCGCACCAGTGCATCTCGACGCGCGGCGTGCACAAGCCGGGCGTCGAGATGGTCACGTCGCGCATGCTCGGCACCTTCCGCACCGATCCGTCGACGCGGCGCGAATTCCTGTCGATCGTCGCGAATCCTTCTTCAGTCAACCTGACGAATACGTAATGCAGTCTACGAAGCAAGCGGCGAACGCGCCCGTCGTGCTCGTGACCGGCGCCGCGCGCCGGGCCGGGCGCGCGTTCGCCGAGTATTTCGCCGCGCACGGCTATCGCACCGCGGTGCACTACGACCGCTCGGCCGAGGCCGCGCAAGCGGCGGCCCGCACGATCGCCGAACGCGGGCACGATTCGGCCGCGCTGCAGGCCGACCTGTCGGATGCCGCGCAGATCACCGCGCTGATCGACCAGGTCTATGCGCGCTTCGGCCGCCTCGACGTGCTGGTCAACAACGCGTCGGTGTTCTGGCAGGATCACTTCCCGAGCTTCGACCTCGCGGCGTTCGACCAGGCGTGGGCCGTCAATTGCCGTGCGCCGATCCTGCTCACGCGCGCGTTCTACGAGCGGGCCCGCGCGGCCGGCACGCAGGGCGTCGTCGTCAACGTGGTCGACCAGAAGATCAAGGAAAACTTCCACCGCGACCACTTCAGCTACACGGTCGCGAAGGCCGCGCTCGGCAACCTCACGCAGATGCTCGCGCTGTCGTCGTCGACGGTGCTGCGCGTGAACGCGGTGTTCCCCGGCTTGATGCTGCCGAGCGACGACCAGACGCAGGCCGACTTCGAACACGCGAGCCGCGCATCGACGCCGCTCGCGCGCATCGCCGGCCCCGACGACGTCGCCAGCGCGATCCTGCTGCTCACGGGCAGCGCGTACAACGGCGTGGATTTCGTCGTCGATGCGGGGCAGAACCTGATCCGCGTCGATCAGGACGTGCTGTACAAGCACCGCTCGCCGGCCGGCAAGCACTGAGGCTCGGTGAGCGAAGGCGGCTGCGCGCCGCCTGCGTGCGCCGGGTCGCGCGGCTTTGCGCCGCTCACGCGCGACGCTCGCTGGCGGCGGTCAGGTCGTCGCTCCATCGTGCGGCGTCCACTCCATTCCACCTCGTCCGCCGCGTCGCCCGGGCATTCGCACAGCTCGTCCGCAGCGTCCGCCCCATGCCGCTGCGTCGTACGGCGCGGCGCCCGGGCGTTCGCGCACCGCGTTACGGCTTCTCGCCGCTCCCGCCTTCCCGAACCTTGCCCTGCGCGACACTCGTGCCGGGCGGCACGCTGTGCGTGAGCCACACGTTGCCGCCGATCACCGAGCCGCGCCCGATCGTCACGCGGCCGAGAATGGTCGCGCCCGCGTAGATCACGACGTCGTCCTCGACGATCGGATGCCGTGCGTTGCCCTTGACCAGCGTGCCTTCGCCGTCGGCCGGGAAGCTCTTCGCGCCGAGCGTGACGGCCTGGTACACGCGCACGCGCTCGCCGATGATCGCGGTTTCGCCGATCACGACGCCGGTGCCGTGGTCGATGAAGAAGCTCGGGCCGATCTGCGCGCCCGGGTGAATGTCGATGCCGGTAGCCGAGTGTGCGATTTCATTGATGAACCGGGCGAGCAGCGGCACGCCGAGCCGGTGCAACGCATGCGCGAGCCGATGGTGCATCATCGCCAGCACGCCGGGGTAGCACAGCAGGATTTCGGTGATGTGCTGCGCGGCCGGATCGCCGGCGTACGCGGCCTGGATGTCGCTGACCAGCAGTGCGCGGACCGACGGCAACTGCCGCCCGAACTCGCGCGCGATCTCGAATGCGCGCTCGTCGAGCGCCGCGAACGGCGTGTCCACATGCTCGGGCAGGAACGGCAGCGCGCGGCGAATCTGCTCGGACAACACGCGCAGCGTGCTTTCGAGCGTATGGCCGACGTAATAGTCGACGCTTTCGTCGGTAAGATCGGGCGCACCGTAATGCGTCGGAAACATCGACGCGCGCAGGCCGGTGACAATCTTGCAGATCGCGTCGCGCGACGGCAGTTCGCGAATGCCGCGCGGATGACGCGTGCGATGGAGTTCCTCGCGCGACTCGCGCAAACCGGCGACGATTTCTTCGAGGCCCCACTGACGGGCGGGTGATGTCGACATATGCCAATGCAGGCAGCCGCGCGCAGTCGCACGGCCGCTAATAAAGTGACGGGTTCCGCAAGATTACCGCGTTTTTCGTCCGGCAGCGGCCCGCGGTGGATCGGCCGGATGGCCAATGCGGCCGGTGCGCGACGGCGTCAGATCGCGATGCTGCTCGCGTCGATCCAGCGCACGGCCCAGTCGCGCGCGTGCGCGATCGCAGCGCCTTCGTCGTTGAACTGGAGTTCGATCGGAAAAAAACGATTGGCAACGAGTTCCCCGTCGCTCGATCGGGAGATCACGACATAGGGCTTGAACGACCCGTCACTGGCGCGCGCGGGCGCGCAATTCAACAGATAACCGCGGTGCGTGAAGGCAGTAGTCGCTTGCATGAATCCGCCACCTCTAGTCCCTTGCTTTGTTGTTCACTACCCGTCTTTAAGGGTGCTGCGGCCCCCGGCGCGGGCAGAGACGGCGAGATCGCTTCCCCTCTCGCCGCTTCGCAGGAAAAGAATCATACTCTGTAGAAAACGCGTGTTCTAGCTGAAATAAATCACGACAAATCAATGCGCGCCGCGCGACCGCGGCGATCGCCCGCGCGCCTTTTCCCGTCGTGCCCGGAACGGGACTTGCTTCGATCCGGAGCGCTTCGCCGCCAGGAGAGCCGCGATGGAATCGTCAGCTCAAGCGCACACCGCGCATCCGCGCAGCATCGAACTCGACAACGACGACACGCACGACAGCACCGTCGACACCGACGGCAAGAATCGCGAGGCGTCGCGTCTTGCAGGCGGCGCGATCTCGCCCGATCAAATCACGCGCAGCAACGCATCGCTCGTCAACGCAATGCCCGAAGCCGGCGACGGCTTCGCGGGCTTCGACAGCCGCCCCGGCGGCAATCACCCGGCGTTCGCGCTGCGGGCCGGCTACACGGTGATCGAGAAAGGTTTCGATGCACCGCCGCACGCAGGCGACGAACTGTTCGGCCCGGTTCACCGGATGTACGGCAGCGCGTACTGGCCCGGGCACGGACGCCGGCCCGAACGCGTCATCGAGATCGCCGCGGTGCCGAGGTAGCGCGCGGCGTTTGAATCGATCGTTCGTTTGCCGGAGCGGCGCGCGGGCCGATGGTTCGCGCGGGCCCGGCTTGTGTTCGGCGCGCACGCGGACGATCTTCCGTATCGGTGTCGATACCGGCGCCGGTTCGCGGCGACGCGCGGGTGCGCCGCGCGCTTTCGATCGATGTGAATGCATCGATGTTGATCGAAATCAGGTTATTCGCAGTTCGGTTGCGATCCAATGGAGGCACGCGCGCGATTCGGCTTCGCCAAAGCGGACGTTGTCGTGCATCGGCGGACGGTACCGCACCCCGGACCATCGCGCGACGCCTGTGCGGCCGCTGCCGTCGCGATGCGGTATCCGCACGGCGCTCGTCCGCCGTCATCTCGCCGCAGACTGCCGCAACGCGCCCGTCACGCAGCGCAACATGCGGCGCGCGCATGGCTCGCGATCGGCGCGCGCCGCTGCAACGACACAAGCGCCGCGATCGCGCGTGCCGATCGAGACGACCGGCATGTCGATGCAAAGTCCCTGCCGTTGGTTTACTCTGCCTCGCAGCAACGCACGGTCTGCCCGGCCGTTCGGCCGACTTCCGTTCAACCCGCCACTCGGAGACACTATGTACAAGCGCATTCTGGTTGCCATCGACGGCAGCGACACGTCCCGCCATGCATTCGATGCCGCACTCGCACTCGCGAAAGAACACGGCGCGGAACTGCAGCCGTTCTACGTCGTCGAGAACGCCGCGATCTACTACAACGTGCCGGGCTACGATCCGTCCGTGCTGCGCGACCAGCTCGTCGCGCAAGGCAACGCGCTCGCGGCGGATTTCACGAAGCTGATGCAGGCGGCGGGCGTGAAGGGCGAGACGCTGATGAGCGAAGCGTCGTCGCTCAACGACGTCTCGACGCTGATCCTCGATGGCGCGAAGGCATTCGGCGCCGATCTGCTGGTGCTCGGCACGCACGGCCGGCGCGGGTTCCGCCGCCTCGTGCTCGGCAGCATCGCGGAACAGTGCGTGCGCCACGCGACGTTGCCCGTGCTGCTGATCCCGGCCGCCTCGCACACGGATGAGCAGGAGGGCTGAACATGTTCGCGCGCGCACCGTGCTCACGCAACGGCCGGCATGCGCGCGCGGTCGCGACGTTTTGTCACCCGACCGCGCCAATTTGCGGTGGGACAATGATTCTGTCGATTCAACGCCGGAGTAAACGATCATGCTGACGCCCGTCGCCACACGCCCCGCCGCCCCTTCCCATGCAGGCAACTGGGCTCCCCGCCAGGCCCCTCATTGCTCGTCGTGCGCAATGCGTCATCTGTGCATGCCGCAGGGCCTCGCACCCGAAGCGCTCAGCCGCCTCGAATCGGTCATCTGCGCGGCTCGCCCGGTCAAGCGCGGCGAAGCGTTGTTCCGCGAAGGCGATGCGTTCGACAACCTGTATGCCGTACGTTCGGGTTCGCTGAAAACCGTCGCCACGCGCCATGACGGCCGCGAACAGGTCACCGGCCTGCACCTCGCGGGCGAAGCGCTCGGCCTCGACGGCATCTGCGACGACACGCACCCGCGCACCGCGGTCGCGCTGGAAGACAGCTCGGTCTGCGTGATTCCGTACAGCGCGCTCAAGTCGCTGTGCTCGGAAGCCGGCACGATGCAACTACGCATGCACAAGCTGATGAGCGAGCAGATCGTGCGCGAAACGTCGCAGACGATGCTGCTCGGTTCGCTGAATGCGGAAGAGCGCGTCGCCGCGTTCCTGCTCGACGTGTCGCAGCGCTACCTGAAGCGCGGCTACTCGCCGTCGGAATTCAACCTGCGGATGACGCGCGAAGACATCGGCAGCTACCTCGGCATGACGCTCGAAACGGTCAGCCGCACGCTGTCGAAATTCCAGAAGCGCGGCCTGATCGAAATGCAGGGCCGCCTCGTGCAGATCGTCGACTTCGACGGCCTGCATCACGTCTGACCCGGCCCGGCGCGTGCGATACGCGCCGCATGCCTTCCCCGTCCGATCAGTCGAGAAACAGCGCGGCGCGCGCCTTCAGCGCCGCGCTGAAATCGTCGAGCCAGCCGATCGACAGGCGCCAGCTCTGCCAGTAAAGCTCGATGTCCACCGTCCGCCCGCGCGACATGTCGACCAGTTCGCCCGCTGCCAGCTGGCGATCGACCATCCGGTCCGGACACATTCCCCATCCCAGCCCCGTTTCGCATGCGCGTAGATACCCGGCGACGTGCGGTATCCAGTGTTGCGGCGGATCGAGCTCCGCACGCGTCACGCGCCGGATGAAACGCGCCTGCAGCCCGTCCTTCGGATTGAACATCACGCACGGCGCGCGGCGCAGCGCATCGCGCGTGATGCCCGCGCCGAAATAACGGTCGTGAAACGCCGGCGAGCACACCGCGCGATAGCGGATGCGCCCGAGCCGCGTCGACCTGCACCCCTGGATCGGCTCGGCCTGCGCGGTCACCGCGCCCTGCACGCTGCCGTCGCGGATGCGCGCGGCCGTGTAGTCCTGATCGTCGATCACGAGGTCGAGCAACGTCTCGCGCTCCGTGCAGAACGGCCCGACCGCGTCGATGAACCACGTCGCGACGCTGTCGTCGTTCACGGCCACGCGCAGCGTCGGCCATGCGCTCGCGATCTGGCCCGGCAATACGGGCATCCGGCCGCCCAGTTCGGCCTCGAGCAACTGCACGCGCTCCGTATGCCGGCACAGCAGCGCGCCCGAGGTCGTCGCGACGCACGGCTGCCCGCGCTTGACCAGCACGCTGCCGACACGCTCCTCCAGCAGTTTCACGCGCTGCGACACCGCCGACGGCGTGACGTTCAGCTCCCTGGCCGCCCGTTCGAACGAGCCGTGCCGGATCACCGCCGCGAGGGCGTCGAGCAACGCGTAGTCCAGCATTAGATTTCCTTAATCGACATTAGGTGAATTAGCTTCTCTTATTCCGGGGCTGACCGCAGACTAGCGCCAACCGATTCCCCCGTCTACTGCTGTCAATTCCCCATCATGAACTGGATCGCTTTTTCTCACGGCGTGGCCCTGTGCGCGTCGCTCATCGTCACCATCGGCGCGCAGAACGCGTTCGTGCTCCGGCAAGGCATCATGCGCTCGCATGTCGGCAAGATCGTGCTGCTGTGCGCGCTGTCGGACATGATCCTGATCGGCACGGGCGTCGGCGGCGCGTCGGTGCTCGTCGAACGCTATCCGACCTTCGTCCACGCGGTGCTGTACGTCGGTCTCGCGTATCTCGCGTGGTTCGGCATCAACGCGCTGCGCCGCGCGTTCAAGCCGGGGCACGAAACGCTCGACGTCCGCGGCGACGCCGTCGCGCCGCCGCCGCAAAGCGCGGCCGCGATCGTGCTGATGACGCTCGCGTTCACGTGGCTCAACCCGCACGTGTATCTCGACACCTTCCTGCTGATCGGCACGGCCGGCGCGCGCGAGCCGGAAGGCGCGCGCTTCGCGTTCGCCGTCGGCGCGATGTCGGTCAGCGTCGTGTGGTTCCTCGGGCTCGGATACGGTGCGCGACTGCTCGCGCCGTGGTTCCGCAAGGCCGTCGCGTGGCGCGTGCTGGACGGCGCGATCGGCGGGATGGTGCTGTTCCTGGCGGCGGTACAGTTGCGATAACACGTTCGCCGATCGAAGCCCGGGCGGCAGCTTGCCGCCCGCACGCAGCAACCCTCCCTCCGTTTCTCCCGCCCGCATCCGCGACGAAATTCAGTTCCAGATCGAACGCAGCCGACCGGATCACCACGCAACGGACGACGCGTCCGCTATCCGCCGCGATTCCTCCGCCTCCACGGCGGCGGGCCGGCTGCACGATTTCGAGCGATCGGCGAGAATGTCCCGAGTCCCGCGACAACGGCGCAAGCGCGTCGCGCCCCGCCGTCTCGTCGCCGTCATCTCGTCCCATCCCGTAGTTCGATCCCGTCACCTCGCAGATTTCGGAGAGAAACATGGCACTACGCACCCTCGGCACGTCGGACATCCAGGTTTCACCGCTCGCCTTCGGCGGCAACGTCTTCGGCTGGACCGTCGACGAGAACGCATCGTTCGCGCTGCTCGACGCGCTCGCCGACACCGGCATCAACTTCATCGACACGGCCGACGTCTATTCGGCCTGGGCGCCCGGCAACAGCGGCGGCGAATCGGAAACGATCATCGGCAAGTGGCTCAAGCGCTCCGGCAAGCGCGAACAGGTCGTGATCGCGACCAAGGTCGGCATGCTCGCCGCGCGCGCGGGGCTGACCAAGGACAACATCCTGAAGGCCGCCGACGATTCGCTGCGCCGCCTGCAGACCGACTACATCGACCTGTATTTCTCGCACCGCGATCTCGCCGACACGGCCCCGCTCGAAGAAACCCTCGCCGCATACCAGACGCTGATCGAAGCAGGCAAGGTGCGCATCATCGGCGCATCGAACTACAGCGGCGCGCGCCTGCGCGAAGCCGCCGACATCAGCCAGCGCGACGGCCTGCCCGCATACCAGGTGATCCAGCCGGAATACAACCTGATCGACCGCGCCGAATACGAGCGCGATCTCGAACCGGTCGTGCGCGACCTGAAGCTCGGCGTCGTCAACTACTATGCGCTCGCGAGCGGCTTCCTGTCGGGCAAATACCGCAGCGAAGCCGATCTGAAGAAGAGCGTGCGCGGCAGTCGCGTCGCCGGCTATCTCAATGAGCGCGGGCTGCGCATCCTCAAGGCGCTCGACGACGTGTCGGCCAAGCACGGCACGCAGCCGGCCGCGATCGCGCTCGCCTGGCAGATCGCCCGGCCGACGATCACCGCGCCGATCGCCAGTGCGACGTCGCTCGAACAGCTCGCGCTGCTCGGCGAAGCGATCCGCGTGCAGCTCGACGACGGCGATATCCGCAAGATCGACGAGGCCAGCGCGGCCTGACGTCGTCTGCAACAGCACAGGCCGGTCGGTGGAATCGCGTCGTGCAGCGGTTCCGCGGCCGGCCCGTGTCATCTGCGTTCCGGTATTGCCGCATGCGGGGCGCATGAAATTCGCGCGTGGCGGCTCGATACAATGGCGTGCGTCCCGACGGCCGGGCGGCTCGACCTGATCGAACCGGTATCCGTGCCCGGACGAACACCACGCACGGAACCGCCCATGCCCAGGAACACCCGCCGCTCCCGTTACGCCCGCCTGCCCTCCGCGGCCGTCGCCGCGCTGCTCGCGTTCGCGTTCGCGTTCGCGCCGGCGGTATCCCATGCCGGCTGGTACGAGGTCGTGAACTACACCGGCACGATCGGCCGCGCCCCCGTCCACGTGTCGCTGCAGACTTACGACGCGCTCGACCACAACGACGCGGGCCGCTGGCGCGTCGACGGCAGCTACTACTACGACGCGCATCGCACGCCGATTCCGCTGCAGGGCCATCGCGAGCCCGACGGCCGCATGACGCTGTGCGAGGCGTCGCCGCCCGCCTCGACTGCCGAATCGCCGGTCGTGCCGCCCGCATCGCCGTCGCGGCCGAAGCCTTGCCCGATCGCGATCGCCGTCACGGGCAAAACGGCAACCGGCCTCTGGGACGACGGCCGGAAGACGCTCCCGGTCGCGCTGAACGAAGTCGGGCGCCTGAACGACAACGATCGCGATCACCTGCAGCTCGACGGCACCGTCGACGTCCCGATGTGGTCCCGTACGAAAACGCACATGCTGGTCGGCGTCTACACGCTGTCCGACCAGTGCGGGATCGCGATGCGATCGCTGCGCGCGGTGAACGTCGCGACGGGCCGCACCGATCGCACGATCGCGCTCGGATGCGATGCGGGGATGGTGATGACGTCGATCTACGCGAACGTCGCCGATGCACAGCGTGACGGCCACGTGACCGTCGAGTTCCGCGACAGCAAGATGGGCTACGAGCAGGACGTTTCGCTCGGACTGCCGGCCGGTTCGTCGAAGTAAGCCCGCGTCAAACCGGACAACCTAGGGCCTGTTCACGCTAATAACGGGCTTGCGAACGTGCCTTTCCGCCCGTCCCCCAAGGGGACGGGCGGAAAGGCACGTTCCCCTATTTGGAAAATTCATTCGTGGGGCCAGCGCAAGCCCGTTATTAGCGTGAACAGGCCCTATCCCGAATACGCGCCCATGTCTTGCCTGCCACGGCCACCATCGTTGACCCGGAAGGACATCCGCCCGCAATCCGCCGCCCCTCGCGCGTCCCGGCCCGGCCCCGGGTCTTTCACCGATTGACCGCGCCCCGCGACGTGCCCGAGACTGCGCCGCTCGGGCGGTCATTGGGAGAACGTCATGCCGGACATCAGCACGGGAAGCGTCACGATCTCGACGCGCGCCGTACGCGGCGACGAACGCGTCGACTTCTGGGTCGACCACGTCGCCCGCTCGCTCGTGCGCATCGAGTGCAGCGGAAAATCGTCCGAAGGCATCGACGCGACGCTGCGCAGGCGCGACCTCGGCCTGCTCGGCGTATGCGACATCGTCGCGAACCGGCACGCGGTCGTGCGCACGCCGCACAACATCCACGCGGACCAGCGCGACGCCGTATTCGTCTGCCTGATGCACGAAGGGCAAGGCTATACGTTCCAGGACGTCGAATGCATCCAGCATGCGCCCGGCGACATCGTGCTGTACGACACGTCGATGCCGTACGGCCACGGCTTCCCGGCCAACATGGCGATGACCGTGCTCGACGTGCCGCGCGACATCTTCGAGGCGCGCGTCGGCCCGTGGCGCTACCGCAGCGTCGTCAAGATCGACCGCGGCGACGGCGTCACGTCGTGGGCCGTGCAGCGGATGTACGCGCTGCTCGCCGAGCCTTATGAAGCGACGCCCGACGCACGCGAACGGCGCGCCGCGACGATGCTCGACGTGATGCAGTCGATGCTGCGGCTGCGCGACGGCGACGCGTCGCCAACCAAGTCGACCGCCCATACGCTGTCGCGCGCGAAGACGTTCATCGACAGCCATCTCGCCGACGACGATCTCGACAGCCAGACGGTCAGCCGCGCGCTCAACCTGTCGCCGCGCCAGCTCGCGCGCGTGTTCGAGATCGAAGGGATGCCGCTCACGCGCTACATCCTCGCGCGGCGTCTCGAACGCTGCCGCGCCGACCTGCGCGACCGGTCGCTGAAACACCTGACGGTCAGCGAAATCGCATTCCGCTGGGGGTTCAACAACAGCGCGCACTTCAGCCGCAGCTATCGCGCGCGCTTCGGCGAGACGCCGAGCGACACGCGCGTGCCGGCCGAAGCCCGCTAGCGCCCGTTCGCGCCCGGCGCCGCCGTGTCCCTGCGAGGCAAGCACGGCGGCCGTCCCGGTCAAATAGGTCCGCATGCCCATCGATAAGCTGGCTTCTTGCGCGGCGGTGCTCGTTCCGCCGCCCGACAGCAAGGAGAAGAAGCGGGATGGAGACGTACGACCATATCGTCGTCGGCGGCGGTTCGGCCGGCTGCACGGTGGCACATCGACTGGTAAAAGCGGGCAGGCGCGTGCTGCTGCTCGAGGACGGCCCGGAGGACGACAGCCTGTTCATCCGGATTCCGGCGACGTTCATCCGCGTGCTCGGTACGCAGCGCACGGTGACGTTCGAAAGCGAGCCGCAAGCCGGCGCGGCGGGGCGCAAGACCTACGTGCCGCAGGGCCGCACGCTCGGCGGCGGCAGCTCGGTCAACGCGATGCTGTACGTGCGCGGCACGTGCGCCGATTATGACGAATGGGCCGCGCTCGGCTGCGCCGGCTGGGGTTGGGACGACGTGCTGCCGGTGTTCAAGCGCGCCGAATCGCACCTGCGGCTGTCCGAGCCGTTCCACGGCACCGACGGGCCGCTGAAGGTCGGCGACACGCGTTTCCGGCATCCGCTGAGCCTCGCGTTCGTGAAGGCCGCGCAGGAAGCCGGCATCGCGTACAACGACGATTTCAACGGCGCCGCGCAGCACGGCGCCGGCTTTTATCACACGACGATTTTCGACGGACAGCGCGGCAGCACCGCGGCGACCTATCTCGCCGACGTGCTCGGCCACGCGAACCTGCGCGTGCTGACCGGCTGCCGCGTGACGCGCGTGCGCTTCGACGGCCGGCGCGCGACCGGCGTCGAATGGCGCACGGAAAGCGGCGCAACCGGTTCGGCGGCCGCCCGGGCCGACGTCGTGCTGGCCGCCGGTGCGCTCAGTACACCGAAGCTGCTGATGCTGTCGGGCATCGGGCCCGGTGCGCATCTCCATGCGCACGGCATCGACGTGCTGCACGACAGCCCCGAGGTCGGCGCGAATTACCAGGACCATCTCGAAGTGTCGATCTACGGCTACAGCCATGCGCCGATCAGCCTGCTCGGCGAGGATCGCGGGTTGAAGGCGCTGCGCCACGGATTGCAGTGGATGCTGAGCCGCACGGGCCTGCTGACGTCGAACGTCGTCGAATCGGGCGCGTTCGTCGATACGACGGGCGAAGGCCGTCCGGACATCCAGTTCCACGTGCTGCCGACGCTCGTCGGCGACGTCGATCGCGAACCGCTGCCCGGCCACGGCCTGTCGATCAACCCGTGCCTGTTGCGGCCGCGCTCGCGCGGCTCGGTGCAGTTGCGCGGCAACGATCCCGCCGCGCCGATCCGTTTCGACAGCGGCGCGCTATCCGACCCAGCGGACGTCGACGGCCTCGTGCGCGGCGTCGCGCTCGCGCGGCAGATCCTGCGTGCGCCGTCGCTCGCGCGCGTCGTGCGCGAAGCCGAGACGCTGACCGACGACGCGCTGGCCGACTACGTGCGGCACCGCGCGAAAACCGTCTACCATCCGGCCGGCACGTGCCGGATGGGCAGCGATGACCACGCGGTCGTGACGCCGCGTCTCGCGGTGCAAGGGATCGACGGATTGCGGATCTGCGATGCGTCGGTGATGCCGCGCATCGTGTCGGGCAACACGAACGCGCCGACGATCATGATCGCGGAGCGCTGCGCGGAATTCTTGCTGGCGGGTTGACGGCGCACTCCGCGCGGCAATGAACATGAAAGCGGCGCGTGAATCACGCGCCGCTTCGACGTCGGTTTCGCTGCATCAACAGGCGCTGCGCAGCGTCATCGGCGACGCGCCGTAGCGTTCGCGAATCGCGCGGCTGAAGTGCGCCTGGCTCGAGAAGCCCCAGCGAAACGCGATCTCGCCGATGCTCGTCTTGCGCAGCCGCGCATCGGTCAGCTCGCGGTGCGCATGCGACAGCCGCTCGGACCAGATGTGCTGCGTGATCGACTCGCCTTCGGCGGCAAACAGCCGGCTCAGGTGCCGCAACGACAGCCCGACCGCATCGGCAACCGCCTGCGGCCCGAGCTCCGGCTCGCCGAGATGGGTCGCGATGTACTGCTTCGCGGTCAGCAGATACGACAGCGACGCGCGCGACGCACCCGCACCGTTCACTTCGACGTCGATGAGTTCGGCAACCAGCGTGCGCGTGTGCTCGGCGAAGCGCGCGGCCTCGCCCTCAACCGGCTCCTTCATGAAGCGCTCGACGCTCGCGCGCAGCGTCGCGCCGAGCATCGCGCCCGCCCCCGGCTTCGGCGCGATCCGCAGCGGCAACGCCGCCAGCTCCGCATCGAAGCGGTCGTCGAACGTCGTGACCGGAATGTCGATCAGCAGTTGCCGCATCGGTGTGAGGAATCCGAACAGATAAGGCACGCGGGTGTCGTACACGACCACGTCGCCGGCTTCCGCGAGCAGGCACCGGTCGCGCTGGATGAAATACGCGTGCCCGCTCAGGATCTGGCACGCAAACAGCGACTCCTTCGGCAACTGGCGCACCAGCGCGGGGCTGCGTTCGATCACGTGATCGCGGCCGCTGATGTCCGCGACGCCCAGCCCCGGCAGCGCGAGATCGGTTTTCTCGACCTCGAGCCCGGCCGGCGACAGCGACGAGCAGCGCAGCCCGACCAGCGTCTCGGCGTTGAACGCATCCCAGTACGCCATCCGGTCGCGCGCCGGCACGTCGGCCGTCGAGCCTCGCGTGCGTGAAAAAACGGTCGAATTCGTCACGTCGCCTCCTGCTGGCGCCTGTCGTGCGGAGCGGCACGGATTGGGGAAGGGTGCGTCTTGTCGTTGGTGCGGTGCGATGTCCGGCCCGATCAAGCAATTCGTCCAGCCCAGTCAAGAGCGCCGCGCACCGGCTGGCTAAAGTCGTCCCCACGACACCAACCTGCAAGGAGACAAACCGTGGTCGACAAAGCCGTATCCGAATTCTGGCAAAACATCGCGCCGATTGCCAATCCGTTCAAGCCCGATGCGCTGCCCGAAGCTTACATCCAGAACGCGGCCACCGAAGACGAGCGCTATTACGTTCCGTTCACCGAAACGGTTTCGTCGCGGCCGCTGTGGATCTCGCCGTCGCAGAACAAATGGTGCGACATCCTGATGGCGAAGGAAGCGGGGCTCGTGAACCGGCACTACCACCCGCACGAGGTGTTCGCGTACACGCTGTCCGGCAAGTGGGGCTATCTGGAGCACGAATGGACCGCGACGCGCGGCGATTTCGTGTACGAAACGCCGGGCGAAGGCCATACGCTCGTCGCGTTCGATCATCCGGAACCGATGCGCGCGTTCTTCATCGTCAAGGGCCCGTTGATCTGGCTCGACGACGAAGGCAATCCCGACGGCTACTTCGACGTGCATTCGTACATCGCGATGTGCAAGGCGCACTACGAGAAAGTCGGCCTCGGCGCGCAGGCGATCGAGAAGCTGTTCCGCTGACGCGCGACGAGGCCGCCCATGACATCCCATTCCTCCCCCAAACCCGCATGGACGTACGAGAACAGGCTGCTGCTGATCCTGTTCATGACGTTCGGCTTCGTGTTCTTCGACCGCCTCGCGCTGTCGTTCCTGTTTCCGTTCATGTCGGCCGAGCTGCACCTGTCGAATACGCAGCTCGGCATGGTGTCGTCCGCACTCGCGCTGACGTGGGCGCTGTCGGGCGCCGCCACCGGCGCCTGGTCCGACGCGCGCGGCACCCGCAAGCCGCTGCTGATCGCGGCCGTGCTGGGCTTTTCCGTCTGCTCGGCGCTGTCGGGCCTCGTCGGCGGCTTCGCGAGCCTGATCGCGTTCCGCGCGCTGATGGGCATCGCCGAAGGCCCCGTGCTGCCGCTGTCGCAATCGCTGATGGTCGAGAGCTCGACGCCGAGCCGCCGCGGGCTGAACATGGGCCTGCTGCAAGGCTCGGCCGCCGGCCTGCTCGGCGCGATGATCGGGCCGCCGGTCGTGATCGGCATCGCGACCGCGTACGGCTGGCGCGAAGCGTTCTACGTGTCGTGCATTCCCGGCTTCCTGATCGCGTTCTGCATCTGGCGCTGGGTTCGGGAAGTGCCGCCCGGCGGCGTCCGGCATGCACAGGCCGAAGGCACGGCCACGCCCGGCGTGCAGGTCAGCCGCTGGGCGCTGCTGAAGGAACGCAACATCCTGCTGTGCGTGCTGATCAGCTGTTTCTTCCTCACGTGGTTCGTCGTGATCATCTCGTTCGCGCCGGTCTTCCTCGTCGAGAGCCGCCATCTGTCGCCGGCCGACATGGGCGTCGTGATGACCTGCCTCGGCGCCGCGTGGGTGTTCTGGGGCTTCGCGGTGCCGGCGATTTCCGACCGGATCGGCCGCAAGCCGACGATGATCGCGTTCGCGCTGATCGCCGCGATCTGCCCGATCGTGCTGATCCACGTCAATGCGCTGTGGGCGCTCGGCGCGCTCGTGTTCGTCACGTACACGGGCCTCGGCTGCTTCACGCTGTTCATGGCGACGATCCCGGCCGAAACGGTGCCGCCGCGCGCGATCGCCAGCGCGCTCGGCCTGATCATGGGCGCGGGCGAGCTGATCGGCGGCTTCGTCGCGCCGACCGTCGCCGGCTTCGCCGCCGACAAGTACGGCCTGCAGTTCGCGATGTGGACGTCGGCCGCCGGCGCGATCCTCGCGTGCGTGCTGTCGTTCGGTCTCGTCGAAACCGCGCCCGCCGTGCTGCGCAAGCGCGCGCTCGCCGGTGCCGGCGCCCGTCTCGATACCCAGAACCTCGGAGGACGCTGACATGCGTGCACTTCAATGGCACGGCCCGCGCGACATCCGCCTGGCCGATCTCGACACGCCGCGTGCCGGGCCCGGCGAGGTTCGCGTCGCAGTGGCCTATTGCGGGATCTGCGGCAGCGACCTGCACGAATATGCGGACGGCCCGCATGCGATTCCGGTCGGCACCCCGCATCCGCTGTCGGGCCGCACCGCGCCGCTCACGCTCGGCCACGAGTTCAGCGGCACCGTCGTCGAAGTCGGCGCGGGCGTGACGACACTGGCCCCGGGCGACCGCGTCGCGATCGAGCCCGAGTATCGCTGCCACCAGTGCGCGTACTGCCGCTCCGGGTCGTACAACCTGTGCGTGTCGATGGGCTTCGCCGGGCTGATGGGCGACGGCGGGATGGCCGACTTCGCGGTCGTGCCGGCCTACATGCTGCACCGGCTGCCCGACGACGTGAGCCTCGAACAGGCGGCGGTGATGGAACCGGCCGCCGTCGCGCTGCACGCGCTGCGGCGCGGCGAGCTGCGCCTCGGCGACACCTGCGCGGTGTTCGGGCTCGGGCCGATCGGGCTGTTGCTGATCATGCTCGCGAAGCTGCAGGGCGCGACGACGATCGTCGCGGTCGACGTGTCGCCGGAACGGCTCGCGGCCGCCGCGCGCTTCGGCGCGACGCATGCGTTCGACGCACGCTCGCTCGACGCACCGGTGCTGCGCGACGCGATCCGCGAAGCCACGGGCGGGCTCGGCGTCGACGTGAGCTTCGAGGCGGCCGGCCTGCCGGCCACGTTCGAAGCGGCGATGCAGGGGCTGCGCAAGGGCGGCCGTCTCGTGATGGTCGGCCTGATGCCGCATGTGGGCTTCGACGCATTCCGCGCGGTCAACGACGAGCTGACCTTCACGGCCAGCGTCGGCTACCGGCACGTGTACGAAGACCTGCTTCGGCTCGTCGGGTCGGGCGCACTCGACCTCACGTCGATCGTCACGCGCACCGTGTCGCTCGAAGACGCCGTCGCCGACGGCTTCGATGCGCTGCTCGCCGATCGCGCCCAGATCAAGATCCTCGTTGCGCCGTCGCACCGGCCGGCGCGCCCCCTTCACACCCTCGGGAGTATCGAACATGAGCCGCCAGTGGTCGTTTGACGGCAAGACCATCGTCGTGACGGGCGGCACGTCCGGCATCGGCGCACGCACCGCGTTGCGGTTCGCGCAAGCGGGCGCATCGGTCGTCGCGCTCGGGCTCGATGCCACCGGCCCGCATGCGCCCGTCCATCCGGGCGTCCGCCGCGTCGAACTCGACGTGACCGACAGCGACGCACTGACACGCACGATCGGCACGCTGCCGCGCATCGATGCGCTCGTCAACGGCGTCGGCATCAGCCGGCACGCGGACGAATACCGGATGGACCAGTTCGAGTTCGTGCTGAACGTGAACCTGACGTCGGTGATGCGGGCGTCCGACGCCGCGTTGACGGCGCTGTCGGCGAACGGCGGCAGCATCGTCAACGTCGCGTCGATGTACACGTACTTCGGCAGCAAGGATCGCCCGGCGTACAGCGCGAGCAAGGGCGGCATCGCGCAGCTCACGCGCTCGCTCGCGCAGGCATGGGCCGACCGCGGCATCCGCGTAAACGCGGTCGCGCCCGGCTGGATCGACACGCCGCTCAGCAGCGGGCTGATGGCCGACACGCAGGCTTCGCGGCGGATTCTCGAGCGCACGCCGCTCGGGCGCTGGGGCACGGCCGACGAGGTTGCGGACGTGATCCTGTTCCTGTGTTCGCCCGCCGCGTCGTTCGTCACCGGCGCGATCGTGCCGGTGGACGGCGGGTATTCGACGGTCTAGCCGACGCAGTACGCGCGGGCATCGGCGACCGATCGACATCGCCGACGCCCGCGGGATCGACCGGTTCCGTTCCGGGCGCGATCGAATCGGTAGTTTCGCAACACCTTATCTTCATATCAATCAGTAGTCCCATCAAAAATATTCCGGCACGACCGGAAACATGTGAGGAGCACATTGGAGATGACGAAAAAGACCTTGCTGGCCCTCGCGGCCTGCACGATCCCGGCCGCGTCGTTCGCGCAGAGCAGCGTGACGATGTTCGGGCTGCTCGACGCCGGCATCAGCTATGTCAGCAACGAGGGCGGCCACGGCAACGCGAAATTCGACGACAACATATTCTTCCCGAACCTGCTCGGCTTCGAGGGCAAGGAAGACCTCGGCGCCGGCACGCGCGCGATCTTCCGGCTCGTCAATCAGTTCTCGCTCGCGAACGGCTCGATGATCGGCGGCGGGCTGTTCGCGCGCACGGCCTACGTCGGGCTGCAGAACGACCGCTACGGCACGCTGACGCTCGGCAACCAGTACGAGTTCATGGTCGATGCGCTGGCCGCGAGCGGCAACGAGATCGCACAGGATCTCGTCGGGCTGTACGGCTTTCGCAACGGGCCGTTCGACAAGCTCGCGCTGCCGAACAACCCGACCGGCGCCTTCGACTGGGATCGCGTCGCGGGCAGCAACCGCGTCGCGAATTCCGTGAAGTACACGAGCGCATCGATCTCGGGGCTGACCTTCGGCGCGCTGTACGGCTTCGGCAACGTCGCGGGGTCGGTCGGCGCGAACAACACGGTCAGCGTCGGCGCGAGCTACGACAACGGCCCGTTCGGCGCGGGCGCCGCCTATACGAACCAGAAATACGGCGCGGCGGACGGGATGCCGGCCACGAGCGTGCGCAACTGGGGCGCGGGCGCGCACTACACGCTCGGTACGGTCACCGCGAAGGCGCTCTTCACGACCGTGCACAACGCATGGAACGGCGCGGGCGCGTGGTCGGCGGAAGCCGGCGCCGCGTGGCATCCGTCGCCGGCCTGGGTGGTCGGCGCGAGCTACACGTACATGAAGGGCAACGACACGCTCGACAATGCGCACGCGCATCAATTGCTGGCCGCCGTTCAGTATTGGCTGTCCAAGCGCACGATGGTGTATGTGGCCGGCGTGTATCAGCGCGCGAGCCACGGCAGCAATGCGCAGATCAACGGCGTGATGGATGCCGACGGCGCGGCAAGCGGCACGGTGCAGTCGATCGCGCGGGTGGGGTTCAGTACGCGGTTCTGACGCGCCGCACCCTTTGACGAAAATACCCGCCCGGGTCGCCCCGGGCGGGCATTTCCATTGGCGCCACGCCGTCAGAAGCGAATCGTCACCGCCTTCGGCTCGGTGTAGGCGTCGATGAACGACGAACCGTACTCGCGTCCGATGCCGGACCCCTTCGCGCCGCCGAACGGCACGGCCGGGTCGACCAGCGTATGCATGTTCACCCACACGGTGCCGGCTTCGATGCGCGGCACGTAGCGCAGCGCCTTCGACAGGTCGTTCGTCCACAGGCTCGCGGTGAGCCCGAACGGCGTGTCGTTCATCATCGCGATCAGCGCTTCCTCGTCGTCGAACGGCACGAACGCGCCGACCGGCCCGAAGATCTCCTTGCGATACGACGCCGATTCCAGCGAACGCGGCAGCACGATGGTCGGCTTCACGTAGAAGCCGTCGCGCGCATACGCGCCGCCGCCGGTCACGATCGTGTCGCCTTCCGTGCGCGCGAGCTCGAATGCGTCGAGACACTTGCGGAACTGCGGTTCGTTGCAGACGGGGCCGATCATCCCCGCGTCGTCCATCGGGTCGGCCGGCTGGAAGCTGTCGAGACGCGCCTTCATCTTCTCGACCACCTCGTCGAATTTCGAGCGATGCACGAAGAAGCGTTCCGCCGATGCGCACACCTGCCCGCTGTGCAGGAACCCGGCCTCGATGATGCCGTCGAGAATCTTGTCGACCGGCGTGTCCGGCAGGAACGCCGCGGCATTCTTGCCGCCCAGCTCGAGCGTGAAGCGCGTGAAGTTCGCGTTCACGGCTTCTTCGCCGATGATGCGGCCGGTCGGCACCGACCCCGTGAACGACACCTTCGCCACGCGCGGATCGCGGATCACCTTCGAGCCGACCTGGCCCGTGCCGTTGATCACGTTGAGCGTGCCGGGCGGCAGGCCGGCTTCGGTCGCCAGCTCGGCGATGCGCAGCATCGTGAGCGGCGTGAACTCCGACGACTTGATCAGCACCGTGTTGCCGGTCGCGAGCGCCGCGCCGAACTTCCACACCGGGATCATCACCGGGAAATTCCATGGAATGATGCCGAACACGACACCGAGCGGCTGGCGCAGCGTGAACGACGTGTAGCGCTCGCCGTTCATGCTCGGAAACGACGGCGCGAGCGTTTCGCCCGCGATCTTCGTGGCCCAGCCCGCGTAATAGCGCAGCCAGCGCGCGGACCAGCCGACCTCGATCACGCGCGACAGCCCGATCAGCTTGCCCGACTGCGCGGTTTCGATCTGCGCGATCTCTTCGCCGTGCGCGTCGATCAAGTCGGCGAAGCGCAACAGGATGCGCTCGCGATCGGCCGGCGTCAGGCTGGCCCATTCGCCGCGAAACGCGTGATGCGACGACGCGATCGCGGCTTCGACGTCGTCGTCGGTCGCCTGGGCGACCGAGCCGATCACCGCACGCGTCGACGGATCGCGCACGTCGATCCGTTCGCCGCGGCCGGCCACCGCGCGGCCGTCGATGTAGTGACCGTGTTCGCGCGCGAGAAACGTTTTGACTTCGTCCAGCATCCGAACCAGTGCCATCTGTGTTCCTCCGGAAATTCCGTTGAATGTGAAGGTGAGTGTGAAAGGCCCGATCAGGCCGCTTGGGCGATCAGGTCCGATGCCTTTTCGGCGAGCGCGATGGTCGGCGCGTTCGTGTTGCCGCCCGGGATGCCGCCGAGCACGCGCCCTTGCGGCGCTCGACGAGGCGGGTCGCGATCGTGCAGCCCGCCGAGCCGGCGCCAACGACGATGTCGTCGAAAGTGCTATCGGACATCCTGACATGCGCCCGCGGTCGTCCGCACGACGGTCGCCGGCGCGCGCCGCCGCCGCATGCGTCCGTTGCCCGGCCTTCGGCACGGTCTCCTTGAAAATCGGTGGTTGCGTTTCATCGCGCGAGCCAGCCCATGCGATTCGACAGAACAGCTTGCCGACCGCCTGTCGATTCTAGGGACGCGTCGCCCGCGCCGATCGGCGTTGCGTGCACACTTTTGGCTTGAGCGTGCAGATCGATGCGGTGCGATGGGGTGCAATGAGGTCGCGGCAAAACGTGGAGAAACCACGATTGACGCCGTGGGGCCGGGCTCCCGACAATGGCGGCGTCTGAACCCGCGTCGCGGCCGTTTGCATTACCCTTGACGCGTTCCCCGGCCCACTTCCTCTTCCGGCAATGGCACACGAACTCGTCGTCGACGCCAGCAACAGCAGCACGAATCTGCGCGACCTGATCGCGGACAGCTTCCTGCCGCTGATCTTTCACGACACCGGCCCGCAGTTCCGGATGTCGGTGCGCGTTGCCACGGTTGGCGGCCTGCGCATGGCGGACGTCGATACAACGGCGATTCGCGTCGATCGCGACCGCTCGCTCGCGTCGCGCGCCGACCGCGACTGCTACAAGATCCTGTTCCAGATCGCCGGACAAAGCCGCGTCACGCAACGCAACGCGACGTCGACCGTCAATCCCGGCGAGT
Source organism: Burkholderia anthina (assembly GCF_902498995.1). Taxonomy (GTDB): domain Bacteria; phylum Pseudomonadota; class Gammaproteobacteria; order Burkholderiales; family Burkholderiaceae; genus Burkholderia; species Burkholderia anthina. The sequence continues at coordinate 254,551 of NZ_CABVLY010000002.1, forward strand.
GGGTGATCTACGATGCGACGCAGCCGTACATGATCGAATCGGCGAACGCGTCGCGCTTCGTCGCCGCGCTGACGCCGCCGAGAAGCGGCACGATGTGGCGCTGGTTCGTGGAGCGGGCGGGCGTGCAGGTGCGCCGGACCGTCGGCAATGCGCAACTGGCGCTTCAATCGATCCATTACCTGATGGACGGGCAGGTGCCGAACGATCCGGAAAGTCTGTTCGGCTTCGAGCAGTCGACGCTGATGCTGCTCGATTCGGTCATCCGCCGCGAGGCGAGCGATTCGCGTATGGGCGCCGATACGCGCAGCGCGACGCTGCGGATGAATGCGGAACTCTATCTGTCGCACCACTACAGCGATCCCGATTTGTCGCCGGACAAGCTGGCGAGCGCGCTGAACGTGTCGCGGCGCACGCTGTACAGCGCGCTGGCCGCGACCGAGCGGACGCCACAGAGCTTGATTCAGGAATACCGGTTGCAGGCAAGCCGGCGCGCGCTGGAAGATCCGGCGGATACCCACCGCACGCTGCTGGAACTCGCGATCGCGTGCGGGTTTTCGGACATCACGCATTTCGGGCGGGCGTTCAAGGCGCGGTTCGGGTGTAGTCCAGGGGCATATCGTGTCGCATACCGCGCGATGCCGGGGGAGTGACGCGCGTCATCGCGCGGTACCGCCGAAACTCGACGCACCGGTCGACGATCAGCGCATCGACGCCGCGCCGCCCGCCTCCTGCATCGCCGCATCCCGGCACTGCGACGGCGTGATACCGAAGCGCCGGCGAAACAGCCGGGCAAAATACGCGGGATCGGAAAAGCCCGACTGCAACGCGAGGCGCGTAATGCTCGCGCCGTCCGCTCCGGTCTGCGACAGCACCTCGTAGCACTTTTCGAGCCGCAGCCGCTGGATCATCGCCTGCGGACTCTCGCCGATCGATTCGAACGCCTGGTAGAGCGTGCGTCGGCAGACCTTCAAGGCTGCCGCCAGGCAGTCGGGCGACAGCGCGCTGTCGTCCAGATGCCGATGAATGTACTGCTGCGCGTCGCGCAGCAACGTGTCGCGAACCTTGCGCCGCGAAGCGGGCGCCGTCCCGTCCGCAAAATCGATTTCCTCGGCGATCAGCGTCGCCACCCGTTCCAGCACGCCGAAGCGGCTGCGCGGATTCATCCGCCGGCCCTCGGCAATCATCGCCTGCAGCGCCGCAAGCGCGACCGCCGCGCCGCCCGCCGTCGGCATCGCGCGGCCGAGCGCGCGGCGGGCCAGCTCCAGCAGCGGATCGTGATCCGCGACTTCGCACAGCATCGTCACGAACTCGCCATGCGTTTCGCTCTGGATCCAGTACGGCCGGCTCGCCTCGTACAGCGTGAAATGCCCTTGCGGCACGACCGCTTCGCACGCGCCCTGTTCGAGTCGCGCGACCCCGCCCAGTTGCCAGATCACCTTGACGTAGCGGTGCTTGAGCGCCCCGCACGCGGCGCGCCCGATCGACGCGCTATGGGCCGCGGCCGCAATGCGCGCCACGCGGCAGCGCGCGTGATCGAACACGTCGACGCTCGCGTCGAATTCGCCGGACGACCCGGCATTGAGCTCCAGCGGAAAGAACCGATGCCGGATGCGCTCCGACCAGCCTGCAATGTCCGCGCCCGGCGCGGGCGGATGAGATCCCGAATCGATCATGACAGTGGCCTCCAGAAAGGTCCGGCTTGCAAGTCCGTTCATTGCGTCGCCGCCTGCGCGTGAATACGCCAGGCACGATGATCGACTCGCCCGACTTTCCGGTCGCATGGCGACGCACGGTCGTCATCCATCGAGGGGATCGAGACGTAGCGTACGACGCGCCGGCCGGAAAAAAAATTCGCACAACTCCCATCCGCGGCCGGATCGCCACCGGACACCCTGAAGATTTCACCTAGTTGCACGGCACTCCTGACGGCTCTGCACGCAAACACATGCGGCCGATGGCGCGACGCGGCAACCTGCCGACGGGTGGAAACCTGCTTCCGTTCGGACACCTTGCACCCGGCTTGCGCTGTCGCGAACACCGCCCGGAGACGAATGGCGGCCGCTCGTGCGCCGCCGGAGGAGACAAACGATGAAACGGCTACGTATTTCCCTGATTCTGTCCGCGCTCGCCGCCGTGCACGGCGCCCATGCCACCGAAGGCGGCGGCTCCGTGTACCCGACCGGTGCGGAAGGCTACCTGTGCTGCGCGCTGCCCCCGCCGGGGCTCTATGCGCTGATCTATGCCGAGCGCTACCACGCCGGCGAACTGCGCGACAACGAAGGCCGCAACGTCGCGCCGCCGGATTTCGGCATCACGGCGTATGCGGTGACGCCGCGCATCGTGTGGGTGACCCCGTACACGTTCGCGGGAGCGTCGCTCGCCATGCACGCGCTGCTGCCGCTCGTCACGCTCGACGTGCACGCGGGCGGCCAATCGCAACGCCAGACCGGCGTCGGCGACATGACGTTCGGGCCGGCGCTCGGCTGGCACGTCACGCCGACGCTCCACACGCTGCTCGCCGTCGATGTCTTCGCGCCGACCGGCCAGTACGACAAGAACGACCTCGCCAACATCGGCCGGAATTACTGGGCGATCCAGCCGATCGCCGGCATCTCGTACGGCGGCCGCACCGGCCCGGCGTTCGACGCCAAGCTCATGTGGACGTTCAACCAGCGCAATCACGCGACGGACTACCGGTCCGGCCAGGAGTTCATCGTCGACTACTCGGCGGGCTGGGGGTTCGGCAACGGACTGACGGTCGGTGCGGGCGGCTATTACTACCGGCAGATGACGGACGATGCGCAGGGCGGGCAGACCATCGCCGGCAATCGCGGCCAGTCGTTCGCGATCGGGCCGTCGATCAAGTACGACAGCGGGAAGGGCTGGTTCGTGACCGCCAAATACCAGATGGAAACCGATGTGCGGAACCGCCCCGAAGGGGCGGCATTCTGGCTCAAGGCCGTGTTTCCGCTGTGACCCGAGAGCGTCCGCGCCGGCTGCGGCCGACGCGGCGGCGGCGCAGGTCGTCCCTGCGCCGCACCGTTCACCGGCCGAGCAGCAGATCGGCGCCGCGTTCGCCGATCATGATCGCCGGCGCATTGGTATTGCCGCTCGGCACCTGCGGGCAGATCGAGCAATCGATCACGCGCAGGTTCGAGAAACCGTGCACGCGCAGCGACTTCTGGTCCACCACCGACGTCCGCGGGTCCGTGCCCATCCGGCACGTGCCGGCCGGGTGATAGACGGTCTTGATGTCCTGACGGACGAATTTCTCGATCGCCGGCAGATCGTCCGGATCGACCCGCGCAGGCGCGACGATGTCCTTCACGTGCGCGCGCAGCGCCTGCGCCGACAGGATCCGGAGCCCCGCCTGGACGGCGCGGATCTGCCCTTCGAGATCGGCCGGATCGCTCAGGAAGTTCGCGTCGATCCGGGGAAGATCCGCCGGATCCGTGCTGCGCAATTGCACCTGCCCGCGCGACTTCGGCTGCAGATGGCCGACCTTGACCGACATGCCGTGTTCGCCCGCCGGCGGCTTCTCCCCCGGCGTATTGTCGAAGTTGTCGAGCAGCGGCAGGAAATGGAACTGGACGTCGGGGCGCCCGGTGCCCAGCGTGTCGATGAACGCGCCGCCTTCGAGGATGTTGCTGGTCAGCAACCCGCTCCTGAAGCACTTCCACTGCAGGAAATGGCGCATCGCCCTGAGCCCTTCGTTCTCGCCATAGAGGCTCGTCGGCGTACGAATCGACGCCTGCACCGACATGTGCAGATGATCGTGGAAGTTCTTGCCGACCGGCAATGCCGCCACCGTATCGATACCGAACGCGGCGAGCTGCTCCGCCGGCCCGATGCCCGACAGCATCAGCACCTTCGGACTCCCGATCGCCCCCGCGCTCACGACGACCTCGTTGCGCACCTGCACCGACACCGGCGCATTGCCGCCTTCGCTGAATTCGACCGCGACCGCGCGCCCCGCATCCGTCTTGATCCGGTGCACGAGCGCGCCCGTCACCACCTTCAGCTTCGCATCGTTGCGCACCGACGCCAGATACGTTCGCGCCGTACTCGCGCGCTCGCCGTTGCGCGTCGTCGTCTGGTAATAGCCGATCCCCTGCTGCACTTCGCCGTTGAAATCGTTGACGTAGGGCAGCCCCATTTCCTGTCCGGCGCGAATGAATGCGGCCGTCAGCGGATGGCGATAGCGGTTCTCGCTGACGGGTAGCGGCCCCGTCTGGCCGTGATACGCCGGCCCCAGGCTTTCGTTCGCTTCCGCCTTCATGAAGTACGGCAGCACGTCGTCGTAGCGCCAGTCCGTGCATCCCCACTGCGTCGCCCAGTCGTCGTAGTCGTCGCGCTGGCCGCGGATATAGATCATTCCGTTGACGGAACTGCCGCCGCCCAGCACCTTGCCCTGCGCGATGATCATCCGGCGATCGTTCGCGTTCGGCTGCGGTTCGGTCATGTACGGCCACGATTTCTTCTGGAACACCATCATCACGCCGCCCGGAATCCGGTGAAACGGATTGTCGTCGCGGGTGCCGGCTTCCAGCAGCAGGACCGAGCCGGCGTTCTGCTGAATCAGCCGCGCGGCAACGACGCAACCGGCGGAACCCGCGCCGATGACGACGTAATCGAAGGTCAGGTCTTGTGTAGTCATGTCAGTCGATAGGGGTAAGCGGGCATGCGATGCAACGCCCGTGGTCTTGTGGTTGTGTGGTCGGAGGGTCCGCGCGCGGCGCGCGGGCCGCTACATCGCGATCGTGACGACCTTCTCTTCCAGGTACGCATCGAGCCCGCTCTGCGACAGGTCGCGCCCGACGCCGCTGTCCTTGAAGCCGCCCCACGGCAGCCGCGCGTCGAGCGGGCTCCATGCGTTCACCGCGACCGCGCCGACCCGCAGCCGCGCGGCGGTGCGGTGCGCGGTGGCGAGGTCGCGCGTCCACATCGATGCGGACAGCGCATAGACGGTGTCGTTCGCCAGCGCGACCGCCTCGTCTTCCGTATCGAACGGCATGATCGTGCCGACCGGGCCGAACACTTCGTCGCGTGCGATGCGCATCGCCGGATCGACATTCGCGAAGACCGTCGGCCGCACGAAGAAGCCCTGCGACGGCACCGGCTCGTCGCCCGCGACCATCGTTGCGCCGTCGCGCAGGGCCGTCGCGATATGCGTCTTCACGCGATCGGCGTGACGCGCACTGATCAGCGCGCCCATTTGCGTCTGCGGATCGAACGGCGTACCGACCTTCACGGAGCGCGCCGCGTGCGCGAGCGCGCCGACGACTTCGTCGTAGCGACGGCGCTGCACGAGCACGCGCGTGCCCGCCGCGCAGGTTTGCCCCTGGTTGACGAACAGCCCCATCGCGACGCCGGCGACCGCCTGCTCGAGATTCGCGTCGTCGAAGATGATCTGCGGCGCCTTGCCGCCGAGTTCGAGCGTCAGCCGCTTGAACGTCGCGCCGGCTTCGCGCGCGATCGTCCGGCCGACCTCGGTGCTGCCCGTGAAACTGATCTTGTCGACGCCGGGGTGATTGACCAGTGCGGCCCCGACCGACGCGCCGATGCCGTGCACGAGATTCACGACGCCCGGCGGAAACCCGGCCTCCGCGGCCAGGTCCGCCAGTGCGCCCACGGCGAGCGGCGCGTCTTCCGACGGCTTCATCACGACCGTGCAGCCCGCCGCGAGCGCCGGCGCGAGCTTCCAGCACGCGATCATCAGCGGCGCATTCCAGGGCACGATCAGGCCGGCGACACCGACGGCCTCGCGCACGGTGTAGTTGACGGTCGGACGCCCCATGAAGCCGCCGGTCGGAATCTGCCGGCCTTCGAGCTTGTCGGCCCAGCCGGCGAAGTAGCGCAGCGTGTCGATCGACATCGGTAGATCCATCATGCGCACCTCCATGGCCGGGCGGCCCTGTTCGCGCGCCAGCAGCTCGACGAAGCGCTCGGCGTCGCGCTCGAGCAGGTCGGCCAGCGCGTGCAGCAATTGCGCGCGCGCGGCGCCCGGCAACCGGCTCCAGGCGCCGCCGTCGAATTGCGCACGGGCCGCGCGCACGGCCAGGTCGACGTCGGCGTCGGTGCCGGCCGCCACGCGCGCGAGCAACTGACCCGTGCACGGTTCGCGTTTCTCGAACCATTCGCCGCGGGCGGCTTCGCGCTGCTCGCCCGCGATCCGGTGTTTGAGGGTGTATTCGGCTGCCATGTCGTTCGTCTCCAGATTGAGGGCCGATCCCGCGCATGACGGCTGGATCGGCTTATCTGGCCCACTGTAGGACGAGGCTTTTGGCGCTGCTGGTACGTCCGTGCACCGGATGCAGGATTCACGTGCATGGGCGGGCGGCGTGGGCCGCCGAAGCAACCCACCATCGAACCCCAAATAATCCCCCTTGACACCCTATCTTTCGATATATATCTTTAGATATGTTTTACGACATATAGGATACGATCATGCGACACAACCCCTCCCGCGGCCATGCCCGATGCGACGGTCATGGTGCGCATGCCGGCCCTGAATGGTTCGCCGGTCTCTGGCACGCGATCGGCCGCCATCGGCGCGGCCACGATCCGTTCGGTGGCGGCCCGTTCGGCGGCCGTGGCGGACGCGGCGGCTTTGGCGATTTCGGCGACGACGGCATGCCGCGCGGCCGCCAGTTCAGCTCCGACGATCTTCAACTGCTGCTGCTCGCGCTCGTCGCCGAGCAGCCGAGCCACGGCTACGAGCTCATCAAGGCGCTCGACACGCGCTCGAACGGCTTCTACAGCCCGAGCCCCGGCATGGTGTACCCGGCACTCACGTATCTCGAGGAAGTCGGCTTCGTCGCGTCGCAGGCGGAAGGCAACCGCAAGCGTTACGCCCTCACCGACGCCGGCCGCGCGCATCTCGATGCGCAGCGCGAACGCGTCGACACCCTGTTCGCGCGCCTCACGCATCTCGCGCGCAAGATGGAGTTCATGCGCCGCGCCTTTGCCGGCGAAGCGGCGGGCAACGAAGCACCGGACGAAGCACAGCCCGGCTGGCTGCCGGAGTTCGTCGAGGCTCGGCTCGCCCTGAAGCGCGCGCTGCTGCACAAGAGCGCCGCCGATGCCGACGAACAGCGTCGCATCGCGGCCATCATGCGCCGCGCGACGGCCGAAATCGAAGGCGGCACCGGCGCGTAACCCGCGCCGCCCCGTCAAACCATAGGAGAACGGATTGATGCAAAACACATCCGAGCGCGCCGTCACCCGCGTGCGCCATACCCTCAAGTTCCGCCTGCTGCAGGTCGTGCGCGTGCACGCCGTGACGCCGCACTTGCTGCGCGTCACGCTCGGCGGCCCCGACCTCGCGGATTTCGAATCGTCGTCGTTCGACGATCACGTGAAGGTGTTTTTCCCGGCGCCCGGCGCCGATCGGCCGGCACTGCCGACACTCGGCGCGAACGGCCCGGAATTTCCGGAGGGTGAACCGAAGCCCGTCGCGCGCGACTTCACGCCGCGCCGCTTCGACCGCGCCGCCTGCGAACTGGATCTGGAATTCGTGCTGAACCATCCGGGCCCCGCATCGCAGTGGGCCGCGCAGGCACGCGTCGGCCAGTGGCTCGGCATCGGCGGCCCGCGCGGGTCGTTCGTGGTCCCGATCGATTTCGACTGGCATCTGCTGATCGGCGACGATACGGCGCTGCCCGCGATCGCGCGGCGTCTCGAGCAATTGCCGGCCGGCTCGCGCGCAGCGGTGGTGCTGGAGGTCGCGGATCGCAGCGCGCAGATCGCGTTCGATACGCGTGCCGACGTGCATGAAATCTGGCGCTTTCGCGCCGAAGCCGAGACGGAGGACGACGACGTGCTGCTGAACGCCGTGCGCGAACTGCCGCTGCCGCCGTCCGGCGACGGTTACGTGTGGGCGGCCGGCGAAGCGCAGTCGATGCGCGCGGTGCGCCTGCACCTGACCGGCGAGCGCGGGGTCCACAAGTCGCGCATCCGCGCGGCGGCATACTGGAAGCGCGGCGCGGCGGCCGTGCACGAGACGCTGGAAGACTGACCGCGAAAGGGCGCGCGCCGGCGGGGTTGGCATCGGCGGCGCGGCTGGTATATATGTATGTCTGCGACGCCGCTGTCGGACGACAGCCGCCGCAGCCCGTACAGGAGCGCCCGGTCATGACAAAAGAAAGCCACGCGTCGCCGTTCCTTCGCAACCTGAAGATCGCCGGATATTGCGGCCTGGCCGCAGTCGTTCTCGCGCTGTTCGTCGCGATGTGCGCGATCCTGAAGGAAAGCTCGCTCGAACGCGACGCCGCGCAACACCCGGGCGAGACGCCCGAACTGCACGAAGCGGGCGGCGGCACGTCCGCTTCGGCCGAATCGGCCAAGACGCCCGGCTGACGGCGTCCGGCCCGTACTTCTCCTGCTTGCCCCGCTTACGGCGCGCGCTCGCGCCCCATCATGACTGCGTGCACCGCGTCGCCGATCCGTTCGAGCGGCTCGACCACACGTTGCCCGTACAGGTGCGCGGCCAGCGCGCCGGCCGTGCCGACCAGCACGCCGCCGGCCATGTCGAACGGCCAGTGCACGCCGGCATACACGCGGCCCCATGCGATCGCCACGGCCATCGCGACCATCACGAACCCGGTCAGCCGCGTCGTACCGGCGAGCAGCATGCCGACCGCGAGGCTCCATGCGAACGTCATGTGGTCGCTCGGAAACGAGCTGTCCGGCGAATGCGGAATCAGTTGCGTGCCGACGCCGGCCATGAACGGCCGCGGGGAGAACCAGAAATGCCCGATCACCTGCGCGAGCAAGAGCGCCAGGCACGTACCGACGCCGGCTTCGATCGCCTGACGCCGCGTCGGCCGCTCGCCGAAGATCCAGGTCAGCAACAGCATGACGGGCAGCGCATAGACGAGCCAGTCGGCGGCGAAGATCGCGAGGCGGGCCACGCCGGGGTTCGGCGCGGCGCCGGCATTGATGGCGGAAAACAGGGTGAGATTGAGGTTCTGCATGAATCCGGTTGCGTGAAACGTAAGGGGGGGACCGGTCGCGCCGGTCGGATGCGAACGATGCTAGTGCTCACTCGCTTAAGGGGTGCTTAATGCGCCGGGCGACCTGCACCGGTGTCCGGATCGCCTGAACCGGGGCCGGGGCCGGTTCGTCGCGGCGAACGCACTTAGAGCCCGCACCGCAACACAAGTTCACACAATTGTCACATTCCCGCGCGACCTTCTCCCGGAAACCCTCACCACTTATCCCGTAAAGGCTCACCCTTTTCACATCGTGGCGTCATTGACGCGTGCGAAGATCGGGCCGCCGGGCGCAATCCACGCCGTTTGTGTCGCTCGCCTCAACATTTACATCGCTGATACGTCGAAATCGGCAACAATTAATTCCAGATGCGGCATCGCACAACGGCAACGCACAGGCATACGATTACGACCACTCATCCACGAAGCGATCAACAACAAGGAGTCCGCATGAAACCCAGCGATGTCCGATCGAAAGCGTTTGCGATGCCGTTGACCAGCCCCGCGTTCCCGATGGGCCCGTACCGTTTCGTCGATCGTGAGTTTCTGATCATCACGTATCGCACCGATCCGGATCGTCTCCGTGAAATTGTCCCCGAGCCGCTGCAGATCACCGAGCCGCTCGTTCATTACGAATTCATTCGCATGGCCGATTCGACCGGCTTCGGCGACTACACCGAAAGCGGCCAGGTGATTCCCGTCGAATACAACGGCCAGGCCGGCGGCTACACGCTCGCGATGTATCTCGACGATCACCCGCCGATCGCCGGCGGCCGCGAGCTGTGGGGTTTCCCGAAGAAGCTCGCATCGCCCACGCTGCACGTGAACACCGATCACATCCTGGGCACGCTCGACTACGGCAAGGTGCGCGTCGCGACCGGCACGATGGGCTACAAGCACAAGGAACTCGACATCGACGAGCAGCTGAAGCGTCTCGCCGGCCCGAACTTCCTGCTGAAGATCATCCCGCACGTCGACGGCACCGCACGCGTGTGCGAACTGGTGCGCTACTACATGCAGGACATCAAGATGAAGGGCGCGTGGACGGGCCCCGCATCGCTCGAACTGGCGCCGCACGCGCTCGCGCCGGTGGCCGATCTGCCGGTTCTCGAGATCGTCGAGGCACGCCACCTCGTAGCAGATTTGACACTCGGCCTGGGCGAAGTCGTCTACGATTACCTGGCTCAGTAACACGTCCGCAGTCCTTTCTCCCTGTCAATCCTTTCACCACGGGAAATTCGAAATGAGCAACCTGAATGGCAAGACCGCAGTCGTCACGGGCGCCGCGAGCGGCATCGGCAAGGAAATCGCACTCGAACTCGCGAAAGCGGGCGCGGCCGTCGCGATCGCCGACCTGAACCAGGACGGCGCAAACGCGGTTGCCGACGAGATCAACAAGGCAGGCGGCAAGGCAATCGGCGTCGCGATGGACGTGACCAACGAGGACGCGGTCAACAGCGGCATCGACAAGGTGGCCGAAGCGTTCGGCTCGGTCGACATCCTCGTGTCGAACGCAGGCATCCAGATTGTCAACCCGATCGAGAACTACTCGTTCGCCGACTGGAAGAAGATGCAGGCGATCCACGTCGACGGCGCGTTCCTGACGACCAAGGCCGCGCTCAAGCACATGTACAAGGACGATCGCGGCGGCGTCGTGATCTACATGGGCTCGGTGCACTCGCACGAAGCGTCGCCGCTGAAGTCGGCGTACGTGACGGCCAAGCACGGCCTGCTCGGTCTGGCACGCGTGCTGGCGAAGGAAGGCGCGAAGCACAACGTGCGCTCGCACGTGGTGTGTCCGGGCTTCGTGCGCACGCCGCTGGTCGACAAGCAGATTCCGGAGCAGGCGAAGGAGCTCGGGATCAGCGAAGAGGACGTGATCAAGAAGGTGATGCTGGGCAACACGGTCGACGGTGTGTTCACGACGGTGCAGGACGTCGCGCAGACGGTGCTGTTCCTGTCGGCGTTCCCGAGCGCCGCGCTCACCGGCCAGTCGTTCGTCGTCAGCCACGGCTGGTTCATGCAGTAACGCCCCCGCCTCCCCTCCCCGACGGGGAGGCGACTCCCGCATCACCGCTCATTGTCACGATGGAACGCGGCGTGCCGCCGATCGGCGTCACTCCGTTCCTCTCCGCCATCCATGGCGGGATTTCTCGGAGTCATTGATGAAACCGCACGCGCGTACAGAAAAGCAGGCCGTCGATGCGGCGGACCTGCATCACGAAGCCGGCGCGCCGGCCGCTGCGCGGTCGCTGCCGTACGAAACGATCGCGCTCGTCCTGCAAGGCGGCGGCGCGCTCGGCGCGTATCAGGCCGGCGTGTTCGAAGGTCTGCACGAGGCGGGCATTCCCCTCGACTGGATCGCCGGCATCTCGATCGGCGCGCTCAACACCGCGCTGATCGCGGGCAATGCCCCCGAACATCGCGTCGAACGGCTGCGCGAATTCTGGGAAACGATCTGCCAGCCGGCGTTCTTTCCCGCGATTCCGGCCGCGTTCGAATTCGCACTGTTCAACAGCATCGACCAGGTCCGCACGTTCTTCACGGCGTCGCAAGCCGCGAGCGCGATGATGCAGGGCCAGCAAGGCTTCTTCGTGCCGCGCTTCCCGCCGCCGCTGCCGGGCGTGGCCGATCATCCGGAAAAGATCAGCTGGTACGACACGTCGGCGCTGCGCGCGACGCTGCTCAAGCTGTGCGATTTCGACCGGATCAACTCGGGCGAGACCCGCGTGTCGGTCGGCGCGGTCAACGTCGGCACCGGCAACTTCGTGTACTTCGACAACTCGCGCGTTCGCCTCGCGCCCGAGCACTTCATGGCGTCCGGCGCGCTGCCGCCCGCGTTCCCGCCGGTCGAGATCGACGGCGAGTACTACTGGGACGGCGGCGTCGTGTCGAACACGCCGCTGATGGAAGTGCTGCGCGCGCGTCCGCGCCGCGACACGCTCGCGTTCCAGGTCGATCTGTGGAGCGCGCGCGGGCCGCTGCCGCGTACCATGGCCGACGTCGCGGAACGCACGAAGGACGTGCAGTATTCGAGCCGCACGCGTTTCGTCACCGACACGCTGCAGCGCGAACAGCGCTACCGCAACGTGCTGCGTCACGTGCTCGACCAGGTGCCGGAAGAGCAGCGCAAGAACGACCCGTGGTGCATCGAGGCTGACGCGATGTCGAGCGGGAAGAAGTACAACATCCAGCACCTGATCTATCAGCAGAAGGCGTACGAGCACCACTACAAGGACTATCAGTTCGGTCTGTCGACGATGCGCGACCACTGGTCCGCAGGCCTCGACGACATCCGCAAGACGCTCGCGGTCAAGGACGGCCTCGCGCTGCCCGTCAACGACGCGGGCTTCGTTACGCACGACATTCACCGCCGCCGGTAATGCCGCGTGCGACGGCCCGGCGCGATGGATGCGCCGGGCCGTCTTTCCTACCGATTCGACATGCCGATTTTCATTGCGCTATTCGCGCTCATCGCCCTGGGATGGGGCGCCGTTCACCTGTTTCACGTCATCGCAGCGCAGTTCGGCCAGCCGGTCGCGATCGCGGCCGCCGTGCTCGCCGCCGCGATCCTGATCGCGCTGATCGCGTGGTGGATCAAACGCCGCCGCGACATCGCACCGAACACGAAAGAACAAGGCTGGACCCACATCGTGCATCGCGCATGGGGCGAGTTGCGCGTGTCCGCGACGCAGGGGCTGCTGTGGCTGTCGCATGACGGCGCGGACGGCCGCTATACGCTGTCGCAACTCGACGGCTGCGAGGCCGCGCCGATCGACGGCCGCTGGCATCTCGTCGTGCGCGTGCGCGATGGCGTACGCGGCGAATGGAAACTGCCGATGATGGACAAGCGCGACGCGCAGCGCTGGGCGCGCGTGCTGATGCTCGCGAAGGACAACCGGCTGTAACGGACTGCGGCAGCGGGCAAGCGCCGGCGCGGCTTCGCGCGATGCATGCTGCGCCCGGCCGCGCCTCACCTGCGACGCACGTTCCGCACAACGCCCCCCGCCCGCGCACGATGGCGAGCGAACCCACCCGCACCACCGCCCCCTATCGCGCGCCAAGCGCCCATAACGCATCGAGCACATGCTGTGTCGGCCGCTCGACCGGGCCGGCCCGATGCGCGATGCCCAGTTCGCGCCACAACGCTGGACGCAGCGGCCGCATCACGATCCGTGCGTCGGGCAGCGGGGCACCCGCCTCGTGCGGCAGCAGCGTCGCGCCGTAACCCGCGGCAACCAGGCTCTTGATCGCATCGTTGTAGTTGAGTTCGATACGCGGTTCGGGCCGGTGGCCGCCGAGCGCGAACCATTCGGTCGTGAGCCGCGACAGGCGCGTGGTCGCATCGTTGAGAATCAGCGGACGCGCAGCCAGATAGGCCGGCGTCACACGCGCCGGGAACTGCCAGTCGGCGGGTAGAAAGGCCAGCACCGGATCGCGCCGCCACGCGCGGATCGACAGCCCCGCGACCGCCGGCTGCGGCAGCGCAACCAGCCCGACGTCGAGCGTGCCCTGCGCGATGCGCGCCAGCGTGTCGGACGACGTGAGCACCGCGATCTGGACATCGATATCCGGATGCTGCTCGCGCAACCGGGCCACCGCCTGCGGCAACAGATGGGCGATCGCTCCGGTGGACGCGCCGAGGCGCACGCGTCCGGTCAGCCCCTGCACCTGCCGCTGCACGTCGTCGAGTGTCGACTCGACCTCGGCCAGCAGACGGCGCGCCCGCTCCACCAGCACTTCGCCGATGGTCGACGGCCGCACGTTGCCGCGCGTACGCGACAGCAACGGCGCGCCGACGCGGCTTTCGAGTTCGGCGACGTGAAGACTGACGGTCGGCGGCGCGAGATGAAGCAATTGCGCCGCGGCCACGAAGGATCCCTGGTCGGCGATTGCGACCAGCGTACGCAGCCGGTCCAGGCTGATCTCGCGCATGCCCACCTCTCGTTCAGGAAAACTGAATCCGGTAATCAGGAAATTCAACTTTTCCTATTCTAGGCGTTCGACGGACGATACGGTTTTCCCGACGTCCGAAGCAAGGAGCGCGACCATCATGAGCTTCCCCACTGTCTACATCGACGGCGATCAAGGTACGACCGGACTGCAGATCCACGAGCGCCTGCGCGATCGCACCGACCTGCGGCTCGTCACGCTGCCGAACGCGGAGCGCAAGGACCCCGCGCGGCGCGCCGAAGCGATCAACGCATCCGACATCGCGATTCTGTGCCTGCCCGACGCCGCCGCGCGCGAAGCGGTCGGCTTCATCCGGAATCCGGCGGTACGCGTGATCGACGCGAGCTCGGCCCACCGTACCGATCCGGAATGGGTCTACGGCTTTCCCGAGATGGTCGAGGGGCACGCGCAGAAGATCGCACGCGCACGGCGCGTCACCAATCCGGGCTGCTATCCGACGGGCGCGATCGGCCTGCTTCGGCCGCTGCAACAGGCGGGCCTGCTACCGCGCGACTACCCGGTGAGCGTCCATGCCGTGTCCGGTTACTCGGGTGGCGGACGCAGCGCCGTCGACGCATTCGAGTCGAACGGTGCCGCTCGCGCGAAACCGCTGCAGGTCTATGGCCTCGCGCTCGCGCACAAGCACGTGCCCGAGATCCAGCTGCATGCCGGGCTCGCGCATCGTCCGCTGTTCGTGCCGGCTTACGGCGCCTATCGGCAAGGCATCGTGCTGACCGTGCCGATCAACCTGCGCCTTCTCCCGGCCGGCACGACCGGTGAGTTGCTGCATGCATGTCTCGCGCACCATTACGCCGGCGCGCGCCATGTCGAGGTCACGCCGCTCGCGGACGCGCGCACGATCACGCATCTCGATCCCGAGGCGCTGAACGGTACGAACGACCTGCGGCTCGGCGTGTTCGTCAACGACGAGCACGGTCAAGTGCTGCTCTCCGCCGTGTTCGACAATCTCGGCAAAGGCGCATCCGGCGCGGCCGTGCAGAATCTCGACCTGATGCTCGGCGCGACGAGCGTGGCGGAAGCGGCGTAGGTCGCCTGTCGACCTCGTCGCGAGCCGGCCCTCGGCAAGCAGATCGGCAACGCCATCGCGTTTACGGCTCACGACGCTGTTGCGAACCGTAAACGCGCGTCAGACGATACCCGGAACCTGCCCCCGAAAAAGCTCACCTTTGGCCGATTTCAGCCCGGATCGTCGTTCGCCGCAGCGTTCAGGCCGGCGAACGTCTCGGCCAGAAAATCGACGCACACGCGCACCTTCGCCGACGCCGCGACGCGTTCCGGATACACGGCCCAGATGTTCGCCGGCTGGTGCGCTTCCGGCAGCACGCGGCACAGCGCGCCGCGTTCGATCAGCGGCCCCGCTTCCCAGATCGAGCGCAACACGATCCCGCGCCCGGCCAGCGCCCATTGCACGGCCACTTCGCCGTGGTTCGTCGACAGCGCGCCGCCGACCTTCACGGTTGCCGTTTCGCCGCGCAGGTTCAGCCGCCAGACACCGAACGGATGGTCGCGCTCCTTGATCGCGAGACAGTCGTGCGACGCGAGATCCGCGAGCGAGCGCGGCGTGCCGCGTCGCGCGAGATAGTCGGGCGACGCGCACAGCACGCGATAGTTCGCCGCGAGGCGGCGCGCGATCAGGTGATCGGCGATGTCGTCGCCGATGCGCACGTCGAGGTCGTAGCCTTCGCCCGCGACGTCGACGAGCCGGTCGAACAGATCGAGCCGCACGTTCAGCTGCGGGTAGCGCGTGGAGAAGTCGAGCAGCGCCGGCGCAACGACATGCCGGCCGAAGCCGAAGCTGCTCGAGATGCGCAGCGTGCCGCGCGGCACCGTGCGCGTGGTGGACACGTCTTCGACGAGATGGTCGACGTCGTCGAGAATCTTCTCGGCGCGCGCGAACACGCGCTCGCCGGCCTCCGTGACCGTCACGCGGCGCGTCGATCGATGCAGCAGCCGCGTGCCGAGTTGCGCCTCGAGCAACGCGATGCGCTTGCTGACATAGGCAGGCGACACCGCGAGTTGCTCGGCGGCCGCGCTGAAGCTCGTCAGACGGACGACCAGGCTGAACACGCGCAGGTCGTCGAGATTCGGCGATTTATTCACGATTCGTGGAAAGTCGATTAACCTTTCGCTGGATTTTAATCCGAATGGAAATAAATAAAATGGCGGCATGTTCCGCTGCGCATGCTGCCGGCGGCCCGACCAGCCTAGGAGACTTGCATGAGCGACAGAACCTACAAGATTGCCGTGATTCCCGGCGACGGCATCGGCCGTGAAGTGATGCCCGAGGGGCTGCGCGCGCTGGACGCCGTTACGGCGCGTTTCGGCATCCGCTTCGAGTTCGAGCAGATCGACTGGGCCAGCTGCGAGTACTACGCGCAGCACGGCAAGATGATGCCGGACGACTGGAAAGCGCAGTTGTCGGGCATGGACGCGATCCTGTTCGGCGCGGTCGGCTGGCCCGCGACGGTGCCCGATCACATTTCGCTGTGGGGTTCGCTGCTGAAATTCCGCCGCGAATTCGATCAGTACATCAACCTGCGGCCCGCGCGCCTGTTCGATGGCGTGCCGTCGCCGCTCGCCGGCCGCAAGGCGGGCGACATCGACTTCATGATCGTGCGCGAGAACACCGAGGGCGAATATTCGTCGGTCGGCGGCACGATGTTCGAAGGCACCGAACGCGAAGTGGTGATGCAGCAGTCGATCTTCACGCGCCACGGCACCGAGCGCGTGCTGAAGTTCGCGTTCGATCTCGCGCAGCGCCGGGCGAAGCGCCTGACCGTCGCGACGAAGAGCAACGGCATCGCGATCAGCATGCCGTGGTGGGACGCGCGCGCGGCCGAGATGGCCGAACGCTATCCCGGGATCGCCGTCGACAAGCAGCACATCGACATCCTGTGCGCGCGCTTCGTGCTGCAGCCGGACCGCTTCGACGTGGTCGTTGCATCGAACCTGTTCGGCGACATTCTTTCCGACCTCGGGCCGGCCTGTACGGGCACGATCGGCATCGCGCCGTCGGCGAACCTGAATCCGGATCGCACGTTCCCGTCGCTGTTCGAGCCGGTGCACGGCTCCGCGCCCGACATCGCGGGCCAGTACGTCGCGAATCCGATCGCGATGATCTGGTCGGCGGCGATGATGCTCGACTTCCTCGGCAACGGCGCGGGACGCGAGCGCGAAGCGCACGACGCGATCGTCGCGGCGATCGAGGACCTGCTGCGCACGGGGCCGCGCACGCGCGATCTCGGCGGTCAGGCAGGGACACGGGAAGTGGGCGAGGCGATCGCGGCGCGGATCGCCGGCTGAACGATCGCCGCGAACGATGCGCAGCTGGATGGGCGTCGATGCATGCCGTGTTCAGCGGTGAGCGACACGGCATGCCGCTGCGCACCTGTTCCGATTCCGATGTATGTATCGGTGCATGCGTATCGATGTCGAACGGTGAGCCACGCGATTCGATGACACGCACGGTTGTGCATCGGCGCATCGGTGCGATGAGTATCGCGTTGAAATCGAGCGGTGAGTTGCATCGAGTGTGGATACCCACCGATCGAACCTCACCGCATGTCTTGCGAATGCGCGTGCGTCCGATACTTCCGTCAGCGCAATCGCGCGGCCTCACGCGAAGATCGATCGGTGAGGTGCCGCGCGTAAAACACCACACCGCAGGCACGGAAAGCGCCTTCTCCCGAAAACGCTCACCTCAACGCGCTGCCCCCGTATTTCCTCACCTTTGAACACAGGCATCGCGCTCGACGGACGATCGGGCGCGACACCATCGTGCGTGTCACAGCCCGAGATCGGACAAGCCGGGATGATCGTCCGGACGACGACCGAGCGGCCAGTGGTACAAACGGTCCGCTTCACGGATCGGCAAATCGTTGATGCTCGCGTGGCGATGCGCCATCAGGCCGTTTTCGTCGAACTCCCAGTTCTCGTTTCCGTATGAACGAAACCAGTTGCCGGCATCGTCATGCCATTCGTACGCGAACCGCACCGCGATGCGATTGCCGCCGAACGCCCACAGCTCCTTGATCAGCCGATAGTCGAGCTCGCGCGTCCATTTCCGCTGCAGCAGGCCGACGATCTCGTCGCGCCCCGTCACGAACTCCGCGCGATTGCGCCACCGGCTCTGCGGCGTATAGGCAAGCGACACGCGCTGCGGATCGCGCGTGTTCCATGCATCCTCCGCGGCGCGCACTTTCTGGCGCGCCGTGTCGAGCGTGAAGGGCGGAACGGGCGGACGAACTTCCGGGGAAACGGACATGGGATGCTCCTGTTCAGGGTTCCGGCCGCGCACGAGCGCGGCCGTCGGGACGGACTACTTCGATGATCGGGAAACCGTATCGAGCAGCAGGTCGGCGGTTGCGCGCGCGTCGCGCGCGGCATTGGCATCGCCGCTGACGAGCGCCACGCCGATCGCGCCGTCGATCAGTACCAGCCATTGACGCGCGAGGCGGGCGAGCCCGCGACGCTCGATCCCGGCTTCGTCGGCGTACGCGTCGAACCGCTCGCGCACGAACGCCAGCAACCGCGCCTTGTGCATGCGCGCGACGACCCGCACCGGATCGTCGGCGTCGGCAATCTCGCCGGACGCATTCAGGAACGCACAGCCGTGAAAGTCGGGTTGCGAAAACCAGTCGCGCAGTACGTCGAACATGCCGAGTAGTTGCGCGCGCGCAGACTTGCCACGCGCCAGCGTCGCGTCGACGAACCAGCGCATCCAGCGCGCGTCGCGACGTTCGAGCGCCGCGACGACCAGCGCTTCCTTCGATTCGAAATGCGAATAAAAGCTCTTTCGCGCCGCGCCGGACCGCTTCACGATCGCATCGACGCCCGTGGCGTGGATTCCGCCCGAGTAGATCAGCGCTTCGGCCGCGTCGAGCAGCCGGGCGCGCACGTCCGGCTCGACGGGCAGGGGGTCATGTGTGTTCATGGGTTAACGGTAGAACGATCATTCTCCTCCGTCAACCGATTCATCGGAAAGCCCTTCCGGCGGAAGGGGTGAACGGGTAACGAAAAGGTGCTCGGGCGGGGGGCTTCGCCGGGTCGTCGACGATCGGCAATGACACGGCGCCAGGCGGAAGTCGCGGCCGCCGGAGGAAGGAATCCCCTGGAGGCCGGGCGCCCCCCCGTCGGGTTCAGAAGTAATGAACGATACCCAGCATCGCGCCCGTCTGATTGTGGCCGGCAACGACGTCGGTATCGTAGCCGTTCAGGCCGAGATTCGAGCCGTGGCTGTTCTTCACGTAGCCGATCTCGGAATAGAGCGCCGTCCGCTTCGACAACTGGTATTTCGCGGTCGCGGCCAGATAGAGCGGCCGTTGGCCGGCCGACGTGATGTCGGTCCAGAAGACGGCGCCGGCGAGCGTGAGCGGCGCGGACACGCGATATTCGAGGCCGCCCCAGAACTCGTTGGCATGGGCTTGCGTGCTCGAGTCCAGCGGCAGGGTGCTGCTCAGCCACCGGTAGCCGACGAACCCTTTGGCCTTGCCGATCCGATAGGTCGCCGCCGCGGCGAAATGCTGCTCCTTGCCGGACTGGGTGGCGATGGACGTGCCGTTGCGCATGTCGTAGACCACCATCGCCGCGAACGGGCCGGTGGCGTACTGGACGGCGGCGCCGATTTCCCGACCGACCTTGAATTCTCCGGGCACCTGGCCGCCGTTCGCGATCGTCGCGTCGTATCCGGTGCTGTACAGCGCCTCGAAGCTGACCGCGCCGGCACGGCCGTGGTATTTGACCGAGTTGTCGGCCCGGCCCGTGAATTGCCCGTCGGTCTGCTTCAGGCCGTAGACGGCATAGTCGAGCGGATCGTAGCGCACGGAAAAGTCGTACATCGGCACGCGCTGCCGGCCGAACGTCAGCGCGCCGTAACGGCTGTCGAGACCGACGAACGCCTGGCGGCCGAAGATGCGTCCGCCTTGCTGCGATTTGCCCTGGGTAATGTCGATGCCGCCTTCCAGCGTGAAGATCGCCTTCAGGCCGCCGCCCAGATCTTCCGTGCCCTTGAGTCCGATCCGGCTGCTCTTGACGCCGCCGGACTCCTCGCGCACCAGATGCGAAGCGTGGCCGGCCGCATCGGGCGCACCGGTGAGAAACTCCACGCCGGCATCGGCGACGCCATACAGCGTCACGCTCGATTGCGCATGCGCGCCCGCGCTCAACGACGCCGCGACGATACCCGCCCAAAGCGGCTTCATGCCGCGGGTTGCCCCTCTGTTGCTCATCACTGTCTCCTGGTTGTGTCGACTGCCGTTCCACCGCGTGACGGAGATGGAGCGATCGCCGATCTATCGAGTAGTTGTACTGAATTTGATGACGAATACGTCGAGCCGGGCTCGATCGTATTGGCGGACGTGTCCCGTTCCCGGGCCGCCCGCCCTCGGCCGCCGGCGGCCCGAGCGGATCCCGCCGATCTTCACCGGCCCGGCACGACGGCCTAGCGGGACATCGCGGGTGCGGCGTCGGGGCCGGCCTGCTTTGCCGGTTCCTCCGCGCGGCCCGCGGAAGGCGGTGTATCGTCGAGCCGGATCCACAACGTGAACAGCGGGCCGAGCAGCAGCACGACGATCGACGCGGCGAATGCAACCACCCATCTGCCGTGCGACACGTCGAGCAGCAGGCCGACGACGATCGGCGACACGGCGCCCGCCAGCGCCATGCCGGTGAAGGTGCACGCGCTGGACGTGGCCGAGTGCTCGCGCGAGACTTCCGTGCCGACCACCCACAACGGCGAGTCGGCCAGTTCGGAGCAGAAGAACGCGAAGCCGAGGCAGAGCGAGCTGATGGTGACGTCGCGGGTGAACAGCAGCGGCAGCAGGCAGACGATCGACGACAGGAACCCGAAGATGATGACTTCACGGCGTGCGCGCAACCGGTTGCCGGTGCGGGTGAAACGCCAGTCGGTCAGTATCCCGCCGGCTGCCGTGCCGAGCGAGCCGCCGAGCAGTACGAGCGCGGAGAAGATCGCGTTGTGCGACAGCTTCATCCCGTAGCGCTGCGAAAAGAAGGTGGGAATCCAGTTCAGGAAGAACCAGAGCACCCATCCGTGGCAGAAGCATGCCGCGCTGGCGGGCCACACCCGGCGCATCATGTCCCGCCAGTCGACCGGGCTGCGTACCGGCGCGGGGCTGGCGGGCGACGCGTCGTCATGCCGCCTGGCTTCGTTGAGCCCCAGATACATCACCGCCATGTAGACGAGCGTAACCGCGCCGAGAATGATGAACGTGAGCCGCCATGAAAAGGCGACGATCAGGCCGGTGACGATCAGCGGCGCGAGCGCGTTGGCAATGCGCCCGGTGGCATGCATCACGCCCTGTGCCGCGCCGCGGCGCTCTTCCGGGATCACCCGGGCGATCATCCGCGCGGCCGTCGGATAGATCGGCGCTTCGCCGACGCCGACGAAGAAACGTGCCGCAACCAGCGCGACCAGGCTGCCGACCAGCCCCGTCGCGATGGTCGCGATCGCCCACAGCGAGCCGTACAGCAACAGGCCCTTGCGGGAGCCGATCCGGTCGCTGTGCCAGCCGCCGGGGATCATGAAGCAACTGTATGCGAGCGCGAACGCGGAAAAGATGAAGCCGAGGTGCGTGTTGCTGAAGCCGAGTTCCTTGCTCATCACGGGCGCGGCGACCGACATGTTGGTCCGGTCGACGTACATGATGAACGCCATGATGCAGAGCAGGACGAACGTGATCCTCGCCCTGCTTCGCTGCGGCTGCGAAAGGGACATGTCTTCCTCCATTCATTGTTTTATGTGGGACCCGCGCGCCGGCGTCGCGTCGCGACGGCCGGCATGCGTGGTCGGGACAACCGACGCGAAGCCTACGCCCGGAAGAAGCTGCTCAGCGCCTCGTAGGTTTCGTCGGGACACTCCTCCTGCAGATAGTGGCCCGACGGGACGGTGGCGGTCCGCACGATGCGATTCGCGTAGCGGCTCCACACCTGCGCGGCATCGTGATTGCGTCCGACGCCGCCCTTCTCGCCCCACAGGATCAGCGACGGCACGTCCACGCGGCGCCCGGCGTCGTAGTCGGCGGTGTCCATGTCGAGATCGATGCCGAAGGTCGCGCGGTAGTCCTCGCACATCGCGTGGATCACGTCGGGATTCTTGATGCAGCGGATGTAGTCGGCGAGCGCCTCGGGGCCGAAGAAACTCGTGCCCTGGTCGGTCTTCGACAGCTTGCGGCGGATGAAGAATTCCGGATCCGCGCCCATCATCGTCTCCGGCGTCGGGTAGTCCTGCACCATGAAGAACCAGTGCCACGAGAACTTGCCCCACTGGCGCGTCACGTTGTTCAGCAGATGGTGCTGCGGCAGCATGTCCATGAACGCCGCCTTGAGCACCTTGCTCCCGTGATCGAGACACATCCGGTGCAGCACCCGCGCGCCGCGGTCGTGGCCGGCAGCGAAAAACTTCGTGAAGCCGAGCGTTTCCATCACCTCGACCTGATCCTGCGCCATCGCGCGGAACGAGTAGTCGGAATGGTCGCCGCCGCCGGGCGGCTTCGAGCTGTCGCCGTAGCCGCGCAGATCGGTGCAGACGACCGTGAATTCCTTCGCGAGACGCGGCGCGATCTTGTGCCACGACAGGTGATTGAACGGGTTGCCGTGCATGAGCAGCAGCGGCGGCCCTTCGCCGCCCTTGACCGTCACGATTTCGGCTCCGCTGGTCTTGATCGTCGTTTTGGTGAAATTTTCGAACATGGGCATGACTGACCTCTATGGCAATGCGTAAACGCGTTGTTGCAGATGCGCTGCGCGCGCCGTCTCCAGGCGGCGCAGCGGGGCGGAATGCGGCCGGTGCGGACGCCGCGTATCTCGTTCAGTGCGCGAGCGCCTCGCGCGACGCCTTCCGGGCGCTCGCGGTGCGCGTCGCGACGTCGAAGGCGGCCGCAGTTGCACCGACGTCCGCGTCGCCGCGCCCGACGATGTCGTACGCGACCCCGTGGGCAGGCGTCGCGTAGACGGTCTTCAGGCCGCCGGTCAACGTGACGCCCTGCGAGAAGCCGAGCAGCTTCGTCGCGATCTGCCCCTGATCGTGATACATGATCACCACCGCGTCGAAGTCGCCGCGGCGCGCCTTGATGAACACCGTATCCGACGGGAACGGGCCTTCGCTCGCGAGACCTTTCTCGCGCAGGGCTTCCAGCGTCGGACGAATGATCCGGATCTCCTCGTCGCCGAACAGGCCGTTTTCGCCGCCGTGCGGGTTGAGCGCGGCGACGCCGATGCGCGGCGCGGTCTTGCCGAAGGCGCGCATCGTGTCGTGAGCGAGCGTGAGCGCGCCTTCGATCCGGTCGGGCTTCACCATGTCGACGGCCTGCCGCAACGCGACGTGCGAGGTCACGCGAAACGTCGAGAACTGCGGAATGATGTTGACTTCGCCGAAGTACCCGACGTGGCCCGTCCAGTCGGCGAACATCTGGTGCTCGTCGTGGTAGTTCCAGCCGCCACGATGCAGCGCTGCCTTGTTCAGCGGCGCGAAGCAGATGCCGTCCAGCTCGCCGGCCAGCGCGAGGTCGGTCATCACCTTGAGCGTCTCGCCGGTGAGGCGCCCCGATTCCGCGTTCAGTTCGCCGCGCGGGAAGCGGGCCGGGTCGATGTTGTGCAGGTCGATCAACGGCACCGCCGCCGCATCGTGCACCGCGTCCTTCACGTGCGCGATCTTCACGTACGGAATACGCTGGCCGGCGTCCTTCATGCCGAGTTCGAGCACGCGCTCGTCGCCGACGATCACGACGTCGGCTTTCTGCCGCGTCTCGGCAAGCGACAGCAGCTTGACGATCAGTTCCGGGCCGATCCCGGTGACGTCGCCGAGCATCAGGCCGATCAGGGGTTTCATGCGGGGGTTCTCCATATCGGTTGTAGTTGGAAGACAGGGGTTCATTCGCGATGCGCGGGCCGTTCACCCGCGTCGCCGGACAGCGGCAGTACGCTCGCCCAGGGGTTGTCCGCGCGATGACGCGCTTCGAATGCGTCGATCTGCGGCAGCATCCTCAGCGACGCGCCGAGCACGTCGAGGCCGTCGAGGAACATCTGCCGGTGCCGCTCGTCCATGCGAAACGCATAGGTGCGGCCCGATGCGGTGCGCACCGTCTGCCCCGCGACGTCGATCGCGATGCGATGGGTCGCCGGGTTCGAGATCTCCGCGGTGATGGCGTCGATCTCTTCCGGTTTCAGTACGATGGCGAGCAGCCGGTTGTTCGCCGCGTTGTAGTAGAAGATTTCGCCGTAGCTCGGCGCGAGCACCGCTTCGATGCCGCCTTGCTGCAGCCCCCACACCGCGTGTTCGCGGCTCGAGCCGCAACCGAAGTTCGCGCCGCCGACCAGCACCTTCGCACCGGCATAAGCGGGCATGTTCAGCACGAAGCCGGCGCGGGGGCTGCCATCCGGCAGGAAGCGCAAGTCATGCAACAGGCCGGCGGCAAGGCCCGACTTGTCGGTGCCGAGCAGGAACTGCTTCGGCATGATCTGATCGGTGTCGAGATTGGCGATCGGCAGCGGCGCGGCCACGCCGTTCATGCGCGAGAAATCAGGCATCGCGGTGCTCCCATTTGCGGATGTCGGTGATGCGCCCGGCGATCGCTGCCGCGGCGGCCATGGCGGGGCTCATCAGATGCGTGCGGCTGTCGCGCCCCTGACGGCCCTCGAAATTGCGGTTGGTGGTCGACGCGCAGCGCTCGCCGGGGCGCAGCACGTCGTCGTTCATCGCGAGACACATCGAGCAACCCGGCTGACGCCATTCGAAGCCGGCCCTGATGAAGATCTCCGACAGCCCCTCCCGTTCGGCTTGCGCGCGCACCGTGCCGGAGCCCGGCACGATCATCGCGCGCACCGTCGGCGCGACCCGCATCCCGTCGCGCAGCATCGCGGCGGCAGCGCGCAGGTCCTCGATACGACCGTTCGTGCACGAACCGATGAACACCCGGTCGATCGGCGTGCCCTCGATCGATGCGCCCGGCGCGAGACCGATATAGTCCAGCGCGCGGGCGGTGGCTGCACTCGCGACGCGGTCCGCGCCGTCTTGCGGCGCGGGAATCAGGCCGTCGACCGGAATCGCCTGGTCGGGGCTCGTTCCCCACGTGACGTACGGCGCGACGTCGCCGGCGTCGATCGCGATTTCACGGTCGAACCCGGCGCCGGCATCCGTGCGCAGCGTGCGCCATGCGTCGATCGCCGCTTCCATCCGCGCTTCGTCCAGGTTGCCGCGATGCGCGCGCAGGTACGCGAAAGTGATGTCGTCCGGCTCGATCAGCACCGCGCGCGCGCCGGCCTCGACGGTCATGTTGCACAGCGTCATCCGCGCTTCCATCGACAGCGCGCGAATCGCGTCGCCGACGTATTCGACCGCATAGCCGCGCGCGCCCTGCGCGCCGATCTTCGCGATCACGCACAGTACGAGATCCTTCGCAGTGCTGACCGCCGGCAACCGGCCGTCGATCCGGATGCGCATCGTATGCGCGACGCGATACGACAGCGTCTGCGTGGCCAGCACGTGCTCGATCTCGGACGTGCCGATGCCGAACCCGAGCGCGCCGAATGCACCGTAGGTGGTGGTGTGGCTGTCGCCGCACAGTACGACCATGCCGGGGCGAATCAGGCCCGATTCGGGCGCGACGACGTGTTCGATGCCCTGCAGCGGATCGTTGACGTCGAACAGCTTGATGCCGTATCGCGCGCAGTTGCGCGTGAAATTCGCCGCCTGGCGTGCGGCCGCATCGATCGCGATCACGCGCTTGCCGACCGGATCGGGCCGCGTCGGAATCACATGATCGACCACGCCCATCTGCTGCCCCGGCCGCAACACGCCGACGCCGCGCTCGACGAGGCCGTTGAACGCCTGCGGACTGGTGTACTCGTTCATGATGTGCAGATCCGCGTAAAGCAGGACGTGCTCTGCGTCGAGCTTCGCGACAGTATGCGAATCGACGAGTTTCTGATACAGCGTGCGCGACACATCTCCTCCGATGGAATGGGGCGAGGGAATACGTCAGTGAAGGACGTTGAATGCAAGCGGGCTTGCTATGGGAACTAGTCTATAGAGATGGTTGATGCATATAATGCATTTTCATTTAATCTATTTTTAACTTCAGTTTATAAATAGGTCTGTCAGTGGATTCCATCTCCGATCTCGCGTTTTTCGTGCAACTGGTCAAGCACGGCAGCCTGTCGGCGCTGGCGCGCGAAGTCGGCGTCACGCCGCCCGCGGTCACCGCACGGCTGGCGCGGCTGGAGGCCCGGCTCGGGGTCCGGCTGCTGAACCGCACCACGCGGCGCATCAGCGTCACGCAGGAGGGCGAGCTGTATCTGTCGCACGGGGCGCGGCTGCTGCTCGAACTCGAGGAACTCGACCGGATGGTGTCGAGCGCGCGAGCGATACCCAAAGGGCTGCTGCGCGTGAACGCGACCTTCGGCTTCGGCCGGCGCCACATCGCGCCGGCGATATCCGAGTTCGCGCGGCGCTATGCGGAAGTGGAAGTGCAACTGACGCTGACCGATCGTTCGATTCGCCTCGCGGACGAGGCCTACGACGTCGGCATCTGGTTCGGCGAGGTGCCCGATTCGCGGCTCGTCGCGCGCAGGATCGCACCGAACCGCCGGCTGCTATGCGCGTCGCCGGCCTATCTGAAGCAGGCCGGGACGCCCGCCACGCCGCGCGATCTGCATGCGCACAAGTGCATCGTGCTGCGCGAGAACGATGCGGCCTACGGGACGTGGCACCTGAGCCGGGGGCGCAAGCAGGAAACGATCAAGGTCCGCGGTGCGTTGAGCAGCAACGACGGCGAGACCGCGCTCGTCTGGGCGCTCGAAGGCCACGGCGTGCTGATGCGCTCGGAGTGGGACGTCTACCCGCATTTGCGCTCGGGGGCGCTGGCGGTGGTATTGCCGGAATGGTCGCTGCCGGGCGCGGACGTCCATGCGGTATGCGGTGAGCGGCTCAACGCTTCGGCGAAGGTCGTGGCGTTCATCGACTTTCTCGTCGAATGGTTCGGCGGCACGGCGGGGCGCGCGGCGGGCAAAGCGAACGCGCGGAACTGGATGGCGCGCGGCGAATGACGGGTGAGCGGCTTCGGCGGCGCTCGACGGAAACGCGGTGAATCACAGCGCAACGGCGCGAAAACCGGCAGCAAGGAGGCGCGCGCTACGGTACGACTCGTGTGCGGTGGAGGGTATCGAGCCGTCGAAGCGGAGCCGATTCGACGGCTGAACCGCGCTCCCGAATCTTCTCACCTTATGCACGCACCCGACCTGCGGACGGCCGGGAAGTCGAACGCCGATACGGGCGGGCAGGCGACGCGACGGCCGCGCCGCCCTTCGGCATTCAGGTCGTCCAGTCGAGAATCACCTTGCCGCTTTCGCCGGACAGCATCGCGGCGAAGCCTTGCTCGAAATCGTCGGCCGCGAAGCGGTGCGTGATGATCGGCGACAAATCGAGGCCGCTTTGCAGCATCGCGACCATCTTGTACCAGGTCTCGAACATCTCGCGACCATAGATACCCTTGATCTCGAGCCCCTTGAAGATCACCTGGTTCCAGTCGATCGCCGTCTGTGCGGGCGGAATGCCGAGCAGCGCGACCTTGCCGCCATGATTCATCGCCTCGAGCATGCTCGTGAACGCGCTCGGCACGCCCGACATCTCGAGGCCGACATCGAAGCCTTCCGTCATCCGCAGGTCGGCCATCACATCGCGCAGCGACTCGCGTGCGACGTTGACCGCGCGCGTTGCGCCCATCTTGCGCGCGAGTTCGAGGCGGTAGTCGTTGATGTCGGTGATCACGACGTTGCGCGCACCGACGTGCTTCGCGATCGCGACCGCCATGACGCCGATCGGGCCCGCGCCGGTGATCAGCACGTCCTCGCCGACGAGGTTGAACGACAGCGCCGTATGCGTCGCGTTGCCGAACGGATCGAAGATCGACGCGAGATCGTCGGAGATCTCCGGCGGAATCTTGAACGCGTTGAATGCGGGAATCGCCAGATACTCGGCGAATGCGCCCTCGCGGTTCACGCCGACGCCGACGGTGTTGCGGCACAGATGCCGGCGGCCCGCGCGACAGTTGCGGCAGAAACCGCACGTGATGTGACCTTCGCCGGACACGCGATCGCCGATCGCGAAGCCGCGCACTTCCTGCCCCATCTCGACGATCTCGCCGACGTATTCGTGTCCGACGTGCATCGGTACGGGAATCGTCTTCTGGGCCCAGTCGTCCCACTTCCAGATATGGATGTCGGTGCCGCAGATCGCCGTGCGGCGAATCTTGATCAGCACGTCGTTGTGTCCGACTTCGGGGCGCTTCACGCGCGTGAGCGTGAGGCCCGGGCCGCGCTCGAGCTTTGCCAGTGCTTTCATGATCGCGCCTCCGTCAGACGATACCGAGCGACTTGCCGACGCGCACGAACGCGGCGACCGTCTGATCGACCTGTTCGGGCGTATGCGCGGCACTCATCTGCGTGCGGATGCGCGCACGACCGCGCGGCACGACCGGGAACGAGAAGCCGATCACGTAGACGCCTTCGGCGAGCAACCGGTCGGCCATGTTCGTCGCGAGTTGCGCGTCGCCGAGCATCACCGGGATGATCGGGTGCGCGCCCGGCACGAGCGTGAAGCCCGCGGCCGTCATCTGTTCGCGGAAACGCACGCCGTTCTCGCGCACGCGCTCGCGCAGCGTCGCGCCTTCGTCGCTGCCGAGCAGTTCCAGCACCTTCAGCGACGCTGCGGCAATGCTCGGCGTCAGCGTGTTCGAGAACAGGTACGGGCGCGAACGCTGACGCAGCAGCTCGACGATCTCGCGGCGGGCCGCGACATAACCGCCCGATGCGCCGCCAAGCGCCTTGCCGAGCGTGCCGGTGATGATGTCGACGCGGCCGTCGACGCCGCAATGCTCGGGCGTGCCGCGGCCATGCGCGCCGATGAAGCCGACCGCGTGCGAATCGTCGACCATCACGAGCGCGCCGTAGCGATCGGCGAGGTCGCAGATGCCTTTCAGGTCGGCGATGATGCCGTCCATCGAGAACACGCCGTCGGTCGCGATCAGCTTGTGGCGCGCGCCCGCTGCGTCGGCTTCCTTGAGCTTCGCCTCGAGGTCGGACAGGTCGTTGTTCTTGTAGCGAAACCGCTTCGCCTTGCACAGACGGATGCCGTCGATGATGCTCGCGTGATTCAGCTCGTCGCTGATCACCGCGTCGTTCTCGTCGAGCAACGTCTCGAACAGGCCGCCGTTCGCATCGAAACAGCTCGAATAGAGGATGCTGTCCTCGGTGCCGAGAAACGCGGCCAGCGCGCGCTCGAGCTGCTTGTGCACGGTTTGCGTGCCGCAGATGAAGCGCACCGACGCCATGCCGAAGCCGTCCTGATCGAGCCCGGCCTGCGCCGCGGCGATCAGGCGCGGATCGTTCGCCAGACCCAGATAGTTGTTCGCGCAGAAATTCAGCACGCCGGCACCGCCGGCGAGCCGCACGGCCGCGGCCTGGGGACTCGCGATCTCGCGCTCGGTCTTGTAAAAGCCGTCCGCGCGGATCTGGTCGAGCGTCCCGCGCACCTGGGCGAGAAAGGCATCACGCATCGCAAAGCTCCTGACAGGGTTTCGCAATCCGTCGCGCGCCACTCGTGGCGGCAGCGCAACGGCCTGCTACTGTTATAGTCGGTCGTTCGGTTGACCGCATTTATCCGATATTCCGAACTAGAATTCGAAATATCGAACAACTCTAAGCGAACGGAAATCAAATGGCAAGTTCCCCCGCGTCGCGTCGCACGCGTGCCGACGCCGCACCGCCGCAGCCGGCCGTGACGCCGCCGCGCGTCGGCGAGCAGATCCAGCGTCTGCGCAACGAGCGCAAGCTCACGCTCGACGACCTGTCGCGCGCGGCCGGCGTATCGAAATCGATGCTCTCCGAGATCGAGCGCGACAAGGCCAACCCGACGATCGCGGTCGCGTGGCGGCTCACGAACGCGCTGGGCATCACGCTCGACGAACTGTTCTCGCAACCGAAAGCGCCCGAGACGATCCGTGTGGACGGCCCGCACGACATTCCGACGCTCGCCGGCCACGACGGCCGCTACCAGTTGCGCGTGTGGGGCCCGATCGATCTGGCCGGCAGGTTCGAGTGGTACGAGCTGACGCTGCCGGGCGGCGGCGCGCTCGTATCGAACGCGCACGAACCCGGCACGCGCGAACACCTGACCGTGCTGCAGGGCGCGATGGAAATCGAAGCCGCGGACGCGAGCCGGCGCCTGAAAACGGGCGACACCGCACGCTATCCGGCCGACACGCCGCACGCCATCCGCAACCCCGGCAAGGCCGAAGCACGCGCACTCCTGATCGTGATTCATCGCTGACGATGCGGATAGCTGGCCGAAAGGCCAGTTGCGGAAAATACTGTATGTTTGTACAGTATACAAACATTCCGCCATGCATGGCCGGAGTCGGCGCACCGAGGCGCCTGCTTCGGTCGACAGGAGCCTGCGATGACAGAAGAACAAGATTTGGCCGCGCTCAGCTTCAAGGCCGCCGCGCACGACCTCGAACTGATCGTCCACCATATTGCCGGGCGCTACATCCGCCAGCGCGTCCCGTTGTCGTGGCGTCTGCTGCACGCCATCGAAGCCGAGGCGCTCGCCGATCTCGGCTTTGCCAGCCGGCATGACGCCGGCATGCGCCAGCTGTTCGAACGCCCGTCGGACATGACCTTTCCCGAAACGGACGATCCGATCGACTTCGGCCGATCGAACGCACTCCCCGCCGTCTTCTCGTTCGCGGTGCTCGCCTATGAAGCAGCGGCGGCGTCGCAGAACGCGTCGTCTCGCGAGCGCGCTCACCGCCCGTCGAAGGCTTGGGGCGACTGACGCCAGGCTCGGGGCCGTCCAGCGCGGCGGCCTGCTCCAGCATCCTGCTTACTGCCCGCGACGTTGCGGAAAGGGCTACCATACACGCAACTAACGGAATAAATGACATGTCTCTTCCCACGCCCCCCGACATCCCCGTACGGCCTGAAGAAAAGGACCTGTTCGACCGCGGCGCGTCCGACTGGATCCTTTCGCCCGAAACCGCGTTCGACGCATGGCTTGCCATGCAGGACTACCGTCGCTCGTCGGCCGATGTCTATCGCGCGCAATGGGGCGCGTTTCTCACCTGGCTGAGTGCTCATCAGAAAAACCTCGCTACGGTCGATACCGCGTCGATCGCTCACTTCGTTGGCGAGCTCCCGATCCGGAAAACGCAACGCATGCGCTATTTACGGTTGATCGAGCGCGTGCTCGACCATATCCGGCGTACCGAGTTCGCGTCGACCAACCCCGCCCGCTTCATTGCTCAGGATGGCGAAGCGACCTGGCGAAAAGCTCGCGACAACGAACCGACCGGTTTCCTGACACCGGCCGAGCGCGCAAAGTTGCTGGCTTACCTGTTTTCGCCGATCGGCGTGTCCGGCTCCGCGTACTGGAAGGAGCGGCGCGATCGCGCGCTCGTCGCCGCGTTTCTGGGCGCCGGCGTGAAAACCGGCGAAGCACGCGCACTTACGATTAGTTGCATCAATACGAGCGGCACCTCGCTGCAGATCCAGTCGACGCATCCCGATTTCGCGCGCGAAACCCATCTCGCGTCGTTCGCGATCGCGCTGCTCGAAGCGTGGCTCGTGGAACGCAAGCGTCAGGAAATTCCGGGCGAACTCGTATTCCCCGCATCGCATGCCGGGCGGCCGATGCACAAGGCGACGATGCTCCGCGCGATCGATGCGATCGTCGAATCCGCCGGGCTCACGTCGTCGCGCACCGCGCGCGCGAGTCCGCAAACGCTGCGCAACACTTACGCGGCCGAATTGTTCGAACACGACGTACCGCCCGAGCGGGTCGGCAAATGGCTGGGTTTCATGCGGCCGATCTCGTCGAACCGCCTGCATCGCGCATGGAAAAACTGGCGCGACGATCTCGCCAACGGTGATGCGTCCGACCAGGATGAAACTCACTGATTCGGAGCAGGCTGCTCACGCGACATGATCCGTGAGCAGCCTTGTGTGGCGCAGCCTCACCGTTTCTCAGCTCCCGAAAAACCTCACCTCAAGCTTCCCGGACAATCTCACCTGTGAAGCCGCGCCGGCAATCGCCGGCTCAGCTGCGGGCAAAGCGCACGACAGCCTCGAATCGGGAAGGCCATGCCCCCGACGCATGTTCGCATTCGGGGCACGACACTTCGAAGCCGTCGTCACCATGTGACAGCTCCGGCTCTCCATCGCAATGCGGGCACTGGTTCGGAACCGGAATCTCATGATCCAGCGACGTCCCGATCGCGGAAAACGCGTCCGCGTCCAGTTGACCGGCATCGGCCAGCCGCTGAATCAGCGCCGAAATCTCCGGACTCATCCCGCGGCTCGCGCGCAGCGTGCTCACATCGCGCGTCGCGCGCTCCAGTTCGTCGCTTTGGGTCCGCAACTGCTCTTCGAGCCGGTCCGCGCGGGCCTTGGCCGAACTCAGTTGCTGAAGGAAATCGAATTCCTTGCGCTGCACGTCGCGCAGGCCGCTCTGGTAGGTCGATGCCATGCTGCGCAGCGAATCGAGTTCGACCAGCATTGGTTTGACGCGGCGTTCGGCTTCGGCCACCGCGTCCTTGATCTGCTGCGCATAGTGTTCGGTGCGCTGCTGCAACTCGGCCTGCAGCGTATCGATGCGATCGCGTAGCGCCGCGTTCTGCGTCTGTTCGGCGTCGACGCGGCCGGCCATTGCGGCCAGTTCCTTTTCCAGTCGGGCGACTGTGGTGAGCAGCGTCGCTTCGTTTGCCGAACCGTGAGTCGATTGCGACGCGAGCTGGACTTCGAGCTCGGTCACGCGCGTCTGCAACTGGTCGTTGCGGGTTTCGCTACGAGCCAGTGCCTCTTCGAGCGTTTCCTGGCGAACCGTGGCGTCGCGCAGACGCTGCTCCGCATCGGTCACGCCTGCGCGAATCTGTTCGCGGTCGACGTCGAGGCTCTCCCGGGCGGCTTTCAACGCTTCTTCATAGAGCGCACCGAGCAACGCCCCCGCCTTTTCCTCCACAGCTTTTGGAATTGCCGCGCCGTCGAGCCTGACCTTGGACGCGGAGCGAATGCGTTCCCAGAAATGATCGATGTCCTTCGGAATGTCGCTGGCGCTGCCGGTCTGGGTCAGATCCCGGACGTTGGCAGCTGACGGCCGAATGCCGAGATCGAAAAACAAACGCTTGCACGCATGCAGCGACAATTCCTGGCGTCGAGCGCCGCTCGCGCGTAGCGATTCGAGTTCTTCCCGGATGGCGTGGCGGATTTCATCCAGCGTCATGGCATGGCTCACAGACATTGATATGTTGCGATCATAACGAAATACGTGTCTTTTGATACTTGTTTTCGTCGACCGTCGCGAATTTACGTCGCTTTGCACAGAAATCGGGTCTGTGAGCCGATCCAGGCGAGCCATGCTTCAAATTCCGTGAAACAAAGCGAAGAAAGTCCGTCAAGTCATTGTATTGCAAGCATTTTCCTGCATGCCCCCAAAAAGGGCATTTGTTTCACATGACGACTGATATCGCAGCCTGTGGGTGTTCAGGGGTTGGTGTGTCTGTGGAAAACTCGGGAACGAATGTCTTGAGAGTATTAGAAGTAAACACCCTTGAACCCTTAGTTAAAAACGTTAACGCCACGGCACAGCCTTATGTAGCAAGGCTTTCCGGGCGACGAGGTGAAGTTTTACGGGAATCAAGGTGATCTTTTGCGGGAGCAGAAGTGATGGGGTTCGGGGAGCTGCGTGAGCCGATGCAGGAAAGATCGTGAGCGGATTCGGGATCACAGTGAAACACGCGTTTTCCCAAAGGTGAGGCTTTTCGGGGTCGCACAGCCGCAGAACCCGCACTGTGTCGGCATGCACAGATTTCTGCCTGTGCAGACATAGGTGAGATTTTGCGGGACCTTCTTCCTGCCCCGATTCTGCCCATCTTTTAGGCGTTTTTCCAGAAAGGTGAGGTTTCACGGGACTCGCAGCGGATTTGCTGTGAGGGTTTCCGGGAACCGGCCGCCATTTTGCACAGCAAAAGCACCCAGTGAGGCCTGTGAAGCCCGAAAGGTGAGGCTTTTCGGGAGGGAAATCCGGGTTTTCCTGCCCGGATCCCGTTGAGGTGAGGTTTTTCAGGAGATAAATCACAGCCGGCGGGCACGCTCACAGGTGAGAATTTTCGGGAGTGCTGTTTGCCCGAAAATTGGTCAAAGGTGAGGCTTTTCAGGACCTGTGACCCGAGGAATTCGGTGAAATGCCCGCCAGGACTGGCCGAAATCCGATTTTTTCTGTGCCACTTTTTGGCACAGGTGAGGTTTTTCGGGAGTCGACACACAGCTGTCGTACTCGCTTCGATGCCGGAAAGGTGAGATTTTTCGGGGGAAGATCACCGGACCCCGCGGAACGCCAGTTGCGCCTAAGTATCGGACGCCATTGAGATTTTTGATACCAAGACGGTTACGGTGAGATTTTTCGGGAGTCGCTTTTGCGTCCGTTGCAGCGCCGCTTTTTTCAATAAGGTGAGGCTTTTCGGGAGGTCTTGGCGGCCAATCCCGCGTGTGTCGGGGATTCGTTGGCGTGCGGATCACAGAATGACGGGTTGATTGGGTGAGGATTTTCGGGACCGAACGCATTCTGTGCGCTGTACAATGCGCGCCTGGGCCTGTGAAGCAGGTTGGCTCCACGCTTCGGAGCCGCTTTTCGGGCCGCGTTTCCGGATGCCGGAGATGATCGCGATCGGCCGGCCAGCCGCGCCTGTACATGCATACAGGCTTGCACAGGGCCGCCGAAGCGATGTCGTGACATGCAGTGGCGACGCTGTGACCGGCGCATGTCGAAGCAGTCGTAAAATTACGACAAATCGAAAGGTGAGGTGATACGGGAGCCGGTTTCGCACGTGTCGTGCACAGGCAAAAATCTGTGAACCGGCGCATCCCGCGACACGTCTGGAAGAGTCCGGAACGCCCTGATTTCGGACCGGTGAGCGTTTTCGGGAGGCCGCTGGGGTGAGTGCTGCTTTGCACGCGCGCTTCACCGGCTATGGTGAGTATGTCGTTCTGGACGCACATCACCACAGGCGCTATCCTTCCGGGAAACTTCTCTTCCGACCCGACGCATGGCCACGAAGCGCGCCAAGAAAACCGATGTGGATGTGGTGAGTGCCAGTTCAGCCGAATTGCGTAAGGCCGTCGAGGCGATCGCAATTCAGCCGAAGAGCGGCAAGATCACGCTCCTGACCCGCAAGCTGTTCAACGTCCTGCTCGCCGTCGCGCAGCAGGCCGACGACTCGGGCGATACCTATCGCGCGCTGCTGTCGGACATCGTCGCAAATTCCGCCTTCGATTCGAACGACACCGCGCTGGTGAAGGAACACCTGCGCCGCATGGTGTCGGTCCAGGTCGAATGGAGCACGGGCACGTCGAGCCAGAAGCCGGGCCGCAAGTGGGGCATCTCGACGCTGATCGCCGATGCCGAAATTCTCGAGGATCCGGCCACCCGACGCGTGTGGGTCGAATTCTCGTTCGCGCCGAAGATCAAGAAGAAGCTGCTCGACCCGGTCCAGTACGCACGCCTGAGCCTGCAGTTCCAGAGCCAGTTGCGCAGCAGCGCCGGTCTTGCGCTGTACGAAATCTGCGTGCGCTATCTGACGAACCCGAGCCATCTGACGATGCGCGAGCCGTGGGAATGGTGGCGTCCGATTCTGTCGGGCACGCCGGACACGGAAGCCGGTGACGAGGCGAAGCGCGAGTACAAGTACTTCAAGCGCGACTATCTGCGTCCGGCGATCGCCGAGGTCAACGCGGTCACCAACATCTTCGTCGAGCTGATCGAGCATCGTGAAGGGCGGCGGGTCGCGGAGATCCAGTTCCGCGTGACCGAGCGCAAGCAGCCGATGCTTGCGCTCGACGAGCATCCGAACGTGTTCGACAGCACGCTGGTCGACCGGATGGTGAAGCTCGGGATTCCGCTCAAGGAAGCGCAGACGCTCTACGCGGACAGCGAGGAAAACCGGATTCGCGCGGCGCTGCAGATGACCGAGCAGCGGATGCGCAGCACGACGCTGCCGCCGGTGCGCAGTGCGCCCGCATTGTTCAAGGATGCGCTGAAGAAGGGCTATGCGCCGCCGGTCGAGTCCGTCGACGCGCTGCCGGCCGGCACGCCGTCGGCGAAGGTCGTCGCGGCGCAGCCGGACGATTTGAAGGCGCGTCTGCTGAGCGAATTCTCGGCGTTTCGCCGCAAGGAAGCGAAGGTGCTGTACGAGGAGCAGGGCGACGCCGAGCGCGAAGTGGCGCGCGAGTCGTTCGAGTCGGAGGTGTTGCCGACGATGGGCTCGCACCTGCGTGACGACTGGCGCAAGCGCGGCCTCGAGTCCAAGCTGGCCGAGACGGCATTTTTCGACTGGCTGGCCCAGAAGACCTGGGGCGAGCCGACCGACGGCGACCTGCTGTCGTTCACCCTGAATCAATCGCGGGCCGCCTGAGGCCCGCTCAGGCCCGCTGACGGGCCGCCGCCGGCCACCCCCGCCTACCGCGCGGGCCCGGCGCGTCGCCAGGCCCTGCCGGCCGCTTCCATCACTCCGACAACAGCATCCGCTCGAGCTGCTCGAGAATCGCGTCGCGCTTTTCCTTCGGAAGCCCGCGTAGGCGCAGTTCGATGCGGTCTTCGCCATACGACTTCAGGTCGCCGACCGACTTGCCGCCGAGCTTGATCTCCAGACGTTGCGCATAGCGCTGCCGCCCCGCCGGCTTCGGTGTCTCTTGTGCCGCGACACGGCCCTTGACGATGTCCGACACCTGACGCGTGCTGAGGTCGTCCGACACGATCTTGTTGATCAGTCGCAGCGTGGCTTCGGTGCCGCGCGCATTGTGATAGCGGCCGACCTGATACGCCATGTTCGAACCGAAGCGATCGGGACGCGCAACCATCTCCTGCATGACGGCTTCCGGCAGCTTGCCGATCGACAGCGCAACGGCGACCGTCGACTCGTCGAGGCCAAGATGTTCGGACAGCTCCTTCTGACTCTGGAAATGCTTGTCGTCGAGGAAGCGGCGCCACACGACGGCGTTGTCGAACACCGTCTGCGAATCGCGTTGCACGTTCAGGTCGTAACCGAGCTTGTAGCTCTGGATACCGATCGGCACGTCGATCACGATCGCCTTCACCGATTCCTTGTTCGCTTCCTTCAGTGCGCGCACGCGGCGGCCGCCGTCGCTGACGAAATACGTGCCCGGATTGTCGTAGTCCGGAATCACGTGAATCGCCTGCTGTTGCCCCTGCTTCGCGAGGTTGACCGCGAGCTCGGCGATCGACGATTTCAGATAGAAGTGGCGCGGATTGAACGGGCTATGCTTGATCGTCTTCAGCGGCAGCTCGATCACCTGGCCGGGGGCATAGCGGTTCTCGAGACGCCACGCGCGATATTGCGCCGACTCGTCGGACAGCGAATCGGGCACGACTTCCGGAACGGGCGGCGGTGCGATGTCCTTCTTCGCCGACTTCGTCGGCGCGGGTGTAGCAGTCTCGGACTTGACGATGCCGTCGATGGCATTCAGCCGATCAAGCGCCGTACGCTTCTCGCTCGTCGTGATATCCGGGCGCGCCTGGAATCCTTTTGCAAATTGGGAGGGCTTCATGTGACTCCTTTATGCGCATAAAGTCAGGGCAGCATGGCGACGATTTCGTCGGCACATGCGCGGATTTCCGCAGCGGCCAGCTTGGCGCCGCGATCGTTCATCTGCAGCACGGTCTGACCGAGCGCCATCGCCTGCTTGTACGCTTCCCGGGTCGGGATTTGCGTCTTCAACAACGGGAAGCCGAGTTCCTCGAGCGCGCGCTTGAGCTCGCGCGTCAGCATCCGCTTCTCTTCGGTTTTGTTCAGCAGGAAGACGGCACGGAGGTCTTCGTTCATCACTTGCGCCTGCTGGATCAGCTTGACCAGCCCGACGCTCGACCAGTAATCGGCCGGCGACGACGAAGTCGGGATCACGGCGATCGAAGCGGCCAGCAGTACGACGCCGGACACCTTCTCCGTGATCGACGGTGGGCAATCGACGACGATGATGTCGTAGTCGTTGATGAACTTCTTGATCTCGCGATGGATCTGGCCGCCGGCTTCTGCGAGGTTGACGACCGGGAAAGGAATGCCGGTGTCGCTATCGCCGGACGCGCTTGACCAGTGAACCAGTGTGTTTTGACCGTCAGCGTCGATGACGAGGACGCGCTTCCCTTTCTCGTGGAATGCCGCGCCGAGGTGCATGGCAATCGTGCTTTTGCCGACGCCACCTTTTTGTTGAGTGACTGCAATGATTTCTGCGGCCAATTTTCACTCCTGTTTTTGGTCGTTGGAATTCTACAGGACGATATTTATATTTCAATGAAATTGTCGTTCACCAACTACGCATTAGCCATTCGGGCTATCGGTTTATGCGCATAAACGAGGCGGCGAATATCGGGTGGCCGAGGTGTCGCGGTTGTGCGGCTATGAACGGTCGATGAGTGGCTGGATAGCGGACCGACAGAAGGGGTGGTTTCATGTCGGAGAAGCCAGTTGCTCGCTGCGATGTGGAGGCATCTGCCCTTTCGCGTGCTCAGGAGATCTGCTGCCCTGGAAGGCGAGTTTGTGCGCATAAACTTTGGAGGGGGCGGCGGATATTCGCCGGCGGGATCCGCCGTTCGACCTTGAGCTTCGACGGGTGCGTCTGCGCTGCGCAGGCTGCTGAAATGCTCGGGATGCTCGGGATGCTCGGGATGCTCGGGATGCTCGGGATGCTCGGGATGCTCGGGATGCTCGGGATGCTCGGGATGGCGCGGTGGCTGCGTGCCAGTCATCTCAGCGTTTATGCGCATAAACCTGTTGAAGATGGCGACCGCAACGGTTGCACGTTGACGATGACGCATAGAGTCGCGTGCGCTGCTGTTCGGGATGCTATCGAGCCCTGCCCGCAGCTTGCTGCGGGACTCAAGCACAGATCACGCGAAGAGATAGCCGCTAGACCTGCCCGGATGCATGCAGCTTTATGCGCATAAACTCCGCGAGGCACGGCGTGCTTGGCCATCCTCATGTTCGACACGATCCTGACCGATGGCCGTATCGGCGTGGTGTAGTTGTCAGCCCGCGTGATGGCGTTTGCGCGTGGCGAGGCCATCCGCTTTTACCGCTCTCGCTACGTCATCGCGCGGAGCCATTGTTAGCCGCGCCCCTTCGTCTGCCGCGAGCGTTTTGATGCTCGGCCGCACAACACACTTTATGCGCATAAACGTTTCAAGCACGCTTCGCTCGCACAGTTCCGGCGATGCGCTCCTCAATCGCAGCGAATCCGGGCCCCTCCTCAACCTCACCCCTGCTCCACCGAAACGCCCGTAATCAGACTGGCTACAATACGGGCCTCTACCATCCAGGCCTGAAAGATGATCACGATCTATCACAACCCCCGATGCTCGAAGTCCCGCGAGACGCTCGCGCTCGTCGATACGCTGAACACGACCGGCACCCAGGTGAACGTAGTCGAGTATCTGAAGACGCCGCCGACCGTCGATGAGCTTGAAGTACTGCATCGTCAGCTGGGCCGTCCGGTGCGCGACATGCTTCGCGATGGCGAGGAGCCGTACAAGACGCTGGATCTGGCTCGCGCGGATCTCACTGATGTCCAGGCATACGAAGCGATTGCCGCTCATCCGATTCTGCTGCAGCGTCCGATCGTCGTGTATCGAGGCAAGGCTGCCATCGGGCGGCCGCCTGAATCGGTGCGCGCGCTGTTCGAATAATTATTGTTCGGCGTATTTTTCCGATTGCATCAGCCCGGCGCATGCGCACCGGGTTGATGATTGAGATCGCTTTCCGCGACGCACTGCCCGGGCATCGCTCACCAGCGACACCAGCGACACCTAAAAAACGCACCGGATCAGCCGGCCAAAACCACGCCTCGCCGACGCCTCGCCATACCGCCCTTTCCGCAGCCCGGAAACCGCAGCCGCCAGCAACACACAGCGACAACGGCCAAGCGCACCGGATTCCCCAAGTCCATCCGCAGACCACCGACCACCCGTCGCTCGGATCACGCAGCGAACATCACCGCACGCCGCGAAAACCAGCTCGTCACCGAGCCCCCACACCGCCCGGCCGGAACGATATCCGCGCCGCGCCGCTAACCATCCCCCATCGCGTCCACCCCATCCCGCCCCGCCGCCACCTGCGCGGCAACCCTCAGCATCCCGATTTGTCCGCGATAAGCCCGGCATCCGCTACAAGTCGGCAAATGCACGTGCACCTGCATCCGCTCGTGCAGCGTCAAACGCCGATCGAGCGCATCCGACAGCAGTCGCGTCACGTTGCTACATTTCCCCGGCAGCATCTTCGGTCGTCAGTCCTTTTTCGCTGAGGCAGGTGCGCAGGCGCGTGCGCGCCCGATACAGCAGCACGCTGCAATGATTGGTCGTCAACGTCAATTCGCTGCAGATGTCCGCGATCGCGACATCGAGGAATTCGCGCATCATGAACACGCGTCCGATTTGCTCGGGAAGATGGTCGAGGCAGGCCTGGAACAGCGTCCAGAACTGCTGTTGCTGCAACAGCGTCTCGGGGCGCGGCCACGGTCGCGGCTTCGTATGCGCGGCCCAGTGTCCGTTTTCCTTGAACAACTCGCGATCGAGCACGGCTTCGCCATCGAGTTCCGCATCGAGCGCGGACAGGCTCACCATCCGCTGCCGTGCGCGCAGGACGTCGATCAGCTTGTTGCGCAGGATGCCGAACACCCAGGTCTTGTGCGCGGACCGTCCGGCAAATTCCCCGGCGTGCGACCACGCGGCGGTCAGTGCTTCCTGCACGGCATCCTCTGCGGTGTCGGCGTCGCGGAGTTGAAGTCGTGCGAATCGCAGCAGGTCGTGCCGCAGTTGTGCCAGATAGGCGGGATCGTCGTACGCGGACGGCATGGTGGATCGGAAGCCTCATGAAGCGATCGCGAGTGCGCCACAGGGCGGGCGCGTCGCCGTGCGAGCAGCTTACTGGGCGCCGCGTCGGCCCGCAACGTATGTTCCGTCGCGAATTCACGAACGTGGCCGGTGCGCTGCGCTATGCTTGCCGGAACCCCGCGTCGCGTGCCGCGACATCGCGACACGGGCGGTTTGTAACGTCAGATCATAACGGCGAAGTTATCCACAATTTCTGTGGAAAACCTTGTGGAAAGTCGGCCGGATGGCCCCGTGGGACGGCTCGCGGGCTGGCTTGCCTATAAACAGACCTTTGTTGCCTGTCCAGAATCAATCGATTCGATTCCTCACTCACCGGAAGGAGAAAGCCATGTCCTATCGTGTTGCGGTCGTCGTCGGCAGCCTGCGTCGCGGTTCCTGGAATCGCGCGCTCGCGCATGCCGTGGTGTCGCTCGCCCCTGCCGACTTCTCGTTCGAATTCGTCGAGATCGGCGAGCTGCCGTTGTACAGCCAGGACTACGACACCGATTATCCGGAAGTCGCGAAGCGCTTCAAGCAGTCGATCGAGGCGTCGGATGCGCTGCTGTTCGTCACGCCCGAGTACAACCGGTCGATTCCGGGCGTGCTGAAGAATGCGCTGGACTGGGGCTCGCGTCCGTGGGGCCACAACTCGTGGTCGGGCAAGCCGGGTGCGGTGCTCGGCACGTCGCCGGGCGCGGTCGGCACGGCGCTCGCGCAGCAGCACCTGCGCAACGTGCTCGCGTATCTCGACGTGAAGACGCTCGGCCAGCCCGAGATGTTCATCAAGCACGACCCGGCCCGCATCGACGATCAAGGCCAGATCGTCAGCGAGGACACCCGCAAGTTCCTGCAGGGCTTCGTCGATCGCTACGTCGACTGGGTCCGCGTGCTGAAGGCGGCCTGAGCGCCGCCTCCTTCACGCCGCCGGCGCCTGACGCGCATGCCGCGGTTCAGGCGCCGGCATGCCGCGCATCGCGTGCTTCGCGAATCCCGAGCAGGATCTCGTCGAGCAGCGCGATGTCGAACGGCTTCGACAGCACGCGCACGTTGACGGTACGCGTGCGGTCGAGTTCTTCCGCATAACCCGTGACCAGAATCACGGGCAGTTTCCCCGGCCGCTTGTCGATGGCTTCGGCGAGGTCGATGCCGTTCAGGCTGCCCGGCATGTGGATATCCGAGATCACCAGATCGAACGTATCGTTCGCGGCCGCGCCTTCGATCAGGCGCAACGCATCGTCGGCGGTGGGCGCATAGGTCACGCGGTGCCCGAGCAGCGTGAGCAGCGCCTCGGTGCCGGCCGCGACTTCGCTGTTGTCTTCCACGAGCAGCACGTGCAACCCGGCGAGCGCGCCCGCATCGTGCGCGGCAGGCTGCGGCCGCGCGACGATGTCCTCGACGCGCGCGCGCGGCAGATACAGGCGTACCGACGTCCCGGCACCGACCGCGCTGTCGATCGTCGCAAGGCCGCCCGAGCGCTCGCAGAACGCGAACACCTGCGGCAACCCGAGCCCCGTTCCCATTCCGTGCGCCTTCGTCGTGAACAGCGGCTCGAACGCGCGCGCGAGCACGTCGGGCGCCATGCCCGAGCCCGTATCGTCGAGCGAGATCTGCACGAAATCGCCGGTCAGCGGAAAGCCGTCCTCGCGACGCAGCGTCACGTTGCGCGCGCCGACCGTGAAGCGGCCGCCGGCCGACATCGCGTCGCGCGCATTGACCGCGAGATTGATCACCGCGAGCTCGAGCTCCGCGACATCGATACGGATCGGCCATACGCCGGGCTCGATTGCGACGACCAGCGACGACTTCGAACCGAGCGACGTCTTCAGCAGTTCGCGGCACGTGCCGACCCATTGGCCGACGTCGATCGTCTCGTTGTGCAGCGGCTGCTTGCGTGCGACGCCGAGGAGCTGGCGCGTGAGCGACTGGCCGTTCTTCAGCGCGCGTTCGATCGCGCCGAGCTCCTTGTCGAGATGCGGAACCCCGCGCCGCCGTACGATCTGCACGTTGCTCGAGATGATCATCAGCAGGTTGTTGAAGTCGTGCGCGACGCTGCCGACCAGGTTGCCGAGCGCCTGCATCTTGCGCGACTGCCGGTACGCCGATTCGATCGAGCGCCGCATCGACGCTTCCGCCTGCCAGCGGTCCCACGCCTGCTCTTCCGCCTTCAGCCGCTTCAGCGACAGCCAGATCACCGACCACAGCGCGATCGACGGCGCGAACATCGAGATGAACAGCACGCTCAGGTGTTCGTACCATTCGCGCCAGATTGCCGAGGTCCGGTATGCACAGGTGACGTAGACGGGATAGCTGCCGACCTGGCGGTACGCGACGATCTCGCTGCCGGCGCCTTCATGGCGCACGCGCACCACGCCCGAGCGCGGGTCGTTGTGCGGGTTGCCGAAGGTGGCGACGCGATCGGTATGCGCGAGCGCCGGCGGCGGCGGGTACGACGCGATCACCGCGCCGTCGGAGCGCGCGAGCGCCATCGTCATCGGCGTGCTCGCGCCGCCGAGCAGGTCGCGGTAGAACGCGTTGAAATACGACGATTTCAGCGCGATCGACACCATGCCGGCGAACGAACCGTCGCTGTGGCGTCGCGCGACGCCGGTGTTGAACACGGGAATGTTCTCGAGCTTGAGCGGCCCCATCATCAGCCGCGAGATATGTTCGATCACCTTGCCGTCGCGGATGCC
Organism: Burkholderia anthina; assembly: GCF_902498995.1. Taxonomy (GTDB): domain Bacteria; phylum Pseudomonadota; class Gammaproteobacteria; order Burkholderiales; family Burkholderiaceae; genus Burkholderia; species Burkholderia anthina. The sequence continues at coordinate 298,152 of NZ_CABVLY010000002.1, forward strand.
GGCGAAATCGTCGCGGTTCGCGATCGACGCATACGGCGCCGGATAGTAGAGGCTGTTCGCGAGCAGCATCCCGCTCGCGCCGAAGATCGATACGGCCGCCACCTGCGGATAGCCGCCGCCGATCGTGTTCAGCGCTTCGTGAATGTCGGACTCGTCGTGACGCACGGTGGCGTCGTCCATGTCCTGCACGAGGTCGACGATGCGCGCGTCGAGGCTTTCGGTCAGGTCGAACACCTTGAGCGCGTGTTCCTCGGCGACGCGCACGGTGCGCATCGTCACGTCGCTCGCCGCGGCTTCGCGCGCCTTCAGGTCGTTGTACGCCATGACCGACACGTAGATGCACGGCAGCACGATCGCCGCGACGAGCAGCACGATCAGCGTGACGCGCCGAACCGCGAAATCGTGCTCGGGCGCGCCGGACGCGTAGCTGCCGTCGTCCTGCCAGTCGTCGGCGGGCGGGGAGGCGGGTATGCGGGAGTCGGCGGGCCGTTCGGACGTCATCGAAGGAAGCGGGTGAAGCGAAGGTTGCATGCAATCATAAACGAGTTGCGCACGCCCGCCGCGACGCCGCGCGCGGGCATGGCCTGACGATTCCGGCCGGGGCCAAATGAAAGATTGAAAACGCGACAAATCCGGAAGCGCAAACGTACACAAAGAAAAATTTTGCGTGCTTATCTTTAAAACAGGCGTGGCTGTTTTCGGAATGCCGGACGATCGGATCGATTTTGTTCGAAATGGTGAAAATGACGAGTTGCATCGCCTCCGGTTTACTCAGAGAATCGCGCGTTGCTTTCCTTATGACAGATATATGCGCCCGCCGGCGTTTGCCGCGCGGTGCGTCGCGTGTTCGTGCGCGGCGCCCGCGCGGCCGCACGGTGGCTGCCCGCGCTTGATTGCATCGCGGCTCAAGAAGCGCGCCGTGCGGTCGTTAACGCGAGAGAGACCATTCCGTATACCGCTTCACGCCATGCCTTTGCCGATTGTGATTGCCGACGATTCCCTGCTCGCTCGCAAACTTCTGACAAAGGCGCTGCCGGGAGACTGGGACGTCGACGTCGCGTATGCGGCAAATGGTCGCGAGGCGCTGGCGCTCTATCGTGACGGCAAAGCTTCCGTGATGTTTCTGGACCTGACGATGCCCGACATGACCGGCTATCAGGTCCTGGAGACACTGCGCCACGAAGATCTGAACACGTTCGTGATCGTGGTATCCGCCGATATCCAGCCGCAGGCGCAAGTCCGCGTGCGCGAGCTGGGCGCGATCGCATTCGTTGCCAAGCCCGTGACGTCGGAGGCATTGCTGCCCATTCTCAAGGAGTATGGGTTGTATGCCTGACTCGGTGTTCACGGCGGAGCAACGCGACGCGTTGCAGGAAATCGCCAACCTCGCGATGGGCCGCGCCGCCGCGCGGCTCGCGCTGCTGCTCGGGCATTTCATCGAGCTGTCGGTGCCGCGTGTGCGCGTCGTGAAGGCCGCCGACGCGGGCGCCGCGCTGCGCGAGATGACCGGCATTCACGAGAACGTGACGGCCGTGCGCCAGGGATTTCGTTCCGACATCAAGGGCGAGGCGATCGTGCTGTGCCGAAGCGCGGGCGTCGCGCGGCTGATATCGCTGATGGATCGCACGTTCGGCGACGGCGCGTACGGCGGCATGGCGACCCAGGACGAACTCGTGTTCGACGTCGCCAACGTGCTGATGAGCGCATGCGTCGCGTCGATTCTCGACGAGCTCGGCCGCAAGCCCGTGTTCTTCCCGCCGGGGCTGCTCGGCACGAACGTGTCGTTCGACGACGTGTTCCAGCCGAACGCGCTCGCGTGGCGCGTGGCGCTGCTGCTCGAAGTGAACTTCGGGCTCGAGGATCGCGCGTTTCGCGCACATTTCGTGATGCTGATGGCCGAGGATTCGATCCGGCTGATAGGCGACGCGCTCGACGCGTTGCTGTCCGCGCTATGACCGCCGCCGCGTCGTTGAGCGACCTCGTGATCGAACGGGTGGGCTTCGGCCTGTTCGTGCTCGATCGCTCGATGACCGTGCTGATGTGGAACCGCTTCATGCAGGACCACAGCGGCATCGCGGCTGACGACGTGATCGGCCGCAACCTGTTCGACTGTTTTCCCGACCTGCCGCGCGCATGGCTCGAACGCAAGCTCGAGAGCGTGTTCCAGCTCGGCAGTTTCGCGTTCAGCTCGTGGGAGCAGCGGCCCTACCTGTTTCGCTTCGAGCACGACCGGCCGATCACGGGCGGCGTCGACTACATGCAGCAGGACTGCACGTTCATGCCGCTCACGCGCGGCCGCGAAGTCGAAGCCGTGTGCGTGACGATCTCGGACGTCACGCACGTGAGCGTGATGCAGCGCGAGCGCGAGGAGGCGGTCGCGATGCTGCGCGAGCACGCGAACCGCGACGGCCTCACCGGCATCGCGAACCGGCGTTTCTTCGAGGCGCGGCTCGGCGACGAGTTCGCGCGCTGGCAGCGCTACGGCGGCGACCTGTCGGTGCTGCTGTTCGATCTCGACCACTTCAAGACGATCAACGACCGGTTCGGGCATGCGGTCGGCGATGCGGTGTTGCGCGAGACGGCGCGCCGGGTCGCGTCGATCGTGCGCGTGCAGGACACGTTCGGCCGTTTCGGCGGCGAGGAATTCGCGCTGCTGCTGCCGTGTACCAATCTCGACGAGGCGATGCAGGTGGCCGACAAGGTGCGCGATGCGATCGGCAGCACGCCGGTCGACGCGGAAGGCGTCAGCGTGCCGGTGACGGCGAGCGTCGGCGCCGCAGCCGCGACGGCGGGCGCGCCCGCGAGCGACGCGCTCGTCAACGACGCCGACACCGCGCTCTATCGCGCGAAGCGGCTCGGGCGCGACCGCTCGATCGCCTACGCGTGAGCGTCGCGCCGCCGCTTCGCGCGGGCGGCGGTGGCTGCGGCGCTCAGCTTTTCGCGATGTCCGCCAGCACGCCGGCCAGCACGGCGGGCTGCGACATGAACGGCGAGTGGCTGCTGTCGAGCTGGTGCACGTGCGTCGGGTTGCCGGGCGCGAACGCGTCGGCCTCGTCGATGAAGCGCTGCTGCAGCGCGGGCAGGATCACGCGATCCTGCAGGCACTTGATGTAGTGACGGTCGATCGCGCCCCAGCGTGCGGCGGTCGTCGGGATCGCGGTCGCGAACGGCGCGGCCGGCACGTCGCAGGTCATCAGGTTCGCCACCGCGTCGAAGTCGGCCTGCGGCACGTCGTCGTACAGCGCGCGCTTGGCCAGCTCGCGATACGCGGCGTCGCCGCTGCGCGGATCGATCCGCAGCGCACCCGCGACGCGCGGGCTCGCGAGCATCAGCGGGCCGAGCAGCTCGCCCTTGTTTTCGGGCGCGCGCACGTAGTCGAGGCCCGGCACGCCGGACGCGGGCATGAACGCCGCGAGATAGACGACCTTCGCGATCTTCTCCGGCGCGCGCTCCGCGGCGGCCGTGATCGCAAGGCCGCCCATGCTGTGGCCGACCAGGACGACCTTGCCGTGGCCGAGCGCGTAAGCGTCGTCGACGGCCTGCATCACCTGCGACGCGTAGTCGTCGAGCGTCGTGTTCGCGACCGGCGACGGCTCGGTGCCGAACGCCTCCTTGTCGAGCGGCCGTTCGAGATAGGACGCGGGAAAGCGGGCATTGATGCCGTGCGCCGGCAGGTCGCGCGCGATCGACAGATAGCCGCGCGCGGCCAGTGCGGCCCCGACGTGCGCGTAGCACCACGCACCGTGCCACGCGCCGTGCACGAGCACGAAAACGGGATGGCCGGACTGCGGGGTGGCGGTTACGTTCGTCTCCATGGTGTCCGTGTTTTTTTGAGAAGGACGTTCATCTTAGACGATGCCGCGCGCGTTCAAGCATCAATGCGCCGACCCGATGAAGCACGCATTCGTATCGGTTGTCACGATCGGGCCCTTTTGTCTCGTGCCGGCCACATTTCGTCCATATCTGATTTGATTTTGCGCGGAAGCGCGTTAATTTGACGCTTTGTTCCCGATTACGCCTCATGAACGTCGACTACCTCTTCTATCGGAAGCCGGACAAGCCCGGCCCCTATTCCCTCGACGACCTGGGCGACATTGCGCCGCCGATCGGCCCGAGCGACGCGGTGCGCGCGGGAATCGCGCGCGTATTCGAGCAGATCGACTGGCAGGAGTCGCCCGACGTGCCGGGCGCATGGTTCGGCACCGGCGGCCCGTCGTTCCAGTTCACGGCGGAATCCGACGGGCACGTGACGAGCTTCATGGGTTCGCGTCTCGAACGCCGCTCGATGCTTCAACTGACCCGGGAAATGGGGCTCATCGCGCTCGATCTGCAGCGCGACATCGTTTACGGCTGACGGGCGGCGCGATGCCGTTCGCCGCCGTCGCCGCGGCCGGCCCCGCCGGCCCGGCGCTGCCCCGGGCGGCCCGCCAGGCATGGCGCGTGTCCGCCATCGAACTTCAAAGATTGCTATACTTTCGCCCAATTCCGGCTTCCGGCCGGTAATTTGTGCCTGTCTGCGTCGATCGTTCGCATATCTCGCACGCATTTGACGCCCTGACCAACCCAGCCGGGCATGGCTTCTTCAATCGCCCCGCGTGGGTGTCTCCGTGGAGCTCGTCTTGGCCGTTTCCAATCTCGTCGTGGACGAACAAGAAACCGACGCCGCTGCCGTCACATCGGGCAGTTCTTTCTATTTGGCCATGCGCATCCTGCCGGCCGTGCAGCGCGACGCGATGTTCCAGGTCTACGCGTTCTGCCGCGCGGTCGACGACATCGCCGACAGCGACCTGCCGCGCGCCGAGCGCAACGCGGGCCTCGATCGCTGGCGCGCGGACATCGACGCATGCTTCGCCGGCCGGCCGCCGCGCCATCTGGTGGCGCTCGAGCGCGAGATCCGCGCATTCAACCTGCAGCGCGACGACTTCCACGCGATGATCGACGGGATGGCGATGGACGCCGTCGAAGACATCTGCGCACCCGACGAGCCGACCCTCGACCTGTTCTGCGATCGCGTGGCGAGCGCGGCCGGCCGTCTGTCGGTGAGGATTTTCGGGATCCCGGAAGCGGAAGGGATCACGCTGTCGCACCACCTCGGCCGCGCGCTGCAACTGACCAACATCCTGCGCGACATCGACGACGACGCGGCGATCAACCGCTGCTACCTGCCGCGCGAGCTGCTCGCGCGCGAAGGCATCGCGATCACCGATCCGGCGACGATCGTGCGCGATCCGGCGCTGCCGCGCGTGTGCGCGACGCTCGTCGAGCGTGCAATCGAGCACTTCCGCCAGGCCGACGCGGTGATGGACACCTGCACGCGCGCGCAGGTGAAGGCGCCGCGCATCATGTCGGGCGCGTACCGCTGCATTCTCGACGCCGCGATCGCGCGCGGCTTCGCCGCGCCGCGCGCGCCGCTTCGCAAGCCGAAGGCGCGCATGCTGATGATCGCCGCGCGCTACGCGCTGTTCTGAGCCGATGCCCAGAACCGTCCACGTGATCGGTGCAGGACTCGCGGGCCTGTCGGCTGCCGTCGAGCTGCAACGCCGCGGGCGGCGCATCGTGCTGCACGACGCGCATGCGCACGCGGGCGGCCGCTGCCGCTCGTGGTTCGACGGGACGCTGAACACGACGCTCGACAGCGGGCTGCATCAGGTTTTCGCGGGGCAACCCGCCATGCAGCGCTATCTGCGCGCGATCGGCGCGGCCGATCAGCTCGCGGGGCCCGCGCTGCCTGAATTCGCGATGGTCGACGTCGCGTCGCAGCAGCGCTGGACGCTGCGCTTCGGCGACGGACGCTGGCCGTCGTGGCTGTTCGACGCGGCAGCGCGCGCGCCGGGGACGACACCGTTCGATTACCTCGTGCTCGCGTCGCTCGCGTTCGCGCGCACGGGCCGCTCACTCGCACAGACGATGCGATGCGACGGCGTGCTGTGGGAACGTTGGCTGAGGCCGTTTTTCCTCGGTGTGCTGAATGTCGAGCCGCGTCACGCGAGCGCCGAACTCGCGCGCGCGGCGCTGTGCGGCATGTTCGCCGCGGGCGGCCCCGGCTGCCGTCCGCGCGTCGCGCGCCACGGGCTCGGCAGCGCCTTCGTCGAACCGGCGCTGCGGATGCTGCAGCATGGCGGCGCGCAGATCCGGCTGAACTCGCGGCTCGACGCGCTCGAATTCGGCGCGCACGGCAACGCGGTCGACGCGGTGGCGATCGGCGGCGAGCGCATCGATCTCGCGCCGGGCGACGCAGTCGTGCTGGCCGTGCCGCCGGAGGTCGCGCAGCCGCTCGTACCGGATCTGACCGCGCCCGACACGTTCGGCGCGGTCGTGACCGCCTATTTCGCGGTCGAGGCGCCGGCCGGCAGCCCGCTGCAGACGAGCGTCGTCAACGGCGTGGTCGACGCGGTGCGTACCGGTGGCGGCCCGCTCGCGGCGACGATCCGGGACGCGGGCCGCTGGCTCGACATGCCGCGCGACGTGCTCGCGCGGCGCATCTGGGAAGACGTCGCGCGCGTGAGCGGCGCGAACCCGGACACCCTTCCCGCGTGGCAGCTCGTCGTCGAGCCGCGCGCGGGTTTTGCGGCGGTGCCGTCGCAGGAAATGAAGCGTCCGGCCGTGCGAACGCGCTGGACCAATCTCGTGCTGGCGGGCGACTGGATTGCCACCGGCCTGCCCGCCACGATTGAGGGCGCGATCCGCTCCGGCCAGCTGGCCGCGGACGTGCTCCAGACACAGTAAGCAACAGAGCAACAGAGGGACCGATGAACGATCTCACCGATATAGCTACCCTGTCCGCCGGCACCACGCCGGCCGGGCTCGACGCGGCCGTTGCCGGCGCAACCGACGCGCTGCTGGCCGCACAGAAAGCGGACGGACACTGGGTCTACGAACTCGAGGCCGATTCGACGATTCCCGCCGAATACGTGCTGCTCGTCCACTATCTCGGCGAGACGCCGAACCTCGAGCTCGAACAGAAGATCGGCCGCTATCTGCGCCGCATCCAGCAGGCGGACGGCGGCTGGCCGCTGTTTACCGATGGCGCGCCGAACATCAGCGCGAGCGTGAAGGCGTACTTCGCACTGAAGGTGATCGGCGACGACGAAAACGCCGAGCACATGCAGCGCGCGCGCCGTGCGATCCACGCGATGGGCGGCGCGGAGATGTCGAACGTGTTCACGCGCATCCAGCTCGCGCTGTACGGTGCGATTCCGTGGCGCGCGGTGCCGATGATGCCGGTCGAGATCATGCTGCTGCCGCAGTGGTTCCCGTTCCATCTGTCGAAGGTGTCGTACTGGGCGCGGACGGTGATCGTGCCGCTGCTGGTGTTGAACGCGAAGCGCCCGCTCGCGAAGAATCCGCGCGGCGTGCGCATCGACGAGCTGTTCATCGACCCGCCCGTCAACGCCGGGCTGCTGCCGCGCCAGGGCCACCAGAGCCCCGGCTGGTTCGCGTTCTTCCGCGTGGTCGACCATGCGCTGCGCGCGGCCGACGGGCTGTTCCCGAGCTACACGCGCGAGCGCGCGATCCGTCAGGCCGTGTCGTTCGTCGACGAGCGCCTGAACGGCGAGGATGGCCTCGGCGCGATTTATCCGGCGATGGCCAACGCGGTGATGATGTACGACGTGCTCGGCTATGCGGAAGATCATCCGAATCGCGCGATCGCGCGCCAGTCGGTCGAGAAGCTGCTCGTCGTGCACGAGGACGAAGCGTATTGCCAGCCGTGCCTGTCGCCGGTGTGGGACACGTCGCTCGCCGCGCATGCGCTGCTCGAAACCGGCGACGCACGCGCCGAGGCGGCCGTGATGCGCGGCCTCGACTGGCTGCGCCCGCTGCAGATCCTCGACGTGCGCGGCGACTGGATCTCGCGCCGCCCGAACGTGCGGCCGGGCGGCTGGGCATTCCAGTACGCGAACGCGCATTACCCGGACGTCGACGACACGGCCGTGGTCGTGATGGCGATGGACCGGGCGCAGAAGCTCCGGCACACGGACACGTATCGCGAATCGATGGCGCGTGCGCGCGAATGGGTCGTCGGCATGCAGAGCAGCGACGGCGGCTGGGGCGCGTTCGAACCGGAAAACACGCAGTACTACCTGAACAACATCCCGTTCTCGGATCACGGCGCGCTGCTCGATCCGCCGACGGCCGACGTGTCGGGCCGCTGCCTGTCGATGCTGTCGCAGCTCGGCGAGACGCCGCTGAACAGCGAACCGGCCCGCCGCGCGCTCGACTACATGCTGAAGGAACAGGAGCCGGACGGCAGCTGGTACGGCCGCTGGGGGATGAACTACGTGTACGGCACGTGGACGGCCCTGTGCTCGCTGAACGCGGCCGGCCTGACGCCGGACGATCCGCGCATGAAGCGCGGCGCGCAGTGGCTGCTGTCGATCCAGAACAAGGACGGCGGCTGGGGCGAGGACGGCGACAGCTACAAGCTGAACTACCGCGGCTTCGAGCAGGCGCCGAGCACCGCGTCGCAGACGGCCTGGGCGCTGCTCGGCCTGATGGCGGCCGGCGAGGTGAACAACCCGGCCGTGGCACGCGGCGTCGACTACCTGATCGCCCGGCAGAACGACGAAGGCTTGTGGGACGAGACGCGTTTCACGGCGACCGGCTTCCCGCGCGTGTTCTACCTGCGCTATCACGGCTATCGCAAGTTCTTCCCGCTGTGGGCGCTCGCGCGCTATCGCAACCTGAAGCGCGCGAACGCCACGCGCGTGACGGTCGGGATCTGACGCGTGGCCGCGACGCAGCGCAACGGCACGTTGCCCGTCATCGCCGTCACGGGGATGGCGTTCGAGGCGCGCATCGCGCGCGGCCACGGGGTCGAGGCGGTGTTCGCCGCGCGGGCCGACCGGCTCGAACGGGCGCTGGCCGAAGCGACCGCACGCGGTTGTGCGGGCATCGTCAGCTTCGGCACGGCGGGCGGGCTCGCGCCCGATCTGGTGCCCGGCGCGCTCGTGATCGCGGACGCGGTCGACGGGCCGTTCGGCCGCGTGCGGACGGACACGGGCTGGAGCGCGCGGCTCGTCGCGGCGCTGCACGACACGCCGGTGTGGGCGCGCGTCACGCTCGGCACGATGGCGGCTGTCGGCGCGCCGGTGATCAGCGAGCAGGACAAGACGTCGCTGCATCATGCGAAGCGCGCGCTCGCGGTCGACATGGAGTCGCACATCGCGGCCGCGTTCGCGGCGGCGCGCGGCGTGCCGTTCGCGGTGTGCCGCGCGATCGTCGACCCGGCGTGGCGCACGCTGCCGCGCGCGGCGACGGCCGGCCTGCGCGACGACGGCAGCACGGCCATCCTGCCGATCCTGCGCGAACTGCTGAAGCAGCCGTCGCAGCTCGGCCCGCTGCTGCAGGTCGCCAGCGACGCGCGTGCGGCACGCACGACGCTGATCCAGGCGCGGCACGCGTTCGAGCGTGCGGGCGCATTGCGGATCGTCTGAGCGGCGTTCGCCGCTTCTCCCCTTTCCCTTTCTTTTTCGACTGCGCAAAAAAAGAGCGCTGCATGATGCAGCGCTCCGGGTCCTGCTCGCGGGTGCAGCGCCGCGTTACGGCGCGGCAGGACTGCTCGCGGGCAGCGTCGGCATTGCCGGTGCGATCGGCTCGCCGTTGGCGGCCGGCGCCGTCGTCGCACCGGCCGGTGCGGATGCCGGTGCGGCCACGGACGCCGCGGCTGGTGCGCTCGCGGGCGCCACGCTGTCCGCACCCGGATCGTCGTACTGCGGCAAGCCCGGCGCGGCCGGCGCATTGTTCGGCGCGGCGCCCGATGCGCCGCCCGACTCGCCCGGATCCTCGTAGTTCGGCAGCCCCGGCACGGCCGGCGTGGCCGCCGGCACCGCGCCCGATTCGCCCGGCTCGGTGTAGTTCGGCAGCGCGGCCGACGACGACTGGCCGTGATACGTCAGCGACTTGCGCTGCTGCAGGTAGGCATCGCGGACGAACGAATACGGATCGAGCGCCGCCTGTTTCAGCAGGTCGGTCGCGCCGAGCAGGTCCGAACGCGCGCTGATGAACTGCGCGATGTACATCGGGTTGCGCGCAGCCGGCTCGATGTAGTTCAGCAGGTTGAAGCGGACGTCCACCGCACGGCCGACGCCGTCGCGGAACGTGCTCGGCCCGAACACGGGCAGCACGAGATACGGGCCGGACGGCACGCCCCAGCGCGCCATCGTCAGCCCGAAATCCTGGTGGTGCTTCGGCAGCCCGGCCGGCGTCGCGATGTCGATCAGGCCGGCGACGCCGAACAGCGAGTTCATCGCCACGCGCATCAGATCCTGCGTCGCATCGGTAATGCGCAGCTGCAACAGGTTGTTCGCCATGTTGCCGAGATCGCCGAGGTTCGAGAAGAAGTTGCTGATCGCCGTGCGCATCGGCGTCGGCGTGATCTTCTGGTAGCCCTTCGCGATCGGCACGGCGATGTTCGTGTCGACCGTGTCGTTGAACTTGTACATCGCCCGGTTCATCGGCTCGAGCGGGTCGTTGGGGTTGCGGTTCGGGCCCGTCGCGCAGCCGCTCAGCACCGCGCTGGCAGCGACGGTCGCCGCAATGATTCGCACCTTATTCATTGATTCCTTGCGATTGGTTCTTGGCGCGTTTGACGCGCGGTTTGCCCATCAGGACGGGCTGAAACACCACGGCGCCGATCAGGGTGCAGGTCAGCGCGAGCGCGAGCAGCTTGCCCATGCTCGACGTACCCGGATGATGCGACAGCCACAGGCTGCCGAAGGCGGTCGCCGTCGTCGCGGCGCTGAACAGCACCGCGTGCGTGAGGCTCGAATGCAGCAGGCCCGTCTGGCCCGCGCGCCACGCCATCACGAAGTACACCTTGAACGCGACGCCGACGCCGAGCATCAGCGGCAGCGCGATGATGTTCGCGAAGTTGAGCGACATGCCGAGCACGACGCACATCTCGAGCGTCACGAGGCCCGACACGAGCAGCGGTATCAGCGTGCGCAGCACGTCGCCGAAACGGCGCAGCGTGATCCACAGCAGGATCGTGATCGAAATGATCGACCACAGCGCCGCGTGCAGGAACGCGTTGATGATCGTGTCGGCCGAGTGCAGGATCGAGATCGGGCCGCCGATCGCGCCCGGCTCCGCCGCCTTCACCGCCTTCGCGAAGCGGCGCAGCATCGTGTCGTCGTTCGGGTCGACGCCCGTGGGCACCTTCGGCGAAATCTGCACGAGCGCGTGGCCGTCCGGCGCGATCCAGTCGCGCACGAGCTGCGTCGGCAGCGATTCGCGCGTGATGTCCTGCGGCTGCAGCAGCGTCGCGAGCTGGTTCAGCGCGATGCGCAGCGTGTCGGAGAACGCGCGCTCGGCGCGGTCGCGCGTCGCGCTGTCGGCGGCCGCGAGCTTCGCGAGCGAGCCCGACAGGTGCTGCGCGGCGGCGGCGCCCGGGCCCGGGTGATCTTCCGCTGCGTAGCTCAGCAGGTCCGACACGCGCTTGAGCGCGGCGACGCGCTGCGCGTCCGTTGCCGGCGGCGCGGCCGGCTGCGTCAGCGCGGGCAGCAGGTCGCTCGCGGTCGCGGCGATCGCGGCGCGCTTGGCCGGCTGGTCCGGCGGGATGAAGGTCGACAGCGTCGTCGTGCGCCCCACTTCCGGCAGCGCATCGAGGCGCTGCGCGGCTGCGTCGGCATCGGTGAGCGACGGCGCGAGCAGCGTGACGTCGTTGACGGCCGCTTCGGGCGAATCCTTCAGCGCGAGCAGCGTCGCCATCGATTCGCTGTGCGGATCTTTCAGGTGCAATGGGTTGAAGTCGAAGTGCAGGAAGGCGAGCAGCGGCAGCGCGCCGATCACGACCGCGAGCGTGCCGATCAGGATCGGCTTGCGATGGCGATCGAGGAAATCGTCGACGGGCGCGAGCCACGGAAAGCCCGGCGTCTTCGATTCGCCCGGCGGCGCGAACAGGCGCAGCAGCGCGGGCAGCAGCGTGAGCGTGGTCAGCAGGGCGACGAACATCCCGACGCCCGCGATCAGCCCGAGCTCCGACACGCCGCGATAGGCCGTGGGGATGAACGAGAAGAAGCTCGCCGCGACCGCCGCGGTGGCGAGTGCGAGCGGCATGCCCATCGAGTGCGCGGCGCCGATCAGCGCGTGATCGATGCGCGGGTCGCGGAAGCGCTCCTCGCGGTATTTCACGCCGTACTGGATCGAGAAGTCGACGCCGAGGCCGACGAACAGCACCATGAACGCGACCGAGATCATGTTCAGCGAGCCGACCATCGCGAGGCCGAGCGCGGCGGTCACGACGAGGCCGACGAACAGCGTGACCAGCACCGAGCCGATCATCCGCTTCGAGCGCAGCGCGAGCCACAGGATGCCGAGCACGACGAGCAGCGTGAGCGCGCCGTTGAGTGCCGCGCCGTCTTCCACCGACGCGAATTCGTCGTCGGCGAGCGGCTGTTCGCCGGTCAGGCGCACGACCGCGCCGTAGCGTTGCGCGAGGCCGAGCGATTTCGCGGTGTCGCGGATCACCTGGGTCGTTTCGGCGCCGGCCTTCAGCGCGCCGTAGTTGACCACCGGCTGCACGGTGACGAATGCGCGCGCCGGTTGCCGCGCGGCATCGCTGTCGACCAGCGCGCGCCACGAGAACGCGGCCGGCTTGCCGGCCAGCACGTCGTCGACCGTGGCCGCGCTGCGCGCGAGCAGCTTGGCCATCGCCGGCAGCTTCACCTGGCCGGTCAGCAGCGGCTGGCCGAGCGTGGTGGACAGCGTGGTTGCGAGGCCGGTCAGGCTCGGGTTCTTCGCGAGTTCGTTGACGAGCGGACGCGCGCTCGCGAGCTGCGACGTCGTGTCCGAGACTTCCTGCTGCGACAGGAACAGCAGCCCGTTGTGCTCGAAGAACGGACCGCCGCCCGGTTCGGCGACCTGACCGATGCGGCCGGCGTCGGCCTGCTTCTGCAGTGCGTCGGTGAGTGCGTGCGCGGCGGCCGCGGCGAACTCGGGCGCGGGCGCCTCGACTACCGCGAGGATCGTGCCGTTGCGTTGCGGGAACGCCTTGTCGACGGCCTGGCCGAGCGCGGCCCATTGCGGCTCGGCATCGACGAGCTTGCTGATGTCGGTATTGATCTTGAAGTGCTGCGCGACATAGACACCGCTGAAGGCGGCGATGATGAACGACAGCACGACGACCCAGACGGGCCGACGTACCGACCATGCAACGAGTCGGACGATGAGAGAGGTCACCATGTGGCGGTGCGGTGGGGCTGGAAAGGGCAAAGGAACGAGTATACCGGCGCAACGTGGCGTCGGTCGCGACGTTGGCGCGTGATGGGGCGGGAAGGATATTTGCTCCGCGGCGCGGGAATCGGTGCGGACGGGCCGGCGATGGGTATGGGGATATTTACATAAATCGGCCGGGATCGCGCCGCGGCGGCCCGTGTGACAAAAGGGGCTCAAAGGTAACAGTCGGTCACTGCACGACAGGCCGGCGCCGGGGCCGCTATACTTCGACCCACCGGCCGATGCAATCGATGCAATCGATGCAATCGGCCGGCCGTTTTTTCTCATCAAGTGCGATATCCGTATGAAACGTCATCTGTTTGCTTTTGTCGCGGCGGCCGCCGTGTCGGTTTCCGCTTTCGCGCAGAGCGCGCCGGTCGACGTCGTCCGCAATGCGGTCGAAGGCACCGTCAACGCGATGAAGGCCGATCCGTCCGCGCGCGGCGGCGACATGACGAAGGTCACGCAAGTCGTCGAGCAGCGCTTCCTGCCGGCGACCAATTTCGAGCGCACGACCCGCATCGCCGTGGGCGATGCATGGAAACAGGCGACGCCGCAACAGCAGCAGGAGCTGTACAAGCAGTTCAAGCTGCTGATGACGCGTACCTATGCCGCGTCGCTCGCGCAGCTCGGCAGCCAGGACGCGAAGTTCTCGTTCAAGGCGGGCGGCGCGTCGGGCGCCGATGCGCTGGTGCAGTCGACGGTGGCGACGCCGGGCGACAGCCAGTCGGTCGGCTACCGGCTCGGCAAGGTCGGCAACGACTGGAAGATCTACGACATCGACATGTCGGGTGCGTGGCTGATCCAGGTCTACCAGGGGCAGTTCAAGAGCCAGCTCGCGTCGGGCGGCATCGACGGGCTGATCACGTATCTGCAGAAGCACAACTCGCGGACGAACTGATCGCCGTCGGGCGGTCCGCGGTTCATGCACGAAGGGCGCCCCGCGGCGCCCTTTTTCGTTGCGGGTTCGCGGCCTGTCGGCCGCGCCGCGCGCTATGCGTCGATGCCGAGCATCCGCAGGCAGTCCGCGACGACGGCTTCGACGAACGTCGCGCGATCGGTGTCCGGCGCCGCGATGATGTGATCGGTCGCGCCGTGCACGCCCGCGTAGATCAGCAGCGCGGTGACCGTCGGATGCGCGAGCCGCCATGCGCCGGCCTGTGCGCCGCCTTCGAGAATCGCGCGCAGCTGTTCGACGATCGCGTTCCGGTCGGCATTCGTGCGATCGTGGTGGTGATGGTTCGCGTAGACGATGTCGTGCGTGCGGTAGGTCGCCGCGTACGTCTCGATGTTGGTGCGGATCCACGCGCGCAGACGGCCGAGCCAGTCGCCTTCCGCGCACGCGTCCACCGCTTGCTGCAGCCGCTCGAGGAACGATGCCGTATAGCGCTGCGCGAGCGCGGCCAGCATGTCGGACTTCGATTCGAAGTAGTGATAGAACGTCCCTTTCGCGACCTGTGCGTGCTCGACGATCTCGCTGATGGTCGTCGCGTCGACGCCTTGCGCGAGGTACAGCGTTTCGGCCGCGGCCATCAACTCGTCGAGGCGGACTTCCGCCGGCTTCGTGCGCGGCGTCTTGCCCGCCGGGGCATCGTCTTTTGTCGTCGTGGTCCTGGTACTGGTCCTGTCCGTCATCGCGTGGCTCAACGCCCGTTCATGCAAAGCCCGCAGTTTAGGGCAGCGGCTCGGGCGCAGCCAATTCAATCCATTGACCGACGGTCAGTCGAAATATAAGATGAGAATAATTCTCATCAATATGCCCGTTGCGGGCCGACCGCCATGCCTCGCTCTCGCCGCGCCGCCCTCGTCCTGGCTGCTTGCCTGGGGACGTTTCTTGCCACGCTCGACATCAGCATCGTCAACGTCGCGCTGCCGACGCTGCAGACCGCGCTCGACACCGACATCGGCGGCCTGCAGTGGGTCGTGAACGCGTATGCGCTGGCGCTATCGGCGTTCATGCTGTCGGCGGGGCCGCTCGGCGACCGCTACGGGCACAAGCGCGTGTGGCTCGGCAGCGTGGTCCTGTTCACCGCGGGGTCGGTGGTCTGTGCGTGCGCGAGCCGGCTCGAACCGTTGCTCGTCGGGCGCGCGATCCAGGGGCTCGCGGGTGCGTTGCTGATTCCCGGCGCGATGCCGATCCTCACGCATGCGTTTCCGGACGCACGCGAGCGGGCTCGCGTGATCGGCGGCTGGTCCGCGTTCAGCGCGCTCGCGCTGATCCTCGGGCCGCTGCTGGGCGGCCTGCTGGTGGAGCACGGCGGCTGGCAGAACATCTTCGTCGTCAACGTGCCGATCGGCATCGGCGCGGTGCTGCTCGGCGCGTGGGGCATCCCGGAGCGCAGGCACCCCGAGCATGCGGCGTTCGATCCGCTCGGACAGGCGCTGAGCGTGATCTGGCTCGGCCTGCTGACCTACGGGCTGATCGGCATCGGCGAGGCCGGCGTGTCGCACACGAAGGTGCTCGCGCCGCTCGCGGGCGCGGCGCTGGCGTTCGTCGCGTTCGTTCGCGTCGAAATGCGTGTCGCGCGGCCGCTGCTGCCCGTGTGGCTGTTTCACGATCGGCGGCTGGTGCGGGCCAATCTCGCCTCGTTCGTGCTCGGCTTTTCCGGGTACAGCAGCCTGTTTTTTCTGTCGCTGTTCCTGCAGCAGGCGCAGGGGCGCGGGCCGGCCGAAGCCGGCTGGCAACTCATGCCGCAGTTCGTGATGACGGCGATCACGTCGATGCTGTTCGGGCAGATCGCGGCGCGCGTGCCGCTGCATCGGCTGATGGTGGCCGGATATGGGTTGACCGGAATCGTGCTTGCGGCGATGGCCGGGTTGGGTGCGGGCACGCCTTACGTGCCGGTCGGCTTCGCGCTGGCGCTGCTTGGCATCGGCATGGGGCTCGCGGTGCCGGCAACGGGGATGGCCGTGATGGATCTTGCACCGGCCGAACGCGCGGGCATGGCTTCGGCGACGATGAATGCGCTGCGGCAGACCGGGATGAGCATGGGGATTGCGGTGCTCGGCAGCCTGATGAGCGTCGGCGCGGTGCACCGGATGACGGCGGCGATGCAGGCGGCCGGTCATGCCGAAGCCGGTACGCTGGCGCGGCAGGCGGTGATGGAGCATGTGTTTGCGGCGGGGCGCACGGAAATGCTCGGCGCATATCGGGACGCGATGTCGCACGGGTTCTCGATCGCGACGGGATGTTCCGGGATCCTCAGTATTGCGATTGCGGCGATGCTGGTGCTGCGGCGTGAAAAACGGAAACGGCCGTACGGGCAGGCATCGCGCGTGGCGGCTTCGCGGCCGGAATGATGCTGCCGTGCCGCCCTACCGCCGCCGATGCTCGACCGCGAACTTGATCAGCTCCGCCTGCCCTTCGATCTCGAGCTTGCGCTTCAGGTTGAGCCGGTGCGTCTCGACCGTGCGCACCGACAGCCCCGTCTGCTGCGCGATCTGCTTGCTCGACAATCCCTCGGCCAGCGCGTCGAGGATGTCGCGTTCGCGCGGCGTCAGCCGGTCGAGCGGCGACGCGGCCGCGCTCGCCTGGATCATCCGCACGGCGAGCCCTTCGCTGAAGAACGTCTGTCCGGCCAGCACCGCGCCGATCGCGCGCACGATCTCGCTCGCGGGCGAATCCTTCAGCAGGTAGCCGCTCGCGCCGGCGCGCACGGCCTGCGTCACGTATTCGATGTTGTCGTGCATCGACAGCATCAGCACGCGAATTCCGGGAAAGCGCTCGTGAAACACGCCGGCGAGCGTGATGCCGTTCATGCCGTTCATCCCGACGTCCATCAGCGCGAGATCGGGTTCGAGCGACGCGGCGAGCGCGAGCGCTTCGTCGGCGTTGCCGGCCTCGCCGACCACGGACAGATCGGCCGCTTCGAGCCGCATCCGCAAGCCGTCGCGCACCAGCGGGTGGTCGTCGACGAGCAGCAGGCGGGCGGCGGGCCGGGCGGTGTCGGGGGCGCTCATGGGCAAAAGTCTCCGGTGATGGGCGCGTCGTCAGGCGGCACGCAGCGGCACGCGCGCGGCCACGACGGTGTGGCCGACCTGCGACGTGATCGTCAGCATGCCGCCGAGCGCATCGAGGCGCTCGCGCATGTTGCGCAGGCCGATGCCGCGGCGCGCATCGGCCTGCGACCGTTCGGCGTCGAAGCCGCAGCCGTTGTCGGCGATGGTCAGCGTGACGGAATGCGCGCCGACGTCGAGCGTGACGGCCGCGCGCG
Source organism: Burkholderia anthina (assembly GCF_902498995.1). GTDB lineage: Bacteria > Pseudomonadota > Gammaproteobacteria > Burkholderiales > Burkholderiaceae > Burkholderia > Burkholderia anthina. The sequence goes on from NZ_CABVLY010000002.1 coordinate 315,581, forward strand.
ACGCCTGCGCATGATGCACGATATTGCTGAGCGCTTCCTGCGCGATCCGGAACAGCGCCGTATTGACGGCGGCGGGCAACGGCCGCGCGCCGCTGTGTGCAACCTGCGTATAGCCGATGTCGATCCCGCTTTCGGCGCCGAGCTCGCGCACGAGCTGTTCGAGCGCGGCGGCGAGACCGAGATCGTCGAGCATCGCCGGACGCAGCGCATGCGAGATGCGCCGCACTTCGCGCAGCGTGTCGCCGAGCCGCCCGACACCAGATGCGAGCGCCTGCTCGGCTTCGGGCATGCGCGTCGCGCCGCGCTCGAAGCGCGCGAGCGCGGATTCGAGCATCAGCTTCGCGGACACCATCATCTGGCTGATCCCGTCATGCAGCTCGCGCGACAGCCGCTCGCGCTCCTGCTCCTGCGATTCGACGACGCGCTGTGCGAGCTGCTTGAGCTTCGCATCGGCGCTGCGCGACTCGCTGACGTTCAGCACCAGCGCACACACCGCGATCGCCGCGGCGCCGGTCAGCGCGATCGCGGTGAGCCAGCTCATCGTGCGCTCGATGTTCGCGGACGCGCGCGCGTCGATGCGCTGCAGCGCGGTGTCGACGTCGTCGAGATAGATGCCGGTGCCGACCATCCAGCCCCAGCGTTCGAGCGCGACGACGTAGCCGAGCTTCGGCGCGGCCTTGCCCGTGGACGGCCGCTGCCACGTGTAGCGCACGAAGCCGCCGCCGTGCGATGCGGCGCCGATCAGCTGCTGGATCGTCAGCGCGCCCCGCGGGTCGCGCATCGACCAGAAGTTGTGACCGACGCGCTCGGGCTCGCGCGGATGCATCAGCGAATTGCCGTGCAGGTCGTACACGAAGAAATAGCCGTCGGGGCCGAAATCCATCTTTTGCAGCATCGCGAGCGCCTGGGTGCGCAGCATTCCGTCGTCGCGCGCGTTGCGGCCGCTCGCGTCGTAGAGCGGCATGATCGCGCTGGTCGCGAGCTCGACGTAATGCTTGAGCTCGACTTCCTTGCTCGACAGGTACGCGGCCTGAATCGTCGCGTGCTGCGTGCGCGCGAGCGACGTCGCCTGCTGGCGCACGCCGAAGCCGATGCCGGCGATCGCGAGCAGGAACGGCACGATGGCCAGAAGGAAGATCTTTGCCTTGAGTCTCATGGTGGTGTGGCGGGCGCGGCCCGGCGGGCGCGCGCCGCGCGAGGGGCGCGGCGAGCCGACATTGTCGGCGATTTCGCGTGCGGACGGCGGCGGCCCGCGCGGGAGGTCGACCGGCGTCAGGCCCGGCGCGGCTCGGGTTCGGTGCCCGCGGCGTTCTGCACGACGATCTGGTTGCGTCCGCGCGCCTTCGCGCGGTACAGCGCGTCGTCGGCGAGCTTCAGCGCGGCCTGGATGCTGTCGTCGCGTTCGGGATAGCAGGTCGTCACGCCGATGCTCGCGGTCAGGCAGCCGGACGTGTCCGCATCGTGCCGGATGCCGAGATCGAGAATGCCCGTGCGGATCGTCTCGGCGATCGACACGGCACCGTTCGTGTCGACGTCGGGCAGCACCACGACGAATTCCTCGCCGCCGTAGCGGGCCGCGTAGTCGGCCGGCCGGCGCAGGCACCCGGCGATGCAGCGGCCGACCGCCGACAGCGCGTCGTCGCCGGCCTGGTGGCCCTGCGTGTCGTTGTAGCGCTTGAAGTGATCGACGTCGACGAACAGCAGCGACAGCGCGTGCTGCGAGCGCGCGGCGCGGCGCCATTCGCGCGCGAGCGTGACGTCGAGCATCCGGCGGTTGTCGAGCCCGGTCAGGCCGTCGGTGCGCGCGAGCGCCTGCAGCTCGGTTTCCGCGCGGTGACGCTTGCGCAACTGCACGTCGAGCAGCAGCGACAGGCCGACGAAGCCGAGCGCGAGCACGGCCATCGCGGAGCCGATCGGAATGGCACGGTCGTACCAGGCGGCGAAGATGTCGGCTTCCGAGCGCGCGACCATGATGATCAGCGGCAGGTGATCGAGGTGCCGGAACACGTACAGGCGCTGCACGCCGTCGATCGACGCGGTATCGAGGAAACTGCCCTCGTTGGCGGTCATGAACTGCCGGAACGTGCTGGCGCGCTTGATGTCGCGGCCGACGATCGTCGGGTCGTACGGCTGGCGCGCGAGCATCAGGCCATCCGTATTGATCAGCGCGACCGAGCCGCGATCGCCGAGGGCCAGGCGCGAGAACAGGTTCTGGAAATACTCGAGCCGGATCGATATGACGGCGACGCCGCCGAACGACCCGTCGGGCCGCGTGATCCGGCGGCTGAGCGCGATGCTCGGCGAGCCGTCGCGCAGCCGCGAATGATACGGATCGCTGACGTACAGGCCGACGTCCGGGTGGTCGCGGTGCATGGCGAAGTACGGCTCGTTGGCGAAGTTGGCCTTGCGCGGCACGTCGCTCTTGCCGTCGACCGAGATGTCGCCCTTCGCGTTCAGCACGTAGATGCCGCCGAGATATTTGGCCGTCGTCGCACGGTCGAACAGCACCTGGCGGCGCATCGCCATCGGCAGGCGGACGATTTCGGGGTCGTTCTCGCCTTCGACGACCGCGTCCAGCGACAGCGAATAGAGCTCGATGTTGCGCTCGATGTCCCACGACGCCATCAGCGCGATGTTCTGCTGCGTGGTGCGCGCGCGGTCGAGGGCGTCGATGCGGCCCTCGTACAGCACGATGCAGCACAGCAGCAGGAGCAGCAGCGCGATCAGCAACCCGGTATAGAAGATCAGGTGCGGCAGCAGGAGCCGGCGCAGCCGGGCGGCGGTACGGCCTGACAGGCCGGATTCGCCAGGCATTGCGTAGTCGGTTTCTGCCATGGTCCGAGGATCGAGTGGCATCGCCGCCGGGCGGCGGGCCGATGCGATTGTTCGTATGATTCGCTGGCGGCGATCCGGTACGCGGCGCCCCGTGCGGATTTCTCCCGACCGGCCGGGAAAGCGGGCGTCGATTATCGGTAATTGCGGGCCGGATAAACCGCTAAATCATTTATTCACTGGCACGATCTGCCGCGATTCGACAATCCGACGAACCGGGCGGCGCGAATGGGTCCGAGTATAGCGCGCGTATTCGCGCGCGCGGAAAATGTCGCGACTCGTTGATCCGGATCAAATTATCGCGCCGACCGATACTTGCGGATAACCCGCAAAGCGTTGCAGTGCAAGGGGCGGCGCCATTGCGGGCATGGCGCGCGCGGCTTGGCCGCCGATTTTCACGCTTAAACTCAGATGAACCCGGACGGCGAAGTCGTGCGATACGTACCGATTATCCGTTTCAGCGATTGCATGAACCGGATATGAAAAACGGGCGGCCGTGATGGCCGCCCGTTTCGCGAAGCGCGCATGCGGGAAACCCCGCGTGCGCGGGCTTAACCGCCGTGCTGTTGCGCCTTGAACGCGAGCCGGAACTGATGCAGGAGCGGCTCGGTGTAGCCGCTCGGCTGCGACGTGCCCTGCAGCGCCAGCGCGCACGCGGCCTTGAACGCGGTCGACTGGTCGTAGCCGGGCGCCATCGGGCGGTAGTTCGGATCGCCCGCGTTCTGCTGGTCGACGACGCGCGCCATCCGCTTGAACACGTCGAGCACGAATGCCTCGGTGATCACGCCGTGACGCAGCCAGTTCGCGATGTGCTGGCTGGAGATGCGCAGCGTCGCGCGATCTTCCATCAGGCCGACGTCATGGATGTCGGGCACCTTCGAGCAGCCGACGCCCTGTTCGACCCAGCGCACGACGTAGCCGAGGATGCCCTGCGCGTTGTTCTCGACTTCGCTCAGGATCTCGCTCTCGCTCCATGCGGCGCGCTCGACGACCGGCACGGTCAGCAGCCCTTCGAGCAGCGTGTCGCGCTCGCTCGCGTACGGCGTCTTTTCGAGTGCCTGCTGGACGGCCTGCACGTCGACCAGGTGGTAGTGCAGCGCGTGCAGCGTCGCGGCGGTCGGCGACGGCACCCATGCGGTGTTCGCGCCGGCGCGCGGGTGCGCGATCTTCTGTTCGAGCATCGCGTGCATCAGGTCCGGCATCGCCCACATGCCCTTGCCGATCTGCGCGCGGCCGCGCAGGCCGGCCGACAGGCCTGCCAGCACGTTGTTGCGCTCGTACGACTGGATCCACGCCGACGACTTCATGTCGCCCTTGCGGATCATCGGGCCGGCTTCCATCGCGGTGTGCATCTCGTCGCCGGTGCGGTCGAGGAAGCCGGTGTTGATGAACGCGACCCGCGCGGCGGCCGCGGCGATACACGCGGCGAGGTTCACGCTGGTGCGGCGCTCCTCGTCCATGATGCCCATCTTCAGCGTGTTGCGCGGCAGGTTGTACAGATCCTCGATGCGCGCGAACAGCGTATCGGCGAACGCGACTTCGACCGGGCCGTGCATCTTCGGCTTCACGATGTAGATCGAGCCCGTGCGCGAGTTGCGCTTGGCCTTCAGGTCGTGCAGCGCGCACAGCGTGGTGACGACGCCGTCGAGGATCCCTTCCGGAATCTCGTTGCCGTCGCGGTCGAGCACCGCGCCGATCGTCATCAGGTGGCCGACGTTGCGCACGAACAGCAGCGAGCGGCCGTGCAGCGACAGCGTGCCGCCGGCCGGCGCCGTGTATTCGCGATCGGCGTTCAGGCGGCGCGTGAAGGTCTTGCCGCCCTTCGCGACTTCCTCGACGAGCGTGCCCTGCATCAGGCCGAGCCAGTTGCGGTAGAGCTGGACCTTGTCGTCGGCGTCGACGGCCGCGACGGAATCCTCGCAGTCGATGATCGTGCTGACCGCGGCTTCGAGCACGACGTCCTTCACGTTCGCGAGATCGGCGCGGCCGATGGGGGTCGATGCGTCGACCTGGATCTCGAGGTGCAGGCCGTTGTGTTTCAGCAGGATCGCGGACGGTGCATCGGCCGCGCCCTGGTAGCCGACGAACTGCGCCGGCTGCGCGAGGTGCGTGACGCCCTTGCCCGTTTCGACGGCGAGCTGACCGTCCTGCACGCGGTAGCGCAGCGCGTCGCGGTGCGAGCCGCTCGCGAGCGGCGCCGCGTTGTCGAGCACGTTGCGCGCGTAGTCGATCACGCGCTGGCCGCGCGTCGGGTTGTAGGCCGACGTGCGTTCGGCGCCGCCGTCTTCGGGCAGCGCATCGGTGCCGTACAGCGCGTCGTACAGGCTGCCCCAGCGGGCGTTCGCGGCGTTCAGCGCATAGCGCGCGTTCGACAGCGGCACGACGAGCTGCGGGCCGGCTTGCGTGGCGATCTCGCTGTCGACGTTCGCGGTGGCTGCCGCGACGGTCGACGGGGCCGGCACGAGGTAGCCGATCTGTTCGAGGAACGCGCGATACGCGGCATGGTCGCGCACCGGGCCCGGGTGCGCGCGATGCCACGCGTCGAGTTCCTGTTGCAGGCGGTCGCGTTCCGCGAGCAGTTCGCGGTTGCGCGGCGCCAGGTCGTGCACCAGGGCCGAAAAACCGCTCCAGAACGCGGCCTTGTCGATGCCGGTGCCCGGCAGTACTTCGTTTTCAATGAACTGGCTGAGCGCTGGCGCGACTTGCAGTCCTGCTTGGTCGATCATCGTGATTCCTCCCGGGAAAAAATGCGCGCGCGTGGCCTGGCTGGTTATCCCGCGACGCTTTGTGTGCCGGCACGGGCGATCTGCGCGTCCTGCTCGGACTTTACGCCGGACACACCGATCGCGCCCGCCATGCGGCCGTCCACCGTGACCGGCACGCCGCCTTCGAGCAACCCCGTCAGCGGCACGCTCAGAAACGCCGTGCGGCCACCGTTGATCATATCCTCATACGCCTTCGTCTCGCGACGGCCGAGCGCCGCCGCGCGCGCCTTGTCCTGCGCGATGACCGTGCTGGCGGCCGACGCGCCGTCCAGGCGCGCGAACGCGAGCAGGTGGCCGCCGTCGTCGACGATGGCGATCGACACGGCCCAGCCGTTGCGCTCGGCCTCCGCGCGGGCCGCGGCGAGCATGCGTTCGACGTCGGCGAGTTCGAGTTCGGGTTTCGTTTTCATGGAAGTCCTCCGGAATCAGCGGTCAGTTGACGAGTCGGTTGTCGACGAGCTCGATCCAGTGGCGCACGGACGTGCGGCCCGCGCCGTTCAGGTGAGTCTGGCAGCCGATATTGGCCGTGACAATCAGGTCCGGCCGTGCGGCTTCGAGCGCGTCGAGCTTGTTGTCGCGCAGTTTCGTCGCGAGTTCGGGTTGCGTGAGCGAATAGGTGCCGGCCGAGCCGCAGCACAGATGGCCGTCGGCGACAGGCGTCAGATCGAAGCCGAGCCGCGTCAGGATGCGTTCCACCGCGCCGCCGAGCCGCTGCGCGTGCTGCAGCGTGCACGGGCAATGCACCGCGACGCGGCGCGGCGCGGTGTCGGCCAGCGCGTCGAGCGGTTCGGCCGCGATCACTTCCGCGAGATCGCGTGCGAGCGCGCTGACGCGCCGCGCCTTGTCCGCATAGACGGGGTCGGAGCGCAGCAGGTCGCCGTATTCCTTCACGAACGCGCCGCAGCCGCTCGCCGTCAGCACGATCGCTTCCGCGCCCGCCTCGATCGCGGGCCACCACGCATCGATGTTGCGGCGTGCGCGGGCAAGGCCGGCGTCCTGGGCGTTCAGGTGATATTCGGTCGCGCCGCAGCAGCCGGCTTCGCGCGCCGGCGTGACGCTGATGCCGAGCCGGTCGAGCACGCGCGCGGCGGCCGCGTTGGTGTTCGGCGACAGCGAAGGCTGCACGCAGCCTTCCAGCATCAGCACGCGCCGCGCATGACGCACCGGCGGGCGCGGCGTGGCGGCGGGCACGGCGGCCGGGATCTTGTCCTGCAGCGTGCCCGGCAGCAGCGGGCGCAGCGCGCGGCCGGCCTTCAGCAGCGCGGCGAAGGTGGCCGGCCTCGGCACGACGTGACGCAGGCCCGCGCGCAGCAGGCGTTCGCGCGCCGGGCGGCGTGCGCGCTTCTCCGCTTCCGCGCGGCCGATGTCGAGCAGCGTGTGATAGCGCACGCCGGACGGGCACGTCGTTTCGCAGTTGCGGCAGGTCAGGCAGCGGTCGAGGTGCTGCTGCGTGCGTGCGCCGCACGGCTCGCCTTCGAGCATCTGCTTGATCAGGTAGATGCGCCCGCGCGGCCCGTCGAGCTCGTTGCCGAGCACCTGGTAGGTCGGGCAGGTCGCATTGCAGAAGCCGCAGTGCACGCATGCGCGCAGGATCGCTTCCGCTTCGTCGGCCCGGTCGAGGGCCTTGCTTGCTTCGCTGAGATTGGTTTGCATCGGCGGTTCGGAATCGGGTGGCGTCAGACGTCCGCGTACAGGCGGCCGGGATTGAAAATCGCATGCGGGTCGAGCTGGGCCTTCAACTGCCGATGCACGCGCAACAGCGCGGCCGGCAGCGGCTGGAACGGCTCGGGCGTGACGCCCGGCGTGAAGCAGGTCGCGTGGCCGCCCCACTGCGCGGCGAACCGCTGCACGTCGGCCGGCGCGGCATCGCTCTTCAGCCAGCGCTGCGCGCCGCCCCAGTCGACCAGCCGCGCGCCGGGCAACGCGTCGAGCGGCGCGGCGGCCGGCACCGACACGCGCCACAGCGGGCGCGGATCGTCGAAGAACGGCAGCGACAGGTCGCGCAGCCGCGCCCAGAACCCGTCGTCGCGATCGTCCATCCGCTCGCCGCCGATCGTGTCGCGCGCGGCTTTCACCGAGCCCTCGCCGCCTTCGATCCGCACGCGCAGCACGCCGTCCGCATGGCAGGCGCCGGCCAGCGGCAGCCCCGCGCGCCGCCATCCGGCGACGCGTTGCACCGCTTCGGCCGCGCTGAGCGGCAACGCGAGATCGCCGGTCGAGCGCGGTTTCGGCAGCACCTTCAGCGACACCTCGGTCACGACGCCGAGACAGCCGAAACTGCCGGCGAGCAGCCGCGACACGTCGTAGCCCGCGACGTTCTTCATCACTTCGCCGCCGAAGCGCAGGTGTTTCGCGTGGCCGGTGATCACGCGGCAACCGAGCACGAAATCGCGCACCGCGCCCGCCCACGGGCGGCGCGGCCCGGACAGCCCGGCCGCGAACATCCCGCCGACGGTCGCCGCGCCGCCGAACGACGGCGGCTCGCACGGCAGCATCTGGCCGGCCGCGTCGAGCATCGCTTCGAGGTCGGCGAGCGGCGTGCCCGCGCGCGCGGTGATCACGAGTTCGGTCGGGTCGTACGCGACGATGCCGCGGTGCGTGCGCACGTCGAGCGCGCGGCCTTCGACGGCGCGGCCGACGAACGCCTTCGTGCCCGCGCCGCGGATGTGCAGCGGCTGGCGAGCGTGGATCGCGGCGTCGACCTGTGCGACGAGCGCCGCGCTGTCGTCGATCGATTCGATTTCGCGTTCGCGTCGCATCAGAAGCGCTCCAGTTCGGGAAACGGCAGCTTGCCGTGATGGACGTGCATCGCGCCGAATTCGGCGCAGCGATGCAGCGTCGGGATGTTCTTGCCGGGATTGAGCAGGCGCTGCGGATCGAACGCGGCCTTCACCGCGTGGAAGAACGTGATTTCGTCGGCGTTGAACTGCACGCACATCTGGTTGATCTTCTCGCGCCCGACGCCGTGTTCGCCGGTGATGCTGCCGCCCACCGCGACGCACAGCTCGAGGATCTTGCCGCCGAGCGCTTCCGCGCGGTCGAGCTCGCCGGGACGGTTCGCGTCGAACAGGATCAGCGGATGCATGTTGCCGTCGCCCGCATGGAACACGTTCGCGACCGGCAGCGCGTATTCGGCCGACAGCGCCGCGATGCCTTCGAGCACGCGCGGCAGCTCGCGGCGCGGAATCGTGCCGTCCATGCAGTAGTAGTCGGGCGACATGCGGCCGACCGCCGGGAACGCGTTCTTGCGGCCGGCCCAGAAGCGCTGGCGCTCGGCTTCGTCGCGCGCGACGCGGATCTCCGACGCGCCGGCGTCGCGCAGCAGCGCGGCGACGCGTTCGGCGTCTTCTTCGACATCGGTCGCCGCGCCGTCGAGCTCGCACAGCAGGATCGCCTGCGCATCGACCGGGTAGCCCGCGTGGATGAAATCCTCGGCCGCGCGGATCGCGAGGTTGTCCATCATCTCGAGCCCGCCGGGAATCACGCCCGCGCCGATGATGCGCGCGACCGCCGCGCCCGCTTCGGCGACGTCGTCGAAGCTCGCCATCAGCACCTTCACGCTCGGCGGCTTCGGCAGCAGCTTCACGGTCACTTCCGTGACGATGCCGAGCATCCCTTCGGAGCCGGTGAACAGCGCGAGCAGGTCGAAGCCCGGTGCGTCGAGCGCGTCGGCGCCGAGCGTCAGCGTATCGCCGTCGATCGTCACGATCTCGACCTTCAGGATGTTGTGCACCGTGAGCCCGTATTTCAGGCAATGCACGCCGCCCGCGTTTTCGGCGACGTTGCCGCCGATCGAGCACGCGATCTGCGACGACGGATCGGGTGCGTAGTAGAGGCCGTACGGCGCGGCCGCCTGCGAGATCGCGAGGTTGCGCACGCCGGGCTGCACGCGCGCGATGCCGGCATCGGCGTCGATGTCGAGAATCCGGTTGAACTTCGCCATCACGAGCAGGATGCCCTTTTCGAGCGGCATCGCGCCGCCCGACAGCCCGGTGCCCGCGCCGCGCGCGACGACCGGCACGCCATGCGCGGCCGCGACGCGCAGCACCGCGCGCACCTGCTCGACCGTGTCGGGCAGCACGACCGCGAGCGGCACCGTGCGGTACGCGGCGAGGCCGTCGCATTCGAACGGCTTCAGCGCTTCGTGCTCGTGCAGCACGTCGAGGCCGGGCGCCGCCGCGTTCAGCGCGGCGACGAGCGTGTCGCGATCGACGGTGGCCAGCGGGCCGTCGATCCGTTCGTCGTAGGTGAAACTCATCGTGTGTCTCCGTCTCCACCATGCAGGCGGCCGCACAGGCGGCGCGCCGGATGGACGGCATTCTTGGCGGGACGTGCGGGCGTGTCCAGACGTCGCGCAAGTGGTCATACCAGTTTTTGACGAGGCATCCGGAAATGGGTATCGGGAAAGTCGAGAAACCCAACGAAGACAAGGGTTTGTGCGAAAATCACCGGGATTCGTCCAGGGTGGTCATACCAGTATGGAAATGCAGAATCGACAGGCGCCCGCGCGCAATGTGGCCGACGTCGTCGCCGAGCGGATCGAACAGCTGATCGTCGACGGCGTGCTCAAGGCCGGCCAGGCGCTGCCGTCCGAGCGGCGGCTCACCGAGAAGCTCGGCGTGTCGCGCACGGCGGTGCGCGAAGGGATGAAGCTGCTGCGCGCGCGCGGGATCATCGATACGACGCACGGCAAGGGCTCGTTCGTCGCGAGCCTGACCCCGCAGCGCGCAGTCTCGCCGATGATGCATCTGCTCGGTTCGCAGCCGCGCACGCTGTACGACCTGTTCGAGGTGCGCGGGATGCTCGAGACCGAAGCCGCGCGGCTCGCGGCGCTGCGCGGCACGCCGGCCGATTTCATCCTGATCCGGCGCCGTTACGAGGAAATGACGGCGGCCGACGCGCAGGATCTCGATCCGGCCGCGCGCGCGAAGCTCGACCATGCGTTCCATCTCGCGATCTGCGAGGCATCGCACAATCCGGTGCTCGTCAATACGCTGCAATCGTTGACCGATCTGCTGCTCAGTTCCGTGTTCGCGTCGGTGAACAATCTCTATCACCGCGAGCCGTTGAAGAAGCAGATCGACCGCCAGCATGCGCGGCTCTACAACGCGGTGACCGGGCGGTTGCCCGATCAGGCGCGCAAGGCCGCGAGCGAACATATCCGCCAGTGCGTCGACTATCTGCGCGAGATCGAACAGGAGGAACAGCGGCTCGTGCGCTCGACGCTGCGGCTCGAAGGATGGACTTGAGGCGAGCGCACCCTGGAGCGGCCGCCGCCGCAATGACGCTCGTCAATGAAATCGTCATCGCGAGGCGGTCTAATGCGTGAATATGTCACAATGTGACTTATCCGATGCGTGGCCCGACACGACCGTTTCGCCTGTGCGCGACACGTGCTTTGGCGGTTGACCGTGACGCGCCGCCGATCCTTGAAGGAGGACGCTGCATGTCGATTCCGACGCGTGGCGACGGGCCCGAGGCCCGCGCCGTCCAGATCCTGCATCGCCCTGTCTGCGACCTGCTCGGCTGTGCATGGCCGATCGTGCTTGCGGGCATGGGCGGCGTCGCGCGGGCCGAGCTTGCGAGTGCGGTGAGTGCCGCCGGCGGGTTCGGTTTTCTCGGGATGGTGCGTGAGCCCGTCGCGCTGCTCCGGCGCGAGGTCGAGCAGGTGCGCGCGGCCACCGAGCGGCCGTTCGGCGTGAACCTGATTCCCGCATCGACGCCGCCTGAGCTGCTCGGTGCGCAGCTCGATGCGTGCATCGAATTGCGTGTGCCCGTGGTTGCGCTGTTCTGGGACGTGATGCCGGGCGTCGTGCGGCGTCTGCGCGATGCGGGCGTGCGGGTGGTGCATCAGGTCGGGTCGCTCGACGATGCGCGCGCGGCGGAAGCGGCCGGTGCACAGGCGCTGATCGTTCAGGGGCACGAGGCTGGCGGCCATGTGCGCGGCGATCGGCCGCTGGCCGAGCTGTTGCCCGACGTGGTTCACGCGACGCGGTTGCCGGTGCTGGCGGCGGGCGGGATCGTCGATGGCGCGGACGTGGCCGCCGCGATGGCGCTCGGCGCGCAGGGCGCGGTGATGGGCACCGCGTTCATTGCAACGCATGAATCGTTCGCGCATGCGTATCACCAGCAGCGGATCGTCGACGCGCGCGAGGGCGACGCACTGCTGACCGACATCTTCCATATCAACTGGCCGCGCGGTGCGCGGGTTCGCGTGTTGCCGTCGAGCGTCACGCGCGGCGAGCGCGGCGATCCGTTCGGCGACGAGCGCGTCGTGATCGGCGACGAGGAAGGGCGGCCGATCTATCTGTTCAGCACCGATTCGCCGCTGCGGACGATGAGCGGCGATTTCGAAGCGATGGCGCTGTATGCGGGCACGGGGGCAGGGCGGATCGGCGCGATCGAAGCGGCCGGCGACGTGTTGCTCCGTATCGTGCTCGATGCGGCGGCGAGCGTCGAGAAAGGGGCGGCGGCTGCACCGGCACGCGAGCCGGACGCGCATCGTGCGGCGTTGCTGGCGGTGCTCGATGAACTGCTGGAAGCGGAGCGCGCGGGGGCCCGCGTTGCGTCGGAGACGGCGGCCGAGGTGACGGAAGATGCCGAGCTCCACCGGCTGATCGCGCATATCCGCCAGGACGAAGCGCACTGGTGCAGCGTGCTCGTTGATGCGATCCGCACGTTGGGTGCGACGCCGACGCGGGCAACCGGCTCGTTCTACGAGAAGGCGATGGCGATCGACGATCTGGCCGAGCGGATGGCGTTTCTGAACCGCGGTCAGAGGTGGGTCGTGCGCAAGCTGCAGGCGCTGCTGCCGACGCTTGCCGACCCGGATATGCATCACGCGCTGTCGTTGATGCTGGTCGCGCACGAGAAGAATATCGGGTCGGTGGATCTGCGGTTGAGGAACGGGGCGGGCGACGCGTAGTCGGGCCTGCGAGACATCCGGCGTCCGACCCGGCGGGAGAACCGAAAGGCGGGAAACCTCGACGGCAGTCCGGCTACGTTTGCCGGCGATGGCGTCAGCCGTCGAACGGCGCCAGCTCGTAACTCGTGCTCCGGCCGCCGGACAACGAACGACGCAGCACACCGTGCGAGACGAGTTCGCCGATATCGCGCAGCGCCGTATCTTGCGAGCACTTTGCGAGGGCTGCCCATTTGGTGGTCGTCAGCTTTCCTTCGAAGCCGTCGAGCAAGCGGTTCATGACCTTGGCCTGGCGTTCGTTCATCGCAAGGCCCGCATATTGTTGCCAGAAGCGCGCCTTGACCAGGACCGCATCGAGCGTCGTGTGCGCGTGATCGACGGCCCGCCCCAGGGTGTTCAGAAACCACGCGAGCCATTCGGTGACGTCGAGCGAACCGCGCTGCGTACGCTCCAGCACGTCGTAGTACGCGTTGCGTTCGCGCTGGATTTGCGCCGACAGGCTGTAGAAACGTTGTGGACTCCGATCGGCGCGCGCCAGCACCAGATCCCCGAGGGCGCGCGCGATACGGCCGTTGCCGTCGTCGAACGGGTGGAGCGTGACGAACCACAGGTGGGCCAGGCCGGCCCGGATCAGCAAAGGCTCGGACGGCGACGCATTGAACCATGCGAGAAAGCGGTGGATCTCGCTGGTCAGGCGCGAGGCGGGCGGTGCTTCGAAATGCACGCGCTGCCGGCCGATCGGTCCGGACACCACCTGCATCGGCCCGCTCGCGTCCGTCCGCCATGCGCCCACCGTGATTCGCGACATCCCCGAATAGCCGGTCGGGAAAAGAGCGGCATGCCACCCGCACAAGCGGCTTTCGGTGACCGGCGCTGCCGAATGGGTCGTCGTATCCAGCACCATGTCGACCACGCCCTCGACGTGGCGATCGACTGGCGCCAGCGCACCGATATCGACACCAAGCCGGCGCGCAATCGACGATCGAACCGATGCGACGTTCAGGCTTTCGCCCTCGATGGCACTGGTCTTGACGACGTCCTCCGTCAGCGCGGCCAGGCTGGCCTCGCCGCGCAGCGACAGGCCGATATCCACCAATCGCCCGACCAGCATGCCTTGCGCACGGCTGACGTCGGCGAGTGGCGCGGCGAGTGTCGGGAGGTCGAAGCGCCATGCAGGCCAGTCGGCCGACTCCCAGATGAAGGTGTAATCTCCGCTCATGATGCGGAGATTATCCCACCGATTGGCCGCGCGATTCAATATTCACCGCAAATTATGCGGTGAATAGCCGCTCTATTCACCGCACCGTCAACCCGTCGGAATAAAAAAAGCCCGCCGAAGCGGGCCAACCTCTCGATGAAGAGGGGTGATGCGAATCCGCGATCCGTGCCGGCTCAACCCTTCGTCGCCCCGAACGTGAGCCCCGCGACGAAATGCTTCTGCATCGCGAAGAACATCGCGACCGACGGCAGCGCGGCGAGAATCGATCCGGCCGAAACAAGATTCCACGACGTCGTCCATTGCCCCTTCAACGCGGCGACGCCCACGGTGATCGGCGCGGCCTCATCGCCTTGCGTCAGGCACAGCGCCCAGAAGTAGTCGTTCCACACGAACGTGAACACGAGAATCGCGAGCGCGGCCAACGCAGGGCGGATCAACGGCAGCACGATCCGCCAGAACACCGTCCATTCGCCCGCGCCTTCGATCCGCGCCGCCTCGATCAGCTCGAACGGCAGCTGCTTGATGAAGTTGCGCAGAAACAGCGTACAGAACCCCGTCTGAAACGCGACATGAAACAGGATCAGCGCGTCGACGGTGTTGAACACGCCCAGCCTGAGCGACAAGTCCCGCACCGGAATCATCAGCACCTGCACCGGCACGAAATTCCCCGCGACGAACGTGCCGAACAACGCGGTATTCCCGCGAAACCGGTAAGTGGCGAGCGCGAACCCGGCCATCGCCGCCAGCGCGATCGAACCCAGCACCGACGGCACCGTGATCTGCACGCTGTTCCAGAAGTAATGCAGCATCGGCGACGTGGTCAGCGCGTCGCGATAGTTCTCGATCATCGAGAAGTGCCGCGGCCAGCCCCAGTAGTGACCTTCGACGAGCTCCTCGGTCGAGCGCACCGACGTGACGAACACGGCGATCATCGGCAGCAGCCAGATCACGAGCGCGACGGGCAGCGACAGTTTGTACAGCCGGCGCGAGACCGGCTTCCAGTGGGCAACGGGTGTCGGAAACATGATGAGCGAATCCCCGGGTGGTCACTGCTCGTTGCGCAGCATGCGGCGCAACTGGAACACGATGTAGACGAGCATGATCGCGAACAGCACGACCGCGATCGCCGCGGAATAGCCGAGCCGGTAGTACTTGATCGCCTGGTCGTACATGTAATACGCGAGCACGGTCGAGCTCTCGAACGGGCCGCCGCTCGTCATCACCGAGATCAGGTCGAAGCTGCGCAGCGCGCCGATCACGGTGACGACGATCGCCATGAACGTGGTCGGCCGCAACTGCGGCAGCACGACGTGCCACAGCAGCGCGAAGCCGCGCGCGCCTTCCATCCGCGCCGCTTCGATCTGCTCGGGGTTCACCGCCGTGAGGCCGGTCAGGTACAGGATCATGCAGTAGGCCGTCTGCGGCCACAGCGCGGCGAACACGATGCCGAGCGTCGCGTAGCGCGCGTCGCCGAGCACCGGAATGCCGTGCCCGGCGATGAGCGCGAGCAAGCCGAAAGTCGGATCGTAGAACCACGAGAAGATCAGCCCGACGACCACGCCGGACAGCACGAACGGCGCGAAGAACAGCGACTTCACGAGCCGGATGCCGGCAACGGCCTGGTTCAGATACAGCGCGAGCGCGAGGCCGAGCGGCGGCGCGAGCATGAACAGCACGAGCCAGATCACGTTGTTGCGCAACGCGGTGTAGAACGTCGGCGCGTGCAGCAGCTCAACGTAGTTCGCGAGGCCGACGAACGTGCGCTCGGTCATCCCGTCCCAGTTGCAGAGGCTCAGCCACAGCGTCGACAGGATTGGCCAGATCACATAGGCGGCAACCATCGCGCACGCGGGCGCGAGAAAGAGCCACGCGGCGCGCCGTTGCCGCCGCACGGCCGGCGACGGGCGGCGCGCGGGCAGCGCGGCGGGTGTGCGGCGGCCCGGCGGTGCGGCGGCCGGGGCGGCAGGCGTTTCGGCGGGTCGGGACGCGATCGGACTGGACACGGCAAGCCTCCTGGGCGAACGCGGCGGCGCACGGCCGCCGCGTGAGTCACGCGATTACTTCTTGTAGATCCGCTTGCGGGTCTGTTCGAGTTGCGCGAGCACCGAATCGAGCTGCGCGGGATTCGCGACGAACTGCTGCATCCCCTTCATCCCTTCGTCGGCCATTTCCTTCGTCATGTCGCGGTCGTAGAACTGCGCGACGCCGCCCTGGGTGTCGGCGAGGATCCGGAAGCCGATCCGCGAGATCGGATCGTCCGGCTCCGGCGACTTGCTGTTGGCCGACAGCGAGCCGAGCCCTTCGGCGAGCTTCGCGCCCATCTCGGGCGTTTCGACGAACGCGAGGAAGGTATGCGCGTCGGCCTTGTTCTTCGCCTTGGTCGGGATGTGCAGCGATTCGACCGGGCCGTCTTCGGCGGTCGGCACCTTCGGGTCGATGATCGGGAAGCGGTAGTAGCCCATTTCCTGCTTCACGTTCGGCGGAAAGCCCGCCGCGATGAAGGTGCCCATCAGCATCATCGCGGCCTTGCCCTGGAACAGGAACGGCTGCGCGCCGTCGAGATCGTAGGACAGCGCGTTGTCGATGAAGTAGCCCGCGTCGATCAGGGATTTCCACGTCGTGTAGACCTTCTTCACGCGCGGGTCGGTGTACGGCACGTCGCCGGCCATCAGCTGCTGGTGGAACGCGTTGCCGTTCAGCCGCAGGTCGAGATAATCGAACCAGCCGGCGAGCGTCCACGCGTCGCGGCCGCCAACTGCGATCGGCGTGATGCCGGCCGCCTTCAGCTTCTTGCACGCATCGAGAAACTGGTCCCATGTTTTCGGCTCGTCGGCGATGCCGACCTTGCGGAACAGGTCCTTGCGATAGAACAGCCCCCACGAGTAATAGACGGTCGGCGCCGCGTACTGCTTGCCGTTGTACGACGAGGCGCTGCGTGTCGACGCGTACATCGCGTCCCAGCCGTTCTTCTTCCAGTCGCCGCTCAGGTCCTCGAACAGCCCGCGCTTCGCGTAGTACGCCATCCGCTCGCCCGCGTGCCAGTTCACCACGTCGGGCGCGACGGTCGAGAGCCATGCGGGGAGCTGCACCTTGTACGCTTCCTCGTCGACGAAGGTGGGCTTCACGTCGATGTCGGGATGGGCCTTGTGGAACGCCTCGAGCGTCGACTGCCAGACCGCGCGCTGGCTGGCGCCCTTGAACGCGATGTTGATCGTCAGCGTGCCCGCGTTGGCCGGCGCGGCCGCGCCGAACGATGCAGCGGCGATGGCGGCGGCCGCCGCAAGCCGGGCGGCGACGCGAAGGGGGCGATGTGTCATGTGTGTCTCCAGTCCTGTGTGTCGTTGTGCGTGACCGGCGCGCGTCATGTCGTCATGGCGCCGGGGGCGGTTGCTACGAACGGCTTCGATACACGGCGACGCCTTGCGGCTCGACCTGCGCGGTGCCGACCACGAATGCGGACGGCGGCACCGCGTCGATCGTGTGCGGCGTGTCGCGGTAGTTGAATACGTAGGTGAGGCCGCCGCGCCGGCTGATGCGCAGACCGTCGCCGAGCGGTGCGGGCGCGAGGCCGGCTTCGGCCGCGACGTCGGCGAACAGGCGCGCGGTGGTCGCGTCGTCGAACAGCGCGGCCCAGTAGTGCAACGCGCCGTGCGATACGCAGGCCGGATGACCGTCGGCGAAGCGCGCGCGCACGATGCCGCGCGCGTCGCCATCTTCGCCGTCGCCATGCAGCTCGACGAGATCGCGCCAGTGACGCGCGTCGCCGGCGAGCGGCGAGCCGTCGCGCAACGTGCCGTCGATCCGCTCGGTCACGTTCGGCCGCAGCGATTCGACACGCCACACGCGTATCGGCAGGATCGACACGAGCGGGCCGGGCGGCAGCGTCGGCGGAATCCGCAGGTCGGCGGTCTTCGAGCCGGTGCGCGGGCCGAACACCGCCTGCGCGCCGGAGGCGGCGAGCCGTGCCGCGAAGTCGTCCGGCACGACCGGCAGCGGCGGCACCACGACGAGCCGGTAGCCGTTAAGCGGCGCGTGCGGGGAAACGATGTCGACGTCGAGGCCGAGCGAGCGCAGCGCCGAGTAGTACTCGAACGCGAAGCGCGGATAGTGGAAATCGGCGCCTTGCGGCTGTACTTCGAACAGCCATTTCGCGTCGTAGTCGAACACCAGCGCGACGGGGGCGCGCACCGGGCCGTTCGCGTCGGCATCCGCGCCGGCGTCGAGCACCGCGGCGATTTCGCGCGCGACGCGCTGCGCTTCGCGGCCGCCTTCGTCGAGCCGATCGTCCGGCGTGTGCAGGCCCGCATGCATCTGTTCCTGCGCGAACGGCGCCTGCCGCCAGCGGAAGTACGACACGCAGCCGGCGCCGTGCGCGAACGCTTCCCAGCTCCACAGCCGCACCATGCCCGGCAGCGGCGCGGGGTTCCACTGCGCCCAGTTCACGGGCCCCGGCTGCTGCTCCATCACCCAGAACGGCAGCTTCGACATCCCGCGATAGAGATCGTGATTGAACGACGCGAAATCGGGATGGCCGGTGCGCAGCCAGCGCGCCTTCACGTCGGGCGCGAACCATTGCTCCTCGAGCGCGCCGAGCGGGTAGCTGTCCCACGTCGCGACGTCGAGGTCGCGCGCCACTTCGTAGTGATCGAACTCGGTGAAGAGCTGCATGAAGTTGTGCGCGACGGGGCGGCCCGGCGAATGGGCGCGGATCACGTCGACCTGCATCCGGTGATAGCGCGCGACTTCGTCGGAGGCGAAGCGCCGGTAGTCGAGGCGATGCGACGGATGCGCTTCGGTCACGGTGCCGACCGGTGCGTCGACTTCGTCGAAATGGCGGTACTCCATGCTCCAGAACACGGTGCCCCATGCGCGGTTCAGCGCGTCGATCGTGCCGTAGCGCGCCTTCAGCCATTCGCGAAAGCGCACGAGCGCGGCGGGCGAATAGCTGACGACCGTCTGGTGGCAGCCGAGCTCGTTGTCGGTCTGCCAGTAGCGCACGGCCGGGTGGCGGCCGTAGCGTTCGGCCACCGCCGTGCAGATCCGGCGCGATGCTTCGAGATAGGTCGGCGACGAGAAGTCGTAGTGGCGGCGCGAGCCGAACTGGCGCGGCCGGCCGTCCGCGCCGATCGCGAGGATGTCGGGGTGACGGTCGACGAGCCACTTCGGCGGCGTCGCGGTCGGCGTGCACATGACGACCTCGAGGCCGGCCGTGCCGAGCACGTCGATCGCGCGATCGAGCCAGCCCCAGTCGTATTCGCCCGGCGACGGCTCGATACGGCTCCATGCGAATTCGGCGATCCGCACCTGCGCGATGCCGAGCGCCTTCATCCGGCGGGCGTCGTCCGCCCACATCGATTCCGGCCAGTGTTCCGGGTAGTAGCAGACTCCGAGGCGCATGCCCGATCCTTATGCGTAGTGGTGGACGTGGACGTCGGCGCGCGCGGGCACCGCGCGGCCGTCTTCGGTGAAGAGGTGGCAGGCCGCGGCCGGCGCATGCGCGTGCACGCGCTCGCCGCGACGCAGCGGCGCGTCGCCGGGCACTTTTGCGATCAGCGGCGTGCCGCCGGGTTGGTCGAGGTGCACGTAGGTCTGCTCGCCGAGGCGTTCGACCAGCACGACGTCGCGGGCGAGCGCCGTCGCGTCGTGCGCGGCGCCGAGCGTCAGGTGTTCGGGGCGGATGCCGAGCGTGACGGTGGCGCCCGGCGCGAGCGCGGCGCCGTCGCGCGGCAGCGTGAAGGTTTCGCCGGACGGCACGACGGCGACGGTCGTGTGTTGCGCATCGCACGCGGCGACGACGGCCGGCAGGAAGTTCATCCGCGGCGAGCCGATGAAGCCGGCGACGAAGCGGCTCGCCGGATGGTGGTAGAGGTCGAGCGGCGCGCCGACCTGCGCGATGCTGCCGTGCTGCGCGGTGTCGGCGCCGGTGTGCAGCAGCACGATCTTGTCGGCGAGCGTCATCGCTTCGGTCTGGTCGTGCGTCACGTAGACGACGCTCGCCCGTTCGAACTGGCGGTGCAGTTTCGCGATCTCGACGCGGGTCTGGCCGCGCAGCGCCGCGTCGAGGTTCGACAGCGGCTCGTCGAACAGGAACACGCCGGGCTCGCGCACGATCGCGCGGCCGATCGCGACGCGCTGCCGCTGGCCGCCGGACAGCGCCTTCGGCTTGCGCTCGAGCAGCGTGTCGAGCTGCAGGATCCGCGCGGCGTCGCGCACCTTCCGGTCGATCTCGGCCTTCGGCACGCGCGCGAGCTTCAGCCCGAACGCCATGTTCTCGTAGACCGTCATGTGCGGAAACAGCGCGTAGCTCTGGAACACCATCGCGACGCCGCGCTCGGCGGCCGGCACGTCGTCGACGCGGCGGCCGTCGATCGACAGCTCGCCGTCGCTCAGATCCTCGAGGCCCGCGATCATCCGCAACAGGGTCGACTTGCCGCAGCCGGACGGGCCGAGGAACACGCAGAACTCGTGCGCGCCGATCTCCAGATCGACGTCGCGAATGACCGGCGCGTGCTCGCCATAGGCTTTCTGCACGCGTCGCATCGAGATGCTCGCCATTGTCTCCGCTCCATGTTCTAATGCGCTTGCATCATGCTTAAGCGCTTAATCATCGCGATCAAAAAAAGAGCCGGTCCCGATCGCGGCCGAGTCGCGCCCGTTGGTCGGGCGGCTGGGGGTGCGGCGATAGTGCGCCGCTTCGGTGAGCGAAGCAAATACTGGATCGGCATCTCATATAGTGAGCAGACGATGGCAACACTGGATGAAGTCGCGCGCCGCGCCGGCGTGACGGCCGCGACGGTCTCGAACGTATTGCGCCACCGCGGGCGGGTGGGCGACGCGACGCGCGCGCGGGTGCTGGAAGCGGTGGAGGCGCTCGGGTATCGGCCGCATCTGGCCGCGCGGGCGCTTGCGGAAGGGCGCGCGCCGACGGTCGCGCTGATGGTGTCGAGCATCGCGAACCCGTTCTATCCGGAGTTCGCGCTCGCGGTCGAGCGTGCGGTGCGCCGCAACGGGCAGTTCCTGATCGTCTGCAATACGAATGAAGATCCGTTGCAGGGGCGAGCGTATCTCGACCAGATCGCCGGGACGATTTCCGAAGGCATTCTCGTGACCAACGCGAACCTGCATTTGCCGGATCTGGCCGACGTTGCCCGGCGCGGCGTGCCGGTCGTGCTGTGTCTGTGGGAGCGGCCCGATGCGCCGCCCGAGGGGCTGCCTTGCGTGGCCGTGGATTTCCGCGAGGCGGGGCGGATCGCGACGCGGCATCTGCTCGAACTCGGGCACCGGACGATCGGCGTGATCGTCGGCGGCTCGGCGAGCGGCGTGCAGGCGGCGCGCTACGACGGCTTCGTCGACGTGATGCGCGAAGCGGGGCTCGACGCGTCGATCGTCGCGGCCGAGCCCGATTCGATCGAAGGCGGCGTGCGTGCGGCGGGCCGCCTGCTCGATGCGCATCCGGGGCTGACCGCGCTGGTCGCGACCAACGACCTGCCGGCGATCGGCGCGCTGCACGCGGCGGCCGATCGCGGCAGGCGCGTGCCCGACGACCTGTCGATCGTCGGCATTACCGACATTCATCTGGCCAGCGACACGCGTCCGACGTTGACGACCGTCGCGATCCCGACCGCCGAGGCGGCGGGGCTCGCGGTCGAATTGCTCAATGCGTTGCGCGAGGCGGGCGGGCAGGTCGACGCGGTGTCGCGGGTGCGGACGGCGTCGTTGCCGCGGCTCGTTGTGCGCGGGACGACCGGCGCAGCGCCGGGGCGGAGTGCGGGGGCTTAGACGTCGCGGGGGCTTTGCCGCGTGACGCCGGGCGTGGCGTGGTTTGCCGGCGTAGGGCGCAACCCGCGAAGCAGCGAATGGGACGGGCCAGCGGCCACTGGACGAAATCGGAGTCCGGGCCGGATGGGCCGTCTGCCATCATCGCTTCGACGACCCTCATCGCGGTGCGTCGCGCCGAATCGAGATGCGCGTCGGAACCCCGAGTCCAGGCTGGATTACCCACCCACTTCACCCGCCTTCGACGAGCCGCATCACGATCCGTCGCGCCGATTCGAGATGCGCGACCGTCATCGCGCGCGCACCGCGTGCATTGCGTTCGCGGCACGCTTGCAGGATGTCCTCGTGCTCGACCTGGAACGACGGCGTATCCGCGAGCAGCGTCGCCTGCAGCCGCTCGTACCGCTCGACCTGGCTGCGCAATTCCGCGATCGCCTTCAACTGCCGCTCGTTGCCGCAGCACGAATACAGCAGCGCATGGAATTCACGGTTCAGCTCGCCTTGCCGGCGCGGCACGCCCGATTCGCCGAGCAGCCGGTGCACGAGCTCGGCGCGCGCCAGCGTCTCGTCGTCGAGCCGATTCACGCTGCGGAAGATCGCATCGCCTTCGAGCAGCGCGCGCATGTCGTAGATTTCCTGCACGTCGGACGCGCTCAGCATCCGGACGACCGCGCCGCGATTGCGGAAGATGTCCAGCAGCCCTTCGCGCTCCAGGCGCTGGATCGCCTCGCGCATCGGAATCCGGCTGACTCCGAAACGTTCGGCAAGGTCGCGCTCGACGAGCCGCTCGCCGGCCTGCAACTCGCCGTTGATGATCATTTCCCGCAGCGATGCGGCCACCGCGTCCGCCGTGGAATCGAGTCTGGCTTCCATGCCCCTGGGCTCCTGAATTTGGAATAATGGTATACCAAATGGCATTCCAGTGCCACAATGGCGGCCTCACGTTCCGATAGCAGAGGAGAGCGAGATGGCGCATGGCGAACACAAGTACCGCGTGGCAGTGGAGTGGATCGGCAACCGGGGAACCGGCACGTCGGGGTATCGCGAATATGGCCGCGATCATGTGATCCGCGCGGGTTCGAAGCCGGCTATTCCCGGCTCGTCGGACGTGGCGTTTCGCGGCGATGCGGCGCGCTGGAATCCGGAGGATTTGCTGCTGGCGTCGGCATCGGCGTGCCACAAGCTCTGGTATCTGCATCTGTGCTCGGATGCGGGGATCCGCGTGCTCGCGTACGTCGACGAGGCCGAAGGCACGATGCTCGACAGCGCCGAGCAAGGGCGCTTCACCGAAATCGTGCTGCACCCGCGCGTGACGATTCGCGCCGGCGACGATCGCGAACTGGCGGAGCGGCTGCATCATGCGGCGCATGCGAAGTGCTACGTGGCGAACTCCGTCAATTTCCCGATCCGGTGCGAGCCGGTGATCGAGTTTGCCGCGGCGTGACGCAGGCAGCCGCGATCGTGTGCGCAGCATCCGGCCGCGGTCTCACAACCCGATCTCGTACACCTCTCGCGCGGCCGCGCGGATCGCATCGGCCATCACCGCGACGGCCGGCGAAGGCAGCCGGTCGGTGCGCGTGATGATCCCGAAATCGTCCATCCGGCAATCCATCTCCAGCGGCAGCACGGTGACGATTCCGTGTCGCGCGTAGTATTGCGCGACGTCCTCCGCGAGCACCGCGATCATGTCGCTCTGCTCGATCAGCTGCGTGATGAACAGCAGCGCGGCCGTCTCGACGACGTTCGCGGGCGGCGCGAGGCTGGCGCGCTGGAACACCAGCTCGAAGCGATGGCGCAGCACGCTGCCGGCCGGCGGCATGACCCACGCGGCGCGCTGCACGTCCGCGAGCGACAGCGGCGCCTGCGCGAGCAGCGGATGGCCGGGCCGCACCACCGCGGCGACCGGCTCGCCGGTCAGCGGCTCGTAGCGCAGGTGCAGCTTGTCGTGTTCGGCGGACAGCCGGCCGAGCACGATGTCGAGCTTCTCCTGCGCGAGGTGTTCGAGCAGTGCGTTGCTGGTGTCGATCTCGACGGACACGCGCACGTTCGCATGCGTCCCCTTCACGGCCGCGACGGCCGGCGGCACGAGCCGCAGCCCCGGCGACGTGATCGCGCCCACCGCCACATGGCCGAGATGGCCGGCCTTCAGCGCGGCCAGCTCCTCGCGCGCCTGGTCGAGGCTGCCGAGCGCCGCGCGCGCGTGGCGGATCAGCGCGTCGCCGTACAGCGTCGGCCGCATGCCGCGCGGCAGCCGCTCGAACAGCACCGCGCCGATCGATTCCTCCAGCTCGCGCAGCAGCTTCGACGCGGCCGGCTGCGTCATGTTCAGCGCGGCCGCCGCGCGATGAATGCTGCCTTCGTCGGCGAGCGCGACGACCAGCAGCAACTGGCGCGTCTTCAGGCGGCTGCGGTTTCCCCACGGGCTGGCTTCGGTCATCGTACGGGTTTATATCGATATCGGAATCGATATCGTAATCGCCTAAAACGTCATTAGCGAGTTATCAAAATTCTCCCTAGACTGCGTCGGTATCCCGTCACCACAGGACTGACGATGTCGGCAACAAAACCCAGGCTGCGCTCTGCCCAATGGTTCGGCACGAACGACAAGAACGGCTTCATGTACCGGAGCTGGATGAAGAACCAGGGCATTCCCGATCACGAATTCGACGGTCGGCCCATCGTCGGCATTTGCAATACGTGGTCCGAACTGACGCCGTGCAACGCGCACTTTCGCAAGCTCGCCGAGCACGTGAAGCGCGGGATCTCGGAAGCGGGCGGGTTCCCGGTCGAATTCCCGGTGTTCTCGAACGGCGAATCGAACCTGCGGCCGTCGGCGATGCTCACGCGCAACCTGGCGTCGATGGACGTCGAGGAAGCGATCCGCGGCAACCCGATCGATGCGGTCGTGCTGCTCGCCGGCTGCGACAAGACGACGCCCGCGCTGCTGATGGGCGCGGCGAGCTGCGACGTGCCGGCGATCGTCGTGTCGGGCGGGCCGATGCTGAACGGCAAGCTCGAAGGCAGGAACATCGGCTCGGGCACGGCCGTGTGGCAACTGCACGAAGCGCTGAAGGCCGGCGAGATCGACCTGCACCACTTCCTGTCCGCCGAAGCCGGGATGTCGCGCTCGGCCGGCACCTGCAACACGATGGGCACCGCATCGACGATGGCGTGCATGGCCGAGGCGCTCGGTGTCGCGCTGCCGCACAACGCGGCAATCCCGGCCGTCGATTCGCGCCGCTACGTGCTCGCGCACATGTCGGGCATCCGCATCGTCGAGATGGCGCTCGAAGGGCTCGTGCTGTCGAAGGTCCTGACGCGCGCCGCGTTCGAGAACGCGATCCGCGCGAACGCGGCGATCGGCGGGTCGACCAATGCGGTGATCCACCTGAAGGCGATCGCGGGCCGCATCGGCGTGCCGCTCGAACTCGAGGACTGGATGCGCATCGGCCGCGACACGCCGACGATCGTCGACCTGATGCCGTCCGGGCGCTTCCTGATGGAGGAGTTCTATTACGCGGGCGGCCTGCCGGCCGTGCTGCGCCGGCTCGGCGAAGGCGGGCTGCTGCCGCACCCCGACGCGCTGACGGTCAACGGCAAGTCGGTGTGGGACAACGTGCGCGAAGCGCCGAACTACGACGACGAGGTGATCCGCCCGCTCGACCGGCCGCTGATCGCGGACGGCGGCATCCGCATCCTGCGCGGCAATCTCGCGCCGCGCGGCGCGGTGCTCAAGCCGTCGGCGGCGAGCCCCGAATTGCTCAAGCATCGCGGCCGCGCGGTGGTGTTCGAGAACCTGGAGCACTACAAGGCGACGATCAACGACGAAGCGCTCGACGTCGATGCCAGCTCGGTGCTGGTGCTGAAGAACTGCGGGCCGCGCGGTTATCCGGGGATGGCCGAAGTCGGCAACATGGGGCTGCCGCCGAAGCTGCTGCGCCAGGGCGTGAAGGACATGGTGCGCATCTCGGATGCGCGGATGAGCGGCACCGCATACGGCACGGTGGTGCTGCACGTCGCGCCGGAAGCGGCCGCCGGCGGCCCGCTCGCCGCGGTGCGCAACGGCGACTGGATCGAGCTCGACTGCGAGGCCGGCACGCTGCATCTGGACATTTCGGATGACGAACTGCAGCGCCGCCTGTCGGATGTCGATCCGACCGCGGCGCCGGGCGTGGCCGGGCAGCTCGGCAAGGGCGGCTATGCGCGGCTGTACATCGATCACGTGCTGCAGGCGGACGAGGGGTGCGACCTCGACTTCCTGGTCGGCACGCGCGGCGCGGACGTGCCGAGCCATTCGCATTGAGGCATTGAGCGGGCGGGCGGCGCAACGCGCGCCGCGGCCGCGCGCGGGCATCGGCTCGCGCATCGTCAAGTTGTGAAACCGTGAACGCATGATGGCCCCGCATCGGGGCCGGCGCAGGACGCGAACCATGACATCGAGCAGCACGCCGCGTTATCGCGGCATCTTCCCCGTCGTCCCGACGACGTTTTCCGATACCGGCGAGCTCGACCTCGCGAGCCAGAAGCGCGCGGTCGATTTCATGATCGATGCGGGCTCGGACGGGCTGTGCATCCTCGCGAACTTCTCCGAGCAATTCGCGATCACCGACGACGAGCGCGACGTGCTCACGCGCACGATCCTCGAACACGTCGCCGGCCGCGTGCCGGTGATCGTCACGACGTCGCACTACAGCACGCAGGTGTGCGCGGCACGCAGCCTGCGCGCGCAGCAGCTCGGCGCGGCGATGGTGATGGCGATGCCGCCGTATCACGGCGCGACGTTCCGCGTGCCCGAAGCGCAGATCTTCGACTTCTATGCGCGCGTGTCGGAGGCGCTCGCCATCCCGATCATGATCCAGGACGCGCCCGCGAGCGGTACGCCGCTGTCCGCGCCGTTCCTGGCGCGCATGGCCCGCGAGATCGAGCAGGTCGCGTACTTCAAGATCGAGACGCCGGGTGCGGCGAACAAGCTGCGCGAGCTGATCCGGCTCGGCGGCGACGCGATCGAAGGGCCGTGGGATGGCGAGGAGGCGATCACGCTGCTCGCCGACCTGCACGCCGGCGCGACCGGCGCGATGACGGGCGGCGGGTTTCCGGACGGCATTGGGCCGATCCTCGACGCTTTCCGCGAAGGCCGCCATGACGACGCGTTCGCGCGCTATCAGGCGTGGCTGCCGCTGATCAATCACGAGAACCGCCAGTCCGGGATCCTGACCGCGAAAGCGCTGATGCGCGCAGGCGGCGTGATCGCGTGCGAGCGGCCGCGGCATCCGATGCCGGAACTGCATCCGGACACGCGCGCGGAGCTGCTCGCGATCGCGCGCCGGCTCGATCCGCTCGTGCTGCGCTGGGCGCGCTGAGTGGGTGGCGAAGGAGGAACGCAGATGAGCAAGGTGATTTCGCTGGGCGTGATCGGGATCGGCAAGATCGCGCGTGACCAGCATCTGCCGGCGATCGCCGCCGAACCGGGCTTCGCGCTGACCGCGTGCGCGAGCCGCCACGCGGAAGTCAGCGGCGTGCGCAACTATCCGGATCTGCCCGCGCTGCTGGCCGCCGAGCCCGGGCTCGATGCGGTGTCGCTGTGCGCGCCGCCGCAGGTGCGCTACGCACAGGCGCGCGCCGCGCTCGAAGCCGGCAAGCACGTGATGCTCGAAAAGCCGCCGGGCGCGACGCTCGGCGAAGTGGCCGTGCTGGACGCGCTCGCGCGCGAGCGCGGCCTCACGCTGTTCGCGACCTGGCATTCGCGTTGCGCGAGCGCGGTGGAACCGGCGCGCGCATGGCTCGCCGCGCGCACGATCCGCGCCGTGCAGGTGCGCTGGAAAGAGGACGTGCGGCGCTGGCATCCGGGGCAGCAGTGGATCTGGGAGCCCGGCGGCCTCGGCGTGTTCGATCCCGGCATCAACGCGCTGTCGATCGTCACGCGAATCCTGCCGCGCGAGCTCGTGCTGTGTGAAGCGACGCTCTACGTGCCGAGCGATGCGCAGATGCCGATCGCGGCCGAACTCGATTGCGCGGATACCGACGGCGTGCCCGTGCGCGCGGAATTCGACTGGCGGCACGGCCCCGTCGAGCAATGGGAAATCGCCGTCGACACGTCGGACGGCGTGCTCGCGATCAGCCGCGGCGGCGCGCAGTTGTCGATCGACGGCGCGCCGGTCGAGATCGGGCCCGAGCGCGAGTATCCGGCGCTGTATGCGCACTTCCGCGCGCTGATCGCGCGCGGCGAAAGCGACGTCGACGTACGGCCGTTGCGGCTCGTCGCCGATGCGTTCCTGTTCGGGCGGCGCGTCGGGACCGACGCGTTCGGCCGCTGACACCGTGCCGGCACGCGCCAAGCGAGCGCGACCCGGCGCGACGGATGTTGAAGACCCAAGCCAATACAAGGAGACACACCGCATGAACCGCACGACCCGCACGATCCGCCGCCACACCCTGCGCGCGCTGTTGGCCGCGCTTTGCATCGCGCCGCTCGGGATGACGGGCGCCGCGCACGCCGACGCACCGCTGAAGATCGGCTTCCTGGTGAAGATGCCCGAGCAGGCATGGTTCATCAACGAGCAGAACGCCGCGTCCGCGCTCGGCCAGAAGGAGCACTTCTCGGTCGTGAAGATCGGCACGCCGGACGGCGAGAAGGTGCTGGCCGCGATCGACAACCTCGGCTCGCAAGGCGCGCAGGGCTTCGTGATCTGCGCGCCCGACGTGCGGCTCGGGCCGGCGATCGCCGCGCGCGCGAAGCGCTACAACATGAAGTTCGTGACGGTCGACGACCAGCTCGTCGATTCGACCGGCAAGCCGCTGCCGAACGTGCCGCACCTCGGGATGTCGGCGACCAAGATCGGCAACCAGGTCGGCCAGGCGATCTCCGACGAGATGAAGCGGCGCGGCTGGAAGCCGGAAGAAGTCGGCGCGCTGCGCATCACCAACTACGAGTTGCCGACCGCGAAGCTGCGCACCGACGGCGCGACCGAGGCGCTGCTCGCGAACGGCTTCCGCAAGGACAACATCTTCGACGCGCCGCAGAAGACGACCGACGACGAAGGCGGCTTCAGCGCGGCCGCGCCCGTGCTCGCGCGTCATCCGAACATCAAGAAGTGGGTGGTCTACGCGCTGAACGAGGAAACCGTGCTCGGCGCGGTGCGCGCGACCGAACAGCTGCACATCCCGGCGGCCGACGTGATCGGCGTCGGCATCAACGGCGCGGGCGAGGCGTTCGCCGAATTCCAGAAGAAGGAGCCGACCGGCTTTTACGGGACGATCGCGGTCAGCTCGACGAACCACGGCAAGGACAGCACGCAGAACCTCGTTGACTGGATCCGCAACGGCAAGGTGCCGCCGGCCGACACGCAGACGAGCGGCAAGCTGATGACGCGCGCGAACTGGCAGGCCGTGCGCGCCGAGCTCGGCATCTGAGCGTGCGGGGCGACGACGCGATGACGATGCAGACGATGACGGCCGTGTTCGGCAGCGACGCCGCCGCGCAAGCCGGTGCCGGCACCGGTGTCGGTGCGCCGCCGGGCGGCGCGCTGCTCGCGCTCGACGGCATCACGGTGACGTTTCCGGGCGTGCGCGCGCTCGACGCCGTGTCGCTGTCGGTGCGCGCTGGCGAGGTGCACGGCCTGATGGGCGAGAACGGCGCGGGCAAATCGACGCTGCTGAAGGTGCTGTCCGGCGTGAACCAGCCGCAGGCCGGCACGCTGACGCTGAACGGCACGGTGCAGCGCTTCGCGTCGACCCGCGCCGCGCTCGAGGCCGGCATCGCGATCATCTACCAGGAACTGCATCTGGTACCCGAGCTGACGGTCGCGGAAAACCTGATGCTCGGGCAACTGCCGAGCCGGCTCGGCGTGGTCGACGAACGCGCGCTCGCCGCGCGTGCGCTCGACGCGCTGGAACGGCTCGGCGAGCACATCGATCCGGACATTCCGGTGAAGTACCTGTCGATCGGGCAGCGCCAGATGATCGAGATCGGCAAGGCGCTGATGCGCGACGCGCGCGTGATCGCCTTCGACGAACCGACGAGTTCGCTGTCCGCGCGCGAAACGACGCAGTTGTTCCGGATCATCCGTTCGCTGCGCGCGGAAGGGCGCGCGATCATCTACGTCACGCACCGGATGGAGGAAGTCGACGCGCTGTGCGATCGCGTGACGGTGTTTCGCGACGGCCGGCGCATCGAGACGTTCGAATCGGTCGCCGACCTGGACCGCGACCGGCTGATCGGCTGCATGGTCGGCCGCTCGATCGAGGACGTGTACGGCTACCGGCCGCGCGCGGCCGGCGACGTGCTGATCGAGGCGAAGGGGCTGATCGGGCCGGGCTTGTCCGAGCCGGTGTCGTTCGCCGCGCGGCGCGGCGAGATCGTCGGCTTCTTCGGGCTCGTCGGCGCGGGACGCTCGGAGCTGATGAAGCTGCTGTACGGCGCGGCGCGCCCGAGCGGCGGCCACGTCGAGCTGGGCGGCAAGCGTGTCGCGTTCGCGAGCCCGCGCCACGCGGTGCGCGCCGGCATCGCGCTGTGCCCGGAAGACCGCAAGCAGGAAGGCATCGTCGCGATCGCGTCGGTGGCCGACAACCTGAACATCAGCGCGCGCCGCCACTTCAGCCCGGCGCGCGTGCTGCTCGACGCGCGGCGCGAACGCGAGCTCGCGCAGAAATACATCGAGCGGCTCGCGATCAAGACCCGCGACGGCGACACGCCGATCGGCGCGCTGTCGGGCGGCAACCAGCAGAAGGTCGTGCTCGCGCGCTGGCTGGCCGAGCGTATCGACGTGTTCCTGATGGACGAGCCGACGCGCGGCATCGACGTCGGCGCGCGCGCGGAAATCTACAACCTGTTCTACGAACTCGCGGAAG
The DNA here is from genome assembly GCF_902498995.1 of Burkholderia anthina. GTDB lineage: Bacteria > Pseudomonadota > Gammaproteobacteria > Burkholderiales > Burkholderiaceae > Burkholderia > Burkholderia anthina. The sequence goes on from NZ_CABVLY010000002.1 coordinate 345,942, forward strand.
CGGGCCGCACCGTGATCATCGTGTCGAGCGATCTGGCCGAGGTGATCGGCGTGTCGGACCGCATCGTCGTGATGAAGGAAGGACGGATCGCGGGCGAAGTCGCGAAGGCGCAGGCGACGCCCGACACGCTGATCAAGCTCGCGCTGCCGCGCTGAGCGGCGCGCAGTCAATCGCGCAGTCAACCGGAATGCAATCGATATGAGTCAGGCCATGCAACCCCAACGCACTTCCCCGTCCTCCGATGCCGCCGTCGCGCCCGCGCGCGCCCGCGGCGGCGTGTGGCAACTGATCAACCGCTCCGGCATCGTGATGGTGTTCCTGGTGCTGTTCGCGGTGCTGTCGCTGACCGTGCCGGACTTCCTCACGCCGCGCAACATCCAGGGCCTGCTGCTGTCGGTCACGCTGATCGGCTCGATCGCGGTGACGATGATGTTCGTGCTCGCGCTCGGCGAGGTCGACCTGTCGGTCGCGTCGATCGTCGCGTTCTCGGGCGTCGTCGCATCGACGCTGATCACCGCGACGCACAGCGTGCTGTTCGGCACCGCGGCCGGCATCCTCGCGGGCGGCGCGGTCGGGCTCGTGAACGGCGTGCTGATCGCGCGCTGGCGGATCAATTCGCTGATCGTCACGCTCGCGATGATGGAAGTCGTGCGCGGGCTCGCGTTCATCACGTCGAACGGCGATGCGGTGATGATCTCCGAGGAACGCTTCTTCGAACTCGGCTCCGGCTCGTTCCTCGGCATCTCGTTTCCGATCTGGAGCAACATCGTCGGCTTCGTCGTGTTCGGCTTCCTGCTGCGCAAGACGGTGTTCGGCAAGAACGTGCTGGCCGTGGGCGGCAACGGGGAGGCCGCGCTGCTCGCGGGGTTGCCGGTGATGCGCATCAAGATCACCGTGTTCGTGCTGCAGGGGCTCGTGACCGGCTTCGCCGGCGTGATGCTCGCATCGCGGATGAGCCTCGGCGACCCGAAGACGTCGGTCGGCCTCGAGCTCGGCGTGATCTCCGCGTGCGTGCTCGGCGGCGTGTCGCTGACGGGCGGCGTCGCGACGATCTCCGGCGTGCTGGTCGGCGTGCTGATCATGGGCGCGGTGCAGGACGCCATGAGCCTCCTGAACGTGCCGACCTTTTACCAATATCTGATACGCGGCGGAATTCTGTTGCTCGCGGTGCTGTTCGACCAGTATCGTCGCAACCAGCGGCGCGCGATGAAGATCTGAGGAAGGCGCCGCCCGCGAATGCGACAGATATCGGGAGACGGCATGCAACAGACTCATCCGGGCGCATCGGCGACGCTGCTGGTCGACAGCCGCAACACGCTCGGCGAAGGCGCGACGTGGTGCGACGCGACGCACGCGCTGTACTGGACGGACATCGAAGGCGCATGCCTGTGGCGCTGCCGCGCGGACGGCTCCGACCTCGCGCAGTGGCCGATGCCCGAACGGCTCGCGTGCTTCGCGCTGACGAACGAGCCGCACGTGCTGCTCGTCGGGCTCGCGACGCATCTCGCGTTCTTCGATCTGCGCAGCGGTGCGTTCGCGCGGATCGTCGACGTCGAGCCCGACTTGCCGACGCGGCTCAACGACGGCCGGTGCGACCCGTTCGGCGCGTTCGTGTTCGGGATGAAGGACGAAGGCGGCGAGCCGCCGCGCGCGGTCGGCGGGTTCTATCGGCTCAATCCGGATCTCACGCTCGAACGGCTGGCGCTGCCGGCCGCGGCGATCGCGAACAGCATCGCGTTTTCGCCGGATGGCACGCGGATGACCTTCTGCGATTCGATGGTGCGCGAGATTCTCGTCTGCGATTACCGCGCGGGAGGTGAGGTCGACAACGTGCGGCCGTTCGCACGGCTGACCGATGCGGACGGCGACCCGGACGGCTCGACGATGGACCGCGACGGCGGGCTGTGGAATGCGCAGTGGGGCGGCCGGCGGGTGGTGCGCTACGGGCCGGACGGCGTCGAAACGGCGCGCGTCGCGGTGCCGACCGCGCAGCCGAGCTGCGTGGCGCTCGACGGCGAAGGCCGGTTGTACGTGACGAGTGCGCGGGTCGGGTTGAGCGATGACGCGCTGGCGAGCGATGCCGATGCCGGCGGCGTGTTCGTCGCGCAGACGCGGCATGCGGGGTTGGCGACGGCGCGGTTTGCTGGGACACGTACTGGATGAATGGCGGGTGTGGACGGCAGGTTCTATCGGCTGGCAGGCAAAGATCCGGGTTGTACGAAAGATGTGCGTTGAACGAGGCTGATCAGCCCTCGTCTTTCTCAGCGGAATTCAGGCGCGCCGCATCCGCGACATGAATGCCGCGCACAAAACGTGATCGCGGAATGGGTAACGCCGACGTGACGCAAGGTCATCCTTTCCCCGTCCACTGCTGCTTCTCATATTCCGCCAGCCACATCCATCGACCAGGCTCAAAGCATCGTCTTATATACAAATCTGCCTTCCGCAGCCGTAGGCCGGAACAAACCGCCGTCGAGCGCCCGATACTTCGGTGTCGGATGACACGACAGAAGCCGCTACGGGGGCTTTTCTTTTACACACAATCACCACAATTAAAATAAAGGTAGTCGGGCGCGAACCCAATCCCATTTGGTAGGCGGAATCGCAAGCAACTGCATCACATCACTGCTTGAGCTATCGTAATATACGATTCCGCCAACACCATCTACCAATTCTCGCTCAGTTGCTGAATTTACATAGTATGAGAAATAGCGTTGAGCGCGCAATTCTCCAGCTCCATCAAAAAGCTGAAATCTCACTTCATGGCCATTCCGAATATTCGCGCCACACAGCTTTGCGTAATATTCCACACCTTCAAATTCTTTCTTCCCTCCATTCAGTTCTTTTTCAAAAAAAGCACACTGACCATAATTTGGCCTGATCATGTGAATGGAAGAGCCAATCAGCAAAAACCCAAGAATGGCTAGCCCAGCGATTCTGATGGCGCTAATCTGCATATTTCACCAAGTTTTATTTCAACCGGTTTCTTTAGCTTCAGATAGACAGGCTTTGAATATATCATGAAGTCCCCACCCCTATGATGCTTGGCGCGCCACCGACTGTAGTCTGAGTTGTAGACCGGATAGAACACGTCAGGCTCTTTGAACTTCCCGAAAAGGCTTCTCCTCGTGTCAACGGGCTTGTTGATGCTTTTTACCCAGATATCCACATCAGTATCACGCTTTGGCGAACTGGACGCCGACCCACTTATCACGGGCCCCGGCGCGATGATCACGCCACGCTTGTTCCAATGCCCCAAATATTGAATTCCATTAAATGAGTAGTTATCTTTGACGTAAACGTATATGTGCGTAATTTTTCCAATGGCGTTCAGGCAATAAAAATTGCTCGTTTTTTCGTATCTAAAATATTTTTCGCCAGCGATCTCGAGATTGCCTATGGCTGCGTATATATTGAAATTCGCCAAGGCTCCCGTGAGGTCGGTTGGTGCGAGATTCTCGAGCGTGTCCCAATTGCTGATCGAGGCAAGCTGAAATTGCCAATCGATATGAAATTGACGGATATCAGGCAAAAATTGAACCGTATTGATATTGAGATTTGCTCGTCGGTCTTCCGAGAACATCTTGTTGATTTTTGAAAGAATTTTCGTTCTTGCCTCGACTATAGCGGCGTCTCGATAAATGTCCTCGGCAAGAAGTTTTTCGTATTTTCTGCGTACGCTGCCAAATTTCAACGCCCAGTCAAGGGTTACGCTATCACTATCTATTGGTTGAGTCGATTTGGTATTATCATTATAAATGTGCTCGAAACTCGCGAACCAAATGCGTGCGAGTTTGGCTGATATCCTCCAGCCCAGGTTATCCATCGCAATAGTTACATCTTGCAAATCAAAAGGCGGGGGATTCTCGCAAACTTCGGCCTCGTTTTGCTTTGGTGGTTCTTTGGTCTTCGGCTGCGATGCTTCTGCTTGCTTCCGAGTTTTGGGTGGCTCCACTACCGATTTGGGTGGCAGTGGAAGGGGAGGCGGCGGTTTTTCGCCTGGAGCTAGTCTATCGATTGATACGGTTTTTTGAGTCTCAAGCGGGATGCATCCTTGTGCGCCCTCGTACTTCTTCAACTCAGGCCCTAGCAACCCTTTTTGCGGTTTATAGTAAGGAATCTTTTTTACGTCATTCATAAATAGATTTCATCGATATATGGATAATTTATTTAATGGTTGAAAAATTCCCGCCCCATATCAACACTTGTCGTTTCCAGTGCTGCAGCCACTCCACCCCGTGAAGGTTGGAATGAAGCTGTTCTTTTACCCCGTCACGAAGTGACGAACCATTTTCAAGATGGGAATCGATTGCTTTTGGTAATTTAATTAGCGTTCCGACCGATAATTTCGTACTTATACGAGGCAACTGAGAACATGGCGGTACGCTGAGCGTGATGTCGCGACTATGCGTTCGCCCTCCCACGTGCTGGTAAGATGGCCCGCAATTCCATCCCGCCCGCACCATGAGTTCCGCACCGACCAAGCCCGCGAATCCGAAAACCGCCGCGACGAGCGCCACGGCAGGCGCCGCGAAAAGCGCCGCCCGCGCGGCGGGCGACAAGCCGAAGGCGCGCGTCCAGCAGCGCCTGACCTACGTGATCGGCGGTCTCGACCGCCTGCTGCGCCGTCACATGACCGACGCGCTCGCGCCGCTCGGCATCACGCTCGCGCAATACACGGCGCTGTCGGTGCTCGAGGCGCGCGGCGCGTCGTCGAATGCGCAGCTGGCCGAGCGCTCGTGGATCACGCCGCAATCGGCCAACGAAGTGATGAGCGTGATGGCGGCCCGCGGTTTCGTCACGCGCGAAGCCGACCCGTCGCACGGCCGCATCATCCTGCTGACGCTGACCGACGAAGGCGCGGCGATGCTGCGCGAGTGCGAAGCCGTGCTGCGCCCGCTCGAGACGCGCATGCTCGGCGACATCGCCGCCGACGACGCCGCGCACGTGCAGCGCGCACTCGAACTGTTCTCGCGCAACCTGCGCGGCTGACACCTTCCCGAACCTTCACGGCGCGGGCCCGTGCGGCCCGCGTTCGCCTTTCCCGGCCGGCGCTGGCCACACCGTCCTTCCCCGTTTCTGCCGCTTTCCGCTCCGGGTTTACACCGGCGCACGTGCCGCTTGCAATATCAGGTGGCCTGATATTAAATGAAGCCGTCCGCAGCAGGATCGCTGCGCACCGAATCGCACTGGAAACGAACGACAGGAACAAACATGAGCAAGTACGACAACCGCTGGCAGACCGTTGAAGTGAACGTGGAGGCCGGCATCGCGTGGGTCACGCTGAACCGTCCGGACAAGCGCAATGCAATGAGCCCGACGCTGAACCGGGAGATGCTGGAGGTCCTCGACGCGGTCGAGTTCGACGACGCGGCGAAGGTGCTGGTGCTGACCGGCGCGGGCGCCGCGTGGACGGCCGGCATGGATCTGAAGGAATATTTCCGCGAGATCGACGGCGGCTCCGACGCGCTGCAGGAAAAGGTGCGCCGCGACGCATCGGAATGGCAGTGGCGCCGTCTGCGGATGTACAACAAGCCGACGATCGCGATGGTGAACGGCTGGTGCTTCGGCGGCGGCTTCTCGCCGCTCGTCGCGTGCGACCTCGCGATCGCCGCCGACGAGGCGGTGTTCGGGCTGTCGGAGATCAACTGGGGCATCCCGCCGGGCAACCTCGTCAGCAAGGCGATGGCGGACACGGTCGGGCATCGCCGCGCGCTGCACTACATCATGACCGGCGACACCTTCACCGGCGTCGAAGCGGCGGACATGGGCCTCGTGAACAGCAGCGTGCCGCTGGCCGGCCTGCGCGACGCGACGATCGCGCTGGCCGCGCGGCTGATGGACAAGAACCCGGTCGTGCTGCGCGCGGCGAAACACGGCTTCAAGCGCTCGCGCGAACTCACGTGGGAGCAGTGCGAGGATTACCTGTACGCGAAGCTCGACCAGGCGCAGCTGCGCGATCCGGAGCGCGGCCGCGAGCAGGGGCTCAAGCAGTTCCTCGACGACAAGACGATCAAGCCGGGCCTGCAGGCATACAAGCGCTGATACGAGCGCTGACAAAACCGCCAACGCAACCGCAAGAGACAGGCAAGGCAGGAGACGACATGACCGACAGACGGATGCTGATCGCAGGCGAGTGGTGCACCGCCCGCGACGGGCGAACCTTCGACCGATTCAACCCCGCGACGGGCGCGCTCGCGTCGCGCGCGCCGGCGGCCGGCGTCGCCGACGCCGATGCGGCGATCGACGCCGCGCACCGCGCGTTCCCCGCATGGGCGGCGCTTGCGCCGACCGAGCGGCGCCGCCGGCTGCTGAAGGCGGCCGACCTGATGGACGCGCGCATCGACGAGATCGTCGCGACCGGCATCGCCGAGACCGGCGCGACGCCCGGCTGGCTCGGCTTCAACGTGACGCTCGCGGCGAACATGCTGCGCGAGGCCGCGTCGATGACGACGCAGATCGACGGCGACGTGATCCCGTCCGACGTGCCCGGCAATCTCGCGCTGGCGATGCGCGTGCCGTGCGGCGTGGTGCTCGGCATCGCGCCGTGGAATGCGCCGGTGATCCTCGGCACGCGTGCGCTGGCGATGCCGCTCGCATGCGGCAACACGGTGGTGCTGAAGGCGTCCGAAGCGTGTCCGGGCGTGCACGCGCTGATCGGCGCGGTGCTGAACGACGCGGGCCTCGGCGCGGGTGTCGTCAACGTAATCACGCATGCGGCGGCCGATGCGCCGGCGCTCGTCGAGCGGCTGATCGCGCATCCGCACGTGAAGCGGATCAACTTCACCGGATCGACGCACGTCGGGCGCATCATCGCGCGCCATGCGGCCGCGCACCTGAAACCCGTGCTGCTCGAACTCGGCGGCAAGGCGCCGGTGCTCGTGCTCGACGATGCGGATCTCGCCGCGGCCGTCGACGCGATCGCGTTCGGCGCGTTCTTCAACCAGGGGCAGATCTGCATGTCGACCGAGCGCGTGATCGCCGCGCGTCCGATCGCCGATGCGCTCGTCGAACGGCTGGGCGAGAAGGCGCGCACGCTGGTCGCCGGCGATCCGCTGGCCGGCCACCCGCTCGGCACGATGGTCGATGCGGCGGCGGCCGCGCGTGCCGCGTCGCTCGTCGAGGACGCACGTGCGCACGGGGCGCGCCTGCCGCTCGGCTGCCGGATCGAAGGCGCGACGATGCAGCCGGCGATCGTCGACGGCGTCACGCGCGACATGCGGCTCTATCGCGAGGAGTCGTTCGCGCCGGTCGTCGCGATCCTGCGCGCGGACAACGACGACGAAGCCATCGCGCTCGCGAACGACAGCGAGTTCGGATTGTCGGCGAGCGTGTTCAGCCGCGACGTCGCACGCGCGATGACAGTCGCGCGCCGGATCGAATCGGGGATCTGCCACATCAACGGGCCGACCGTGCACGATGAAGCGCAGATGCCGTTCGGCGGCACGAAGGCGAGCGGTTACGGCCGCTTCGGCAGCCGCGCGTCGATCGCCGAATTCACCGAGCTGCGCTGGATTACCGTGCAGACCACACCGCGTCACTACCCCATATGAGCGAGGTGACGATGAATGCATCGAAGCCCGCAAGCGGGCCCGTGGCCGGCACGAGCGGCGTGCGCTATCGCGCGGCGGCCGTCGCAGTAGGCTCCGCCGAGATTCGTCGCGCGGAAAGCGGCGCGTGGTATCTCCGCTCGCGCGAACCGCTCGGCGATTACCCGACGCGGCTGACCGACTGCCTCGTGCGCGGCGCACAAGCGCACCCCGAGCGCGTGCTGGCCGCGCGACGCGGCGCCGACGGCCGCTGGATCGAGATCACCTACGCGCAGATGCTCGAACGCGCCCGCGCGCTCGGGCAGGGCCTCGTCGATCTCGGGCTGTCGGCTGAGCGTCCGCTCGCGGTGCTGTCCGGCAACGATCTCGAGCATCTGCAACTGATGTTCGCGGCGATGCTGGCCGGCGTGCCGTACTCGCCGATCTCGCCCGCGTATTCGCTGGTGTCGACCGACTACGGCAAGCTGCGCCATACGCTCGGCGTGCTGAAGCCGGGCGCGGTGTTCGTCGCCGAACGCGCGCCGTTCGCGCGTGCGCTCGGCGCGACGTTGCCGGCCGACGCGGCGCTGATCGTCGCACGCGATGCCGATGTCGACTCGGACACACACGCAGACGCGGACGGAAAGCGCCGCGCGGTGCCGCTGTCGCGCCTGCTCGCCACCGCGCCGCGCACGATCGACGCGATCCATGCGGCGGTCGGCCCGGATCATCTTGCGAAGATCCTGTTCACGTCCGGTTCGACGAAGCTGCCGAAGGCCGTGCCGACCACGCACCGGATGCTGTGCAGCAACCAGCAGATGCTGCGCCAGACGATGCCCGAGCTCACGCGCGAGCCGCCGGTGCTGGTCGACTGGCTGCCGTGGAATCACACGTTCGGCGGCAGTCACAACCTCGGCATCGCGCTGTACAACGGCGGCACGCTGTACATCGACGACGGCCGGCCGGTGCCCGGCCGCTTCGACGAAACCGTGCGCAACCTGCGCGAGATCGCGCCGACGATCTACTTCAACGTGCCGAAGGGCTGGGAAGAGCTGACCGCCGCGCTCGAACGCGATGCCGAACTGCGCGACACGTTCTTCTCGCGCGTGAAGCTGTATTTCTTCGGCGGCGCGGGGCTGTCGCAGGCCGCGTGGGACCGGCTCGACCGCGTGACCGACGCGCATTGCGGCGAGCGCATCCGGATCATGGCCGGCCTCGGGATGACGGAGGCGTCGCCGTCGTGCCTGTTCACGACGGGGCCGCTGATGCGCGCCGGCTATATCGGGCTGCCCGCGCCCGGCTGCGACGCGAAGCTCGTGCCGTGCGGCGGCAAGCTCGAACTGCGCTTCAAGGGGCCGAACGTGATGCGCGGCTACTGGCATGCGGACGCCGATCCGCGCGACGTGTTCGACGACGAAGGCTATTACCGCAGCGGCGACGCGGGCGTCTTCGCCGATCCGGCGCGGCCGGAACTCGGGCTGCTGTTCGACGGGCGGCTGACCGAGGATTTCAAGCTGAGCAGCGGCACGTTCGTCAGCGTCGGGCCGTTGCGCGCGAATGCGGTGTCGAGCGGCGCGCCGTACGTGCAGGACGTGGTCGTCACCGGGATCAATCGCGACGACATCGGCTTGCTCGTGTTTCCGCGCGTCGACGCGTGCCGCGCGCTCGCGGGGCTTGCAGCCGATGTGCCGGTGCGCGACGTGCTGCGCGCGCCGGCCGTGCGCGCGGCGTTCGCGGCATGGCTCGCCGCGCTGAACCGGAACGCGAGCGGCGGTTCGACCTTCGTTGCGCGCATCCGGCTGATCGACACGCCGCCGTCGCTCGATCTCGGCGAAGTGACCGACAAGGGTTCGCTGAACCAGGCGGCCGTGCAGCAGCACCGCGCGGCGACGATCGATGCGCTGTACGACCCGGCGCGGCGCGATCCCGACGTGATGTACGCGTAAGCAGCAGGCAGGTTCAAGCAACAACAAGCAGGCGTAACGACCGACCGGCCGGCCACGTGACCGGCAGGCATACTTGCGGCCATTGAATCAGGTTGCCTGATAAAGACGGCCGTTCAGCCGACACCTCGCGCGCTCGTCCGCCACTGGCCGGCGGTGCGCGGCGGCCGTTGCAGGGCCGACCGACTACAAGACATGGGAATGGAGACAGGATGAACACCTACGTTGCCGAAAAACCCGCGGTCGCGACCACGCTCGCGCTGTGTTTCGCGATCGCGCTCCTCGAAGGGCTCGACCTGCAGTCGGTCGGCGTCGCCGCGCCGCGCATGGCGCGCGAATTCGGGCTGACCGTATCGCAGATGGGCATCGCGTTCAGCGCGGGCACCTTCGGGCTGCTGCCGGGCGCGATGCTCGGCGGCCGGCTCGCCGACCGGATCGGCCGCAAGCGCGTGCTGATCGCATCGGCCGTGCTGTTCGGGCTGCTGTCGATCGCCACCGCGCAGGTATCGACCTTCGCGATGCTCGTCGTCGTGCGCGTGCTGACCGGCATCGGGCTCGGCGGCGCGATGCCGAACCTGATCGCGCTGTCGTCGGAAGCGGTCGAGCCGCGCTCGCGCAGCAGCGCGGTGGCCACGATGTACTGCGGGATTCCGTTCGGCGGCGTGATCGCGTCGCTGATCGGCGTGCTGCTCGCCGGCGACACCGAATGGCGGCACATCTTCTACGTCGGCGGCGCGGGGCCGCTGCTGCTCGTGCCGCTGCTGGTGTGGTGCCTGCCGGAATCGCGCGCGTATCTCGACGTCGCCGGCACGCAGGCCGCGCGCACCAGCGTCGCACGCACGCTGTTCGGCGACGGCCGCACGACGTCGACGGTCGCGCTGTGGGTCAGCTACTTCTGCACGCTGATCGTCCTCTACTTCCTGCTGAACTGGCTGCCGTCGCTGATGGCCGCGCGCGGGCTCGACCGCGAGCACGTCGGCCTCGTGCAGATCGCGTTCAACGTCGGCGCGGGGCTCGGCGCGCTCGGCATCGGCGCGGCGCTCGACCGGATGCGCGCGTCGCGCGTGGTGGGCGGCATGTATGCCGGGATCGTGCTGTCGCTCGCCGCGCTGGCGGCCGCGCCCGGCTTCGCGTCGCTCGCGGCGGCCGCGTTCGCGGCCGGGATGTTCGTGGTCGGCGGCCAGTCGGTGCTGTATGCGCTCGCCGCGATCTATTACCCGACCGCGATGCGCGGCACGGGCGTCGGCGCGGCGGTGGCGGTCGGCCGGCTCGGCTCCGTCGTCGGGCCGCTCGCGGCCGCGACGCTGCTGGCCGCGGGCCGCAGCGCGCCGGTTGTGATCGGCGCGAGCATCCCCGTCACGCTGGTTGCGGCCGTCGCCGCGCTGGTGCTGATTCGCCGTCCGCAAGCCGGCGACTGAGTTTCGCTTTTTTCAATGCGCGCCGTCAGAGCGCGCGACTCACCCAGGTCTGGAGACGCAACGACATGAAACAGAACACAAGGAACGGCCTGCTGGCCGCCGGCGCGTGCTGCGCACTCGCCGCGCCGGGCGCGCACGCGCAGTCGAGCGTGACGCTGTACGGGATCATCGATACGGGCGTCGAGTTCGTGTCGCACGCGAACGCGGCCGGCGACCACGTGGTGCGCATGCCGGGCGTGACGGGCGAGCTGCCGTCGCGCTGGGGGCTGCGCGGTGCGGAGGATCTCGGCGCCGGCTACCAGGCGGTCTTTACGCTCGAAAGCGGCTTCAACGTGCGCGGCGGCGATCTCGGGCAGGGCGGCCGGCTGTTCGGGCGGCAGGCGTTCGTCGGGCTGAAGGGCGGCTTCGGCACGCTCGCGTTCGGCCGGCAGTACACGATGACCTATCTCGCGCTGCAGGGCGCGGACATCATCGGCCCCGACATCTACGGGCTCGGCTCGTTCGATGCGTACGTGCCGAACGGCCGCGCGGACAACGCGGTGACCTACGTCGGCACGTATCGCGGCGTGACGTTCGGCGCGGCCTATTCGTTCGGCCGCGACGGCGCGGGCACCGGCAACTCGCCGGGGCAGGGCACGTGCGCGGGGCAGGTGCCGGGCGACGCGCTGCAGTGCCGCAACTGGTCGGTGATGCTCAAGTACGACAGCGCGTACTTCGGCGCGGCGGCCTCGTACGAGGAACAGCGCGGCGGCACCGGCGCGGCCGCGAACTTCTTCGACGGCGTCGAGCCGGTCGCCTTCACCAGCAGCGGCGGCAAGGACGCGCGCACGCACGTGAGCGCGTATGCGCAGGCGGCCGGCGCGCGCATCGGCGCGGGCTGGATCGGGCGGCGCGTGTCGACCGGGTCGCCGGCCGCGCCCGGCGCGCACTCGGACCTGTTCTTCGTCGGCGCGTCGTATGCGGTGAAGCCCGATTTCGTCGTCGACGGCGAAGGCTACCGGATCGTCAACAGCGCGCACGACACGCGCGCGACGATGGCCACGCTGCGCGCGACCTATCTGCTGACCAAGCGCACGGCCGTCTACGCGCAATCGTCGTATCTGTGGAACAGCGCGCAGGCGCGCTACGCGGTCAGCGGCGGCGGGGCCGGCACGACGCCCGGCGAAGGGATGGGACAGCTCGGCGCGATGGTCGGCGTGCGCCACATGTTCTGATCGGCAGCCTGACGAACGGGAGATATCTTGAACAGGAAATCTGCATTCCTCTGTATTGCGCCGCTGTCCGCGGCGGCCATGCTCGCCGGTTGCGGCGGCGACGATTCGGTCAGTTCCACACCGACCCACCTGAGCGCCGCGACGCCCGCCGCGATGACGCAGACCTGCGACGCGCTCGCCGCGAAGCTCGCGTATGCGAACACGTCGTTCACGTCGGTGACGACCGCGGCCGCCGGCGCGCTGACGGTGGCCGGCAAACCGATCGCCGAGCACTGCGTGATCGAAGGGAAGATGAACGAGCGTGTGAGCGCGGTGGACGGCAACACCTATGCGATCGGCTTCGAAATGCGCTTGCCGAAAGCATGGAACGGCCGCTTCTTCTATCAGGCGAACGGCGGGCTCGACGGCAACGTCGTGACCGCGACCGGCGAGATCGGCGGCGGCGGGCCGCTGACCGACGCGCTGAACATGGGCTTCGCGGTGATCAGCTCGGATTCCGGGCACAGCGCTGCACAGAACCCGCTGTTCGGCATCGATCCGCAGGCGCGGATCGACTACGGCTACGGCGCCGTCGACGCGCTCACGCCGATGGCCAAGCAGGTGATCCGGCTCGCGTACGGCAAGGCGCCCGACCGCAGCTATTTCGACGGCTGCTCGAACGGCGGCCGTCACGCGATGGTCACGGCGGTGCGCAACCCGGGCGACTACGACGGGATCATCGCGGGCGACCCGGGCTTCCACTTGCCGAAGGCCGCGATCGGCGAGATGTACGGCGCGCAGCAGTTCGCGAAGATCGCGTCGGCGACCGGCACCAACGGGCTGCCGGACATCCGCAGCGGCTTCACCGATGCGGAACGCCAGTTCGTCGGCGCGAAGATCCTCGAGAAATGCGATGCGCTCGACGGCGCGACGGACGGGATGGTGCAGGACGTCGCCGCGTGCCAGGCGCACTTCAGCGTCGAGACGGACATCCCGGCCTGCGCGAACGGCGCGCGCACCGGGTCGTGCCTGACGACCGCGCAGAAGAGCGCGCTGGAGAACGTGTTCGCGGGTGCGCGCAACAGCGCGGGCACGGCGCTCTATGCGAGCTTTCCGTACGATCCGGGCGTGGCCGGCAGCGGCTGGGCCGCGTGGAAGCAGTCGAATTCGGTCACGCTCGACCCGGCCGCGATGGCGTTCACGTTCATGTCTCCGCCGAAGACCGCCGCGACGCTCGCGAACCTCGCCGGCTTCGCGCTCGGCTTCGACATGGACACCGATGCGCCGTCGATCTTCGCGACGAACGGCGTGTACACGCAATCCGCGTGGTCGTTCATGACGCCGCCCGACGAGACGAACCTGGCCGCGCTGAAGTCGCGCGGCGCGAAGCTGCTCGTCTATCACGGCACCGGCGACCCGGTGTTCTCGTTCAACGACACGCGTGACTGGTATGCGCAGGTCGCGCAGGCGAACGGCGGCGACGCGTCGGATTTCGCGCGCTTCTATCCGGTGCCGGGGATGAACCACTGTTCGGGCGGCCCCGCGACGGACCAGTTCGACATGCTGACGCCGCTCGTCGCGTGGGTCGAGCAGGGGCAGGCGCCGGCCGCGATCGTCGCCGCCGCGCGCGACACGACGAACGCGGTGCCGAACGCCGACGTGCCGGCGTCGTGGGGTGCGGGCCGCACGCGTCCGCTGTGCCCGTATCCACAGGTCGCGCGCTACAACGGCTCGGGCGACGTGAACTCGGCGGCGAGCTTCAGTTGTCGATGACGTAGACGGTGTGGGCAGGGACCGATGCGCGGATGCATCGGTCTCTTGCCGCGGCCTGGCGGGCGGCGGCGCGCCGCGCATGACGATGGCATTTGCCGCCGGCTGCGGCATCCGGAGATACTATGGCGACTTTCTGTCGGCGCGAAGCGTCCTGACCGACGTCATTCGCCGCGTATTCTTCACCTGATTCGACCATGCAAACCGTAGCGGTACTCGACTTCGAAACAACCGGGCTTTCTCCGAACATGGGGGACAGGGCGACCGAAATCGCCGTGATTCTGCTGCGCGACGGCCAGATCGTCGACCGTTACCAGAGCCTGATGAACGCCGGCCGCCGCATCCCGTCCGACGTCGTCGCGCTCACCGGGATCACGAACGACATGATCGCGTCGGCGCCGCCGGTGGCGAAGGTCATGAAGGAAGCCGCCGCGTTCGTCGGCAGCCATCCGGTCGTCGCGCACAACGCGGGCTTCGACAAGCGGTTCTGGCAGGCCGAGCTCGGGATGCTCGGGATGGCGGCCGAGCATGCGTTCGCGTGCACGATGCTCGTGTCGAGACGCATCTATCCGCATGCGCAAAGCCACCGGCTGTCGAACCTCGCGGACATGCTGCGCCTGCCGCAGACGGGCCGTGCCCACCGCGCGATGGTCGACGCGGAGATCGCGAGCCATCTGTGGTGCCGGTTGCAGCGCGACATCGGCGAGACCTACGGGCTGCGGCACATCGATCACGGGCTCATGTCGCGCTTGCAGACGACGAGCAAGGCGAAGCTTGCGGCGTTTTTCGGGTCGCTGGCCGCCGGCGCGCGCTGACGCCGCGCGTCACTCGCCGGGGTCCAGCGGCACCTCGAGCCCGACCTTCACGCGGCTCATGCTCACCAGCGTCTTGAAGCGCTTCACGTTGTTGTTCGAGAAGAACAGCTCGCGCGTGAGCGCGTTGTACTGATCCATGTTGCGCACGGCCAGGATCAGCACGAAATCCCATTCCCCCGTCACGTAGTAGCACTGCTGGATCTGCGGGCAGCGCTCGAAGGTCCGCTTCATCGCGTCGAGCTGGTCGATCTGCTCGCTCTCGACCTCGACGTTCACGACGATCGTCAGCGGATGATCGACCTTCTCCGGCGCGACGATCGCGGTATAGCGCTCGATCACGCCGTCTTCCGCGAGCCGGCGCAGGCGGCGGTTCACGGCCGCGGTCGACAGGTTCACGCGGGCGCCGAGCTCGTTCTGCGGCGTGTGCGCGTCGCGCTGGACTTCCATCAGCAGCTTGCGATCGAACGCATCGAGTGGGGTAGTCATGATGGCGCGGCAACCTTGAAAGAATGAGAAATTTTTGCGTCCGGGCCGCCGATTTGGCGATTTTGTTCACGGGCATGCGCAATATTATTTTTCGGACCGTCGGCGAGCGCAACCCGTGCGCGCCCGAACCGAATCCACCGATGGACCGCCCGCGGTCCTTTTCCGGAGCTTCCCGCCATGTTGATCGCCAACCCGCGTGCGTCGCGCGCCGCCTGTCCCGACGCACTGCAGCGCATCATGACCATTGCCGCGGCCGCGCCGTCCGTCTACCGGCAGTGCGTCGGCGATGCGGCCGATGCGGTGCCGGCGCGCCGGCGCGACTGGCCGAAGCCGAACCGCGCGGCTGCGGTAGCCTGAGCGAACGGAACGACATGACGACGGACGAGGCAAGCACGATGGACGCAATCGACGCAACGGAAGAAAGCACGCTGCAGGGGCAACTGAAGACCTGGCGCCGGTACCTGCATCGGCATCCGGAGACGGGTTTCGAGGAAGTAAACACGTCGGACTACGTCGCGCGGATCCTGACGACGCTCGGGCTCGACGTGCAGCGCGGGATCGGCGGCACCGGGCTGGTGGCGAACCTGACGGTCGGCACCGGCACGCGCGCGATCGGCATTCGCGCGGACATGGACGCGCTGAACATCGCCGAGCATGCGCCGGGCCGCGACTACGCGTCGTGCACGCCGGGCAAGATGCATGCGTGCGGGCACGACGGCCACATGTCGATGGTGCTCGGCGCCGCGCAGCTGCTGGCCGAGCGCAAGGATTTCGACGGCACGGTGCGGTTCATTTTCCAGCCGGCCGAGGAACACGGGCGCGGCGCGAAGGCGATGATGGCCGACGGCCTGTTCGAGCGCTTTCCGGTGGATGCGATCTTCGGCGCGCACAACATGCCGGGCATGCGCGCCGGCACGTTCTCGACGCGCGCGGGCGGCATCATGGCGAGCGAAGACAACTTCGTGATCCGCATCGACGGCCGCGGCACGCACGCGGCGCGTCCGCACATGGGCATCGATCCGATCGTGATCGGCTCGCAGATCGTGCTCGCGCTGCAGACGATCGTGTCGCGCAATCTCGATCCGGGCCAGCAGGCGGTGATCTCGTGTACGGAGTTCATCACCGACGGGCTGCGCAACGTGCTGCCGTCGACGGTGACGATCAAGGGCGACACGCGCAGCTATTCGCGCGACGTGCAGGCGCTCCTGGCCACGCGGATGCGCGAGATCAGCGAAGGGATCTGCCGCACGCACGGCGCGACCTGCACGTTCGAATACACGCACGAGTTCGCGCCGACGGTGAATTCTCCGGAATGGGTCGACACGGCCGTGCAGGCCGCGGCGCAGATCGTGGGCGCCGACGCCGTGAATGCCGACGTGCAGCCGATGATGATCTCGGAAGACTTCGGCGCATTCCTGCAGGCGGTGCCGGGCAACTTCGTGTTCATCGGCAACGGCGAAACGGCCGGGCGCGGCGGCGTGCCGCTGCACAACGCGACGTACGATTTCAACGACGAGATCCTGCCGATCGGCGCGCGCTATTTCGCGGAAGTGGCGCGGCGCGCGTTGAGGGCCGCGTAGCGGTCGTCAGGCCGCCGGAACATGGCGGGCGTCACGCAGCCCCTCACGCGGCATTACGCTTCGGCCGCCCGCCTGCCCGGCGCGTCGGCCGTGCTCGTGCGATCGAGGATCGCGAGCACTTCGCGCGCGGTGTTCTCCGAATGGCTGCGCAGCACTTGCGGCAGCGCCGTGTGAGCGGGGTCGGCCAGCGCGGCCATGATCTCGTCGTGCTCGTGCAGCGACTCGGCCCAGCGCAGCGTGTCCGCGTTCGCGGCGCCGCGCGCGCGGTGCACCTTCGACATCAGCGACGCATAGATGCCCGACAGCACCGGGTTGCCCGCCGCGTCGACGATCATCTGGTGAATCTGCTGGTTCAGCCGGAAATACTCGACCCGCTTGCCGGCCTCGTGGCACTCGACCATCCGCCGGTGCTTCGCCTGCAGCGCGGCGAGGGTCGACGCGCCGATGCGCTGGCTCAGCAACTCGCCCGCCATCGCCTCGAGCCCGTGCAGCAGCTCGAACGTCGACACGAGATCGTCGACGTCGATCGATGCGACGCGATAGCCGATGTACTGGCGATGCGTGACGGCGCCTTCCGCGACGAGCACCTTCAGCGCTTCGCGCAGCGGCGTTTTCGACACGTCGAACGCGAGGCTCAGTTCCTTCTCGTCGATGCGCGCGCCGGGCGGCAATTCGCCCTCGTCGATCATCACGCGCAGGCGCGCGGCGATCTCCGCGGCCATGCCGCGCGTGCGCAGAAGCAGGGGATTGCGGGGTGTCTGGCTCATGATGGTGCGAGCTTATCACGATATCGGGGCTTACCCTGCACCAACATTGTGATATTGGAATTTCAATAAAACCAAGCGTTTACGATAACGGTAATTATAAATTTCTAATCTTATACTCGGCTCCACGTTGCGCGACGTCCTGACCATCCTCGTTCATCCCTGGAGTCCGTCCATGTCTTCAACCTCCGGTGTCGCCGCCCTGACGGTCGGCAAGTCCGCCGTCCGCTGGAAGATATTCGTCGTCATGCTGAGCCTCATCGCGATCAACTACGTCGATCGCGCATCGCTGTCCGTCGCCATGCCTTACATCTCGCAGGAGTTCAACATCGGGCCGGCGATGGAGGGTCTGATCCTCAGCTCGTTTTTCTGGACCTATGCGGTGATGCAGATTCCGGGCGGGATGCTGGCCGACCGCTTCAAGCCGCGTATCGTGATCGCGACCGCGACCGTGTTCTGGGGCTTCTTCCAGGCGATCGCCGCGCTGTGCACGAACGCGCCGTCGCTGCTGCTCACGCGCCTGGGCCTCGGGGCGGCCGAAGCGCCGATCTATCCGGCCGGCGGCAAGCTCAACGCGATCTGGATGACGCAGACCGAGCGCGGCCGCGGCGCCACGCTGCTCGACGGCGGCGCGCCGCTCGGCGCGGCACTCGGCGCGGTGCTGATCGCCGGGCTGATCGCGCTGCTCGGCTCGTGGCGGCTTGCATTCGCGGTGGCCGGCGTCGGCACGGTGCTGGCCGGTTTCGTCGCGTGGTCCTACATCCGCAACACGCCGCGCGAGCATCCGGGCGTCAACGATCTCGAAGCCGACTACATCGAGGCATCGCACGCGAGCGACCTCGCGGCCGAGCCGGCCGGTGCGTCGGGCCGCTCGCGCGACTTCTTCAAGTACCGCTCGGTGTGGTGCATGTTTTTCGGCTGGATGTGCTTCAACAGCGTGTTCTACGGGCTGCTCACGTGGATGCCGAACTACCTGCACAAGGTGCACGGCTTCGACATCAAGCAGATGGGCGGCTCGACCTTCATCATCTTTTTCTGCGGCTTCGTCGGCGAACTGCTCGGCGGCTGGATCGCCGACAAGTGGAAAGCCGCGGGCGGCCGCCCGAACGTCGTGATGCGCACGCTGTTCGGCATCGCCGCCGTGATCGCGACCGTGTCGATCTTCTCCGTCGCGTACGTGAAGAGCCCGGTCGTGTGCGTCGCGCTGCTGTCGTCGACGCTGTTCTTCCTGCGCTGGTGCGGGCTGTACTGGTGCATCCCGTCGTCGCTCGGCACGCGCAACAAGATCGGCTTCCTCGGCGGCTTCATGAACCTCGGCGGCAACATCGGCGGCGTCACAGTGCCGATCGTCGTCGGCGCGATCGTGCAGTTCACCGGTTCCTACTTCCTTGCGCTGATGGTGTTCGCGGCGGCCGGCGTCGGCCTGCTCGTGTGCTCCAGCGCGATCGACTACGAAAACAAGCTCCCCGTCTGACCGACCCTTTTCACTGGTAGAGAGAAACCCATCATGAAAAAACGTACGCTGCTCGGCATGCTCACGCCGTCTTCCAACACGTCGCTCGAACCGCTGACGAGCGCGATGGTCGCCGGCCTGCCGGGCGTGTCCGCGCACTTCGCGCGCTTCCCCGTGACCGAAATCTCGCTGTCGGGCCAGGCGCTCGGCCAGTTCGACGACGACAAGATCATCCAGGCCGCGATGCTGCTGGCCGACGCGAAGGTCGACGTGATCGCGTGGAACGGCACGTCGTCCGGCTGGCTCGGCTTCGAGGCCGACGAGCGGCTGTGCCAGCGCATCACCGCGGCGACCGGCATTCCGGCCACGACCTCCGTGCTCGCGCTCAACGAGATCCTGAAGAAGACGAACGCGCACGAGTTCGGCCTCGTCACGCCGTATCTCGACGACGTGCAGACGAAGATCGTCGACAACTACCGCCGCTCGGGGCTGAACTGCATCGCCGAGCGCCACCTGAACCTGAAGGTCAATTTCTCGTTCTCCGAAGTAACCGGCGACCAGATCGGCGCGATGGTGCGCGAAGTCGCGAAGGCCGGCCCGCGCGCGATCTCGATCTTCTGCACGAACCTGAACGCCGCGCACCTGGTACCGGCGCTCGAGGAAGAGACGGGCATCCCGATCTACGACACGATCTCGACCGTCGTGTGGAAGGCGCTGCAGCTCGCCGACTACGACACGCGGGAGGTGAAGGGCTGGGGGCGTCTCTTCAGCGACGTGGTCTGAGGCGCGCGCCATGTCGAACGATCTCGATTTCGTGATCCGTCACGCGGACGTCGTGACGGCGGCGGACCGGTTCTCGTGCGACATCGGCATCCGCGCGGGGCGCGTGGCCATGCTCGGCCACGCTCTGCCGCGCGCGCCGCGCGAGCTCGATGCGAGCGGAATGCTCGTGATGCCGGGCGGTGTCGATGCGCACTGCCATCTCGACCAGCCGATGCCCGACGGGCTGAAGATGGCCGACGATTTCCTGACCGGCACGCGCGCCGCGCTGTGCGGCGGCACGACGACCGTCGTGCCGTTCGCCGCACAGGCGAAGGGGCAGTCGCTGCAGGCCGCCGTCGACGACTATCACCGGCGCGCCGAAGGGCGCGCGCTGATCGACTACGGCTTCCACCTGATCGTCGCCGATCCGACGCCGCACGTGCTGGCCGAGGAGTTGCCGCGGCTGATCGCGAACGGCTATACGTCGTTCAAGGTGTACATGACCTACGACGACCTGAAGCTGAACGACCGGCAGATGCTCGACGTGCTGTCGGTCGCGCGCGCGCATGGCGCGCTCGTGATGGTGCATGCGGAGAATTCCGACTGCATCGGCTGGCTGACCGAGCGGCTGCTCGGCGACGGTCGCACCGCGCCGCATTTCCATGCGCAGGCGCGGCCGGCGGTGGTCGAGCGCGAGGCGACCCATCGCGCGATCGCGTTCGCCGAACTCGTCGACGTGCCGATCCTGATCGTGCACGTGTCGGGCGCCGAGGCGATCGAGCAGATTCGCTGGGGGCAGTCGCGCGGGCTGCCGATCCTCGCGGAGACGTGCCCGCAGTACCTGTACCTGACGGCCGCCGATCTCGGCCACGACGATCACGGCGGCTACGAAGGCGCGAAGTGCGTGTGCAGCCCGCCGCCGCGCGATCCGGCCAACCAGCAGGCCGTCTGGAAGGCGCTGAAGCAGGGCGTGTTCTCGGTGTTCTCGTCCGATCATGCACCGTTCAACTACGACGATCCGTGCGGCAAGCATCCGGGCGGCCGGGCCGTGTCGTTCGACCATATTCCGAACGGCATCCCCGGGCTCGAAACGCGCCTGCCGCTGCTGTTCGACGGCGTGTGCA
This sequence comes from Burkholderia anthina, assembly GCF_902498995.1. Lineage (GTDB taxonomy): Bacteria > Pseudomonadota > Gammaproteobacteria > Burkholderiales > Burkholderiaceae > Burkholderia > Burkholderia anthina. The sequence goes on from NZ_CABVLY010000002.1 coordinate 366,779, forward strand.
AGGGGCGCCTGTCGCTGCACCAGTTCGTCGAGCTGACGTCGCTGCGGCCCGCGAAGCTGTACGGGCTGTATCCGCGCAAGGGGACGATCGCGGTCGGCGCCGATGCGGACATCGTCGTGTGGGACTCGGACAAGCGCGTGCGGATCGCGAATGCGTCGCTGCATCACGCGGTCGACTACACGCCGTACGAGGGCATCGAGGTGACGGGCTGGCCGCGTCATTGCCTGTCGCGCGGCGAACTGCTCGTCGAGGACGGCCGGCTGCTCGCGGCTCGGCCGGGGCGCGGGCAGTTCCTGCCGGCCGGCACGCCGTGTCTGGATTGACGCTCGATGCGTCGGAACGAGGCGGGCCCGCGCGACGCGCGGGCGTCATCGGTATCAAACGAATGTGAAGGAGCGGACATGAGCGTTTCCCAGGCAATGCGCCGACTCGTGGCGGCGACCGTCGTCGCCGGATCGTGCGCCGGCCCGGCGCAGGCCGCGGGCGATGCGCCGCAGGACCTGCCGAGCGTCGTGCCCGAATCGGCCGGCGTCGATTCGGCGCCGCTCGTGCGGCTGTCCGAATGGCTGCGTCACGACCGGATGGACGTGCGCAGCCTCGTCGTCGTGAAGGACGGCAAGATCGTGTTCGAGCGCTACGGCGACGGCCTTACGCGCGACAACAACTACGAGCTGTATTCGGTGACGAAGACGATCACCGCGCTGCTCGCCGGCATCCTCGACGGCGAGGGCAAGCTCGGCCCGTCGACGAAGGTCGCGCCGCTGATCGCGGCCGCGCGGCCCGATCTCGCGAGCGAACTCGCGGACAAGCAGGACATCGAGCTGCGGCACCTGATGTCGATGTCGAGCGGGTTGCGCTACACGACGCGCGAAGGCACCGATCCGCTGTACTACGACGCGCCCGACCGGCTGCGCGTCGCGGTGACGAGCCGTGCCGCGCAGCCGCCCGGCACGCATTTCGACTACATCGACGTGAATCCGGTGCTGGTCGGCACGGCCGTGTCGATTGCGGCGCAGGTGCCCGAGGACGCATTCGCGCGCCAGCGGCTGTTCGAGCCGCTCGGCTTCGCGCATTACCGCTGGAGCGGCGCCGACGGCACCGGCGCGGTAGCGGGCGGCTGGGGCCTGCGGCTGCGCGCCGTCGACATGGCGAAGATCGGCATGCTGCTGCTCGACAACGGTAGATGGAACGGTCGGCAGATCGTGCCGGCCGGCTGGATCCGGCAGATGACGACGCCGTCGCCGGCCGCGGACGATTACGGTTACTACTGCTGGATTCATCACGTCGTCGAGCATGGCACGCCGGAATTCGGTGCGATGGGCTTCAAGGGGCAATTCATCACGGTGCTGCCCGCGCAGCGCGCGGTCGTCGTGATGACGAGCCTGCTGCCGACCGACGGCGGGTTGCGCGACGCGACCTACCTGAACCTGTATCGGCGGATGGTCGGCGATTACATCCTGCCGGCGCTCACGCCCGCGCGGCCGCCGGTCGAAAGCGCGGCTGCCACGCAGGCGCTGCAAGACGAGCTCGCGCGCAGCCGGCAGACGAAGGGCGTGCCCGGCACCGCCGCCGCGTTGAACGATGCGCCGGAGATTTGATGAGGATTACGAATAGGATGAAAGGCGGGATGAAAAGCGGGACGACAGGCCCGGCGGCGTGGTCCGATGCGCGGCGGCCGGGTGCGCCTTTCACGCGCCGGCTGCTTGCGCGGTTCGCGGCGTTGCTGATCGGCGGCGGTGCACTGGCGTCGGCGCCGGCGGTGTCTGCCGCGCAAGCGGCAGACGCGTTGCCGCCGCTGCATGAAACCGGCATCGCGGCCGCCGCGCCGGAGGACGTCGGCGTCGATTCGCGCAAGCTCGTCGACCTGTCGCGCTGGATCCGCGACCGGAAGCTCGACGTATACAGCCTGCTCGTCGTGAAGGACGGCAAGCTGATCTTCGAGCGCTACGGCGCGAAAGCGTCGCGCGATGCGACCTACGAGCTGTACTCGGTGACGAAGGCCGTGACGTCGCTCGTCGCCGGCATCCTCGTCAAGCGCGGCGCCGTGCATCTCGACGAGCCGGTGGCCGCGCGGCTCGCCGCGTGGCGTCCCGACCTGGCCGGCGCGCTCGCGGACAAGCGCGGCATTGAGCTGAAGCACGTGCTGTCGATGTCGAGCGGCCTGCATTACGACTTCAGCCCGAAGGACGATCCGATCTACTACACCGCGCCGGACCGGCTGAAGCTCGCCGCGTCGGCGGCGCCGAAGGTCGCGCCGGGCACCGCGTTCGAGTACACCGACGTCAACCCGATTCTCGCGTCGGCGATGTTGAGCGCGGCGGCCGGCGAACCTGTCGAGCGCTACGCGCAGACGCACCTGTTCGCCCCGCTGGACATGAAGCGCGCCGCGTGGGAGCGCGCGGACCGCACCGGCCTCGTGTCGGCCGGCTGGGGGTTGCGGTTGCGCGCGATCGACATGGCGAAGATCGGCATGCTCGTGCTCGACGGCGGGCGCTGGCAGGGGCGACAGGTCGTCCCGCAAGCGTGGATCGCGCAGATGACGACGCCGCGCGTGTCGCCGCATTTCGGCTACTACTGGTGGATCAACAACATCGTCGACAGCGAGCCGGAAGTCGACGCGATGGGCTTCAAGGGGCAGTTCATCACGGTGCTGCCGAAGCGCAATACGGTGATCGTGATGACGGGCGTGCTGCCGGTGGACGGCGGGCTGCGCGATGCGGAGAACGTGAAGCTGTTCCGCCGGATGGTGAACGGCTACATCCTGCCGGCGCTCGATGGCGGGGCGGCGTCGGGGCAGGGTGCCGGTGGCGGCGATACGCGTGCGGCGCTGCGCGAGGAGCTTGAAGTGAGTGCGCGCTCCGCAGGTGTGCCCGGTACGCAGGTCGATCCGACGGATCTGCCGAAGTAGCGGCGGCTATAGACGTGCGGTGCTGCGCGCGGAGCTTGACGTGAGCGAGCGCACCGCGGGCGCGCCCGTCGCATAAGACGATCCGACGAATCTGCCGAAGCAGCAGCGTGCATGCGTCCGGCTGACCGATGCAGGTGAGCCGGGCGCGCCGCTGGATCACGTCACACCCATTCGCCGAGGCATGCGTCGAACTGCGCGACGAGCGTGTCGACGTCGTCGGCCGTCGTTTGCGGGCACACGAGCATCATGTTGTGGAACGGCGTGATCAGCACGCCGCGGTTCAGCAGGTACAGATGCACGATGTGCTCTAGCTCGCTGTCGAGCTGTGCGCCCGCGATCGTGCCGTTGCGTGGCGGCGTGGGCGTGAACTGGAATTCGGTGCGCGCGCCGATGCGCGTCACGCACCACGGCAGTCCGTGTTTCGCGATCGCCCGTTCGAGCCCGGCGGCGAGCCGCGCGGCCAGTTCGAACATGTGCGCATACGCGGCGTCGGTCGCGACTTCCGCGAGCGTCGCGCGCATCGCATGCATTGCCAGCATGTTCGCGGTGAGCGTCGTGCCGATTCCGGAGTGGCCGGGCGGCGCGTTCAGCTTCGCCGCCTTCGCGCGTTCCGCGAATTCGGCGCTGAAGCCGTATACCGCGCACGGCACGCCGCCCGCGATCGGCTTGCCGACCACCAGCACGTCGGGTTCGAGACCGTGCGCCACCGCATAGCCGCCCGGGCCGCTGCTGATCGTGTGCGTTTCGTCGATCACGAGGAGCGTGCCGTAGCGGCGCGTCAGTTCGCGCGCGGCTTCCCAGAAGCCCGGTTCGGGCAGCACCATGCCGATGTTCGTCATCGCCGGTTCCGCGAGCACGCACGCGACGTCGCCGTTCTTCAGCGCCGCTTCGAGCGCGTCGAGATCGTTGAACTCGACGACGCGCGTGTTCGCGAGCAGGTCGTACGATTGCCCGAGCAGGCTGTCGCGCTGCACCGGGCGGCCGTCGACGAGATCGACGAACACGTCGTCGACCGTGCCGTGATAGCAACCGTTGAACACGACGATCGTGTTGCGGCCGGTGGCCGCGCGCGCCCAGCGCAGCACGAAGCGGTTCGCGTCGCTCGCGCTCAGCGCGAACTGCCAGACCGGCAGCTTGAAGCGGCGCGCGAGTTCGCGCGACACCCACGCGGCGTCCTCGCTCGGCAGCATCGTCGTGTAGCCGCGCGTCGCCTGTTCGGCGAGCGCGCGTGCGACCGGCTCGGGTGCGTGGCCGAACATCGCGCCGGTATCGCCGAGGCAGAAGTCCGCGTAGCGATGACCGTCGACGTCCGTGAACGTCGCGCCGCGGGCTTCCTTCACGACCAGCGAGAACGGCGTCGACCAGTCCTGCATCCAGTGCAACGGCACGCCGAAGAGCAGGTGCTCGGCCGCTTCCGCCGACAACGCGCGGGATGTCGGCATGGCTTCGGTGAATGCACGGCGCTCGCGATCGAACAGCGCGCGGGCGCGGATGAGGTCGACTCCGTGGCGGGTCTGCAATTGATGCTCCTCTGACGGGTGGGAATGGGCGAGTGAGGCCTCCGCGAGCTTGTCATATTCCATGCGCGCGGTCGATTCGGACTCGACCGCGTATCCGTCGTACCTGCAGTTTGTGCGCATAAAGATACGACAACATATCTCATTGTCGAAAAAGCGAAACGTGAGTGTGCGCACACATCAACACAGATGAGCCGATAAAAACAGGGTAAACGACAAATACTGGTCGAACGCAGATCGCGTCTAGACTGTCCGTTGTAGTACGACGACGGATGAATAGCGATCCGCCGTCCGGCGCATCGATACCCCAACCATCGAAGGAGTGCTCATGGCCGCACCCAGCCGCCGTTCGTCTTCGTCTGTCCGATCGTTCTCGTCGAAGCGGGTTTCGCGCCGCGCCTTCATCGGCTGGACCGGTGCGCTCGCCGGCGGCGCCGTGCTCGGCGGACCGCTCGCCGCCACCCGCGCGTTTGCGGCAGGCCGCCCGCCGAACGCGGCGGTCGACCTGATCTGGGGCGAGCACGGTGCGGCCGCGCGCATCGCGGCGTCGCTCGCGCACGTGTCGCGGCTCGCGTTCCGCGGGCGCGAGTTCGACGTCACGCACTATGGCGCGCGTGCATGCGCGACCGTCGCGCAGACGTCGCCGTACCCGGTGGCGAAATCGCCGGTCAGCCCCGGCTCCGAACTGACGACGGCGGCCGGCGCGTTCGATTCGCGTCCGGCGTTCCTCGCGGCGATCGACGCATGTCGCCGCGAAGGCGGCGGGCGCGTGGTCGTGCCGCCCGGCAACTGGTATTGCGCGGGGCCGATCGTGCTGCAGAGCAACGTGAATTTCCACCTGAGCGCGAACTGCACGATCTACTTCAGCCCGAACCCGGCCGACTACGCGAAGGACGGCCCGGTCGACTGCGGCGCGAACGGCCGCCTGTACTACAGCCGCTGGCAGGCGAACGACTGCCTGAACTACGGTGCGCCCGTCTATGCGCGCAACGCGACGAATATCGCGCTGACCGGCGAAGGGCCGACGTCGGTGCTCAACGGCCAGGCGATGACGCCGTTTTCCGGCAGCGGCAGCAACAGCGTGTGCTGGTGGACCTACAAGGGATCGTCGGGCGCATACGGCGCGAGCGCGACGGTGCCGGGCCAGGCGTATGCGAACCCGAACAACGTCGACCTGCGGATCGTCGCACCGGCGATTCCCGACGCGCTCTATGCGCTGCTCACGTCACCCGTCACGCCGTGGCAGCAGGACCAGAACTACCTGCCGGCGCTGTCCGAGGCGGGCGTGCCGGTCGAGAAGCGCATCTTCGGCCTCGGCCACTACCTGCGGCCGTGCATGGTCGAATTCATCGGCTGCACCAACGTGCTGATGGAGGACTACCAGACGCAGAACACGCCGTTCTGGCAGCACCATCCGACCGCGAGCCGCAACGTCGTGATTCGCGGCGTGACGACCAACAGCATCGGCCCGAACAACGACGGCTTCGATCCCGACGCATGCACCGACGTGCTGTGCGAAGGCTGCACGTTCAACACCGGCGACGACTGCATCGCGATCAAGTCGGGCAAGGACCGCGACACGGAGTATGGCCCGGCGAAGCGGCACCTGATCCGCAACTGCACGATGAACAGCGGCCACGGCGGCATCACGCTCGGCAGCGAAATGGGCGGCGGCGTCGAGCAGATCTATGCGACCAACCTGTCGATGCTGAACGCGAACTGGCAGACCAACCCGCTGAATATCGCGATTCGCGTGAAGACCAACATGAACCGCGGCGGTTACGTGAAGGACTTCCACGTGAAGGGCGTCACGCTGCCGAACGGCGTGACGCAGAAGGGCGGCGGCTACGGCAGCGCGCTGCTCGCGGGCAGCCCGATCAACGCGAGCGTGCCGCTCGGCGTGGTGACGCCGGCGGCCGGCAACCCGTCGGCCGCGCAGGGCGGGATCGTCACGTTCGACTGCGATTACCAGCCCGCGAACGACGCGGTGCGCACGCGGCCGCCGGTCGTGCAGAACGTGACGATCTCGGACGTGACGGCGAGCAACGTGACGCTGAACGGCGTGAGCGCGTCGTGCTTCCAGGCGATCGTCGCGCAGGGGCCGGTCGCGTTCGACTACAACGGCACGCCGCCGACGCCCTCGGTGCAGCCGATCTCCGGCGTGACGATCAGCAATTGCGATTTCGGCACGCCGGTCGCGTCGGGCACGGCGACCGTCACGTCGCCGGGGCCGATCTATGCGTTCAACGTGAATGCGATGACGCTGGCGAACGTGACGATCGCCGGGCAGGCGGTCGACGCGACGATTACCGACAAGCGGTGACGTAACGAGGGGCAGCGTTCGCGTGCGGCCGGTCGGGGCACGCGAACGCGAAGCTGAATGCGAACGCGTTACGCGAGCGTCTTCACCATGTGGTGTTCGTCGTAGAAGCGGCCGTCGACGAACAGCGAGCGCGGTTCCGTGCCGAACCGGACGAACCCTTGCGACGCGTACAGCCGTTCCGCGGTGCCGTTGATCTCGTTCACGCACAGCATCAGTTGCGTGCACTGCCACGCTTGCGCCGCATGTGCGGTCGCGCGGTCGAGCAGCGATGGCGCGATCCCGTGCCCGCGATACGCGGGATCGACGAACACGCCCCAGATCGTCGCCTTGTGCGCGACTTTCGCCCGCGCATCGCGGCGCACGCCCGTGATGCCGACGAGCGATGCGTCGTCGAATGCGCCGAACACGGCGCGCTCATGGGTGGCGGTGATGCGCGCCGCGAATTCGTCGACCGACACGCCGGCTTCTTCCGCGCGGGTCGGCAGGAACGAGGTTGGCGACGTGTCGACCGCGCGAAGGCGGACGGACTGGAATTGCGCCGCATCGGCGGCGTCGAGCAGGCGGATCGTGATCATCGGTGAGCGTTGTCGTGATTCGGGCGGGGGCCGGAATCCGCGGTGCGGTGTGCGGCGGCGAACATCGATGCTAACCGGATTCGGCGTGTTCGCGATGCTCGGCGTCGACGCGGCCGCGCGCGGGTCGCTGTCCGTCGGCACCGGGCTGCTGGTGCTGCTGGCGACGATCTACCGGCGATCGCGGCGTCCGCAGGCGGCTGCGCATGCGACGTGCGTTGCGCTGGGGGCCGAGCGGGCATGAGTGTCCGGCGCGCTTGCCGATGCGAACGCGCGGCGCGGCAGGTACGCCGCGCCGGCTCAGGGAAGGCAGGGAAACTGAAGCGCGCCCGCCGTCGAGCCGGGCCGGCACGAGGCGTCAAGCGCGCGAAATGCGTGAAACGTACGCGAGAAGCGCGCGAGAAACATGCCGCGCGCCCGACCGGATCAGGCGCGCACGGCCCGCATCAATACCGCGCGAGCTGATTGCCGTTGATCTGCACGCGATCGCCCGGGCGCAGGTCGCCCGGCGACTGCACGTCGAACGAGCGCGTCGAACCGTCGCTGAGCTGCACGTCGATCCGGTAGCTGCTCGGCGGTTGCGCCGCGCCCATCTGCTGGCCGATCTGGTTGCCCGCGACTGCGCCGCCGAGCGCGCCGATCACGGTCGCCGCATCGCGGCCGTGGCCGCGGCCGAACTGGTTGCCCAGCACGCCGCCGACCAGCGCGCCGACGACGGTGCCCGCGACGCCCGACGGGCCGACCGAGCCGTTGACCGGCAGGATGTTCGAGACGGTGCCGTATTGCGTGCCGTAGCCGTTGCCGTACTGGCCGCCGTACGGCTGCTGGTTCGCGTAAGGCTGCGACCCGTATTGCGGCTGGTTGCCGTACTGGTCGTACGGCTGCGGCGCCTGGTCCGGATACGCCGGCTGCTGCGGCTGCACGTAGCCCGGTTGCGAGTACGCGGGCTGCGCGTAGCCGGGCGTCGCGTATTGCTGCTGCGGATAGCCCGGTTGCGCGCCGTAGTAACCCGGCGCGACGCAGGCGGTCAGCGGAAGCGCCGCCACGGCGACGAGCGAGGCGAACAGAACGGTCTTCGTGGAAGGCATGCGCATCATGATGTTTCCTGCATCGGCAACGTGTTCGCCGACGAATGCCGGGACGGGTGGCGAACTCGGCGTGAGTATAAGGAATGGGCGGATGCGCGTCCGTTGCGGCCGGGTAACAACGTGTAAAGTCTGTTGCCGCGCACATCGCCCGGCCGCGCGAAGGCCGAAGCGAGCAGCGGCAACGGCGCGACGCGCCCTCCGGGCGCCTGCATTTGAGTGACGCGGGATGCGCTTGCGGGGGCGTTGGCCTTGTCGCCGCTTTTACCGCGACCACGGCGCCGCCGCGCCGCCGCGCCGCCCGCGATCCCGCCCCGTCATCGCGGCAGACTCGGCGGCCATGCGCGCCGCACATCGCGAAATCGAATGCGCGGCATCGCGACATTTAATTGGTCACTGGCCGCCCCGTCCGATATCGTGACCGGATTCCCTGCCAACAGTCGCGCCGTGTCGGCCGCGGTTCCTTCCCCTGTCCGCGTCGACATCGCGCAGCGACTGCCCCACCACCATTCCGAGTCATGACCACCGATCGTTTCTTCACCAACGCCGTCGATGCCGGCGGCCAGCCCATCAATCTCGTCGTCCATGACGGCCGCTTCGTCCAGATCGGTGCCGATTGCACCGCCGCGCCCGGCGCGGAAACGATCGACCTCGGCGGGCGCGTCGTGCTGCCCGGCTTCGTCGACGGCCACATCCACCTCGACAAGAGTTTCGTCGGCGATCGGTGGGTGCCGCACGAACCGGTCGGCTCGCTGCGCGAGCGGCTCGCGGTCGAGAAGCGTCAGCTTGCGGCCGCGCCGGCGATCGTCGAGCGCGCCAATGCGCTGATCGCGCAGGCCGCCGCATTCGGCACGATCGCGATGCGCAGCCACGTCGACGTCGACGCGACGACGGGCCTGTCGAACCTGCAGGCCGTGATGGCCGCGCGCGAACAATGGCGCGGGATCGTCGACATCGAACTGGTCGCGTTTCCGCAGGCCGGCGTCGTGACGTGCCCGGGCACCGCCGGGATCCTCGACGCAGCCGTGCGCGAAGGCGCGGACGTGGTCGGCGGGATCGATCCGACGACGCTCGACGGCGACGCGGACGGCCAGCTCGACATCGTGTTCGGCATCGCCGAGAAGCGCGGCGCGAAGATCGACATCCACCTGCACGAACCCGGCGAAACCGGCATCGCGCAATTGCTGCGGATCGCGGCGCGCACGCGCGCGGCGGGCCTCGGCGGCCGCGTGAACGTGAGCCATGCATACGCCCTCGGCCAGGTGAGCCACGGCGACGTCGAGCGTGCGGCCGCCGCGCTCGCCGAGGCCGGCGTGTCGATCCTCACCAACGCGCCGGGCGACTGCGCATTTCCGCCGGTGCAGCAGCTGCGCGACGCGGGCGTGCACGTGTTCGCCGGCAACGACAACATCCGCGATGCGTGGTGGCCGTACGGCAACGGCGACATGCTGCAGCGCGCGATGATGGTCGGCTACCGCTCGGGCTTTTACACCGACGAAGCGCTCGGCATCGCGCTCGACATGGCGACGCACGCCGGCGCGCGTGCGATCGGCAAGGACAACTACGGGATCGCGATCGGCTGCGACGCGAGCTTCGTCGCGGTGAGCGCGCCGAATGCGGCGGCGGCCGTCGCCGGCGTGCCGGCCGAACGCTGGGTGTTCCGCCGCGGCGAAAGCGATACGGCCGCACCGTTCGCGCCCGGGCTGCGTTTCACGCGATAACGACCTGACCGCCGTCGCGGTGCGCGCATCGTGACGGCCCTGCACTGACCGACCCTACCGGAACCGACATGACCAACCTGCTGATCCGCAACGTCCGTACGCATGCCGACGAAGCGCTCGACATCCTGATCGATGGCGATCGCATCGCGCGCGTGGGCCCGTCGCTCGACGCGCCCGCCGGCTGCGCGATCGAGGACGGCGCGCTCGCGCTCGCGCTGCCCGGCCTCGTCGAAGGCCACACGCACCTCGACAAGACGCACTGGGGAATGCCGTGGTATCGCAACGCGGTGGGGCCGCGCCTCGTCGACCGCATCGAGAACGAGCGCAACTACCGCGCGACGAGCGGCCACGACGCCGGCGCCGCATCGCTCGCGCTGTCGCGCGCGTTCCTCGCGGCCGGCACGACGCGCATCCGCACGCACGTCGACGTCGACACCGAAGCCGGGTTGCGGCATCTGCACGGCGTGCTCGCGACGCGCGAGACGCTGCGCGGCCAGGTCGACATCCAGATCGTCGCGTTTCCGCAGTCGGGCGTGCTCAAGCGCCCCGGCACGGCCGCGCTGCTGTCCGACGCGCTCGACGCGGGCGCCGACCTGCTCGGCGGGCTCGACCCGTGCGCGATCGAAGGCGATCCGGTCGAGGCGGTGGACGTGCTGTTCGGCATCGCCGAACGCCACGGCCGCGGGCTCGATCTTCACTTGCACGAGCGCGGCTCGATGGGCGCGTATTCGCTCGACCTGATCCTGCAGCGCACGGCCGCGCACGGGATGCAGGGCAAGGTCACGATCAGCCACGGCTTCTGCCTTGGCGATATCGCCGAGCGCGAGCGCGATGCGCTGCTCGCGCGGATGGCCGGGCTCGGCGTTGCGATCGTCACCACCGCGCCGGCCGCGGTGCCGGTGCCGCCCGTGGCCGCGTGCCGCGCAGCCGGCGTGACCGTCATCGGCGGCAACGACGGCGTGCGCGACACGTGGACGCCGTACGGTTCGCCCGACATGCTCGAGCGCGCGATGCTGATCGGCATGCGCAACGATTTCCGCCGCGACGACGCGCTCGAGGTTGCGCTCGACTGCGTGACGCACGGCGCGGCGCGCGGTTGCGGTTTCGCCGACTACGGCCTGGAAGCCGGCAAGCGCGCGGATGTCGTGCTCGTCGATGCGTTGACGTTCGCCGAAGCCGTCGTCGCGCGGCCGACGCGGCGGCTCGTCGTGTCGTCGGGGAAGATCGTCGCGCGCAACGGCGCGCTGGTCTGAGCGTGGCGTCGCCCCGGTATGATCGGGCTTCTTTCAGCCTGATCCCCCGGGAGACGACGATGCGACGCAGATGGACGATGGGCGCGATGGCGGCACCGGCCGCGCGATGGATGGCCGCGGCGATGTTCGCGGCGACGGCCGTGCATGCGGCGGCGGCCGGCACCGGCGACGCGCAGCAGGAGGCGAATCGCCGCACGGTGCTCGCGTTCTATGAAAAAGGCCTGAACGAGAAGGATGCCGATGCCGCGCTCGCGTACGTCGGCGACCGCTACGTGCAGCACAACCCGAACGCGGCCGACGGCCGCGACGGCTTCCGCAAGTTCGTCGCGTTCCTGCGCGACACATATCCGCAGTCGCACAGCGAGATCGAGCGCTCGTTCGTCGACGGCGACTACGTGATCCTGCACGTGCACGCGGTGCGCGAACCCGGCACGCGCGGCAGCGCGATCATGGACATCTTCCGGCTCGAACACGGCAAGATCGTCGAGCACTGGGACGTGAACCAGCCGGTGCCGGAGCAGGCCGCGAACGGGAACACGATGTTCTGACGAAGGTCGTCGCCGGGTGCGGCGACTTCATGTCGATCCGATATGTCCCACCGCGCGTGGCGCCGCTTACGCCGGCTCTTGCTCCAGCATCGCCGCGAGCGTTTTCGTCAGCTCGCTGACCATCGGATCGGCGGTCGGCCGGTGCAGGATCGCGATGTCCATGTTCTCGATCGGCGCGAAGCCGTCCTTCTCGGTCAGCACCACGTGTTCGTCGGTCACCACGCGCGCGGGCAGCACGCTGATGCCGAGCCCGTCCGCGACGGCCGCCTGGATGCCGCTCAGGCTCGACGTCGTGAAGCTGATCCGCCAGCGGCGGCCACGCTCCTCGATCGCCTTGATCATGTCGTCGCGATAGAGCCCGCGCGGCGGAAACACGACGATCGGCACCGGATCGAGATTGATCGTCGGATGCTGCGCGCTGTCGATCCAGCGCAGTTTCTCCGGCCAGCGCACCACCGCCTCGCGGCTGTCGCGGCGTTGCTTGATCAGCACGAGATCGAGTTCGCCGCGATCGTACGCCGCGCTGATGTCGCGGCTCAGCCCGCACATCACTTCGAGCTTCACCTGCGGATGATCGCGCCTGAACGCGGCGAGCACGTGCGTCGTGCGGCCCGCCGCGAAATCGTCGGGCACGCCGAGCCGGATCGTCAGCGCGACGGTCGCGCCCGACAGCGCTTCCAGCATCTCGTCGTTCAGCGCGAGCATGCGCCGTGCGTAGCTGAGCACCGTCACGCCGGCATCGGTGGGCCGCACGTCGCGCGTGCCGCGATCGAGCAGACGATGACCGGCGATCTCTTCCAGCCGTCGAACCTTCTGGCTGACCGTCGACTGCGTCGAATGCAGGCGCGCGGACGCCGTCGTGAAGCTGCCGCAATCGGCGACCATCGCGAGCGCGCGCAGCAGGTCGAGGTCGAACAAAGGTCTATTCATTTCTGCACTTCTGTTGATTCGAACATTTCATTTTCAAATGCGTGCGACGACTTTTAACATGGCCGGACGTCGCCAGCAATTGCGGTTTCGCCGGACCCGGGCGCGGCGGCGCGTACGGATCTGCAAGGAGGAAACGGGATGTTTTTCAGACGGATCGCGATCGTCGGCTCGTTTGCGTTGACGACGCTCGCTTCGGCCGTGGCGGCCGCCGACGGCGGCGCGCTCGAAGGCCGGCTACGCAGTGCCGCCGATCGTGGCGACGCGGGCGAGGTCCGCACGCTGCTCGAACGCGGCGCACGGATCGATTCGCGCGACGGGCAGGGCCGTACCGCGCTGCTGCTCGCGACGCACGGCAATCATGTGGAGGCGGCGCGCGTGCTGATCGACGCGGGCGCCGACGTCAACGCGAAGGATGCGATCCAGGACACTCCGTATCTGTATGCGGGCGCGCGCGGCCGTCTCGACATCCTGCGCATGACGCTCGCGCACGGCGCCGACCTGCGCAGCACGAACCGGTATCGCGGCACCGCGCTGATTCCGGCGGCCGAGCGCGGCCACGTGGAGACGGTGCGCACGCTGATCGACGCGGGCGTGAACGTCGATCACGTGAACCGGCTCGGCTGGACCGCGCTGCTCGAGGCGATCATGCTCGGCGACGGCAGCGAACGCTATGTGCGGATCGTGCAGCTGCTGGTCGATGCGAAGGCGAACGTGAACCTGGCGGATTCGAACGGCGAGACGCCGCTGCGGCATGCGCGCAGCCGCGGGTATGCGCAGATCGAGCGGATTCTGGCGGCGGCGGGCGGGCGGTAGGGTTAGCGGCGGCGCGACTTGTGCGCGGGGCTGGCGCCGGGAAGCTGCCGGAGGAACTCGCCGGCCAGATTCGCGCAGTAGTCGAACGACGGCGCATAGCCGAGTGTCAGGATATCGTCGAAGCGCGACTTTACGAATGCACGGTGCTCGCTGAGCAGCCTCAGAAAGGTATCGCGATGGCGAACGAGAAATGCGCTTGCCTCCATCAGGCTATCCGGTTCCCGCTCGATTACCAGGCAGAGATCGAACAGGTCCCGCGCGGTGGGGCGATCGCCGCGATGCCACATTTTCTTGGCCACGATTTCCGCTGACGTCTCGACCTTGACGACGTGATCCATCAGCGTCCATTCGTCGTATCCGGGGGACATCAGGTTGCGGGACACCACGAAATCGATTTCGCCGTCGGGCAACACCAGCTTCACGAAACCGGCGTGTTCCTCGTACTGGGTCGTAATGTCGGATGCGGCGTCGCTGATGCGCGGATTCACGTATCCGAGATACTGCGGGTCGGGGACGAAGATGTCGATGTCCTTGCTGACGCGATGTCCGTGACGCAGCATGAGGACGGTGCCGCCGCCGAATGTCCAGAACGGACGTGCCGTGCCGTGCTTTCATATTTCGTCGATGAGCGTCAGCGCATGACGGAAAAGGCCCTGCCACGGGCCCTCAGGCAAGTCGGCTGATGCAATCACGCCCATACCTCCCGGTACAGATGAAGATTCCTCGACCACGCAGCAAGGTTTTTCCAGATGACTCGAAGCGGCGTGCCGGAGCGTTCGGCGGCTTCCTCGACGGCCTTCACCACGACGGGAAGCGGCACCTCATCGAGAATGACGGAGATCTGCGATTCGTATCCCGCCGGAATCTGTCCCGTGCTTAACGCGTCGGCCAGCAGGTGCTCGGTCAATTCGCCTTTGTAGCTCACGTTCGAGCTCACGACGGCCTTGTAAAGGCCGCTTTGAGGCGGTCGCGGCTGCGCCAGGAGTTCGATGCCGAGCACATTGAGCAACGGGATCAGCTTGTTGATTCCAAGATCCTTCACCTTGCCGGTTTCAAGTTGATTCACCGTGAGGCGAGACAATCCGGCCAGTCGTGCAAGCTGAGCCTGTGTGAGGTCGAGCTCGGCCCTCCGTTTTGCCACGGCCTGACCGATTTCATAGAGTTGCATGCTCACCTCCCGACGCAGGTTTATCTCACGCGAATGTAAGGTATATCTTACATCTCAACCATGTGTGTCGCCACCCACTGTCGCTGATGCGGTATAGGATGCGTGGCCGTACAGGCCGATCGGCATCGGGAGGGTAGCGATCGGTCTAGCTGTATAGACATTCCGGCCAGGCGGATATCGGTAGAAGCTCGTTTTGTGGCGGACGAGCATCACGCCGGGTAAACGCGGAAAATAGAGTGAAATTCCCGCAAAAATAACCATTTATTGATTATCTGCGCCACTATTGGCCGCGATTTCGTTCTCGATTCCACGATTTCGGACCCCCTCCATTTCCCCTGCTTGCGCTCAAAAATTGAGCGGTCTAGACTGCATCGCAGTTTCATCGAAGTCCCCGTCTTTTCGCGACCCGCGCCGGGCATGCCGGCACGACGCTCCCCAACGGACGCCCGGCGCTCGCCCGCCACGTCGAGACCACAAGGACACACCATGAACCGCACTGCAAAGCTCGTCGTATCCGCGCTGGCGTTCGCGCCGCTCGTCTCGTTCGCGCAGGACACGGCGACGATCCGCTGGGGCATCGATCCCACCTATCCGCCGTTCGAGGCGAAGCAGCCCGACGGCTCGCTCGCCGGCTTCGACATCGACCTGCGCAACGCGCTTTGCGAGCAGATGCATGCGAAATGCGTGTGGGTCGAGCAGGGTTTCGACGGGATGATTCCCGCGCTGCGCGCGCGCAAGTTCGACGTGATCATGTCCGCGATGACCGCCACCGACGAGCGGCTCAAGCAGATCGACTTCTCGAACAAGCTGTATGCATCGCCGGGCGCGCTCGTCGCACCCGTCGGCTCGAAGCTGCTGCCGACCGCCGCGTCGCTCGCCGGCAAGCGCGTCGGCATCGACCAGGGCACCACGCAGGAAGCGTATGCGAAGGCCGAATGGGCGCCCAAGGGCGTGACGATCGTGTCGTACCAGAACCAGGACCAGGTGTATCAGGATCTGGTGAACGGCCGGCTCGACGCGACCTTCCAGGACAAGACGCAGGCCGGCTACGCGTTCCTGAAGACGCCGCGCGGCAAGGGCTACGCGTTCGCGGGCCCCGACGTGACCGACGTGCGCATCACCGGCTACGGCGTCGCGATGGGCGTGCGCAAGGGCGACGCCGACATGAAGAAGCGGCTGAACGACGCGATCGTCGCGATCCGCGCGAACGGCACGTACCAGAAGATCGCCGCGAAATATTTCGACTTCGACATCTACGGCGCGAAGCAGCAACTGACCTCCGCACCGTGACCCCGTGACCCCGTGATTCATTCAATCGACAGGCAACCCATGACGAGTATCCAGGACCGCGTCGCGAAAGCCGTGACGCCCGAACTGATCGCCGCCTTCCGCAACGAAGGCGCGGTGTGCATCAAGGGCATCTTCTCGCCCGACGAAGTGGCCGCGCTGCGTGCCGGCATCGACATGAACCTCGCGCAGCCGAGCGAGCGCGCGAAGGTTGCGAGCCGGCCCGACGATCCCGGCTGGTTCTTCGAGGACTTCTGCAACTGGCAGCACAACGACGCGTACCGCGACTTCATCGTGAATTCGCCCGCGCCGTCGGTGGCCGCCGCGCTGATGGGCACGCAGACCGTGCGGCTGCATCACGACCACCTGCTCGTGAAGGAGCCGGGCACGCGGCAGCGCACGCCGTGGCATCAGGACCAGCCGTACTACAACATCGAAGGCGACGACAACGTCAGCATGTGGATTCCGGTCGACCCGGTGCCGCTGGAATCGACGCTGGAATTCGTCGCCGGCTCGCACCAGGGGCCGTGGCTGATGCCGCGCACGTTCATGGACAAGGAGGCGAAGTGGTTTCCGGAAGGCAGTCTTGCGGACCTGCCGGACATCGAGGCCGATCGTGCCGCGTTCCCGATCCGCCACTGGGCGCTCGAACCGGGCGACATGGTGTGCTTCCGGATGTTGACGCTGCATGCGTCGGGCGGCACGCAGAATCGCCGGCGCGCGTTCTCGATCCGCTTCGTCGGCGACGATATCCGTCACGCGCCGCGCCGCTGGAAGACCTCGCCCGAATTCCCCGGGCTCGCGGAGCAGTTGCCGGACGGCGCACCGCTCGAGCATCCGCTGTTTCCGGTCGTGTGGTCGCGCGGCGCGGGGCAGGCCGGCGCGATCTGAGCGGCGGATATCGGCGGATATCGGCGACATCACGCATGCCGCATGCGCGCGGCGGCTGTTTCGGGATGAAGCGGCCGCCGCGCGTCGTCGTTTTCAGGCGCGGATCAAGGCGCGGGTAACGGCGGTTCAGGTCTGGTGACGTCCGGCGCCCGGCTTGAAGCGCGAGCCGAGCCGGTAACGGTTGCCCGGATGCAGGAAATGCACGAACGTGACCGGCAGCCCGTTCGTCCAGGTGCGGCGCGTGAGCGTGAGGCACGGCTCGTCGGCGCGCATGTCGAGCAGCCGCGCCTGCTCGCCGGTCGGCAGCGCCGCGTCGACGACGTGCTCGATCTCCAGTTCGTAGTGCGACACGTTGTTGAACAGGTATTCGGACGGCGGCTCGGTCTGGAAATCCTGGTCGATGAATGCCGGCGCGGCGGCCGGATTCACGTAGCGGTCCTCGAGCTGGATCGGCCGGCCGTTTTCCTCGTGCACGCACACCACGTGAAAGACCGGCGTATTGACCGTCAGCCCGAACGCGGCCGCGACGTCGAACGACGCGGGCTCGCGCGACTGGCTCAGCACGCGGCAGCGATATTCGTGCCCGCGCGCGCGGATCTCGTCGCGGATGTGCGCGATCATCAGCAGGTTCGACTGCGGCTTCACTTCGGCGACGAAGGTGCCGACGCCGGCGATGCGCTTGAGCACGCCTTCCTCGGTCAGCTCGCGCAGCGCACGGTTGACCGTCATGCGCGCGACGCCGAATTGCGCGGCGAGATCGAGTTCGGACGGAATGCGGTCCCCCGGGCGCCAGTCGCCCGCATCGACGTTCCGGCGAACGAGCGTCTTGATTTGCTGGAACGGTGCGGTGGTCTTCGTGACCATCGGGGAATCCTTGGGGAGAGGCAACCGCGAAATTCTATCCCGGATCAGGCCGTCGGCAGTTCCCGCACGTCGGCCGTCGGCACCGCGCCGAACGCGTCGCTCAGCGCATAGCCGATCAATTGCCGCGCGGCCGCTTCGGGCGTCGACAGCGCGCCGCTCGCCTTCAGTGCGTCGAATTTCTCGCGCAGCGGGAAACGGTCGGTCGGGGTCGAACGGATCGTCGCCTGCATGCCCGTGTCGACGACGCCCGGTGCGACGCTGCAGATCCGCAGCGCGCGGTTCGCGTCGAGCGCGACCGCGCGCGCATGGTGGTCGAGGGCGGCCTTGGTCGCGCAGTAGATGCTCCAGCCCGCATACGCGTTGCGCGCGGCGCCGCTCGAGACGTGGAGGATCCGGCATTCGGTCGGCGCGGACGCAGCCTGCTCGAGCGCGGCCGACAGCATCAGCGGGGCCGCGACGTTCAGGCCGACCGCGCGTGCGACGAGCGCCGGATCCTGTGCATCGAGCGGCCCGATCGGATCGACGATGCCGGCGTTGTTGAACAGCAGCGCGATCGACGCGCCGTCGACGAAGCGGCGCAGCGTGTCGCCGGCCAGCCACGCCGCGACGGCCGACGTGTCCGACAGGTCGAGTGCGATTTCGGCGAAAGGGCCGCCGGCCTGCGCGGCGAGCGACGGATGACGGCTGCGCGACACGCCGAGCACGGCGATGCCTTCCTGCAGCAACTGTTCGGCGAGCGACGCGCCGAGGCCGCGCGTGTGTCCGGTGACGATGGCGCGCACGTTCGGCGCGAAAGAGGAGGCGGTCATGGCGGTGAGCGAGTGAACGGATCGGATGAACGGTGTCGACGGGCGGCGCGCATGCGCGCCGATGACGGCGTGCGGGACGGGCGATGCGGGTATCGGTACGATGCGCGAAGCGTTCGCGCGCGGCGCTGCGTGTCGGGGTGAACGCGTATCGTAGCGCCGGCCTGCGCGACGCGCAAACGGGCGGGCGAAGCCGCGCGCGGGCCGGTTGCCGCCCGGTGCGCGGAGCGTCATTGCGCGGCGTGGCACGCCGCCATTGCCCCGCGGCGGCGCGCGGCCGAGCCGCTGGACGAAAGCCGGCTGCGGCAAGTGCGCGCGCGCTCGCGGCAAGCGGCGCCGGGCGCCACGTCGCGAGCTATCATATGGCTCGCCCGCGCGCGACGCCGCACGGGCCGCGACCGTTTCCCTTCATCTGCTGCACGCTGCGACGCCACCCATGAACACCACGCCGGACATGCCCACGCCACGCGCCCTGCGCGAACTCACGCCCCTCGAGGCCCGCATTCTCGGGGTGCTCGTCGAGAAGCAGCACACGGTGCCGGACACCTACCCGCTGTCGCTGAATGCGCTGACCGCGGGCTGCAACCAGAAAACCGCGCGCTCGCCGGTGATGACCGTCAGCGAGGACGAAGTCACGACCGCGCTCGACGGGCTCAAGCACCTGAGCCTCGTGATGGAGGGCAGCAGCAGCCGCGTGCCGCGTTTCGAACACAACGCGAACCGCGTGCTCGGCATCCCGAGCCAGGCGATCGCGCTGCTGACGATCCTGCTGCTGCGCGGCCCGCAGACGGCCGCCGAACTGCGCCTGAACAGCGCGCGCCTGCACGGCTTCGCGGACATCTCGTCGGTCGAGGCGTTCCTCGACGAACTCGCCGCGCGTGCGCAGCCGCTCGTCGTCCGGCTGCCGCGTGCGCCGGGCGCGCGCGAGAACCGCTGGATGCACCTGATGTGCGGCGAAGTGAACCTGGCCGATTTCGCCGGCGCGGAGGCGGGCGGCGGCGCGGATTCCGTTCCGCCGTCCGAATTCGAGGCGCTGAAGGCCGAGCAGAAACGCCTTTCCGATGAAGTCGCGCGACTGAACGCGCTCGTTCAGCGGATGGCGGCTGAACTCGGCATCGACGTCGACCCGCCGGCCGACGCCGGCTGACCGACCGCCGGAGCCGACACTGCACCGGCGCGCATGCGGGCGCGCCGGGCGACGAACCCGCCCGCGACGCGGCCAGAACCTGCGTTACCAGCGGCACCCCGCCTGTGCGGACGCATCGACGTCCTGCGCCCATTCGAAAGCGGTCTTCTTGCCGGTGCGCGCATTCGTATACGTCATCGAATAGACGATCGCACCCTGGCTCGTCATCTCGTATTCGCCGTTGATCTTGCCGTCGACCATTTCCCGCCAGGTGGTCGTGAACTGGTACGGACGGCCCTCCGCGAGTTCTTCCTGATCCTGGTGCTTGAACAGCAGCGGGATGGCCGTTTTCGATTGCGCATACCGGACGACGCCGCCTTGCCACTTGGCCACGTCGTCGTAATACGTGCGCAACTCGAAGCGCACGGGTTTGTCGCCCGTCGTCCTGAAGCACAGCACTTCCGTGGTGACTTCGGCCGATGCGGGCAATGCGATGCACAGTAGCAACGCGGCGAGCGTCTTTTTCGAGTTCATGTGTGTGTGATGAAGAAGAAGCGGCTCAGCCGACGGCGATCCGCGTGGCGCCTGCGTCGACGAGCCGGAACAGCAGATCCTCGACGGCGGCGCCCGGCGCCGAACCGAGATCCGTGTTGACGCGCCAGCCCTGTTCCGTGCGCGCCGGTTCCGACAGATAGTGAACGATGCCGTGCAGGCCGTCTTCGGCCGGCGCGCCGTCGTCGTCGGCGTCGAACCAGGCGAAGAACCACGTTTTGAACGCGTCGGTTGCCGCTGCTTCGTCGAGACCGTCTGCGTCGATCGTCGCCCAGTCCCACAGGAACGGACGAATCGACACGGTCGCCGTTTCGAGTTCGAACGCGAACGGCTCGAAATCCAGTTGCCCGGTCGAGTCGACCATCGCGGGCTGGCCGGCCGATTCGCCTTCGGTATGGACGATGTCGGCGCGGCACGGCAGCGCGAGCGGGCCTTCGGTGGCCAGCGTGCCGTCGGCTTTCCGGTAGGCCGGTTCCGCGACGACCGCCGGCTGCGTCGCCGCGTGCGCGAGCAGGTCGGCGTAGGGCTGGCGGATGGCGCTGAGCAGTTCGGATACGGTCATCGTGGCGTAGCGTGTCGGGTTGCGGGGCTGCCGTCACCGGCTTGCGGCGCGGCGTGCGGCCGCTGTCGAGCGGCGGCGCGCTGCGGCAGCGGACAGCCACGATCGTACGGTACTTCCGTGACGCGCGGCCACTCGGCCGAACGGCCGGCATGGACGGAACGGGTCGCGCACCGCTGCGCCGACGTCGATCGCATTCCCCCCGTCGCGTACCGCTGCCGCCCTGCGCGAGTGCCATAATCGAGCCTCCCCATCATTACAGACGTTCCGGAGAATCGCCATGCAGAACCTCGACAATCCTTCCCACGATCGCGAGGTAGGCAGCGCCGACGCGACGCAGGACACCACGCGCATCGACGACGTCCGCATCGGCGCGGTGCGTCCGCTGATCTCGCCGGCGCTGCTGCAGGACGAGCTGCCGGTGCCGGCCGGCACGCAGACGCTCGTCGAGGACACGCGCCGCGCGATCGGCGACATCCTGCACGGCCGCGACGACCGTCTGCTGCTCGTCGTCGGCCCGTGCTCGATTCACGACCACGGCCAGGCGCTCGAATACGCGCGCCGGCTGAAGACCGCCGCCGATGCGCTGAAGGACGACCTGCTGATCACGATGCGCGTGTACTTCGAGAAGCCGCGCACGACGGTCGGCTGGAAGGGCTACATCAACGATCCGCGTCTGGACGGCAGCTTTCGGATCAACGAAGGGCTGCGCGCCGCGCGGCAACTGCTGCTCGACATCAACGCGCTCGGCCTGCCGGCATCGACCGAATTCCTCGACCTGCTGAGCCCGCAGTACATCGCGGACCTGATCGCGTGGGGCGCGATCGGCGCGCGCACGACCGAGAGCCAGAGCCATCGCCAGCTCGCGTCGGGGCTGAGCTGCCCGATCGGCTTCAAGAACGGCACCGACGGCGGCGTGCAGGTCGCATCGGACGCGATCGTCGCCGCGCGCGCGAGCCACGCGTTCATGGGGATGACGAAGATGGGAATGGCCGCGATCTTCGAGACGCGCGGCAACGACGACGCGCACGTGATCCTGCGCGGCGGCAAGAACGGGCCGAACTACGATGCCGGGCATGTCGAGGCGAGCTGCGCGGTGCTGCGCAAGAGCGGGTTGCGCGAACAGGTGATGGTCGACTGCTCGCATGCGAACTCGAACAAGTCGCACGAACGGCAGATCGAGGTTGCGCAGGATCTCGCGCGGCAATTGTCGCAGGGCGAGCACCGGATCATCGGCGTGATGGTCGAAAGTCATCTCGAAGCGGGGCGCCAGGATCTGAAGCCGGGCGTGCCGTTGCAGTACGGCGTGTCGATCACCGATGCGTGCCTGAGCTGGACGCAGACGGAGCCGGTGCTCGACGTGCTGGCCGAGGCGGTGCGGCATCGGCGCGTGTATTCGCGCAACGCGTGACGCAGCGGTGGCGGGGCGGCGCCCCGCCGCGCGCATGATTCGATACGGCGGCGAAGCGCGGGCGCGCGTCTGCGATGTTGTCCTGATCGACGTGCGCGCCGCCGTTTTTTCGCGCCGCCCGCTACCTACCCGCTACCCGCCCGCTACCCGCCCGCTACCCGCCCGCCACCTGTTCACGCCGTCGTTGATCTTCGTCTGCCTCGACCCGCCTGCGACGTTGCATCTTGAGCGCAGGATCGTGCGAATGCCGCTACCATGAGGCCGTGTTGCATGCGGGCCGGCCATGCCGGTCCGCCGCGCGTACACACAGTGGCGGTGCGGCCGGCCGCCACGTCACCGACGAAGCGCGGGGCGCGCACCGATCAGCCGTTGCGCCCGCGTCGCTTCGCTCCCGGAATCAACAACAATCGAACCGGAGTGCCATGCACATGAAGTTCTACAAGACCCTCATCGCAGCAACCGTCCTCGCATCGAGCGTCAGCGCGCACGCGCAGATCGCCGGCGCGCAGCCGCTCAGCGTCACCGTCGAACAGTCGCAAGCGCTGCTCGAAGGCTGGAGCGTGAAGAAGAGCGTGCTCGGCAAGGCCGTGTACAACGACGCGAACCAGAAGGTCGGGACGGTGCGCGACCTGATCGTCGCACCGGACGGCTCGGTGTCCGCGGCGATCGTGTCGGCCGGCGGCTTCCTCGGCGTGGCGGCGCACGACGTCGCGGTGCCGATCGCGTCGCTCGACGTGCGCAAGGGCAACATCTACCTGCCGGGCGCGACGAAGGATGCACTGAAGGCGACGCCGGCGTTCCAGTACGCGAAGGTGCCGTCGCCGCCGAAGCCGAAGAAGATCGACGACAAGCACTGATGCACATGTCCGTTGCGGCGCCCGGGGCGCAATGCGCCGGGCGCCGCGTCCGCGGTCAGCCCGTCGGCGCCGCGTCCGGCGGCGCGAGCGCCACGATGTGGCGAATCCCCTCGTTGGCCATCTTCGTATAAGGGCTGAAGCGTTCGGTATTGCGCACGAGCTCCTCCGCCACCGCGCGCTCGATGCCCGGCAGGCGTACGCGGATGTCGGCGCTCAGCATGAACAGCCCGTCGACCGGATCGCGGCAGAAGTCGATCGATGCGGACACCGATGCGCCGGCGATCGACACACCGGCCCGCGCGGCCAGCAGGCTCAGCGCGCCATGAAAACACGCCGCATAGCTCGCAGCGAACAGCTGCTCCGGGTTCGGCCCGTCGCCGGGCCCGCCGAGCGCGGACGGCAGGCGCAGCTCCATGGCGAGACGCCCGTCGTCGGAACGGGCGACGCCCGACGCGCGGCCGTGCGCCGCCGCGCCGCCGGTGACGGTTACCGTCGTCGAGTAGAGTGCCTGCGGTTCACGTCCGCGATACCTGTCGAGCAGCGAGAGCGGCGGTGGACGCAACGGCGTCATGACGTGCGCGATCCTGCGGCGGCGTTCAACGTGCGGCCTGGCTCTGGCGGAGCCACGCGTCGAAGGTCGTTGCACCGAGGCGCGCGCCGGGTGCGGGGACGAGCGTGTCGTCCTGCAGCACGGCACCGAAATAGTCGGCGCCTGCGTCCCTGACCACCGTGCGCGGGTCGTGCGTGACCGACAGGAAATGGCCGACCAGATCGGCAATCCGCACGCGATCCGGGCCGCCGATTTCAGCGATGCCGTTGCGCGGTGCGTCGAGTGCGAAATCGGTGACGGCAGCCGCGACGTCGTCCGATGCGATCGGCTGGAAGTGCGCGGTGCTCAACCGGGTCGTGTCGCCCTGCGCGCCCGCTTGCGCGATCGCCCCGACGAATTCGAAGAACTGCGTCGAGCGCACGATCGTGTACGGCACGCCGGCTTCGCGAATCAGGTTCTCCTGGATGATCTTGCCGCGGAAATACGCGCTCTGCTGCAGGCGATCGGTACCGACCACCGACAGCGCGACGTGATGGCGCACACCAGCCGCACGCTCGGCGGCGAACAGGTTGCGCCCCGACGTTTCGAAGAACGCTTTCACGGTTGCTTCGTCGAACGACGGCGCGTTCGCGAGATCGACGACGACGTCCGCACCTGCCAGCGCGTCGTCCAGACCCGCGCCCGTGATCGTATCGACGCCCGTCGACGGCGCGGCGGCGATAGCCGCATGACCGCCCGCAACGAGATTCCTGACGACTTTGCTGCCGATCAGGCCGGTACCGCCAATCACCACGATCTTCACGATTGCTCTCCTTGAAAGGGCGCGCGACATGCGCACCGCTTGATCCTGCCGAATCCGGCGCGCATCGCATTCGCGCGATCGCGCCGCCGTGTTGCCGAATCGCACGCGACCCGGTTCGCGTGTCGTTCGACCCGCTTGCATCGTATGCACGCGCGGTGCGATCCGGTAGCGTGCGCCGGGGGCTCACGGTGTTGCGTCGAATGCATCAATCGACAGTCTCCAGCGGCGCCAGCGTCGTCATCGTGGTCAGGCACTGGAGGTCCCGCGCTCGCGTCCGTTCGATCATGTAGTCGATGAACACGCGGATGCGCGTGGGCAGATGTTTGCGGCTGAGATAACAGACGTAATGGCCGCCGTCGTCGGGCGCATGCTGGCCGAGACAGCTCACCAGTTGCCCGTCGGCGAGCAGGTCGCACACCTGGTACGCCGGCAGTTGCGCGATGCCGAGCCCGTCGAGCGCCGCACGGACGACGAGCTCCAGGTCGTTGAACGTGTGATGTGCGGCGATCTGGCGCTGCTGCGCGAGCCCGTCGATCTTGAATTCCCACTCCGTCACGCGGCCCGACGCGGCGCGCAGATTGATGCAGCGATGCCGCGCCAGCTCGTCGACGTGACGCGGCAGCCCGTGACGATGCGCATACGATGGCGACGCGCAGACGATCATCTGCATCGGAATCAACTGGCGCGCGACGATCGCGCTGTCCTCCATGCGCCCGTCGCGAAACGCGACGTCGATGCGGTCGGCGGAGAAATCGGCCGGGCGGTCGTTCAGCAGCAGTTCGAGCGTGATGTCCGGATACTGCGCATGGAAGTCGCGCAGCAGCGGCGCGATGATCTTGCGTCCGAAGCCGGGTGTCGAGCCGATGCGCAGGTGTCCGCTGGGCGGTCCGCTGCGCAGTTCGCGCATGTCGTCGAGCGCCTGCGCGAGATGCTCGATGCCCGGCCGGCAGTTCTCGTAGAAGAGTTCGCCTTCGCGCGTCAGCGACATGCTGCGCGTCGTACGCTGGAACAGGCGCGCGTCGAGCCTGTCCTCGAGCTTCTGCACGTGACGGCTGACCGACGAGCGGCCGACGCCGAGACGGTCGGCCGCTCGCGCGAAGCTGCCCTCGGTGACGACGGCGAGGAAGGTGACGACGCCTGCGTAGCAGGTCGAGAAGCTGCGCGCATAAGGGTCGTCGGCGTCGGGGCGGCGGATGGAGGTGTCTGGCATGGAAGCGCGAGAATCGTGTTGTCCATATGCGACTAGACGTTTCAGCGCCGCCACCTGTGACACCGTCCGCCGCATTTTTCAAAAAAAGCCGCGGCGGTCGGCGGGCGGATCATTTCTCCGGCACGAGCACCGGCGCGCCCTTGTCCTTCAGCAGCAACACGATGAACTTCGCGGGTTTCGCGAGACTCGCGTTGCGTCCGACCGTGTGCAGGTCGTTCGGGCCTTCGTAGAACGTCTGGCCCGGTTTCAGCGTGACGCGCTCGCCGCCCTTCACCTGCATCACGATCGACCCGTCGACCACGTAGACGAAGGCGGCTGCGTGATGCCGGTGGACGGGGTCGACCGCGCCGGGCGGATACTCGACCGAGATCATCAGCGCTTCCTTGCCCGGATAGCCGTCGAGCGGCTTCGTCATCAACGGCGTGACGATGGCCGGGGGCGCCGCGTGGACGGCGCCGGCGGTGGCGCCCGCGACGACGAGCGCGGCCGCGATGGCATGTTCGAATCGATTCATGGGAGGGATTCCGGTGGCTGCCGCCGGCAGGCGGCCGGCGGCGATGCAGGGCGGCGGCCCGCAGCCGGGCACGGGCATCAGGCGAGATTCGCCTTGTCGAGGCCGTATGCCTTGTCGGCGGAGCCCGGCACGGTGCGGAACGCGACGTTCGCGCGGTTCCAGCCGTTGATCGCCATGACCTCGAACGTGAGGTCCGACAGTTCCTTCTCGGACAACTGGCCGCGCACGCGATCGTAGACATCGTCCGGCACGCCGTGCTCGGGGAGTTTCGTCAGCACTTCGGTCCATGCGAGCGCGGCCCGCTCGCGCGGCGAGAACAGCGTCGATTCGCGCCACGTCGCCAGATGATGAAGGCGCAGCTCGCGCTCGCCGTGAAGGCGTGCTTCCTTCACATGCATATCGAGACAGAATGCGCAGCCGTTGATTTGCGAGGCGCGCGCGGACACGAGATCACGGATCGATTCCTCGATCGCGCTGCTGCGCAGCAGATTGCTGAGTTCGAGGAATTGCCTGAACAGCTCGGGCGATTGATGCATGTAGTTCAGACGCTGCGTCATGATTTCTCCTGGCGACGAAGAGGCTTGCCCGCGCTTGTGCGGGTGTCGTGCGCGGCAGGGCGCCGCGCAAAATCATCTTAGGAGCGCGTGGCGGTGTGCGGTAGCCACGCAGAGGGACGCATCGTGTTGCGCGCGCTGCACCAATCCCGCTTCGAGCGGTGCACGGCGCGTATTTCAGGCTGCAATAGGCGTCGTCGAGCGTCAGTCGGCACCGCTCGCGGCCGCGATGCGCGCGAGCTTGTCGGGGTTGCGCTGCACGAGAATCCGGACGATGCGCGTGCCGTCCGTCTCGAACGACATGGCGGATTCGAGCTGCCCGGCGATGAAGCGCAGCATTGCCCACTCGCCGTTCAGCACGACCGCGCGCATCTCGACGCCGCTGCCGCAGCGCAGCCACGTCGCGTAGAACAGTTGTGCGATGCGGCGACCGCCGACCATCGGTTTCGGAAAGCTCTGCACCTTGCCGCCGCCGTCGCCGATCAGCATCGCATCTTCGGCCAGCAGCGCGTGGATCGACGGGAAGTCGCCTTGCGCGAGCGCATGCGAGAAGGTTTGCAGCAACTGCCGATGCGTTTCGCGCGGCACCCGGTAGCGCGGCCGCTCGTCGTCGCGCAGTTGGGCCTTCGCGCGGCTCACGAGCTGCCTGCACGCCGCTGCGGATTTGCCGATCGCATCGGCGATTTCGTCGTAGTCGGCGTCGAACACTTCGCGCAGCAGGAACGCCGCGCGCGCTTCCGGCGTGAGCCGTTCGAGCAGCAGCAGGAACGCGACCGACACGTCGCTCGCGCGCTCGGTCATTTCCTCGGGCGTTGCCGGCGATTCGCCGAGTTCCGGCTCCGGCAGCCAGATGCCGGTGTAATGCTCGCGCCGGATCTTTGCCGCACGCAGGCGGTCGATCGCCGTTCGCGTCGTGACCGCGACGAGCCACGCCTCGCCGTTCTCGATCCCGTCGTGCGCCGCTTCGTGCCAGCGCAGCCAGACGTCCTGCACGATGTCCTCGGCGTCCGCGACGGAGCCGAGCATCCGGTATGCGATCTTTTGCAGGCGCGGGCGCAGTACGTGGAAGAGGTGGGCGTCGTCGCTCATGCCGTCCACACCCCGTCGAAACCGAACGCGACCGGCCCGCTCAGCAACACGCTGCCGGCGCCGTCCCATCGCACGACGACATCCCCGCCATCGCAACTGACCCGCACGGTCTCGTCGAGCAGCCCGCGCCGGATCCCGTTGACCGCCGCGCCGCACGAACACGAGCCCGAGCCGAGCGGCACGCCGCCGCCGCGTTCCCAGATGCGCAGCCGGATATGCGTGCGGCTGACGACCTGCACGACATGCACGTTCGTTTTCAGCGGAAACAGCGGATGCGTTTCGATCGCCGGCCCGAGCGTTTCGATATCGATCGCGCCGGGATCGTCGACGAAGAACGTGCAATGCGGATTGCCCATGTTGCATGCGGCCGGTGCGCCGGGCAGCGGGAGCGCGAGCGTGTCGGCGGCTTCGGCGAGCGGCACGTCCTGCCAGCCGACGCGCGGCGCGCCCATCTCGACCGTGATCAGCCCGTGCGCGTCCTGCGTACAGGAAAGCAGCCCGCGGCTGGTGCGCAGCACGACCGACGCCTCTCCCGTTTCCCGCATCAGCTTCCACGCGATGCCGCGCGTCGCGCTGCCGCAGGTAGCGAGCGCGGAGCCGTCGGGGTTCCAGAACGCGACGCGGGCGGCCGCGTCGTCGCAGTCCGATATCACCGCGAGCTGGTTGAAGCCGATGCCGCAGCGACGGTCGCCCATGCGCCGCACGAGCTCGCGGTCGATGCGGGGCGCGGCGCCCTGGCCGCGCAGGTCGACGACGACGAAGTCGTCGCCGTTCGCGTTCATCTTCTGAAATCCGATCGGCATGGCGGTTCCGGAATCGAGGCACGCAAATACTGTACGTGGCTTGCCGGCAGCGATCAATCGCCGCCCGACGACGCGTCCGTGACACGAAACGACCCACGGCTACGTAATTCTACGTAGCCCCGCATACGTAGTTGTGCGCTTGTAAGCGTCCCCCGTCGCGCGGAATACTACGGCCCACCGCCGCGGCTTCCACGAGACGCGGCACGACGCATCGACGTCACGCGGGTTCGGCGCCTCGCCGGATCCACTCAAAACCACATAGGAGACCAGGAGACGCCATGAATCGGGCTTCCAGTACCCTGCTCTGGATCGCGGTCGCGCTGCTCGGCGCATTCGCATTCGGGACGATCGCACTTGCGCACGGCGAACGCGTCAGCGCGCTCTGGATCGTGATCGCCGCAGTCTGCGTGTATCTGATCGCATATCGCTTCTACAGCCGTTTCATCGCCAGCAAGGTCATGCAGCTCGACGGGCTGCGGATGACGCCGGCCGTGAAATACAACGACGGCCTCGACTACGTACCGACCAACAAGTACGTGCTGTTCGGCCATCACTTCGCCGCGATCGCCGGCGCGGGGCCGCTCGTCGGGCCCGTGCTCGCCGCGCAGATGGGCTACACGCCCGGCATGCTGTGGATCCTGGCCGGCGTCGTGTTCGCCGGCGCGGTGCAGGACTTCATCGTGCTGTTCATCTCGACGCGCCGCGACGGCCGCTCGCTCGGCGACCTCGTCAAGATGGAGCTCGGCACGGTGCCGGGCGTGATCGCGCTGTTCGGCGCGTTCCTGATCATGGTGATCATCCTCGCGGTGCTCGCGCTGATCGTCGTGAAGGCGCTGACGAATTCGCCGTGGGGCACGTTCACCGTCGCCGCGACGATTCCGATCGCGCTGTTCATGGGCGTCTACACGCGCTACATCCGTCCGGGCCGCATCGGCGAAGTGTCGATCATCGGCTTCGTGCTGCTGATGGCGTCGATCGCGTTCGGCCAGACCGTGCACGATTCGCCGACGCTCGCCGCATGGTTCACGTTCAACGGCACGCAGCTCACGTGGATCCTGATCGGCTACGGCTTCGTCGCCTCGGTGCTGCCGGTGTGGCTGCTGCTCGCGCCGCGCGACTACCTGTCGACGTTCCTGAAGATCGGCACGATCCTCGGCCTCGCGATCGGCATACTGGTCGTCGCGCCGGAACTGAAAATGCCCGCGCTGACGAAGTTCGTCGACGGCACCGGCCCGGTGTGGTCGGGCAACCTGTTCCCGTTCCTGTTCATCACGATCGCCTGCGGCGCGGTGTCGGGCTTCCACGCGCTGATCTCGTCGGGCACGACGCCGAAGCTGATCGACAACGAAACCAACGCGCGCTTCATCGGTTACGGCGCGATGCTGATGGAATCGTTCGTCGCGATCATGGCGCTCGTCGCGGCCTGCGTGATCGAGCCGGGCATCTACTTCGCGATGAACGCGCCGGCGGCCGTGCTCGGCTCGACGCCGGAAGCGGTGGCGAACACCGTCACGCAATGGGGCTTCGTGCTGACGCCGGACATGCTCACGCAGACGGCCAAGGCCGTCGGTGAAACGACGATCATCGCGCGCGCGGGCGGCGCGCCGACGCTGGCCGTCGGCATGGCGCACATCCTGCACCAGGTGATCGGCGGCGAAGCGATGATGGCGTTCTGGTATCACTTCGCGATCCTGTTCGAGGCGCTGTTCATCCTGACGGCCGTCGATGCCGGCACGCGCGCGGGCCGCTTCATGCTGCAGGACCTGCTCGGCACGTTCCACCCGGCGCTCAAGCGCACCGAGTCGCTGCCCGCGAACCTCGTCGCCACCGCGCTGTGCGTGGCCGCGTGGGGCTACTTCCTGTATCAGGGCGTGGTCGATCCGCTCGGCGGCATCAACACGCTGTGGCCGCTGTTCGGCATCTCGAACCAGATGCTCGCGGCAATCGCGCTGGTGCTCGGCACCGTCGTGCTGTTCAAGATGAAGCGCGAGCGCTATGCATGGGTGACGATCGTGCCGACCGTGTGGCTCTTGATCTGCACGCTGACGGCCGGCTGGCAGAAGATCTTCGACGCGAATCCGAAGGTCAGCTTCCTCGCGCACGCCGCGAAGCTGCAGGCCGCGGTGGACGAAGGCAAGGTGCTGGCCCCGGCGAAGTCGATCGCGCAGATGCAGCGGATCATCTTCAACGACTACATCGATGCGGCGCTGGCCGGCCTGTTCATCTTCGTCGTCGTGGCGATCGCGGTGTACGGCGTGATTGCCGTGCTGCGCGCGCGCCGCGAGTCGAAGCCGACCGTGCGCGAGACGCCGTACGAGCCGATGCCGGCCGCGCAGGCGCTCGGCAGCGGCCGATAACGGGAGGCCGCGATGTTCAGCGATCTTGGCGGCGACCTGCGCAGCGCGGGGCGTTACCTCGGGCAGGCGTTGCGGCTGATGGTCGGCCTGCCCGACTACGACACCTACGTCGCGCACATGCGCGAAACCCATCCGGACCGCGAGCCGATGACGTACGAGGCATTCTTCCGCGAACGCCAGAACGCGCGGTACGGGTCGGGGGCAGGGAAGTGCTGCTAACCGGGCCGAAGAAGCCGCCCGGTAAGGCCGGCCGGTGACGGACCAGGAAGCGCCGCGAAAGTATTCGCGGCGCTTTTTTCTTTGGGGGCCGGATGATGCGCGCCGCGCGGCGGTCGCGGCGGTGTTTGACCGGCTTCAGCACGGTTTAATCCACCGACCGGTATCATGTGACTCTCTTTTTTTTCGATGAATCCGCGCAGGAGAATCCGCCGTGCATGTCGGTGAGCGTTTCAACAGCATTTCCCATCTCGTCGGCGCGGTGCTGTCGGTGGCAGGGCTGGTCGCGCTGGTGACGATGGGCGCGCTCGACCACGATCCTTACAAGATCGTGAGCTTCAGCGTGTACGGCGCGATGCTGATCCTGCTCTACGCGATCTCGACGCTGTATCACAGCGTGCGCAATCCGCGGCTCAAGGCGATCCTGCAGAAGTGCGACCATTCGGCCATCTATCTGCTGATCGCGGGCAGCTACACGCCGTTCACGCTCGTCACGCTGCGCGGCCCGTGGGGCTGGTCGCTGTTCGGCGTGAGCTGGGGGCTCGCCGCGTTCGGGATCGCGCAGGAACTCACGCTGGGGCGGCGCACGCGCATCGTGTCGATGGTGCTGTACGTGCTGATGGGCTGGCTCGCGCTCGTCGCGATCCGCCCGCTGATCCATGCGCTGCCGCCGGTCGGTGCCATCTGGCTCGTGGCCGGCGGCGTGATCTACAGCGCCGGCATCTACTTCTTCATCAACGACGAGCGCATTCGCCACGGGCACGGCATCTGGCACCTTTTCGTGCTGGCCGGCAGCCTGTGCCAGTTCGTCAGTGTCGCGATGTATGTCGCGTGAGCGGGGCGCCGGGTTGATCCGGTGCGCGCGCTCGCTCATTGCAGGCCGGCCACGTGACTGCCGAAGGCGTGCGCGATATCGATGAGCGCGACGTTGACGATCGACGCGTCGGGCAGCACGAACGTGTAGCTCGCGCCGGCCGCGGCGAGCGCGCGGCGTGCCGTTGCCCTAGGGCCTGTTCACGCTAATAACGGGCTTGCGAACGTGCCTTTCCGCCCGTCCCCCAAGGGGACTTCCTCCGGGCGCAGGCAAGGAGAGAGGAGGCGCAATAGCCGTAGCTATTGCAACGACGAACGACGCCGCCATGCGGGCGGAAAGGCACGTTCCCCTGTTTTGGAAAATTCTTTCGTGGGGCTGGCCCCCAGAAGGGCCGATCGCCGCGTCATGCTCCTCACGAATACGTCAAGTATTCGCTTCGTCGCATTCCTTGCGCTCGGCCCTTCTGGGGGCCAGCGCAAGCCCGTTATTAGCGTGAACAGGCCCTAGTCGGTGCGGCGGTCGTCATGCGCGATTCGCAGCGAGCGAAGCGGCCCGCAGTGCGAGAAAGCCGACCCACCCCCAATAGACGCGATGATGGGCGATGAGCCCGTCGCGCAGATCCATCACTTCGACGAGATCGACCTGGTCGCCTTCCGGCGTTTCGCGCGGATATTCCCACGTGAGTTGCCGGCCGTTCGAGAAGAACAGGCCCGTCCGGTACCAGCGCCCGAGTTTGTTTCCCGGATTGCGCAGGCCCGCCGCGAAGAATGCGCCGATCGCCGCCTTGCCGTGCAGCACGCCGGAACCGTGGTCGGGCAGCGTGGCGACGACGAGTGGCGTTTCGAGTATCGCGTCGTCCGCGTACAGCGACATCAGCGCGTCGAGGTTGCGTGCGACGACGGCGGCGTGCCAGTTTTCGTGGATGCGTCGCGCATCGGCGTCGGCGTGGGTCATGGCGGGTTCCGGCAAGCGTGGATGACGAAACCACTGTAGCGACGCAACGCCGCCGGACGTTTCAGCTCGGGCCGAAACGTGGATGCCGCGATTATCGGATGCGGCCGCGCACCGGCCGCCGACGGGGCGGCCGGTCAGCCCGCCAGCGCCCCGAGATTCAGCACGTACGACTTGCCGATCCACACCGCGCTGTCGCGATGGTCGCGCAATTCGTCGTTCGTGTTCGGATGCAGGAAGATATCGAGCGCGCCGTGATTCAGCACGAGCCACGGCACGAGGGTGTCGAATTGCGCGGCGCCGAACGCGATCTGGTACGACCACGCCGGGTGCGGGCCGACGAGGCGTTCGTGAAAGCGGCCGAGCTCGATGACCGCGCCGAATCGCTTTTCGACGATCAGGCGAAACGCCCAGGCCGCGTCGCGGCTCGCGGCGTCGAAATAGACGTGTGCGTGCCAACTATCGATGGCAGTGGTGTCGATGGCAGCCATGGCGGGACTCGAGAAGAAAAGGGCATGCGTGAGCGCCGTGACATACGGCGCGATGCGCAATTATCGCGCTTCCTTGTCGGACACGTCTTGTCGCGGAGCGGGATTTCGGCGCGACGGATGGGGCACGTGTCCGAATATCCGGCTCGCGTGTCGATGCTTTTGTCGCTCGAATCCGCATGCACCGCATCGTGTCGAAAGCCGCGCCGGCACGGGCCGCGGCCGCTTCCCGCGCAGGCAATACGTCATTTCAAAAACTGAAAAAACGCGTGATGCGCGACTGCGTATCGTCTGGAAAAACGCGATCAGGTCATTGAATGAAATAGAGAAATTCCGGTTCGGCAGCATTGGCGAATCACGCGGATCGCGGCCCGGATTGTCGCGCCGAAAATATCAATTGCGGAATCGGTTATTCAAGCGCATTGCGACGCGACATACGATGACTGCAAGGCATCGACGACGATCGATGCGAACGCAACCATCTGGAGGCCACGATGCGATCCCTCGTTTCCCTTGCTGCCCTGTCCGTTACGCTTGCCGCGCTGCCCGCCGCGAGCTTCGCACAGGCAGCCAATGCCGAATGGCAGCCGAATGCCGCGCCGTTGAACTGGTCGGCGGCACGTGCCGAAACCGACGTGCAGCTGATGCAGATGACGCGCGCCGGCTTTCGCGCGACGACGGCGGGCAACCAGAACTATCCGCTCGCGATGCAACGCGCGCTGGAGCGGGTGAGAAACCCGGTGCCCGACCGCTCGCGCGAGGAGAAGGCCGCGATGCAAGCGCGTGCGGCCGGCGCCGCGCAGGGCGGCCATCCGGTGCAGGCGTTCTTCGTGAAGACCGCGTACTACCTGAAGGGCGAGAACACGTTCTGATGCGGGAGACACGTATGGGATGCCCGAACCGATTCCCCGGCATGTCGTGCGCGCCGGCACTGCGCCGGTTTCACGGCGAGCGTGCGACGTGGCGGCGGGCCGACGCGTACGACGCGCGGCGTCGGGCGAACGGCCGGCGGGACGCGAGCCGCGGTGCTGTCGCGTGCCGCACGGCATGGCCGGTGTTGATCGCGGACGATGCGTTCGCAAGCGAGTGCGAATCATGAAGGCTGTCCGAAAAGGCCGCCGGCACGCACCGCTGACCCGCGAATGGCTGCTGCCGCTGCCGCCCGCGCACGTGCGCGACATCTCGTTGAAGTGCCACATGGCGCTCGTCGCGCTGCGTGGCGAGCACGGCAGCGAAACGTTGCTGATGCGGTTGCGCACGAGCGTCTATCTGGTGTTCCTCGCGCTCGACGACGACGTATGCGCCGAGGCGAACATCGACCTGTGCGTCGAGGCGGAGCGCGTGCTCGACGCGAGCGTGGCGCGTGCCGCGCAAAGCGGCGTATGGACGCTGCAGGACGATGAATGCGCGGTGCTCGAACGCGTGCTTGCCGCGAACGACGCATGCGTCGCGACGCTCACGCGGCATCGGCTGGCCGAGCTGTGGAATCACGTCTGCGCGTTCGCCTCCGCCGGGCAACCGGCACTGGTCGAGCAGGCGGCATCGAAGCTGCGGGAACCGGCCGTTCTGCATTGAGGCGGCGGCAACGCGACCGGCCCCTGAGGCCGGCTCTCGCCATCCGGGGTCGTCACGGCAGCCCGTACGCGTGCGGGCGACGACGATCCCTCCTCGCGTTCGCGATGATCGTGCGTGTCGACGCGAACGCATTCGTTTCGGTCAGGAGGAGCGATGGCGCTATACAGGATCGGCGGCTACTTCACGTGCGGAAGCGGCCGCGCATTCAGCGAGAACCTGCCACCCGGCAGCAAGGTGACGGTGGCGGGCATCTATCGGTGCACCGTGTGCGGCGACGAAATCGGCATCGCGAAGTCGCAGACGCTGCCGTCCGACGACGCGCACCGGCACGATCTCGACCCGCCGTCCGACCCGCTGCTCGATCGCGGGCCGACCGCGTGGCAGCTGATCGCGGCGGCGGAGTCGCGGCACTAGGCGGGCGGCGTTTGCAGGCTCATGCGGCGCGCGCACGCCGTGCCCCATGACGACCGCCGACAAAACAAAAGCGCCACGGAGCGAATGCACTCCGTGGCGCTTTTTCGTGGCCCGCTGGCGCGGAGGCGTGAACCTCCGTGCAGCGCAACGCGCTTAAGCCGCCGTTGCCGGCTTGGCCGGCTTCTGCAGTTTGCCCTTGCCGGCGCGCTGGATTTCGTCGAGCTTGATCTCGACGTGGCGCGAGAACACGTACTCGGCCGGACGCTGCTTCGCGATCGAGATGTCCGGTGCGAACGGGCCGTCGGTCTTGATGCCCTTCTTGCTCACGCGCAGCGCTTTCAGCGGATGCGAGATCGTGTCCATCACGGCGGTGGCTTCGAAGCCGCAGTGGACCATGCAGTCCGCGCACTTCTCGTAGTTGCCGACGCCGTAGTTGTCCCAGTTCGTGTCTTCCATCAGTTCCTTGAAGGTCTTCACGTAACCTTCGCCGACCAGATAGCACGGCTTCTGCCAGCCGAACACGGTACGCGCCGGGTTGCCCCACGGCGTGCACTTGTACGTCTGGTTGCCGGCCAGGAAGTCGAGGAACAGCGACGACTGGCTGAACGACCAGCGCTTGCCGCCTTCGCCGCGCTTCAGGATTTCGCGGAACAGGTTCTTCGTCTTGTCGCGGTTCAGGAAGTGCTGCTGATCCGGCGCGCGCTCGTACGCGTAGCCCGGCGACACCGTGATGCCGTCGACGCCGATCGGCCCCAGCGTGTCGAAGAACTTCGCGACGCGCTCGGGGATCGCATCGTTGAACAGCGTGCAGTTGATGTTCACGCGGAAGCCGCGGCGCTTCGCTTCCTTGATGGCCGCGACCGCCTTGTCGTACACGCCTTCCTGCGACACGGAATGGTCGTGCATGTCCTTGTCGCCGTCGAGGTGGACCGACCAGACGAAATACGGATTCGGCGCGTAGTCGTCCATCTTCTTTTCCATCAGCAGCGCGTTCGTGCACAGGTACACGAACTTCTTGCGCTTCATGATGCCCTTGACGATTTCCGGCATCTCCTTGTGGAGCAGCGGCTCGCCGCCGGCGATCGACACGATGGGCGCGCCGCACTCGTCGACGGCTTCCAGGCATTCCTCGATGGACAGGCGCTGGTTCAGGATCGGGTCCGGATAATCGATCTTGCCGCAGCCGTTACAGGCGAGGTTGCAGCGGAACAGCGGCTCGAGCATCAGCGCGAGCGGATAGCGTTTGTTGCCGGACAGGTGTTGGCGCATGATGTATGCGCCGACGCGGACTTGCTGGAGCAGCGGAATAGACAAGAGATGTCCTCCTTAAACTTCGCGGGCGACAGCTTGCGTAAGCTTCGCCGGCAACTTGAATTCGACTTTTTCCTCACGGCCCGCCATCGTCGCGACATCGACGGGCCCCAGCGCGCGCAGCGCACTGATTACATCCTCAACCATTTCCTCGGGTGCCGACGCGCCGGCGGTCAGGCCGACCGTCTGCACGCCCGCGAACCATTCGGCTTTCACTTCCGAGCCGTCGGCGACGAGATAGCTCGGCACGCCGCTTTCGGTGCCGATCTCGCGCAGGCGGTTCGAGTTCGAGCTGTTCGTCGCACCGACGACCAGCAGCACGTCGACCTGCTCGCTCAGTTCGCGCACGGCGGCCTGGCGGTTTTGCGTCGCGTAGCAGATGTCGCGGGTGTCCGGGCCGACGATGTCGGTGAACCGGCGCTGCAGCGCTTCGATGATGCCGCGCGTGTCGTCGACCGACAGCGTCGTCTGCGTGACGTATGCGACCGGCGTATCGACCGGCAGCGTCAGCGTGCCGACTTCGGCTTCGCTCTGCACGAGGATCACCTCGGCCGGAATCTGGCCGATCGTGCCCTCGACTTCCGGATGGCCCGCATGGCCGATCAGGATCAGCCGGCGGCCCGCCGCGACGTATTGCCGGCCCTGCACGTGCACTTTCGTGACGAGCGGGCAGGTGGCGTCGAGCACGTCGAGCCCGCGCGTTTGCGCATCGCGCTCGACCGTCTGGGCGACACCGTGTGCGCTGAAGATCGCCACGGCGCCATGCGGCACCTCGTCGAGCTCCTCAACGAATCGCGCCCCTTTATTACGCAGATTTTCGACGACATGCCGGTTATGCACGATTTCGTGACGCACATAGACCGGCGAGCCGTGCTGTTGCAGCGCGCGATCGACGATTTCGATCGCACGGACAACCCCCGCACAAAAGCCGCGGGGCTGGGCAAGGATGACTCGCATAAGTGAGCGAACTCCGACGACAGACGCCGGGGTTCGAGGAGCTGGCACTGCCCGCTCGCCCCGGCTTGATGTTATGAAGGCAGGAAACGAACCGGCCTAGCCAGGCCTCGGAACCCCGAATTAATCGCGCATTTTAACTCTATCGGGCCGTCCTTGCTTTGGCGCTGTATCGGCGCTGTTGCAATCGCCGCAGAGCCCCGTCGGCGCTCACGGGCGCGGAACCCGGTAAACTGCGCGGTTTCGCGGGCGGCCCGTCCGGCTGCCCGGCGTCGCGCTCATTTCAAGGCCATTCGATGACCGTCGATTCCTACGCATATTGCCCTGCCGCCCGTGCGGATTCGGGCGTTTTCACTCCGACCCCGATTGAACGGACCGGCACCCGGCAGGAGGTGTGCCGATGATGCTCGCGATGACCTTCCTGGTGTCCGGCCTGTCGCTGCTGATCTGGATCGTGCTGCTCGTCGCACGCGGCGGCTTCTGGCGTGCGCGCCCGGCGCGGGCGTTGCCGCCCGACGCGCGCGGCGCTGCCGCCGAAGCCGGCTGGCCGGCCGTCGTCGCGGTCGTGCCGGCGCGCAACGAGGTCGACGTCATCGCCCGCGCGGCGACGTCGCTGCTCGAGCAGGATTATCCGGGCGAGTTTCACCTGATCATCGTGGACGACCACAGCGACGATGGCACGGCCGACGCCGCTCGCGCGGCCGCGCTCGCGATCAACCGCGCCGACCGCCTGACGGTGCTGGCCGCGAAGCCGTTGCCGGCCGGCTGGTCGGGCAAGGTGTGGGCGCAGTCGCAGGGCATCGCGGCGGTGCGTACGCTCGGGCTGCCGGCCGACTACCTGCTGCTGACGGATGCCGACATCGGCCATCCGCCCGACGCGGTGGCCCAGCTCGTCACGCGCGCGCAGGCCGAGCAGCGCGATCTGGTGTCGCTGATGGTGCGGCTGCGCTGCGATTCGTTCTGGGAAAAGGCGCTGATCCCGGCCTTCGTGTTCTTCTTCGCGAAGCTCTACCCGTTCTCGTGGATCAACAATCCGCGCAACCGGACGGCCGGCGCCGCCGGCGGCTGCATGCTCGTCAAGCGCACCGCGCTCGAGGAGGCGGGCGGCATCGAATCGATCCGCGGCGCGCTGATCGACGACTGCAGCCTCGCCGCGCAGATCAAGCATCGCGGCAGCGGCCGGCATCCGATCCGGCTCGACCTGGCCGACCGCAGCGTGTCGCTGCGCCCGTACGACAGCTGGCGCGACATCTGGAACATGATCGCGCGCACCGCGTTCACCCAGCTCCACTATTCGCCGCTGCTGCTCGCCGGCACGCTGCTCGGAATGACGATCATCTATCTCGTGCCGCCGGTCGCCGCGCTCGTGTATGGCGCGCGCGCATGGCCGGCGTGGCTCGCATGGGCGTCGATGTGCACCGCGTATGCGCCGATGCTGCGCTACTACCGGCGCTCGCCGCTGTGGGCGCCCGCGCTGCCGCTCGTCGCGCTGTTCTACGTCGGCGCGACGTTCGCGTCCGCGTGGCGCTACTGGCGCGGCAAGGGCGGCCAGTGGAAGGCGCGCGTGCAGGCGCCGGTGGATCGCTGAGCGGCGGCCGGCGCAGGCCGGCCGTCCGCCCCCGGACGTCGGAAAGCAGACAGCCCGACCGGTGCGAACCGGCCGGGCTGTTTCGTTTGCGGCGCGGGCCGCGCGTGCTTACCGCTGCGTCAGCATCATGTACATCTGGACCACGACGTCCGGCGAGAACGTGAACGGCACCCAGCCGTAGCCGGTGTGGCGCGCGACCAGCAGGCGGTCGCCGTTCGACTGCTTCTGCACGGCCATCATCGGGTTCTTCGTCGTCACGAAGCGCCAGCCGGCCGGGATGCCCGGCGGCGGTTCCGGCTGCATCGACGCGCGCGCATGCGCGAGCTCCTCGATCAGCTGGCCCAGTTGCTCCGGGTGCAGCGTGATCGACTGGCCGTTGACGGTCAGCGTCAGCTCGTTTTGCGACGGGCGGGCGACGTGCAGCGTCGATTTGTCTGCTGCGGCTTCAGTTGTTTCGGCTGCTTCGGCTGCGGGGGCGACTTCGATCGCGGCGCCTGCGTTCGCCTGCGCTGCGTCGGCGGCGTCGGCTGCAACCGGTGCGGCTGCCTCCCCGGCCGGCTCGGCAGCCGGTTCGACGACTTCGGCGGCGACGGCCGCTGCCGTTGCGTCCGCCGGCGCTGCGGCAGTCGCCGCGGCTTCCTTCACGACGGCTTCGACCAGCGCTTCCGCGTCGGCGATGGCCTTCGTGTGGCGCTCGGCGGCCGCTTCAGCCTGCGCGATCGCTTCGGCGTGACGCTGCGTGACGGCTTCGGCCGCGGCGGTCGCGTCCGCATGCTGCTTCGCGGCGGCTTCGGCTTGCGCGATCGCTTCGGTGTGGCGTTGCGTGATGGCTTCGGCCTCGGCGGTCGCGTCGACGTGACGCTGCGCGGCGGCTTCCGCTTCGGCGATGGCCTGCGCGTGACGCTGCGCGAGCGCTTCGGCTTCGGCGATCGCGGCGGCGTGGCGCTGCGTCGCGGCCTCGGCTTCGGCGGTCGCTTCCGCGTGCCGCTTCGCGGCGGCGTCGGCCTCGGCCGTGGCCGCGGCATGGCGTTGCGCGGCGGCGTCCGCTTCGGTCGCGGCGGCGTGATGGCGCTGGGCGGCCGCCTCGGCTTCGGCGATCGCGGTCGCATGACGCTGCGACGCGGCTTCGGCATCCGCGTGACGCTGGGCGAGCGCTTCGGTCAGCGCGGTCGCTTCAGCGTGACGCTGGACGGCGGCTTCGGCTTGCGCGGCGGCGTCGTTGTGGCGTTGGGCGGCGGCTTCGGCCGTGGCGGTCGCGTCGACGTGGCGCTGCTGCGCGGCCTCGGCCTGCGCGGCGGCAGCCGTGTGGCGCTGCTCGGCGGCCCGCGCTTCGGTTTCCGCCGCGGCGTGACGTTCGGCGGCGGCCCGGGCTTCCGCCGCGGCGGCGCGCGCGAACGCTTCCGCGCTGCGGGCCGCCTGCTGCGCGGCGTGGTGATCGTGGAGGAGCTGATCGACGCCCGCGGTGAGCGAATCGATCTGTTCGTTCAGGTTCATGCGTGTCTTCTCTGCGTAAGACCCGCGATTTTAACCGCTGCGCCGGGGTCGGGCCGTCAGCGACGTGTAACAAAGTGCGCAAAGCGGCGTGAAGCACACCGCTTTGTGTTACTTCAGGTACCCCGCCGAGCCGAACCAGTCGAGCGCATCGCGCAGTCCTTCGCGGTACGGACGCGCGCGGTAGCCCAGCTCGCGCTCGGCCTTCGCGGACGTGAAATACATCTTGTTCTTCGACATCCGCAGCCCGTCGACGGTCACGAACGGCTCCTTCTTCGTGAACTTCGCGACGGCCTCCGCGCCCATCGCGAGCGGGTAGAGCGGCCAGCGCGGCAGCGCGATCGTCGGCGCCTTGCGGTGCGTCATCTGCGCGATGTCGGCCAGCATCTGCTGCAACGGCAGGTTCTCGCCGCCGAGGATGTAGCGCTCGCCGATCCGGCCGCGCTCGAGCGCGAGGAAGTGGCCGTGCGCGACGTCGTCGACGTGCACGAGGTTCAGCCCGGTATCGACGAACGCGGGGATCTTGCCGAGCGCGGCCTCGACGATGATGCGGCCGGTCGGCGTCGGCTTCACGTCGCGCGGGCCGATCGGCGTCGACGGATTGACGATCACGGCCGGCAGCCCTTCGTCGGCGATCATCCGCTCGACCGCGCGCTCGGCCAGCACCTTGCTGCGCTTGTACACGCCGATCGCCTGCTCCGCCGCGAGCGGCCGGTTCTCGTCGGACGGATCGCCCGCGCTCGTGACCTTCAGCGTCGCGACGCTGCTCGTATAGACGATCCGCTCGACGCCTTCGGCGCGCGCGGCGCGCATCGTCGCGACCGCGCCTTCGAGGTTCGCGCGCTCGATCTCGTCCGGATCCGGCGCCCACAGCCGGTAGTCGGCCGCCACGTGCAGCAGGTAGCGCACGCCGCGCAGCGCGGCACGCATCGACGTCTCGTCGCGCATGTCGCCGGTCACGATCTCGGCGTCGAGGTCCGCGACGTTCGTGCGCGGGCTGGTCGGGCGCACCAGCACGCGCACCGCATAGCCTTTCTGCTGCGCGATGCGGGCGACGGCCGAGCCGACGAAACCGGACGCGCCGGTGACGAGAACGAGATCGCGGGAGGTATCAGTCATGCGTTTCCTTCAGGGCCGCGCGCGAGCGGCGCGGCAGTTGTGCGTCGGCGAGATTGTACGTGGTCGGCGCAGGCGGCGACGCGAGCGCCGCGCGGGCGGCTTCACGGGCCGTGGCGGCGCTGCGCGGCGGCCCCGCCATACGCGTGTGCGAAGCCGCCGACGCGACTACAATGCCGGGCTTGAATGCAACGGGAGGGCGACGCGATGAGCCGCAATGAACTGGACGAACGGATCGAGACCTACTATGTGCGGGTGCGCGGCGTCGTGCAGGGCGTCGGTTTTCGTCATGCGACGGTGCGCGAGGCGCATGCGCTGAAGCTGCGCGGCTGGGTCGCGAATCTCGAGGACGGCAGCGTCGAGGCGATGATCCAGGGCCCCGGCGCGCAGATCGACCGGATGCTCGCATGGCTGCGCCACGGGCCGCCGTCCGCGCGCGTGACCGAAGTGACGTTCGAGGAGCGTCAGATGGAAAGGCGCTTCGAGCGCTTCCAGCAGCAGTAAGGCGAACACGACATGACGGGGTATCCGGAGGCCGGGCGCGGTCTCATGCTGTCGGTGATGGCGTCGACGCTGTTCGCGCTGATGTCGGTGTACGCGAAACTGCTCGCGCCGCTCACGGGGCTCGACATCTTCGCGTGGCGCGTGTTGTGGACCGTCCCCGGCGCGCTCGCGCTGATCGCGCTGCGCGGCCGCTGGCCGGCGCTCGTCGAACTCGTGCGGCGCAGCGTACGCGACTGGCGCCTGCTGATCGCGCTGCCCGTGAGCGCGGCGCTGCTCGGCCTGCAGCTGTGGCTGTTCCTGTGGGCGCCGCTGCACGGGCGCATGCTCGAAGTGTCGCTCGGTTATTTCCTGCTGCCGCTGACGATGGTGCTCGTCGGCCGCTACTACTATCACGAACGGCTCGATCCGCTGCAGTGGGCGGCGGTCGCGTGTGCGGCGCTCGGCGTCGCGCACGAGGTGTGGGCGACGCGCGCGTTCGCGTGGCCGACGCTCGTCGTCGCGCTCGGCTATCCGCCGTATTTCGTGCTGCGCCGGCGAATCAACGCCGATTCGCTGGCCGCGTTCGCGCTCGAGATCGTGCTGCTGTGTCCGGTCGCGTTCGCGATGGTGTCGACGAGCCCGACGCCGGTCGCCGGCCATCCGCTGCTGTGGGCCGTGCTGCTGCCGGGGCTCGGCGTGCTCAGCACGCTCGCGCTCGCGAGCTACCTGAAGGCGAGCCGGATGCTGCCGATGGCGCTGTTCGGGATCCTCGGCTACGTCGAGCCCGTGCTGCTCGTCGCGGTGTCGCTGCTGCTGCTCGGCGAGACGCTGAGTGTCTCGCAGCTCGCGACGTACGGACCGATCTGGGCCGCCGTCGCGCTGACCGCATGGCACAGCGCGATGCTGATGCGGCGCCTGCCGATGCGCGGCTGAACGTCGTCGCTCGCGACGCGACGGCAGCGCGAAATGGGCAGCACATCGGGCAGCACATCGGGCTGCGCATCGCGCGTTCCCGCTGTCGCATTTCGCGATGCTGGCGTCGAACTGGCGTCGCACTGACACCGGGCTGGCCGCGTTGCCAATTCTGTATCGCCGCTGTCATCCCCGTAATCGAACAGAAGATTCCGTTGCACTTTGTTACTTAGGGTATCCCCGAGCGGCCGTTAGACTGACCTGACCGTCTTCTCTTCGTATGCAGCTTTTCCATGAACGGTCATCTCCGTGCCGGGCCGGCCGGGTTGGCGCGATGCGAGCATACGCGTATCGCCGCTGATTTCGCTCGCCCTTTCCTTTCCGGTCTTTCCGGCCTTTCCGCCGGCGCGTGTCGCGCCTTCGTCGCGCAGGTGTGCGCATGTCGTTGAGCGCGCCGCCCTCCGCCCCGGTTTCGCCCGCGCGCGGCGGCCGCCTGATCGAAGTCGATTTCTTCCGCGGCATCGTGTTGCTGATGATCGTCGTCGACCACATCGGCGCGAGCGTGCTGTCGCGCGTGACGCTCCACGCGTTCGCGCTGTGCGACGCGGCCGAAGTGTTCGTGTTCCTCGGCGGCTTCGCGACCGCGAGTGCGTACGGCGCGATCGCCGACCGGCACGGCCCGCGCGCCGCGCAGCGGCGGTTCGTGCGCCGCGCGATGCAGATCTACCGCGCGTTTCTCGCGACGTCGACGCTGATGCTCGTCGTGTCCGCCGTGCTCGACCATTACGGGATCGATGCGCCGAACCTCGCGCTCGACGACGTCAGCGTGATGCTCGCGTCGCCGCTCACCGGCCTCGCCGAGCTGCTGACGTTCCAGCGCCAGCCGTATCTCGCGTCGGTGCTGCCGATGTACGTGCTGTTCGCGCTCGCGTCGCCGGTGATCGTGCCGTTCGCGCGCCGCCATCCGTGGCTGCTCGTCGGCTGCAGCGCGGCGTCCTGGCTCGCGGCCGGCTGGCTCGGCCCCGAACTGCTGGATACCGATTCGTTCCGCTGGAGCTTCAACCCGTTCGCGTGGCAGTTGATGTTCGTCGCCGGCGTGCTCGCGCGCTGCCAGCCCGTCTACCGACGCATCGCGCTCGGCCGCTGGAGCGCCGCGGCGACCGGCGTCGCATGCGCGATCGTGATCGGCTGCGCGAGCTACAAGCTGCTGTCGGGGCTGCCGGTGCCGGAAGGCGTGCTCAAGCGCGATCTCGCGCTGCCGCGCATCGTCAGCTTCGCGGCGGTCGCGTGGCT
Source organism: Burkholderia anthina (assembly GCF_902498995.1). Classification (GTDB taxonomy): domain Bacteria; phylum Pseudomonadota; class Gammaproteobacteria; order Burkholderiales; family Burkholderiaceae; genus Burkholderia; species Burkholderia anthina. The sequence goes on from NZ_CABVLY010000002.1 coordinate 411,455, forward strand.
GATGGCCGACTTCGTGCGCTACGGCTGGATCGCGCGGATCGCGCGCGCGGTGCGGCCGGTCGTTACGGTCGGCCAGCGCGGGCTGGTCTGCTTCGTCGCGGGTGCCGCGATCTCGCTCGTCATCGATTCGCTGCTGCATCCGGTCGCGCACGGCGCCGAGCTGCGGCATATCGGCGTGGGCCTCGCGGCCGACGCATGCGCGGTCGGACTGATGATTGCCGTGGCGGGTTCGGGAACGTGGTTCGCGCGATGGCGCGGCGCGGCCGCGTAAGCAACGGCGGCGGGCGCGCACGCGGCACGGAAGGTGCCGCGCGGCTGCGGTGACGTCAGTGAGGTGAGCCGATGCGGGAGCGGGGGACGGCGTTCGGATCGTCGGATTCGGCGTCGTCGCGTGCGTCGGACTTCGGATCGTCCTGCTCCGCGAGCACCGCGTCGGCTTCGGCTGCCGCCCGGGCGGCGCGCAGTGCGGTGCAGCGCTGCGCGTGCCGGATGTCGGACAGTATCCTCAACAGCCGTGTCGTTCTGCTTTTCATGGCTTTCTCCCGCCAGTGCGCATCGCGACGGATCGGATGCGCTGTTGCAACCAGTGTAGGACGTGCTGGCCGCGCCGGCGGGAGAATGTGGCGTGCATGCCGCACGCCGAGGGATAGTACTTACTGGGCCGAGACCATCGCTTGCGCCTGCAGCGTCTCTTCTTCGCGGCGCGCTTCCGCGCAGCGTTGATGCTGGCGCGACAGGCGGTTCATCATCGGCAGCAGCAGCAGGGCGAGCAGCATGCCGATCGCGGCGAGCCAGCCGAGCTTCTCGAACAGCGACAGGTAGAGCGGCAGCGATTCGGCGGCCGGCAGGTCGTGCGACGGCATCTGCGCGAAGTTCGCGACGACGCTGCCGAGGTACTGCGACACACCCGTCGCGACGAAATACGCGCCCATCATGAAGCCGCTCATGCGCGTCGGCACGTAGCGGGCGATCATCGCGAGGCCGAGGCCGCTCACCAGCAGTTCGCCGAGCGAGTAGAGCCCGTAGCCCCACACCATGAACCACGACGACACGCGACCGTCCACCGCGTAGCGGCCGCTGATCGTGAACACCAGGTAGCCGGCGGCCACCGCGCCGAAGCCGAGCGCGTACTTCGCCGCGACCGGCAGGTCGCGGCCGGCCTTCGAGAACGCGTTGTAGACCCACACGAGCACCGGGCTCAGCATCATGATCCAGATCGGGTTCAGCGCCTGGAACTGCGCGGCGCTCCACGTGAACAGCGTCGTGCCGAACAGGATGAAGCGCGGATCGACGTTGCGCAGCGCGAACAGCGTCAGCGACGTCGACATCTGCACGTAGAAGATGAAGAACAGGATCACCTGGCCGATCAGCACGAGCGCGGCGATCAGGCCTGCGCGCTCCGAGCGCTCCGACTTCGCGATCATGTACGCGAAGATCGCGAGGATCGCGAATGCCGCCGTCCACACGCTCGCGACCGCGAGCTGCTTGTGCTGCAGCACGTACAGCGTGGCGAGCGCGAGCGCGACGCCGCCTGCCGCCACGCCGCCGAGGCGCTTCCAGCGGATCGGCTGATCGTCGGGCTGCGAGCCGATGTGCGCGAGCGTGCGGTGCATCAGCATGAAGTTCAGGATCGCGAGCAGCATGCCGGCGCAGCAGACCGCGAACGCGGCGTGCCAGCCCCAGTGATCCTTGATCCACGGCGTCGCGAGCATCGACACGGTCGAGCCGATGTTGACCGCCATGTAGTAGATCGTGAACGCGCTGTCGATGCGCGCATCGTCGCCTTCGTAGATGCGGCGCACGAGGTTCGCCGCGTTGGCCTTGAACAGCCCGTTGCCGACGACGATCACGCCGAGCGACGCGTACATGTACGACAGCGCATCGTTCGGGAACGCCAGCATCAGGTAGCCTGCGCACAGCACGGCCGCGCCGATGATCATCGTGCGACGGGCGCCGAGCACCTTGTCGCCGATCCAGCCGCCGATCGACGGCGACGCGTAGACGAGCGCGGTGAACGCGCCCCAGGTCAGGTTCGCATGGCTGTCGGTGAAACCGAGCCTGTCGACCATGAAGAGGACCAGGAGCGCGGCCATGCCGTAGTAGCCGAAGCGCTCCCACATTTCGATGAGGAAGACCGTCGTAAACGATCGGGTTTGAGAAACAGGTGCGTGCATCATCAATCTCGTTTGAAACGGACGGCGCGGATCGCGCGTCGCCTTGGGGGTCGAACTGGCGCCGGAGCACAGTGGCCGGGTAGGCTTAGCGTCGGCGATGGAACAGACCCTGGCCCGGGCCGGGGTCGGACTCCACCTGGTAAGGTGGTGCGAGGCCCCGACCGGCGCGCGCGTGGTAGCGCTCGCCGGTCCGGTGCGTCAGGTCCGCGCCACTCAGGGAAACTCCCGATATGGCAGCAGCTTTCAGGAACATTTGTCTCATCATCTACTTGTAAGCTTGGCGCCCGGCTCTCAGCAAATTCCCGGAGAGCCGCTTGCAGCTTGCCTGTGAAGCCGGCGAGTCTGGCAAGATAGCGCGTCGTTTCGCTCGCTTCGTGCCCTGTTTAGTGCACCGGGCTCAACACCGAAGACATGGGCGAACCCGAAGACTAAGCCATATCGATCTAACTTAGTTACTTTCCATCAAACATTTTTTGACGACCACTTTTCGGCCTGCTATGGTTCCCCCCACTGAAAACTCGCGGTCAGCAGATGCCGCCGCGCTGGGCAGCAAGATTCGCGCGTTGCGCCAACGACTGAAGCGCACGCTCGACGACACCGCTACCGCCGCGGGGATTTCGAAGCCGTTTCTGTCTCAAGTCGAGCGCGGGCTCGCGTCGCCGTCGCTGACGTCGCTGGCCGGCATCGCACAGGCACTCGGCGTGACGGTGCAGTACTTCGTGGATACGCCGAGCGAGGAACGCTCGGTCTGTCGAGGCGAGCAGTTGCGCTTCTTCGGGTTCGCCGATTCGGCGAACCTGTTCGCGAGACTGACGAACGTATCCGAAGGGCGTCAGCTCGAGGCGATCCTCGTGCGGATGCCGCCGGGACAGAAGCGCTCGGAGGTGACGACACATGCGGGAGAGGAGTTCCTGTATGTGATTGAAGGGGAAGTGTCGCTGACGCTGGAAGGCAAGACGTTCGTCCTGCAGGCCGGCGACAGTTCGCACTATCAGTCGACGGTCCCGCACAGCTGGGTCAACACCGCGAACGTCGAGTCGGTGGTGGTCTGGGTCGGTACACCGAGACTGTTCTAACGCACAGGTATTCCTTCGTTTCGAAGACGGAATGCCTGTCGAAAGAAACGTAAGGAATACTAAGATGCAATACGAGAATCACGGGCCTCCTCAATCGCTGTACCCGTCAGCGTCTCACGCGTAAGCCGCGGCATCCGCCGCGCGACGCTCACCGAAAAAACCTTCTCAAGACTGCCACGATGAAATCCTTGCATGCCATGTCGGCCGTGCTGGCCGCGCTCGCCCTGACGGCGCCCGCAGCCCACGCCGTTATCGTTCCGTCGAATGTCGCGCTCGCTCCTCAACAGGACCTGACGCGCCAGGTGCCCGCCGAAGTCGAGTCGCTCGACCCGGCGCACATCGAATCGTGGACCGGCAACACGATCGGCCTCGACCTGTTCGAAGGGCTCGCCCGCATCGACGCGACCGGTCAGGTCGTGCCGGGCGTCGCGCAATCGTGGGAACGCAAGACGCCGCAGACGTGGATCTTCAAGCTGCGCCACGACGCGAAGTGGAGCAACGGCCAGCCGGTGACGGCCGCCGATTTCGTCTATTCGTGGCAGCGCCTCGTCGATCCGAAGACGGGCTCGAAGTACACGATCCTCGTCGAATTCGTGAAGAACTCGAAGGACATCATTGCCGGCAAGGCCGCGCCGACGACGCTCGGCGTGCGCGCGATCGACCCGTACACGCTGGAAGTGACGACCGACGTGCCCGTCGCGTTCTTCCCCGAGCTGACCGCAATGGCGCCGCTCGCGCCGGTGAACAAGGACACCGTCGCGAAGTTCGGCGACGCGTGGACGCGCCCGGGCAACATCGTCAGCAACGGTGCGTACCAGCTCGTCGACTGGCAGCCGAACAACCGCATCGTGGTCGCCAAGGACGCGAAGTACTGGAATGCGCCGAAGGTCGTGATCAACAAGGTCACGTACCTGCCGATCGAAAGCGACGAAACCGCGATGCGCATGTACCAGGCCGGCCAGATCGACTACAGCTACTCGATCCCGTCGGGCATCTTCCAGCAGGTCAGCAAGCAGTTCGGCGGCGAACTGCGCCCGGGCCTGCAGCTCGCGACCTACTACTACTACCTGAACAACAGCGACGCGGCGCTGAAGGACAAGCGCGTGCGCCAGGCGCTGTCGATGGTGATCGATCGCGACGTGCTCACGTCGAAGCTCACGCAGGCCGGCGAGAAGCCGATGTACGGCCTGATGCCGAACGGCACGAAGGGCGCGCAGCCGTTCACGCCGGCATGGGCGTCGTGGCCGATGGCCAAGCGCATCGCGGCCGCGAAGGATCTGCTGAAGCAAGCCGGCTATTCGGATGCGAAGCCGCTGTCGTTCACGCTCACCTACAACACCAACGACCTGCACAAGAAGGTCGCGCTGTTTACCGCATCGGAATGGCGCACGAAGCTCGGCATCGACACGAAGCTCGAGAACGTCGAGTTCAAGGTGCTGATGAAGGCGCGTCATGACGGCAAGGTGCAGATCGCGCGCGACGGCTGGTTCGCCGACTACAACGACGCGATGACCTTCTTCGACCTGATCCGCTGCGGCAGCTCGCAGAACACCGTCGGCTACTGCAACAAGCAGGCCGACGCGCTCGTCGACGAAGGCAACCAGAAGCTCGACGACAAGGCGCGCGCCGCGCTGCTCACGCAGGCGCACGACATGGCGATGAACGACACGCCGATGGTGCCGCTGTTCCAGTACTCGGCCGACCGTCTCGTGAAGCCCTACGTGGGCGGCTACTCGCTGAAGAACGTGATCGACATGCGTGCTTCGCAGGACCTGTACCTGATCAAGCACTGAGCGGAGCGATCATGCTGGCCTACGCATTGAGACGCACGTTGTGGGCGGTGCCGACGATTCTCGCCGTCATCACCGCCTGCTACCTGCTGCTGCATTTCACGCCCGGCGGCCCGTTCGATACGGAGAAGCAGCTGTCCGCGGCGACGCTCGCGAACCTGAACGCGAAGTACCACCTCGACGAGCCGCTGTGGAAGCAGTACCTGCTGTATCTCGGTTCACTGCTGCACGGCGATCTCGGCCCGTCGTTCCGTTACGTCGACTGGTCGGTGAACGATCTCGTGAAGAAGGCGCTGCCCGTGAGTCTCGGCGTGGGCGGCGTGTCGATCCCGATCTCGATCGTGTTCGGCGTGCTGCTCGGCACCGTCGCGGCCGTGCGCCGCGACAGCCTGATCGACCGCGTGGTGATGCTGATCGGCAACTTCGGCAACGTCGTGCCGCCGTTCGTGCTCGGCCCGGTGCTGGTGTGGATCTTCGCGATCCTGCTGAAGACGTCGGCCGGCAACGGCTGGCTGCCGGCCGGCGGCTGGGGCGACGGCAGCTGGCAGTACCGGCTGCTGCCGATCGTGCTGCTGACCCTCATCAACGTGTCGCTGCTCGCTCGCGTGATGCGCGGGTCGATGATCGAAACGCTGTCGAGCAACTACATCCGCACCGCGCGCGCGAAGGGCCTGCCGGGCGCGACGATCGTGCTGCGCCATGCGCTCAAGCCCGCGCTGATGCCGGTCGTGTCGCTGTTCGGCACGGTCTGCATCTCGTCGATCACGGCGGCCGTCGTCACCGAATCGGTGTTCGCGCTGCCGGGGCTCGGCCAGCTCGTCGTGAACGGCGCCATCAACCGCGACTACACGCTGGTGCTGGGCCTCGTCGTGCTGACGACCGTCTGCGCGGTGCTGTTCAACCTGCTGGTCGACCTCGCATACGCGTGGCTCGATCCGCGCATCCGTTATTGAGCGAGGCACTGCGATGACTCCGACTACGCCTGTCGTCAGTCTGCCCGTGCAGACCGACTCGCCGCCGCGTTCGCGCTCGCCGCTGGCGCTCGCGTTCGCGCGCTTCCTTCACAACCGTGCGGCCGTGTTCAGCCTCGTGCTGCTCGCGCTGATCACGCTCGCGTGTTTCGTCGGCCCGTGGCTGCTCGCGGCCGATCCCGCCGCGAGCGACTGGGGTTCGATCAGCCTGCCGCCGACCCTCGCGAACCAGCACTGGTTCGGCACCGACGAGCTCGGCCGCGACCTGCTCGTGCGTACGCTGATCGGCGGCCGCGTGTCGATCGAGGTCGGCCTGCTCGGCACGCTCGTGTCCGGCCTGTTCGGCGTCGCGTGGGGCGCGACCGCCGGCTTCGCGGGCGGCCGCGTCGACTCCGCGATGATGCGCGTCGTCGACATGATGTACGCGATCCCGTACCTGCTGATCGCGATCCTGATGATGACCCTGTTCGGCCGCTCGTTCATGCTGGTCGTGCTGACCATCAGCGCGTTCTCGTGGATCGACATGGCGCGCGTCGTGCGCGGCCAGACGCTGTCGCTGCGCAACCGCGAGTTCGTCGATGCGGCGCGCGCGATCGGCGTGTCGCCGGCGTCGATCGTGCTGCGCCACGTCGTGCCGAACCTGCTCGGCGTGGTCGTCGTGTACGCGACCGTGTCCGTGCCGAACATCGTGCTGACCGAATCGGTGCTGTCGTTCCTCGGCCTCGGCGTGCAGGAGCCGATGACGAGCTGGGGCGTGCTGATCCAGGACGGCGCGCAGAAACTGGAATCGATGCCGTGGCTGCTGCTGGCACCGGCCGTCATGCTCTGCGTGACGCTCTACTGCGTGAACTTCGTTGGCGACGGCCTGCGTGACGCACTCGACCCGAAGGATCGCTGAAATGGCCGCTCTGCTGGAAGTTGAAAACCTCGGCGTGCGCTTCACGCGCAAGGACGCGCCGCCGATCGACGCCGTGAGCGGCGTGTCGTTCTCGCTCGAAGCCGGCAAGACGCTCGGCATCGTCGGCGAATCGGGCTCGGGCAAGAGCCAGACCGTGATGGCGCTGCTCGGCCTGCTGGCCGGCAACGGCACGACGACGGGCGCCGCGCGCTATCGCGGCGACAACCTGCTCGAGATGGATACGCGCGCGCTGAACGCGGTGCGCGGCGACCGGATCGCGATGATCTTCCAGGATCCGATGACGTCGCTCAATCCGTTCCTGACGATCGAGCGGCAGATGACCGAGACGCTGCAGCTGCATCGCAAGCTGTCGCGCAAGGAAGCGACCCGGCGCGCGATCGAGGCGCTCGAGTCGGTGCGCATCCCCGACGCGGCGCGCCGCATCCGGATGTATCCGCACGAGTTCTCGGGCGGCATGCGCCAGCGCGTGATGATCGCGATGGCGCTCCTGTCCGAGCCGGAAATCCTGATCGCCGACGAGCCGACCACCGCGCTCGACGTGACCGTGCAGGCGCAGATCATCGATCTGCTGCGCGAGCTGAACCGCGAGCGCGGCACCGCGATCGTGCTGATCACGCACGACATGGGCGTGGTCGCGGGGCTCGCGGACGACGTGATGGTCATGTATGCGGGCCGCACCGTCGAATACGCGCCGGCCGATTCGATCTTCGCCGCGCCGTCGCATCCGTACACGATCGGCCTGCTCAACGCGCTGCCGCGCCTGACCGATGCGGACGATGCACCGCTCATCGCGATTCCCGGCAATCCGCCGATGCCCGGCACCGCGCCGGCCGGCTGCGCGTTCGCGAAGCGCTGCACCTATGCGGAGGAGCGCTGCGGTGCCGCGCGCCCCGCGCTCGAAACCTATGGCGCCATGGGCGCGGTGCGCGCGTGCCACCGGCCGCTGGCCGATCTGACGGGAGGCCTGCGATGAGCGTCAATGAACGCCGCGATGCCGGCGCGACGGGCGACACGCTGCTGTCCGTCGAGCATCTGAATGTGCATTTCCGCGTGCCGCTCGGCGGCTATCCGTGGTCGCCGAAGGGCACGCTGCGGGCCGTCGACGGCGTATCGTTCGACGTGAAGCGCGGCGAGACGGTCGGGCTCGTCGGCGAGTCGGGCTGCGGGAAGTCGACGCTCGCCCGCGCGCTGATCGGCCTCGTGCCGATGACCGCCGGCACCGTGCGCTGGCGCGGTGAAGCGGTGGCGTCCGATCACCTGCGCGGCACCGCGATGCGCCGCGAAGTGCAGATGATCTTCCAGGATCCGCTCGCGTCGCTCGATCCGCGCATGACGATCGAGCAGATCGTCGCGGAACCGCTCGTCACGCACCACGCGGGCCTCGGCCGCACCGAAGTGCGCCGCCGCGTGATCACGATGCTCGAGCGCGTCGGCCTGAATGCGCATCACCTGCTGCGCTATCCCCATGAATTTTCCGGCGGGCAGTGCCAGCGCGTCGGTATCGCGCGTGCGCTGATCGGCGAGCCGAAGCTCGTGATCTGCGACGAACCCGTGTCGGCACTCGACGTGTCGATCCAGGCGCAGATCGTGAACTTGCTGCGCGATCTACAGCGCGAACTGTCGTTGTCCTATCTGTTCGTCGCGCACGACCTGGCGGTGGTGAAGGCCATCAGCCAGCGCGTGCTCGTGATGTATCTCGGCCGCGTGATGGAGTTCGGCACGCGGCATGACGTGTACGGCGTGCCGCAGCACCCGTACACGAAGGCGCTGCTCGATGCGGCGCCGACGCCGGAGCCGGCGCGCGAGCGTGCTCGCCGTCCGATGCTGCTGGCGGGCGAGATGCCCTCGCCGCTGAACCCGCCGTCGGGCTGCGCGTTCCGCACGCGCTGCCCGGTTGCGATCGACGCGTGCGCGCAGGACGTGCCGCTGCCGGAAGTGCGGCAGGGCTCGGCTGCGCGGGTCGCGTGCATCCGCGCGGGCGTGGCGGCGTGAAGTGACGTAACGCAGCAAACATAACCAGGCAGGTCGACAGGGGTAGGTGCGGCGCGAACGATCTTCGCGCCGCGGGTACAGGCGCGCCTTTAGCCGGGCGAGCCGGGGGGCCGGAAGCGGATCGCGACCGGCGTGGACGATATCAACACAAGACGAGAATTACGATGAAAAAGCAGAAGACGATCGGGACGGCATCGAAGATGCTGCTTGCATGGGGCCTGCCGGCACTGGCCGGCGTATCGTTGAGCGGCGTCGCCCACGCCGACGACGCGGCCCCGGCCCCGCTGACGGTCGCGCAGGCCGCGCCGGCCGCGCCGGCCGCGGGCACGAGCACGGCCGTTGCGCAGGCAACTACCCCGAACGCCATTGTCAACGCCGAAGCGAGCCAGGCCGTCACGCCGCCGGACGAACCGTCGGCCCAGTCGAAGTCCAAGGGCTTCATCGCAGACAGTCATCTCGATTTCGTGTTCCGCAACTATTCGGACTTGCTCGACAACAAGGGCGGCCCGCATCGTCACGCGTGGATCCAGGGCGTGATGGCGAACTTCGAGTCCGGCTACACCGCGGGCCTGATCGGCTTCGGCGTGGATGCGTCGCTGTACGCGGCCCTGAAGCTCGACGGCGGCGCCGGCGGGGGCAATATGGTGCACGTGGCGAAGGGCGGCGGCGGCTCGAACCAGCTCGCATGGGCGTATCCGGGCATTTACGACGTGAAGGCGCGCATCTCGAACACGGTGGTCAAGTACGGTCTGCAGGCCGTCGACAACCCGTTCATGGAGCAGCACGACAACCGTGCGCTGCCGCCGACGTTCCTGGGCGCGACGATCGTCAGCAACGAATTCAAGAACGTGATGCTCGAGGCCGGCAGCTTCACGAAGACCGATGCGCGCGGCCGCACGACGCTCACCAACCTCACGACGCAGTACGGCGGCACGCGCGTCAACCGGCTGACCTACGTCGGCGGCACGTGGGACTACTCGCCGAACGGCGAGGTCGCGCTGTACGCGAACCAGGCCGACGACGTGTGGCACCAGTACTATGCGTCGGTGAAGCACAGCATCGGCAGCACGCAGACGATCAAGTGGACGGGCTTCGGCAACGTCTACTCGACGCACGACACGGGCGATTCGCTGCAGGGCAAGATCGACAACAACGCGTACAGCCTGTCGCTGGCCGCGCAGCACGGTCCGCACGAGCTGCTGCTCGGCTACCAGCAGATCCTCGGCGACCAGTTCTTCGACTACATCACCGAGACGAACGGCATCTTCCTGGCCAACTCGATGGACGTCGACTACAACGCGCCGCACGAAAAGTCGCTGCAGCTGCGTTACACGTTCTACGGCAAGGAAGCGGGCCTGCCGGGCTTCAAGGCGATGATCTGGGGCGTGACGGGCTGGGGGGCGGACGGCAGCGCGGGCGCGGCGAACGACCCGACCAAGTCGAGCATCTACTGGAGCAACGGCGCGCCGGTGCAGGGCCGTCACCACGAGTTCGGCTTCATCCCGTCGTACACGTTCCAGAGCGGCAAGCTGAAGGACACGAAGGTCACGTTCATCGCGATGTGGCACAACGGTTCCGCGCACTACTCGGACGCGACGAACCGCGAGTACCGCCTGGTCGTGAACGTGCCGCTGCACGCGTTCTGATCGAAGGGGGCGCAACGCCCCCCGCGGTATGTGCCGTTTCGCGCGGCCGGCCTGCAGTCAGTCCGATCAGGCCGGCTTGTGCAGGCCCGCCACCGGATCGTTCGCGGCGGGCATGTCTTCCAGCAGCGACGTGAGCTGGCGGCCCGTGTCGCGCCATGCGTCGAGGCCGCCGCGCAGCGGCAGCGCATCGGTGAAGCCTGCATCGAGCAGGCGCTTGGCCATCAGCGCGGCCGTCACCTCGTTCGGGCACGAGCAGTACACGACGAACTTCTGCGACAGCGGGTAGCGCGCGACGATGTCTTCGATGTGCCGCTCGTCCGCGAACTGCGCGCCGGGAATCGTGAACGGGTCGAGCTTGCGGTGCTCGGGCGAGCGTACGTCGAGGACCACCGGCGCCACCGGGTCGCTCAGCAGCAGCTCGAGTTCGTCGACGCCGATCCGTGCGCTCGCGAGCTGGCGGATCAGCGCGCGGCGGCGCATCCAGCGCACGGCCGCATAGATCGCGAGCAGCGCGACGATCACCAGCAGTACCGCGCGGCCGAGCCGGCTCGCGCCGGCGAACAGCCAGTCGATCTGCCGGTAGAACACGAGCCCCGCCCCCAGCCCGACGATCGTCCACAACGCGGCGCCGAGCGCGTCGTAGCCGGCGAACGTGCGATAGCGCGTGCCGAGCGCGCCGGCCATCGGCACGGAGACGAGCGACAGTCCGGGAATGAAGCGTGCTACCGCGAGCACGCGCACACCGTAGCGGCCGAAGAAGCGTTCGGTCTTCTTCACGCAGGTATCGCGCGACAGCGAGAGCCGGCAGATCGTCTTCAGCGTCGTGCCGCCGTAACGCCGCCCGGCGAGGTACCACGCCGTGTCGCCGATCAGCGCGCCGAGCACCGACAGCGCGATCACCGTCACGAGCTGCGAGCCGATCATGTCCGGATGCATCGCGGCCATCGCGCCGAACAGCACGAGCGTCGGCATCGCCGGCACCGGCAGGCCGATGGCCGCGGCGAGCACGTTGGCGAAGACGAGAAGCGGCCCGTATTGGGCGACGAGGTCACGGAGCATGACGGCTGGCCGAAAAGGATGTGCGCGGGAGAGGATGCGCAGATGGGCCGATTATCGGCCATTTTCAACCCGGCGGCGGGAACGGCGGAAAGCGCCTGATGGCGGCAGGGAGATGTCGGTGAGCCGGCGCGCCGGGCGCGGCTCACCGTTCGGAATCAGGAGGGGGTGCGGGCGAGCGATGCGGCGCCGTGGTTTTCGCCGGGCAGCTCGGCGCCGTGCGAGCGGATCGCCGCGATCAGTTCGGCCGGCGTGATCTCGTAGCGGACCTCGCGGTGGATGCCGGGCTTGCGTTCGTCGATCTCGATCAGCAGCACGCTCTTGCCGTCGCCGGTTGCTTCGAGCCGGAGCGAGCGCAATTCGCGGCCGTCGGCCGGGTCGTGTTCGGTGAGCAGGGTCATTGCCCCGGATGAGCCGGAAGTGCGCATCGAACCTATCCTCGTGTCGTGGATGCCTGGTTGGCGAAGATGTCGTTATTGAATGCAGCTTGACGAAGTTTAACGCGAACGGGCTGCAACACGGAGCATTTTCGTGGGCGCGAAATGAGGGCTATACCACCTATCCTTCTGATGTTTGGGCCGCGCCGGGCGGGCGTTTCAGCCGGATCGGGCCGCGCGGCGAGCGGCGCCCGGCCGGCGTGCTTCCGGCCGGGCAGCGGCGGTGGCGTCAGAAGCGGTCGGCGAGCCCCATTGCCGGATCGCTGACCGAGTGGCGGCCCGTTTCGACGCGGCCGGCCACGCGGCGCGAGAAGCGCGCATCGCTGTCGGCGGTGACGACGAAGTCGTACCAGTGCCCGGTCGAGTCGAGCGTCCAGTGCAGCTCCGACTGGCTGCCGGCACGCACCGTGACCGTCCACGTCGTGCCCGTGTCGTTGCCGTGTCCGCGCCCGTGACCGTCCTGGTTGCCGTGATCGTCGTGCGCGCCATGGCCGGACAGGGCGCCGTATACCTTGTTCGACTTCACCGTGAAGCGCACCGTGCCGCCGCCGTCGTTGCGCAGCCGCAGATGCAGGTTGCCGCTCCCGCCCGCGTAGCCGACCCGCACTTCCGGCTGCGGTGCGCGCGGGCCCGCGAGCCGGGCCAGGTCGCCGGTGAAGCGGCGGTGATAGCCGTTCGGGCCGAGCACCCACAGGTCATATTTACCGCTGTCGTCGGCCTGCGCCGCCCAGTCGCCGCGCAGTGCCTTGCCCGGTTCGACGACGTAGCGGCGCGGCACGCGGTCCAGGTGCAGCTTGTCGTACACGTGGAACACCGCCGCCGCGCGGCCCGTGTTCGCGAACTTCAGCGTGACGGTGCCCTTGCCGGCGTCAGCCTGTGCGCTCGCATGCAGCTCGTACGGCAGTGCCCGCGACGGGCGCACGCCGGTGGCCTGCGCGGGCAGCGACGGGGCGGCCGGCGGCGTGATTTTCGGCGCGGCCTGCTGTGCGGCGCTCAGCGCGTCGACCTGGCTTTTCGTCGTGCGGCCCGCGAGCGTCGGCAGCGGTTCGTTGTTCGGCGTGCGGAAGTTGAACGCGCTCGTCAGGTCGCCGCACACCGCGCGGCGGTACGCGCCGATCTGCGGTTCCGCGACGCCGAAGCGCTTCTCCAGGAAGAGCAGCGTCGACGTATGGTCGAACACCTGCGAGTTGACCCAGCCGCCGCGGCTCCACGGCGATACCACCCACATCGGCACGCGCGGGCCGGGGCCGTACGGACGGCCGTCGGCCGCCGGCTGGCTCGACGTGGCCGGCGCGAAGTCGTGATATTCGACGGCCACGTCGGCGTTCGCGAGCGTATGGCCGCCCGCGAGCGTGCCGTCCGCGTTGCGCGACGGCACGGCCGGCGACGGCATGTGATCGAAGAAACCGTCGTTCTCGTCGTAGTTGATCAGCAGTACGGTCTTGCTCCACACGTCCGGATTCGCGGTGAGCGCATCGAGCACCGCCTGCACGTACCACGCGCCCTGCGCGGGGCTCGACGGCCCCGGATGTTCGCTGTACACCGACGGCGGGACGATCCACGACACTTCGGGCAGCTTGCCGTTGCGGATGTCGTCGCGGAACGTTTCGAGGAAGCCGTACGGCATCGTGTTGCCGAACCCCTTTGCGAGCGGGCTCAACGGATCGTCGATCGCCGGATCGTAGAACGCGCCGGCCGCCGTCACCGGCTGCGTGATGTCCGTCGACGCGACGTACGCGGGCCGGCGCGCGGCCGGCATCTGTTCGATCGCGGCGCGCCAGTGGCGAAAGCTCATCATCTCGTTGCAGCCGAAGTTGTCGATCAGGCTCTGGTAGACCTTCCACTTCACGCCGGCCTGCTGCAGCCGGTCGGCGTAGGTCGTCCACGTCCACCCCTGGCTCGACGGGCCGATGTCGTTGCCGCCGTTGAACTGGTTGTTCAGCGCGGCGAGCTTCACGCGGCTGCCGTCGGCCGGGCTGATGCCGTTCGGGCCGTTGGTGCCGCTCCAGTAGAACAGGCGGTTCGCGATCGTGCCCGTGTGCATCCCGCAGTGATAGTGGTCGCACAGCGTGAACGCGTCGGCGAGCGTGCGCTGGAACGGCACTTCCGCCGCGTCGTAATAGCCCATCGACAGCGGCGTCTTCGCGTCGGGCCAGCGGTTCATCCGGCCGTGGTCCCACGCGGCCTGTGCGTCGGCCCACGTGTGCGGCGTGCCGCCCGCGCGCTGCGCGTTGCCCTGGCTCGCATCGAGGTGGTATGGCGTGAGGGTCGTCGCGGGCGTCGTTTGCGTATACGTCTGGTAGAACACGTCGCGGCCGTTCGGCGACGGCACCGCGAAGCGGTCGCCGTAACCGCGTACGCCCTTGAACGTGCCGAAGTAGCCGTCGAATGCGCGGTTCTCCATCATCAGCAGTACGACGTGCTTGACGTCGTGGAGCGTGCCCGTTTCGTGGAACGCGGGAATCGCGAGCGCGCGGCGGATGCTCGGCGGAAACGCGGACAGCGCGGCGGCGGCGAGGCCTGAAGTGGCGGTCTTCTGAAGGAATGTGCGGCGTGACGTCATGGCGTTCGGATCCTGTGATGGTGGGCGCGTGCGTGACCGGGGCCAGCCGCGTCCCATGCGTCGTCCCCCCCGGGACGATCCGCGATGCATGTGCGTTCGAGTGCGTCGGCCGTTGCCGCGATCCTGCGCCCGGCACGCGTCGTGATGCGCGGGGGAGGATGTCGGCACGTGCCGGCCCGGTGAGTGACGGTCAGGGCGCGGCCCAGTCTAGGGCGTGCAGATGACGTCGACGTGATGCCGAAATGACATGGCCTGCCTGTGCAGATGACGTTGCGTGCGCAACTAATCGGGTACTGCCGAGATGGCGTAGGGGGGCAAGAAATTACCGGTTTGTGCGAGCGTATCGGGCAGGAATTTCCGATTGCGTGATGTCTGCATGAAGGCTGTGTGACATCGTGTCGTTGTGCATGCAACGGCACCGGCCAGTTCGGCGGCCATGTTTCATTCGCGTGAAATCGGATAAGCGCGATGCGTTGTTGCGTACTCGCAGCAGCATCCCCTCGACCGATACTTTCGACTCCACCCGGTCATGACCGATATCGCCATCCGGCACAGCGAGATGCACGACATCGACGCGATCCGGCACATCGTCGCGCACCCCGCGGTGTACCTCGACACGCTGCAGCATCCGTATCCGTCGCACGAGAAATGGCGGCAGCGGCTCGAACGCATTCGCGAACACGGCGTGAGCCTCGTCGCCGAAATCGACGGCACGGTGGTCGGCCATCTCGGGCTGCATCCAGAACAGAACCCGCGCCGCCGTCATGCCGCGTCGCTCGGGATGATGGTCGATGCGTCGCATCACGGCCGCGGCATCGGCACCCGGCTGCTCGCGGCGGCGATCGAGCTCGCGGAAAACTGGCTGAACATCACGCGCATCGAACCGACCGTGTTCGTCGACAACGTTGCGGCGGTCGCACTGTACGAAAGGCACGGATTCCGCATCGAAGGCGAAGCGCCGGACTATGCGTTGCGCGACGGTGCGTATGCGTCGGTGTACCAGATGGCGCGGGTCAGGCCGCGACGGTAAAGGAAGCGCGCGCGCGCGATGCCGCGCGTCATGTTCATTCGAGCATGCGTTCGTTTCAGGCGGTCGCGCGAATCGTATCGTCGAGCGATTTGCCGGCTGCCGCGAATGCGTACGAGCGACAAGCGTTCGCACACATTCGCGGCGTCGGGCACGCTGATCGATGCAGGGCCGTGCGACGCATCCGATGCGTTGTTGAAGGCCGAATTGCCGCGTCCGTCAACGCCGTACTACTTCATGTCAGGGCTTGCCGCGAATGCGAACGCGCGCGGCGACGAGGCCGTGGCGCGCGACGGGTACCGCAAGGTCTGCGATTCGGCGAGCGGATCGGCGGTGAAGTTGCGCCGGGGACCTATTTCGCGAATGCGGTCGCGCTGGCGCCGGACGATTCGGCGCGGATCGAAGGGATTGCCGCGAGCATGTTTGCGCAGGCCAGCAAGACCCGGGATGCGTTTTACGGGGCGAACCTGCGTGCGCTGACCAAGGTGGTCGCGCAACTGAATCGGTGGCGCGATGGCGGCGCTCAGGGCGCGTCGGTTCGGTCGGTCGTCAGGCAGTTCGACGGGGTGGGCGCGGAGCTGCCGGCAGGCGATCCGCAGGCAGCGGCGCGCGCGATGCTGATCCGGCCCGTGAAAGCGTGACGCTGTGACGGCGGGTGAACCGTCGAGCGGGCCGGGTGCTGCGTTGCTTCGGTTACTGGCCCGACTCCGACGATGCGCCGCGCGCGCTGCCGTAGCCGGCACCTTGCTGCCGCGCGATCTTTGCTTCGGCGGAAACGATGCTGGCCGGGTAGAACCAGTCGCTCGACTGGAAGCCGGCCTGCTTGAGCGCCTTCACTTCGGCGTGAACCTGTGCACGCGTGAGCGGCGCGTTCGACTGCGCTTGCGCAGCGAGCGGGGCCGATACGGCCAGGGCGATGGCAACTGCATGGATCAGGTGCTTCATGATCGGAACCTCCATGTTTTCGGCGGGGCGGCCGGCCTTCGTTCGACGAAGCGGCGGCGGTTGAAAACAGTGTAGGCCCGGCCGCGCACGGGAAAAATGCGATCGCTCCCAACGCAGTGTTCTGCTGCGGGCAACAATGGGTGGGAGGCGATGATGGGGTGGCGGGCGGTGCCGGATGGCGGCGCGTGACGGATGCCGGCGCGTGACGGATGCCGGCGCGTGACGGATGCCGGTGCGCTGGCGCTGCGTGGTAGCGGGGGCTGAGGTGCTGGAGGGGGGGCCGGGCTGGCTGGATGCCCATTCCGGGCAGTCCGCCGGGGGTTGCGGGCAAACCGATCGGCGAGCGCTGCGTATTGCGGCGCAGGTGTGTCGAACCGACGTAGAGGAAAGGGGCAGGAAGGGAGCGGGAAGGGTACGGGAGGCGCATCGGCCGGCCGCGTCGATGCAGCCGGCCGATGTGGGGAGGCGCATGGCGCGCCGCCCGATGCGGATGCTTACACGAGGCCCGTCGCGTAGTACACGGCGATCACGAAGAACACCGCGAGCGTCTTGATCACGGTGACCGCGAAGATGTCGCGATACGACTCGCGGTGCGTGAGGCCTGTCACCGCGAGCAGCGTGATGACCGCGCCGTTGTGCGGCAGCGTGTCCATGCCGCCGCTGGCCATCGCGACGACCCGGTGCAGCACTTCCAGCGGAATGTTGGCCGCTTGCGCGCCCTTGATGAACAGGTCCGACATCGCGGCGAGCGCGATGCTCATCCCGCCCGACGCCGAACCGGTGATGCCGGCGAGCGAGCTGACCGAAACGGCCGCGTTCACGAGCGGGTTCGGAATGCTCTTCAGCGCATCGCTGACGACGAGGAAGCCCGGCAGCGCGGCGATCACGCCGCCGAAGCCGTATTCCGATGCCGTGTTCATCGCGGCGAGCAGCGCGCCGGCGACGGCGGCCTTCGAACCCGTCGCGAAGCGGCCGCTGACGCGCTTGAACGCGGTCAGGAGGACCACCACGATGCCGAGCAGCAGCGCAGCCTCGACCGACCAGATCGCGACGACGGTCTTGATCGACGTCGTGACCGGCGCGTGCACGCCGGGCAGCACGTCCGGCGCGACCGTGTACGACGCGGCGCCGTACCACTGCGGGATCAGCTTCGTGAATGCGAAGTTCGACACGCCGACGAGGATCAGCGGCAGGATCGCCAGCGCCGGATTCGGCAGTGACGTCGTTTCGACGCGTTCCGGCTCGTTGACGAGCGACGTGCCGTAGCCTTCGCCCTTCGCCATTGCGGAACGACGGCGCCATTCCAGATACGTGAGGCCGACGGCGATGATGAACAGCGAGCCGATCGTGCCGAGCGCCGGTGCGGCCCAGGCGGTCGTCTTGAAGAACGTGGTCGGGATGATGTTCTGGATCTGCGGCGTGCCCGGTAGCGAATCCATCGTGAACGAGAACGCGCCGAGTGCGATCGCGCCGGGCATCAGCCGTTTCGGAATGTTGCTCTGGCGATAGAGTTCGGCCGCGAACGGATACACCGCGAACACCACGACGAACAGCGACACGCCGCCATAGGTGAGCAGCGCGCACACCGCGACGATCACCGCATTCGCGCGCGAGCGGCCGATGTAGCGGATCGCGGCATGGACGATCGACTCGGAGAACCCGGACAGTTCGATCACCTTGCCGAACACGGCGCCGAGCATGAACACGGGGAAATACAGTTTGACGAAGCCAACCATCTTCTCCATGAAGATTCCGGAGAAGACCGGCGCGACGGCGGCGGGTTCGGTCAGCAGGACCGCGCCGAGCGCGGCGATCGGCGCGAACAGAATCACGCTGTAGCCGCGATACGCGGCGAACATCAGGAACGCCAGCGCGGCGAGGACGATCACGAAAGACAAGGGAGTCTCCTAATGGCTTTGAATGGCTTTGGTTGTTGTTCGATCGCGACGCGTCGCGGACCGGCTCAGGTTCCTGCAGGTTTCGTGCCATAGGCCGGATTGCGCCGCCGGACATGGGGCCGATGCCGGCCGGCGGGCCTGCGCCGGCCAATGTCTGACGATTCTACATAAAACGTCTCCGAATGGAGACGATCCGGCCGTCAGGACAGCCCACCGATTCGGGCAGGGCTTTCCCGGACAAGGGATTTCGGCGTGTCTCCATAGTGAGATAATTCGTCTCGATCTGGAGACAACCGGCCGAGCATACGCGGAGACGACGACACGATGATGAACGATCGGGTTCGCCTGCCCGTCAACTACGGCGACGTGCTGCGGCGCGCCGCCGAGTCGCTGTTTCGAACCTTCGAGGATTCGAGTGCGGGCACGGTGGTCGTCGATCGCGACGCGCGCGTCGTGTGGATGAACGAGCGATATGCGGCGCGCTTCGGTTTCGCCGATCCGCAGCAGGCGGTCGGCCTCGATTGCGAAACGGTGATTCCGAACAGCCTGATGCGCGAGGTGGTATCGACCGGGCAGCCGATCCTGCTCGACATCATGGAGACGGGCCGCGAACCGCTGGTCGTCACCCGGCTGCCGCTGAAGAACGAGGCGGGCGAGACGGTCGGCGCGATCGGCTTCGCGCTGTTCGACCAGTTGAAGACGCTCACGCCGATCTTCTCCCGCTATGCGCAGCTTCAGCAGCAACTGATCGCGACGCAGCGTTCGCTCGCGCAGGCGCGCCGCGCAAAATACACATTCGCGAGCTTCGTCGGCACGAGCGCCGCGAGCCTCGAAACCAAGCGCCAGGCACGGCGCGCCGCGCAGGTCGATTCGCCGGTGCTGCTGCTCGGCGAGACGGGCACCGGCAAGGAACTGCTCGCGCATGCGATCCACGCGGCTTCGGCGCGCGCGCTCCAGCCGCTCGTGACCGTCAACGTCGCCGCGATACCCGACACGTTGCTCGAAACCGAATTCTTCGGTGCGGCGCCGGGCGCGTATACCGGTGCCGACCGCAAGGGGCGCGTCGGCAAGTTCGAGCTGGCCGATCGCGGCACGCTGTTTCTCGACGAGATCGGCGACATGCCGCTGCCGCTGCAGGGCAAGCTGCTGCGCGTGCTGCAGGACAAGGAGTTCGAGCCGGTCGGCTCGAACCGGATCGTGCGCGCGGACGTCCGGATCATCGCCGCAACGTCGGCCGACCTGCCCGCGCTGGTCGCGGCCGGCCGCTTTCGCGCCGATCTCTATTACCGGCTCAACGTGCTGACCATACACGCGCCGCCGCTGCGCGATCGGGCGTCCGATATTGCCGCGCTCGTCTACGCGACGCTCGAGGAACTGGCCGCCCAGCACGGCCGCGCCGCGCACTGCGAGCTGACCGACGACGCGCTGCGGATGCTGTGCGCCTACCCGTGGCCGGGCAACGTGCGCGAGCTGCGCAACACGCTCGAGCGTGCGCTGATGCTGTCGGATCGCTCGGTGATCGATGCGGGTGCGCTCGCGCCGTTCCTCGGTCCGGTACGCGTGGCGCCGGACGGCATGCCGGCCGGCGCGCTGCCTGCCGTGCCGGCCGCCGCCCGGGACACGGGCGATGCACCGGTCGTTTCGTATACCGATGCATTGGCCGCGTGGGAGCGCCAGTTCCTGACCGACGCACTCGCGGCTTGCGACGGGAGGGTGGTGGAAGCGGCTGCGCGCATCGGCATCGGCCGGGCGACGCTCTACAAGAAACTGGCGGCGCTCGGCATCGACCGATAGCGCCGCGCGGTGGAGGCTGTCGCAAGCAGGCGGCCGAACCGTGGCAGTACCGGACAGGAGACAACGATGAAGTGCATCGGTATCGCCGGATGGATGACCGCTCTGGTGGCGGCGTCCGCGTTCGCGCAGTCGGGCGATGCCGACGCGCCTGTGGCGCGGCGCAATTGGTACAACGATCCGTTCGTGGCGCTGTCGCAGGACTTTGCCGAGTGCCCGCTGCCGCTCGGTCCGTGGATGACCCGCGCCGAGATGGAGGACGATGCGCATTACCGCGCGGAGCGCGGGACGACCTGCTGGCTCGCGCACCGCTGCACGAAGCCGAATTCGTATATGTACGACGCACCGATCGCCGCGGCTGCGAAAGCCCGTTTCGACGGCACCGGCCGCCTGCAGGGCACGAGCCTGTGGATCACCGTGCAGCGCCGCTTCATTTATGTCGAAGGGTGCGCGGATCCGGCATTCGATCGGCAGGCGTTGCAACGCGAACTTGCCGCGCTTCCCGACGTCGAACGGGTTTTCGTTCGCATCACCGACGATCCGCACGGAGCGCTGCCGTACAAGACGCGTGGCCAGCCTGACAGGGCGCCCGACTGAACGGTGGATGGCAGTGCATGGCATACTCGCGTGATTCAGAAAAAGGTTGACGGAAAGAACAATGAAACACATGCTTGCGTCGGTCTGTCGGTGGCCTCGAACGCATTGGCGTCAGGCCGGATTGTTGGCCCTTGTCGCGGGGCTTGGCGGGTGTGGCGGCGGTGCGCCGCTGTTTAC
Organism: Burkholderia anthina; assembly: GCF_902498995.1. Lineage (GTDB taxonomy): Bacteria > Pseudomonadota > Gammaproteobacteria > Burkholderiales > Burkholderiaceae > Burkholderia > Burkholderia anthina. The sequence continues at coordinate 432,514 of NZ_CABVLY010000002.1, forward strand.
TTCGGACGGGCGCCCGACTACGCAGGTGCAGTGCACGGGCAACGACTGGAGCAATTGCACGGACAATGCCCGCGCCATCTGCAACGGGGAATTCGACATCCTCGATCAATCGACCGATGACGCCGTGCGAAATCTTCTCTTCGCATGCAAGAAGAAGAGCGGCTATTGATCCCGAAATGACCAGGTGAGGGACGTTAATCGGGAGAAGCGCTTTTCTATTCGCTTGGAGTCGGCTATTTTTCATGAATAACACTCACGGAATCCCATCCATATGGCGACCTACCGGCAACTGACTGCGCAGCTCGAAAGGCTTCAGCAAAAAATCGACAAGGAACGCGAAAAGGCGATTGCCGATGCGATTGCCGCCATTCGAGCCAAAATCGTGGAATTCGACATTACGGCAGAGGAGCTCGGCTTTCGTCCGATAGGCGCCGCCGCTGCCGCAAAGCCGAAGCGTCCGTTACCGCCGAAATACCTGAATCCGAAGACCGGCGAAACGTGGAGCGGCCGCGGCCGTGCACCGGCGTGGCTCGGCAAGAACCGCGCGCGTTTCCTGATCAAGGACTGACTCCCGAAAATCCTCACCTTTCGTGCGTCGACTGACGGTGCGAACGGCCAAACGGCCGTCGCACCGTTTGTTTTGTGCCGTTGCAACGCGATTCCGGCCGGCGAATCGAACGGCAATGCCACGCGATTAACGGATTCCATTTTGCGAATTCACTGCAATTCGACCGGATATCGCGGCGAATTGCGGTAAACAGCCCGGCAATTACGTTGCACTCGCGCATCGACATGCGCGCGCGTCGCGGTGCTGACGGACTGCCGACGATCATCACCGCTCGCGCATTGACGCGGCGCATCGCGCAATTCCCGAATGTGCTCACCATGGCTCCCGTAAATCCTCACCTTTGAGGATGCGACCGGATCGCCGCATCGTGCCGCCTTCGCCCGGTGCGTCGTGCGAAGGCATCGGTTACGGGCCCATGTTGCAAGCATTGATGCGTGCTGGACAGTCGGCCGTTCGGCATATAGGCAGCCGCATCCGGTTCGCCTATGCTTGGAGTTCGCGTCGACCGGCGCACGGCCATCCGTGCCCGTGTACCGGTCGGGTCGTCTTTCATTACCGTATGGAGCCGATGTGACCGTCCGCCATCTCGATGCGTTGTTCCAGCCCAAGTCCGTTGCGGTCGTCGGCGCATCGTCGCGCGCGGGAAGTTTCGGCGCGATCGTATGGGCGCGCGTGATCGACGGCGCATTCGACGGGCCCGTATGGCCCGTCAATCCGAAGTATCGCGAGCTGAACGGGCATCCGGTCGTTGCCGATGTCGATCGATTGCCCGCACCGCCTTCGGTTGCCCTGATCTGCACGCCGCCCGCTACGTGGGCCGGCATCGTGCGCAAGCTCGGCGAACTCGGCACGCGCGTCGCGGTGATCGTCGGCGAGGCGCGCACCGATGCGGATCGTGCCGCGCTCGATCGCACGCTCAAGGCCGCGAAGCCGTTCGTGCTCCGTATCGTCGGCCCGGGCACCCTCGGCGTGTTGTCGCCCGCGCGTCATGCGCATTTCGGCGCGCCTGCCTATACGGCGCGATCGGGCGGCGTCGCGTGGGTGTCGCAATCGAACGCGCTGACGAACGCGGTGCTGGGCTGGGCCGATGCGCGGGGGCTCGGCTTTTCGCATGTCGTCGCGCTCGGCAGCGAGGCCGACGTCGATGCGGGCGACGTGCTCGACTATCTGGCGAGCGACCCCGGCACGCGCGCGATCCTGCTCGAACTCGATACCGTGTGCGCCGCGCGCAAGTTCATGTCGGCCGCGCGCGCGGCGGCGCGCAACAAGCCGGTGCTCGCGCTGCGCACCGGGCGCGCCGATCCCGGCGATGCGCTTTACACGGCCGCTTTCCAGCGCGCGGGGATGGTGCGTGTCGATGCGCTCGACGATCTGCTCGACGAGATCGAGACGCTCGGTGTCGGGCGGGTCGCCGCGCGCGGCGCGGCGACGCTCGTGACGAGCGACGCGGGCGTCGCGAAACTCGCGGTCGATGCGGTTGCCGAGGTGCGCGACGTGCTGGCCGCGTGGCCGGCGGCGGCAACCTCGGCGGTGGCGGCCGCGCTGCCGCATCTCGCCGCGCCCGGCAATCCGCTTACATTGGGCGACGATGCGCGTCCCGAGCATTTCGGTGCGGCGATCAAGGCGCTTGCGCCGTTTCCGCAGACGGGCACGCTGTTCGTCGTGCATTCGACGTCCCACAGCGCACCGGCCGATGCCGTCGCGCGCACGCTGATCGAATCGCGGCAACATGCGTATCGCGGCATCCTTGCGTGTTTCTTCGGTGCGGTCGATGCGGCGACGCGCGACGCACTGCACGCGAACGGCATCCCGGTACACACGACGCCCCAGCGGCTTGCGCGCGCATACGCACGTCTCGTCGATTACAACCTCGGGCGGCAGTTGCTGATGCAGACCCCCGAGGGCACGCCGCCGCAGCCGGCCGAGTGCGTCGCATCCGCACAGGCCGAGGCCCGCCGGATGGTCGAGGCCGGCGAACCCGAGCTGGCCGGCGACGCCGCGTTGCACTGGCTGTCGCACTTCGGCCTGCACGGCGAGCCGGCCGATGCACCGGCCGGCGCCAGGGTCGTCGACGTCACGGTCGACATGTACGACGATTCGAATTTCGGCCCGGTGTTCCGCTATGCCGTGCCGCCCGCGGACGGTGTATCGGCGCCGTTCGTCGTGTACGGGCTGCCGCCGCTGAATACCGTGCTCGCCCGCGCGGTGATGGAGCGTTCGCCTTATGCGCGTCGCACGCCCGTCGAGCCGACGCTCGGCGCACTGACGGCGCTGTCGCAAGTCGTATGCGACGTCCGCGAAGTGGTCGCGATGTCGATCACGCTGCGCGTGCTGTCCGATCGCGCCTACATCATCGCGCCGCGCGTCACGCTGGCCGCCGGGCGCAGCCGGCTCGCGATCATGCCGTATCCGCGCCATCTGGAGCAGACGCTCGAATGGCGAGGCGAGACCGTGACGATCCGCCCGATTCGTCCGGAAGACGAGGAGGCGCACAACGAGCTGCTGGGGGCGATGACGCCGGACGATCTGCGCATGCGCTTCTTCGGCGCGGTGCGCAGCTTCGATCACTCGCAAGTGGCGCGCATGACGCAGATCGACTACGACCGTGAGATGGCTTTCATCGTGGCGTTCACCGATGTGTCGGGCCGGTCGCACACGCTCGCGGTGGCGCGCGCGGTCGCCGATCCCGACAACGAGACCGCGGAGTTCGCGATCGCGGTGCGGCCCGACCAGAAGGGCAAGGGGCTCGGCCGTCTGATGATGACCCGCATCATCGACTACGCGCGATCGCGCGGCACGGCATGGATGATCGGCGAAGCGCTGCGCGAGAACACGGCGATGATCTCGCTGGCGAAGTCATGCGGCTTCACGACCTCGACGACGGAGGAGCCGGGCGTGGTGGGCTTCAGAATGAAACTGCAACCGTAGTCGCGCGTAACACGCGCCCGGCCGGGCGGGGATGCGGGGGCAGGCGGTGCGGTTCGCACGGCATCCGCGATGCTCGTTCACAACTGGCTGTACCGATTCGTCATACTTTGGAATGCAGAGCATCGACGCGCTACCGAATACGCGAAGCGGTGCGGCTCTCCGTGACCTGCGGGAAACGCGAATTCATCGAGACACGGCATTCGCGTCGGGCTTGCCGCGCGTTTCGATGACATCCGCGTGCGGGCCGTTCCGCTGGCGTATTCGAGCACGCCGACACCCGCATCCCGCACCTTCGGCATCGGAAATATCGAAAAGGTGAGACTTTTCGGGAGCGGAGGGTGAGCTTTTCCGGGGGGTGCAAGGTGAGCCGATACGGGAGCTGTTCGGTGAGCCTTCCCGGGAACTGGCGGTGAGTGCCTGCGGGAAGCCGCGGTGAGCCTTTCCGGGAGGGCTTGCAGAGCGTCTGCGCAACGCATCGGTGAGGGCTTTCGGGACACGCAGGTGAGCGTCTCCGGGAGCCATGGGTGAGCTTTTGCGGGATGTGCTGGTGAGCGCTTACGGGGCACCAAGGTGAGACTTTTCGGGAGCACGGAAACGGCGCGCTCCGGCTGGCGCGGCGCCGGCGTTTGCCGGCGTCCGCGCCGCCCCGGGCACGCATGAACCGTGCCCGGGGCGAGGTTTATGCGGCGAGTTTTGCCGCTGCGTCGTTCACCTGGTCGCGGGAAATCGCGAGTTCTTCGAGGTGCGTTTCGGCATAAATGCCGCCGGTTTCGCGCTCGAGGCGCGCGATCGTCAGCGCACAGCGTGCGGTGTCCTTCGGCATGGCGATGAAGCGTTTGACCGACTCGCCGGACGTGAATGCGTCGAACAGCGCGGCGCGCACGTCGTCCGGAAGCGTCTTGGTCCATTGGTACGGCTTGCCGTTGAACGTGATCGACGGCGGCAGCGCGCGTTCCTTCTTCGTGGCGGTGATGAGCCCGTAGGTGCGCGCGGCGTCGCCGATCTGCTCGGGCGAGAAGAGTTCGTCGGGCGTGATGTCGAACTGTTCGATGTAGTTCTCGATCGCCTGCATCGCTGCGGCACGATCGTCACGCTTCTGCTGCGCGCGCGCGACGATGTCGCGCAGTTCGTCGGCTTCCTCGGGCGTGATCGTGAAGCTCGCCTGCTTCTGCTGAAGTTCGGAGAAACGCTGGAATTCTTGATCGTTCAGAAGTTTGGCCATGACATCCATCGGATACGGCAGCCGCGACAGCCGGCCGCCGTAGTTTTTGAGAGGGCCGCTATTCTAGCGTAGCGCCGGCGCCTGCCCGGCAACGACCCGCGGAATGCCCGCGCAAGCCCGCACTACTGCGGCTCTTCCCGCATGCCTGCCTGCCCGGCGTTCCGACGGTGCGCTCATCCGGCAGCCTTCGCCCAAACCCGCGTCAGCACGTCTCCGCGCGGCACATCGACAGACGGCCGGCCGTATCGCGCAGCCCGTCGACGACCGCATCGACGGACGGCGCCATGTGCGTATCGATCCGGCGCATGTACGGGCAGGTGAGCACCGCGATCGCATGGCCGGACGGGCCGAGGATCGGCGTGCTCAGGTCGGTGACGCCGTACGCCTGCCGGCTGTCCTGGCGCACATAGCCGGACTGGCGGATCGACTGGCACGCGAACGCGAGCTCCTGCTCGTTCATCGGCGCTTCGCCCTTGACCTTGCGGTGCTCGGCCAGCATGTCCGCGCGCTGCTCGCTACCCTGGAACGACAGCATCACGCGGCCCGACGCCGTATCGGCGAGCCCGATGCGCGAGCCGAGCCGCACCGATACGCCCCACGCGCCGGGGCCGTCGACCTGCGCGATCACGAGCAGCGTGCCGCGATCGTAGACGGACAAATGGCACGACTGTTCGGCGGTATCGGCGAAACGCTGCATCAGCGGCAACGCCTCGGCGATCAGCCGGTTCATCGGCGGATGCCGGTGCGCGAGCGCGAACAGCTTGAGGCTGAGGGTGTAGCGGTCGCCGCCGCTCGAACGCATCACGTAGCGGCGGGCCACGAGACGTTCGAGCATCCGGTAGATCTCGCTCGCGTTGCGGCCGAGTTCCTTGGTGATCTCGGTGCGAGTGAGTCCTTCCTTCTGTTCCGACAGGAGTTCGAGAATGTCGAGACCCTTGTCCAGAGCGGGCGCGCGATAGCGGTCGGTCGCGCCCATCGACTCCCGTGCGTCGCTGTCGAGAAACGGGGTGTTGGTCGTTTGCGTCATGGGTATGAGGTCAGTGAATTTCCGATCGACAGGCGACGCACGCTGGCCGATATCGCACACGGATCCGTTGGCCCCGGATGTGGATGGAGGCACCGTCCGTCCGAGCTTAACAACAAACTTTCAGTGTGCAATGCAGCGTCTTTTTACCAATCGTTACCGATCAAGAACGGATCAACGGTCGTTTCCGATGACAGGGTCACAACGAATATTGCTGGTTCACTCCCCAATCCCGACGGGGACGACGCATTTCGACGTCGTGCAGCGATGCCGGCGGCCCCGATGCTGCGCCGCAGCGCCGGCGGTTGCACCAATAGTCGGTATCCGTCGCCGGTCATTTCATTGCGGGCCGCGGATGGTACAAAGAGCGGCGGGCCAGCGACGGCGCGGCCGCGCGTGAAGCCGGCCGGTCGGGCCGGCACATGCCGCGGATGCCGGGCCGTCGTCGCCGATGCGCAGACCGGCGGCCGCCCGTTCGATGCGCGTCGCACTTCGGTGCGGCGCCGCGATCGCTGCGCCCGCGCGAGCCTCGCGCGTCGAACGGCCTGCCGGCGATGGTGCCGATGCGCGCCATCGACGATCGACATTCAGTCCGGCGCGTGGCTGTGAACGGCTGCGCCGGCCGGTATCCTGTCACATTCGACAACAGAGGTTGAGCACGATGAAACTGCTTCGCTATGGCCCGTCCGGCCAGGAAAAGCCCGGCATTCTCGACGCGGACGGCCGGATTCGCGACCTGTCCGCGCACGTGCCGGATCTGGCCGGCGACGCGCTGTCCGACGCCGGTCTCGCGCGGCTGCGCGCGATCGATCCGGCCACGCTGCCGCTCGTGTCCGGCGAGCCGCGCATCGGCGCGTGCGTCGGCCGCGTCGGCAAATTCATCGGCATCGGTCTGAACTATGCCGACCACGCGGCCGAAGCCGGCATGCCGGTGCCCAAGGAGCCGGTGGTGTTCGGCAAGTGGACGAGTTCGATCTGCGGCCCGAACGACGGCATCGACATCCCGAAGGGCTCCGTGAAGACGGACTGGGAAGTCGAACTCGGCGTCGTGATCGGCGCGGCCTGCAAGGACGTCGACGAAGCGCGCGCGCTCGATTACGTCGCGGGCTATTGCGTCGTCAACGACGTGTCCGAGCGTGAATGGCAGATCGAGCGCGGCGGCCAGTGGGACAAGGGCAAGGGCTTCGACACGTTCGGCCCGATCGGCCCGTGGCTCGTCACGCGCGACGAGGTGCCGGATCCGCAGCGCCTCGACCTGTGGCTCGAAATCGACGGCCACCGCTATCAGAACGGCAACACGCGCACGATGGTGTTCAGCGTCGCGCAGTTGATCGCCTATCTGTCGACCTGCATGACGCTGCAACCGGGCGACGTGATCACGACCGGCACGCCGCCGGGCGTCGGGATGGGCATCAAGCCGTCGCCGGTGTTCCTGAAGCCCGGCCAGGTGGTGCGCCTCGGGATCGACGGGCTCGGCGAGCAACTGCAGCGCACGCGCGGCGCGCAGTAACCGCGGGCGCGGTGCGGGCGCAACCCGGCAGCCTCCCGGCCGGTGCGCGCCGGCGCGATCGCTCCCGCACGACTGACGGCGGCGATCGTCGCACGCCGAACATCGATGCAGCAAAGCAAGGACAAGGGCCCGGTTCCGCGCGATGCGGAATCGGGCCCTTGCCGTTCGTCCGCGTCCGGACGCAGCGGATCAGACGATGTTGTCGAGTTCGCAATGCGCTTCGAGCCGATACCCGTCGGGATCGACGACGAACGCCGCGTAATAGCCGGCGCCGTAGTGCTCGCGCTTGCCGGGGCCGCCGTTGTCCTGACCGCCGTGCTGCAGTGCGGCGCGGTAGAACGCATCGACCTCCACCGGCGACGACGCGCGAAACGACACGTGCAACCCCGACTCGGGATCGGCGGCGATCGGCCGCTCCGCGTGCTGCAACCACAGCACCGGTTCGGTGGTGCCGTATCCGAGGGATCCGTCGTCGCTGTACAGCCGCTTGTAGCCGAGCGCGCCGAGCGTGCTGTCGTAGAACGCGCGGCTGCGGTCGATGTGGGCAACGCCGAAGGAAAGGTGATCGATCATCTGTGGCTCCTTGAACTGAAGAGGGGACGTCAGTGCGGCAAACCTGTCGACAGGCGCCCGGTCAGCCGGGCGTGCTGTCGTGGAACGCCCGGCCGCGGCCGGTGTGGATAACTCGGAAGGGAAGACGATCGAACATCTGTGGCTCCTTGAGCGGAAGGGAACACCCGTGCCGCACATCCGTTCTTAACCATCATGCTGGTTATGTTAGGAAGCGTCCGCGGGCTTGTCAACCGGCATGGTGGTTAGATACGATCGGGACATGAAAGATACGCAACCTGCCGTCACGACGGACTGCCTGATTCCCGCGCCGCCCGAAACGCTGAGCATCGATTTCGCGAACACGCTGTACTGGCGCGGCGCCGACGCGCCGACGGAAACCTTCGGCACGCTCGACGACCTGTTCGCATGGTGCCGCGAGCAGGCGCGCGTGCCGTCCGGCCTGGCCGACACGTGTCGCGCGGGAGAGAAGGAGAAGGATGACGAGCCGGCGACGCTCGCGCGCGCGCTTGCGTTGCGCGAGGCGCTGTATCGGCTCTTTCACGCGCAGGCCGAGCGGCGCGAGCCGCAAGCGGACGATCTCGCGCTGCTCGGCGGTTTTCTGGCGGAAGCCGCGCCGCGCGTCGCGCTGACGCGGCTCGACGGCGGCTATGCGTGGCGGATCGGGCGCGCGGGCGCGACACTCGCAGGTGTGCTGAGCCCGGTGCTGTGGTCGGCGATCGACCTGCTGGGCGGCGCGCGGCTCGCGAAGGTCAAGCGCTGCGCGAACGACGCATGCCAGTGGCTGTTCATCGACGACAGCAAGAACGGTAGCCGCCGATGGTGCTCGATGTCGTCGTGCGGCAACCGCGCGAAGGCGTACCGCCACTATCACAAGGCTGAATGACGCGGCGGCTCGGGCCGCGCTTCCCGCCCGTCCCGCCGGAACCTATTTCGCCGACAGCTTGCGCCACAGCGTCGTCTTGCTGATGCCGAGCATCGCGCACGCGCGATCGCGGTCGCCGCCGCACGCGTCGAGCACCGCGCGGATCTCGTCGGCTTCCGCGCGGCGGCGGCGCGCCTGGAGCGTCCGTGCATCGTCGTCGCCGGCGCCAGCGCCGGCCGCATCGGGCGGCGCGGCGAACAGTTCGGGCGCGATCGCCTGCAGCGCATCGGGCGCGAGCGCGCCGCACGCGGCGGCCGGATCGTGCGCGTCGGCTTCCTCGGCCAGTTCCACCGCGATCCGCTCGACCACGTTCTGCAATTCCCGCACGTTGCCGGGCCACCGGTAGCGCGCGAGCGTCGCCTGGGTCGCGTCGAGCACGCGCAGCGCGTCGCCGGCATCGCGCACGCGCTCGGCCAGCCGCGGCTCGCGCCGCGCGGCCTGCACGAGCAGCGTCGCGGCGAGCGCCGGAATGTCGGCCGCGCGATCGCGCAGCGGCGGCAGGCCGATGTTCAGGATGTTGAGCCGGTAATACAGATCGGCGCGGAACGTGCCGGCTTCGACGGCCGCGAGCAGCGGACGATGCGTCGCGGCGACCACGCGCACGTCGATGCGGATCGGCTCGGTCGAGCCGAGGCGGATCACCTCGCGCTCCTGCAGCACGCGCAGCAGCCGGCTTTGCAGCGACGGCGGCATCTCGCCGATCTCGTCGAGAAACAGCGTGCCGCGATGCGCGGCCTCGAACAGCCCCGTCTTGCCGCCGCGCCGCGCGCCGGTGAACGCGCCTTCCTCGTAACCGAACAGCTCGCTCTCGAGCAGCGCCTCCGGAAACGCACCGCAGTTGACCGCGACGAACGGATAGCTGCGCCGCGCGGACAGCGCATGCAGGCTCTGCGCGATCATCTCCTTGCCGGTGCCGCTTTCGCCGAGCACGAGCACGGTCGCGTCGGAGCGCGCGTAGCGGCGCACCAGCTCGCGCACGCGCGCCATCGGCGCGGACGTGCCGACCACGTCGTCGAGCGCGTAGCGCGCCGCGAACTGCTGCGTGTTCGGCTGCGAACGCAGCGCACGATCGAGCCGCTCGACCGCGCGCGATTCCTGGAACGTCAGCACGCTGCCCGATGTGACGCCACGATCGACGAGCGGCCCGCGATGCACGACGTAGCGCACGCCGCGCACGGTCGCGAGCGCGTCGCCGTCCTCGCCGCGCAGCGTGCGCAGTTCGGGCCGCAGATCGACGAGCGCGCGGCCGACGGCCGCCGCGGGTTCGACCCCGAGCGCCGACGCGAGCCGCTCGTTGATCGCCTCGACGCGGCCGCGCGCGTCGAGCGCGACCACGCCGTCGCGCAGGTGCTGCAGCAAATTGTCGAGCCGCTGGCGGCGAAACGCCTCGGCATGCGTCGCGTACGCGACTTCGAGCGCCGTGTCGACGGCCTTGCGCACCGACGTGTGCGAATACAGGAACACGGCGCCCATGCCCGCGCTCGCCGCGAGGTCGGTCACGAGCCCGGGGCCGACGATCGTCTCGATGCCGCGATCGTGCAGGTCGTGCACGCAGGCTTCCGCTTCCTGCGCGGACTGATATGACGCAAACTGCACGTCGAGGCCGTACGCGGCGACGAAGCGGCGCACCTCGGGCGGCGTCTCGCCGGCGCTGACGAGCGCGATCCGCGATGCATCGCGCCGCGCCCGCGCCAGCGCCTGCATCACGTCGAAGCCGGTCGGCGACACGACCACGACCGGCACCTGCGCCCGCGTTTTCAGGAAGGCGCCGTTCGAGCCGGCCGCGACGATCACGTCGGGCCGCGCGGTGCCGGCCTCCGCGATGGCGCTCAGCGCGTCTTCATAGGCACGCGTGACGATGCGCACGTCCGCGCGTTCGTCGAATTCGCCGGCGATCTCGCGAAACAGCTCGCGCAGGCGGCTGATGCCCATCGCCCAGATGCGGGGGCGCACCGTTCGGTCGGCCGGACCGACGGGTTTGGTCGAGGAGAGATCCATGGCGATCGATTATGCGCGCGCGATTTCATTTTTGAAACATGGAATTGCCAAATTGAAACAGATGGGCGATGAAGCGCCCGCGCCGGTTGCTTAAGAATCAGTGGGTTAGCGGTGATCCGCAAGCTGGCCCGGTCCTTGCTGTTAATGGGCATTCCTTCAGGAGGCCGTTCATGAGCAACACGCATCTTCAGAGCGCCGGCGCGAAATTCCGCGCGGCAGTCGCGGCCGAGCAGCCGCTGCAGGTGGTCGGCGCGATCACCGCGTATGCAGCCAAGATGGCGCAGGCCGTCGGCTTCAAGGCGGTTTACCTGTCGGGCGGCGGCGTCGCCGCGAACTCGCTCGGCATCCCCGATCTCGGCATCAGCACGATGGAAGACGTGCTGATCGACGCGAACCGGATCACCAACGCGACCGACCTGCCGCTGCTCGTCGACATCGATACGGGCTGGGGCGGCGCGTTCAACATCGCGCGCACGGTGCGCTCGTTCATCAAGGCCGGCGTCGCGGCCGTCCACCTCGAGGACCAGGTCGGCCAGAAGCGCTGCGGCCACCGTCCGGGCAAGGAAGTCGTGCCGGTCGAGGAAATGGTCGATCGCGTGAAGGCCGCGGTCGATGCGCGTACCGACGACCAGTTCGTGATCATGGCCCGCACCGACGCGGCCGCCGCCGAAGGGATCGACGCCGCGATCGAGCGCGCGATCGCCTACGTGGAAGCAGGCGCGGACATGATCTTCCCGGAAGCGATGAAGACGCTCGACGACTACCGCCGCTTCAAGGCCGCCGTGAAGGTGCCGATCCTCGCGAACCTGACCGAGTTCGGCTCGACGCCGCTCTTTACGCTCGACGAACTGCGCGAGGCGAACGTCGACATCGCGCTGTACTGCTGCGGCGCGTATCGCGCGATGAACAAGGCCGCGCTGAATTTCTACGAGACGCTGCGCCGCGACGGCACGCAGAAGGCCGCCGTGCCGACGATGCAGACCCGCGCCGAGCTGTACGACTTCCTCGGCTATCACGCGTACGAGCAGAAGCTCGACGAGCTGTTCGCGCAAGGCAAGAAGTAACCTGCCCGCGCGCCGGGACACGGTTCCCGGAACGCTTTGCATGAAGCCGGACCGCGCGCGCCAGCGCCGGGCCCGGCCGGCATGACACCCCCGATACCCATTGGAGAACGGAAACATGAGCGAGACGAAAGACGCAGCAGCACCGGCCGCCGCAGGCGCATTCAAGCCGAAGAAGTCGGTGGCGCTGTCGGGCGTGACGGCCGGCAACACGGCGCTCTGCACGGTCGGCAAGACCGGCAACGACCTGCACTACCGCGGCTACGACATTCTCGACGTCGCCGAATCGTGCGAGTTCGAGGAAATCGCGCACCTGCTCGTGCACGGCACGCTGCCGAACCTGACCGAGCTGGCTGCGTACAAGACGAAGCTGCGCGCGCTGCGCGGCCTGCCGAGCGCGCTGAAGGTCGCGCTCGAGCAGATCCCGGCATCGGCTCACCCGATGGACGTGATGCGCACCGGCGTGTCGGTGCTCGGCACCGTGCTGCCCGAGAAGGACGACCACAACCTGCCGGGCGCGCGCGACATCGCCGACCGCCTGATGGCGTCGCTCGGCTCGATGCTGCTGTACTGGTATCACTTCTCGCACAACGGCAAGCGCATCGAGACGGAAACCGACGACGACTCGATCGGCGGCCACTTCCTGCACCTGCTGCACGGCAAGACGCCGTCGAAGTCGTGGGTCGACGCGATGCATACGTCGCTGATCCTCTACGCGGAGCACGAGTTCAACGCATCGACGTTTACCGGCCGCGTGATCGCGGGCACGGGCTCGGACATCTACTCGGCGATCACCGGCGCGATCGGCGCGCTGCGCGGCCCGAAGCACGGCGGCGCGAACGAAGTCGCCTATGAAATCCAGAGCCGCTACAGCTCGCCGGACGACGCCGAAGCCGACATCCGCCGCCGCGTCGAGAACAAGGAAGTCGTGATCGGCTTCGGTCACCCGGTCTACACGATCTCCGATCCGCGCAACAAGGTGATCAAGGGCGTCGCGCACAAGCTGTCGAAGGAAGCGGGCGACGTGAAGCTGTACGACATCGCCGAGCGCCTCGAATCGGTGATGTGGGATGCGAAGAAGATGTTCCCGAACCTCGACTGGTTCAGCGCCGTGTCGTATCACATGATGGGCGTGCCGACCGCGATGTTCACGCCGCTGTTCGTGATCTCGCGCACGTCCGGCTGGAGCGCGCACATCATGGAGCAGCGCATCGACAACAAGATCATCCGCCCGAGCGCGAACTACACCGGTCCGGAAGACCTGCAGTTCGTGCCGATCGAGAAGCGCTGATCGCCGGCCGCGCCCGCCGGCCGCCCGTGATGCGGGCTGCCGGCGCGCGCGCAATGTCTTACCCCGAATTCCGCCCCACATCATGAATACCGCCAACCGCAAACCCCTGCCCGGCACGTCGCTGGACTTCTTCGATGCGCGTGCCGCGGTCGAAGCGATCGCGCCCGGCGCCTACGACACGCTGCCGTACACGTCGCGCGTGCTCGCCGAAAACCTCGTGCGCCGCTGCGACCCGGCGATCCTCGCCGATTCGCTGAAGCAGATCATCGAGCGCAAGCGCGAACGCGACTTCCCGTGGTTCCCGGCGCGCGTGGTGTGTCACGACATCCTCGGCCAGACGGCGCTCGTCGATCTCGCGGGCCTGCGCGACGCGATCGCCGACGCCGGCGGCGACCCGGCGAAGGTGAACCCGGTCGTGCCCGTGCAACTGATCGTCGACCATTCGCTCGCCGTCGAGTGCGGCGGCTTCGATCCGGACGCGTTCGCGAAGAACCGCGCGATCGAGGATCGCCGCAACGAGGATCGCTTCCACTTCATCGAATGGACGAAGCAGTCGTTCGAGAACGTCGACGTGATCCCGCCGGGCAACGGCATCATGCACCAGATCAACCTGGAGAAGATGTCGCCGGTGATCCAGGCGCAGGATGGCGTAGCGTATCCGGACACCTGCGTCGGCACCGACAGCCACACGCCGCACGTCGACGCGCTCGGCGTGATCGCGGTGGGCGTCGGCGGGCTGGAGGCGGAGAACGTGATGCTCGGCCGCGCATCGTGGATGCGCCTGCCGGACATCGTCGGCGTCGAGCTGACCGGCAAGCGCCAGCCCGGCATCACCGCGACCGACGTCGTACTCGCGCTGACCGAATTCCTGCGCAAGGAGAAGGTGGTCGGCGCGTATCTGGAATTCCGTGGCGCAGGCGCGGCGAGCCTCACGCTCGGCGACCGCGCGACGATCTCGAACATGGCGCCCGAATACGGCGCCACGGCCGCGATGTTCTTCATCGACGGCCAGACGACCGACTACCTGCGCCTCACCGGCCGCAGCGACGAGCAGGTGAAGCTGGTCGAGACCTACGCGAAGGCGGCGGGCCTGTGGGCCGACACGCTGAACGATGCGCAGTACGAGCGCACGCTGACGTTCGACCTGTCGAGCGTCGTGCGCAACATGGCCGGCCCGTCGAACCCGCACAAGCGGCTGCCGACGTCCGATCTCGCCGCGCGCGGGATCGCCGGCCAGTGGGAGGAAAAGGCGGGCGAGATGCCCGACGGCGCGGTGATCATCGCCGCGATCACGAGCTGCACGAACACCAGCAACCCGCGCAACGTGATCGCCGCGGCCTTGCTCGCGCGCAACGCGAACGCGAAGGGCCTCACGCGCAAGCCGTGGGTGAAGAGCTCGCTCGCGCCGGGATCGAAGGCGGTCGAGCTGTATCTGGAAGAAGCGAACCTGCTGCCGGAACTCGAGAAGCTCGGCTTCGGCATCGTCGCGTTCGCGTGCACGACCTGCAACGGGATGTCGGGCGCGCTCGATCCGAAGATCCAGCAGGAGATCGTCGACCGCGACCTGTACGCGACGGCCGTGCTGTCCGGCAACCGCAACTTCGACGGCCGCATCCATCCGTATGCGAAGCAGGCGTTCCTGGCGTCGCCGCCGCTCGTCGTCGCGTATGCGATCGCCGGCACGATCCGCTTCGACATCGAGAAGGACGTGCTCGGCCACGACCAGGACGGCCAGCCCGTCACGCTGAAGGACATCTGGCCGACCGACGAGGAGATCGACGCGATCGTCGCATCGAGCGTGAAGCCCGAGCAGTTCCGCAAGGTCTACGAACCGATGTTCGCGCGCACGGCCGATACGGGCGAGCGTGCGGCGCCGCTGTACGCGTGGCGCGCGCAGAGCACGTACATCCGCCGTCCGCCGTACTGGGAAGGCGCGCTGGCCGGCGAGCGCACGCTGCAGGGCATGCGTCCGCTCGCGGTGCTCGGCGACAACATCACGACCGACCACCTGTCGCCGTCGAACGCGATCCTCGCGAACAGCGCGGCCGGCGAGTACCTCGCGAAGATGGGCCTGCCGGAAGAGGACTTCAACTCGTACGCGACGCACCGCGGCGACCACCTGACCGCGCAGCGCGCGACCTTCGCGAACCCGACGCTGATCAACGAGATGGCGGTCGTCGACGGCGCGGTGAAGAAGGGCTCGCTCGCGCGGGTCGAGCCGGAAGGCCAGGTCATGCGGATGTGGGAGGCGATCGAGACGTACATGAATCGCAAGCAGCCGCTGATCGTGATCGCCGGCGCCGACTACGGCCAGGGCTCGTCGCGCGACTGGGCCGCGAAGGGCGTGCGGCTCGCGGGCGTCGAGGCGATCGCCGCCGAAGGGTTCGAGCGGATCCACCGCACGAACCTGATCGGGATGGGCGTGCTGCCGCTCGAGTTCAAGCCGGGCACGAACCGCACGACGCTCGGCATCGACGGCACCGAAACCTTCGACGTGATCGGCGAGCGCAAGCCGCGCGCCGATCTCACGCTCGTGATTCACCGCAAGAGCGGCGAGCGTGTCGAGGTGCCGGTGACGTGCCGGCTCGATACTGCCGAGGAAGTGTCGATCTACGACGCGGGCGGCGTGCTGCAGCGCTTCGCGCAGGACTTCCTCGAATCGTCGCAGGCGGCCTGACGGCGCGCCGGGACGTTGAATCCGGGCGGTGCACACGTGCATCGCCCGTCGTCAGATGGATTTGCATGGCACCGGAGCCGGCGTGCGAGCGCCGGCGCCGGTCGACAGGACAACACAGACATGGCACACATTCCTCAAATCAGGATTCCCGCCACCTACATTCGCGGCGGCACCAGCAAGGGCGTGTTCTTCCGGCTGCAGGACCTGCCCGATGCCGCGCAGACGCCGGGCGCCGCGCGCGACGCGCTGCTGCTGCGCGTGATCGGCAGCCCCGATCCGTACGGCAAGCAGATCGACGGGATGGGCGGCGCGACGTCGTCCACCAGCAAGACGGTGATCGTGTCGAAGAGCACGCGGCCCGGTCACGACGTCGATTACCTGTTCGGTCAGGTCGCGATCGACCGTGCGTTCGTCGACTGGACCGGCAACTGCGGCAACCTGTCGGCGGCGGTCGGCCCGTTCGCGATCAGCGGCGGGCTCGTCGATGCGGCGCGCGTGCCGCGCGACGGCGTCGCGACCGTGCGGATCTGGCAGGCGAACATCGGCAAGACGATCGTCGCGCACGTGCCGATCACGAACGGCGCGGTGCAGGAGACGGGCGATTTCGAGCTGGACGGCGTCACGTTCCCGGCCGCCGAAGTGCAGCTCGAGTTCATGGACCCGGCCGCCGAGGAAGAAGGCGCGGGCGGGTCGATGTTCCCGACCGGCAACCTCGTCGACGATCTGGCGGTGCCGGGCATCGGTACGCTGAAGGCGACGATGATCAACGCGGGGATCCCGACCATCTTCGTCGAGGCCGAGGCGATCGGCTATACGGGCACCGAGCTGCAGGACGCGATCAACGGCGACGCGAAGGCGCTCGAGAAGTTCGAGACGATCCGCGCGCACGGCGCGCTGCGCATGGGCCTGATCGACACGCTCGACGAGATCGCGACGCGCCAGCACACGCCGAAGGTCGCGTTCGTCGCGAAGCCGGCCGACTACGTCGCGTCGAGCGGCAAGCGCGTGAAGGCGGGCGATGTCGACCTGCTGGTGCGCGCGATGTCGATGGGCAAGCTGCATCACGCGATGATGGGCACGGCGGCGGTCGCGATCGGCACGGCCGCGGCGATTCCGGGCACGCTCGTCAATCTCGCGGCAGGCGGCGGCGAGCGCAACGCGGTGCGCTTCGGGCATCCGTCCGGCACGCTGCGGGTCGGCGCGGAAGCGCAGTTCGAGAACGGCGAATGGACCGTCACCAAGGCGATCATGAGCCGCAGCGCGCGCGTGCTGATGGAAGGCTGGGTGCGCGTGCCGGGCGACGCGTTCTGATCGTTGCGCCGTCGTTTCGATGACAGCAAGGGCGGCTTCGGCCGCCCTTGTCGATTCCGCTTCTGCGTTCGCTCCGGTTCCCGTCAGCCGTGCAGGAAGCGGCGCAGCGCATCCTGGCCGATGCGCCGCGCCGCGGCGGACAGCCGCGCATCGGGCACGATGTCGAAGCCGTGCACGCCGCCCGGGAACACATGCAGTTCGGTCGGCACGCCGGCGCGGATCAGCCGCTGCGCGTAGTCGATGTTCTCGTCGACGAACAGGTCGAGCGTACCGACCGCGATGAACGCGGGTGGCAGCCCGTCGAGCCGTTCCGCGCGGGCGGCGGCGGCATACGGCGACACGCCGTCGCCGCCCGGCGCGCGGCCGAGCAGCGACGTCCAGCCGAACCGGTTGTTGGCCGCGTGCCAGACGAACTCGCCGGCATGCGGATGCGGCGCGCGCACGCAGGTGCGGTCGTCGAGCATCGGATACATCAGGTGCTGGAAAGCCAGCGGATATTCGCCGCGGTCGCGCGCGAGCAG
The DNA here is from genome assembly GCF_902498995.1 of Burkholderia anthina. Taxonomy (GTDB): domain Bacteria; phylum Pseudomonadota; class Gammaproteobacteria; order Burkholderiales; family Burkholderiaceae; genus Burkholderia; species Burkholderia anthina. The sequence goes on from NZ_CABVLY010000002.1 coordinate 450,120, forward strand.
CGCCAGCGCGGCCGCGAGCCCGCCGCCCGCGCTTTCGCCCGTCACGCCGATGCGCGCGGCGTCGAGGCCGAGTGCGTCCGCGTGACGGAAGGTCCACGCAAGCGCCGCGTAGCAATCGTCGATCGCGCCGGGAAACGGCGTCTCGGGCGCGAGGCGGTAGTCGATCGATACCAGCGCGCACCCGAGCGCTTTCACCAGCGGACGATGCACGGCTTCGAGATCTTTCGCGGCGCCGCGCACGTAGCCGCCGCCATGCATGTGCACGATCGCCGGCAGCGGGCGCGTCGCGTCGTCGGGCAGGTACACGCGGACCGGCACGTCCGGCGCACCGTCGAGGCCCGGCACGCGACGCTGCAGGAGCGTGGTGCCGACGGTGTCGATCGGCGGCAGCGGCAGGGTGCGCGCGCGGTGCCGCGCGAGGTTGTCGGCGTCGAGCGTGACGGTGGGCCAGACGTCGAGCCACGGGCGGATGTCGGGGTCGACCAGATGTCGTGTGTCCAGGATGCGGCTCCTTGGCGAGGGCGGCGCAACGCGCGCCGGCCGGTGAACCCGTGACGACGGCGTCACAGCACGCTGCGCGCGACGACCCAGCGATGCACTTCGCTCGGGCCTTCGAAGATGCGCATCAGCCGCGCTTCGTTCGCCATCTGGTGCAGCGGCAGCTCTTTCGTCATGCCCATCGCGCCGAGCGTCTGCATCGCATGATCGATGACGCTCGACGCCATCTCGGTCGCGAACACCTTGACCATCGAGATCTGCGTGCGCGCGTCCTGTCCGGCATCGACCCGCGCGGCCGCTTCGTAGGTCATCAGGCGGCACGCGTGGATCTGCGTCAGCGCGTCGGCGACCCACCACTGGATCGCCTGACGCTCGGCGAGCGGCACGCCGAAGGTCTTGCGCTGCTTCGCATGGTCGCACAGCAGCGCGACCGCGCGCTCGGCGCGGCCGATGCACCACGCGGCCATCTCCAGCCGCCGGTTCGACAGGCGCGCCTGCATCGGCGCGAACCCGGCGCCTTCGCGGCCCAGCAGTTGCGCGGCGGGAATGCGGCAGTTCTCCAGCACGATTTCGTAGGTCGACAGCCCGCCGATCATCGGGATCCGGCGCTCGATGACGAAACCCGGCGTGTCGCGTTCGACGATGAACGCCGACATGCCGCCGCGCTTGCCCTTGCTCCGGTCGGTCAGCGCCATCACGATCGTCCAGTCGGCTTCGCGTGCATGGCTGATCCAGATCTTCCGGCCGTTCAGCACCCACGTGTCGCCGTCGCGCACGGCCGTCGTCGACAACGCGCCCGGATCGGAGCCGGCGCCCGGCTCGGAAATCGCCATCGCGGCGCGCGTGAGGCCGCGCGCGTACGGTTCCAGGTAGCGCGCGCGCTGCGCGTCGTCGGCCGCGTCGCACAGCATCCGCAGGTTCGGTGAATCGGGCGGCAGGATGTACGGCGTCACGGTCGTGCCGATCGCTTCGTTCACGCCGACCATCGCGACGGCCGGCAGGTCCGAGCCGCCGGCATCGGCGGGCGCGTCGAGCCCCCACAGGCCGAGTTCCCGGGAGCGCTCGTCGAGCCGCGCGCGTTCGTCGGGGCGCAGCGCGAAACGCTGGCCGTCGGCCTCGCGCGCCATCACGGCCGCTTCGAGCGGCATCAGTTCGTCTTTCACGAAGCGTGCGACGAGATCCTTGATCATCCGGTGGTCGAGATCGAGTTCGAAATTCATGGGGAGGTCGATGAAGGCGTGAAGGGAAGGCGCGCGCTCAATACGCGCGCGCCGGAGAGGCCACCCGGGCGCGCAACGTGGCGAGCAGCGCCACGCAGCCGAGCGCCAGCAACGCGGCGTTGAAATAGAGGCCGGCGCGCATCGATCCGGTGGCGGTGTTCAGCACGCCCATCAGGAACGGGCTCGCGAATCCGCCGATCGCGCCGGACATCGTGATCGCCGCGATCGCGACCGCCATCGAGCGCTTCGGCAGCGCGAGCCCCGGCACCACCCAGAACGCGGGCAGCGACGCGGCATGCGTGGCGACCGCGACGCAGAGCGCGATCGTCAGGTTCGCGGTGCCGTCGACGCGCGCCAGCACGACGAGCGCCGCCGCGCATGCGAGCATCGCGGCCGCACCGTGTTCGCGCCAGGCATGCCGGCGCTCGGTGCGCCAGCCCATCCCGAGCATGCCGACGATGCCGCACAGGTAGGGCAGCGCGGACAGCAGGCCGATCTGCATCGCGCCGTGCAGGCCGCCGCGATGCAGGATCACGGGCATCCAGAACACGAGCGCGTAGCCGGCTGCCGCGATCGCGAAATTGGCCGCGCACAGCAGCCAGAAGTCGCGGTGCGCGAGCAGCGGTCGCGCCGGGGCCGCGCCGGGGTCCGTGTCTGCGTCGGCGAGCGCGTGCGCATCGCGCAGCGCGGCCTTGTCGGCGTCCGACAGCCAGCGCGCGTCGTCCGGCCGGTCGTCGAGATAGCGCAGCGCGACGAAGCCGAGCGCGCTGCTCGGCAGCCCTTCGACGATGAACAGCCATTGCCAGCCGCTCAGGCCGGCGACGCCGTCGAAGTACGTGAGGATCGCGCCCGACACGGGGCCGGCGATCATCCCGGCGAGATACAGCGCGCTCATGAAGAGCGCGAACGCCTTCGCGCGCTGCTTCGGCGGATACCACGCGCCGAGATAGAACAGGATGCCGGGGAAGAAGCCGGCCTCGAACACGCCGAGCAGGAAGCGGCACAGGTAGAACTGCGCCGGCGTCGCGACGAACATCGTCGCGGCCGAGCCGAGCCCCCACAGCACCATGATCCGGGCGATGGTGCGGCGTGCGCCGATCCGTGCGAGCAGCGCGTTGCTCGGAATTTCGAACACCATGTAGCCGATGAAGAAGATGCCCGCGCCGAGCCCGTAGACGGCATCGGAGAGGTGCAGCTCGGCGGCCATCTGCGCGTGCGCGAAGCCGATGTTGATCCGGTCGATGAACGACAGCGTGTAGCAGAGGATCAGGAACGGCAGCAGGCGCCGCGAGATCCGGCGGTAGAGCGCCGGCATCGCGGTGTCGCGCGCGCCGGCCGGGGTGGACAGGGTCGGGGTCATGGGCCTTCCGTCAGAAGCGGTGAGTGATGCCGAGCGCCAGCACCTGCTCGGTGCCGCCCGGCTGCGGTTGCACGCCGGCGATGACGGTGTTGCTCGCGTCGCCGCCGTTCTTCAGGTACAGATAGCGGGCATAGACCGAAGTCCGCTTGGACAGCGGATGGTCGTAGCCGATGCCGAACGCGGTCGCGTCGTTCGCCGAGCCCTTCACGTCGCGGCGCACGGCCGACACGAGCACGCGATCGAGCGCGCCGACGTTGATCGCCGCGCCGACGCTCGCCGTCGAGAACGCGGGCAGGCCGGGCGCCGTGCTGGCGCCGTAAAGGAATGCGCCGTACAGCTTGACCCGCGCGAACGCGTAGTTCGCCGCGAACACGTAGTGGCGGGTGGTCGTCGGTTGAACGACGGGCGCGAGGTTGCCGGCCGATACGTCGCCCTGGAAGCCCGCACCGACATAGAGCCCGCCGATCCGGTACTGGAGCCCCGCGCCGTAATTGCGGCCGGCCTGCATCGACAGCGCGTTCGGCGTGGGAAAGCCGTAGGTGGCCATCACGCGCAGGCCGTTCCAGTCGGGGCTGAGATACGACACGGCCTGGTTGAAGCGCGGAATCGGCGGCGTCGTGTTGGTCGTGATCGTGTCCGTCGACGTCGCGAGCAGCGCAAGCGGCGACATGCGCTCGTTCAGGCCGAACGGATCGCCCTCGTACACGGTGTAGAACGCCGGCGTGTACTGCCGGCCGAGCCGCAGGTCGCCGTAGCGGGTGTTCTGCAGCGCCACGTACGCCTGCCGGTAGAACAGCATGCCGCCCTGGAGCGAGCCGTCGGCCGGCGAGAAGCCGCTTTCCAGCACGAACTTGGTCGAGGTTCCGCCGCCGAGATCCTCGACGCCGGTCAGCCCGATGCGGCTCGTCGACCCGCCGCCGCCGCTCTGCCGGAAGCTCGACAGGCTGCCGATACGATCGAACTCGACGTAGCTGTCGACGATCCCGTACAGCGTGACCGACGACGCGTGCGCATGTGTTGCGCACAGCACGCATGTGCCGATCAGGAATGCTTTCCGTTGCATGAATGTGTCTCCGTTCCATGTTTGTTATGTATCGCGCCCGCGAGCGGGACGGTGCTTGACGGCGCGCGGCGGACGGGGCCGCGCGCCGTCGGGATCAGCGTCCCTTGAACACCGGTTTGCGTTTCTCGAGGAACGCGCGGGCGCCTTCGATACGGTCCTCGCTCGCATAGACGTCGGGGCCGACGTCGAGCCGCAGCGCCGCGGCCACCGGCAGGCCCCAGCTGCGCGTCGCCGTTTCCTTGATGCGGCGGATCGTGAGCGGCGCATTCGCGGCGATCGACTGCGCCAGTTCGCGCACGGTGTCGTCGAGCGCGGCGCCGGGGACGACGCGGTTCAGCAGCCCGATGCGCGAGGCCTCGTCTGCGTCGATGCGGCGGCCCGTAAACAGCAGCTCCATCGCGATCGCGCGCGGCAGCATGCGCGGCAGCAGCACGCTCGCGAAGTTCGCGCCCATGCCGACCCGGGCTTCGGGCAGCGCGAAGTACACGTGATCGGCGGCGACCCGCAGGTCGCACGCCAGCGCGATCTCGAAGCCGCCGCCGATCGCATAGCCGTTGATCGCCGCGATGGTCGGCTTGCGCAATTCGAGGATCAGCTCGTGCACGTTGCGCGCGAGCCCGCGCATCGGCCGCATGCCGCGCATCTCGGGGTCGCCGAGATCGACGCCCGCGCTGAAGGCCCGGTCGCCCGCGCCGCGGATCACGATCGCGCGCACCGCAGGGTCGTCGTCGAGCGTGACGAGCGCGTCGCACAGGCGCCGGAACGCATCGGCGGACAGCGCATTGGCGACATGCGGACGATGGATCGTCAGCCATGCGATACCGTCTTCGTCGTGGCGCAGGATCGACGCGGCGTCGTCGGCGGTCGGGGAGGAGGCCGTGTGCGATGCGGTCATGCTGCGCTCCCGGTGATGCCGGCGCGTTCGTCGTGAACGACGCCGGCCTGCCGCAGCGCGTCGCGGCCGGCCGCGTCGATGCCGAGCGCGTCGAGCACGGCGTCGGTATCGGCCGCGAACGGTCGCGGCGGCTGGCGGATCGAGCCGGGCGTGCGCGACAGCTTGGCCGGGATGCCCGCGCCGGTATACGTGTCGCTCTTGACGAACATCGCGTTGCGGGCCGCCTGCGGATGGTTGAAACCGTCGGCGATGGTGTTGACCGGCCCCGTCGCGACGCCGGCGCGCATCAGTCGATCGACGACTTCGTCGGCGAGCAGTTCGCCGGTCAGTTGCCCGATCAGCGTGTCGAGCGCATCGCGGTGCGCGACGCGCTGCGCGTTGGTCGCGAAACGCGGATCGCGGGCGAGTTCGGGCACGCCGAGCGCTTCGACCATCTTCGCGAACGTGCGGTTGTTGCCGGCGCCCGTGGCGACCGGCTTGTCCTTGCACGGATAGACGCCGTACGGCGCGATCGCGGCGTAGACGTTGCCCGTCGCGACGGGCACGTCGCCGGTCGCCATCCAGCTCGTGCTGACCGGATGCAGCATCGACAGCGCGGTGCTGAACAGGTCGATGTCGACGTGCTGCCCGAGGCCGGAGCGCGTGCGCTCCACCAGCGCGAGCAGGATGCTCGACACGGCGCTCAGCCCGGCCGCGTAGTCGACGACCGGAAACGGCACCTTCAGCGGCATGCCGCCCGGTTCGCCGTTGATCGACATGAAGCCGGCGAGCCCTTGCGCGACCGCGTCGTAGCCCGGAAACCGCGTGAGCGGACCGTCGGTGCCGTAGCCGGAGATCGAGCAATGCACCAGACGTGGAAAGCGTTCGCGCAGGCAGTCGTCGTAGCCGATGCCCCAGCGTTCGAGCGTGCCCTGCTTGAAGTTGTCGACCAGCACGTCGGCCGTCTCCAGCAGGCGGAACAGCACGTCGCGCCCGTCGGGGTGCGACAGGTCGAGCGCGAGGTTGCGCTTGTTGCGGTTGAGCCCCCAGAAATAGCTGGAGAGGCCGGAGGGCATGGCGGGCCCCCAGTCGCGTGTTTCGTCGCCTTGCGGCGGTTCGATCTTGATGACGTCCGCGCCGTGGTCGGCGAGCGTCTGCGTGCAGAACGGGCCCGCATAAACGCGGCTCAGGTCTACGACGCGCACGCCCGCGAGCGCGCCTGCGTTATTGCTGGTCATGACGTGGTTTCCTTCGAGGGTCGGCGATGCTGGCGTTCCGCCGGCTGCGTGCCGGGCGGCGCGCCGTGGGTTCAGTCTCGGTCGCGCGCGGCGAACAGCGCGGCGACCGCCGCGCGGTGTTCGGGCGTCGCGTGCGCGAATGCCTGGTACGACGCGGACAGGTCGAGCAGCGTGTCGAGGCTCGTATGCCGGCCTTCGCGCAGCAGCCGCTTGGTCAGGCGCAGCGCGATGCCCGAGTGGCGCGCGATGCGTTCGGCGAGCGCGTGCGCATGGGCGAGCAGCTCGCCGCCGGGCACGACGCGCGACACCAGGCCGTGGCGCAGCGCCGTTTGCGCATCCATCGCGTCGCCGGTGAACGACATCTCGGCCGCGACCGCCGCGCCGACGATCTGCGGCAGGAACCACGCGCCGCCGTCGCCCGGCACGAGGCCGAGCGCGATGAAGCTTTCCGCGAAGCGTGCGCCGTCGGCGGCGATGCGGATGTCGCACATGCACGCGAGGTCGGTGCCGGCGCCGATGGCCGGCCCGTTGATCGCCGCGATGGCCGGCACTTCGAGCTGCTGGAACGCATGGGCGAGACGCTGGATGCCGCGCCGATAGCTCGTCCGGATCGCCGCGAGGTCGTGCGGCTCCGACTCGGCGAGCGCCCGCATCGCCTTCACGTTGCCGCCCGACGAAAACACGGCGCCGGCGCCCGTGAGGACCAGCACGCGGATCGATTCGTCGCGGTTCGCGTCGTCGCAGCACGCAACCAGCGCGTCGATCGCATCGGTATCCGAAATGGCGTTGCGCGTTTCGGGGCGGTTCATCGTGACGGTCAGGATCGGTCCCTGCCGTTCACGGATCAGAAAGGCTGACATGATGTCTCCGTTTGTTCTGTACCGCGGGGCTTCACGCCGCGGGCCGAAGCCTAGTATCGTCACGACGGTTGGCGGCGGGAAATTCCGTTCCACATACGTGGAAGGGCTCGCCGGGACGGCGCGGAGAGGATGGAATGAGCGGAAACGTGGTCAAGAGCGCGGCGCGCGTGTTCGAGGTGCTGGAGCTGTTCAGCGAGCTGCAGCGGCCGCTGAGCGTGCGCGAGATCGCCACGCGCTGCCGCTATCCCGGTTCGAGCGCGGCGGCGTTGCTGACCAGCATGAAGGTGCTCGGCTACCTCGCGTACGACGAGCGGACGCACGCGTATGCGCCGACGGTGCGCCTCGTCAATCTCGGCGAAGCGCTCGTCGATTCGGCGGCGGGCAGCCGCCGGTACTGGCACGCCGTGGCGAAACGGCTGGCGGCCGGCACGCGGGAGGCCGTCGTGATCGCGGTGCAGAGCGACCTGTACGTGCAGTACATCGACGCCGTCGCGGGCGCACACCGGATTCCGGTCCATTTCTATGCGCCGATCGGCACGCGTCGCGAGATCTGCATGTCGGGGCTCGGCTGGGCGCTGCTGAGCCTGCAGCCCGACGGCACGATTCGGCGGCTCGTGTCGCGCAGCATCCGGCGGATCGGGAAATCGGGCAGGACGATCGACGAGGACGTCGTGCTGGACAAGGTCGACGAGACGCGGCGGCTCGGCTACTCGTATTCCGCGAATACGGTCACGCAGGGCGCGGCGATGATCTCGATGGTGATCGCCGACGGCTGGAACGGCATGCCGCTTGCGATCGGCGTGGGCGGGCCGGTGGAGCGGATCGACGCGCGTCGCGACGCGATCGTGCTCGCGATGCGCGACGCACTGGCCGAGCGCATGGACGAAACGGTCGGCTAGCGGCGCGGCGGAGCGTCCGCACGGAGCGGGTTCCGTCGGCATCGGGCGGACGACGGCATGCTTTCATCCGGCGTCGACGCGAATTTCCCCTGTCGGCCGGCTTGCCGTGCGCAGCGCGCGTGGCGCGCACCTTCGCATAGAATCGGAGCGTTGCTTCACCCCTGTCCGGTTGCATTCCCGCGAGGTCGCCATGTCATTGAACGCGCCGCTTTCCGGCGTCCATATCGTCGAATTCGAAGGTCTCGGCCCCGGCCCGCTCGCGGGCTGGATGCTCGCCGGGATGGGGGCGCGCATCACGCTGATCGCGCGCCCGGCCGGCCGCACGAGCGCGCCGGACGCGCTGCAGGGCCGCGCCGGAGATTTGCTCCGTGAAGGCAAGGCGATCGTCGAACTCGATCTGAAGACGCCGGACGGCCGCGCCGAAGCGCTCGCGTTGATCGCGCAAGCCGACGCGCTGATCGAAGGATTGCGTCCCGGCGTGATGGAGCGCCTCGGCCTCGGGCCTGCCGATTGCGCACGCGGCAATCCGAAGCTGGTGTACGGACGCATGACGGGTTGGGGCCAGCACGGCCCGCTCGCGGCGGCCGCCGGGCACGATCTGAATTACGTCGCGCTGACCGGGCTGCTTTCGTTGTCCGCACCGCGCGATGGCCGGCCGGGCCTGCCGCCGACCGTCGTCGGCGACGCGGGCGGCGCGCTCGGGCTCGCGTTCGGGATCGTCTGCGCGCTCTTCGACGTGCGTGGCGGCGGTCCGGGGCGCGTGGTCGACGGCGCGATCGTCGACATCGTGTCGATGCTCGGTTCGCTCGCGCTGTGGGCGCGCGCGAACGGCCAGCTCGACGGCGCGCAGCCGAGCCTCTTTCACGACGCGCCGTTCTACGACGTGTATCGCTGCGCGGATGGCGAATGCGTGACGATCGGCGCGCTCGAACCGCCGTTCTACGCGCTGCTGGTCGAGCGGCTCGGGTTGACCGATCTCGATCCGGCATCGCAGTACGATCGTGCGCGCTGGCCCGCGCTGAAGACGCGTTTCGCGGCGGTCTTCGCGCTGCAGCCGTCCGCGCACTGGCGCGCGCTGCTCGAGGGCACCGACGCATGCTTTGCGCCGGTGCTGAGCATGGCCGACGCGGCGGCGCATCCGCACAACGCGGCGCGGGGGATCTATCGTACCGACGAGAACGGCAACCTCAGGGCGCGCATGGCGCCGCGGTTCCTGCCGCTGAATGAAGAGGATGCGGGCTGACGAGCCTGCCGCGCGCCGTGTTCCGCCGGCGTGCTCGCCGTCACGCGACGATCACGCCGTTTCCTCGGGCGCATCCGGCATCTTGCCGTCGCCGACGCGGTTGATCGTGCCTTGCGCGATCGCGACGAGCCGCTCGTGATCGCCGTCGATGACGAACACGTGACACTGGCAGGTCGCCTGATGCCGCCCCGCGTAGACCACCTTCGCGCGGGCGACGAGCGTGCCGTTCACGGCCGGCCGCAGGTAATTGATCTTGTATTCGGCGGTGATGACGCGCGGGCCGAGCACGAGCGCGCCGGCGAACGTCAGCGCATTGTCGGCGAGATAACCGATGACGCCGCCATGCACGAAACCGTGCTGCTGCCGCAGTTCCTCGCGCACGGGCAGACACAGCGACACCTCGTTGTCGCCGATATGCATCAACTGCGTGCCCAGCAACATGCTGAACGGTTGCGCGCGCAATGCGCCGCGCGCGTGGTCCGTGATGTCCGTCATCGACTTGCCTCGCAATGCGTGTCCGCTTGCGCTGAACTCTAGGAAGGGGGCTGCGGATAAGCAAGGAAATTCGTCCGCATTTCTTGCGATGGCCGGCGCGATGCGGCGCGATTGTTGCGGCGAATGCGGGAGTTGCGCTCGTGTGCGGGCGAATCGGCGTGAATGGCGGCCGCATCGCTGAACGACCAGACCTCGCACCTGATGCCGGCGGTGTCGGTGTTCGAACTGGGTGACGCGCGCGGGGTGTCGCTCGCCGACGCGGATTACGCGCCGGTCGGCAGCGCCGCGTAGGCGGTCGCGAGGTGGTAGGGCGTCGTCGACGGCATGTCGGCGCGCGACACCTGCCCGTCGGCCGTCTTGCATTCGAACCAGCCGCGCGGATGCAGGAAGCGCGCGGCGAAGCGCCCGATCTGCCGCGCGAGCGGCGCGGAGGCCGGCGTGCCGCCGTGCGTCGCGAGCGCGCGCAGGTATTCGGTTTGCGCCCAGATCCGCTGCGTCGCGTCGGTGCAGGCGCCTTGCGCGTCGAGCGCCGCGCAGACGGCGCCCGTCTGCGTATCGACGCCGTGCCGCTCGGCGAATGCGTACGCGCGCGCGAGCGCGTCGGGCAGGCTGGTCCGCGCGAGCCGTGCGCCGGCCGCGTCGACCAGATAGAACCATTCGAACTGATGGCCGGGCTCGAAGCGGTTGCCCGCCGCACCGAGCGGCAGCTCGGCGATGCAGCCGGTCGCCGGATCGACGAACGTGCGCTCGACGGCCTGCGCGGTGCGCAGGAGCGCATCGTCGAACGCCGCGTCGCCGAATGCGTCGGCGGCGGCGAGCCACGCTTCCGTCAGGTGCATCAGCGGGTTTTGCAGCGCGCCGCTGCCCGATGACGAGAAATCGGCGTGACGCGCGGCGTCGAGCAGCGCGTCGCCCGGCCGCGGCGCGAAGCGGTCCTGGATCAGTGCGGCGGTGTCTTCGGCGATCGTGCGCGCGGCGGCGTCGCCCGACGCCGCATGCCATGCGGCGCATGCGAATACGATGAACGCGTGCGTATAGAGGTCCTTCGTCGTGTCGAGCGGCGCGCCTTGCGCGTCGACGCTGTAGAACCAGCCGCCGTGGCGCGAGTCGCGAAAGCGGCTGCACAGCGAGTCGAACAGCGTGGCGGCGTGCGCGGCGTTGCCGGCCTGCGCGAACACGAACAGTTGCCGTGCGCACGCCATTGCGCGATAACGGGTGACGGGCAGCGGCGCATGCGTGGCCGGATCGACGGCTTCGAACGGCAGCCGCAGCGTGTGGTCGAACCCTGACCCCTGCCAGATCGGCAAGATGACGTGCGCGAAATGGTCGCGCAACTGGGCGGCCTGGGCGGAAGCGGAGTCGGGTGCGGACATGGCGGGGTAGAGCGCTTGGATCGAATCGGGTCGGCGTGGCCCGGAGCGGCGCGGCCGCGGCCAAGGATATAACATTCCACACGACCGGCACCAGAAAAGGAGGGGAAAATCGGATGCTCAGCAACCTGGAACTCGTGATGCGGCTGGTTCTCGCGGCGGCGCTCGGTAGCGTCATCGGCTTCGAGCGCGAGCGCCTGTCGTGGGCGGCGGGCCTGCGCACGCACATGCTGGTGTGCGTCGGCTCGACGCTCATCATGATCGTGTCGGCGTTCGGTTTCGCCGACGTGCTCGGCAGCAGCGACCACATCGTGCTCGATCCGTCGCGGATCGCCGCGCAGGTGGTGTCGGGCATCGGCTTCCTCGGTGCGGGGTCGATCCTGCTGCGCGGCGAGATCGTGCGCGGGCTGACGACGGCCGCGAGCCTGTGGTCGGTGGCCGCGATCGGCCTCGCGGTGGGCGGCGGGCTGTATGTCGCGTCGATTTCCGCGACGATCATCATCCTGATCATCCTGGCCGGCATCAAGCCGCTCGAGCGGCGTTATTTCACGGTGCGTCAGCGCCGTCAGCTCGCGTTGACGGTGACGAGCGGTGCGCTGACGTTCGATTCGCTGCACGCGGCGCTCGGCCCCGACAGCGCGCGCGTGAAGCAGTTCATCGTGCAGCGCGCCGACGACACCGGCGAGCACGACGAGGTGCGCATCGCGCTCGGGCGCGTGTCGGATCTCGAATACCGTGCCATCTGCGACAAGCTGCGCGGGCTGTCGTGCGTTATGCGATTCGAAGAAGGCAACGGGTTGATGGGCGACGAATAGCCGGCATCGGATCGGTCGACGCGGGCATCGGTCATGCGACAATGGCCGTCACTGATTCCGTTCGACATCCGGTTCCGCGTTCGCGAGCCCGTTATCCGACTCCATGACCGAATCCGTTTTCCTGCCTCGTTCCCGTTCTCGTTCCAATCGTTCGTCGGCCCGTGCGCGGCCGCGCTCGGCCGCGGCTGCCGGCAATACCTCGGCGCGCACGACCGCGCGACCGGGCGATGCGCCGGCCGGCGATGCACCGCGCGACGAACGCACGCTCGACCTGTTCGGCGATCCGGTGCTGGAGCCGGCCGCGCGTGCCTCTGCAGTGGTGCGCGATGAAGCCGTTGCCGAAGTTGACGCAGTGGCCGGCGACGACGCCGGGCGGCAGGCGACGCTGGACGGGTTCAGCGCGTCCGGCGGTGCGGCGCGCGGCGATGCGGAGGGTGCGGTGGAGCAGGCCGCTGCCGGCGCGACGATGAACGAATTCGCGGCGATGCCCGGGAAGGGCGATGCGCTCGGCGACGATGCCGTGCGCAGGGTCGATGCCGATGCCGATGCCGATGCCGATGCGGGGAAGGGGGCCGATGTCGCACGGCAGTCGGAGGGCATCGTTGCGATCGCGGCCGATGAACCGGCAACCGATGCCGGCCTGACGGAGGTGTACGCCGTGTCCGATGCGTCCACAACGAAGATCGAACAGTCGACGGCGAACGCCGTTGCGACAGACGGTGCCGCCGCCGATCGCTCCGCGAAGCCGGGTAATGACGCTGACGGCGTCGACGTGGCAACCGTTCCGGCCGACGCCGCGCGGACACCCGACGCGACCACGAAGGGCCGCCGTGCATCCTCGAGTGGCAAGCGTCGTGCGACTGCTGGCGCCGGCGCAGCCGCGGCCGTGACCGCCATGCCGGCATCGACCGGATCGACCGCTGCGCCCGACCCCGCGCCATCCCTTGAACAACAAGCGGTTCCGGAGCCTGTCGAGCCCGCGGCGACCGCGAGCCCGCACGATGCCGACCGACCGGTCGCGGCATCGGCTTCGGCTTCTGTTTCCGCTTCGGCCGAGGTACAGCCGGTGGCGTCCGTGGCTTCCTTCATGACGAAGCCGTCGGCCGACCGCGCGCAAGCGGCTGCGCCGAACGCTCCGGCCCTCGATCCGGACGCGCAACTGCGTCCGTTGTCGGAGCGGCTCGCCGCGCTGCAGGGCGAGATGGCCGGTGTGAAGCGCGCGGCGGATCGCGAGATGCGTCGGGTCAACCGGCTGCTGCTGGCGCTGGCGTTCGTCGTGTTCGCCGCGCTCGTCACGCTGGTGCTGCAAACGCGGCAGGTCGCGAACCTGAAGCAGGAACTGGACGCCCGGCAACAGCGGGTCGATCGGCTGGCCGCCGATCTGTCGACGCAGCAGGCGACGCTGATGACGCTCGCCGAACATCACGAAGCGCTGCTGTCCCAGGTCGACCGGCTTCAGCGCAACGCGAACCGCGAGGCAGCGGCCGCGAAGCGTGCGCGTCGAACCCGATAAAACCCGGTAACTACTCCGACCCTACCTGCAAACCCAAGACCGGCAAGGATGGTCGGGCCGGGCCGCTGCTCAGGGCCCGCACAGGTGCGGCAAGCTGATGCGACGCACTGGCAGAGTTTAGGGAAAACCCTTAGAATGGAGTCAATCTAAGGGAAAACCCTAGCATTCTCTGTCAGGAGTCTCACATGAGCTTCATTCTCGCCCTGCTGCAAAAGATCGACGACCTCTTCGTCTCCCCGCACCTGCCGCTCGACGCGGAATATTCGTACGCTGCGCGTCGCGCCGAAGCCGAGCGCGTGCGTCGTGCGCACCTCGTCCCGATCGTTCTGTACCGTCGTTGATTCGTTGATTCGTTGATTCGTTGATTCGTTGATCGCGCGCGGTCGGATCGATTGCGCTGCGTCAGGCATCCAGTCCCTTCCGCACCTGCCACGGCAGCGGCAGAACCGAAGCGAGTGCAAGCAGTGCCGCAGGCACGCCTGCGATTCGCCGAGTCGACCGAACAGAACCGGCGACAGCGCGCCGGCGCCGATGGTGCCCGTATAGAACGGCGCAAGCGCCTGTTCGCGTTTTCCTTCGGCAGCCAGCATAGCGAGCGGTGTCAGGGCTGTGCGTGCGCCCGATGGAGATTTCGCCTTTCAGATCGCTCATCGTGATTGTTCCGTGCAAGGTCGGGGTCGGCCATTTACTCGGAACGTGGCGGGGATGCACAGGGAGCGGGCGCCTTGCGAGCGGCGATTTCCCGATCCGGCCGCCAGCGCGGCGACCTTCGCGATCTGCATCGCGCGCCGGTGCGATCGTCCCGCTACACTGGAAGCTCGATTGACCTCGCGACCCCCGGGCCATGCTGCAGATGCGGCCGATGACGGCCGGCGAATTCCACGCATACCGCACGCGCGCCATCGACGGCTACGCGCGTGATCTCGTGTCGTCCGGGCAGAACGCGACCGACGACGCGGCGGCCCGCGCCCGTGCCTGCTTCGACACGTTGCTGCCGGACGGTCTGCTCACCTCCGGCCAGACGCTCGTCCAGCTGATCGACGCCGTCAGCGGCGACACCGTCGGCGACCTCTGGTACGCGATCGTGCCCGAAGGGCCGAACCGCACGCTGTTCATCTACGACCTCGACATCGTCCCGTCCCGGCGCCGCCAGGGCTGGGCGACGCGCGCGCTCGATGCGCTCGAGGCCGAAGCACGCGCGCATGGCGTCACGGAGATCGGGCTGTCGGTGTTCAATCACAACGCGGCCGCCCGTGCGCTGTATCGGGCGTGCGGCTTTGCGCCGATCACGACGACGCTGATCAAGCCGGTCGTGTCGGGTTAGCGACGAAGATTCAAACACGGCAGGCGCGCTGTTTGCGGTTCGACACGATTTCACGAGCGTGCGTGAGTGAGCGGTAAGGAGCTGTGGACAGGCCCGTCAGCCCGGTTCGATGTTTTGAAAGCGGTGCGCTCCAACCGGCATGGCGACTGAAATCCCGGCGTAGCTCGTACGATGGGCGGGCCAATGACTTGGCATACTCAAATCGTCAACAAGCGGGGATAACGAGCGATGGAGAACAAGTACGCTGCCGAACGCGGTATCCCGACCATACCAGCTTGTGCGCGCGCTTCAATTGCGCTCCGATTCGATGGCCGTTTTTTGGTCATGACGGGCAGTGCAACCGGGATATATCCTGCAGTTTCCGGTCGTCCGGATCATCGCGGCAATTTCGATTATTCGAGCGCTCGCCAACAGATGGAAAATGTGGGGCCTATACCACCCGGTCGATACTGGATTCAGCCTTCCCAAATGTGGACGAATCGCTGTACAACCTTGCTTCACGCGCAGCATGGGGCGATTACCGACTGACCATTCACGTCATGCCCGGAACCCGAACGTTCGGTCGCGGTGGATTCTTTATCCACGGTGGCACGCACGCAGGGTCCGCCGGCTGCATCAATCTTCATGCCGGAATCGAAACTTTCGTTCGAGAGATCGAAGCGGCAACGAAGGGCGCGCCCGAGTGCTACGTTCCGCTGGAGGTTCAGTACTGACATGCGAAAACACCCGTTGCGCATCTTGATCGGTGCGGCACTGCTGATTTCGATCCTGCTCGTTTTCGCGTTCAACGCGATCAATCTCAATGAGGCGTACGGCGACGGTCCGCCCTACTACGCGCGCACGACCAACATGGATAAGTGGACGAATCCGCTTCCATTGCTGGGTATGGTCGACGGCGCGATGCTGGTCGCGATCGGCGCGTATTGTTTCTGGATGCGTCGAAGCCGATGAACCCTGCGCGCATGGCGGCAAGCGGGCGGGCTGCTGCCCCGCCCGCTTTCGTACCGTGCTCCCTTATTGCGCGCGCCCTTTCCATCTGCGCAACAGCAACGCGTTCGTCACGACGCTGACGCTGGAAAACGCCATCGCCGCGCCCGCGATCACCGGGTTCAGCCAGCCGAGCGCCGCAAGCGGCACACCGATCAGGTTGTAGACGAACGCCCAGAACAGGTTCTGCTGGATCTTCCGGTACGTCCGCTTCGAGATGTCGATCGCGTCGGCGACGAGCGCCGGATCGCCGCGCATCAGCGTGATGCCGGCCGTGTGCATCGCGACGTCGGTGCCGGTCGCCATCGCGATGCCGACGTCGGCCGCGGCGAGCGCGGGCGCGTCGTTGATCCCGTCGCCGACCATCGCGACGATCCCGCCATGCGTGCGCTTCAGTTCCGCAACCACGCGCGCCTTGTCGTCGGGCAGTACCTGCGCATGCACTTCATCGATCCCGAGCGCCGCCGCGACGGCCGCCGCGCTGCCGCGGTTGTCGCCCGTCACGAGCGCGCTCGCGACGCCGCGCGCCGACAGCGCCGCGATCGCGTCGCGCGCGCCGGGCTTCACGGTGTCGCCGAACGCGATCAGCGCGAGCAGCGCGCGCGGCGCGTCGGCGCGCATCAGCCACGAAATGGTGTTGCCCGCCCGTTCGAGCTCCGCGGCACGGGTGTCGAGTTCGGGCGGCACGACGATGCCGAGTTCGTCGCGCCAGCGCGTGCTGCCGAGCGCGAGCAGTTGTCCGTTCACGCGTGCTTCGACACCGCGTCCGGCCACCGCGCGCGCATCGGCCGCGACGGGCGCGTCGGCCGGACCTGCCGCGTCGCGTCGTGCCGCGGCATCCGCATCGTGCGCGGCGACCACGGCGCGCGCGAGCGGGTGATCGCTGTGCCGCTGAACCGCCGCGGCGATGGCGAGCGCCTGTTCGCGCGGGACGCCGACGGCTTCGAACGCGGTCACGGACGGCTTGCCTTCGGTCAGCGTGCCGGTCTTGTCGAACGCGATCACGGTGGTGCGCTGGGCGAGTTCGAGCGCCTGCGCATCCTTGATCAGCACGCCGTGGCGCGCCGCGACGCCGGTGCCGGCCATGATCGCGGCGGGCGTCGCGAGGCCGAGCGCGCACGGGCACGCGATGACGAGCACCGCCACCGCGTTGAGGATCGCCGTTTCGGTGCCGGCTCCGGCGATCAGCCAGCCGATCAGCGTCAGCACCGCGATGCCGAGGATCGCCGGCACGAACACTTCGCTGACGCGATCGACGAGCCGCTGGATCGGCGCTTTTTCCGCCTGCGCGGATTCGACGAGCCGGATGATGCGTGCAAGCGTGGTTTCCGCGCCGATCGCGGTGGTTTCGACCACGAGCGCGCCTTCGCCGTTGATCGAACCGGCCGTCACCGGATCGCCGTCGTCCTTCGGCACCGGCAGGCTTTCGCCGGTGATCAGCGATTCGTCGACGTGCGAGCGGCCCGACACGATCCGGCCGTCGACGGGCACGCGCTCGCCGGGGCGAACGCTGACCGTCGTGCCGACGCGCACCTGCGCGAGCGGCACGTCGCGTTCGACGCCGTGCTCGACGACGCGCGCGCGGTCGGGGCGCAGCGCGTTCAGTGCGCGGATCGCTTCGGTCGTCTGGCGTTTCGCGCGCGCTTCGAGCCATTTGCCGAAGCGCACCAGCGTGACGATGACGGCCGAAGCCTCGAAATACAGGTGACCGGGATCAGCGGGGTCGCGCAACAGCATCCAGAGGCTCAGGCCGAATGCGGCCGATGTGCCGAGCGCGACGAGCAGGTCCATGTTGCCCGCGCGCGCCTTTACCGCGTGCCAGGCCGCGCGGTAGAAGCGTGCGCCGAAGCCGAACTGGACGATCGACGCGAGTACGAGCTGGAGCCAGCCGGGCAGCATCGCGTCGATGCCGAGCGGCGCGACGAGCATCGGCACGACGAGCGGCGCGCTCAGCACGGCCGAGCCGATCACGAGGTTGCGTTCGCGGATCGCTTCGCGGCGCTTGCGGGCGTCGGCGGTTTGCGCCGGCGCGGTGGCGCGCGAGCCGGTGTCGGCTGCAGCACCGGCTTCCGGCGCGGCGGCAAGCGCGGCGCGGTAGCCGGCCGTCGTGACCGCCGCGATCAGCGTCGCGGCATCGAGCGGGCCGGCGCCATGCACCGACGCGCGTTCGGTCGCGAGATTGACCGATGCGCGCGCGACGCCCGGGACGGCGGCCAGCGCTTTCTCGACGCGGCCGGCACAGGAGGCGCACGTCATGCCGCCGATGTCGAATTCGAGATCGGCCGAGGCAGACGGTGAAGCGGAAGCAGCAGGCGGGGTGGTTGCGACCGGCGTCGCGCCATAACCGGCTTGCGTGACGGCATCCACCAGCAGCGACGCCGAAACGCCCGGCGCGGTGTCGACGGTGGCGCGCTCGGTCGCCAGATTGACCGACGCACGCGTGACGCCCGGCACCTTCGCCAGCGCCTTTTCGACGCGCGATACGCACGATGCGCAGGTCATCCCGTCGATATCGAGTTCGGTCGTCGCAACGACCGGCGCATGCGACGCCCCAGCCGCTTCGCCAACCTGCTCGCGCACCGTCGCACGATATCCCGCCGCGCCGATCGCCTCGACGAGCTGCGCCGGCTCGACCGTGTCCTGCACGGTCGCCGTCGCGGCATGCGCATCGAGATCGACCGCGGCCTCGACGACGCCCGGCACGGCGGCCAGCGCACGCTGCACGCGGCCCGTGCAGCCGCCGCAATGCATGCCGTCGACGCTCAGTTCGATCGTTTGCAGCGCCGCGGACGCGAGTGATTCAGTCATGTCGGATTCCCCAAAAGCGCGGTTCGTGCCGCGAATGATCCCAGTATCAACATTCCCATGATGGGAAGGTCAAGCGCCGGCGACGATTCGACGCACGGACGGGCGCCTGCCGCGCCTGTCGGCCCAGGCGGAGGGCCGACGCGCCCGGTTCGTGACGCCGGATCGACGGAATGTCCGGCTGACGACGGCCGGCTACCGCCCCGGCCGCTAATCGGCATATTGGGGGATGCCCTTAGGCGCTATGATACCGGCCTGACATCAGCGCCCGCCGTCGCAAAGCGGTGGCCGGCAAGCTGAGGCGCCTTGCTTTCGTCGGTCGCGCGTCGAACAGGGCATTGACTGAAAAGAACGATATTCGGCCAGTAATCAATGATTGAAAACCTACGAGAATCAATTTCTCCGCGCCGCGCCGGTGCGTCGCTGGTCATGGCGGCGCTGCTGACGGGGTGCGCGTCACAACCCGATGCGATCCAGCGGAAAACCGGCTGGATGCGCGCGGAAGTGGCCGACTCCTATGTGTATGCCTATCCGCTCGTGCTGATGGACGTCGCGAAGGAAGCCGCGACGGGCGGCGACGGCGCGCAGCCGGGCCAGGCGCCGCTCAATACGCTGCGTCATGCGCAGGCCTTGCCGCCGGTGGGCGCGCTGAACCCGCCGCTGCCGGGCGTCGACACGCTCGATTCGAGCGGCTGGCTCGACGTCGGCGCCGAGCCGGTGATCGTCACGCTGCCCGACACCCGCGGCCGCTATTGGGATGCCCGCGCGCTCGACATGTGGACGAACGTGCTGTGGTCGTCGTCGAGCGTGGCCGCGCGTGCGGCTCGCGGCGGCGTGCGATCGCAAACGATTGCCTTTGCGGCGAAGGACTGGCAGGGCACGCTGCCGCAGGGCATCGCGCGCATCGACGTGCCGTCGGCCCACGCGTGGCTCGAAGTGCGGCTGCAGACGAGCGGCGGCCGCGACCTGACCAACGTGAAGAAACTGCAGCGCGCGATTCGCGTGGTGCCGCTGTCCGTCTATACGGGCGCCGCGCGCGGCGCGTCGGTCGCGGTCCATGCGGGCAGCGCGCCGTCGGAGACCGCGAGCGGCGGCACGCCGGCCGAGCAGGTGGCCGCGCTCGATCCGAAGGCGTTCTTTACGCGCTTCGCGCGGGCGCTGCAGGACAATCCGGCCCCGGCCGACGACGCACATGCGCAGGAACTGCTGAACGACATCGGCGTGTCGGCCGGCTACCCGGTGCCGTGGGCGGGCGACCGCCTGAATGCCGCGACGGCCGGCGTCGCCGAAGCGCGCGCGCGGCTCGCGGCGGCGCCGCCGAACCTGCTGAACGCGAACGGCTGGAGCTGGATCGGCGACACGGCCGGCAAGTACGGCCAGGATTACGCGCTGCGCGCCTATGCGGCCTATACGCAGTTCGGCACCGCGACGCGCGACGACGAGACGCTCGCGCTCGTGCGCGTCGACAGCGACGGCCATCCGCTGAACGGCGCGAACCGCTACGTGCTGCATTTCGCGCCGGGCGCGCTGCCGCCGGTGCGCGGATTCTGGACGCTCACGCCGTACACGACGGGCGGCGCGCTGCCCGACGTCGGGTCGGCCCGCCGCTCGCTCGGCGATCGCGACCGCCTGCGCCGCAACCACGACGGCTCGATCGACGTGGTCGTGTCGGGCTCGCCGGCCGGCGCGCACGGCGCCAACTGGCTGAGCGCGCCGCGCACCGAATTCACGCTCGCGCTGCGGCTGTACGCACCGAAGCCGCAGGCGAGCGATGGATCGTGGATGCCGCCCGCCGTCGTCCGGAAATAACGTCCGGAATGAACGGATGACGGCCGCCGCTGTCCGAACGGCGGGCGCGGCGGCCGCGCCCAAACGTCGTTCCGTCACCACCTGAGCCTATACTTTCGGGATAGCGTGTGCGGCCGTGCCGGTTTCCGGGGCGGCCCGGCATCCATTCCCGAGGCACCCCAGCATGGCAAGCGCAGACAAAGAAACCGTACCCTCGACCCTCCATGCCCTCGGCGGCATTGCACGCTCGCGCCGGACCCGGCGTATCGGCCTCGGCGTGCTGATCTTCCTCGTTTTGTTCGGACTGCTCGGGTTCTTCGCGGCGCCGCCGCTGATCCGGCACATCGCCGAACAGCAGCTGAGCCAGCAGCTCGACCGGCCGGCCACCGTCCAGCGCATCGCGCTGAACCCGTACACGCTGAACCTCGAAGCCGACGGCGTCCACATCGGCGAGCGCGGCGGCCAGGGCGACTTCATCGACATCGGCAAGCTCGTCGTGCGGCCGTCGTGGTCGTCGCTGTTCCGCGGCGCGCCGATCGTCAACGAAGTGCGGGTCGACTCGCCGCGCTTTCATATCGTCCGCTACGACGCACAGCGCTTCAACTTCACCGACCTGATCGAGAAGTTCTCGACGCCGTCCAAACCTGACAGCAAGCCTACGCATTTCTCGGTATCGAACATCCAGGTCAACGACGGCCGGATCGACTTCGACGATCGTCTGCTGAAAGAAAAGCACGTGGTCGACAACTGGGCGCTCGGGATCCCGTTCATCGCGACGCTGCCGTCGAAGACCGACATCTTCGTGCAGCCGAAGCTGCGCGCGCGGTTCGACGGCAGCCCGATCGCGATCGACGGCAAGACCAAGCCGTTCGCGCAGTCGCGCGAATCCGAAGTCGCGCTGAAGTTCGACCGGCTCGACGTGCCGAAGCTGATTTCGTACGCGCCGTCGAAGCTGCCGGTGATCGTGACGAGCGGCCTGCTGAGCAGCGATCTCACGCTGAACTTCGTGATGAGCGGCGATTCGCCCGCGCTGCGCGTGTCGGGCACCGTCGACCTGAACGACGCGAAGGTCACCGGCCCGGCCTCCGAGCCGCTGTTCGCCGCGCGCGGCGTGCACGTCGCGGCGGCCGGCCTCGAGCCGCTGCGCAACGTGCTGCATTTCGACGAGATCCGGATCGACCAGCCGGTCGTCGACCTGTCGCGCGACAAGCAGGGCGTGCTGAACGTCGAGAAGCTCGCCGGCCAGCCCGCCGCCGCGCCGAAGGCCGCCGCGAAGGAAGCGCCGCCGCTGGATCTCACGATCCGCCATTTCGCGATCGACGACGGCACGATCAACGTCGACGACCGCGTGCCGGCGACGCCGACCGCGATGTCGCTGACCAAGCTTGCCGCGACGCTCGACGGCTTCACGCTGCAGGGCAAGACGCCCGCGAAGTACACGCTGTCGACGTCGCTGTCGCATGGCGGCGACGTGAAGGCCGAAGGCGCGCTCAACCTGGCGGCGAAGCAGGCCGACACGAAGCTGACGCTCGATGCGCTCGCGCTGCCGGCGTTCCAGCCGTACCTCGGCGAGACGACCCGTGCGCGCGTGCTCGACGGCACGCTCGGCGCGAGCGTCAACGCGAAGGCCGACTGGGGCAAGACGCCGCTCGACGCGCAGGTCGCCGACAGCACGGTGAGCCTGAAGTCGCTGAAGCTCGCGACGCCGGACGCGAAGGCGCCCGCGATCGCGCTGTCGGAGGCGACCGCGACGATCGCGAAGATCGACGTCGCCGCGCGCAGCGCGGAACTCGCGAGCGTGGATGCGACCGGGCTCGGGCTCGACGTGAAGCGCCTGAAGGACGGCAAGATCGATCTCGCGGCGCTGGCCGAACCCGCGCAGGCATCGGTGCCCAAGCGCACGGTCGCGCGCAAGGCTGAAGCGGCCGCGCCGTCCTGGCATTACCGGATCGACGCGCTGAACGTGAAGGATTCGTCCGCGAACTTCACCGATCTGTCGACGCCGCATCCGGTGAAGCTCGCGATCAAGCCGCTCGACCTGTCGGTGCAGAAGATCAGCGACGACATGACGAAGCCGCTGCCGGTGCAGTTGAAGGCGACGCTGAACCGCAAGGGCTCGCTGAACGTGTCGGGCGACGTGACCGCGCAGCCGCTGAAGCTCGGCCTGAAGATCAACGGCAACCGTCTCGACGCGGCCGCGTTCGAGCCGTATTTCGGCAGCGCGCTGAACGCGACCATCGCGAGCGCGCTGCTCGACGCGCAGGGCAACCTGACGTTCGCGCAGGTGAAGGACGCGCCGCGCGCGACCTATCGCGGCGACGTCGCGCTGGTCGACGTGCGGATGCTCGACAAGGCGACCTCCGACCCGTTCGCGGGCTGGCGCTCGCTCGCGCTGTCGAACCTGAAGGTGCGCTACGACGAGAAGGGCACCGACGTCGACGCGGCGCGCGTGACGTTCTCGAACTTCTACGGCCGCGTGCTGCTCGACGCGCAGGGGCGCCTGAACCTGAAGGACGTCGTCGCGCAGCAGTCGGGCCCGGCGCAGTCGCTCACGCGCGATGCGAGCAAGACCGAACCGGTGCCGCTGTCGCCGGGCATGACGCCGCCGGCGGTTGCCCAGGCTGCGTCGGCCGCATCGGCCGCGGTAGCGCAGCAGGCGTCCGCGCCGGCCGCCGCGTCGGCGACGGTGGTCGTGAAGGCCGCGACGCCGCCGCAGAATCCGGTGCGCATGCATTTCGGCCAGCTCGTGCTGCAGAACGGCCGCGTGACCTACACCGACAACTTCATCAAGCCGAACTACACGGCGAACCTCGTTGCGATCAAGGGCACGGTCGGCGCGTTCGGCACGGACTCGACGACGTCCGCGCCGGTCGATGTCGCCGCGAACCTTTCGGGTAACGGGCCGATCTCGATCAAGGGTTCGGTGAACCCGCTGATCGAGAAGCCGGCGCTGGACCTGACGGCGACCGCGCACGACATCGAGCTGACCAACCTGACGCCGTACTCGGCGAAGTACGCCGGCTACCCGATCACGAAGGGCAAGCTCAACGTCGACCTGCATTACCAGCTCGCGAACGACCAGTTGTCGGCGAACAACCACATCTTCATCGACCAGCTCACGTTCGGCGATCACATCGACAACGACACGGCGACCAAGCTGCCGGTGAAGCTCGCGATCTCGCTGCTGAAGAACACGCGCGGCCAGATCGACGTGAACCTGCCGGTGTCGGGCTCGCTGTCGAATCCGGAATTCAGCGTCGGCGGCCTCATCTGGCACGCGGTGCTGAACCTGATCGCGAAGGCCGTCACGTCGCCGTTCACGCTGCTCGCGAATGCGTTCGGCAGCGGCGGTGCGGATCTCGGCTACGTCGAGTTCGCGCCGGGCTCGTACGAGCTGACCGATGCGCAGCAGAAGAAGCTCGATACCGTCGTGAAGATGCTGACCGAGAAGCCGTCGATCCGGCTGGACCTGATCGGCCGCGTCGATCCGGCCAAGGACACGCCGGGGCTGCGCGAAACGTACGTCGATCGCCTGGTGCGCCAGCAGAAGCTGAAGGACGTGGTCGGCCAGGGCGAGAGCATCGACCCGATGTCGGTGAAGGTCGATCCGTCCGAGTACGGCAAGTACCTGACGCGCGCGTACAAGGCCGCCGACTTCAAGAAGCCGCGCAACCTGATCGGCATGCAGAAGACGCTGCCCGATGCGGACATGAAGAAGGCGCTCGCCGATCACGCACCGGCCGACGACAACGCGCTGCGCGCGCTCGCGCAGCAGCGCGCGGAGGCCGTGCGTCAGTACCTCGACGGCAAGATCGATGCGAGCCGCATGTTCATCGTGGCGCCGAAGCTCGACGCGAAGGGCATCGACGACAAGGGCGCGACGACGCGCGTCGACTTCGGGCTCCAGTAAGCCGCGCCCGGTACGACCCCGCCATCCGCCCTTCGCCGCCGCCGCGTCCGCACATCCAGCGGGCGCGGCGGCGCGTTTCGTTTCAGCGCGCGGCGATCGCCGGTTCGCGCTTGTCCAGTTCCTTCCTCGCAGCCAGCGGCAGCCGGGCATCGTCCCACTGCGCGAGCCATTCGACTTCCTTTGCGGTGAATACGGATCCGTGGTTGCGCAACGCGTACTGCAGCGCGTCGACAACGTGATGGCGAATGATCTCCGGCGTCCGTGCATCGTCCAGCACGAACCGTAGCGCTTCCAGGGTCGACATACTCGGCTCCGGGTCAGGGAAAACCCTTTATCGCATGCCAATAGTCGCGCGCCAACCCCGAAAAAAAAATCTCGCGGCGGGGCCGCGACGCGCACCGTGCGCCGGCCCGGCACGGATGTCGGGCACGCACGTCGCAGCGTGCGCCGGGTCACCTTGGCTTCGTGTCGCTTGCGATTGGTTACGTTTGATAGAAAACAGAAAGCCCCGCTTCATGCGAGCGCCCTACGGCGCGGCGATATTTTGCGCGCCTGATGGCAGGGCATGCAATTCAACGTCAATCGATGAGGTGGGGTGATGATGTCTTTCCTTGGTAAGCAGCGGAAGGTTGCGGCAATAGTGGCGGGCGCGCTGGCGCTCGCAAGCGCGGGCGCCTACGCGGCGCAGCAGGACGGCAACGGTCAGGGCAACGACGCCGGCCACGCCCGGCGCGTCGTGAAGCACGTGTTGCTGCTCAGCATCGACGGCCTGCACGAGCAGGATCTCGCGCGCTGCATCGGCGCGAACACGTGTCCGAACATCGCGGTGCTCGCGCAAAGCGGCGTCACGTACACGAACGCGTATACGCCCGGTCTGTCCGATTCGTTCCCGGGGCTCGCGGCGCTCGTGACGGGCGGCTCGCCGAAGACGGCCGGCCTGTTCTACGACGTGTCGTACGACCGCAACCTGTACGCGCCGAGCGACACGACGTGTTCGGGCAAGCAGGGCTGGAACGTCGTGTTCGACGAGACGACGGGCATCGATGCCGAGAACGGCGGCGCGCTCGTCCACCTCGACGGCGGCGGCGCGTTCAACCCGCAGGCGATCCCGAACGCGAAGGTCAACGGCAAGTGCGCGCCGGTCTATCCGCACAACTACGTGAAGACCAATACGGTGTTCGAGGCCGTGAAGGCCGGCGTCCCGAACGCGTACACCGCGTGGGCCGACAAGCACGCATGGGGCTACGACTGGCTGAACGGGCCGTCGGGCACCGGCGTCGACGATCTCGCGCGCACCGAGATCAATTCGATCGACCCGGCCACGGGCACGAACTACACGGACGTCTATTCGCACACCGCGCGCTTCGACAACCTGCACGTACAGGCGCTGATCAACCAGATCGATGGCCGCGATTCGACGGGCACGAAGAGCGCGCCGGTGCCGACGCTGTTCGGCGCCGACTTCCAGACGCTCAGCGTCGCGCAGAAGGCGACGGTCGCGACGGGCGGCGGCTATCTCGACGCGAACTTCACGCCGAACGGGCAGGTCGCGAACGCGATCACGTACGTCGACAACTCGATCGGCTATATCGTCGCGGCGTTGAAGCGGGCCAACCTGTATTCGTCGACGGCGGTGATCGTCACGTCGAAGCATGGCCAGTCGCCGACCGATCACACGAAGCTCGTGAAGAACGGCGACACGCTGACGAAGCTGCTCGAAGCGAACAACTACCTCGACCCGAACGGCAACTTCGGCCAGAACAACACGAAGACGGGCAACCTGAACGACGGCTCCGGCCTCGTCGGCACGGGCTTCGCGCAGACCGACGACGTCGGCCTGATCTGGCTGCGCGACCGCAACCAGCGCACGGCCGTGGTGCAGACGCTGAAGGCGAACCTGAGCTGCAACGCGCCGGGGATCTGCGCGGACGGCGCGCAGGCCTACATCCTGTACGGCGCGGCGCTGGCCGACCGGTTCGGCGATCCGGCCAACGGCCGTACGCCGGACATCATCGTGCAGCCGAATCCGGGCGTGATCTACACGTCGAGCAAGACGAAGGACGAGGAGCACGGCGGCAACGCGCCGGACGACAGCCACCTCGGCCTGCTCGTGTCGTATCCGGGGCTGCATCGCGCGCGCACCGTGACCGATGTGGTCGGCACGAAGCAGGTCGCGCCGACGATCCTCGGGCTGCTCGGCGCCGAACCGCGCCTGCTGAACGCGGTCGTGGCCGAGAACACGCGCGTGCTGCCGGGGCTCGGTATCGAGCGTTGAGCGCGGGGAGCGGGATGGTCGCGCCCACGGCATGACGCGGGCGCGGGCGGCGCCGGGCGGATGACGGCGCCGCGCTGCCGGAGCACGGGTTGAATTCGGGCGCGTGCGCCGGCATATTCGCCACGTATCACCCGTTCAACGACGCACCGAGAGGATCGTTCATGCGCCTGCTGCTTGCCCTGCTGTTGCCGTGGTTCCAGTTCTTCACGATCGGCCGGCCGATCGCCGGGATCATCTGCCTGATCCTGCAACTCACGATCATCGGCTGGCTGCCGGCGGCGATCTGGTCGGTGTATGCGCTGAGCCAGTACAAGACCGATCGCAAGATCGAGTCGGCGCTGCGCGAGCGGCGGTAGGCGGGGGGGGCCACGCCAGCCGAACGGCGGGGTTTCCATTTCGGTAGAAATTTATATAATTTACGGATATTCAGTGATGTAATTTGTATAGATTTTTGCTCAAATGACAGCTTCCTGCACGATCCAGCTTCACGCCGACGGTGTCTGGCGTGACGTCGGCGGCGTCACCTTGTTCGGAGAACCGGACGAAGGGTGGCGCGGCCGCGCCTATGCGGGCTACGACGTCGAATGGATCGTTCGTCATCAGTTCGCCCGCGACGCGCGCGCGATGTCGTGCACCTTTCCGGTCGACCTCGAGCCGCTGGTGACGTCCCATTGGCCCGTGTTCCTGATCGATTTACTGCCGCAAGGGTTCGGCCGGCGGGAACTGTTGCGCCGACTCGATCTTCCCGAAACGGTGGAGGAGCGCGCCGACTGGGCGTTGCTGCTCACGGGAGCCGGAAACTCGATCGGCAACTTGCGGATCAAGGAAGCCGCGCAGTGGCTCGCGGAGCGCGGAGGACCGCGGCAAGGATTTACGGACGACGATGTTGCCGCACGCGGTGACGCATTCAGCGAATATCTCGCCGAGCACGGATTTTTCGTGGCGGGTTCCTCGGGCGTGCAGGGCGAGTGGCCGAAGCTGTTGCTGACTCGCGCCGACGACGGATTGCTTTATCTCGATCACACGTTGCCCGACGAGCGCGCGGTCGAGCATTACATCGTCAAGTTCGGACGCGGCACGAACGAGCGCCTTGCACAGATCCTGCGGCATGAAGCGCCGTACATGGCATTGGCTCGGCGTCTTGGCTTGCGTGTGCATGCGCCGCTGATGCTGCGGGATCGGTCGCTGTTCATCCCGCGGTTCGATCGCGCGCGACGCGCCGGCAATGTCGTTCGGTTTGGCCAGGAGAGCATCGCTTCGCTCACGGGCAAGGCCGGCTTCGGTGTCGTGCCGAGTCACGACGAAGTGTGCCGGCACCTCGTGCGTCGATGCACGGATCCTCAATCCGAGGTGGCCGAATATCTGTGTCGCGATGTGGCAAACCTTGCGCTCGGCAACAAGGACAATCATGCGCGCAACACGGCCGTGCAACGAGACTTCGACGGACGTGTCGCGCTGACGCCGCTATACGATTTCGCGCCGATGTATCTTCATCCGGACGGCATTGCGCGCTGCATTCGTTGGGAAGGCAATGACGATGGCCGACCGGACTGGGCGCGGGTACTCGATGCCGTTGTCCGGGCAAGCGAACCGCAGGCGGGGGACACGCATGTCGCGCTGGATCGTCACGCATTGCAGACACGCCTGCATGCGATGGCGCCGCATTTGCAGGAGATCGCCGATCACGGTGTCGATCTCGGTCTGGAACACGACGTGCATGCCTTTCTGAAACCCGGTCTCGAGCGTCTTGCTCGCGAGTTGGACAGGCTGCGCTAGCACGGACGCGACACCATGGACAAACGCTACAACGCGATGTCGCTTCCCGAACAGCTTGCGCTGCGGCACCAGGCGATCGAAGACGTTCTCGCGCATCCCGAATGGCCGTTGCACGAGTCGGTGCGTCATCTGAAGAAGACGATGCGGCTGACGAGCGCCGAAATGGCCAAGCTCGCCGGCGTATCGACGAAGACGATTCAGGATATCGAACAGGGTCGCAGCGACGGAACGGTCCAGACGATGAACCGCATATTCGGCATGCTGGGATTGAAGCTTGGTGTCGTGCGGCGCGCGCCGCAATAGCCGGTACTGGCGCGGCGGGGAGGCGGCGCACCCGTCGGGCGATCGACGGATGCGCGCACATCTGGATGGAAAGCCGGCCGCGCGGCCTACTTCACCGCAAACAGCGTCAGGTTCATGAAGATCTTGAACGCATAGCCGAGCGTGACGGCGCCGAGCACGCCGCCCGCCCACAGGACGACGAACCACATCCAGCCGCGCATTTTCGGGCGCGGGGCGCCGGGCTGGCCGGCGGCGGGATCAGTGGTGGTAGTAATGCTGGTCTTCATGGCGCACCTTGCCTCGGAATACCCAGTAACCCATCGTCGTGTAGGCGATGATGATCGGAAGGATAACCGCAGCGCCGACCAGCGTGAAGGTCTGGCTCGAACGCGGCGCGGCCGCTTCCCAGATCGTCATCGTCTGCGGAATCGCATACGGGAACAGCGTGACGAGCAGGCCGACGTAGCCCAGCAGCACGAGCGCCAGCGCGAGCACGAACGGCGTCATGTCGTGCCGGTCGCGCACCGCGCGGCGCATCCACACCGCGCATCCGGCGACCAGGAACGGCACCGGCAGCAGGCGCCAGAACAGCCCCGAATCGAACCAGCGCTGCGCGATGGCCGGATCCTGCAGCGGGGTCCACAGGCTGATCACCGCGATGAAGCCGAGCAGCACGACGGTCAGCGGCCACACCACGCGATGCAGGCGGCGCTGCACGTCGCCTTCGGTTTTCGCGACGAGCCAGCAGCAGCCGAGCAGCGCATACGTGACGATCAGGCCGAGGCCCGTCAGCAGGCTGAACGGCGTGAGCCAGTCGAACGCGCCGCCGGCATACACGCCGTCCTTCACGTCGATGCCCTGCAGGAACGCGCCGAGCGCGATCCCCTGGAACAGCGTCGCGCCGGCCGAGCCGCCGATGAACGCGAGATCCCACAGCTGCTTCGTGCGGCGCGCCTTCGCGCGGATCTCGAACGACACGCCGCGGAAGATCAGGCACACCAGCATGAAGATCAGCGGCAGATACAGCGCCGACAGCACCGTCGAATAGACGATCGGGAACACCGCGTACAGCCCGGCGCCGCCCAGCACGAGCCAGGTTTCGTTGCCGTCCCACACGGGCGCGACGGTGTTCATCATCAGGTCGCGTTCCTTCTCGTCCGGGAAGAACGGGAAGACGATGCCGATGCCGAGGTCGAAGCCGTCGAGCACGACGTACATGAAGAGCCCCAATGCGATGATCGCGGCCCAGATTACGGTGACGTCCATAGGTTTTCTCGTATGCGGAATGGATGGGCTCAGACGGTCTCGATCAGCTCGTCGACGGCCGACAGCG
Source organism: Burkholderia anthina (assembly GCF_902498995.1). GTDB lineage: Bacteria > Pseudomonadota > Gammaproteobacteria > Burkholderiales > Burkholderiaceae > Burkholderia > Burkholderia anthina. The sequence goes on from NZ_CABVLY010000002.1 coordinate 480,048, forward strand.
GGCGGCGCGCGGTGTGATCGGGGCGCGTGTCGGGCAGGTCGTGTTTCGGGTCGTGCGGCGCGTCGGGCAGCGCGGGGCCGGCCTTCATCAGCTTCAGCATGTAGTACACGCCGGTGCCGAACACGAGGAAGTACACGATCACAAACGTCATCATCGACAGGCTGACCTGCTGCACCGACAGCGGCGACACGGCCTGCGCGGTGCGCATCACGCCATACACGACCCACGGCTGGCGGCCGGCTTCGGTCGTCACCCAGCCCGCGAGCAGCGACACGAAACCGGTCGGGCCCATCACGAGCGCGAAGCGCTGGAACCATTTCGATTCATACAGGCTGCCGCGGCGGCGCAGCAGCCACGCGAGCGCGGCCAGGCCGATCATCGCGAAGCCGAGGCCGACCATGATCCGGAAGCTCCAGAACACGATCGTCGAGTTCGGGCGGTCCTGCGGCGGGAAATCCTTCAGCCCGCGGATCTCGCCGTCCCAGCTGTGCGTGAGGATCAGGCTGCCGAGGTGCGGCACCTTCACCGCGTAGCGCGTGGTTTCCGCCTTCATGTCCGGAATGCCGAACAGGTTGAGCGCGGTGCCGCCCTTCTCGGTGTCCCACAGCCCTTCGATCGCGGCGATCTTCGCGGGCTGGTGCTTCAGCGTGTTGATGCCGTGCTGGTCGCCGATCACGGCCTGCAGCGGCGCGAGCACGAGCAGCAGCCACAGCGCCATCGAGAACATCTTCTTCACGCCCTTGTCGCGGCGGCCCTTCAGCAGGTGCCATGCGCCGGTCGCGGCCACCACCAGCGCGGCGACGATGAACGCGGCGATCGCCATGTGGAACAGGCGGTACGGGAACGACGGGTTGAAGATGATCGCGAACCAGTCGGTCGGCACGACGCGGCCGTCGACGATCTCGAAGCCCTGCGGCGTCTGCATCCAGCTGTTCGACGCGAGGATCCAGAACGTCGAGATCAGCGTGCCGATCGCGACCATCAGCGTCGCGCCGAAGTGCGCGCGCGGGCTCACGCGATTCCAGCCGAACAGCATGATGCCGAGGAAGCCGGCTTCGAGGAAGAACGCGGTCATCACCTCGTACATCAGCAGCGGGCCGGTGACCGAACCGGCGAAGCTCGAGAAGCCCGACCAGTTGGTGCCGAACTGATAGCTCATCACGACGCCGGAGACGACGCCCATCCCGAACGCGACCGCGAAGATCTTCGACCAGAACAGGCACAGCGTTTTGTAGTACTGCTTGCCGGTCTTCAGCCAGCGATATTCGAGCACGGCGATGAAGCTGGCGAGGCCGATGCTCAGCGCCGGGAAGACGATGTGAAAGGAGACGGTGAACGCGAATTGCAGGCGGGCCAGATCGAAGGCCGAAAATGCGGTGTCCATACCAGTTGACCGAGGCTGACGATACCCGCCGGCGGGTGCCGGCGGACCCCGGCCGACGGGGCATCGGGGTTGGCTGGAGTATGGGTCGCGATGGTGCGCCGCGAAATGTGCCAACTCGTCGCAGATGTCCAGACTGCCGCGCCCGATTTCGGGATAAATCGTTGATTCGTATCAAGAACGCGGTGCGCGACGCGCGCGGCCGCGGCGTGGCGGTCTGCCGCACGTGCGTCAATATGGCGCGTCGCATCATCGGAACGATGCGGCGTACCCGCACCCGCCGCGCGCAACGGGGCCGCGCGCGGCCGGCGCGGGCCTTCGGCCCGTTCAGATCCGCGCAAATCCGTTTCCACGCATTAGCGTGTAACGCACGACGCCGTGCCGGCGGGGCCGCGCGGCCCGCGTCTGTCACACGGGTAACGTCGCGCAACAATTGCGCGCGCGCCCGTAATGGATGCCGGATCGCGCGCGGCGTAGCGTTCGACGTATCGGGTTCGTATCGACGAACCGTCCTGCCGGAGAACGTGACGTGAATGGATTGAAGCTCGCGCTGGGCGCGGCCGCCGCGGTGGCCGTCGCGACGGGCGGCGTGGCGCATGCCGCCCGGGTCGGGGTCTATGTCGGCCCCGGTTACCCGTATTACTACCCCGTCGTTCCGGCGCCGTATTACTACCCGCCGCCCGTCGTCGCGGTGCCGGTCGATCCCGGCACGCCGCCCGAGTACGTCGAGAAGGATCAGCCGCAGGCGGGCGGCGACGCGAACCTCTGGTACTACTGCGACGCGTCGCGGCATTACTACCCGTATGTGAAGACCTGCAAGTCGGGCTGGCGATCGGTGCCGGCGCGGCCGCAATGAGGGAGGCCCGACGATGAACCAGGCAATTCGATCCCTGCGTGTGCCGGCCGTGCTGGCGCTGGCCGGCCTGCTCGGCGCGTGCGCGTACATGCCGGTCGGCCCGAGCGTGATGGCGCTGCCGGGCACCGGCAAATCGTTCGACCAGTTCCGGGTCGACGACGCGAACTGCCGGCAATACGCATTCCAGCAATCGGGCGGCGTGAGCGCCGGACAGGCCTCGACCGCGAGCGCGCTCGGCAGCGCGGCCGTCGGCACCGCGCTCGGCGCGGCGGCGGGCGCGGCGTTCAACGGCGGCACCGGCGCCGCAGTCGGCGCGGGCGCCGGGCTGCTCGCGGGCAGCGTCGTGGGCGCGGGCGCCGCGCAAGGCTCGGCGTACGACATCCAGCGCCGCTACGACTATGCGTATCTGCAGTGCATGTACGCATCCGGCAACCGCGTGCCGGTGCCGGGCGGGATGAGCGGCGGATACGGCGGGCGCGCGCAGCCCTCGGCGCCGCCGATGCCGCCGGCGGGCATCCAGCCGCCGCCGCCGCGTTATTGACTGACGACGCCGCCCCGCATGCCGGCCGTGCCGGCGCGGGGCGCAGCGCAGCGGGCGTTGTCATCCCGTTCGCCGGCGGCGCGCGCTCGCGTCGCCGCTGCGCGTCGGCCCCTTCGGCACGCGCCGCGCGAATTGCGTACACTCTGAGTCTCGTTTCGGCAGGGCCGGGCGCATCGGTTCCGGTCCGCGTTCACTCAGGACACGCAGATGATCGATTTACGCAGCGATACCGTGACACGTCCGAGCCAGGCGATGCTGGCCGCGATGACTGCCGCCGAAGTCGGCGACGACGTATGGGGCGACGACCCGACCGTGCTGCGCCTGCAGGCGGTGACGGCCGAGCGGGCGGGCAAGGAAGCCGGCCTGTTCTTCCCGAGCGGCACGCAGAGCAACCTGGCCGCGCTGATGGCCCATTGCGAACGCGGCGACGAATACATCGTCGGCCAGCTCGCGCACACCTACAAGTACGAAGGCGGCGGCGCGGCGGTGCTCGGCAGCATCCAGCCGCAGCCGATCGAGAACGCACCCGACGGCACGCTGCCGCTCGCGAAGATCGCCGCGGCGATCAAGCCGCTCGACAATCACTTCGCGCGCACGCGCCTGCTCGCGCTCGAAAACACGATCGGCGGCCAGGTGTTGCCGGAAGGCTACGTGCAGGAAGCCGTCGCGTTCGCGCGCAGCCGTGGGCTGGCAGCGCACCTCGACGGCGCGCGCGTGTGCAATGCGGCCGTTGCGTCGGGCCGCCCGATCGCCGAGCTGTGCGCGCCCTTCGATACCGTGTCGATCTGTTTCTCGAAAGGGCTCGGCGCGCCGGTCGGTTCGGTGCTGGTCGGCAATCGCGCGCTGGTCGAGCGCGCGCAGCGCTGGCGCAAGGTGCTGGGCGGCGGGATGCGGCAGTCGGGCATTCTCGCGGCGGCCTGCCTGTATGCGCTCGACCACAACGTCGAGCGGCTCGCCGACGATCACGCGAATGCCGCGCATCTCGCGCAAGGCCTCGCGCGCATCGAGCCGGTGAAGGTGCTGTCGCACGCGACGAACATGGTGTTCGCGCAATTCCCGGAAGCCGATTGCGCGCCGCTGGAGGCATGGCTGAAGGCGCGCGGGATTCTCACGCAGATGCTGTACGCGTCGCGCTTCGTCACGCATTGCGACGTGTCGCGCGCGGACATCGATACCTTCATCGATGCGGTCGGCGCGTATTTCGCGCAGCGGCGCGCGTAACGTCCCCGACGGTGCCGTGCGCGACGCGCGGCACCTCGTTTCACGTCACGTCGGCAGCGGCGCGAGCAACCGGCGCGCCGCTTCGACGACCCGCGCGGACAGCGACGCCATCGTCGGCGATTGCACGGTCCACGCATGCCAGTAAAGCGTGATGTCGGTCGGATGCGCGGGCGCGAGATCGACGAGCCCCTGCGCGTCGAGCGGTGCGCCGCCGATCAGCGGCTCCGGCACCATCGCGTAGCCGAGCCCGTGCCGCACCGCCGCGAAATGCGCGTGCGTGCCCGGCACGTAGTGGCACGGATACGCACCTTCGGGCAATCCGAACTTCTCCTTCAGGAATGCAGACTGCAGCGTGTCGCGCCGCGAATATGCGACGACCGGCGCATCGCGCGCGCTCATGCGATTCAGGCCGCGCGGAAACCAGCGCCCCGCGAAGGCTGCCGCCGCGAGCAGCCGGTAGCGCATCGTGCCGAGCGGTGTCGCGGCGCAGCCGCGCATCGGTTTCGGCTCGGTCGTCACGCAGCCCACGGCCATTCCGCTTTCGAGCAGCGCGAACGTATGGTCCTGATCCTCGACGATCAGCTCGAACAGGATGCGTTCGCCCGCGAGCACGGACGTCAGCGCGGGCAGGAACCAGGTGCCGAGGCTGTCGGAGTTCAGCGCGATCGTGACCGAGATCGGCGATTCGCGCTCGGTCGCGAGCGTGCTTTGCAGGTCGGCCTGCAGCAGCGCGACGCGGCGCAGGTGCTGCAGCACGCGTTGCCCGGCCAGCGTCGGCCGGCACGGCCGCGTGCGCAGCACGAGCGGCGTGCCGAGGCTTGCCTCCAGCGCGCGGACCCGCTGCGTGACGGCGGACGCGGTCACGTGCAGGCGCACGGCGGCCTGCTCGAAGCTGCCCGTGTCGGCGACGGCCAGCAGCGCGGCGGCCTGCTTCGGATCGATCGTCATCGACATGTCGGCGCAATTCCTGTGAACGTAAGACGAGAACAGCCGGTAGTGTAAGGCAGCGTGCGCGACGGGCCGGGCGGCGTGCGCGTTTTGAACTACCCTGTATGAACGCGCGCCCCGCGCGGCGACGGCGCACGCGGGGCCGGCCGCGCAACCGCCACGCCCAGCCGACGGAGCCACTTCGCGATGATCTTCCGGCAACTCTTCGACCCGCAATCGTCGACCTACACATATCTGCTCGCCGACCGCGCGTCGCGCGAAGCGCTGTTGATCGACCCGGTATTCGAGCAGGTGCGCCGCGATGCGGCATTGCTCGACGAACTGGGCCTGCGGCTCGTCGTGACGATCGACACGCACGTGCATGCCGATCACGTGACGGGCGCGTGGCTGCTCAAGCAGCGCACCGGCAGCGCGATCTCGATCTCGGCCGCGAGCGGCGCGCAGGGCGCGGACCGCTACCTGAACGACGGGGACCGCTGCACGTTCGGCACGCGCTACCTGACCGTGCGCGCGACGCCGGGCCACACGAGCGGCTGCATCAGCCTCGTGCTCGACGACGAATCGATGGCGTTTACCGGTGACTGCCTGCTGATTCGCGGCACCGGCCGCACCGACTTCCAGCAGGGCGACCCGCGCGCACTGTATCGCGCGGTGCACGGCCGGCTCTTCACGCTGCCGGCGGCGTGCCTGCTGTATCCGGCGCACGACTATCGCGGGCTGACGGTGACGAGCGTCGGCGAGGAGCGGCGCTTCAATCCGCGCCTGGGCGGCGATCTCAGCGAAGACGATTTCGCCGGCTACATGCGCAACCTCGGGCTCGCGCATCCGCGTCAGATCGACGTCGCGGTGCCCGCGAACCTGCAGTGCGGCGTGGCCGAGAACGCACCCGCTGCGCAGCAATCGGCCGACTGGGCGCCGCTCGTCTATACGTTCGCCGGGTTCTGGGAAATCGATCCGCAGTGGCTCGAGGATCATCTGCCGGCCGTGCAGATCGTCGACGTGCGCGAGCCGGACGAATTCACCGGCCCGCTCGGCCACCTGCCCGGCGCGACGCCGATTCCGCTCGGCGAGCTGGCCGCGCGCACCGGCGAGCTCGCACGCGACCGGCCGATCGTGACCGTCTGCCGCGCCGGCGGCCGCTCTGCGCAGGCGACCGTGATCCTGCTGAAAGCCGGCTTCGATGCCGTCGCGAATCTGGGCGGCGGGATGCTGCGCTGGCGCGGCGAAGGGCGCGTCGTGAAGGACGGCCGGTCGTAGCGGTGCGATGTCGCGCGCCGGAGAAAAAATGATCGGAGCGATGTCGAATCGGGCGGGTGCCGCTCGTCGTCAAGGTATCCGATCACGTGGCGCTGCACGACGCGGCGCCGAAACCCGGGAGACCATGCGATGACGCCGACGCTTTACGCCCATCCCTTTTCGTCCTACTGCCAGAAAGTGCTGACCGCGCTATACGAGAACGGCACGCCGTTCGAATATCGCGTGCTCGCGCACGACGATCCGAAGCCGATGCAGGAATTGGCCGCGCTCTGGCCGATGAAGCGCTTCCCGGTGCTCGTCGACGCGGGGCGCACCGTGTTCGAGGCCACCATCATCATCGAGTATCTCGGCCTCGCTCATCCGGGCCCCGTGCGCCTGCTGCCCGACGATCCGCGCGCGGCACTCGAGGCGCGCATGATGGATCGCTTCTTCGACAACTACGTGTCGACGCCGCAGCAGAAGGTGGTGTACGACGCGCTGCGGCCGGCGCACGAGCGCGATGCGCGCGGCGTCGCCGATGCACGCGCGATGCTCGACACGTCGTACGCGTGGCTCGACCGGAAGATGGCCGATCGCGAATGGGCGGCCGGCGACCGCTTCAGCCTCGCCGACTGCGGCGCGGCCCCGTTCCTGTTCTACGCGGACTGGACCCACCGGATCGATCCGTCGTTCGCGAACGTGATCGCGTATCGCAGGCGCTTGCTTGCGCGGCCGTCGTTTGCGCGGGCGGTCGACGAGGCGCGGCCGTATCGTTCGTTCTTTCCGCTCGGCGCGCCCGATCGCGACTGACATGCGCGGCCAGGGGCGCGGCGGCACGCGCACCGCGCGACGTCGCCGCGCTGGGCCGGCAGCGGGTACGGGTGCGTCGTGACCACAGGAGCGGAAGCATGGCGGCGCCTTCCCGTTACATCGTCGTGTGCTTGACCGACTGCGCGAGCGTCAGCAGTTCGTCGAACTGCGTGATCAGCTCGAAGCACAGCAGGAACGCGAGCGTGTAGGCCGGCGCGGGGAAGCGCCGGATCGCCTCCAGCACCTGCGGCGCGAAGCGCGAGCGAATGGCGTCGCGCGTCAGCAGCCATGCGATCGCGATGCCGATCGCGGCACCGGCGATCAGGTCGGTCGGATAGTGATAGCCGAGATACGCGCGCGGCACGCAGATGAACACGGCCGCATACAGCAGCGCGAGCACGCCGACGCGACGCGTGATGATGAAGATCCCGGCCGCGATCGCCATCCACAGCATCGCGTGATCGCTCGGAAACGAGCTCCATGTCTGCAGCGTCGCGGTACGCAGCCCCGCGGTCGGAAAGTGCAGGTGCAGATCGGGGTTGTAGATCGGCCGCACGCGGAACGGCAGCACCTTGGCGAGCAGGCGGCCGAATGCGAGCGCGGCGAGCCCGCTCGCGACCGTCGCGACGACCAGCTCGCGTTGCCGCTCGCGGTGCGGCCCCGGCTGGAACCACAGCCAGCACAGCACGGGAATGAGCACGAAGCCCTTGAACGTGTAGAGACCGGCGATCACGCGGATCGCGTGATTCATCAGAGGGCTGAGCGTGATGCGGGTCAGGAAGATCTGGATCGTGGTGTCGAAATTATTCATGTTCTGCGACGCCGGCGGACGCGCGGCGCATGACGCGCGGCCGGCCGGATCAGGAAGCGCGCTCGCACCGGAGCGCAATGGGGGGCAAGTATGTCATCGGTAATTTCGAAGAAAATGGGAAAAAATACCGGGAATCCCCTGATAAAACGCGCTTTTCCAGTGGGGCCGGATGGGAGAGGGCCATGTGACGTGGCGATGTCGAATCCTCTGATGGTTGCGCGCAGCGCTCGCGGGATCGGCGAAAAATAATCGGTTGAACTAGGTAATCCGCCGCGCGATCGCAAACCTTGCACCGGATGCTCGAATGCGGCCTGCGCGCCGCACGGATATGCCGCGCCGCGCCGGGCCGTACAGCGTCGAACGAAAACAAAAAGAAAAGGCGGGCAAGCCCTGTGGGCCTGCCCGCCTTTGGGTCGCCACGCCGGGAATTACCGGCGCCACATGCGCACGGCGAGCGCCGCGAGCGACGTCGTGACGGCCAGCACGATCACCGCATTCCAGCCCAGTTGCGCGAGCAACGAACTGCCGAGCGCGGCGCCGGCCGCCATCCCGATGAACATGCCGACGAACAGCACCGCGTTGAGGCGGCTGCGCGACGCGGGATCGATCCGGTAGACGATCGCCTGGTGCGCGATCAACGTGGCCTGCACGCCGAGATCGAAGCCGATCGTCGCGACGGCGAGCAGCGCGAGTTGCGCATGCGGCGTCATCAGCGGCGCGGCGGCCATCGCGGCGAACGACACCGTCGCGATCGCGATGCCGATGCGCGTGACACGTTCGGGGCCGTGATGATCGGCGAGGCGTCCGGCGATCGGCGCCGCCAGCGCGCCGGCGGCGCCCGCGAGGCCGAATGCGCCGGCCGCGGCGCTGCCGAGGTGGAACGGCGCGCCGTGGAGCATCACGGCGAGCGTCGACCAGAACGCGCTGAACCCGATGGCGAGCATCCCTTGCGCGAGCGCGGCGCGGCGCAGCGCCGGATGACGGCGCCACAAATCCGCGAGCGATCCGATCAGCGCGCGGTACGACAGCTGCGTGGTCGGCTCGAAGCGCGGCAACCCGCGTGCGGCCACGACGCCGATCGCCGCGACGCTGGCGGCCGCGAGCGCGAACATCGCGCGCCAGCCGGCCGTCTCCGCCACGAATCCGGCGACGACGCGCGACAGCAGGATGCCGAGCAGCAGCCCCGTCATCACCGTGCCGACGATGCGGCCGCGATGTGTGTCGTGCGCGAGCGTCGCGGCGGCCGGCACGACGTCCTGCGCCATCGTCGCGGTCAGGCCGATCGCGAAGCTCGCGGCCAGCAGCAGCCCGAGCGACGGCGCAACGGCCGCAAGCAGCAGCGCGACGACCAGCGCGGCGGCCTTCGTCACGATCACGCGGCGCCGGTCGAAGCGGTCGCCGAGCGGCGCGAGCAGCAGGATGCCGAGCGCATAGCCGAGCTGCGTGAGCGTCGGCACGAAGCCGATCGCGCGCGCCGACGCGCCGAGATCGGCGCCGAGGGCGGCGAGCATCGGCTGCGCATAGTAGAGCGGCGCGACGCCGAGGCCGGCTGCCGCCGCGAGCAGCAGCACGAGCCGGCGATCGGGCATCGATGCGGCGGGTGCATGGGCCGCATGGGCCGGTGCATGGGCCGCGCGGGGCGCGGCGTCGAGACGGGTCGGGGTGGACATCGCGTACATCCTTGTTGGGCTAACGAATGGACGCGAGTGTGCCGACTGGCAGCCGGCCGCGGTAGTGCCGCCCGGCGCAGATTTGTTATACGCTTCACGCATGACCGAGAAAATTCCTGCCTCGCCCGCTGCTGGCGGGTCTGAGCGCATTCAGGCGGTGCCCGTCGACGGCGCGGGCTATCGTTTCGAGTTGATGGAAACCTTCGTACGCATAGTCGAGGCCGGCAGCCTGTCGGCCGCCGCCGCGCAACTGCACACGACCCAGCCGACCATCAGCCGGCGGCTCCAGGCGCTCGAACGCTCGCTCGGGGTCCGGCTGCTGCAGCGGACGACCCATACGATGCGGTTGACGGTCGATGGAGAGCGCTGTTTCACGCGCGCGAAGGAGCTGCTGACGAACTGGGCGGCGTTCGAAGCCGACCTGCGCGGCGCGCAGGAGGAGCCCGACGGCCTGCTGCGGGTCGCGGTGCCGCATGCGTTCGGACAGGAGCGCTTCGTCGCGCCGCTCGCGCGGTTTCTGCGCGACTACCCGCGCGTATCGGTGGAGTGGCTGTTGCAGGACGAGGTGCGGGATTTCGTCGGCAGCGGGATCGACTGTGCGATCCAGGTCGGCGAGCCGACCGACCCGTCTGTCGTCGCGATCCGGCTGACCAAGGTGCCGCGCTTCGTGGTGGCCGCGCCGTCCGTGCTGAACGGCGCCGAGGTGCCCGCCGATCCCGACGCGCTCGCCGCGTTGCCGTGGCTCGCGCTGCGCACGTACTACCGGACCGAGCTGACGCTGACGCATGCCGTCACGGGCGACACGCGGCGTATCGCGATTCGTCCGCGCATCACGACCGCGAATCTCTACGCGCTGCGCAGCGCGGCGCTGCTCGGGGTCGGCGCGTGTGTCGGTTCGTCGTGGATGCTGGCCGACCATCTCGCGCGCGGCGAACTCGTGCATCTCGCGCCCGACTGGCAGGCCGCGCCGTTGCCGGTCTACATGACCTACCCGCACGCGCAGTTCTATCCGTCGCGGCTCGTGCGCTTCGTCGCGATGATGCGCGAGGCCGTGCCTGCACTCGTCGAAGGGCGCGATGCGTGAGCGGCAGGTGCCGCCGCGCGCGCCGTCAGCCGCGCCGGATGCCTTCGGGCAAGGCGCTGATGCGGCGTACTTCGGGTGAATCGAGCCACGCGCGGGACGTCGCGCAGTCGACGAACATGTCGGTCGCGTCGTCGCCCCAGAACAGGTCGCCGTCGAGTTCGAAGGTCGGCACGCCGAACACGCCGTGCGCGATCGCCTGATCGGTGTTCGCGCGTAGTGCGTCCTTCACCGCCTGGGTTTCGACGGCCGTCACGCCTTCGGGAAAGCCGACCGCGTCGCACAGCGCGGCAAAGCCGTCCGGCGTCGAGACGTCGTTGCCGTCGCGCCAGATGTGCCGGAAGATCCGCCGGATCGCGTCGGGCGAGCCGCCCATCGCGATCGCGAGACGCAGCGGCCGGATCGGGTTGAACGGATGCGCGGGCGGCATCCGGAACGCGATGCCGAGCTTGTCCGCGCGGTATTGCGCGTGGCGATACGTGAAGGTGCGCTTCGCCGCGATCTCGGCCGGCGCTTTCTGGCCCCAGTGCGCGAGCAGCGCGCCGAGCACGATCGGCTTCGGCTCGTATGCGGCGGCAGGCGGCAGTTGATCGAACCGTTCCTGCTGCAGATAGGCGAACGGCGAAACGAAATCGAAATACCAGGTGGCGGTGCGCGCGGCGTTCATCGCATCGGTCTCCTCATGCGTGTCCGGATGGGGCGTGCGCGGGCGGGGCGCGCACGCGAATGCGGGCCAGTGTCGCACGTGGCGGCGTTTTGCGCTGCCGCAGGGGCCGGGACGGGACCGGCGGCACCCGTGATGACGCCGCGCCCGCTGCAGCCGCAGTCAGCATGCGGGCGTTACCGCGTGACGCGAGTGCGTACTAACCCCGCACTAACCCTTCTCGACCAGCGTCGCGAGCCTTGCGAGCGCCATCTGCCAGCCGGTTTCGTTGTCGGCGGCCGGCACGCCCGGCGGCACACCGTCGTGCACGGCGTCGACGCGCGTGCCGCCCGCTTCGTCGGACAGCGTGATCGTGATCGTCATGGCGCCGCGCAGCATCGGATCGTCGGTTTCGAACACGTCGATTTCGACGATCTGCTCGTCGGGCACGAGCGTCACGAAGCGGCCGTGATAGGTGTCGGTGTGCGCGGCGGTCTTGCCGGTGCCGCTCGACGAATCGTCGTAGCTCAGCGACACGCGCAGCGCGCCGCCTTCGCGCGCGTCGTACGCGTGCACGCGGCACGTCATGCCGTCCGGCACTTTCCATTGTTCGACCGCGTGCGGGTCGAGCAGCGCGCGATAGACGCGCCCGCGCGGGGCGTTCAGGTGCCGGCTGACCCGGGTCGAATGCGTGTGCGTGCGCAGCATGTGGCCTCCCGCGGAGCGCGCGCGACGGTGCACGCCGGATGCCGGCGTGTCGTCGTGCTTCCTTCAGGAATCCTAGGCGCGTGCGTGGCGGCATGCAATGGCCGCGCATGCGTACCCGATCAGCGCAAGGCGGCCGCGAATTCGTCGAGCTGCGTGATGCAGATGTTCCAGCCCTCGAAAAAGCCGAGCGCCTCGTGGCGCTCGCGCGTCGCCGCGTCCGGATGCATCACGCGTGCTTCGTAGCGGCAGCCGTCGTCGTCGTCGTCCATCGTGATGACGGCCGTGAAGCCCATCCACGGCACCTGCGGCCGCCAGCCGCCCGTGAGCATCGACGTGAACGCGATGCGCGCTTGCGGCACGATTTCGAGGAAGCAGCCGGGGTTGTCGCTCGTGCCGCCGTCGGGGCCGCGCATGAACGTGTGAAAGGCGCCGCCCGGGCGCAGGTCGAACGCACGGACTTCGGTGGTCCACGGTTTCGGGCACCACCATTCCTTCAGCAGTTCGGGGTCGGTCCACGCGCGCCAGAGCGCCTGGCGCGGCGCGCGCAGCGTGCGCGTGATGACGAGGTCATGGGTTGCGGCGGGGTCGACGTGGCTGGCTGACATGGGTTGAGTCCTCCTGGTGGCGGCGTTCGACGAATTCCACGAGACGATCGGCGCGTGCTTCCCACAGCGCGCGCTGGGCGGCAAGCCACTGCTCGGCTTCCGCCAGCCGGCTGCCGACCAGCTCGCAGGTGCGCGAGCGGCCGTCTTTCCGGGTCTGGACGAGGCCGCTGCGTTCGAGCACGGCGACGTGCTTCATGAACGACGGCAGCGCCATGTCGAACGGCGCGGCCAGTTCCGATACGGTCCGCCCGCCGCCCCCGAGTGCGCTGACGATCGCGCAGCGCGTCGGGTCGGCGAGGGCGTGGAATACGTCGTCGATGCCGGGTTGAAAGTTAGCCATGCGGCTAAGTATAGGCAATGCACAGGAAATTTTCATCGCGTAGGATGCTGGGGCGGTAACGCGCGCTGGCCCTGCCGGGCGCCGTGTTGCCGAACACCTGCCGCCGTTGCGCATGCATCGTCTGCACACCGGCATGCCATTCGATCCGGGCGCACGCCGACCGAACGCGTGCCCCGCCTGATATACCGGAGAGGGTATGACAGACCCCGTGACCGTTCGCCGTGTCGACGCGAACGAAGCGCATGCCAGCGTCGACGCGCTTGCCGACGTGCTGATCGATTGCGTCGAAGGCGGCGCGTCCGTCAGCTTCATGTTGCCGATCGCGCGCGCGACGGCCGTCGCGTTCTGGACGCGCGTCGCCGACGGGGTCGCGAGCGGCGAGCGCATCCTGCTCGTCGCCGAGGACGCCGCCGGCCGGATCGTCGGCACCGTCCAGGTCGTGACCGGGCAGCCGGAGAACCAGCCGCATCGCGCGGACATCGCAAAGATGCTCGTGTCCCGCCATGCGCGCCGGCAGGGCATCGCCGCGCGTCTGATGGCGGCTGCCGACGACGCCGCGCGCGAGGCCGGCAAGACCGTGCTCGTGCTCGACACGGTGACGGGCGGCGATGCCGAGCGCCTGTACGAGCGGGCCGGCTGGCAGCGCGTCGGTATCGTGCCGAACTACGCGCTGATGCCCGACGGCACATTGTGCGCGACCACGTATTTTCACAAGCAGCTCGTGTAACGTCGTCGGCCGCCGGAAGCGGGCGCATCGGCGACACTCGCGCCGCATGCCGCGTCACCCGTTCGCGATCGGCTTCGGCGGCGCGACGGCACGCGGTTCTCCCGACTGCCTTCGGCTCACGAGGCTCGCGATCATGCCGGCCGTGACGACCGCGATGCCGGCGAGCGCCGCGGCGTGCGGTCGTTCGCCGAGCAGCAGCGCCGCTTCGAGCGTGGCGAGCAGCGGCATCAGCGCGGCGAAGGTTGCGCCGATCGCCGGCCCCAGCGCGACGACGGCGCGGCTGAAGCAGTAGAGCGCCAGCACCGACATCAGCACGCCCTGGTAGATCGCCTGCGTGGCGATGGCCGCGACGGGCGCGTGCAGCACGGCGCCGCCGCGCACGGCGAGATAAAGCGGGCAGTAGAGCAGCGCGGAACCGACCGACACGATGGCCGTCGCATGCAGCGCACCGGCGGCCGCGTGTTTCGTCGTGACGTTATAGACGGCCCACAGCAGGCCGCCGAGCACGAACAGCGCGAGGGCGAGCGGCCCGATCGCGCCGCTCAGCGCGTCGGAGGTGGTCAGCGCCATCCCGGCCAGGATCGCGACGATGCCGGCGATCCGTGCGGCGGGCAGCGTCTCGCGCGCGATCCACCGGCCGAGGACGGCCGTGAACGCGATCATGCTGCCGGGCGTCAGCGCGAAGTAGCCGACCGGCGCGCGGCTCAGCGCCGCCGCGACCGTGAGGATGTACGGCGCGCCGGCGCCGGTCACCATCAGCACGATCGCCGCGGGGCGCAGCGAGCGGACGCCGCGACGCAGCACGACCGGCAGCAGCAGCGTGCCCGATACGGCGAAGCGGATGAACGCGATGCCGAACGCGTCGAGCGCGGCATGCGTGACGCCCAGCCGCGTGACGACCGGAAAACCGCCCCAGATGAGTGCCGCGAGCAATCCATAGCCGATTCCGGTGAGCCATTCGTTGTGCTTCATGTGCGGTCCTTGCGGGGCGGCGGGTCGATGTGCGGCAAGGATGCGGTGCTTCCGGTAATGCGTCCAATATATTATTCGGGTGAAATTAAGTCGGAAAACGTCTTAATGGTCAGGCGGAATGACAACCCGAGCGGGCCGCGATGCGACGCTCCGGCGACCTCTCCCGTCGCGCGTCACCGGCCGCGCCGCCGATGTGCAAGCCACGCGGCCGGAAAAGCCGGCCGGCGGCGGCGCGGCTCCGATATATTCGTGCTGCAACACTCCACCGGAACGCCAACGGAATGGCCGCCACGATGAAACGCTCCCACGTCGCTTTCGCCCTCACGGGGCTGCTGGTCGCGCTGCCGATCGCCGCTTACGCGCTCGTCAAGCCGCTGCGCGTCGTCGCGCCCGCGCTGCTGCCCGGCGTGTCGTGTCCGCGCGCGGACATCTGCATCGACGATGCCGCGAAGCTCGGCGACGCGCGGCAGCTCTATCGCGACGGCTATGCGCGCGCGGCGGCGGCCGTGGGCCGGTTTCGCGATGCGCCGCGCGTCGTGTTCTGCTCGACGCGCGCGTGTGCGGATGCTTTCGGCCTTGGCGAACGCGCGGCATTGACGCTCGGGGATTTCGGCGTGGTCGTGGCGCCGCGCGGCTGGCAGACCTACTTTCTCGCGCACGAGCTGATCCATCACCGGCAGGCCGAAGTGCTCGGCAACCTCGCAGTCGCGACCAAGCCGCGCTGGCTGATCGAAGGGATGGCGTATTCGCTCAGCGGGGATCCGCGTCATCCGCTGATGGAGCCGTTCGAGTCATGGCGCACGCAGTTCGAAACGTGGCATGCGGCGCTCGGCCAGCAGCCGCTGTGGGATGCGGCGAGGGCGATCCAATAGCGATGGCGATGCAGTAGGCACGCCCGCGAACGGCGCCGTGCCGTTATGCCGGCACGGCCGGATCGCCGGGGGCGGGCTGCCCGACGAGCGCGCGGCGCGCCGCATCGAGAATCTCGTCGGCCAGGGCGGGATCGGTGCCGGCCACCGCCCGTGACAGCACCAGCGCGCCGACCATCTGGCTGAAGACGGCGATCGTGTCGCCGCGCGCGTCGGCCGCGGCCGCGCCTTCCGCGGCCACCATGCGTTCCAGCCGGTCGAGATACGCGGCGACGCCGCGCGTGTAGCAGGCGCGCGCCGCATCGGTCAGCCGCGGCGCATCGCCCGCGAAGCCCGACAGCGGGCAGCCGGCTTCGACGTCGTCCCGATGCGCGCCCGACAGGTACGCCGTCACCTGTTCCGGGACGCTGCCGGCGTTCGGCGAATCGGCGCGATCCTGCATCGCCTTGTCCATCACGGCGACGACCAGCGCGTCCTTCGACTTGAAATGGTTGTAGAAGCCGCCCTGCGTGAAGCCGGCTTCCTTCATCAATTCCGTCAGCCCGACCGCGTCGACGCCGCGCACCCGGAACAGCCGCTCGGCGGCCGCGACGATCGCGTTGCGGTTGTCGGCGGCCTGTTGTCTCGAGACGCCCATCGATCCCTCCCTCATTCCATCAATTACAACGATTGAAAATCACAATGGCGATCACCATTGACGTACCGGAATCGCGCTGGCACTATGCGTCGCAAAGACGATGGTGATCGACATTGAGATCAAGTGTAGCCGACTTCGCGGACGAAGCGAAGCAACCGGCCCGGCACGGATGGATGTCGGTCGGAGTCTTGGGTGCGGCGAGGCGCGGGCGGCGGGATGGCGGCCCGGCTTCCGGCACCGGCGGGGCAACGGTTCGGTGCGCGAAGGCAGCGTGGTTTTTCACCGGATTCCGGGCGCGCGGCGAACCGGCGCGGACGGGATCGAATCTCGGAAAGGAACGATCATGAAGATCGAAGGTGCAGTCGTTTTCATCACGGGCGCGAACCGCGGGCTTGGCCTCGAGTTCGCGAAGCAGGCGCTCGAACGGGGCGCGCGCAAGGTCTATGCGGGCGCACGCGATCCGGCCAGCGTGACGCTGCCGGGCGTGGTGCCCGTGAAGCTCGACGTGGCCGACCCGGCGGCGGTCGCCGCGGCCGCCGACGCGGCGCGCGACGTCACGCTGCTGATCAACAACGCGGGCATCGCGCGGCTCGGCAGCCTGACCGACGACGGCGCGGTCGACGCATTGCGCGCCCACCTGGAGACCAACGTGTTCGGGATGCTGGCGATGTCGCGCGCGTTCGCGGGAACGCTCGCCGGCCACGGCGGCGGCGCGATCCTGAACGTGCTGTCCGTCGCGAGCTGGGTGAACCGGCCGATCCTGTCGGGCTACGGCGTGTCGAAATCGGCCGCGTGGGCGCTGACCAACGGGCTGCGGCATTCGCTGCGCGAGCAGCGCACGCAGGTGGTCGGGCTGCACGCCGGCTTCATCGATACGGACCTGACGCGCGGCCTCGACGTACCCAAGGCGACGCCGGCCGACGTCGTGCGCCAGGCGTACGACGCGATCGAATCCGGTGCGGAGGAGGTGTCCACCGACGAGTTCACGCGGCAGGTGAAGGCCACGTTGTCGGACGGTGTGTATCTGGACGAGGCGGCGCCGGCCTGACGCCGCTCGTGGAAGACGGCCCGCCGCCCGCGCTCGCGCGCGGCGGGCCCGGTCGTCAGACCGTCGTGTCGATGATGCCCGGGATCTTCACGTCCGGGTTCACGTCCGCGTCGTAGTCGACGCCGGCGATCTCGAAGCCGAACAGACGCAGGAATTCCGTCTTGTAGCCGGTGAAGTCGGTCATCTCGTACAGGTTCTCGTTCGTCACCTTGTCCCACATCGCGACGACCTTGCCCTGCACTTGCGGATCGAGTTCCTTGTAGTCCGCGCGCAGGCGCCCTTCGTCGTCGACGTGCGGCGTCGCGCCGTACAGGCTGTCCTTCAGGAGACCGTACACCTGCTCGATGCAGCCTTCGTGCGTGCCGGTTTCCTTCATCACCTTGAACAGCAGCGACAGGTAGAGCGGCATCATCGGGATCGCCGAGCTCGCCTGCGTGACGACGGCCTTCAGCACCGACACGCGGGCATCGCCGCCGTGCGCGGCCAGCTTGTCGCGGATCGACAGCACCTTCTTGTCGAGATCCTTCTTCGCTTCGCCGATCGAGCCGTTCCAGTAGATGTCGTGCGTGATCTGCTCGCCGAGATACGTGAACGCGGTCGTCTTCGCGCCGTCGGCCAGCACGCCGGCTTCGGCCAGCGCGTCGATCCACATCTGCCAGTCCTCGCCGCCCATCACGGCGACGGTGCCGTCGATCTCTTCCTGCGTGGCCGGCTCGAGCGACACTTCGCGGATCACTTCCTTGTCGGTGTCGAGGCCTCGGAACGTGACCGGTTTGCCGACCGGCTTGAGCGTCGAGCTGATCGTTTCGCCCGTCTTCGGATGCGTGCGGCGCGGCGCCGCGAGGCTGTAGACGACCAGGTCGACCTTGCCGAGATCCTGCTTGATGGTGTCGATCGTGATCTGCTTGACCTTGTCGGAGAATGCGTCGCCGTTGATGCTGCGCGCATAGACCCCCTTTTCGGCGGCGAATTTCTCGAATGCGGCGCTGTTGTACCAGCCGGCCGTGCCCGGTTTCGTTTCGCTGCCGGCGCGCTCGAAGAACACGCCCAGCGTGTCCGCGCCCGAGCCGAATGCGGCCGAGATCCGGGCGGCGAGGCCGTAGCCGGTCGACGCGCCGATCACGAGCACCTTCTTCGGGCCGTTGGCGATCGGGCCGTGCGAAGTCACGTAGTCGATCTGTTCCTTGACGTTGGCTTCGCAGCCGACGGGATGAGTCGTCACGCAGATGAAGCCACGCACGCGCGGTTTGATGATCATGGGGAACCTCTAGTCAGAAAGGCGGGGACGGCCTGAAATCGGAAAAATCCCGCGCATTGTAATGGAAGCGGGCGGGCAGGGCGGCAAAGGCGGGCGGTAACGGCGGCGGCTGCCGCGCGGGCCGGACCGTCCGGGCGGCGCATCGCGTCTTCGCCGATTAATTTCTCTCTTGACAGAAATAACTGAAAAAACTAAATTCACCGACATGGAACTCACACCGATTGCCGAACGATTCATTCTCCACTGGGGCGAAATGGGCTCGCGGTGGGGCGTCAACCGCACCGTCTCGCAGATCCACGCGCTGCTGTATCTGGCCGGGCGGCCCGTCGCGGCCGACGAGATCGCCGAGACGCTCAACGTCGCGCGCTCCAATGTCAGCACGAGCCTGAAGGAGCTGCAGTCGTGGCGGCTCGCGAAGGTCGTGCACGTGCTGGGCGATCGCCGCGACCATTTCGAGACGTCAACCGACATCTGGGAACTGTTCAAGCTGATCGTCGAAGGGCGGCGCCAGCGCGAGATCGAACCGACGCTCACGGTGCTTCGCGATTGCCTGACGAGCCCCGAGATCGCCGACGAAAGCCGCGAGACCGAGCAGCGCATTCGCGACACGCTGCAGTTCGTCGAGACGCTCACGACCTGGTCGGACGAAATGCTGCGGTTGAAGCCGGACACGCTGATGAAGGCGCTCGGCATCGGCGCGAAGATCAGCCAGACGGTCCGGCGCAAGTCGCCGAAGTAAGCGGCACCGGACGTGCGGGCAGACAGCCCGCTTTTTTTGGATTTTGTATTTCTGTCTATACAGAAATAACTGTAAATAGAGGACGACGATGACCATGGCCTTGCTGACGAACCGCCGCCATGCCGCACGACGGAGTGCGACATGAACATCCTCGTCTGCGGCGCGAACGGTTTCATCGGGCGGGCGCTGAGCGCGCGGCTCGAAGCCGGCGGCCATCGCGTGCTGCGCGGCGTGCGCCGTGCGGCCGGCCCGCGCGACGTCGAAATCGACTTCGCGAAGGACGTCGACGCCGATGCGTGGCTGGCCCGGCTGGAGGGCGTCGACGTGGTGGTCAACGCGGTCGGCATCCTCGCCGACCGGCGCGGCGCGACGCTGGACACCGTGCATCGTGCGGCGCCGTGCGCGCTCTTCACCGCATGCTGCCGCACCGGCGTGCGGCGCGTGATCCAGATTTCCGCGCTGGGCGTCGAACGCGGCGATACGCCGTATTTCGCGAGCAAGCACGCGGCCGACCGCTTCCTGCAGACGCTGCCGCTCGATTCCCGGATCGTGCGTCCGGCGCTCGTCTATGGCGTGTCCGGCACGTCGGCGCGGTTCTTCCGGATGCTCGCGAGCCTGCCCGTGCACGTGCTGCCGGCGGGCGGCCATCAACGGCTGCGCCCGGTGCATGTCGACGATCTCGCCGAACTCGTTGCGCGGCTCGTCGATGCGACGGCGGCCGGCGAGCGCGTCATCGACGCCGTCGGCGCCGACGAAGTCGAGTACCGCGACATGCTGGGCGGCTATCGTGCGGCGCTCGGTTTTCGGCCGGCGGCGCGTATCGCGCTGCCGGGCCCGCTGGTCGGGGCGGCGGCCGCGCTGTCCGGCGCGATCCCGGGCGCGATGCTGACCCGCGACACGTGGACGATGCTGCGCGGCGGCAACACGGGCGACCCCGCCGCCATCACGGCCGTGCTGGGCCGGCCGCCGCGCGGGCTGCGACATTTCATCGGCGCGGACGCGGACGCGCTGCGCCACGACGCGCTCGCGATGTGGCGGCGGCCGTTGCTGCGCGGTGCGCTCGCGATCGTGTGGATCTGGACGGCCATCGTCAGCGCATTTGTCCATCCGCGGAGCGACAGCCTGGCGATGCTCGCGCACGCCCACCTGACCGGGCTGCCCGCGTTGATCGCGCTCTACGCGGCCTGCGCGCTGGACTTCGCGTTCGGCGTGACGACCGTCGTTGCGCCGTCCCGTCGCCTGTGGGTCGCGCAAGGCGCGCTGATCGTCGCGTATTCGGCCGTCATCGCGGTCACGATGCCGGCCCTGCTCGCCGAGCCGTTCGGCCCCGTGCTCAAGAACGTGCCGATTCTCGCGATCCTGCTGATCCTGTTTGCCGAAGAGCAATAAAAATGAATATCTATCTGATCGTCAAGACGCTGCATATCCTGTCCTCGGTGCTGATGGTGGGCACCGGCTTCGGCACCGCGTTCTACCTGTTCTTCGCGAACCGCACGCGCTCGGTGCCGGCGATCGCGGCCGTGTCGCGTCTCGTGGTGCGCGCGGACTGGTGGTTCACGACGCCGGCCGTGCTGTTCCAGCCCGCGTCCGGGCTGTGGCTCGCGCATACGGCCGGCTGGCAGTGGGATACGCCGTGGCTCGTCGCGTCGATCGTGCTGTATGCGATCGCGGGGGTGTGCTGGCTGCCGGTCGTGTGGCTGCAGATCGAACTGGCCTCGATGGCGAAGCTCGCGCACGCGAATGGCGACGCCGCCCTGCCGGAGCGCTACTGGCGCTATGCGAAGCGCTGGGAGCTGCTCGGCTATCCGGCGTTCTTCGCGATGCTGACCGTCTACTTCCTGATGGTGCTCAAGCCGATGTAAGCGCGTCGCTGCCGCGCAGGCGCAGCAGCGGGACGCAGTTCCACGCAGTCGATCGATTCCGGATGCTGGCGATAAAAAGAAGGAGTGCAAAGCATGAATTCGAGTGAGCTGGTTCTTTACTTCGACGGACGGTGTCCGTTATGCGCGGCGGAAATCAGGCGTCTCGGCGCGCGGGACACGCGACACCGGCTGGCCTTCGTCGATATCGCCGCGCCGGGCTTCGATCCCGCGCCGCTGGGCGTCGACCTCTCCGCCATGAATCGCGAGCTGCATGCGCGCCTGCCCGACGGACGCATGCTGACCGGCATCGACAGTATCGTGGCCGCCTATACGCTGGTCGGGCGTCACGGGCTCGTCTGGCTGCTGCGCGCGCCGGTCGTGCGCGACGCGTTCGCGCCGCTGTATCGCCGTGTCGCGCGCAACCGGTACGCGGTGTCGCGCTGGCTCGGCTATCGTGCCGAAGCGCGCTGCGATGCCCGGGCGTGCGGTAGCGGCGGGGTCGAGCAAAGCACGGCGGCGGATCGACCTGCACGCGACAACGTGCGTCGCATCGTCGTGAACTGGATGTATGCGGCGGCGATCGTGCATCTGCTGGTCGGCGCGGCGCTTCCGTGGGTCGCCGGGGCGTCGTGGCTCGACGCATATCACCGGCGCATCGAGTTGCATTTCTGGGCCGCAACGGCGCCCGGCGCGGCGCGCGCGCAGCAGATCTGGTGGCTGTCGCTGTTCGGCGCGACGCTGCAATGCGCATCGGTCTGGATGCTGGCGCTCGTGCACCTCGGCAACCGGCTGCGCAGACGCGAAGTGTGGGGATGGCTGCTGGCCGGCCTGTTGATCTGGGCGCCGCAGGACCTGCTGTTGTCGTTGCACGCGCAGGTCGGGCGCCACGTGGCGGCCGATGTCGCGGCGCTCGTCGCGATGGTGCCGCCGCTCGCCTGGTTGTGGCGGAGGGATACCGCATGAACACGCTGCCGGCTTTTCACTGGGCGCTCGATCTGCTGATCGTGCAGGGCGCGATGGGCGCATTCGATACGCTTTACCACCACGAACTCACGCAGGACCTGCCGCACCGCCCGCGCGCGCGGCTCGAACTGACGATTCATGCGGTGCGTTCCGTGCTCTACGGTGTCGTGTTCGCGTCGATCGCGAACGTCGCCTTTCACGGCGCGTGGGTGGCGGCCATCGCGGCGGTCGTGCTCGTCGAAGTGGCGCTGACGTTGTGGGATTTCGTCGTCGAGGACCAAAGCCGCAAGCTGCCGGCGACCGAGCGCGTGCTGCACACGCTGCTGGCCGTCAACGGCGGGGCGCTGTTCGGGATGCTCGCGATGCAGCTGGCTGCGTGGGCGCACGAGCCGACCGCGTTGCGCGCGATCGATGCCGGCTGGCGCGGCTGGCTGCTCGGCCTGTTCGCCGTCGGCGTGACGCTGTCGGGCATCCGCGACGGCATCGCGGCCTGCCGGGTCGCGCGGCGCGCGCCGGCCGCCAATCCGTTCGCCGGGCAGCCGGCCGGCAACGTGCTCGTGACCGGCGGGACCGGCTTCATCGGCGAAATCCTCGTGAACCAGTTGCTCGATGCGGGGCATACGGTCACGTTGCTGGCGCGCGATCCGCTGCGCGCGGCCTATCAGTTTCACGGCCGGGTGCGCAGCGTGACGTCCGCCGCGCAGTTGCAGCCGCACGAGCGTTTCGACACGGTCGTCAATCTCGCGGGCGCGCCGGTGCTGGGCGCGCGCTGGAGCGCGCGTCGCCGGGCGCGGCTGCTCGCCAGCCGCGTCGGCGTCACGCAGGCGCTGATGCGCTGGGTCGAGACCGCCGAGGTCAAGCCGCGCACGTGGATCCAGGCGTCGGCGATCGGCTACTACGGCGTGCGGCCGGCCGACGAGCGCCTCGACGAGGACAGCCGTGCCGGCAGCGGCTTCATGTCGGCGTTGTGCCGGCAGTGGGAGCAGTCGGCGCAGCCGCTCGAGCGCCACGGGGTGCGGACGGTGGTGCTGCGGCTGGGCATCGTGTTCGGCCCCGGCGGCGCGTTGCGTCCGATGCTGCTGCCGCACTACGTCGGCATGGGCGGCCGGTTTGGCGACGGCGCGCAGGTGATGAGCTGGATTCACCGGGACGACGTGCTGCGGATCATTGCGCGTGCGATGTCGAACGGCGGCATGCGCGGCGTCTACAACGCGGTCGCGCCGGTGGCCGTGACCCAGCGCGAGTTCGTGCAGGTCGTCGCGAAGGTGTTGCGGCGTCCCGCCTGGCTGCACGTGCCGGCCGCACCGCTGCGCCTGGCGATGGGCGAGATGGCCGAGCTGCTGCTGGACGGGCAGCGCGTGATGTCGGCACGGCTGCACCAGGACGGATTCATGTTCCGGTTCCCGACGGCCGAGCACGCGCTGCACGACCTGACCGGCCGGCCGCACACCGATTTTGCGCGCGCGGCCTGCCGTTTGCCCCGAGGTCGTGTATAAATTCGACGGATACCCGTTCGGGCCGGTCGAGTGCCCCGAACGCCTTGCACCCGACCTCACAAGGAGACTGCATGCTGCACGTCCTCGGCAAGATCCCGTCCATCAACGTCCGCAAGGTGCTGTGGCTGTGCACCGAGCTGAACCTGCCGTTCGAACAGGAAGACTGGGGCTCGGGCTTTCGCACGACCAACGACCCGACCTATCTCGCGCTGAATCCGAACGCGCTCGTGCCCGTGATCAAGGACGACGATTTCGTGCTTTGGGAATCGAACACGATCATCCGCTACCTCGCGAACCGCTATGGCGGCGATGCACTGTATCCGGCCGAGCCGCAGGCACGCGCGCGGGTCGATCAGTGGATCGACTGGCAGGCGGCCGACCTGAACCGTTCATGGGTCGGCGCATTCCTCGGCCTCGTGCGCAAGTCGCCCGATCATCAGGATCCGGCAGTGATCGCGCAGTCGATCGCGGGCTGGACGAAGCTCATGACGGTGCTGAACGCGCAGCTCGAAGCGACCGGCGCATACGTGGCCGGCGACCACTTCACGCTCGCCGACATTCCGATCGGCCTGTCGGTGAACCGCTGGTTCGGCACGCCGTTCGAGCACCCGGATTTCCCGGCGGCGAAGCGTTACATCGACCGTCTCGCGACGCGCGAAGGCTTCAAGCAGTACGCGGGCAGCGCGAATCCGTAATGCATCGCCAGTAGCGGGCGGTGTGCGGCGTCGGCCGCCGCCGCCGTGTCACCGCCCGCATCACGGAAGCCGCGCGCCGGCCGTCACGCGCCCGGCGCGGGCACCGCGTCGAGCACGCGTTCGAGAAACCTTTCGTGATTCCACGCGGATTCCGGCCGAGACAGCCCGAGCCGCACGACCACCAGCTGGCGGCTCGGCACCACGCTCACGAACTGGCCTTCATGGCCGACCGCATGAAATGCGTCGGCGGGCAGGGTTCGCGCATCCGGGCCGGTATCGTTGAACGGCTCCGGCACCTTCACCCACAGATGCGCGCCGAATTCCTCGCGCGGCGACAGCGGCGTCGCGCGCGTCAGGTAGCGCACCCAGCCTTCGGGGAGCAGCCGCTGCCCGTTCCACACGCCGTCCTGCAGCAGGAACTGCCCGAAGCGCGCCCAGTCGTGCGCGCTTGCATACATGAACGACGCGCTGCCGAGCGTGCCGGACGCATCGGGCTCGAACACCGCGCTGCGCATCCCGAGCGGCGCGAACAGCGCGCGGCGCGGAAACGCGAGGTAGTCGTCCTCGGTGCCGCCCATCGCGACGCGCATCACGCGCGCGACGATCGCGCTCGTGCCGCTCGAGTAGTACCACTGCGTGCCGGGCTTCGCGGCGAGCGGCCTGGACGACGCGAAGCGCGCGGTGTCGGGCTGCGTGAACAGCATCACGGCGACGTCGGACAGCGGGTCGTCGTAGTCCTCGTTGAATTGCAGGCCGCTCGTCATGCGCAGCAGTTCGTCGAGCGTGATCGCCGCGCGCGGATCGCCGCTGCCGCGCCATTCGGGCAGCAGCGCCGACGCATCCGGCGACAGCGTGTGTTGCGCGACGAGCATGCCGACGAGCGCGGCCGTCACGGTCTTCGTCATCGACCAGCCGGGCAGCGGCGTGTCGGCCGTGAAGCCGCGCGCATAGCGTTCGGCGATCACCTGGCCGCGCCACATCACGACGACGGCACGCGTGCGCCGCGGCCGCGCCGGATCGGGTTCGTCGAACGCACGATCGAGCGCGGCCTGCAGCTTGCGTGCATCGATGCCGGCGGGCGGCACGATCGGCGCGACGGATGCGATGGGCGCCGCTTGCGCGGGCGGCGGATCGGGGACGGGCGGCAGCGCGGCCGGCAGCACGCCGGGCGACGGCCCGAGCGCGAGCGTGCAGCCGAGCCCGGGCCGGAAGTCCGCTTCGCGTTGCGCGAAGCCGGCGAAGGTCGCGACGGCGCGATGATGCTCGGGATCGATCGACGGGCGCACCAGTTTCAGCAGCGGATGCACGCCGGCCATGATGTCGATGTCGATCACCGACGCGGCCGGACGGCCCGACACGAACACGCCAGAACACAGCGCCTTCGCCGCATAGCCGGTCGCGATCGGCGCGAGCCGGGACAGCATGTAGCCCGTGTAGCCGATCGCGGCGACGACCGCGAGTGCCGCGCCGCGCAGGATCAGCGATTTGATGGAAATCGTCATGCGCGAGCGTCCTCGGTGGCGTGCCGGCCGGCAGCGATGCGGCAGTGTCGCAGGTTCGGGCGACGCGGTGCAATCGCGGTTGCGTGACGAATGGATGGCGGCCGCGTGCGCTTTCCGGCTTTGCGCCCTGGCGATCGGCGGGCCGGTACGGCAAAGGACGAGTTGAACTCGAACCGGCCATCGGCCGATAATCGTCCGGCATTGCTCTCCTGCCAGTCAAACCCGTCAAACCGCTATCGGAAAACGCCATGTCCTACGACAACAACAACCCGTTCGCCAAAATCCTGCGCGGCGAACTGCCGTGCGTGAAAGTCGCCGAAGACGACGAAACCATCGCGATCATGGATCTCATGCCGCAGGCCGACGGTCACGTGCTCGTGATCCCGAAGGAGCCTGCCGCACAGATCTTCGAGTTGTCCGGCGATGCGGCCGCGGCCGGCATCCGCATGACGCAGCGCGTCGCGGCGGCCGTGCGCGCGGCGCTCGGGCCGGACGGCGTGTTCATCGGCCAGTTCAACGGCGCGGCGGCGGGCCAGACGGTGCCGCACGTGCATTTCCACGTGATCCCGCGCTGGGAAGGCGTCGAGCTGCGGATGCACGCGCGCGACATCGCCGACGCGGCGGCGCTCGAATCGGTCGCGCAGCGCATTCGCGCCCATTTCGTGTAACGCGGGCACGGCTCGCGGTACGGGTGGCGCGGCGCATCTGTATCAGCGGTGACGCGAGGTAACACGTGTAACCGCTCGCGAAACTCGTCCGCGCGGGCCCGGCGCTAGACTCGGCGCATTGTTTCATCGAGCGACAGGAAGGGCGCATCGCCTCTTCGTGCCGGTCGTCGCAGGTCGCGGCGGTCCGGCGTTCGCAAGGTGCCACGTGTCCTTTTCGCCGGGAATCGAGCCATGTACAAAGTCCTCATCACGTTTGCGCTGATCGGCGGCCTGTCCGGCTGCTACGTTGCCCCGCCTTATGGGTACGCGCCCGCGCCAGGCTACTACGGTTATGCGCCGGCGTATTACGCACCGCCCATCAGCGTCGGGATCGGCGGCAACTTCCGCATCCGCTGAGCAGGCGGTACGCGCATGCGGGCCCGGCCCGCGTGCTGCGCCGCACATCGATCGGCCGCGTCGTTCGGCGCCGCGCCGCCGCCGCCATCGCCAGGGCCGACGCGCGCGCCGTGTCACGGTGCGCCGGCGCATCGCTCGCCCGGGTTCCTATACTTCGCGGGAAGGCCCATCCCGGCGAGGCAGCCATGTCCGTCACGCGCAAGGTCTCAATCGTGTCGAGCGTTTCCACGCTCGTCTATCTCGGGCTCGCCGTGCTCGGCATCGGCGGGTTCGCCGCCTTCTTCTCCCATCCGCAACTGATCGCCGTCGCCGTCGCCGTCGTGACGCTCGCGCTGGCGTTCGCCGCGATGTTCACCGAAGGCAACCTGAGCGCCGGCGAGCGCGAGAACCGCGACAACCGTTGGGTGCTCGCGGCATTCGGGGCAAGCGGGTTCCTGCTGGCCTATTTGCCCGCGCTGACCGACCGGCTCGACGTCTGGACCTTCGGCGGCGATGCGGTGCGGTGGTTCGGCGTCGTGCTGTACGTCGCGGGCGGGGTGCTGCGCATCTGGCCCGTATTCGTGCTCGGCAAGCGCTTCAGCGGGCTGGTTGCCATCCAGCCGGGCCATACGCTGGTCACGGGCGGCATTTACCGCCACATCCGCAACCCGAGCTATCTCGGCCTGCTCGTCAATTCGATCGGCTGGGCGTGCGCGTTCCGCTCGGGTGTCGGCCTGCTGCTGGTCGCGCTGATGCTGGTGCCGCTGGTTGCGCGCATTCGCTCCGAGGAAGCGCTGCTGCGCGCACAGTTCGGCGCCGAATACGACGCGTACTTCGCGCGAACCTGGCGCCTGCTCCCGGGCGTGTACTGACCCTCATCGACGCCGGATGACCGGTTGCAGCCGGCATGGCTCGCCGCGCGTGCCCGATGTGTTGCCACGTGTGTCTCGACCGGGCGATTCCGGTGCCCGCGGCCATTCCGCCGAGGTGGGCGGGAATCGCCCGGACGCCCGTCCGGCGGGCGTTTGCGGCTTTTCCGCCGGCCTGCCCAAGCTTCCATTTTCGTAAACAACTTGTTACCAGAATGTCGACGGCAAGGAGACGGGAGCGGTGCTATTCTTCGCCGCAAGCTCATTGAAATGAATTGGTCCGGGATTCGGCACAATGCCTGGATCGACGTCGATCGGTTCAGATCGTCATCGCGAGCGGACCTTCGATAACCAGATTGCGAACAAGGAAGAATACGGGAATGTGGAAGAAAATCGCCCCCGCTCTCGTCGTCGCCGCCCTGGCTGGCGCGACCGCACTGCCGGCAATGGCCGGTGACTTGAACAACGCGCTTGGCGGCGCGCTCGGCGGGGTTGCCGGCGCAGCAGTCGGCGGCGCGGTTGGCGGCAGCACGGGCTCCGTCATCGGCGGTGCGATCGGCGGCGGCGCCGGCGGCGCCGTGACGTCGAACCGTCGCGAGCGCACCGGCGCGATCATCGGCGGCGCCCTCGGCGGCGGCGCGGGTACCGCGGCCGGC